>NZ_AP026800.1:0-1200000 GCF_033095945.1 Bombiscardovia apis | reverse complement strand
TATTAGACTGCAAGTATGAGCACAGATCCCACAGCTTTTGAGCCCCTAGTGGAGCAGTTTATCGTCCACACGGGTGTGGAACGTGGCTTAGCGAGCGCGACTGTCAGCGCCTACCAATCCGATCTCAAGCTCTATACCGACTGGCTGAGCCAGCGCGGGATTGCTTCCCTAGACCAGGTCAGCAAGCAAGATGTCGAAGATTTTGTTGCTTCTTTGGAAGATGAATCAGCAGCGAGTAAGGCCCGCAGGTTAGCGGCAGTCCACGAACTCCACCGTTTTGCACTTGAGCAAAGGCTACTGGATTCAGATGTTTCCCAATCGGTCAAAGCTCCCAAGGGTGCATCTCGCTTACCAGATGTACTCTCAATCGAAGAGGTATCCCAGTTGTTAGCGGCTGCTGCACCGGGGGAGAGCACTGATCCGGTGTCTTTGCGAGATAGGGCTCTTTTGGAATTCATGTATGCCACAGGCTGTCGAGTCTCAGAGGCGGTGGCTGCAAATGTGGAAGATG
Organism: Bombiscardovia apis; assembly: GCF_033095945.1. Taxonomy (NCBI): domain Bacteria; kingdom Bacillati; phylum Actinomycetota; class Actinomycetes; order Bifidobacteriales; family Bifidobacteriaceae; genus Bombiscardovia; species Bombiscardovia apis. The sequence goes on along the minus strand of NZ_AP026800.1, from coordinate 1,199,489 downwards.
TCGACTTAGACCAAGGCTTGGCTCGTCTCATGGGCAAGGGCTCAAAGCAGCGCTTAGTTCCGGTTGGTTCTTATGCCCTGCGAGCCTTGCAAGCTTACCTCAACCTCGGCAGGCCTAGCCTTCAGAGGCAAGCGAAGAAAGAAGTCGAAATGAGTGCTCTCTTTTTGAATAAGAGAGGTAAGCGACTTTCAAGACAATCAGTGTGGTTAGTAGTGCAAACTGCAGCCGAGCGTGCAGGCATTACACACCCGGTTCACCCGCACACTCTGCGACACTCGTTTGCAACCCATTTGATTGCTGGGGGAGCGGACGTGCGCACCGTGCAAGAACTCTTAGGACATGCCTCTGTGACCACCACTCAGATATATACGCACGTGAGCCCGCAGCGTTTAATCGAGGCCTATCAAACGGCCCATCCTCGAGCCAGGTGATGTACTTAATCCTAGATAGTTGTTGCTGTGGTGGGAGGTGCGAATATACTAGAATGGTACACGAATCGTAAGAGGGGTTGCATTGGACCTGAAGGCTAGGTAATCTGCGGCAGCTAGAGTCCAACTTGGCCCTCATATATGGATGTTGGTAGGGTAAGAGTATGCCTACGGATTTATTAGGACGCGAATACGAGACTTTCGACGCCCCTCAGACTTTGAGCCAGCACGGCCCTGCCCGTGTCATCGCTATGTGCAATCAAAAGGGCGGTGTCGGTAAAACGACCAGCTCTATTAACATCGGTGGTGCTCTCAGTACCTACGGCCGACGGGTGCTCATTGTAGATTTCGACCCGCAGGGAGCCGCGACTGTAGGTTTAGGCATCAATGCCAACAACGTAGAATCTACGATTTATACAGCCATGTTCAATCCCGATATGGATGTGCACGAAGTAGTCATGCATACTCGTTTCGATGATTTAGACGTGATTCCTGCCAATATCGACCTCTCGGCAGCCGAAGTGCAGCTCGTCACCGAGGTGGGTCGTGAGCAGGTGCTCGCTTCGACGCTTAAGCCCCTCATGAATGAGTACGATCTCATCATTGTGGATTGCCAGCCCTCTCTGGGTCTCTTAACAGTCAATGCACTCGCAGCCGCAGACGGTGTGATTATTCCTGTCGCAGCGGAGTTCTTTGCCCTGCGTGGTGTGGCTCTGCTCATGCAGTCTATCGAAAAGGTGCGCACCCGTATTAACCCAGATTTGCAGGTCTACGGCGTGTTGGTCACCATGTATACCCGCACCTTGCACTCCGACGAAGTTCTACAGCGCATCTACGAGGCCTTCCAAGAGAAGGTCTTCCACTCGGTTATCACCCGCTCTATCAAGCTGCCTGATGCGACTGTCTCTGGGGCTCCGATTACCAAGTATGCTCCTCAGCACAAGACAGCCAAGGAATACCGTGAGGTAGCTCGCGAACTGATTGCGCGCGGCATAGTGGCGTGAGTGCCCAGGAGAGCGTCAGCGCCTTCTCAGTCGACTTAGATGTCTACCAAGGCCCATTCGATGCCTTGCTGGGCATGCTCGCCAACCGACGCTTGGAATTGACCCAAATTTCCCTCGGTACGATTACTGAGGAGTTTTTGCGCTACGTGCGCGCTTTGGACCTCTCGAAGAGTATGGAAGAGGCCAGTTCCTTCCTCGATGTTGCTTCTATCTTGGTAGAGGCCAAAAGTGCGGCTTTACTACCAGATCGTTCGGATTCTCCAGCAGATGAACAGACACTCGAGGCATTGCGCGAGAGAGACTTGCTCTTCGCTCGTCTTTTGCAGTATAAGGCTTTCAAAGAGGCGGCTATGAGCTTCGGCTCAGAGTTGGAGCGCAACGCGGCCGCTTTTCCTCACTTGGGCCACATCGACGAGCATACGGCTGCGAGTCTGCCAGAATTAGAGTGGACCATCACCGCTGAGCTGTTAGCCCAGTTAGCAGCCAATGCTATTACCAACGCACCTGCGAGTCAGGTGAGTGTGGCTCAGCTCCACGTGCCGCTCGTTGATTTGCGACAGCAGGCACTTGTTGTGCGCCAGCGGCTCATTCACGAGTCAGGCAAGCCGGTTGCTTTTGCTGAGATTATTGGCGATGCGCGCACTCGTATGGAAGTTGTTGCCCGATTTTTGGCAGTATTGGTACTCTTCCGCCAGCAAGATGTCCAATATAAGCAGGAGGGGCCCTATGCCCCCTTGTATTTGCGCTGGATTGGGAAAGACGACAACGATGAGAGCCTACGCATGAGTGAAGGGGATTTCGCATGAGCCAGACTCAAGAAGCGCTGCCAGTGCAAGAGCAAGAAGAACTCACGCAGGCGGTTAACTATAGTGTTGAAGACTTTCCTGGGGGATTGCCGGCTTGCCTGGAAGCAGTGCTGATGGCTGCCGAACAGCCCCAACCGGGCGAAGATTTGGGTCGCATTCTTGGGGTCGATCCTGCTGAGGTTGAAGCATGCCTGAATGCTCTTGCTGAGCGTATCGAGAGCGAAGGTCACGGCTATTGCCTGCGCAAGTCGGTTCGTGGTTGGCTCTATACCAGCAATCCTGCCTACCAAGAGGTAGTTGCTGCCTCTCTTACCGATGGGCAAAGCGCTCGTTTGAGCCAAGCTGCTTTGGAGGCTCTAGCTATTGTGGCCTACCGTCAGCCCATCACCCGCGCGCAAGTGGCCGGTATTCGCGGCGTTAATTCTGATGGTGTGATGCGCTCCCTGCTGGTCCGCGGCCTGATTCGAGAGGAGGGGGTCGATCCTGAGACGCGCGCAGCTCTTTTGGTTACGACTGCTCTGTTCTTGGAGAAGATGGGCATCGACTCGGTTGACCAGCTCCCTTCTCTGGCACCATTCTTGCCCGAAGAAGCATCCGCTGTGCAGGAGATGGCGCAGCATCCGGCAGTCCCGAGTCCCTTAATTTCTGAGGCGAGCGAGGCTGAAAACTAGTTTGAGGGCGAGAGTGAGCAGTTTCTGTCAACTCTCGCAAGTATCATGGTGAAGGTTTGTCTGCCAAGAGTTGAGCAGCAATGAAGAATGAGGTTTTGATGGCGGTACGTGGAGATATTCGTAATGTAGCAATCGTGGCACACGTGGATCACGGTAAAACGACCCTGGTGAATGCCATGCTGCAGCAGTCGCATGTCTTCTCCGAGCGTGAGGAAGTGCCTGATCGTGTGATGGACTCCAATGATTTGGAACGCGAGAAGGGCATTACGATTCTGGCCAAAAACACGGCCATCAAGTACAGCGGTCCTGTAGCTGCTGAGCTTGGTCAGTCTGATGGCATCACCATCAACGTTGTTGATACTCCCGGCCACGCCGATTTCGGTGGCGAAGTGGAGCGCGGTATCTCCATGGTTGACGGTGTGGTGCTCCTAGTAGACGCTTCCGAAGGTCCGCTGCCTCAGACCCGTTTCGTGCTGCGTAAGGCCCTGGAAGCCAAGCTGCCGGTGATTTTGTGCGTCAACAAGACCGATCGCCCCGATGCTCGTATTTCCGAAGTGGTCTCTGAATCCACCGACCTCCTCTTGGGCTTGGCTCAAGATGTGAGTGAGGAAGGCGTTGACCTCGACTTGGATGCCCTGCTCGATCTGCCAGTTATTTACTGCGCTGCTAAGGCCGGTAAGGCTTCGGCTAACCAGCCTGCCGACGGATCTGAGCCCGATAACGACAATCTTGAGCCCCTCTTTGAGGCCATGCTCAAAAACATTCCCGCTCCCGAATACGAGGAGGGTGCACCCCTTCAGGCTCACGTTACCAACATCGACGCTTCTGATTACTTGGGCCGTTTGGGTTTGGTTCGTATCTACAACGGAACCCTCAAGAAGGGTGCTCAGTATGGTCTGTCTCGTACCGACGGCAGCGTTGAGCGCTTCAAGCTGACTGAGATTTTGCGCACGCAAGGTTTGGATCGTGTGCCCGATGAAGAAGCTGGCCCCGGCGACATCGTAGCTGTGGCTGGTGTCGACGACATCATGATTGGCGAGACTATTGTCGATCCTGAAAATCCTCAGCCCCTGCCTTTGATTCACGTCGACGCACCTGCTATCTCCATGACCTTCGGCACCAACGATTCCCCGCTGGTCGGCACTGAGGGTAAGGATCACAAGCTGACTGCCCGCATGCTCAAGGATCGCCTTGACCGCGAGCTCATTGGTAACGTCTCCATCAAGGTCATCCCCACCGAGCGTCCTGACGCTTGGGAGGTTCAGGGCCGCGGCGAGCTCGCTCTGGCTATCTTGGCTGAGCAGATGCGCCGTGAAGGCTATGAGCTGACTGTGGGCCGCCCTCAGGTGGTTACCCAGACTATCGACGGCAAGCTCAATGAGCCTATGGAGAATGACACTATCGACGTGCCCGAAGAGTACATGGGCGCTGTTACTCAGCTGATGGCTGAGCGTAAGGGCCGTATGGACTCCATGAGCAACCACGGTTCCGGCTGGGTACGCATGCAGTTCACCGTGCCTTCTCGCGGTCTCATTGGCTTCCGTACCGCTCTGCTTTCTGCTACTCGTGGCACCGGCATCTCTTCGTCGATCTCGGCAGGTTACGCTCCTTGGGCCGGCGAGATTTCCACCCGCCAGAACGGCTCTATGGTGGCCGACCGCGCTGGTAAGGCAAGCCCTTACGCCATGCAGAAGCTTCAGGCTCGCGGTAACTTCTTCGTTACTCCTCAGTCTCCTGTCTATGAGGGCCAGGTCGTGGGTGTGACAAACAAGCCCGGCGACCTCGACATCAACGTCACCCTCGAGAAGCACATGACCAACATGCGTTCCGCTACGGCAGATGTCTTGGAGACGCTGACTCCTCCCATCCAGATGAGCTTGGAAGAGTCCTTGGACTTCGCCAACGAAGATGAATGCGTTGAGGTCACTCCTGAGTCCATTCGCTTGCGCAAGATTATCTTGGACCGCAATGAGTGGTACAAGTGGAACTCTCGCCAGCGTAGGGCCAACCAAAACAAGAAGTAAGTGTGATTGCTCGCTTGTGGTGAGCATCTAGTGTGAAGCAGCCGTTTCGCTCGTTCTTAGTTCCAGCTAAGTGCCTGAGGAGCGGCTGTTTTAGTATATGATGGGCCAAACCTCGGCTGTGAGGTTGAAGCATAGGGATATTCTGGAAGCATGAGTACACAGCGCATAGCCTTATCGATGAAGCCTTGGAGCTACTTTGCATCCTTGGTAGTCGGTGCCCTGTCAGGGCTTATCGGCACTCTCTCTCACCGGATGGGAGCTACCATGCCAGTGCCCTATGGTCTTATTATTGCTTTCGTGCTCTTGCTCTCCAGCTCTTGGTGGGCCCGCTTAGTTGCTGGCATCATCGGTAGTGGTTTACACATCATAGGCGCCTGCGGCATCATTTGGCTGTTCATGGGCTATGGACCCGGAGGCGACGTGCTGATTCCCATCGCTAGCCCCGCTTTTACTACTCTCTTCGACCGTAATGCAGGCTCCATATGGATGTTTGGCGCTCTTCTGCTGCAAGTGCTCCTACTGCTGTTCCCGGCACGCTGGTTTGCAGACCATAGCAGCGAACCTCTGCAAGCAGCTCCTGCCCAAGCAGCACTCACGACTGAGAGTGAACCAGCATGACCATTAGTGCTCAACGATCGTCAGCACAAGCTCGTAATCTTTACTACTTGGGCCCTGAAGGCAGTTTTACTCACCAGTCAGCTCTCGAAGCCAGCAATCTTATCGGTCGCGCAACTGGGCAGGCCTGCTCGCTTGTAGCTCTGGATCAAGCTGCCTCTATCGTCAGCGAAGTGGAAGCCGGCCACGGCCTGGGCATTCTGGCGTGGGAAAACAACGTCGAAGGCACAGTCGTTCCCAATATGGACGCACTTATCAACGCTCGCTATACTGCCGGTTTCGCTAAGATTAGCCTTGACATCGTCTTTGACGCGTTTGTCTTGCCTCATCATGACAATCTCACCCAGGTAAGCGCTCACCCACATGGTTTAGCACAGTGCAAAACGTTCGTGGGGGAGCATGGTCTGCATCCGGAGCCTGCCTCTTCAAATGCGGCCGCTTGCCGTGATTTAGCGCCTCATCAGATTGGTTTAGGGCCTCGTATTTGCGGCTCTCTCTACGGTTTGGAAACCTATGCCCAGGCCGTTCAAGATTATAAGGGTGCCCACACAGACTTTGTGCTCTTAGCCCCGCGCGCCCAGGTAGCCGATTTAGCTCAGGCTTGCGAACAGGCTAGCGGGCATAGCGGAGATCAAGTTTCCGCTTTTGAATCTATTCTGGCTCTGATTCCGTTCCAAACAGGCCCGGGCGTGTTGGCCAATGTGCTCGACCAAGTGCGAGACGCTGGTCTGAATATGACATCCTTCATGTCTCGGCCAATTAAAGGCTATGATGGCACGTATTCGTTTGTGGTCAGCCTCGACGCGGCTCCTTGGGAGCCTCAATTACGGTCTTTAATGGAAGACTTAACTAGGCACGATGTGTGGCTAAAAACGCTTGCTGTATGCCCGCGCACTATTCGTCCCAATCCGCCAGTAGACCAGTGTATGCTCCCAACCGGCGGAGTAGAGCGCTTAGACCTAGCGCAGACGGCTGAGTCGGTAGCAGTAATACGGGAGGAATTATTGTGGTAGACAACATGCATCCCCTGCCCGGGATGGCCCCATCTCCGATTTTAACGTCGGCCCATAAAATCGGAATTGCTGGTTTAGGTCTTATCGGAGGTTCCTTGGCCGAGCGCCTGGTGCAGCGCGGTCGCTATGTCATAGGGTGGAACCACAATTCCAAACCTTATGAATCTGCCCAAGCCAAGGGAATTCACACTGTCGACACGCTGGAGGAGCTAGCTCAGGGCAAGCCCGACGTCTTGATTCTAGCCACACCCTTAGCAGCCATGCCTGTCATGCTAGAGCGTTTAAGCCCGGTCTTACCCAAGGCCACCACTCTGACCGATGTCGGTAGCGTAAAAGGGCAGGTTCGAGAGCAAGTAGTTGCTGCCGGATTGGGGAGTCAATACATTGGTGCCCATCCCATGACCGGCAACGAGCGTTCTGGATTCGCAGCTGCCGACCCCGAGCTTTTTGCAGACGCGCTCTGGGCCTTAAGCGTAGATGAGCACAGCGATATGAGCCGCTTTCTAACAGTGGCCGATATGGTCACTCAAGGCGCTGGTAACCGGCTGATTTGCGTCGACGACGCAATACATGACCGTTGTGCTGCGCTAATCTCGCACATGCCTCACGTAGTTGCGACCGCTCTGGCTTCCTTGCTTGCTGCTTCCCCGGAGCGCCAAGTAGCTGCCGCGCTCTCAGCTGGTTCCTGGCGGGATATGACCCGCGTGTCGCTTACCGATCCTAAACGCACCCAGGCTATGGTCGTGGAAGACTCCAGTAATGTAGCTGCTCTGCTTCGTCAACTTTCAACAAAGCTAGAGCGCATTGCAGGTGATTTAGAAAACGGTGTGAGCCTTACGCAGGCGAGTGAATCCAGCCAAGAACTGGCTGCTTTCTTTGCCTCCGCGCAACCTTTTAGAAATTACAAGACGGCCCAGAACGAGCGGCAAACTTGCGCGCGCATGCCCGAATTGGAGTCGCTGTCGTTAAGCGATGAAAACTGGCAACAGGAGTTGGCAGACTCAGCCCGCCGAGGCCAGCAGATTGTGCGTTTTCTGACCACCCATGAAGCTCAAGTGTTGCCTGCACTGAGCTGGTAATAATACTTACCTTTAGGCTCGCGTTTTATACACCCTATTTGTGGCTGCCATCTTAACGTCCGAAAGGATAGCGCCGCTCTGGAATAGGTTTTAGCGAAACTATGCTAGCTGCTGGGATGCTTACCTCTTGTGCAGGTCGCGTCCCATTGGCTGCGGGATCTCGGGTGAGTTGCAGAATTTCACCGTTCCAACTCTTGACGTGCCCTATATAATCCGAATATTTCATACGCCCGTCTTGCTGGTCTATGCCAGCTTGTACGCGGACTACAATTCTGGCTCCCTGGGGCATTTGCTGAGGCAGTTTCATGGCCCTTACTATACCTGTTTGTGCTCACAGCCATGCAGATTCGCCCCTTTCAGTTTAGAATGAAGGTAAACCCCAAGGAGGTTTCGATGCGCTTTGATGATGAGCTCGACTCATTTTGCCAGCACATGAGTCGGGTGCAAGGTTTGAGTGCTAATACTGTTAAAGCGTACCGGATTGACGTAGACGAGTTCCTTCACTTAATGGAGTTGAGGGGATTCACTGATTTGGACGCTGTAACAATAGAGACATTGCGTTCGTGGATGGCTCACGAGATGCGCAATCATTCCCGCTCCACGATGGCCCGCAAGACGGTTGCAATTCGTCAGTTCTTCGCTTTCTTAGAAGATAGACAGCTTCTTGACCACAATCCAGCTGCGATTTTGGCCACTCCGCGCATTCCTGAGCATTTGCCGCAGGTTTTAAGCCATGAGCAGGCAGGCGAACTGATGAAACGAGCGCAGGACGACACTGAACAGATGCAAAATGTAGATGGGGGAGAGTGCAATCCTGATGTGCAGCAAGCACAAGAGCCACGCATCAAGCGCACGGTCCGCCAGCAGGCTGTAGAGGTACGCAATCGGGCCATGCTTGAGCTGCTGTACGCCACTGGCATGCGTGTTGCCGAGCTTACGGGCTTGGACTTAGGCGATCTCACTATGAGCGAGCGTACGGTGCGGGTGATGGGTAAGGGATCTAAAGAACGAGTGGTGCCTTTTGGCCTGCCGGCTTGTAAAGCAATCGAGGTCTGGCTATCTCAAGGACGCCCTGTTCTAGCTGACCATAATAATGCGGCTGGATCTGCGAGTAGTGAGTCTGCGCTCTTTTTAGGGCTCCAAGGGCGCAGAATTGGCCAGCGGCAGGTTCGTCAAGTTGTTCACGAACTGGCTCAGGAAGCAGATTTGCCTTCTATTTCACCTCACGCCTTGCGTCATTCTGCTGCAACTCACTTACTTGATGGGGGAGCAGACCTGCGCGAGGTGCAGGAAATGCTGGGGCATTCTTCTCTGCGCACTACTCAGCGTTACACCCACGTTTCCATTGAACAACTTCGCCAGCGCTACGATCTGGCCTTTCCCCGAGCCTAAAGGGAAGGTACGGACCGCTGCCGGTAGTGGTAAGAAGCTGGTGAGTTATAAAAGTGTCCACCACGTGGACACTTTTGAACATTGTGTAACGATGAGTGCATAGTATGTCCTCTAACGAAGTTGCAGATGTGTACCTCTGTTGACCTCGAAATCGGTATTGGGACACCGGTTGTGACTATATCGGTACATTGAAGAAGGGGATTGTATTCGTGCACAATACAAAACAAAAGATAACTATCACCGCCGCAGCTTGCATTGTGGCCTTATCTTTGAGTGCTTGCGGGGGAGCGGCCGATGGGGCTGACTCATCTTCTAAGAGTGACCCAAACGCAATTATTACAGCTTTCGATACAGAGCCGCAGAACTCGCTGGTTCCTGGAAATACGAACGAGCGTGGCGGCGGCAGGCCTGTATCTATGATGTTCTCCGGTCTGGTTGGTGTAACTCCAGACGGTGAATCGGTCAATGAGGTCGCTGAATCTTTGACGCCAAATGCTGATAAGAGCCAGTTCACCATTAAGCTCAAGCAGGGTTGGAAATTCACGGATGGCACTCCAGTCACTGCTTCTTCCTTTACAAAGGCGTGGAGCTATACTGCAAACGCGGCTAACGGCCAATTGGGCGCTAGCTTCTTCTCGCTTATTAAGGGCTATCAGGAGCTGCAAGACACAAGTGTAAAGTCTGATGCTCAGCTGAGCGGTTTGAAAGTGATTGACGATCAGACGTTTACCGTAGATTTGATTCAGCCAGACTCCGTGTTCCCCATCAAGGTTGGCTATGATGCTTTCGACCCGCTGCCCGAATCTTTCTATAAGGATCCCAAGGCCTTCGGCGAGCACCCAGTGAGCAATGGTCCATATAAGTTCCAGTCTTGGGAACACAACAAGTCCATCTCGTTGGTAAAGAATCCCGACTACAAGGGGCAGTTCAAGCCTCGCAACGGCGGTATAACGTTCAAGATATACACCTCTTCTGATGCTGCTTATGCAGATATTCAGGCTGGCAATCTTGACTTGATGGAAAATGTTCCAGCTTCGGCTAGTAAGACTTTCACCACTGAAAGCGATGTTCAGTCCTACAACAAGCCTGGTTCTAGTATTGCTGCTGTCGCTCTCCCCTCGAGCCTCGAACACTTCAAGGAAGATGAAGAAGGCATCCTGCGTCGTCAGGCTATCTCCATGTCTATTGACCGCGAGTCCATTTGCAAGAAGGTTCTAAACAACACTGCTTCACCTGCTGCCGCATATTCTGCACCAACTATTCCTGGCTACACTACCGATTTGGAAAACAAGGAGAATATTACCTACAATCCCAAGAAGGCTAAGGAGCTGTGGGAAAAGGCCAACAAGATCTCGACTATTCCTAGCGACTACAAGCTAACCTTCAGTTACAATGCCGATGAATCAAGCTACAAGTCCGTTTACAAAGCTGTAGCAAACATGGTGAAGAGCAACCTTGGCATTAATACGGAAGATGTACCTGTTCCAACCTTCCAAGAGTATCGTCAAAACATCACTGCTCGTAAGATGACCGGTGCCTTCCATGCTGGTTGGACTCCTGATTATCCATCAGTAGAAAACTATCTACAGCCGATTTATGCTTCAGAATCTGCCGACGGTAAGGGTGCTAACGACACTGATTATAAGAATCCTGAGTTCGACAATCTGATTAAGCAGGCAGCGAAAGCCGCTAACGCCGAGGAAGAAAACGGTCTGTATGCCAAGGCTCAAGGGATACTACTTAGAGATTGTCCCGGCATTCCTCTCTACTACCTCAATCGCACAGGCGTTGCTTCCAAACAGGTTAAGGACTTCAAGATGAGTTGGCAGACCTACCCCGTCTATTGGATGGCAAGTGTAACTAGCAAGTAATTACATACAGAGCGTGTTGCTTCACTCCCCGGTGGTGGGCGCAGTAATACGCATTAGTCAAACTGTGGGCTATTTCCAGACAGTGGAGACAGCCCACACTCTTTGTTTTCGGGCTAGCTATGAGCTGAAACTGTTTGCTCCAGTAACTTCCCCGTAACAATTAAAAACTGAGAGTGTACCACTTCTGTCAGTCCTTTTATACGCTGTCTCTTGTTTACAAAGATTGGGATCTGTGCCTAGTAAGACCTTACAAAGCCTCACTATTGACAACCTATATTGCTTGGAAGCATCGGCACGATTACTGGCGGTTTGCTAACGAGTTTCCATGTCTGTTAGAGTGCTTAAAACATGTTTTGCGCACGAAACATTTACGTAAGACAATAGGTGCATTAGCATTTTTCGTATAAGCAAACCTTATACAAGAAAGCTAGCCAAAGTTTCCATCTTCGGCGCACAACGTAGAAGATGCGTACTCAAGGAGAAGATTCACAGTATGAAGAAGAGCCCGAAGCTCACCATAGTTGCAGCATCAGCATGTGCGCTAGCTTTAGCGCTTTCTGCTTGCGGTGGCAGTACCGGCCAGGATGCAAATTCCGGGGCCTCAAGTGCTGATGCCATTATCTCTGTCTATGGATGCGAACCGGCCAAGCCCTTGATTCCCAGCAATACTGGTGAGTCTTGCGGTGGAAACCCGCTTGACATGATGTTCTCTAAATTGGTGCGCTTCGACAAGAGCGGCAAGGCTCACAACGAGATTGCTCAAGAGATTAAGCCCAATGCAGATATGACTCAGTACAAGGTCACCATCAAGAGCGGCTGGAAGTTCTCAGACGGTACTCCCGTCACCGCTTCCTCCTTCACGAAGGCATGGTCTTGGGGCGCAAACGTGAGTAACGCCCAGCTCGACGCTTCTTTCTTCGACAATATTCAGGGTTACGACGAGATTCAGAAGCCCGGAGTTGCTAGTGATGCGCAACTTTCTGGTCTCAAAGTTATCGACGACCACACCTTCACCGTCGATCTGAAATCACCCTCATCGACCTTCCCCATTCTCATTGGCTACACTGCCTATGCTCCAATGCCCGAGGTCTTCTACAAGGACACTAAGGCATACGGCGAGAACCCGGTCACTGTGGGGCCGTACAACTTTAAGTCTTGGGAACACAATAAGTCCATCAAGTTGGTCAAGAATAAAGACTACAAGGGTACAGCAGTAGTAAAGAACGGTGGCCTTGAGTTCCGAACCTACTCTGATTTGGACGCTGGTTTTGCTGACGTACAGGCTGGTAACCTTGATGTTATCGATTCCGTTCCGACTTCGGCTCAGAGGACCTTCCAGTCCGATGCCACCGTACAGGCATACAATGAGCCTGGTGCAGTCATTCAGAGCTTTACCATTCCCGGCTTCATGGACCACTTCAAGATGGACGAAGAAGGCAAGCTTCGCCGTCAAGCTATCTCCATGTCGATTGATCGTAAGCAGATTATCGACAAGGTATTGGGCGGATTGGCTATGCAACCTACCGACTTCACTGCTCCAACGATTCCTGGTTACTCCAAGAACCTCAAGGGCAGCGATAACCTGAAATACAACCCTAAGAAAGCTAAGGAGCTGTGGGCACAGGCAGACGCTATTTCACCTTGGCCTGCTGAACAGACCTTTAAGCTTGCTTACAACTCCGACGGCGGTGCCAAAGACTCTTACGACGCTATTGCTAACTCCATCAAGAACACACTAGGTATCAAGGCTGAAGGAACGCCTGTACCTACCTTCTCTGAGTTCCGCAATAACGTCGGTCAGCGCAAGTATCGCGATTCCGCCCTGCGCTCCTCTTGGCAGCCTGATTATCCTTCGCCTGAAAACTACCTCAAGCCTCTGTACGCCTCCTCGGCTGCTGATGGCAATGGTTCCAACGATGGCGATTACAAGAACCCCCAGTTTGATGCCATGTTGACCAAGGCAGCCCAAGCCAAAAGCGTGGACGAAGCCAACAAGGTCTACCAGCAAGCTGAACAAATCTTACTGGGCGACTTGCCGTCAGTTCCGCTTTACTACGCCAATGCTAAGGGCGCAGCAGCGAAAAATGTCGGCGGGTTTACTATGAATTGGAAGAACTTACCTGTCTACGAAGAATTAACAAAATGATTCGGTACTAGACGGGGTGCTGGTAGTTGGGGAGCAGAAGTTCTCCAACTACCAGCTTAGAAAGTGGTAACCTCCACTTTCGCCAGCAGCAAGAACATGTAGTACCTCATAGAGGAAGAAGAGCAAGATGAAGAAATCTTCAATGTTTTCGCTTGTAGCTGCTTCCGCATGCTCGCTGGCTCTCGTGCTCAGCGGCTGCGGTGGAGCGGGCGACTCAAATGATTCGAGTAAGCCCTCAAGCGATGCTAAGAATGCATCAACAACCGACGCTATTATGAGTGTCTTCGGTGCTGAGCCAGCCAAGCCTTTAATTCCTAGCGATACCATTGAAACTGGCGGCGGCAATCCTCTGGATTTGATGTTTGCAGAGCTGGTTCGTTACGACGTTGACGGTAAGGTTGTCAACGAAGTCGCTAAGGACATCAAGCCCAATGCCGACATGACGCAGTACAAGATCACTATCAAGGATGGCTGGAAGTTCAGCGATGGCACACCTGTGACTGCTAAGTCCTTCACTAAGGCATGGTCTTGGGGAGCCAATATCAACAACGCTCAGTTGGCTTCGAGCTTCTACGGCAACATCAAGGGCTTCGATGAGCTTCAGACTAAGGGTGTTGCTGCCGATGCAGAACTCTCTGGTCTCAAGGTTGTCGACGATCACACCTTTACTGTCGATCTGACTGATCCTTCCTCAACCTTCCCCATTCAGGTAGGCATTACTGCTTTTGCGCCACTGCCTGAAGCCTTCTACAAGGACACCAAGGCTTTCGGCGAGAAGCCGATTTCCAATGGTCCGTACAAGCTTCAGTCTTGGGAACATAACAAGGCCATTAAGCTGGTTAAGAACCCTGAATACAAGGGTGGAGTCAAGGTCAAGAATGGTGGCATTGAGTTCCGCGCTTACACCGATACTGAGCCTGCATTCGCAGATGTACAAGCAGGCAACTTGGATGTGCTGGATACGATTCCTTCCTCAGCTATCAAGACCTTCCAAAGCGACCAGACTATTCAGGCTATCAACAAGCCCGGCTCTGTCTTCCAGAACTTTACTATTCCTACTTACATGAAGCACTTCGGTGAGGACCAAGAAGGTAAGTTGCGTCGTCAGGCTATCTCTATGGCTGTAGACCGCAACCAAGTCATCGACAAGGTTCTGGCCAACACCAGCAAGCCCGCTACCGATTTCATTGCTCCTACGATTCCTGGTTATTCTAAGGACCTCAAGGGTTCTGATGTCTTAAAGTACAACCCCAAGAAGGCCAAGCAGCTCTGGGAAGAAGCTAACAAGATTAGCCCTTGGACCGAGGCTGATGTCTTCAAGATGGCTTACAACGCCGACGGTGGACATAAGGACATCTACGACGCTTTCGCTAACTCCATTAAGAACTCTCTGGGTATCAAGGCCGAGGGCAATCCTCTACCGACCTTCAAGGAGTTCCGTAACAACGTGAGTAGCCGTAAGTTCACGGACTCTGCCTTCCGCTCCGGTTGGCAGCCCGATTACCCATCGCCAGAAAACTACTTGCAGCCTTTGTACACCTCGGGCGCCGCTGACGGTAATGGTTCTAACGATGGCGACTACAAGAACCCCAAGTTCGATGCACTCGTAACTAAGGGCTCTGGCGCCAAGACCACTGACGAGGCCAACAAAATCTTCCAGGAAGCTGAAGAAATTCTGCTTGAAGATCTTCCTGTCATCCCTCTCTACTATTCCAATGCCAAGGGCGCTGCTGGTAAGAGCGTGCAGGGCTTCTCCTTCACCTGGAAGGGCACACCTTCCTATCCTGACCTCACCAAGTAAGGTTGAGGTACTAGGGGGTTGAGAATTTTGCTCTTGGCCCCCACCCTATGATCTTCAATAGAGGTAGAACCTCTCATTGAGTTGATACTGGGGAACAGATCAAAAATCTCTTCCCGGCGTATCTTGCAGCAGGGATCATGTTGCACCCCCCCCCCGTAGATACTCTTAGAAAAGTTACGCTTATGAACAAGAACTCACGTATAGCGCTCTTAGTAGCCTCAGCTTGCTCCTTTGCTATGGTGCTCAGTGGCTGTGGAAATACTAGCAGCGATGCGGATAAGAAGGTCGAGTCGGACGGCTCTACCAACGCGATTATTAGTGTCTTCGGCTCGGAGCCTTCCAAGCCTCTGATTCCTAGCAATACCAATGAGGTTGGTGGTGGCAACCCCCTCGACATGTTGTTCTCGAAGCTGGTTCGTTTCGATGAAAAGGGCCGTGCTATCAATGAGATTGCCAAAGAAATCAAGCCTAATGCTGACATGACTCAGTACAAGATTACGATTAAGGACGGCTGGAAGTTTACCGATGGTACTCCCGTTACTGCCAAGTCCTTCACTCGCGCTTGGTCTTGGGGTGCTAACTCCAGCAATGCTCAGTTGAGCTCCAGCTTCTTCAACCCCATTAAGGGCTTTGACGAACTGCAAAAGCAGGGTGTTGATCCAGATGCGCAGCTTTCGGGCTTAAAGGTCATCGACGATAAGACCTTCAGTGTGGATTTGAACGCTCCTTCTTCGACCTTCCCCATCTTGGTTGGGTATACCTCGTATGCTCCGCTGCCAGAAATGTTCTATAAGGACACCAAGGCCTTTGGCGAGAACCCTGTCTCGGTAGGACCATACAAGTTCGAATCTTGGGAGCACAACAAGGCCATTAAGCTGGTCAAGAATCCCGATTACAAGGGCGAAATTAAGGTTAAGAATGGTGGTTTGGAGTTCAGGGTTTACTCTGATCCTGCCTCTGCATATGCAGATGTGCAGTCCGGCAACCTAGACGTATCTGACGGCATTCCTACCTCGGCTTTGAAGACCTTTATGACTGACTCAACGGTACAGGCAAAGTCTGAACCAGGTGCAGCTTTCCACTTCATCACCATCCCCACGACGATTAAGCACTTCGGCGAGGATCAAGAAGGCAAGCTGCGTCGTCAGGCCATCTCCATGTCGTTCGACCGCAAGCAGCTAGTCGATAAGGTGCTTGGCGGTACAGGCAAGCCTGCAACTGATTTCATTGCTCCTACGATTCCTGGTTATTCTAAGGATCTTAAGGGTTCTGATGTCTTGAAGTACAACCCCAAGAAGGCCAAGGAATTGTGGGAACAGGCCAACAAGATTAGTCCTTGGGGTGAAGACGAATCCTTCAAGATGGCTTACAACGCCGATGGCGGTCACAAAGATGTCTACGATGCTTTGTCCAACTCCATCAAGAACACGCTCGGTATTGAAGCAGCGGGTACTCCTATCCCAACCTTCAGCGAGTTTAATGGCAATATCAGCAAGCGTACGTTTGCGGCTAACAACACCGCTTTCCGTACCGGTTGGCAGCCTGATTATCCCTCACCCGAGAACTATTTGAAGCCCAAGTTCTCTTCTGCTGCTGCAGATGGTCATGGTTCTAATCACGGCGATTACAAGAATCCCGAGATTGATGCTCTGCTCGAAAAGGCAGCAGCAGCTAAGAGCACCGACTCTGCGAATAAGATTTATCAGCAGGCCGAGGAGATCTTATTCAAGGATTTGCCAACTCTTCCTCTGTATTACGGCAATGCCAAGGGTGTGGCTGCAAAGAACATCCATGGGTTTGCATTTACTTGGAAGGGCACCCCAGTTTATTGGGACTTAACTAAGTAAAACTGTGGTCTTAGGCCGCAGCGATCTGCGGCCTAAGACCACCACTAGACGTTGGCTTCAAACTGCACCAACCAGCAGTTTGAAGCATTTGTAACCGTTTTGGTTGGGTGCTGCTGGTAGACTGCTAACAGTGTTTTTGTGCGGGCGGAAGAAACACGCATATCCTGCCTGCGAATTGCAAAGGAGAAAAAGCCGATGGGCAAATATCTTCTGCGACGAATTCTGCAGATGATTCCTGTTGTTCTCGGTACGACTCTGTTGATTTACGCGCTAGTTTTCGCATTGCCAGGCGACCCTGTTGCCGCAATGTTCGGAGATAAGCCGGTCAACCAAGCCGTAGCCGCTCAGATACGATCGGAATACAACTTAGACAAGCCGTTCTTCGTCCAGTACTTCCTCTTCCTGAAGAACGCGCTGACTTTGAACTTTGGCAATACTTTTGCCGGTCAGCCGGTCATTAGCGTTATCGGCAGGGCTTTCCCTGTTACGATTCGCTTGGCTCTGATGGCGTTCGTATTTGAGGGTATCTTCGGTATTCTCTTTGGCATCGTTGCTGGTTTGACTAAGGGTAAGTGGAGTGATCAGATTATTCTGATCATCTCCCTCCTGCTCATCTCTGTGCCTACCTTCGTCACCGGCTTCATCCTCCAGTATCTGTTTGGTGTTAAATGGCATATTTTGCCAGCCACTGCTGGAGCGCAACCCGGGTTTATGGATCTACTGATGCCTGCTATCGTGCTGGGCTCGGTTTCTATGGCTTCAATTATTCGGCTAACCCGAACTGAGATTTCAACCAATATTTCTGAGGACTACGTTCGTACAGCTCGTGCAAAGGGTATGAGTAACTTCCAGGTTACCGTTCGCCACATTTTGCGTAACTCCCTGATTCCAGTGGTGACCTATTTGGGTGCCGATATCGGCGGCCTCATGGGCGGCGCTATGATTACCGAGCGTATCTTCAACATTCAGGGCGTAGGCAATACTCTGTATCAAGCCATTCTGCGAGGTGAGGGTACTCTAGTGGTCTCCATTGTAACCATCATGGTGATGATCTTCGTGGTCTGCAGCTTGGTAGTCGACTTGCTCTATGCGGTACTCGATCCACGCATTCGGTACGCGTGAGGGGTGAAGGATTGATGACAGACATGACTATGAACAGCGGTTCCGCTGAATCCAATGCCGACGTCTTCTTCCCAGATCCATTACCTGGGCAGGAGCGCTTCGTTGCACCCTTAGACAAAACTCCTTTGCACGACGTCGATTCCATCGATGAAGAGGCTCCTGCTACGAGCATGTGGGCCGACGCTTGGAAGACTCTGCGCAAGAATCCGATTTTTATTCTGTCGGCTATCTTGGTGGTTTTCGTTATTATCGTGGCCTTGTTCCCATCCCTGTTTACTAAGCAGGATCCTGTGGCTTGCAATCTGGAGCATTCGCTGGAAAGCGGGAGTGGAGCTCACCCATTCGGTTATGATCTCCAGGGCTGCGATGTGTATTCACGAGTAGTATACGGTGCGCGTACCTCGGTATCTATTGGCGTATTGACTACTATTTTGGTGACATTACTCGGTGGACTGATTGGTGCAATCGCTGGTTTCTTTGGCCGCTGGATTGATGCGATTTTGAGTCGTGTAACCGACATCTTCTTCGCTATTCCTATGCTCTTGGGCGCCATCGTGCTCTTGCAGATGTTCCGTACTTCAACGTCCATCTGGAAGATTGTGTTTACCCTGACTCTTTTCGGTTGGGTCAACATGGCTCGTATTACCCGAAGCGCGGTTTTGGAAGCCAAGAACCTTGAGTTTAATACTGCCTCGACTGCTCTGGGTTCTTCGCCCATGCGCAATCTGTTCAGGCACATCATTCCAAACTCATTGGCACCCGTCATCGTGATGGCGACCATGTCTTTGGGCTCCTACATCGTCTCTGAGGCAACCCTTTCCTTCCTCGGTATTGGTTTGCCTTCGTCCGTTGTCTCCTGGGGTGGCGATATTTCTACAGCCCAGAATCTATTGAGGACTAATCCGTCCGTACTCTTCTACCCGTCGGCAGCTCTGGCAATCACCGTGTTGGCCTTCATCATGATGGGTGATGCAGTGAAGGATGCCCTCGATCCAAAGACTCGTACGGCGTGAGTGGGGAGAACAGCATGAGTGAACAAACACAAATAGATGCGATGCAGTCCAAACTGCTCGAGACTCAGGTGTCCAATGGCCCCCTACTTGAGGTTAAGGATTTGCAGGTCGACTTTACTGCCGACGGCCGTTCCGTCCACGCTGTGACCGATGCATCCTTCAACGTATACCCCGGACAGTGGGTGGCAATTGTAGGTGAGTCTGGCTCAGGCAAGTCCACCTCTGCTATGTCTGTACTTGGCTTACTGCCGGGCACCGGCAAGGTCGTGGGCGGCTCCATGAAACTTCACGGCCATGAGCTGGTGGGGTTGAGTCGTAAGGACTACGAAGAGATTCGTGGACAGCAAATTGGCCTTGTTCCGCAAGACCCTATGAGCAATTTGAACCCTGTGTGGCGCATTGGTGCCCAGGTCAAGGAAGCTCTTGTTGCTAACCATATGGATGTGAGCAAGGAGAAGCGTTCTCAGCTGGCTAAAATGTTGGCCTCTGCTGAAGACGTGACCTTGAAGACTGAGGAAGATGAGCTTTTCATTGCTTCCAAGGACTTACCCGACTTGCTCGTAGCTGCCCGTGAGGCAGTGGTCGCAGCTGGGAAGACTGATCCTGACAAGGCTATGGAAGTGTTCCAAGCTCAGTGGGATCCGGGCTCGGAAACTCGCTGGGGCGTAGCCAAGAGCCTGATTAAGGCAGGCGTTGGTGACGACGAAGCTTGGGCTATTGCCAAGAAGTACGTCAACGGTTCTGACATGGATGACCGTATAGCTGGTCTGTTGTCTGAGGCTGGTCTGCCGGATGCTGCAACTCGTGCCCGTCAGTATCCGCATGAGTTCTCTGGCGGTATGCGTCAGCGTGCTTTGATTGCTATGGGCTTGGCCTCTCGACCTGACTTGCTGATTGCTGACGAGCCCACATCGGCTCTCGACGTGACTGTTCAGAAGAAGATTCTGGATCACTTGCAAGGTTTAACTGACTCCTTGGGTACTGCTGTGCTCTTCATTACTCACGATTTGGGCTTGGCTGCTGAGCGCGCCCAGCACATCGTTGTGATGTACAAGGGTAGGGTAGTGGAGTCTGGTCCCAGCCTCGATGTGCTTCAGCATCCCCAGCATCCCTATACCAAGCGACTGGTAAACGCTGCTCCCTCCCTCGCTTCTCAGCGTATTATCTCAGCCAAAGAGCACGGCCAAGATGCTGAAAGCTTGATGGAGCATCACGTTAAGGGTGAGCAGGCGCTCGAAAAGAGTGAGCACATCATTACCGTTGAGCATCTGACCCGTGAGTTCCGTTTGCCTCGCAAGAAGGAACTCTTCAAGGCTGTAGACGATGTCTCCTTCTCGGTCAAACGCGGTACAACGCTGGCTATCGTGGGCGAGTCGGGTTCGGGTAAGTCGACGGTTGCAAACATGGTTCTGCGCCTTCTTAAGCCCTCTTCCGGCAAGGTCATCTATGAGGGCGAAGACACGGCTGAATTCAATAACAAGCAATTGCTTGACTTCCGACGCCATGTGCAGCCGGTATTCCAGAACCCTTACGGTTCTTTGGATCCGATGTACTCCATCTACCGCTCTATTGAAGAGCCGCTGCGCATTCACGGTATCGGTGATAAGAAGTCGCGCCGGCAGAGGGTGAAAGACCTGCTCGAAATGGTAGAAATGCCAGCTTCGGTGATGGGTCGTTATCCCAACGAGCTCTCCGGCGGTCAGCGTCAGCGTATCGCTATCGCTCGAGCTATGGCTCTGAACCCAGATGTCATCATCTGCGACGAGGCCGTGTCGGCACTCGACGTGTTGGTGCAGGATCAGGTGCTGCGCCTGCTCAACGATTTGCAGGCAGAGCGTGGTTTGAGCTATCTCTTCATCACCCACGATTTGGCCGTAGTTCGCCAGATTGCAGATGAAGTAGTGGTCATGCAGCACGGCAAGTTGGTAGAGCACGCCACCACCGATGAAGTCTTCGAACATCCGCAGCAGCAGTATACTAGGGACCTCTTGGAGGCTATCCCCGGCGGCAAGCTGAGTTTGGGTCTAGACTAAGGCTTGGAAGAAAGAGGAGGTCGGCTTCGTAGTCGGCCTCCTCTTTTGCTAATGTGGTAGATAGCGTTCCTGAAGAAACGAGGAAATAATGGGATGGTTCGGTTTCGGTAAGAAGCATAAGAGCGATGATGAAGGGCAAGACAGCAAGAGCCTGATTACAGAAGAATCGCAAGAGAATACGAGTGAGTCAGTAGAAGATGAGCAAGCGTCGGACTCTGATCTCGACCAAGAGCGCGGCATTACTCGCGGTCCTTGGGATGTCAACGATGAAGAGGTTGTCAACTACGATGACTATCTAGATATTGGTGCTGTCAATCTGCCCTATCTGCAAGGTATTGAACTGCGTATCAAAGCCAACGGCCAATCAGGTGATATTATGGGTGCCACTATCTCCTATGGGCAGTCCAGCCTAGAAGTAGAAGCTTTTGCTGCTCCTAAGACCTTAGGGCTGTGGGACACCGTACGCCATGATTTGAAGGCAGGCAATCCTAAGGCTCGTGAAGTTGAGGGAACCTTTGGTACCGAGCTCATGCTTCCCGTCACCGTCAAGGGTAAGGAGTTCACCACCCGTATCGTGGGCGTTGATGGGCCGCGCTGGATGTTACGCGGTATTTTCTCCGGACCTGCTGCCAGCAAGGGCAAGGAACGCGAGACTCTAGATACATACTTCTCCAACATAGTAGTAGACCGTGGCGAAGAGCCATTGGCACCTCGCGATTTGATTCCTATGCACCAGCCCATCACTCCTGACCAGCGGGCAGCTGAGAAGGAAGAGTCAGAAGGTGATGACTCCTCTGCGTCTATCCCCGGCAAGCCCACCGGCCCCTTCGATAGTGACCAGCAGACGGAAGTTAAAACGACGCTGTCTCGTGGACCCATGTTCTCTGAGGTGCGCTAATCAGTGAGTAAACAAGCAAAGACCGGCATTGCGGCGCTTGGCTCTGAAGACTTTAACGTTTATCAAGCCATAGGCGGTGCCCGCGGTATCGCAGAATCCCTCTTGCCTGGGCTGGTCTTTCTTGTCATGTTCTTAGCCACATCCAACTTGCAGCTCACTGTTGCGGTGTCTGGAGGACTTGCTCTGCTGCAGTTGTTGCTACGGCTAGTCCAGCGGCAATCTTGGCTGGGAGCACTGACCGGCATTCTTGCTATGGCGATTTGCCTACTGTGGGCTTGGTTGTCAAGAGACGCTAGGAACTATTATCTGCCTGGTTTCATTACGAATGTGGCTTGGATTCTTGGGCTTTGTTTGACCCTGCTACTACGAGCTCCCGGCCTGGGCCTGCTTGTGGAGTACTTGCGTGAGCCGGTATTATCTGGCCTTAAAAAATGGTTGGAGCAATGGCGGCGGGATAGGGCTTTGTATCAGGCCTACTGGCGGGCAACGCTCTTGTGGATAGGTATGTTTGCGGCTCGTCTCTTAGTGCAATTGCCACTCTACCTTAATCATCGATTAGCTTGGTTGGGTTCAGCCCGGCTGGTTATGGGATTGCCACTCTTTGCTTTCGTGATATGGCTGTCTTGGCTGTGGATAGCCCAGCCTTATCATGACCATCATCGTGGCGAGCGTAGTGCGCAGAGCGAAGAAGACGAGGGCGCGCTTTAAGCTGGTCCAGCTATATTTACCAATGGCTATGCTAGGCGAAAGCAAACATAGCAGATGACGACCAAAACAAAAACACAAGATTTGAGCGGTATCAACGCTCAGCGGGGAGGACCGTATGCAAGTAACTGTTCGCGTGGAACGCTACGCCGACCAAGGGCGCTGTGTAGGCCACATAGACGGACAAGTTATCTTTGTGCGCTTTGCCTTACCTGGCGAGTTGGTTGAGGTAAACGTCGATTTACCAATCCGCTCCAAGCGCCGTTTCCTTACCGGTGAGGTAACTCGCGTACTGGAAGCGAGTCCTGAGCGTGTCGACCCAGCTTGGCCCATTGCGGGCCCTCTGGCTTGGGGAGGTGGCGTGGGCGGGGCTGACCTTGTACACGTGAGCTTGCCTGGGCAGTTGGCCTGGAAACAAGCAGTAGTGCAAGAGCAAATGAGTCGACTAGGTCATGTTGATACTACTGTGCCTGTAGTGAGGGCAGCAGGAGATGAAGAGCGTAAGGGCCTGTATTGGCGGACCCGTATTGACCTCATCGCCGATGAATCCGGACGCCCCTCAATGCGTCGTAGGGAATCTCACGAGCGGGTCGCTATCGAGGAGATGCCTCTGGCCACGCGTGAGCTCAACGATATGGCGAGCCAACTTGGAGTGTGGAACGGCGGTATCGAGCCAGGAACTCCTATCCGCTTAGCTTTGCCTCAACACGAGCGGATAGGGCAGGGTGATAACTTTGCTCTTATCTTGGGTAAAAAGGTGAAGGCTGGCAGGCGCAAGCTCGAAGAAGTGGTCACGGTTGGTGGTCAAGACTTTACCTACGAGGTAGACGCTTCTGGCTTCTGGCAGATTCATCGGCAGGCTCCGGCTTTGCTGGCCAATGCCGTTATTGAGGCAGTGCAAAGTCGTTTGAATACAGAGAAATCGCCGGTGATTTGGGACTTGTATTCCGGCTCTGGTCTCTTTACCCTGCCCTTGGCCAGCTTGACTGGGCCTAACACTCGCATGGCCAGCATTGAGGGCTCGCGCATCGCTGTAGCTCAGGCCCGGCACAACACTCAAGTAGCGGGTGTTTCTGGCAACGTAACGGCCCTAGCTGGCGACGTGGCGAAGACACTGGCCTCAGGACTGCCCAAAGAATTATCTCGGCCAGACGCAGTGGTTTTGGATCCGCCACGGGCTGGTGCCAAAGCTGAAGTCTGCCGTCAGATTGCTCGCTCGGGAGCGCCCATAGTGGCTTACGTGGCTTGCGATCCGGCCAGTTTGGCCCGCGATAGCGCAACCTTGACCGAGCTTGGCTACAACTTGGATTACGTTCAAGCTTTCGATATCTATCCCATGACCCATCATGTGGAGACCCTGGCGGTGTTCACCCGCTGAGAGCAGACTCGAAACATGCCCTGGTTACAATCAGTTGTCATGATGCATAGCCAGGGCAGTTTTATAAGAAGTCGGCGCGCTCGAAGCCTTGCCGTTTGTATATGCTTGTCTTTATTACTGTTGTGCTTGGGCGGCTGTGCTCCACGCGGTCGAGCAGTAGGGGATACTTGGCAGCCGGGCATTACCGTTGAGCATGACGGTGTCGATCGTTCCAATGCCAGCGTATTAATTGTTGCTCCCGCAGCTCAAAAGGAGCGCGAAGCAATGCAAGCTACCAACCGGCAAATCTGTAGTCTTCTCGAACACAATGGGATGAAAGCCTATTACGCAGACGCCAACGATTTACGCAGCCAAGAGCAAGCTGTTAAAGATGCGGTGGCCCGTAAGGTACATGCGATTCTCATAGAAGGTATGGCTTTGGGGGATTGGAACGTGACTCTCAACAAAGCTCGTAAGGCCGGAGTTGCTGTGGTATTGCTGGGGGAGGGCTACCAGCCGCAGGATACGAAACTCTTCGCTGCCCAGTTCACCATAGACAGGGATGACCCGACTGCCGTGCCTCTGGGCAGAGCTTTACAAACGATTATTGATGACCGTGAGCATGTACGTTCGCAAATGGTCAGCCTGCAAGATGACATGAGTCAGCATGAGCCTCAGGACCAACTGGAGGAACAACTGTGAGTACGCCGAATACCAGCCAGCCCTCTTTCCCGTCAGTAGCTGAATCGGGCTTGAGCTCGGCGCAAGTTCAAGAGCAGGTGGTCGCAGGTCAGGTCAACGCGTCGAAAGATGCCAGCTCGCGAACGCTCGGTCAAATCGTAAGAGCAAACGTGTTCACCCTGTTCAATGGAATCATTTTCGCTGCCATGATTGTAGTGCTGATTACTGGCCAGTGGAAAGACGCAGTATTTGGAATCATTATCATTATCAATACTGGCATCGGTGTGGCTACGGAGCTCAAAGCTAAGCGTACGCTCGATAAACTGTCGATTCTAGTGGCCTCGGACTTCTTTGTGCGAAGAGGCGGGCAAGATGTGCGGGTGCCTCACGACGAAATCGTCAAAGGGGACTTGCTCTGGGTTCGTTCTGGGGATCAGCTTCCCGCAGATGGAACGATTGTTCAAACATGGGGTTTGGAGCTGGATGAGTCCATGCTCACCGGTGAGTCTCGGACAATCCGTAAAACTGAGAGCGACCTTGTGTATTCGGGCTCTACTGCGGTTTCCGGCCTCGCTTTGGTTGAAGTCACTGCCGTGGGTGCATCCTCATACGCCTCCAAGCTCACGGCTCAAGCCAAGGTCTACAAGAAAACACATTCGGACTTAAACGAGGGCATCAACAAGATTTTGCGGGTGATGACTTTCGTCGTAGTGCCGCTGTGTGTCCTATTGATTTGGACGCAGCTGCACACGGTTGGCGGTTTGCAGGAAGCCGTAGCGAGCGGTGCTTGGCGGGGGGCTGTTGTCTCAGCTGTGGCCGGCGTGGTGGGAATGATTCCCGAAGGTCTCGTGCTCTTAACTTCACTTAATTTTGCCTTGGCTGCCATCCGTTTAGCTCGTCAAAATACTTTGGTTCAGGAGCTAGAATCGGTCGAGACACTGGCTCGGGTTGATGCTTTGAACTTAGACAAGACCGGCACTATTACCGATGGTGGCATTGTCTACGACTCTATAATTAATCTAGGGCAGGGGCCGCTGCTTCCCCTTGAACAAGCCCTCGTAGATGTATCCCATGAAGAGAATCCTAATGCTACAGGTTCAGCTATTCTTCAAGGACTGAGCCAGATACAGCCTTCTGAGAACGTGCCCACGCGTATTCCCTTCTCGTCAGCGCGCAAATGGAGTGCCATAACGGACAATTCTGGAAATACTTGGTACTTTGGAGCTCCTGAGGTTTTGCTTGCATCTCAAGAAGGCGTGTTTCCACACATTGAGGGTAAGGTTACAGCCCTTGCTGACCAAGGATACCGAGTCCTAATGCTAGCTCGGTCAGCTGGAACGACTTGTAATGACCAAGACGCAGTCTTGCCTGAGCGCTTGCAACCAGAAGCACTCATTACTTGTTCGGAGCACATTCGTGAGGACGCCCAGCAGACCTTGGCTTGGTTCCGTGAGCAGGGGGTGCGCTGCCGTATTATTTCAGGAGATAACCCCGCTACAGTGTCGGCGATTGCTGGACAGGTCGAACTCACTGGATCGAGTAAGCCTCGGGCTATGGATGCTCGCAAGTTACCCACAGACACAGCTGAACTCGCCAAGGCTCTAGAAGAGATAGACGTGCTCGGCAGGGTCCTGCCAGAGCAAAAGAAGGCCATAGTCCAAGCTCTACACTTGGGCGGGCACACGGTCGCTATGACTGGTGACGGCGTCAATGATTCCTTGGCGCTCAAAGAAGCTGACTTAGGCATCGCTATGGGTAATGCCGCGCCTGCTACCAAGGCTGTAGCTCAAGTGGTATTGGTCGATTCAAAGTTCTCTCACTTGCCCGACGTGGTGGCTCGAGGCCGTCAGGTGATGGCCAATATGGAACGCGTTTCAGGACTCTTCTTGGTCAAAACCGTGTATTCTGCTCTGATTTCACTGGGTGTGGTACTGAGCGCCATTCCCTTCCCTTACTTGCCTCGTCACATCACGTATATAGGTGCGCTCACTATTGGTACGCCCGCCTTCTTCCTGGCTTTGGCTCCCAATACGCGGCGCTACAAGCCCGGTTTTCTCAAGAGAGTCGTGGCTTTCGCTCTGCCTGGCGGCATTGCTACGGCCCTAGTAGTGCTAACGATGGCTTGGTGTTTGCCGGGCTTCATGGGCTGGAACTTGCGCAATGCTAACGACTTAGCTCAGCTACGTACCGTCTGTGCCATCGTCCTCTTCGCTATGGGTATCTTGGTGTTAGCTCGGGTTGCTCAACCTCTGCACTCTTGGCGGGGAATCTTAGTAGCGCTCTTTGTTGTAGCTGGTGTGATAGGAGCTTGCATACCGTTCGTCGCCCATTTCTTCGCTATCGTCTTGCCTACTGGGCGTTCGGCTCTTGCGACGCTTGCTGGAGTGGTTTACGGGCTGGCGGTCATGGGATTGGCAGTAGGTCTGCTGCCGGGCTGTATTGCCAAGCTCCAGCATCGGCGGGATTGAGTAGTTCAGACTGCATGGCAATCGCCCCTTCACCACTTTAAGAATCAGTGGTGAAGGGGCGATTGAGTAAGAGAAAGAAATGCCTTAATTGCGAGCGCCGAAGATTTCCAAGATATACAAGAACAAGTTCACAAAGTCCAAGTACAAGTTCAGAGCGCACAGGATAGAAACACGCTCGATAACATCGGTGCCCTGATTGCGGTAGTTGGCAAAAATAGCGCGAGTCTGCTGAGCGTCATGCATAGTTAATACTGAGAACAGCACAATGCCTAGGGTGGCGATTACTTTCATAGCAGTGTTGGAGGGGGCTATGAAGAGCAGAGCTACCTGCACGACGATGAGCGCGATGAGAGCGCCCATGAGGATAGAACCCCAGCCCAGCATGTTCTTTTTTGTGGTTAAACCGAGCATGGTTAGTGAGAAGAAGAATCCTGCGCTCGTTACGAGAGCGACCAAGAGGGTGGGCACAGAATACATAGCAAACACAGAGCTGAGCGTGAATCCCATGAGCGCTGCGTATGCGTAAAACATGAGGCGGCCGGTGGAGGTTTTCATCTGCATGACTTTGGCCGACAAGCTAATGGCAAAGACTACCTGCACGATGCACAGGCCTATCCACCCCAAGCTGCCGGTGGTGCGTATGAAGCTGTAGAGTAAGCCTGAAGCGTAAGTGAGGTAGGCTACTGCGGCAGTGACGAGTAAGCCGATTGCCATTTCGCCGTATGCGCGTGTCATAGAAGTATGTTCTGCGCGCTCGTACGAGTAAGCGCTCTGAGTGGGTATTGCAGCAGTGCTGTCGTTGTTGAAACCGTAGGGCTGTTGGGCCCGGTAATTGGGGTTGCCTTGGTATTGCTGGTTGGTGTACCCATTGTTCTGGGGCTGGCGACCAAATGTCATGAGCTCCTCCTAACTGACTCTGTATAGCTGCGAGTCATCTTGGTATATGAACCACTTTAGCGGATTTACCCGGTAATTTCCTGAGAGTGTGCTCTGACCGAAAGTGGACAAAGCGCTAGCCAGCAGCGCCGGAGGAGCCTAGGATAGGAGTAAGCCTCGAATACGACAAGGTAGTTAGCAACAGCAAGGAGAGTGCTCAATGCAAGCAGATATGCAGCAGCCTATGGTGAAACTCAACAATGGCGTGTCTATACCTCAATTAGGTCTGGGCGTCTTCCAAACTCCGGATGGTAGTGAAACAGTTGACGCGGTGCGCTGGGCTCTGCAAGCTGGGTACCGCCATATTGACACCGCCCGCGCATACAAAAACGAGGCATCAGTGGGGCAGGGCATTCGCGAGTCGGGCTTAAAGCGTAGAGATGTGTTCGTGACCACCAAACTGTGGAATGATGCCATACGGGCGGGGCGAACCCGGCAGGCTTTCGAGGAGAGCTTGGATTTACTGGGCACTGATTACATTGATCTCTATCTCATCCATTGGCCGGCGCAAGGCTGGCAGAAGGCGTGGGAGGCAATGGAAGAACTCTATAATGAGCGCCGGGTGCGGGCTATCGGAGTATGCAATTTTGAGCAACACCATCTTGAGGAATTGCATTCGATTTCCTCGCTCAAGCCGGTGGTAAACCAAATTGAGTCTTCGCCTATCTTCACTAATCAAGAGCTGGTTGATTACTGCCACGGCAACTTGCGTGTTGATGTGGAGGCTTGGAGCCCGCTGGGCGGCAGCGGAACCCATCTCTTAAGTAATTCAAAGCTCGCTGAAATTGGCGAGAAATACAGCAAGTCAGCTGCGCAGGTAGTGATTCGCTGGCACTTACAGCGTGGGGTTATCGTTATACCTAAGTCCACTCACCAAGAGCGCATTGAGCAGAATTTTGACGTGTTCGATTTTGAGCTTTCTGATGAAGATATGGCTGCCATTGCTGCTTTGAACACGGGCAAGCGCGTTGGGGCAGACCCGAATAACTTCAACTTCTAGCTTACGTGTAAGCTGCTTTCCAGCGTATAAGTTTGGGCCGGACTAGCGCGATAGTCCGGCCCAAACGTTTGTGTATGTAATGGCAGTAGTTTTTGCTAATCGGGCAGAGGCTAGCTATTGCCTTTGCCGCGCTGTTCTTCCCCTAAACTTCGCAAATGTTCAAGCATCTCATCATCACTTTCCTGCTCTTGGGGAGAACCAGAAATATCGCGGTGGATGGACTGCATTTGTACTTCG
Organism: Bombiscardovia apis; assembly: GCF_033095945.1. Classification (NCBI taxonomy): domain Bacteria; kingdom Bacillati; phylum Actinomycetota; class Actinomycetes; order Bifidobacteriales; family Bifidobacteriaceae; genus Bombiscardovia; species Bombiscardovia apis. The sequence goes on along the minus strand of NZ_AP026800.1, from coordinate 1,170,342 downwards.
ACATTTTGCAGAGAGCGGGCGCAGTCTAGCAGGGTTTGTGAATGCTCAGCAAGGCGGGCATCGGGCAGGTCTGATTTGTAGCGCAGCTGATGTTCCAAACTGGCCCAGTAATCCATAGCGATAGTGCGGAACTGGACCTCCACAGGCGTGTAATGAGGGCCAGAAGTGAGGAAGACTGGTACTGCGTAAATAATATGCAGACTGCGGTATCCGTTTTGCTTGGGGTTGCGGATGTAGTCTTTGACCCGTAAGACTTGGATGTCGGATTGGTCGGAAAGATATCGCGAAACGGAGTAGACATCGTCTCGATAGTTGCAAATCACTCGAATACCGGCGACGTCAAAGATATGGTCTTTTACCGATTCGACGGTGATTGGTAGTTCCTTGCGTTCCAGCTTGCCAATGAGCGAATTCGCGGTCTTTAACCGCCGTTCCATGTGATGGATGGGGTTGTGCGAAAACTGCACTTGGAACTCGGTGTCTAAAACTTCGAGTTTGGTTGAGATCTCGCGCATGGCGCCCTCGTAAACCTGCATCAAATCAACGAACTCAACCATTTCTCCGGCTGATAAATTCGCCAAGTGTTGGCTGTCGAGAGTTTCTAAGCGTTGCCGTATCTCGGATGTGTTGACCGCACTGCCGCGTTCGAGAATCACATTCGCCTCCCTAGTTGAGCCGGTTTGGGTAGCCTCCTGGCTGGCTGCTTCGGCTATCCCATTATGCAACCTGGCCCTGTCTAAATGTGCGCTCATTGGGCTCGGCAAGGGCTGGCAGTAGAATCGGCTAATATGAACGAAGGCATGATGACGCAAGGCGAACGTCAGATGAACTTTGGCCCCCAATCAAGCGAAGATAGGGGTCAAGGTCTCTACTATGTGCACACATTAGGCTGTCAGATGAATGTGCATGATTCCGAGCGCATCGCAGGCGTTTTGGAAGCCCAAGGCTACCGGCCAGCCAGCCAAGAGCAGGTCGAAGCTCGAGATCTCGACGTGATGGTGCTCAACACTTGCGCGGTGAGGGAAAATGCCAGTAAACGCATGTATGGCACCATAGGCAAGTGGGCCCATCTCAAACGACTCAATCCTCAGGCGCAAATAGCGGTTGGCGGCTGCATGGCTCAAAAGGATCGGGAACAGATTGCTCGTCGAGCTCCTTGGGTCGACGCAGTGTTCGGCACGAAAAATATTGAAGTATTGCCAGAGCTCTTGCAGCAGGCCCGTGTCAGGCAGAGCTCACAGGTTCAAGTAAGTGACCAGCTCTCGCTCTTCCCCTCAGACCTGCCGACTGTACGCACCTCGAAGACTTCCTCGTGGGTCTCCATTTCGGTAGGGTGCAACAATACGTGCACCTTCTGCATAGTTCCGGCAGTACGAGGTAGGGAGCGAGACCGCCCTATTGCGGATGTTTTAGCAGAGGTAAATCGTTGCGTTGAAGCCGGAGCTAAGGAAGTAACCCTGCTGGGGCAGAATGTGAATTCCTACGGCTATTCCATGGGAGACCGTTATGCTTTCCCCAAGCTGCTACGGGCTTGTGGCAGCATTCCTGGCTTAGAGCGAGTACGCTTTACTTCTCCTCATCCGGCGGCTTTCACCGACGAAGTCATCGAAGCTATGGCTCAAACTCCTAATGTGATGCACCAGCTTCATATGCCCTTACAATCAGGCAGTGATCGGATTTTGCGTGCTATGCGGCGCTCTTATCGCAAGGATCGCTATCTCTCTGTGCTCTCCAAGGTCCGTCAGGCCATGCCCGATGCGCAGATTACCAGCGATATTATCGTGGGCTTCCCTGGCGAAAGCGAGGAAGATTTCCAAGAGACCTTAGACGTGGTGGAGCAAGTCCGTTTCTCTTCTGCCTACACTTTCCAGTATTCGCCCAGACCAGGCACCCCAGCAGCGCTTATGGAGCAGCTGCCCAAGGAGCTCGTGCAGGAGCGATTCGAGCGACTGCTGGCCTTGCAGGAGCGCATTACCCAAGAAGGGCTTGATGCTTTCGTGGGTAGAGACGTGGAAGTGATGGTTTCTGGGCAGCATGGTCGTCGAGATGAGAATACTCACCGAATGACAGGGCGCGAGCGCGGTGGCATCTTGGTACACGTGGGTGTACCGGAAGGGAAGAGCGAGCTAGCTGTTGGAGATCTTGTGACTTGCACCGTAACTGAATCGGGTAAACATTTTTTGGTTGCAGATCCAAAGCCTGAGCGGGGGCAAACGTATGTTGTGCAACACTGAATCGATGACGCAAGAGTCTTCAGGAGAGCGAGCGGGGGAGAGTGAGCCGCGCGTTATCTCCATTGTGGGGCCAACAGCTTCGGGCAAGACATCACTTGGAATCCAGCTGGCACAAGCTTTCGCCAAGCGTGGAGAATCGGCTGAAATTATCAACGCAGACGCCTATCAGATGTATCGAGGACTCGACATCGGCACCGCTAAGCCAAGTCTTGAGGAGTGCGAAGCGGTCCCTCACCACCTGATAGATATAGTTGAGCCGGAAGAAGTAATGAGTGTGGCTCGCTTCCAAGAGTTGGCTCGCCAGTGCATTCGCGAACTGCAATCTCGCGGCGTGCGGCCGATTCTGGTCGGAGGCTCAGGTTTGTATGCTCGAGCTGCAATTGACGATATAAGCTTTCCGGGCACCGACCCAGCCGTACGCCAGCGGTTAGAAGAGCGGGTAAAGCATGAAGGCGCGGGCAAGCTGTTTGTAGAGCTGCAAGAGCGAGACCCACAGGCTGCTGAACATATGGACCCTAGAAACGAGCGCCGAACTATCCGGGCTCTGGAAGTGATGGAAATTACGGGGAAGCCTTACTCAGCATCCTTGCCCCACTATCGCTATGTGATTGACTCTGTGCAAATTGGCCTAGACTTAGACCGCGATGAACTCGACAAAAGGATTGGCTTACGAACTGAACTCATGCGCAGTAAGGGGTTCATTGAGGAAGTACAATCTATGCGCTCGCGTTTGGGAGAAACTTCGGCACGAGCCTTGGGCTATGAACAGGTCGAGGCCTATTTGGATGGCCAGATAAGTCAAGATGAGGCCTTCGATCTTATTGCGCAGAAGACCCGGCGCTTAGCCCGCAAGCAGATGGGCTGGTTCGGCCGAGATCCACGCATTCATTGGCTTAATGCTCTTAGCTCCAACCTTATAGAGCAAGCCTTGGTTCTGGTTGATGAAGCTGACCGCGGTGCTTTTGATGTTATAGATGCGCAGGCGCAAACCAGGGTGGCCAGACATCCTCTTGGATCCGTAGTAAGTGCCTGAAATGAGCAATGAATAATCAGCAGTTGACTTCGAGTACTTGAAGTTCTTACAATACGATATATGGATTCATCTACGCTTACTCTTGCTCCGGTCCGACACACGATTAAAGAGGCATCCCTTATCTCAGGATTGCCTGAATCGACGCTGCGTTATTACGAAGATATAGGTATCATAGGGCCGATTGAACGCGACATAAGCAGTGGACACCGAGCTTACAATGACGAAGATGTGGATTTGCTGCTTGCCATTTCTTGTCTGAATGCCACAGGCATGCCCCTCAACAATATGCGTGAATATCTGGAGAACCGTGCTAAGGGCGCTCAAGGAGCTGAACGTGAGGTTGAGTTACTGGCCGTGCAAGCTGAGCGCTTAGATCGTGAGCTCGAAGAATTGCAGTTGCGTCGAAAGTATGTGGACGTGAAAACTCACTACTGGCAGGCCATAGGGCGAGAAGATTACCAAGAGGCGCAGGATGTATTAGACAGGGGGGAAAGCGTCATTGAAGCATTGCGGGCTTTCGCTCGCCAACGCAAAAGTTCTCGTTTGCAGGCATAACCGTATGGTGTTGGCTGTTTGAAAGCTTCCACAGAAGTGTGAAATGCTGCTTTAAGAATTCTTTGTGCAAGCTCGACAAGCCGGAGCCACATGCAGCCAGCTTTCCGCTAATCTGAAAGAGCTATGACACGTAAGAACGCCTCAGATAAAAACAACTCTCGTTCCCGGGCTCAGACCAAAGGGCGCGGTTCGAGTGCGGGTTCACGCAACCGAAGTACAGACAGCAATGAGCCAGCAGTAGAGTCCGGTTGGCATAAGGTACTGCTGTGGTTGCCGCGAACGCTGGGCAAAGGTGTACGCGCTCTCACTGGTGGCGAGCAGTACGATCCGGCCTATAGTAAAGATGGTTTGTGCTTCCTACTGCTTATCGGAGCTATCCTATTCTGTGCCTCTGAGTGGTTCCGGGTAGACGGACCATTGGGGCGTGGTCTTCACTTCATCGCTTCCGCTGCTCTGGGCTTGCCTAGTGTCATCCTGCCCCTAGTCTTGATGTGGGCTTTCTGGAGGTTGACTGCATATTCGGGCAAAGGCTCGGGTAATGGGCACTCCTTGGGTGGCCTGTTCTTGCTCCTATGGTCGGTTTGCTCCGTTCTCGATATTGTCATGGCTTCCTCGACTCGCCGTTTTGATTTGGGACAGGTACGCCGCTCCGGCGGTCTTTTAGGATTTGCTATCGGATCGCCTCTGGCCTGGGGGCTTTCCAAGGTATTTGCCACGATTATTTTCGTAGTCTTAGCGCTGTTTTCACTTCTGCTAGTCCTCAACGTTCATATCGATTCACTCATTGCTCCTCTTGCCTCTTATCTCGGCGCGCACAAGAGCGAGGAAGGTGACAGTGCAGAGGGCGACGATGAACTCTATCCCAACGAGGTTAGAGTAGGCGAGGATACGCTTGCTTTCGCACCGGGTGTGCCTTCTCACAACGACGATGACCACAGTAGTGAGCAGACTCAATCTCGGCCGCAATCTGCTCAGGGCAACTGGTTCAAACGGCTCTTCCACCGTAAGAACAAGGGGCAGGGAGGAGCTGGTCTGGACCATTACGAGGCAGATGACCCCTTCGACAGGGCTGCTCAAATTCATGGTGAGGCCGATGAAACCCAGCTTGAGGTCGACCCTGAGCCGACAATAGACTTCGGCGGGCAAACTGCCGATATCGCAATGCCTACACAAGCCACTGAGTTTATAGCAACTGGGTATTCGCCCGCCGATCTCGAGCCTGAGTCTCCTGCGCAGGAAAGCAATGAGCCTGCCATCAGCGAGGAAGAACTGTCGGGCGTTGGCTCCAGTGATCCTTGGGCTGCTGCCGCTGCTGCTGCTCAACAGCTTGAAGAAGGTAGTGCTCCCAATAGCGAAGCTGTCGCGGACCAAACACCTGGCCCTAGCAGTGATGATGGTGAAGGGGAGCGGCCTATAGAGACGGCCAACCTGACTCCTTACGTGTTGCCGTCGAACGATTTGCTGGTCCGTGGTAAACCTCACGCAGCTAGAACCCAGGCCAACGACAGTGTTATTAAGGCCTTGCAATCCACCTTCCATCAGTTCGATGTTGACGCAAAGGTGGTAGGTTTCTTACGCGGACCTTCAGTGACCCAATACGAGGTTGAGCTTGGTCATGGTGTCAAGGTTGAAAAAGTCACCAACTTACAGCGCAATATCGCCTATGCTGTGGCCAGTTCAGACGTGCGTATCCTTTCGCCAATCCCAGGAAAGTCAGCTATTGGCATTGAAATCCCTAACGTAGATAGGGAAATTGTGCACTTGGGCGATGTCTTGCGCTCCCAAGAGGCCCAGTCCGAAGATAATCCCATGCTCTCTGCTGTTGGGAAAGATGTAGAAGGTCACTACGTTACCGCCGATTTGACTAAGATGCCCCACTTGCTGGTGGCAGGCGCTACGGGTTCTGGTAAGTCATCATTTGTGAACTCCATGCTCACTTCGGTGATTATGAGGGCTACTCCTGAGCAGGTTCGCCTCATCTTGGTCGATCCTAAGCGCGTGGAGCTTTCCGCTTATGCCGGTATTCCTCACCTTCTGACCCCCATCATTACTGACCCTAAGAAGGCTGCTCAGGCTCTGGAATGGGTGGTTAAAGAGATGGACGCTCGCTATGATGACTTGCAATTCTTTGGTTTCCGCCACGTTAAAGACTTCAACCAAGCAGTGCGCGCCGGTAAAGTCCATGCGCCCGCTGGCTCTAACCGCAAGGTAGCGCCATACCCCTATTTGTTGGTTGTCGTCGACGAGATGGCCGACCTGATGATGGTCGCCAAAAATGATGTGGAAAGCTCTATCCAGCGCATTACCCAGTTAGCTCGCGCTGCTGGTGTGCATCTGGTGTTGGCTACCCAGCGCCCTTCGGTCGATGTGGTTACCGGTCTGATTAAGGCTAATATCCCCTCCCGCTTGGCCTTCGCCACTTCCTCTTCTACAGATTCACGAGTTATTTTGGATGCCACTGGAGCTGAAACCCTTATCGGCCAAGGTGATGCGCTCTTCCTTCCTATGGGGCAGGCTAAGCCCGCTCGTGTGCAAGGTGCTTGGGTCTCTGAATCAGAGATTCGTAAGGCCGTTGATTTTGTACGCACTCAGCGTAAACCTCAGTACCGGCAAGATATCGAGCAAATGGCACAGACGCAAGACAAGAAAAAAGAAGTCGCTGAAGACATTGGCGACGATATGGACGAGCTCTTGCAAGCTGCCGAGCTGGTTATTACTAATCAGTTCGGTTCCACTTCCATGCTGCAGCGCAAACTCAGGGTCGGTTTCGCGCGCGCGGGTCGTTTGATGGATCTGTTGGAATCTCGTGGTATTGTAGGCCCCTCGGAAGGTTCTAAAGCGCGTGAAGTGCTAATACAACCTTCGCAGCTACAAGAGGCTTTGGCCTTTATTCGTGGCGACGCTTCATCTATTGGAGAGGCGTGATGTGCGATGACAGGCTTGTCTCACTGTGCGAACGGCTAGGATAGCTGAAAGACGTATTAGCGCCGTTTCGGCTGAGCATCCACCAGCGGCAGGCTAGAAGACGAAGTGATAAAGACAGACTTGAGGAGAGGTAATGCAGGACGATTCGCAGTCCACAGTGAGTGAACATAAGCACTCTCTGCTAGATGGGTGGAATAGCCCACCCAACTTTGTGACCTACATTCGCATTCTTCTGGTGCTGGTGTTTATCGTGTTATATGCTCGATCTGGTGCTTGGGGGCAGAACAGTCTGGGTATGCGTTGGACTGCCGCCACTCTTTTTATCGTGGCAGCTTCTACAGATAAGCTCGACGGTTACTTGGCACGTAAATACAATCAAGTAACCGAATTAGGCAAACTTATGGATCCTATCGCCGATAAACTGCTTATTATCTCGGCCCTAGTGATTGCTTCTATATTCGGCGAACTGTGGTGGTGGGCCACTATCCTGTTTTTGCTGCGCGAAATTGGCATTACTGTTTTGCGTTTCTTTATTATCGACCGAGGCGGACAAGTTATTGCTGCTTCCCCGGCAGGAAAATTCAAGACCCTGTTCGAGTTTACAGGCCTAGCCATGTTGATCGCTCCGCTGCGCTCGGTGGGTTCTTGGTACTTACCGCTGACTCAGGGCATCATTGTGCTGGCTCTTGTGCTCTGTTTATACTCGGGCGGCGAATATCTCTACGGAGTCTTTGGTAAGCGGCGCTAAGTTACCGTTTCCTCGTGTCTAGATAGTATCTTCGTGTCGTAGGGTCAGAGTTCGGGCCTGACTGTGAATGTTGAGGAAAACTATGAGTGATGACTTACAAGGGCGGTGCGATGAGCTGGCTCGTATGGCTTTGGCTGCCTGCCGTCGTCATGGGCTCTTTCTTGCTGCTTCCGAGTCGTTGACCGGCGGCTTACTCGCCGATGCATTTGTTCGCATTCCTGGTGCGTCTGATGTCTTTTTGGGCTCGGCCGTGACGTACGATATTGCTGCTAAGGCTTCTGTTTTGGGGGTTGACCAGCAGTTGTTGGATGCTCATGGAGCGGTGCACCCGCAGGTAGCTGAGCAAATGGCTCTTGGTGCTTCCAAGCTCTACACTCAACAAGGCCACGAGGGCGCTGTGCTAGGGCTTTCAACGACTGGTGTCGCTGGTCCTGGTCCTGACAATGGGCAGCCTGCGGGATTGGTATATGTGGGTATGGCAGTGCCGGCTCGATTGGTTCGCAGTCCTCAAGCGGGCACTCTTGCGGGCGATTATTGCTTGTGCTCGGTGCAGTTGCAGCTACAAGGCTCGCGCGAAGCAGTTCGCCGAAGTACGGTTCTTCAACTGCTGCGCAGGGTTTTCCAATTGCTCAATGCCTGAACAAGCCCGTTCGCTTGCCCGACAGCGCCATATCGACTGAACCATAATGTGATATAGCTCACAATTTCCGAAACAAGTTTCGTGCTGGGAATAAAAGTAAGCCCTCAGCGTTTGAGCATAGTGACGATGAATACGATATGGCGAAAGGGGCTGTGATGAACAAGGTAGAAACCGTGTTGACCAGGTCCAAGGACACATTCGAACTCAATCCTGCGGTTCCCACCCGCGACCAGAATGCTCGTGTACGAGATTTAACTCCGGCTCAGCGTAGGGCGGTTGCTTTTGCCCAGCAGCAGGTGCTTCGTGCTCGGGCCGCTAAGAAGGCAAAAGAAGAACGCCAGGCAAGTCTGAATAAAATGTGGATGCAAGAAGATGGCGTGAGTGCCACTCAACAAGATGCTACTCAAAGTCGTCAGAATCAGCAGGTAATTCAAGAGGTTTCCCTTAGGGAAGCTTTAGGGCACGTGCTGCGTGAGCTGCGCACCAATGATCACAAGACCTTACGCGAAGTCAGCGAAAAGGCCGGTGTTTCCTTGGGCTACCTCTCCGAGGTAGAGCGCGGTCAAAAGGAAGCAAGCTCCGAACTACTAAGTTCTATTGCAGATGCTTTGGGCCTAGGGGTTCCCCAGACCTTGCGTCTAGTGGCTGACTACTTGGAATCTCACCAGAATTAATCTGACCGATAAGCCCGCTTGGTCCGATGTGCATGGGCTTTGTGGCTTGCATTAAGAATTGTCGTGAAACGCCCGGCTCGTTTGAGTTGGGCGTTTCGTGTGTCGTGGTATGTGTTCTAAGCTGGTGAATTGTGAAAGAACGTGAATTCTGGGCTTTGGTAGAAGAAGTTTTTGGACGGGTCTACGGCCGCAGCTTGGCGCAAGACCAGCGGTTGGCCCGTTTGGACTCCATGACGGTGCAGGAGGCTTTGGATGGGGGTATTGAGCCTCGTGTGATTTGGAATGTATTATGTGATCAGATGGAGGTGCCCGATTCCCAGCGTTGGGGAAAGGATCATAATGCGCCACCGTTGCCTGCCGCCTAGGGCGCAACGTTCGAACATTTGTTCGTGTCTTCGGGTATACTCAGTACTTAGCGGGAAAGAACGGTGCAGTAAAGCCGATTGTGGATAAGTATTCACATTCGACCACATCGCTACCTTAGGCTAGCAGTTCAGCTGAGCCTGCGATTAGGGTGGACTGCAAGCACTATTGATGAAGGAGAGCCGTATGGCACATCAAGCAAACAGCAAGGGCAAGTCTAAGGTAGAAGACCTGGATAGCATGGACCCTCGGCGCAAGGCTGCTCTAGATACCGCCTTGGCGCAGGTGGAGAAGAACTTTGGTAAGGGTTCTGCCATGCGCTTGGGAGACAAGCCCGTACAAGATGTAGAAGTTGTGCCCACGGGTTCTCTGGCCCTAGACATGGCTTTGGGTATCGGTGGCTTGCCCCGAGGTCGCATCGTAGAAATCTACGGCCCCGAATCCTCAGGCAAAACTACCTTGGCTCTGCATTCTGTGGCGAACGCTCAAAAGAACGGGGGAGTGGCAGCATTTATCGATGCCGAGCACGCTCTCGACCCTGAGTACGCCCGTAAGCTGGGCGTGGATACTGACTCTCTCATTGTTTCTCAGCCAGATAACGGTGAGCAGGCGCTTGAGATTGCTGACATGCTGATTCGTTCAGGTGCGCTCGACATCATTGTCATCGATTCGGTTGCAGCCTTGGTGCCTAAAGCTGAAATTGACGGTGATATGGGAGATAGCCACGTTGGTTTGCAAGCTAGGCTGATGAGCCAAGCTCTGCGTAAGATGACCGGTGCTTTAGCGCAGGCTAACACGACTGCTATCTTCATTAACCAGTTGCGCGAAAAGATTGGCGTATTCTTTGGTAGTCCTGAGACCACTACTGGTGGCAAGGCTTTGAAGTTCTACGCCTCAGTACGTATGGATATTCGTCGTATTCAAACCTTGAAAAACGGCGATGACGCAGTCGGCAACCGTACCAAGGTGAAGGTCGTCAAAAACAAGATGGCTCCGCCTTTCAAGATTGCCGAGTTCGACATTCTCTACGGCGAGGGCATCTCCAAAGAAGGCTCTGTACTTGATATGGCCTTGCAAGCCAACGTTATCAAGAAGTCTGGTTCTTGGTTTACGTATGAAGGAGATCAGCTAGGTCAGGGCCGCGAGAACGTTCGTCAGTTCTTGAAGGACAACCCTGGCTTGACTCAGGAAGTCGAAGATAAGGTGAAAGTCGCTTTTGGTTTGAAGGCAGCTACTTCAAACGGTGAAGGCGAGACTGAAAGCGAAGCCGACAAGTCTGCGGATGCGGATAAGGCGGCACCCACTGCTAGCGGCAAAGGACAGCCAGTAGCAGCGGCTCAAGCTTCTTGAAAGACTAGCCATGATCGAGGCTTCCACCTTCCTTAAGGTCCATCCTGCTCGTATCGAGCAGGATGGCGGTACACCTGATAACGTGGCAAGCGCTCACCAAGTTAAACAGCTGCGTGTATATGATCAAGCAGCAGATGATGGTCAAGATCACATAGAGGCGGCACCGCAATCTCAATCCTCAGGAGTTCTCTCTCTAGGCAGCTTTGGACAGTTGCCTAGAGAAAATGACAAGAGTAAGAGTCGTCGATTCAAGTCAAAGAGGCGGCGCAACAGGCAGGCTAAACAGGGTGGTTTCGGTTTTCGCGGGGGCAACTCTGCCGGAACTGGCCCTAAGGATCCATTCGACGAGGATGCATGTAAAGAAGCTGGTCTGACCTTGCTTGATGCTGCTGCTCGACCCCGGCAAGCCTTGGTAGAGCGTCTGCTTGCTAAAGGTTACGATGCTGCCGTTGTTGAGCGGGCGGTTGATCGATTAGAAGAGCTAGGTTTAGTCGACGATCAAGCCTATGCCGAATCTTACCTTCGCTACTGTCTGAGCCGAAATTTGGGAGAGCGTGGAAGTTTGATGGAAATGACTCGCAAGGGAGTCAGTCAACCGGTTGCAGCAGCTGTAGTAGGGCAAGCTGCCCGCAGCGGTCTATTCGTCGACTCTGCGTACTCCTTGGGAAGGGCTGTAGCCAAGAAGACTCAAGGCTTAGATCAACAAGTGCGCAAGCGTCGTTTCTGGTCAGCTGGAGGGCGAAAGGGCCATAATCCAGCGCTTTTACAAGAAGTTGCAGCGCAAGTTTTCACTGATGTAGAAACTGAGGAAATGTGAGACCCCTCATACCCCGGGTTTTGTCGTTCCTAGAAGGAACGGATGGCCATCCATCTCGACCTGACGTTACCGCCAGGCTCTAGCGGCCTACCCGAAGGCAAGGGCGAGCAACCCTTAACGCCTTCTGCTTGGCCTTGCTCCCGATGAGGCTTGCCTTGCGGCTGCTGTTACCAGTAGCCCGGTGGTCTCTTACACCACCCTTTCACCCTTACTCGCCTGGAAAACCAAGCGGGCGGTCTGCTCTCTGTTGCGCTTTCTCTCAGGTCACCCTGGGCGGACGTTATCCGCCATCGTGCTCTGCGGAGCCCGGAAGTTCCTCAGCAGTTTTGCAACTGCCGCGACCATCGAGGAGTCTCACATTCCTTAGCTTAGCCGATGATTGTCCACCGCGTGTCTGAGTGAAACTAGCGTCGAGTGAAACTACAGTAATTGCACAGACGTTTCCCAACTCTATCGACTACAATGAAGTGGTAACCCGGTAGCTGGTGAAGCTCGCTGGGGTACGCAACGAGTTGAACTCGTTTCAAACAAGGAGGTCCACATGGATATTGTCATCACAGGGCGCCACACGCAGATAAAGCAAAAGTTCCGCGATGTCGTTGAAAATAAGATGAATCGTGTGACCGCAATAGCGCCTGATGCCCAGCGCGTCCAAGTTGTGCTCACTCATGAAGGAAATCCCCGCCAGGCTGATTCAGCTACTCGCGTTGAGATGACCGTCATTGCTGGTAAGACTGTGGTTCGAGCAGAGGCTTCGAGCGCAGATGAGTTTTCTGCATTCGATAGGGCTCTCGATAAGCTCACCCTTCGCCTGCGTCGCACACGTGACCGTCGCAAGGACCATCGCCGGGGACTCGACCGTGCGCCTCTGCCTCTCGACATTGCCGTTGATCAACTTGAAGAACCTGTCGAGGAGACAAATCCAAGCAATTCCGCTCAACAAGATGCCATGGCTTCAGACTTAGGTCCAGGGCAATCTGTCGAAGTGCAAGTGGGCGATACTCCTATCGTGATTCGACGCAAGCTGCACATCGCAGAGCCCATGAGTATCGATGAAGCACTCTATGAAATGGAACTCATCGGTCATGACTTCTTCCTCTTTGTTAACAGTGAGACAAACAGGCCATCTGTGGTTTACCGCAGGCACGGCTGGTCCTACGGTGTTTTTGAAATCGACACGCCGGACCATATAAAGTAAGCCATGAATTGACCAAGCAGAGCAAACTATCTGTGTAGCTCAATCCAGTAAGAGTGTAGGAGCGGGTGTCCCGAAAATCCGAGGCACCTGCTCTTGCACGTGATGGACTATATACACTCAGGTCTCACTCAGCAAGCAGTAATGCATTCATCAGATCATTGAGTCCTGAAGACTATGCCGCCGAAGCACATGAGTGGCCCAAGACGCGCGCCATTCGTGGCTTGGAATATACGAATTTTACGGTCAAACTGGGCGGCGTTTTGTTCGGGTAAGATGCTATTTTAGAGAAAATCTTGCAGGCCGCGTAATATGGGGAAGGCTTGAGCCTAGCTGGACCCACTGGGCTAGATTTGAGTATTGTTGGGAAGAACCATAGGGAGCGCAACGTGGTAGTAGTCTTGGACAAGATCCTTCGCATGGGTGAGGGGCACCAGCTTCATAAACTGGAGCATGTGGCGAAAGAGACCAATGCTTTGGAGGATCAGATCTCCGCGATGAGCGATGAAGAGCTCAAAGGTCAGACCGCCAAATTCAGAGAACGCCTAGACAAGGGCGAGAAGCTTGACGATTTGATGCCTGAGGCTTTCGCTACGGTGCGTGAGGTGTCTAAGAGGACTTTGGGGCAGCGTCACTTCGACGTGCAGCTCATGGGCGGCGCTGCCCTACATTGGGGCAACATCGCTGAGATGAAGACTGGTGAAGGTAAGACCTTGGTGGCTACCTTGCCGGCTTACTTGAATGCTTTGGAGGGTAAGGGCGTACACGTCATTACCGTCAACGATTACTTGGCCAGCTACCAGAGCGAGCTCATGGGTCGCATTTTCCGTTTCTTGGGTATGAGCGTTGGTTGCATTATCACGGACCAGAAGCCTGCTGAGCGTCGCAAGCAGTATGAAGCTGATGTGACTTACGGTACCAACAATGAGTTTGGCTTCGATTACCTGCGCGATAACATGGCTTGGGACAAGGCCGATTTGGTGCAGCGCGGACACCACTTCGCTGTCGTCGATGAGGTCGATTCAATTCTGATTGATGAGGCCCGTACCCCGTTGATCATCTCTGGTCCTGCTGAGGGCGATGTCACTCGTTGGTACCGTCAGTTCGCTAAGTTAGCTCCCAAGCTGACTCGCGACGAAGACTACGATGTCGACGAGAAAAAGAAGGTTATCGGTATTCTCGACCCCGGTATCACCAAGGTTGAGGATTTCTTAGGCATCGACAACCTCTATGAGCCCAACAACACCTCTCTCATTGGTTACCTCAACAACGCCATCAAGGCCAAGGAACTCTTCTTGAAGGACCGCGATTACGTGGTTCAGGGTGGCGAGGTGCTCATTGTTGATGAACACACCGGTCGTCTGCTGCACGGTCGTCGCTACAACGAGGGTCTCCACCAGGCTATCGAAGCGAAAGAGGGCGTAGAAGTTCAGGCTGAGAACCAGACCTTCGCGACCATCACCTTGCAGAACTACTTCCGCATGTACGACAAGCTTTCGGGCATGACCGGTACGGCCGAGACTGAAGCTGCCGAGTTCATGAACACCTATAAGCTGGGTGTGCTCCCCATTCCTACTAACAAGCCGATGGTTCGCAAGGATCAAGACGACTTGATTTTCCGTACCAAGAAGGAAAAGCTGACTGCAATCGTCAAGGATGTGGCCAAGCGTCACGCTTCCGGCCAGCCAGTGCTCTTGGGCACTGCTTCGGTGGAGTCTTCTGAGGTTGTTTCTTCTTTGCTTGATGTCGCAGGAATTGACCATCAGGTTCTCAACGCCAAGCAGCATGCTAAGGAAGCTGGCGTCGTTGCTGTGGCAGGTCGTAAGGGTGCCGTAACGGTGGCTACCAACATGGCTGGTCGTGGTACCGATATTATGCTCGGCGGTAACGTTGAATTCTTGGCTGACCAAAAGCTCAAAGATCAGGGTTATTCTCCTGACGACACGCCGGAAGATTACGAGCGGCTGTGGCCCGAGACTGTTGAGCAGGTTAAGGAGCAAGTCAAGGACGAGCACGAGGAAGTTGTGGAACTTGGCGGCCTCTATGTCTTGGGTACCGAGCGTCACGAGTCTCGCCGTATTGATAACCAGCTGCGCGGTCGTTCTGGCCGTCAGGGAGATCCGGGCGAGTCCCGCTTCTACCTGAGCTTGGAAGATGACTTGATGCGTTTGTTCAACACACAGCTGGTGGCTCGTGTGCTGTCTAAGGGCATGCCTGAAGGCGAACCCATCGAGTCCAAGTCTGTGTCTAAGGGTGTGCGCAACGCACAGAAGTCGGTCGAATCGCGCAACTACGAGATTCGTAAGAACGTCTTGAAGTACGACGACGTTATGAACAAGCAGCGCAAGGTTATTTATGCCGAGCGTCAGGCCGTGCTCCAAGGCGAAGATATCCGCAGCGATATTGAGCGCTTCCTGCACGATACTATCGAGTCTTATGTTCGTGGTGCCCAAAAGGGTTCTGACAAGCCTGCTGACTGGGATTGGGAAGGCCTATGGACGGCTCTAGACAGCCTCTACAAGATCGGACTTGATCAAGAGGAAGCTCAGGAGTCGGTAAACAAGCTCAAGGGTGATAAGGCTGTGAAAGCTCTGCTTAAGCAGCTCATTGAAGATGCCGATAGCGAGTATCAAGATCGCGAAGACGAGATTGGCGAAGAGCCCATGCGTCAGCTCGAACGACGTGTTGTGCTCTCGGTGCTTGATCAAAAGTGGCGTGAACACCTCTACGAGATGGATTACCTTAAGGATGGTATCGGTCTGCGTGGTATGGGCCAGCGTGACCCGCTCGTTGAGTACCAGCGCGAGGGTTTCCAGATGTACAACTCCATGATTGATGCTATCAAGGAGGAAAGCGTCCAGCTGCTCTTCAACGTTGACCTCGATAAGGTCGTTGAAAGCGACCAAAACATGGACGAAATCGACGACGATCAGGATGCTGAGATTGGTGCTCATGAGGCTGAGGAAGTCAGCTACGAAGCTCCCGAAGATCCAGATACAGTCGACGAGAGTGCTGATGTCGAGGAAGCTGCCGAGAGCCAAGCTCAGGAAGCATCCGAAGATGAGGACGACGAGGCCGGTATCGTAGGCCCCGAACCTATTAGCCATGCCGAGAAGGCTGTTCCTGTGAGCAAGCGCCCAAAGGCTGAGGAGGATCGCACTCCCTGGTCAGACGGCAAGACTTACCCCGGCACTTCTAAGAACGCTCCCTGCCCTTGCGGTTCGGGCAGGAAGTACAAGATGTGCCACGGTCAGAACGAGAAGTAGTCAAGTTCTCTTAGACCGCATATAAACATTAGACCCTGGCGCCATCATCGCCGGGGTCTTTGCTATACCTGAAGTCTTTCCGGCTGGATATGAGCCCAGCAACGCCAATGAGGGTGCATAGGGCGAAAATGGGTCCAAGAATGCCGGGCAGGCGAGGCGCAAACAGGGCCGCTACCAAGCCGATGACCCCAATGAGCGATAAGAGAGCATATAAGACGATTGCGGCGCTAGGGTGGCCCAGCTGAGGGTTTGGTGGCACAAAATCGCTGGCTTGGTCCATCACTTGGTCGGTATCTAGCCAACTAGACGAAAAATCACGGGGTCCGCGGCCTGCTCCCGAACTTGCGGACACGAATGCAGAGTGGTCCAAGTCACTAGCTTTAAGGGCTGCTTTCTTGCTATCTTTTCGGGCCTTGCGCTCGAATCGTTTGGCAGTGTGCGAGGATTCAATATCGCTTAAATCGTCACTATGTGCGCTCACAAATGCTTGCCAAGAGTCATCACTTGAGCTGCCACTGGATTGAGAAGAATCTGCTGAGTGTTGAGGCTTGTCATCGTCGTTGCTATTCTTGTGCTGGGTCATACGTCTAAGAGTAACCGTGGTGGAAGTCATCCGCTACTCGGCTTGGACTGTTACACAAGGGAGGCTCTGTGAACTACCGGTTCTACGTCAAGCTCTTAGGACCACTGGCTCGATTCTGGTTCAAACCGAGCGTGGAAGGGGCGGAGCATATTCCAACTCAGGGGCCGGTCATCATTGCCTCGAACCATCTGGCAGTCATAGACGATGGTCTCTTGCCGCTTGCTAGCCCGCGCATGATTCACTTTATGGCCAAGGATGAATACTTTAACGGCACAGGACTTAAGGGGCGTCTGAAAAAACGGTGGTTCACTTCAGTAGGTGTATTCCCCGTCGACCGTTCTGGCGGTTCTAAGTCTCTGGGAGCCCTCGAAACTGCTCGACAGGTGCTCGACCAGGGCCACGTCTTCGGTATTCATCCGGAAGGTACTCGTAGCCCAGACGGTCGTCTCTATCGTGGTCACACTGGTATGGCCCGCTTAGCATTTGAAACTGGCAGCCCCATTATTCCCACCGCCATCATTGGCACGCGCGAATTGCAGCGGCCGGGTAAAACGATGCCCAGTAAGGGCTCTACTAAGGTCATCTTTGGTCAGCCAATTATGGTGCGCAAAGAGAGCGTGAATCAAATCACCCACGAAGAAATTCGACAGCTGACCGACCAAGTGATGAAAGAAATTCAGCGCATGAGTGGTCAAGAATACGTCGACATCTATGCACAAGTGGTTAAGAAGCGGGTAGCGGCCCAGCAGTAAGGCCGAGTTTAGTTCATCTCAGACAACGGTGAGGGTGATGACAGTTGGTTTGCCATCCTCACCGTGCAGGCGAACTTGTTGACCTGGTGCCGGGCTTTGCAATCGAACAGTGTGCGACAAATCTCCTAGGGGAGCGGAGAGTTTCACATCGAGCCCCAGACTTTTTAAGATCTTGCTAGCTTCGTCTTCATTCTTACCGCGCAGGTCTGGAAGAGTAACCATTTGAGGCCCCTTAGATACGACTGCTTCAACCTGATCGCCCCAGTGGAGCTGGTCTCCTGCCTTGTGGGAGGCTGACATAATCTGCCCGCTAGGAACGGTGTCTGACCACTGTTCGCTTAGGTTGGCTGTCAAGCGGTCCGCGCTGAGAGCGGCGAGGGCGTCTTGCTTACTTTTGCCAACGATGTCGGGCATGCTGACCGGCATCTTGCCCTTGGACAGGGTGAGCGCAATCGGCTCGTTGTGCTTGAGCGTGCTGCCTGGCTCGGGAGTAATGGCGAGAGCTGCGCCGCCGGGCACATCCATCGAATACTGGTCTTTGTCTTCTTGGTGTTGGACGTTATCGAATCCAGCGTTTTTGAGAGCTTCGAGTGGTTGGGCACCAGAAGGGGATTGCGGGTTTAAAATGTCGGCAGGAATGATAGCTGTGCGCACGCCTTGCGAAATAATAAGGTTGACATTGCCGCCGCGTTTGCTGACCTGGGCATCGACCGTACTAGGCTGAGCTGAGATAATGTGCCCCTCGGCAACCGTATCGCTGTAATCCTGTTTGGTCTTGTAGGGAATGCCTGCCACTTTGAGATTCTGCTCATACCGGGCAAAGTCAGCTCCGGTGATAGAGCATGACTGGTTAATTTGGCAGGAGACATCGCCGGGTTTGGGCAGTTTCCAATACGAACCGGGGCCTCGGAAATACCACCAAGCGCCGCCGCCAGCTCCGGCCCCTGCTAGGAGTACCACTACCAGTAAAGCAATGAGCAGACGCTTACGCCAGCGATGAGTGGGCTGTTTGTCGAGTTTGCCCAACTGGTAGACGGCCGCGAGCGGTTCTGTATCTTGAGCGTCGGCGTTTGTGCTTTTTGAAGTTGAATCAGCTGTTTCATATGGCCGAGTAGCTGTCGCCGAGCCTGCATGTTCTGCTGTCGTGGTTGTGCGATCTTGAGCAGCAACTGCATCTGGCTTGCTGGCATCTGAATCCCAACGCTGATTATCTCTCTCTGCGGGGGAGCTGCCCTCGTCAGTGCCGTCTCCAAGCCCAGCAAAGAGGTCTGTAGCGGCCTCTGAGTCAATTTGGTGACGGGAGTCAGTCTGCCGATCTGCGCCCGGCACAGCGGCTACGAGGGTGGGCTTACTGCCATCACTATTGTCTGTTGTAGGATTTGCCCGGAAGCGCCAGGCTTCCAGACTTAAATCGCTTAAATGCGAGTTCAATTCCCGCAGAGCCTCACCTGCGTCGGTAGGGCGGGCTTCAACCGAACGCTCTACTAGGTGCTTTACAAAATCAGATACTTTGGGCTCGATGCCGGGGCACACTTGGCTAAGGGGGGGCACATCTTCGTGGACATGCTTGAAGACTACGGTTACCGGGTTGTCGCTGCGGAAAGGAACCGAGCCGGAAAGCATCTCGTAGGCCACGATTCCCACTGCATATAAGTCGCCTTGAGGCGTGGCTTGATTATTTTCAATCGTTTCAGGCGGCAGGTAGGCAGCAGTGCCCAAGAGCATGCCGGTTGAGGATAGGGTTGACTGAGAAGCCACCCTGGCCAAACCGAAATCGGTGATTTCTACATGGCCGCGATCGTTGATAAGAATGTTTTCAGGCTTAATATCGCGGTGGATGACACCTGCTTCGTGTGCGGAGGCGAGTCCATCTAAGACTTCCGAGATGATGCGGATGGTTTGGCGGACGCTGAAGTTGCCTTGCTCATTCATCTCATGTCGCAGGTTGACTCCATGCACGTATTCCATAACCAAAAAGTCGAGTCCGTCTACTTGGCCGGTGTCATAGACCTGTACGATATGGGGGTTGGCAATCGCAGCAGCCGAGCGGGCCTCCCTGCGAAAACGCTCCTCGAACTGCTCACGGTGGGGGCCTTGGGCCAGCTGAGTATGCATGATTTTAATGGCTACGTGTCGGGCAAGTCTCTGATCGAGTGCCTCATACACTGTAGCCATACCGCCGTCGGCGATTTTGCCTATGATGCGGTATCGGCCATCGATAATCTGACCCTTGTTTGCCTGCGCCGCTTGACTCATAGTCGTAATCGTATGGCCTTCCCGTCGAAAATTGGTGTGTGCAGCCCTATTCTTAGCGAAAAATACACCGGATGAGTGCTGCATACTATCGGTGTTTCGCTCTTGAGCTACCTCGTGTTGCTCTTATGCTACCGCCTGAGCTGGGCAGATTCCTCGTGCTTACGCTTGGGGAAGGATGAGATCACACGCTTGGCTCAGTTTTTCGCGACTGTTGGTGTCCAAATCCAACTGTTGGCAGCTGCTTGTTAGAGCCTCCTGGCTTTGCGCTTTGAGCTCTTGCGCGTATGCGCTAATTGCGTCAATGGCGCCGCAACTTGCAAAAATCTGCCTTACAAAAGTCACTTCGGCCTCGCTCGGATGCCCGGTTTCATAGATAGAGATGAGGCGCTCGCGTTCTTTACCGGAAGTTCTCACGAGGGCTTCGCACAGCAGTAAGGTCCGTTTGCCTTCCCGAATGTCGCCGCCCAGCGGTTTTCCAGTAGTTTCAGGACTACCGGTGACATCGAGCAGGTCGTCGCGCAATTGGTAAGCCAGCCCTAAACTTCTGCCGAGTTTATGTGCAATGCAATTCGCGCTGTGTGGGTCTCGTCCAGCTGCCAGTAATCCCAACTCGATGGGAGCCACGGTCGTATATGAGGCAGTTTTTAGGGCGATGGCAGTGTGGGCAGCTTGGCGCAAAGGCTCAGCGTGGTCAAGCGGTAAAGATTCCATGGTTAAGTCCATAATCTGGCCTTGGTTCACTCGCCCAACCATCCTTGCAAAAGCCTGGCGCATATCTTCGCTGCGCGGCAGGCTAGCCGCGGCCTTGCTGATGGCCTCTGTAGCGCATGCAGCTAGAAGATTGCCCAGTAAGAGCCCTAAGGACTGACCGGCTCTTGCTGCTTGCTGGCTGGCGGTGCCCGTAAGCTCCTGAAAACTACTCGCTAAGGCTATGTGTGCTGAGGGCTGGCTGCGGCGCAAGGGGGCTTCGTCGATGATGTCGTCGTGTATGAGAGCGGAGGTTTGGAAGATTTCAAGGGCGCAAGCCGAGTCGATAAGCGCTGTGGGAAAGGGGACTGCTTCAAGCTCTTGCACGCTGGGCGAACTCGCGGCTTGGTAGCAGGCAAGCAAGAGCAGGGCACGCAGGCGCTTACCCCCTTGGCTGGAATGTGAAGCCTGAGCCTTAACTGCGCGCTCAACGGCTTGTAAGAGCCCTTGCGTGGGGTATGTGCACTGCGCAAAGTAGTTGGCTATTTGCCTATCCATAGCCTGTTCAACGACTTGGCGAGTGGTGGTGTAATCCATAGTGTTGAGCTTATAGGTACGGGTGCACTTTTTGGCTTGGCACAAGGGATCGTCCACATTCGACCACATTGCTTTCACAGCTGGATTTATGAGTGGCTTCTATGCCAAGCTCAAACTACAAGGATAAACGTCTTCGTAAGGATAACTAAGTCAAGGGGCCAGATATGACAGCATCAGACAATCTCAAGCACAAGGAGACAGAGCCAGGCAAGCTGAAAGTCGCAAACACTCAGATGGCGAAACTGTTGGACACCTATCGGATGAATAGGCGTGAGCATGGGGTGTGTGAAGCGGACCGTGAGTGGATGCGCGAGCCCATAAAACTGTGGTGCCATGAGATTACCGGCGGCCAGGAGAGTATTGCTGCCGATAGTTCACCACTGATGGCTATTGCTGTAGGTATGAGTGAGACCTTACCCATTCGCGATGCCATTATTATTTCTATGCTCTGCCCTCGTTCCATGCTGTCATACAAGGACCTTCTCCGCTTGTGCGCCGAGCCGTATGCTCAGGGCAACGTACAGATCTTGTGCCAGTCCATCGATTGCGCCTTTACCGACCCGTCTATGCATCCCGATGTTGAAAGGTGTCGCAATGGCTTAGATTTGCTTGATGTCATGGTTACTGCCATGCCGGATGCTTACCATGAGCAACCGCTCGCGATTATGGGATATATCTCATGGTGGTTGAACCGTGAGGAGGGTTTGGATTATGCGTATCAGGCTTTGCAGTTGAACCCGCAATGCACGCTTGCCTCGATTATTACCACTGCATATCAGCATGGTGTGAAGCCAGCATGGGTGAAAAGAAGCCGACAAAATCAATGAATTTTGCAGAATCGGGAATAATAGTCCGGTTGGAATGGTTCACTGGTGTAGTTGACAATTTGCCCTTGCCATAAGTGCGCCTTTGCGCAAGCGGTCTGGGGCAGGAAGGTTCAGGAGGAATACGTTGGCCACTAAGGACACCAAGTCTGATAAGAGCGAGCAGCTAGAGCAGGATGCGGCCAGCCAAACCCAGTCGAAGTCACAGGGTAGGGGCCGTAAAAGTGCTGCGAGTGCTAAGGCCAAGACCAGCAAGGGCACGAAGGCGAAGAGTGCTACAAAAGCCAGTGCAAGCAGCAAGAAGTCTGCAAAGCCTGTAGATGAACTTGAAGACGAGCAAGTCATTCCTGCCGAAGAAGAGCAGGTTGAAGAAGACGACTTCGACATTGAGGAGTTGAGCCAGGCAGACGGGCCAACTATCGATGTAGACGAAGACGGTGAGCCAATCGACGACGTTGTGGAAGATGACGACGACGAAGATGACGCTCCTGCCGAACCGGTGACACCTCCAGAAGTGAAGGGTGCGTTTGTTGTCTCTGACGCAGACGATGACGAGAACGTTGCTCCTTCTGGCAACCCAAAGCGCCGGGTAGTTACTGCCGGAGCTACCGCGGACCCTGTCAAGGATTACCTTAAGCAGATTGGCCGAGTGTCCCTGCTGAATGCAGAGCAGGAAGTCGATCTTTCTGAGCGCATCGAAGCTGGTCTCTACGCGCAGCACTTGCTCGACGAAGATGGTGAGTCGCTACCCTTCAAGCGTCGCCGTGAGCTCAAATGGGCTGCGAATGACGGCAAAAAAGCTAAGGACCACCTGCTGGAAGCGAACTTGCGTCTGGTGGTTTCTCTCGCTAAGCGTTACACCGGCCGTGGCATGCTCTTCCTTGATTTGATTCAGGAAGGCAACTTGGGTCTGATTCGAGCCGTGGAGAAGTTTGATTACATCAAGGGCTATAAGTTCTCAACTTATGCTACTTGGTGGATTCGTCAGGCCATCACACGCGCAATGGCAGACCAGGCTCGCACGATTCGCGTGCCCGTTCACATGGTCGAAGTCATCAATAAGCTCTCTCGCGTCCAGCGTCAGATGCTCCAAGACTTGGGTCGTGAACCAACTCCAGACGAGTTGGCTCGCGAATTGGACATGCCCGTTGAGAAGGTGCAAGAAGTTCAGAAGTATGGGCGTGAACCTATCTCTTTGCACACCCCTCTGGGTGAGGACGGCGATTCCGAGTTCGGCGATTTGATTGAAGATACCGACGCTATTGCACCGTCCGACGCTGTGGCATTCTCCCTCCTGCAAGAGCAGTTCAAGCAGGTATTGGAGACGCTGAGCCCACGAGAAGCTGGCGTTATCAAGATGCGCTACGGCCTTGAAGACGGCCAGCCCAAGACTCTCGACGACATCGGTCGTGTGTATGGCGTTACCCGCGAACGTATCCGCCAGATTGAATCGAAGACTATGTCGAAGCTGCGCCACCCTTCGCGCTCGCAGACCTTGCGCGACTTCCTCGACCAATGAGCTTGAGGAACTGGTAGTCAAGACAGCGGACTGTAGTAGACACGGCAGTGAGGGATATGGCAAAGGCAGTAAAGACAACGCAAGACGAGTCCTATGGGGCAGATTCGCTTACTGTGCTCGAAGGCTTAGACGCAGTGCGTAAGCGCCCGGGCATGTATATCGGAACAACCGATAGCCAAGGCCTTATGCACTGCTTGTGGGAGATTATCGACAACTCGGTCGACGAGGCTCTGGCTGGTGCATGCAATGACATTACCGTGATTTTGCACGCCGATAATTCCATCGAAGTGCAAGACAACGGCCGCGGCATTCCTGTGGATGTTGAACCCAAGACTGGCTTGACTGGTGTGGAAGTGGTGCTGACTAAGCTCCATGCAGGAGCCAAGTTTGGTAACGCTTCATATAACGCCGTTGGCGGTTTGCACGGTGTCGGTTCTTCCGTTGTCAATGCGCTCAGTTCACGTTTAGATGTGGAAGTTGACCGCGGCGGCAAGACTTATCGGATGGAGTTCCACCAAGGCCATCCTGGAACCTATGAAGATAGTGATCCAGAGCAGCCTTCGCCTACAGCGCCCTTTAAACGCACCCGTAAAGGGCGTCCAACCCAGTTGCGGGTGGTAGGAACAGCGCCAAAGAGCCACACAGGCACTCGTATCCGCTATTGGGCTGACCCTGAGATTTTTAACGAAACTGCTCAGTTTAGCTACGAGCAGTTGATTGACAGAGTACGACAGACAAGCTTCTTAGTGCCCGGTTTAAAAATCACGGTTATCGACGAGCATATTGAGCAAACCGGTGACCCCGACCAAGACCAGTTCTTAGAAGTTGACCATCAGGCAGCAGCAGAGCAGAATACCTTCGGCAATGAGCTGGATGCCGTATCTGCGCTAATCGCTCCTGAGCAGGCTGCTGAGACGGGCGAACTTGCAGACGGAGCTGAAGGCAATGAACTAGCCGAACTAGGTGGTGAGGCTGAGGCCAACCCCCAAGCAGCTGCTTCTGAGGCCCTTTCTTTGAGCGCGAGTAGTGCCGATGTTCAATCTAAGAGCCATAAGCGGGTGGAGGAATTTCTTCATACCGGCGGAGTCGTTGACTTTGTGGATTATCTTTCCAGCGGTGAGCCGGTAAGCGACATCTGGCATATTTCCGGTGAGGAAACATACGAGGAAGAAACCCAGAAGGTGGGGCCCGACGGAGAATTGCACGCGCAAAAAGTGGCGCGAGTGTGCGGTGTTGATATTGCCCTGCGCTGGGTGAACGATTACGACTCGGTCGTGCGTTCCTTCGTCAACGTCGTTGCCACTCCTGGTGGCGGCATGCACGTCGATGGCTTTATGAATGCCATGACCAGACAAGTGCGCAAGGTGGTTGAAGCCAATGCTCGCCGTCTCAAGGTCAACCTGAAGGACCCCCATAGCAAAATTGAACGAGACGATGTGCTCGCTGGCTTAGTTGCGGTGATTACGGTTCGTATTGCTGAGCCTCAGTTCCAAGGCCAGACCAAGGATGTGCTCGGCACAGCCCAAGTGAAGCCCATCGTGACTAAGATGACCGACGACCAGTTTGGGCAGATGATTACCGGTTCCAAGCGCGGTTTCAAAGAGCAGGCCGGTCGGGTCATGGAGAAAATTGTGGGGGAGATGCACGCCCGTGTGCAAGCCCGCAAAACCAAGGAAGTTACTCGCCGTAAGAATGCCTTAGAGTCAGCTTCCATGCCCGCCAAGCTCTCGGATTGCATGCCCGGCAATGATGATGTGGCTGAACTCTTTATCGTGGAGGGCGATTCGGCACTCGGCACGGCTAAGGCTGCCCGTAACTCGGCCTTCCAAGCGCTCTTGCCCATTCGCGGTAAGATTTTGAATGTACAGAAAGCTTCAATTTCTCAGATTTTAGGCAACAAAGAGTGCGCTTCCATCATTCAGGTGGTGGGTGCTGGCTCAGGTGCCAACTTCGACATTAGCCAGTCTCGCTACAACAAGGTCGTTATGATGACCGATGCAGATGTTGACGGGGCTCATATTCGTATCCTCTTGCTCACCCTCTTCTACCGCTACATGCGGCCCTTAATCGAAGAAGGCCATGTCTATGCGGCTGTGCCTCCGCTTCATCGCATATCCCTAACGGGCAAGCGCAAAGGCGAGTATATCTACACCTATTCAGACGACGAGTTAGAAGGCAAGCTCGCAGACTTAGGCAAGCAAGGCATCACCTTCAACGAAGATATTCAGCGCTACAAGGGTTTGGGTGAGATGGATGCCGATCAGCTGGCAGACACCACGATGGATCCACGTACCCGTATGCTGCGCAGAATTCGGATGGAAGATGCCGAAGAAGCAGCGCGCGTTTTCCCCCTGCTCATGGGTGACGACGTGCCGCCCCGTAAACAGTTTATTGTCGAGAATGCAGACGATTTCGATCGTTCAAAGATTGATACCTGATGGTGTTTGCCCCAATTCAATGGGTTGCCTGTCTCGAAGAGCCAAGGATACAACTTCCTTGGCTCTTCTTGTATTGCAGTTGTGGTTCAGTGAGTGCTAGGCAGTTTTATAATCAGCCTTGTAAGAGTCTCGAATGCTGCAGGGCATTAAAAGGTACGAAGTCACCGTATCTCCTTTGCCGGTGGGCATTTTGCAGCTTATAGTGTGCCCTCAACGCTTAGTCAGACTGTTCCAACGTCAATAGGGCATACTGTGAGTTATGGCCTATTGACGCAGACGTATTGGTTACTTAGGCTACGAAAGCAATGGATGCTGCTAAATCTTGGCCCGAGGCATCTCGACGCATGTCGACTTCTGGAAGGTCTACTGGGTGTCCAGATGCGGTTGAAGCATGGAGAGGCCAAGGCCCAACACAGGCCGCAATGAGCTTGTTCTGCCCCTTTAAGAACCGCTGAGAGCGTACTCCGCCAGTGCCACGCCCCTTGGCAGGATACATCTGTAGGGGAGTGACTTTGGCAGCACCGTTTTCGGTTCCGGGCAGGGCATCAGCATCGCCTGCCACAGTGAGCACCACTGCGCCCGACTGACTGGTCAGCCCGTTCTCGCCCTCGGTATAGGTCCAAGCCAACTGATTGCGAGGTACAACCGCGAAGGCCACCACCTGCTCGCCCTCTGCCAGTCGTATGCCAGTCATACCAGCTGAATTGCGCCCCTGAGGTCGCACCTTGTTGGCTTCATAATTGAGTAGACTCGAGTCAGAGGAGATAAATACCAAGCTGCTATCGTCTGCTGCTGGAGCTGCGAATACTACCTGATCATTGGCCTCTAGGTCAATGACATTCCAAGAATCCATAGTTGTGGGAGACTGTCGATTCCAACGCTTGACCACGCCCCGCCGGGTTCCTAGAGCTAGGGGAGTTTCATCAGAAAGATCTACTGCCGCGATCGTCCGTTCACCAGCAACTGGTTCTGTTGATTGCGTCATGCCTAGCAGTTCGTCGGCTGCCACGCCACCGCTCAAACTGAGTGAAGTGGTCAAGGGCAGCTGAGGCAAATCTGCGACCGCTGCCGTTACTAAACGTCCAGCTGAAGTGATGAGAGCGTATGACGCTAGGGTGTGGGTGGCGAAGATAGAGACGATTTGGTCGTCTGCTGCCCGTCCGTCTGCTGCTGACCGGCTCAGCCACATGTCGAGTGCACCTTCGCTCGAACGCGCAATCAAACCAGAAGCGCTCATTAAGACCGTGCAAGGATCATCTTGCATTTGTAAGCTTGAGGCATCTGCTCCCTGAGTCGATTTGGCAGCCGAAGCACCTGCTGCTAGTCCCAAACTCGTTACGGCAGCAGCTGCCTTGCTCTCGCTACTTCCATCACTTTGCACCGTTACCGGAGCCAAGTCACCAGAAGGTTCGGCGTCAAGAATTACTGTACGTCGTGGTGTTCCGTAAGCAGCCGCAGCCTCTTCCATCTCTTCAACAACGACTTTATCAAGCTGGGCAGGCGAGCTTAAAATCAGTTCAAGGGCTTCGAGCTGGCGCTTCAAATCATCTCGCTCGCCTTCAAGCTCAATACGGCTCATCTTGGTCAGTCGACGCAAACGCAATTCCAAGATGTACTTGGCTTGAATGTCGTCGAGGTCAAAGACTGCCATTAAACGGGTTTTGGCGCTGTCAGCATCATCAGACGTGCGAATCACTTGGATAACTTCGTCGATGTCGAGCATGGCCAGCAAGAGGCCCTCAACCAAGTGAAGACGCTCTTGAGCCTTGCGCTTACGGAAGCGGCTGCGGCGCTCGATAACTTGCCGACGATGAGCAATCCATACGTCTAAGAGCTCCCTAAGTCCCATAGTGTGAGGACGGCCACCCACTAGTGCTACGTTGTTGATGGTGAAGGAATCTTCCAAAGGCGTGTATTTAAAGAGCTGAGCAAGCACCTTCGCAGGGTCGAATCCAGACTTGAGCTCGATAACCAAACGGGTACCGTTGTGACGGTCTGTTAAGTCAATTGCTCCCGAGATGCCCTCGATGCGGTGGTTTTTCACTCCCTCGGAAATGCGTTCCAAAACTCGTTCAGGTCCTACCATGAAGGGCAGTTCGGTGACGACGATGGCTTTTTTGCGGGCAGTGACGTTTTCAATGTGGGTAAGGGAACGAGTCACGAAGGCGCCACGCCCTGATTCATAGGCCTTACGGATGCCCTCTCGCCCCACAATAATACCGCCGCCGGGCAGGTCCGGGCCGGGTACGTAAGTCATTAAATCGTCAAGAGAAGCATCGGGGTGAGCCATCACATACTTGGCTGCGTTCACCACTTCGCCCACGTTGTGGGTAATCATATTGGTGGCCATACCAACGGCGATACCCGAGGAGCCATTAACTAGCAAATTCGGGATGGCTGCGGGCAAAACGGTGGGCTCTTTGAGCTTGTTGTCGTAGTTAGGAGTGAAGTCAACCGTGTCTTCATCGATGTTGGCATTCATACCCAAGGCGGAGGGAGCCAAACGGGCCTCGGTATATCGCGAAGCTGCCGGGCCGTCGTCTAAGGAACCAAAATTGCCGTGGCCATCAACTAGGGGAAGGCGCATGGCGAACGGCTGGGCTAAGCGCACCATAGCTTCATAAATAGAAGAATCGCCGTGGGGGTGGAGTTTACCCATTACTTCGCCCACTGCGCGAGCAGACTTCATATAGGGCCGGTCAGGAGTGAGGTTCATTTGGCCCATTTGGTAAATAATGCGCCTCTGTACTGGTTTGAGACCATCACGAGCATCGGGCAAAGCGCGGGCATAAATGACAGAATAAGCGTATTCTAAGAAGGATTTGCTCATCTCCTCGCCCAAGGGCGTTTCGACAATATGTTCCTTGATTTCACGCATGTCGTAGCCTGGATTGCTTTTGCGATGTCCCGCCATGTATTCTCCTTCTCGCGCCTCGTGACTATGATAGCGGCAGCCCGGCCCAAGACCAGTGATAAGGCTTACTGCGTGCGGCTTTGAGCTGGGAGCAACCTAGGTCGTGCTTGAATAGGGGTATGGATGATTTTCCCAGTATGAGTGAATTGACTGCTCTAGCGCCAGATAGCAGCTACGGTGACGATACTAGTGCCAGATCTCGGGGGCAGGCCTTCCACCTTTCGTCGGTGCTGCCTGCCATAAGTAGTGCCATCGGGCATCCCATATCGACTGCCGTCCATGCAAAACCGCAGCAATTGCAGGCGGCCTTGGGCTTTCCAGACGCCCGCTCAGCCATTGTGGTTGTTGTCGACGGACTAGGTTTTTGGAACTTGCGTCTGCGCTTGGGCCATACACCATACTTGCGTTCGCTGCTCTCAGACGAAGCCAACAACCGACCTATCACTACCTGCCTGCCTTCCACAACCACGGCAGCTATGGGTGTCTTCGGTACGGGTTGCTGCCCGGGCTTGACAGGTATGGCTGGATACACTCAGCGCAACGTACAGACCGGGGCTTTAGCCCAGCTCATACAGTTTAGAGATGCTCCGGAGCCAGAGGATTTGCAGCGCCAGCCGACGGTATTTCAATCCTTAGCTGAGCAAGAGGTAAGAGTCACGTCTTCGGGTTTACCCAAGTTTGCCTATTCAGGGCTCACTAGGGCTGCTCTGCGTGGCACAGATTACATATCGCATACGCATTCAAGGTCCAGGGTATTGGCTGCCGCCAAGGCGGCTCGAGAACCAGGA
Source organism: Bombiscardovia apis (assembly GCF_033095945.1). Taxonomy (NCBI): domain Bacteria; kingdom Bacillati; phylum Actinomycetota; class Actinomycetes; order Bifidobacteriales; family Bifidobacteriaceae; genus Bombiscardovia; species Bombiscardovia apis. The sequence goes on along the minus strand of NZ_AP026800.1, from coordinate 1,141,184 downwards.
TTAACTTACTTGTACATTCGCGATATCGACAAGGTTGGGCACGCCCTCGGCTGGGAGAGCGAAGAGTGGGTCGCTGCCCTGGAACAGGCTGATGCTCAGCTAGCGTCGCTCAAGCGAGAATCGCCGAAGGGAACCTTGATTGTTATTGTTGCCGATCACGGCATGGTAAGCGCTAATCCGAAGTCTCGGTTTGACTTAGCTGACCACCCACATCTACAAGAGGGTATTAGTTTGGTGGGAGGTGAACCGCGTCAGGTAATGTTGTACTTGCAAGAAGGTGCAGACCCGAATCAAGTGGCCCAGCGTTGGCAAGAGGCTTTGGGGGAGAGCGCCGTAATTCGAACCCGTGAGCAGGCGATACAAGAAGGCCTGTTCGGGCCCGTTGACCCTCGGTTGCGCAACGTGTTTGGTGATGTCATGATTAGTTCGCTGGGAGGAGCGACCGTGGTTGATTCGCGTACCCAGGCAGACCTTGCAACCCGTCTGCCGGGAGTGCACGGGTCTCAAACATACTTGGAAACCGATATCCCCTGCTTGGTGGATGTAGCATGAAAGAGGGGCTGGCAGTCAACCTGCCAGCCCCTCCATCGCACCTGCTTATTCGCCGAAGAGAATTTCGTCCCATGATGGAACGGCTGATCGGCCCGCACGTTTATGGGGCCCGCCTTGTTCCTTGGGCTGTTTGGTGTCTTTATTGTCTATAGATGGTTCGTCTGCCGGTGTGCTAGGTTCGTTCGATCGCGCTTGCTGCTGAGGCTGTTGGTCTGCTGGGACCGTCGCACTTGATGTACTTGCGGCCTGCCTAGCCTGCTTCAGCGGGGTAGATGGCACCTTGCTCGGTTCTGTGGCTGGAGCAGGGCTATTCACCTTTGGCTGTTGCGCAGGGGAAGTTTTGGGGCTACTTGTTGATGTCCGGGTCGGTTTGCTTTCAGGCTGAGCCGTTTTACCAGGGGTTTTGTTAGTTTGAGACTTTGAACGTTTGCTCCCATACATCCAAGCTGTGAGTGGATTAGGCGCGTGAGAGTCAGCTTCCGGCTCTTCGTGTTCGGGCGTATCTTGGGCTTGGGTAGGTTCGCTCGTTTGTGAGGCGTTGTCAGGTTCAGCTGCTTCGACTGGTGTTTGGACAAGCGAAGGTGGAGGTACCGGATAGTCTTCGGCATCTTGCTTTGAGCTGCTGGTCTGACCATCTTGTGGTTGAGGTTCGACCACAACTGGAGCAATTGCTGGTGCATCTAAATCTTGATGCACTGCTGCTGGGGTTAAGCCGGGAACTTGGTCGTTTGTTCCCTGTATTTCCACACTCGGCGCGGCTGGCAGTGTGGAGATTTCTACAGTTGGAGCCGTGGTGGTAGGGTGCTCGTTGCTAATCTCGCTTGCTTGCTCTTCCACGAAGTCATGCTCGACCAATTGCTCCTCTGAACTCAGTTCGTCATACTGGGCAGAGGATTCTTGGACAGCCACTTCTTGGGGTTCTTCTACCGAAGTAATGAAACTGATAGAGCCTTCGAGCAACTCTCTAGCTGGCGTGTTTAAACAAGTGATAGTGTTTTCTTTCATGTTCCAAGTCCAGTCAGCCTGCACGGCGTGTCCTGAGGCCTGGAAAGAAGCACGAATTTTCCACGGACTGTGGTTTCGGCGTGTCGCGCTCCACGTGATGGCGCTCATACTTACATCTACTGCCTCTAAAGCCCGGTTTATGGCCTCTTCATTGGAGTAACCCGAGCCTCGTTTGGGAGCAGACATCGAAAGAAATTGCTCAATGGCATACTTTTTTTCAGTTTCAATAGGAGTGGCGAAACGCCGAACGATGGCTTCGTTCACAGCGAATTCTTTCGCCACCTGTTCAGTCGATTCGCCGGCACGAACAGCAGCTTGAATAGCAGAAATTGGCAGTGCCGAACTTGCCTGAGGAATGGGTGTTCCATGCTCTTCTTCAAGTATCTGCCGAGCCTCAAGAATGGCGTGATCTAGCGTATTATCGAGGCTCACGGCGAAGAGTGTAAGGCCACAGGCAAACACTAAATCGCCCTGATCACTGACGTGATCGAAGCGGGCTTTTGCAATCTCTTCTAGAGGCATCCCAGCACCTTCTCTTCCTCGGATACAGACCTTTACTTCTTATTGTGCCCTATACGTGGTATTTTACGAGCATTATAAATCGTGTATTCTATCCGCAGTAGATTCGTGTATCCTATGAGCGGCACTAGGGGCCGCGGACAGTGTAGACACGAGAGTGAAAGGACGTACGATGGCACAAGACTATGATTCCCCGCGTGATAAGGACGAGGATGAGGCCTCCATCGAAGAATTAGGTAAAAAAAGTCAGGAAGCTCCCACTGACATCGACGATGACGAGAACGCCATTGCCGAAGATTACGAGCTGCCCGGCGCAGATTTAAGCAATGAGGATGCTTCAATCACGGTTATTCCAATGCAGGGAGACGAGTTTATTTGCTCCGTCTGCTTCTTGGTTAAGCATCGTTCTCAGCTGGCATACATGAGCGAAGATGGACAGCCCGTATGCAAGGAGTGCGCTGCCTGATGGCTTACGACGAGGCATACAACGAGCCGGAAACTATCGAAGTGCTAGTCAAAGCCATTCATGGCGATGACGAAAGCGGTATCGATAAGCAGGAACTTGAGCAGCCGTATTTGCGTTATGCCTTGGAAGGGGATGCGGGTGCTGATTTGCGCACCCGAGTCTCCTTCACCCTAGCCCCATTTGAGCGCGCTTTGGTGCCTACCGGCATCGCTGTGGCTCTACCAGCAGGGTATGTGGCACTGGTACACCCTCGCTCGGGTTTGGCTGTTAAACAGGGCGTCACAGTCCTCAATGCGCCCGGTACGGTAGACGCAGGCTATCGTGGTGAGATTCAGGTACCTCTCATAAATTTGGATTCAGAGCACAGTGTGAGATTTGAGGCAGGGGATCGAATAGCTCAACTGGTGATTCAGCGCTATGCGCAGGCGCGCTTTGTTGCGGCGACACGGTTGCCAGATTCTCAGCGTAGCTCTCGGGGGTTTGGCTCCACTGGTTTGTAAATAGAGCACAGCTTATCTGGGCGCAACTGGTCAGCAGTTGCGCCCAGCTCGTGTAGGATAGTTGCATTACCGGGTCGAGAGGAGTGACATGGTCGCTATGGAAGGCAGAGTCTGCGACAACGATGTCAACAAAGACGGGCCAACAGGCTTCTCTTCGCGTGCCTTAGGTTGTGAAATCTCCGACGACCCCCTTAATCCTTTGCAGCCCATCGCACAAGTGTGTCGGGCCCACCATCCTCATGCCGATTTGTCCATGTTGCCTCTGGCCTACGAACGAGCTGTTTTGCAACATGCGAGTCAACGGCGTAAATCTGGCGAGCCTTATATTATTCACCCGCTCGCAGTGGCCCAGATTTTGGCTGATTTGGGTATGGGACCAACGGTCGTCTCAGCAGGACTGCTCCATGACACGGTCGAAGATACGGATTACACCCTCGAAGAGTGTAGAGAAGAATTTGGCGACACGGTTGCCGGGCTTGTAGATGGTGTCACCAAGATTTCAAAGATGGACTATGGTGATTTGGCCCAAGCTGAGACTATCCGCAAGATGGTGGTGGCTATGAGCCGAGATGTGCGGGTGCTGGTAGTGAAGCTGGCCGATCGCGTTCATAACGCTCGTACTTGGCGCTACGTTAAGCCCTCCTCGGCTCAGCGTAAGGCCCGTGAAACGCTCGATGTATATGCCCCCCTGGCTAATCGGTTGGGTATGAATGCCATCAAGACAGAGCTGGAAGAGCTTAGCTTTAAGACGCTCTATCCTAAGATTTACAACGAAATCGTGGTTCTGGTCTCTAGGCGTGCAGGTCAGCGCGATGTCTATTTGAAGCAGATTTTAGACGACATTCATCTCGATTTGGATTTGCAGGGAGTGAAGGCTGCGGTAACTGGCAGACCTAAGGATTACTTCTCCATCTACCAAAAGATGATTGTGCGCGGGCACGATTTTGAGAGTATTTACGATCTGATGGGCGTACGCATTATCGTCGACTCCATCAGGGATTGTTACGCGGCTTTAGGTGCGGTTCATGCCCGTTGGAGCCCCGTTCCCGGGCGTTTCAAAGATTACATTGCTATGCCTAAATTGAACATGTACCAGTCCTTGCATACGACGGTCGTGGGCCCCGGCGGCAAACCAGTCGAGATTCAAATTCGTACTTGGGAAATGCACCGCAGGGCAGAATTTGGCATCGCGGCCCACTGGAAATACAAAGAAAATGGCCAGGCAGGCCGTGATTTGTCTTCTCCAGATAAGAGCGATGTACACCGCGAGCAGACTGAGCAGTCCGAGCTTTCTGAAGCCGACAATTTAAAGTGGATTCAACAGCTGGCCGATTGGACCAGTGAAACCCCTGATTCCAATGAGTTTTTAGGTTCTCTCAAAGATGATTTGGGAGCTGCTGAAGTCTATGTCTTTACGCCCAAAGGCAAAATCGTATCCTTGCCTGCCGAGGCAACCCCTGTTGATTTCGCTTATGCGGTTCACACGGAAGTGGGTCATCGTACGATGGGGGCACGTGTCAACGGCCGGCTAGTACCCTTAGACACTAAGTTGGAGAACGGCGACACTGTAGAAGTCTTAACGTCAAAGTCCGATACAGATGGTCCTTCGCGAGACTGGTTAAGTTTTGTAAAATCTCCTCGGGCTCGCAATAAGATCCGTCAGTGGTTCAGTAAAGAACGGCGTTCGGAGACCATCGAGGAAGGCCGCGATGAGCTGACCCGTGCCATGCGCAAGCGTAATTTGCCGGTCTCAACACTCATGACACCTGAGTCTATGGTGGGTGTGGCAGAAGAACTTAACTATCCCAACGTTGAATCGGTATACGCTGCTATTGGTGACGGACAGATCTCTACTCAAAATGTTATTTCTCGCTTGGTGCACGATGTAGGGCGCTCAGCAGTAGAAGACGAAGTTGAGCAGGAAGCCTTGCCCTTAAGTCAGGTCAGCCATACCCACTCGGTCTCATCTTCCCAAGGTATCTCTGTTAAGGGTGTCGACGATGTCTGGGTCAAGCTGGCCCGCTGCTGCACGCCAGTTCCGGGAGACCAGATTGTAGGGTTCATTACCCGTAACCAAGGCGTTTCCGTGCATCGATCCGATTGCCAGAACTTGTTAGACTTGCAAAAGCATCATCCTGAGCGCATCGTCGATGTGCAGTGGTCCAGCAACCAAGGCACTTTCATGGTCAAGATTCAGGTGGAAGCGCTCGATAGGGCACACCTGCTTTCGGACATTACCCAAGTACTGGCAGATCACGGTGTGAATATTCTCTCCGGCGCTCAGAGCACCGGTCGTGACCGGGTGGCGGTCAACCAGTTCGTCTTTGAGATGGCAGACCCTCAGCATTTGAATACCTTGCTTTCGGCCGTGCGTAAGATTGATGGCGTGTTCGATGCTTACCGCATCACTGGAGCCAAGGATTCTGCTTCATCGCGTATGCGCAAGGTGTGATTCAATGCGGTACAGGTAAGCGCAGTTGCCGCTCGCATATCGTACGAATAAGGGGCTTGCCTAGTTCTCGCTAGGCAAGCCCCTTATCTTATTAAGCTCGGCAGAAGTAATCTGCCTGCGCACGTGCTACTGAATAGCCTTAAGCCACTGTTCCTTGGTGGCCTTCTCGGCTTCCAAAGTACGCTTCTTATCTGGATCAGACTCCTGGGCAATCTGCTCGTTGAGTTCAGTTAGCTGAGATTCAAGCTGGGTTTCAAAGCTGGACTTGCGAGCATCGGCTTCGGGGTCAGACTTCTTCCAAGCAGCATCTTCAACTGCCTTGATTTGGCGGTCTACTGCATCGAGACGGCCTTCAATGCGGCGCATCTCAGTACGTGGCACGTAGCCGATCTGATCCCACTCTTCTTGAATCTTCGCAAGAGCTTGGCGGGCCTGCTTGGCAGCGGCTTCGTCGTTGACCGGTATCAGAGCTTCAGCCTTAACGACCAAGGCTTCCTTGAGCTTGAGATTTTCCTGCTCGTCGGAAGAGGTCTTATCGCGGTCGGCTTGGCGGGCGTTGAAGAAGGCATCAGCAGCCTGGCGGAACTGACCCCACAGGCTCTCGTCTTCGTTGTGCCCGGCGCGACCAGCAGCCTTCCAGCGGTCCATGAGCTGGTTGAACTCATGAGAGGTGTCGGCCCAGTCAGTTGAGTCTTTCAACTCGTTGGCGCGGCTGATAATATCTTGCTTAATCTGCTTGGCCTGTGAGCGAGTCTCATCGCGCTCCTGAGCCCACTTGCGGCGGGACTGGTTGAAGCTTGAACGAGCCGTCGAGAAGCGCTTCCAGAGTTCGTCGGCGTGCTTCTTATCGATACGAATGTTGGTGCGCTGGTGCTCCTGCCACTGCTCGAAGAGGGCGCGGAACTTGTCAGCAGTCTGCCTCCAGTTGGTTTGGTCTCCCAGGCTAGCCACAATGGATTCGGCTTCGTTCACAATCGCAGTGCGCTCTTCGATAGCCTTTGCCATAGCAGCCTTGCGCTCTTCGCTCAGCTGGGCCTTCTTGGCTTCGCCTTCACTCTTCAGCTCTTCCAACTGGGCGCGCAGAGCGGAAATGTCTCCAACGACTGCGGGTTCTTTGGTTTCTTCTCCGAGGCTTTGTAATGATTCATCAATTTCGCGAGCCTTGATGTTTGCTGCCTTCAGCCTAGTGGCGAAGAGGTTGAGTTTTTCTTTCAAGTCGAGATAGCGGCGGGCATACAAATTAAGAGCTTCACCAGTATTGGCAGCATCAGGGAATTGACCTACTTCGCGCTCCTGCTCACCGTCGCGCACATAAACCGAACCTTGTTCGTCGACGCGCCCGAAACTTTCAGCAGCTTTTAGATCGGTAGCACTATAGGTCGAGGCTGCGGGAGCCGCTGGGATATGAGCAGTCTTGTTGGCCAAGGCGGCAGGGGAGGGGGTGCCTGGTTTAGGCGCTGCTGCCGGCTGTGCTTGTGGCGCAGCAGACTGTTCGTTGGGTACAGGGGTATTCTCGGATGTGGTGGCAGTCTCGTCGGCCATGGCCAGCTCCTTTAGCTCGTGAGGTAGAGGCAGGGGAAAGTGCCGCACACGTGCTCCACTTCTCCCTAACATCTTCTATTATAGGTAATTATGGCTAAAGGTGCATCAGTATCAGGATTTCCCGAGTGGCTCCCATCACAACGGGTGGTTGAGCAGACCCTTATAGACACGCTTCGGCATGTCTTTGAACTCAATGGTTTCATAGGAATTGAGACCCGAGCAGTTGAGCCAGGGGCCTCCCTGCTCAAAAAAGGTGAGACCAGTAAAGAAATTTATTTGCTCAGCCGTTTGCAAGAAGTTGGTCACGAAGATGGCAAGCCAGTTGATGACCGATTGGGCCTCCACTTTGACTTGACGGTGCCGCTTTCTCGCTACGTAGTCGAGAACTCTGGCCATCTGACCTTCCCCTTCAAGCGTTGGCAGATTCAAAAGGTTTGGCGTGGCGAGCGCCCGCAAGAAGGTCGCTTCCGTGAGTTTGTGCAGGCCGACATCGATGTAATCGGTAACGGTGAACTGCCCGACCACTATGAGGTTGAAGTGCCTTTAGTAATGGTTTCAGCTCTTGAAGAGATGCGCGCTTACGGTCTGCCCAAGGCCACGGTCCACGCTAACAATCGTAAACTCTCCGAAGGTTTTTACCGCGGGCTTGGCTTAAGCGACATCGAAGGCGTTTTGCGAGAGATTGATAAGCTCGACAAAATTGGTGCCGACGAAGTAGCAGAGCTTCTGGTCAAAGATTGTGGTGCTAGCCCGGCTCAGGCCAAGGCATGCTTGGAATTGGCTGAGCTCACCGCCGATTCTGGCAGCGAACTCAAGGCAGGTTTTGACCAGCTGTGTGCCTCCCACGGCATTGACCAAGACAGTGACGCTTATCAGCTGGCTATTGAAGGTCTCAATACGCTGGCAATGATTGTGGACGAAGCCGATAAGATTCGCCCGGGTGCTGTGATTGCTGATTTGAAGATTGCCCGCGGCTTGGATTATTACACCGGCTCAGTCTACGAGACTTTCTTAGATGGAGCTCAGTCCTTGGGTTCGATTTGCTCGGGTGGGCGCTACGACAATTTGGCTTCTCAAGGCTCGAAAACTTACCCGGGTGTGGGCCTGTCAATTGGTCTGTCTCGACTTTTGTCTTACCTGCTCAACCAGGTGGGAGCTCAAGCTTCCCGAGTTTCGCCGGCTAGCGTTTTAGTGGCAGTCTGGAATGAGGACGAGCGCACGACGAGTAATCACCTTGCCGATGCTTTGCGAAAGCGTGGTATCGCTGCCGATGTGGCCCCAACCGCAGCCAAGATCGGTAAGCAGATTAAATATGCTGACCACTTGGGCATTCCTTACGTCTGGTTCCCGGCCCAAGCTGATGCAAGCAGCGAAGCCGACCAGAGTAACCAAGTGAAGAATATTGTTACTGGTGAGCAAGAAGCGGCTGATCCCGTGTCTTGGACGCCGGATAGCCTGTATGCCCAGCAGCAGGTGGAGAGCAAGGCCTGAACGAGGGTCAGGCACCAGCCAAGATGGAGGAAGAGACGAGTATGAGCCATTCGGCTTACAGAACGCACTATGCCACCCAGGTGACAGAGTCCGAAATTGGTCAGGAAGTTACCGTTGCTGGTTGGGTAGACCGCCGTCGTGACCACGGTGGTGTTGCCTTTATCGACTTGCGCGACCGCACAGGCCTTGTGCAGGTAGTGGTGTACGACGAGGAGCTGGCTAGGCCTCTGCGCTCGGAGTATGTGGTTGAGATTACCGGTGAGGTTCGCGCTCGCCCTGAAGGCAACGATAACGAGCACTTGGCTACTGGTCACATCGAGATTGTGGCAAAGAGTATCGAAGTTCTGGCCAAGTCAGATGCCCTGCCCTTCCAAGTGTCTACAGCTCTGGAAAATGAGTCTGAGAACAAACTGCCCGGCGAAGATATTCGCTTAAAGTATCGCTATCTCGACCTCCGCCGACCCTCCATGCAGTCCAACATTCGCCTGCGCGCCAAGATGAATGCGGCTGCCCGCCAGGCCCTTGACTCGATGGACTTCTGCGAGATTGAAACACCGACGCTGATTAAGTCGACTCCCGAGGGTGCCCGCGACTTCCTTGTGCCTGCACGTTTGGTGCCTGGCTCTTGGTATGCATTGCCTCAGTCTCCTCAGCTTTTGAAGCAGCTGCTCATGGTCTCGGGCTTTGAGCGCTACTATCAGATTGCTCGCTGCTACCGCGATGAAGACTTCCGTGCAGACCGTCAGCCTGAGTTCACTCAGCTCGATATTGAGATGAGCTTTGCCTCCCAAGACGATGTGATGGCTATGGCCGAGAAGGTTATCGCTTCCATTTGGAAGGCTGCTGGCTATGATATTCAACTACCCATTAATCGTATTTCTTGGCACGATGCCATGGATAAGTACGGCTCAGATAAGCCAGACCTGCGTTTCGGCAATCAGATTGTGGAGATGACCGACTACTTTAAGGACACTCCCTTCCGAGTCTTCCAGGCACCTTATGTGGGCGCTGTGGTCTTTAAAGGCGGGGCTGACCTGCCTCGCCGCCAGTTCGATGGTTGGCAGGAATGGGCCCGTCAGCGCGGCGCTAAGGGCTTGGCTTATGTGCAGTTCTCTGGCAACGGTGAACTCAAGGGTCCCGTGGCGAAGAACCTTTCCGATGCTGAGCGTCAAGGCCTCCAGCAGGCAGTTGGGGCTGAAGACGGAGATGCTGTCTTCTTTGCAGCAGGTGGCCGCGAGTCCTCTCAGCTTTTGTTGGGTGCGGTGCGTGTAGAAATTGCCCGTCGCCAAGGCCTACTTAAGCCCGACGAGTTCGCTATGACTTGGGTGGTGGACTTCCCGCTCTTCAAGGCTACCGACGACCCAGACGATGACGATGTGGCAGTGGGCCACTCCAAGTGGACTTCCATGCACCACCCCTTCACCATGCCTTCTGCTGATTGGATTGACAAGTTCGATCAGGATCCAGAGCATGCCATGAGTGATTCTTACGACATCGTGTGCAACGGTTCGGAAATCGGCGGTGGTTCTGTTCGTATCCATCGCGACGATATTCAAGACCGCGTGTTAAACGTGCTAGGTATCGACCCAGACGAGGCGCAGGAGAAGTTCGGCTTCCTGCTTGAGGCCTTCAAGTTTGGAGCACCTCCTCACGCTGGTATTGCTTTCGGCTGGGATCGTGTGGCTCAGATTCTTACTGGGGCCAGCTCTATTCGCGATGTTATTGCCTTCCCCAAGTCTGGAGGCGGCCAAGATCCGATGACTGGCGCTCCGGCTCCAATTCCAGACGAGCAGCGCGCAGAAACTGGCGTCGACTATAACCCAGAGGAAGAGGAGTAAATCCTCAATACGAGAGGGGGTGGGCTTAGCCTGCCCCCTCTTTTGTTAACCTCCTAGTAACCCGGTGGTGTCCATCAGTAAAGGTTTATGACTACAATGCTTTAGTATGAGCGAAATGAACCTACAGACAGGAATAGATACGTCGGCTGCATCGGGGCTCGAAAAGCCTCCGATCAGCGACAGGCCTTTGGTGGAACTGTCCCACGTAGAAAAGCATTACGGTAGGCTGCACGTTTTGAAAGACATCAACCTTCGCGTCTGCCAGGGCGAGGTGCTAGTGGTGGTGGGGCCTTCGGGCTCTGGTAAATCCACCATGTGCCGCACGATTAACCGCTTAGAGTCTATCGATTCTGGCGTTATCCGCATCGACGGCCAGCTTTTGCCCGAAGAAGGTAAGGACTTGGCTAGTTTACGGGCAGAAGTGGGCATGGTTTTCCAGTCCTTTAATCTGTTCGCTAACAAGACCATCTTGGATAATGTGACTCTAGCCCCTATGAAGGTGCGCCACATGGACAAGAAAGATGCAGAAGACTTGGCTATGGACCTCTTGGCTCGTGTCGGCGTGGAATCTCAGGCTTCCAAGATGCCTTCTCAGCTTTCCGGCGGTCAGCAGCAGCGTGTAGCCATTGCCCGCGCTCTAGCTATGAAGCCGAAGATTATGCTCTTCGACGAGCCAACTTCAGCACTGGATCCCGAAATGGTCAACGAGGTCTTGGACGTGATGGTTGAGCTAGCTAAGGAGGGTATGACCATGATTTGTGTGACCCACGAGATGGGCTTTGCCCGCAAGGCCGCCGACAGAATCGTCTTCATGGCCGACGGTCGCATCCTCGAAGAGGGCAAGCCAGACGAGTTCTTCGACCACCCTAAGAGCGAGCGTGCTCAAGAGTTCCTATCAAAGATTTTGACTCACTGATACGAACGTCGAGAGATGATTGGAAAGATACGTTATGAACGGTAGTTCGAGGCTGTTTACAGGAGGGAATGCCAGTACCAAACGGTTCTGGCGGGCCCTGCTTGCTGCCCTGTGCGCTGTTGCCTGCGTCTTCTCACTGTCGGCCTGTGGTTCTGACAAAGAAGATGGCAAAATACGCATTGGCATCAAGTTTGATCAACCAGGCTTAGGCTTCAAAAAGTCCGGCACCTATGTGGGATTCGACGTTGATGTAGCCAAATACATCGCTAAGCAGTTGGGCTATTCTGAGGATCAGATTATCTGGAAGGAAGCCCCCTCTAAGCAGCGTGAGGCCATGCTGCAAAATGGCGATGTCGATATAATTTTGGCGACCTATTCCATCACACCAGAGCGTCAGAAAGTCATTACTTTTGCTGGTCCCTATTTTGTGGCTGGGCAAGATTTGATGGTGCGCGCTGGAGATACCAGCATTCAAGGGCCCCAAGACTTAAATGGCAAACGTTTGTGCTCGGTGACTGGTTCCACTTCGGCAGTTACGGTGAAGCAGCGTTTCGCCTCCGAAGTGCAGCTAATGGAGCAGCCCGGCTATGCTGAGTGCGCTACGGCTCTGTTCTCGGGAATTGTCGATGCGGTTACTACCGACGACATCATTCTGGCTGGCTTGGCTTCCTCCGCCCGGGGCAGGTTGAGCGTGGTGGGTAAGCCCTTTACACAAGAGTATTACGGAGTTGGTATCAAAAAGGGAGACACAGCCTTGGCTCGCAAGGTCAATTCTGCCATCAAAGAGATGATTGCCGACGGCTCCTGGAAGCGGGCCCTGCAAGAAAACACTAAGGGCGCTCACTTCAAGCCAGATATGAAATACAACCCGCCCAAACCAGAGGAAGGAGAGTAAACGATGAATACTATTGCGCAATTATTTAGCCAATACAATATCCCCGGTGCCTTCCTAGTCAACATCGAGTTGACCTTGTGGGCTGCTCTCTTCTCGCTCGTGTTGGGCATCATCTTGGTTATCATGCGTATCTCACCGATTTCTTCTATGAGGACGGTATCTGCGGGCTTCGTGTCTTTCTTCCAAAATATGCCGCTGACTATCATCATGGTTTTCATGGTTTTGGGAGCCTTCGCCCAGCTGAAGCTGAGTTTTTCTGACCGCTTCGATGTCAACTTCTTCTGGCTGGCTGTAGTGGGCTTGTCTCTCTACACGGCTGCCTTCGTGTGCGAGTCCTTGCGCTCAGGCATCAATACTGTGCCTCTGGGCCAGGCTGAGGCCGCTCGTGCCTTAGGGTTGAGCTTTACCCAGTCTGCGACCCAAATTATTTTGCCGCAGGCTTTCCGAGGCTCAGTAGCACCTTTGGGCAACACTTTTATCGCCTTGTTGAAAAACTCCACTGTGGCAGCCGCTGCTTCCGTCGCGACAGAAAGCTCTTCGCTGATGAGCGAGATGATTGAATATCATGCCAATGCTATCGTCGCGATTTTCCTTATTTTCGCTATGGGATATGTGATTATTGTCTTGCCGATTGGCGCTTTGACCACATTCCTATCCAACAAGCTCGCTGTCAGGAGGTGAACCCTAATGGCTACAGCAAATGAGAGTTCTCTCCTCTTCGATCAGCCAGGCCCCAAGGGTCGCAAGAAGATTAAGATTGCCAATTGGATCGCAGGCTTAGTCTTTGCGTTAATTGTTGTCCTCATACTGGTGCGTCTGCACAATCCGCCAGACGGTGAAAACCAGCTGTCTTGGGAGCTGTGGAAGCCGGCTCTAGAGACTGAAGCCTGGACGGACTTCTACTTGCCTGGCTTGTGGCTGACTATCAAAGCTTCAGTGCTGGCTGTCATTGGTTCGGTCTTGTTTGGTTTTATCTTTGGTCTGGGGCGCTTACTACCCAGCGTATTACTGAGAACCATTTCGGGCGTTATCGTGGAGTTTTGCCGAGCGGTGCCCGTGCTGATGCTGATGATTTTCTTCTGGCGTTGGTTCGCTTTCGCTGGCGTGAGTCAAGCTTCTTACTGGGCTGTTGTGCTATCTCTGATTTTGTATAATGGCTCTGTGGTTGCTGAGCTGATTCGTTCTGGTGTGGGCAACTTGCCCGGTGGTCAGCGCGAGGCATCAGTGGCTTTGGGATTGACTCAGACCCAGTCTTTGATGCAGATTGAGGTGCCTCAGGCCGTATATGCCATGCTGCCAGCTGCGGTGACTCAGCTGGTGGTAGTGGTAAAAGATACCGCCTTGGGCTCAATCATCATGTATACCGACCTCTTGCAGGAGTCTCGACGCTTGGGCTCGATGTATTTCAACATCTTGCAAACGCTCGTAGTAGCAGCCGTGATTTACTTTATCGTCTGCTCGTTGCTTTCCAAGTTTGCCCGCATGCTGCCTGAGCGGATGCAACAGCGCACTGCTGCTCCAGCTCCGCCGGTTGACGTGGAACCGGTGCCGCCGCTAGCAATTATGGATCCTTCAAACGTCAACCAGATTGCAGTGGCTAAAGAAGTGGATACCGACCGCTTTGGTGGCGCACCCCTGCAGTATCACGTCCATCATCGTGGCTCTAACGCTTCTATCCGTCATTGGCGTGAAACTCGCTACATGCAGGGCTATGACGAAACTCATCCTGAAACTCAGGTCGACCACAAGAGCCATGAAATTCCTGACTTCTTGAAGCCGCACTTGGGCTCTCATGAGGAAGAGGGTGAGCGCAAGGGGCTGCATAAGCGTTGTCCCGGCTCTTCCTCAGAGAAGACGAACCGGGACGATAAGCAAGAATAAGCGTGGCTTACCTGCGTAACATATCGGCGTAAGACCAAACTATTGCGGAAATACGCCGCAATTCGGATTCCTTGCTGACTCGGCGCCAACGGGCTCGATAACCTTCAAACCAGTTTTCGAGCTCGCTGGCTAACTCCTCTGGGCTGGGCAAGCCAGACTGCGTCTGAGTATCGGTTAAGCCCAGTTTGCTCGCCAAAGTCAGTCCTAAGAGATTGAACAAGCGTTGGCCTTCAACAGATAGGAGTTGGGCTTGACCGGTCTGTGAAGCTGGCAATGAGCTACCAGCTACGACCGAGGCAAGCTGTTTGCTGGCTTGATCTAGCCGCTGATTGAGATTCGACGCGTCCTTGAGCTTATCGAGGATGAGTTCAAGATAGTGTGTTCTGGCCTGGCTTAAACTGGTGATGTCTTCAAGGCTCCACTCTTCTTTAGTGTGGATGCTAGCGAGGAAGCTACTTACGTCGGTGTTAACGCTGCCCTGACCATCGTCAAGCTCCATGTAGGTCACCATGTCGCCCCAGCTGAAAGCCACGGCTTCGCTGGCCTCTACCAAAGCTTCTACATACTTGCCCTGCCTGTCGCCATATTCGAGTTCATCCATGAGCCGGTTCATCTGATCAAAACCGGGGCCCTGCGGATTCCACGAGTATTGAGCGCCATAGACCATACCAGGGATACTCATGACCGGGTCGTTTATATGCCCGTAGTCGCCCCAGTCGGTAATCATGGCTCCAACCGCTCCGTACTGCAATCCGTATTGGTTGAGACGGTAGATGTTTGACCAAGCGTCGTGGACCTTGGGCAGTAATCCGTTCCATGCTTGCACTGCTGAGCATACGTATTGAGGTAGCCCCATGTCGGCAACCATCTTAACTTTTTCGTCGTCAACTTCTGGGCTATAGAGCCAGTTGAGCAGGGGATTGTCCTTGGGCAGTCGGTCGAGCACTTTGGGCGTGGAGACGGCAATATCTCCCCAGAACATGGGCTCGCGTCCCTGCTCTTCCACATGCTGGCAGAGTTTGACTACGTAGTCGGCATACAGTTTTTCAACGCCAACCTGTTCAGCGAGCACCTTAGACTGCCCTTTTCCTAGGTCGAAGGTTTCATCGCCGCCGATGTTGAATTTTTTAGTCCGGAAGAGCGGTGCGTAAGCGTCAATAATGGCGCACGAGAAAGCAAAAGCGTCTTGATCTGCAACATTGAGCGTGTGATGCTCTTGGCGCTCAATGAAAGAGTAAGGGCGTTCTGCATCTTGGGGGAACTCTCCCAAGCGGCGATACGTTTGAGTGCGCAAGGTCATGTAGTGGTGTCCGAAGGTGGAGAGCGACGGTACTAGTTCGATGCCCAGCTGGGCACAGTAAGTGTCAAATTCGATAATGTCTTGAGGCTGTAGCGGAGAGGTGCCTCGCCAAGATTCGCTCATTCCGTCGAAAGCGAAGGTGTGCTCGATATAGAGTTGCAGCTGGTTGTACTTGTAATAGGCAAGCTTGTTTGCCCAAGCCTTGAGCCAAGCCATCGTTGGTACTCTCCCGCGAGTTACATCAAGGCTGTATGAGCGCACGGCAAAGACGGGCTTATCTTCAATACGCAATTGGGGTAGTAGGGGAGCGCTCTGCTTGAAGATTTGGCGTAAGGTCTGAACTGCGTATCGCAATCCTTCCATGTCTCCACCGATTAAGTTTACTGGTGATGGCTGGCGTTCATCGATGACTATTCGGTACTCTTGGGCTGCCAGGGAGGAATCTATCTGTAGGCTTATCCAAGCCTTCCACGCTGAGCCTTGGGCACACTGCCAGCTAAAGCCTGTGCTTTCTTCAATGTCGCTCGCCAGCTCTTGGGCTAGAAAATTGCCAGTTGATGAGAAGGAATTCTCTTGGGGTCCTTGATATGAGATGCGCCCCTGGCAAGGCATGAGTATAGGAGAACCAGTAATGCTGAGTTTGCTGGGCTGGGGGATGAGCGCTAGTTGGGTTGAGCTAGCAGTGGAACTTGGCGAGGTGTGTACTGTTTGAGACACGGTGACTCCTTTGTTGAAGCTGAGATAGTTGTCATGGGGTTTCGGACGAGCTATTGGTCATAGGACACCGAGCTGGTGGCGCAATACGCAAGCCACGCTGCCTAAAGCCGCTGCATCGGTGCCTAAGACGGTAGGGTGCACGTGTACCGAGCGGATGAAGCGTGAATGGACCCGGTCGTTAATAGTATTCTCTACCGCATTAAGCATGGTGGTGTCAACGATGGAAGTGGGGCCAGATATGACTATGTCGGTGATATTAATGAGCGCTACCGGCATCGAAAGTGCAGCACCTAGAGCCTCTCCGGCTCCGGCCAGTATGTCTTCACGGTTGCCGGGGTCTTCAACTATCCGGCTTTCGAGGAAGGGTACTGAGGTCAACGTTTCCAAGCATCCGCGCTTGCCGCAGGCGCATGGAATGCCATTCTCGTCGACAACCACATGTCCAATTTCGCCGGCCACATAATGCGAACCTCGCACAATGTGGTTGTCAATCAGCACACCAGCACCTACGCCTCGGGCTATTTGCACCACAATCATGTTGGCCGGGCCTTGAGCGAAGCATCGCTCACCGAAGGCTGCGCTATCAGCATCATTGGTCACGTAGGTCTGTACGCCCAGCCTGGATGTGAGTTCTGCGGCGAGGTTGAGATCAGTCCATCCCAAGTTAGGAGCAGCCAATACGGTGCCGTTTTCGTTCACGGTGCCGGGCGTGGCGACTCCCAGACCTAAAATTGGTGCGGGTGCTTGGCTAGTGAGCTCATTACACAAGTCGACAATAGGCTCTAAGGGAAGCTGCTGTGCGGGCGCTAACGCCTTGCTGGAACGGGCGATTACCCGGCCTTGCAAGTCCGTAAGGATGCCTTGGACCGTGCCAACTTCAGAGAGATCAATACCCATGACACACATACTTTGCGTGTGCATGCCGACCAGCAGAGCTGGCTTACCGGGCTTGGAAGAGGGCTTGAACCCTCCTTCTACCAAGAGTGAATCATCGATTAAATCTGCCACTACATCGGAGGTAGAGACCTTCGAGAGTCCGGTCGTCTTAGCGATGTCTGCCCTAGAGAGCCAGCGGTCGGGGTAGAGGGCGCGTAGCACGGTCCTTCGGTTATTCTTGCGAATATCTGAGGGCAGGGATACGCGCGATCCGACCGTTTTGTGTCTGATGCTGGTTGAAGCGCCAGTTGAGTTGCTCATGTGCCTTTGCTCCTCGCTCTTGGCCCTAAGCTTACCTACTTTACCGAGCCGGTAGTAGCACCCTTGGCGATATTGCCCTGGATAATCATGAAGAATATGACCACAGGCAGTGAGAAGAGTACCGAAGCGGCCATCTGCCCGCCGAAGTCGGTACCTGCTGGAGTGGTGAAGGATGCTAGCCACACGGGTAGCGTGTACTTGGCCTCGTCTTTCATGAAGGTGTAGGCCGTCAAGTAGTCATTCCAAGCGGTAATGAAGGCGAATACGGAGGTCGATACTACGCCGGGAGCTACGAGTGGGAAGGTAATGCGCCGCAATATCTGCCATTCGCTAGCACCTTCGACTCGAGCCGATTCAAAGATGGAAGAGGGAATCGATAGGAAGAATCCTCGCATATTCCAAATTGAAAAGGGCAAGACGAGAGCAATATAGGCCAAAATGAGACCTATATACTTGTTGAGCAGTCCAAACTGGTTGAAGACTATGAACTGGGGGATAAGCATGGCCGTACCCGGAATCATTTGCATAGCCAGCACCATTACCATGATGACTCTGCGACCCTTGAAACGGTAGAGGGTGAGTGCCGCGCAGGCTAAGAAGGCGAAAACAATCGAGATAATGACTGCGCAGAAGGTGATAATAGCGGAGTTTTTCAAGTTCACAAAGAATGTAGTGTTGAATATTGCGGTGTGGAAGTTCTCTACAGACCAGTGCTTGGGAATGAAGACCGGATTGGAGGTCATCACTTCCTTACGAGGTTTGAAGGCAGTGATAGCCATCCAATAAACAGGGAAGAACCAGATAAGGCAGAAGATTATAGCGACGATAACGGTGCCGAACTTATGCCAGTTGAAGCGCTTGTTGCTGGGAACTGCTTGGCCGTTGGAGGAAGTGCGGCTGGTGTTTGTGGTGCTCATAGATCCTCACCTGATTTCAGGAGATTGCGTACATAGAAGCTGGTAATAACGAGCAAAATTGCTACGGTAATAACAGAGATGGCTGCGCCCTGGGCAATATCAAAGTTGATGAAGGCCTTCTTATAGGTGAAGACACCAATTGTTGATGTAGAACCGCTGGGGCCGCCGGCAGAGACTAGCCAAATCTGGTTAAATACGTTGAAGTCCCAGATGACTGAAAGCATTCCGATAACCAAAATGCTGGGAGAAATCAGCGGCACAATAATCTGCCAGTAGGTGCGAATGGGGCCAGCGCCGTCCAGCTGGGCGGCCTCAAGACTGGAAGGGTCCAGCTGGGAGGTTGCAGCGTAGAGGGTAATGGCGATATAGGGCACTGCCTGCCAGACCACTAGTAGCCAGATACTTACGAAGGCAAGAGTAGTGTTATCAGACCACGCTAAGTTGGATACGTCTCCAAAGATACGCAGCTTGGTTAAAAGCCAGTTGATAACGCCGTATTTGGGTTGGAAGAGCCAAACCCAAACGAAGGAAGACGCTACATTAGGCATGGCCCAAGCGAAAATCAATACGAAGGTGACTACGTAGCGCATAAACGTACCGAGTTTGGTCATCATTTGAGCTACTCCCATGCCGATGAGCATGGAGCCAACTACGAGGGCGGCAGTAAAGAGGAAGGTCCTAACTAAAGCAGCCCAGAAGGTAGGACCTGAGATCACTGCCTGGTATTGGCTTAAGCCCCTCATCTCAAACTCGCCAGTCATGAGCGACTTGCGGTTGAAGTTAGTAAAGGAGGTGAAGACCAAGAATATGATGGGCACTACTACGAGCGCCACCAAGATTATGCCGGTGGGTGTCAGTAAGAGGCCAGCCATCTTGCCATAACTTTTCATCTTCTTGGGCGCTCGGGTTTCTTGCTTGCTGCGACCAAGACTGCTGTGCGACGGCATCGGCGATGGGCTCGTGCCGGAATAATCTGTCATGTCAACTCCCTTACAATGATCCGACGGTTTACTTGAGGAGGGGCTGGCCGGCTGCAGATAGACAGTAGGCAGCCGGCCAAGTTCGCTCAAGACGAGGGGCTAGTTCTTCTTAGCGAAGACTTCGTCTAGGTGGGCATCGAACTTCTGTGCTGCATCCTTGGTGGAAGCGCTACCAGTAGCAATCGTCTTGGTGAAGTCGTTGATGGACTTGTCAGACTCGACGTCTGCCCAGTTGGGGGAGGCCGGAGTGGTCTTGGAATTCTTAGCAGCTTCGAAGAAGCCCTTCTGTACCTGTGGGAACTTGTCGGACTTCATAGACTTGTCCAAGCCTTCTACCGAGTTGGGCAGCCATCCGTCGTGCTCAAAGACCCAGGTCTGCTGAATCTCGTCGCTGGCAGCAATCTTGAGCCACTCAATGGCGAGCTTCTGGTTCTGGCTCTTGGCAGCTACAGCCCAATCGGAGCCGGCAACCATGGAGACCTGATTCTTGCCGGACTGGCCGGGCATTGCGAAGGTGCCTAGGCTGTCGTCGGTGAGCGCAGGATTAGTCTTCTTTACGGTGCCAATAGTGGCGGAATTACTCAGGATAGCGCCGGTCTTGCCATCTGCCAGCATGTCGTCCATACTAGGAGTTTCTGTGTCGACGCTGCGGGAAGCTTCACTAGAGTACTTGTTTTGGAAGGCTTTCCACTGGTCCATGCCCTTAATAGAGTTTTCGCTCGACATGGTACCCTTCCAGCTGCCATCTTTTTCTTGAGCTACATTACCGCCGGCATCCCAGATGAACTGGAGGGCTGAATACCAGTATTGGCCGGGCATGTAGAAGGGCACAAAGTCGGCATTCTCAGCATTCTTGGCCTGTACCTTATCGAGAGCAGCTGTGAACTCATCCCAGTTCTTGGGCTCGGAGGTAACTCCAGCGTCTTTCCAAATCTGCTTGTTGTAAATCACAGCGCGAGCGGCAGCAAAAGCGGGAACGCCGTAGAGCTTACCGTCGATGGTTGCAGGCTCTTCCAATCCCTTAATCCACTTGTTTCCGGCGCTCAGATTGCTCTTTTCGCTGGTCAGATCCATCAGACCGCCCGAAGCTGCATAGCCAGCAACCTGCGTGTTGCCCATGTCGATGATATCTGGGGGAGTGGAGGTAGATAAGGCGGTAGTAATCTTCGTGCCGATGCCATCCCACTGCTGAGTCTGAACTTTAACGTCGGCTCCGGTCTTCTCCTTGAAGGCCTTGTTAATGGCAGCTAAGGTTTCGTCGGTGTAGTCACCCTTCATGGCCCATACGGTAATGGTTTTGCCCTTGCCGTCGGCATCTCCCGAAGCTTCTTTGTTAGAAGACGAGCTGCCACCCATTGAGCACCCCGAGAGTGCTAGCACTGTGGCTGTGGCAAGTGCGACGCCTGCAATCCATGTCTTGTTTCTCATCATTGATTCCCTTCACTTAACTCAGTTGCTGACCGTGTGGCCGGCAGCTGTTTTGTGGTGTACTGCGAGTTCAGAGCTCCCGCGTTCTGGACTCGGTCAGGTGCCTACCAAGTTTGGTAAGCACTATGGCGGTAGTGCGGACGGTGACGGACTGCTGTGTCGAAGGCCGCCATCCAATTATTTAGTTTTGTTTCTTAACTTATTATAGACACGCTTTTGCGAAAAATCTAATTGAAGCAAAAAATGTGTATTTGCATGCTTTGTCTGCTGCTGCCCTACCTGTATGAGAGCAGTAAATGCCTCTTTCAAGCGCCTAGTAATCTGCCCGCCCCCGCCGCTAGACTAGAGGTATGTCACATACCGATCAGCAGCAAGACCTTTCATCCAACTCAAGGCTGCCTGTTGACGGCCCCGGGAGCAATGCCCATCAGCTCGCAGCCAAAGAGGCTCAGCCAGGCCAGTACGCTTCGCTTTCAGCTCAGGTGCCTAGCATAGGTGAGGAGCGCAATCTCGATAGTGACGAGCTCTATGAGCGCTTTTTTGGGTGGGTAGCAGATAAGGGCATCACTCCCTGGCCCCATCAAGAGGAAGCGGTGATGTCGCTGCTTTCGGGAGATCATGTAGTACTCAACACGCCCACTGGCTCGGGTAAGTCGCTAGTGGCGCTCGCCATGCATTTTATCGCCTTGTGCACGGGCAGGCGTTCCTATTACACGGCTCCTATTAAAGCTCTAGTCTCCGAGAAGTTCTTTGACTTAGTCCACGATTTGGGGCGTGAGAACGTCGGTATGATTACCGGAGACACGCATATCAATACCGATGCGCCCGTCATCTGCTGCACTGCGGAGATTTTGGCTAATCAAGCCTTGCGCGAGGGCGAGCATGCCGACGTGGGCTGCGTGGCTATGGACGAATTCCACTTTTACGGAGACCCTGACCGCGGTTGGGCCTGGCAGGTGCCACTGCTGACGCTACCGCAGACCCAGTTCTTACTGATGTCAGCAACCTTGGGCGATGTCTCCGCTATTGCAGATTCCCTCCAAGAGCGCACAGGTCGGCCGGTAGATGTGGTGGCTGATGCACCTCGCCCGGTGCCGTTGTCTTATCGTTATGTCGAAACTCCTCTCGCTTCTACTATTGAAGAGTTAATAGGCAAACAGCAGACCCCGGTCTACATTGTTCACTTCTCGCAAGATGCAGCGCTTGAGACAGCGCAGGCTCTTTCGAGCTCGGGAGTCTCCAGCAAGGAAGACCGCGAGCGTATTAAAGAAGCTATCGCAGGTACCAAATTCACAACTGGCTTCGGTAAGATTCTCTCCCGCCTCTTGCGCACGGGCGTGGGCATTCACCATGCTGGCATGCTGCCTCGCTACCGGCGGTTGGTAGAGCAGCTGGCCCAACAAGGCCTCCTGCCCGTTATTTGCGGCACTGACACCCTAGGCGTGGGTATCAATGTGCCCATTCACACGGTATTGTTGACGGCGCTCACCAAGTTCGACGGATTCAAAATGCGCCGGCTGCGGGCCCGCGAATTCCATCAAATTGCTGGCAGGGCTGGGCGTATGGGCTTCGACTCGGAAGGTCTGGTAGTGGCCGAAGCGCCCGAATATGAGATTGAGAATGCCAAAGCTCTTGCTAAGGCGGGCGACGACCCCAAGAAGCTCAAGAAAATCAAGCGTAAGAAGGCTCCGGAAGGCTTTGTGACTTGGAGTCAGACCACCTTCGACCATCTAGTGGAGGCTCAGCCGGAAACCTTGAAGGCCCGCTTGCAGGTTACGCATGCCATGGTGCTTAACGAGGTGGCTCAGGGAGGCGATGCCCGCGCCCGGGTCGACCAGCTCATTGATGACTCTTTGCAGACGCCTAATGAGAAGGAAGACCTCCACGCTCGGGCTGAGGAAATCTTCCAAACCCTGCAAGATACTGGCGTAATCGAGATACTCGAAGGCCCTAATGGCACTCCCGACTACGATACAACTGTGGACCTGCCCGAAGACTTCGCCTTGGACCAGCCTCTCTCGCCCTTCCTTTTGGCTGCCCTGGAGCTCTTAGACCCAGATTCACCCACTTACGACATGGATCTCATTTCGATGGTGGAAGCCACCCTAGAGGATCCTCGACAGGTCTTGAAGGCCCAGCAGAGGCAGGCGCGCGACCAAGCCATCCAAGAGATGAAAGCTGAGGGGATGGAGTATGAGGAGCGGATGGAGAAGCTCCAAGAAGTTACCTACCCCAAGCCCTTAGAAGAGCTGCTCTATGAGGCCTTCGATCGTTATAAGCGCGATGTGCCTTGGGCCAACGATTTCGAGCTCAAGCCTAAGTCAGTACTGCGAGACATGCTGGAAACTGCCTCAGACTTCAACTCCTACACGGGCCGCTATGGTATTTCACGCTCCGAGGGCACGCTGCTGCGCTATCTTTCTGACGCCTACCGGGCCCTGAGCCGCACTGTGCCAGACAGCAAGCTCGACGACCAGCTCGACGATGTAATCGCCTGGCTCAAGCTCGTAGTGCGTTCAGTTGACTCTTCGCTAGTCGACGAATGGGAGGCTGCTGGCCAAGCTGGGCAGGCTCCTTCTGCTGATTTGGACGCTGCACCTCCGCAAGACAAGGACCAGGTCGTGCACGACCGCAGGGCTCTCCAACTGCTGGTGCGCAATGCCATGTTCCACAGGGTAGAGCTCGTGGCTTTCGACAAGCCCCAACAGCTGGCGAACCTCGATGCGGATTGGGGTTACGCCCTGCGAGCCTGGGAAGATGCGCTCGACGACTTCTACGAGGAGCACGAGGCCATCAATACTGGCGAGAAGGCCCGATCCAATGACTTCTTTAGCATCGACGATTCGCGAGAGACCCGCGAGCATATTTGGCGGGTTCAGCAGGTCTTCGACGATGTTGAAGGCGAGCACGACTGGGGCATTGCCGGTTTGGTAGATGTCGACGCCAGCCAAGAAGAGGGTCAAGTAGTCTTTACCGACTATCAGGTTGGCCCCATTGAAGAGCTGCTCAAGCTGTGAGCGAGCGGGGTGTGTTAAGAGCCGGGCCATACTAGAGTAGAAGTACACAAGAAAGAGGGTCGGGGAGTATGGTAGACGATCTCTTTGCTGCTGCGCAAGTGCCCGAAGAGCACACCCTGCCGCTGGCAGTACGGATGCGACCACGCGAATTGAGCGAGCTCGTGGGGCAGACCAAGGCCGTAGCGCCCGGCACCCCCTTGGAGCGCTTGGCTCGCTCGGGCTCTGGCAGTCAAACCAAGCTCACCGCGCCCAGCTCGGTTATTTTGTTTGGTCCTCCCGGGGTAGGTAAAACTACTTTGGCATACATCGTGGCCGAGCAGTCCGGCCGCGCCTTTGAAGAGCTTTCGGCAGTGACTTCCGGCGTTAAAGAACTGCGTGAGTTGCTGGCTGGCGCTCGCGAACGCCTAGTTTCAATTGGCCAAGAGACCGTTTTATTCGTGGACGAAGTCCATCGTTTTTCTAAGTCGCAGCAAGATGCCCTGCTTCCCGCGGTAGAGAATCGGGATGTAACCTTAGTAGCTGCAACCACTGAAAACCCTAGCTTTTCGGTCATTGCACCCCTGCTTTCGCGCTCGGTAGTGGTCAAACTTGAGTCCTTGGAAGCTTCAGATATTGCACATCTCATCGATCGGGCGCTGGTCGACGAGCGCGGGCTCAAAGATGAAGTAAAGATAGACGACGAGGCCCGAGAACGCATCGTTTCACTAGCGGGTGGCGACGCTCGCAAGGCCCTCACGATTCTGGAGGCCGCAGCTGGTGCGGTCACTGGTGAGCAGCCCCGCAAGAAGGGCGCTCGCAAGCCCGTTATTACCCTCAAAGTGGTTGCTGCTGTTATGGATGTGGCTGCTGTGCGCTACGACAAACAGGGCGACGACCATTATGATGTGGCCTCGGCTTTTATTAAGTCCATGCGGGGCTCAGATCCGGATGCGGCCCTACACTATCTGGCTCGCATGCTCAGGGCAGGGGAGGATCCGCGCTTCATTGCTCGACGCATTATGATTGCTGCTGCTGAAGAAGTGGGCATGGCTGCTCCTCAGATTTTGCAGACGACCGTTGCTGCTGCCCAAGCTGTTGCCATGATTGGTATGCCTGAGGCGCGTATTATCTTGTCCGAAGCTGTCATTGCTGTAGCGACTGCGCCCAAGTCGAACGCTGCCTATCTGGCCATCGACCAAGCTCTTGCAGACGTTGACTCTGGCAATATAGGCCAGGTGCCCCTGCATTTGCGCAATGCTCCTACTAAACTGATGAAGGCTTGGGGTAATCATGATGGCTACCGGTATGCTCATGATTGGCCCGGCGCGGTGGCTCCCCAGCAGTATATGCCCGATGAATTAGTTGGCCACGTGTATTATCGGCCCAACGACCGCGGCTATGAGCATGAGGTGGGGCCTCGCTTGGAACGCATTCGTAGCATTCTTCAAGAGAATCAATCAGATTCTGCTAGTAGCATAAAGAGTCAAGGCGAGAATGCCGGAACGGCTGAGAAAGCCTCAGATAAGGGGTAGACTTACTGCGCGTTTGCGCTGATTTGGACCTTCAAATGACGGTTCAAAGCTGCGAGCGTTTGCAAAACCGCGGCAGGGTCCACTTCTGGCTCCTGCTCAAAGAAGTGGGACCACCATGTGTTGATGGCGCGAATCTGCCGCTTAGCAAGCTCTTCTCCCTGTTGACTTAAAGCAATCACATTGGCGCGCTTGTCGTTGGGATTGATTTGGCTCACTACCAGCTTATGCTCCAAGAGCGTCTTAATGTCGCGAGCTAGCAGGCTGGGGTCGACCCCCATCTGGGCTGCGATCTGCCGCTGGCACAAGCCCTTATGGTCGTAAAGAAACATCATCACGTCGCTCTGGGTACCTTTGAAGCCAGGCAGGGCGAGCTGCTTCTTGAACTCAGACTTCGACTGCCTATAAATGCTGGCAATGTATCCGCTGAGCCAGTGGTATTGCTGCTGTTTAGCCATGAACGCAAGCGTCCTTCCACAGTTGCAGCGCTTTCCCCGATTGACGCTGAGAGGGCCTGTTAAGACCAAAGACTGGTGTTGCGCTTCCCCAAGCGCGAATGCCCTCTCAATACAGAGGACGTAGAATATCATTTTAGCCTATGGCCAGTAGTACGCGCCGAAATGTAGCAAGAGACTTAATGTGCAGCTTGCGTTTCCTCTGGTATGCGTGCGCTTAGGCCTCGCTCGGGTAGTGCATACCCCACTGAGCGCGAATAGCGTCCATCCACTCCATCATGCGAATAGTGGTGTTGTGAGGCATCTGCGGGCATTCCACCTGCCCGGCCTGTATGGCCCGAGCTGCTGCCTCCACTTCGTACTCATAGCCGGTGAGCTGGCCGGGAACTTCGTGGTGGTCGAGCAGCTGGTGGTCGGCCCCGTATACGTCAATTGCTTCGATATTGTTAATGTTGTGGCAGACTATGTATCCCTCGCTGCCCCAAATGCTTCCGGTCCGATCGCAAGCAACGCTCATCGACGAGCTGGCCACGCCCATTGAACCGTCTGCATAGACGAGCGTAGTGCTGTTCGATTCATCCACGCCCGTTGCATACATGGCAGCGGTGGTCTGCATCTGCTTGGGCTGGCGGCCACCAAAAACCATGTCGATAAAGTTGAGTGAGTACACGCCCACATCTAACAGAGCGCCGCCGCCAAGAGCTGGATCCACTATTCTCGGCTTATGGGTAGTGGGGTAGCACAGGCTAGCCGAGGCAGCTCGAATCTTCCCGATTGTTTCCGAGGAAAGAATCTGGGCAAGCAAGTCGCGAGAAGGCATATAGCGAGTCCATATAGCTTCGGCACACAAAAGCCCCTTGCTGCGGGCTAGGTCAATCACGACTTGAGCCTGCTTAGCGTTGAGGGTGAAAGACTTTTCGACCAGTATGTGCTTACCAGCTTCAAGACAGTCTTTAGCCTGCTGGGCGTGCAGGCTGTGAGGAGTCGCAATGTAGACTAAGTCAACGTTCGGGTTTTCGAGCAGCTCTTGATAGGAGCCATAGGTGTGAGGGATGGCATAGAGCTGAGATAAGACTTGCGCCCGCTCCAGCGAGCGAGAGGCCACTGCGTAAGGCTCTACCAAGTCTCGGTAGCGCGGGTCTGAGCGCATAAGTTGCAAGGTTTGGGCCATGTGGTGAGCAATCCGGCCAGCCCCTAAAATCGCAACCCGCACCGGCCCTTTGCCTGTCGAGCCTGCCTGTTGACTGCCTGCGTCTGCTGCTTCCATGCCAGCCCCTTCCTTCTATTGACCTATATAAAAGGCCGGACCCTAGTAGAGTCCGGCCTGAACAGTTGCGAAGGTGCCCGAGCTTAGAGCACTTCTACCGTCTCAATCATAACGGGCTCAACTGGCTGATCGCCGCGGCCGGTCTTCACTGAGTTCAGAGCATCCACTACCTTCTTGGAAGCCTCGTCTGCAACCTCACCAAAGATGGTGTGGTGGCCGTCGAGCCAAGGAGTAGGCACGCTCGTGATGAAGAACTGGGAGCCGTTGGTGCCGTGAATCTCGCCGCTGCGAGGATCGCGACGGGTACCAGCGTTGGCCATAGCCAGCTTGTAGGGAGCATCGAAGGTGAGATTGGGGTCAATTTCATCGTCGAACTCGTAGCCGGGGCCGCCGGTGCCGGTGCCGAGCGGGCAGCCGCCCTGAATCATGAAGTCCTTGATAATGCGGTGGAAGGTCAAACCGTTGTAGAAGGGATCGTTGCGGGTTTCGCCCGTGATGGGATCCTTCCACTCCTTGGAGCCAGAAGCCAGGCCCAAGAAGTTCTCAACGGTCTGGGAAGCTTTGTCGTCGAAGAGGTCGAGGCGGATGTCGCCTTCGGATGTATGCATAATTACAGTTGTCATACTTCTATTATCTCACCTCTCTCAGACCGCACAAGTACGGTCGAGAAAGCCACTTAATACAAGTTCTTGGCGACCCGAGAGCCGAAGGGCATTAAAGACAGCGCAGCCATTTTGAAAGACTGAATACCGAAAGGAATGCCAATAATAGTAATCATATTTGCCAAGCCTGCAACGACGTAGCCCAAGGCCATCCACCAGCCCACCAATACTATCCAGAAAACGTTAGCAATGGTGGAGCCGAGACCGCCACCATAATAAACGGTCTTGCCGAAAGGAGAAAGAGTCAACTTTGCCATTTTGAAGGCCTGCACGCCCAAGGGAAGGCCCACAATAGTGATGCTCAAGATTAACCCTACGAAGGCCCAGCTGAGGGAAAGAAACAATCCCCCCAAAATGAGCCAGATAATATTGCCAAGCAATCGCATAATTCTCCCTTTTTCATATTCTTATTTACTGCAACACTGCTCCGAAAAATCCTATTCCAAGCCACTTAAGCCGCAAGAGCAAACTAGCTTGCTGTGCCGGTAAGTGCTGCCACTACCGCTTGTACACTCCTATCAACGTCTCCTATCACCGCTTCGATAGTTGTGTTGGCTGCTGGAGGCTGCTGGCTTTCTAAAGCGTCGATAAGGCGCATGCCCGACTGCACTAGGCCGCGCGTAAGCTCGACGCCAGTGTCGGCGCGCCCAGGCAAGAGCTGTTCCCAAGCTGCGATAAGTGGCCCGTTGACCAGATGGTGAAAGCTAATCATGGCCTGCGTGGGTTCCTGGGTCTTTAGGGGATTCTCGCTAGCTTTCAGCGCATCCACGCTCTGGTCGGCTCTGCGATAATCGCCATAGAGGAAACTCTTGCGAATATGCTCGTTGTTGGAGGAGCTAAAGAGGTCCATGAGCCAGCCGTGCCCGTGCTCGCTGGTCTGCCGCAGGTTGGCCCGGCTCCAAGCTGCGATAATTTGTGCCGGATCGCTCAAGCCTTCCAAGGCCTGGCCCAGTGCTCGCGACCAAGTGGGCAGTCGCCGCTCCAAGACCTTGTCGCACAACTGGTCAGTGTTTTGGGCGTAGCGGTAGATGGAATTGCGGGCAATCCCCGCGCGCTCGCTGACCGCAGCCATAGTCAGGTTTGCTCGCCCTTGCGTTTTGAGGATAAGCTCGGCCGCATCCAAAATCTGCGTCAGGAGGCGCTGGCGGTGCTCGCTGAGGGTTGGCTCTTGAATCTTGGGCATCCCCACCTCCTCTTAGACCAGCGCTACTCAGCTGGCGCGCGTTTGCAATCATTGCTTACTGGCATTCTAAGCCAACCCCTCTATGCTTATCTTGGGTCGTGCAGGAAGGCAATGATTGCAAGGATTGGCGAGTTGCATTTTGGGTGGGGGAGACGTATAGTCTAAGCAGGTTCGAGACAGTGTGTCGCAAAAAGTTACTAGCGAACGGCCGCGAACGAGTTAGTATCAGGGCCTAAGGCTCTATGGAGGGGCGCAATATGACAGCACAAACGGGGCAAGAACAAGCCAAAGTCAAAGCGGCGCAAACCGCTCAAGAGTCAGCAGGAGAGCCCAAACCGCCCTGGAAGGCCCTGTGGGTGCTGGCCCTAGGCTTGGCCATGATTGTGTTAGACTCCTCAATCGTCAACGTTTCCATCCCAGCCATTATCAACGCCATCAACATCAACCTCACTGATGCCCAGTGGATTACCGCCCTCTACTCAATCATCTTGGCGGCCCTCCTCCTGCCATCAGGCCGCCTGGGAGATATGTATGGCCGCAAGCGCCTCCTTCAAATTGGCACCGTCATCTTCGTGGCAGGCTCGCTCTTGGCCGCTGCCTCCCAAAGCGGTTCGATGCTGCTCATGGCCCGCGTGGTCCAAGGCATCGGCGGCGCACTCGTTATGCCTTCCACCCTCTCCTCAGTTTCGGCCAATTTCCGCGGTAAATATAGGGCAGCAGCCTTCGGCGTGTGGGGCGCGGTCATGTCTTCGGCCGCAGCCATCGGCCCCCTCCTGGGAGGTCTCTTTACGCAAACCATCGGCTGGCGCTGGATCTTCCTCGTCAACCTGCCCTTGGGCGCTATCGTCTTCATCTGCTCCATCCCCTTCGTGCCCGAATCCAAGGCCCAAGGCAGCGGTTCCGGTTCCGGCTCCAGCCTGCTCTCAGATGCTGGCGGCATTCTCCTTTCGGCCTTCGGCTCAGCTTTCGTAGTCTTTGGCCTGATTGAAGGCGAAACTTACGGTTGGTGGCATCCTGCCAAGGCGCTCACTATCGGTTCCTTCACCTGGCCCCAGAGCGCAGCCCTGTCCGTTATTCCCATCTGTCTTGCACTTGGCATTGTGCTGTTGGCCTGCTTCGTGGCCCTCGAACTTAAGCGCAAGTCCAGCGGTCGCCTAGTCATGCTTGACGTGACTCTCTTCAAAATCAAGACCTTCGGTTGGGGCAATTTCACCGCAGCAATCATCAATGCCGGCGAGTTCGTAGTCATCTTCACATTGCCGCTCTATCTGATTAACGCTCGCTCGCTCAACACCCTTCAAGCAGGTGGCATCATCGCCGTACTGGCCTTGGGCTCCATCGTCTCCGGCGGCTTGGCCCGCTTCGTCTCCGCCAAACTCGGCGCTGGTGGCACCGTACAGCTCGGCTTAGTGCTCGAAATGGTTGGTGTTATTGCCGCCATCGCCTGCATGGGCACAACAACCCCCATCTGGCTGCTCATGGCCGCGCTCGTCGTCTACGGCCTGGGCCTAGGCTTCGCGTCCGCCCAGTTGACCAGCCTTGTGCTCTCCGGAGTGCCCATCGCTCAGTCCGGGGAAGGCTCTGCTACCCAGTCCACTATCCGCCAGCTGGGTACGGCCCTAGGCGCTGCGGTTTCCGGCACGGCCCTCTCAGTAGCTGTCGGCTTCACCACGCCCGGCAAGCTCGCTGCTATTCCCGGTCTGCCCAGTGGTCTATCCGACGGACTCGTTGCAGGAGTCAAATCCTCAGCAGGCAACATGATTTCCGGAATGCGCGCTCAAGGCAGTCACGGTAAGTTTGGAGCCCTCGGCCCGCAGATTACTGATGCTTTGACCTCCGGCTTTGTTCAAGGTGGTCAGATGGCCATGGCCTTCGCCTGTGTCCTCCTACTAGTGGGCTTGCTGGCATCTATCGCCGTGCGCAAGGCTGCGGAAGAAACGCAAAGCCGCTAAAGCAGAGCGGTAGGCTCAGCACTTAGCAAGGTGACAATTCAGGGCCGACGGTATGGTAAACCGTCGGCCCTGTTTTTGTACCTTTATATCCGCACCTCCTCAGGCCAAACCTGGCCATAAGGCAAGCCCGTTAAATCCTCCACTACCGCCAAACACATCCATCGAAGTTTGAACCAGTATATAAATAGCCAAATGCTTGCGGAAAGCCGAAATGCGCAAGGTCGAAGCGTAAGCCCGGCACACCTGCGCTAGGCGGGCCATAATCAGTACCGGGTGCCGCCAGAAATCATGGTGGCCACTTTGCTCCTCCAAATAGCCATACCCGGCCTGGTGGGGCGACATCTCCCAAGTGTGCCGCCAAGCGTACAACACAGCCAGCGCAAAAGCAATCGTAAAACCAATAGCAAAAATCTGGTAAGACGAAGCCTGCTCGCCCCGGGTAGCCAGTACTGCGCCGCCCACCAGCGGCAGGGCCGTGCCAGAGAGCGTAGCAATAAAAGTGCGCGTCGTAGACAGCTTAGTCCGGCCCTTATAGTCGTCGGTCATCTCGGTGGGCAGCGAGTTATAAGCCGTTTGGAAGATTTGGCCTGTCACAATCCATATAGCAAACTCCACCAGGTAAGCCCAATGCGGCAAGCCCGGAATCCAAATCAAGATGCCCGTAAGAATCAGCGGGCACACTATGAGCATCATCAAGTGACGCCTGCCAAAACGGCGACCGGCAGAAAAATGGAAGAGCGCGTCGCCAAAGGAGCCGAAGAAGAGCGCCGAAATAGCGGAAATGAAAGCGGCAGTACCCAGAATCGACTGAGCCGACTGAATGCTCAGCCCGCAAAAGCGCGTCCAAAAGAGCGCCACATACGTGCCGTTTAAGGTCATCATGCCGCTACCGTAAAAGTCGCCCATGCCGAAGCCGTCGGCATCTTTCATCAAGATAGGCCGAGTCTCGTGGAGTTTGTTTTGCGGCTTAGGGGAAGCTGGTGCGCTCGCGAGAGTGCTCCTGGGGGGATTGCTGCTTCGGGCAGGCTGGTGGTCGGAGTCTGGGGCTGGGATTGCGGCGCAGACTGTGGTATGGCTGATTCACTACTGTGTAAGGCAGGCACAAGATAGAATCCTGGCAATCTCACCTGCCCCGTCAATTTGATTGCCGCCGATTGCCGTGGTTTTTGCATATACAGAAAACGTTTGGCTAGCAGCGGCTTGGCGGTGCGGTGAGTTTTTGTAGTCCTTGCCTACGCTTTCCTAAGTTTTTGCGACTTAGCAAAGCGTCCATGCTTACGTCGGCGGTAGAGACTGATTTCAGCTACAACTAAGCTCCCTGTGAAGCCCAAACTCAGAGCTAGTGTGGCTCTCATTCGTTGCAGGGGAATGCTGCCCGCTTCGGGTAAGTTGTAGTTGTAAAAGTAGGGGAGTATGTAATCAGGCTGAGCGTGACTGCCTAGGGTCCAACTCAGAGCAATATCCGCTTGCCCCGGAATATGCGCTGGCGAGGTGATATGCCATTTTTCTTCACTCGTATTCCACGTTGGAGGGTTGGGAATAGGAGTAGTGTCGAATTTGGCGGTTGTTAGAGAGATTTCTTGGAGGCTAATCGCTTTAGGCGTTGGTTGGGGGCTATTACCCGCGGTCTCGTGGCCGAGTTGTCCGCTGTCATTGTGGCCCCAAGTACTCCCGTGGTAGCTGCTGTCTAGAGCAATGGTGTGGCCCGCCCCGGTCTGGAGTTTGGTAGCACCGCTTGGCAGGATTCCTGCTGCAGTAATGTCAACAGGAATGGGATTGGCAGTCATACTACCGAGATTGGCGGCTGTCGCTAATTGCCCATATTGATTGCCGCCCCAAGTCCAGACATGCTGGTTGCTGTCCACGGCGGTAGAGTGCCAAGTTCCCGCGCTAATCTGACTGATGTCTGCGGGCAGGATTCCTACAGCAGTAATGTCGTAGGGGTTGGGATTGGCGCGGTTCCCGGTAGGGGAAAAGCCTAGCTGACCGGAGTCATTCCAGCCCCATGTCCAAACGTGGTTGGTGGAGTCGAGCGCAAGGGCATGGGAGAGACCGGCGCTCACCCGGGTAATGGTGTCTGGTATGCGTCCGGCGGCAGCTAGGTCTACTGGTGTGGGATTTGCGATATCTAAGCTATTATTCGTAGCGGTGCCCAACTGTCCACAGTTATTGAGTCCCCAAGTCCAAATATGGTGATCGCTATCCAAAACCATTGAGTAGGCAGCTCCGGCACTTATCTGATTGATTGTACTGATAGGTAAGGTAGCGTTATCTGTGATGTTAACTGGAGTCGGGTTTGCGGAATCGGTGTAGTTGTTGACCGTGCTAGCTAGCTGCCCGAACTTATTCCAGCCCCAAGTCCACACGTTACCGTCGCTGTCGAGTGCCATGTTGTGGGCATATCCGGCGCTAATCTGGCTGATGGTAGCTGGTAACGCGCCAGCATCGGTCAAATCTATAGGCTCATAAGTGGGGGAATCGGTGTCAGCTTTGCTGGCGCTGCCGAGTTGACCGTGCTTATTCCAGCCCCAAGTCCATACATGACCATTAGTGTCTAAGCCAATATTGTGGGCGTAGCCGGTCGATATTTGAGCTAGATGGACCCCTTCTGGTAGTTGCACCCGGACCGGGTGGGAGCTACTGCTGCCGGCTTGTTCGTTGCCCAGCTGACCGTACTGGTTTGAGCCCCATGCATACGTATATCCGTCAGATGCAAGAGCCAAGGTATTGCTGTCACCGGCGCTGAATGCGAAGTAACGAATGCCTGTCGGAGGGGCGGGGGCGGTGACGCTTACGTGTGTGTTTCCGCTAGTGGGGCCGGTGCCGGGTGTGCGAGTGAATTCGTAGTCTTCCCATTGAGCGGTGAGTGTCATGTCCGATTCGACACCTTCAGTGAAATCCCAAGGTTGGCCAGCGCTGGTGAACCAGCCGTTAAACCAGTGGTGCTCCCAGCTTGGTGTTTCAGGCCATGCGATGGCGTCGCCGTTGGTAACGTTTTGGTTGGGTGGTGGGCTGCTGGTTCCTCCGCCTAATTTGAAACTGACGGTATAAGTGGTGCGGTAGTCGTAGT
The DNA here is from genome assembly GCF_033095945.1 of Bombiscardovia apis. Taxonomy (NCBI): domain Bacteria; kingdom Bacillati; phylum Actinomycetota; class Actinomycetes; order Bifidobacteriales; family Bifidobacteriaceae; genus Bombiscardovia; species Bombiscardovia apis. Next base: position 1,107,474 of record NZ_AP026800.1, on the reverse strand, counting down.
GGAGGGTAACGGGCGGCTGGGGGCGTTTGTCGTACACGTTGTTCCAGTCCACGGTCACGTCGACCTTGCCCACGGCGTGGGTCGGCACCGGGAAGTGCCAGTTGCCCGCGGCGTCCACGGTGTGGGAGGCGACGGGCGTGCCGGCGAAGGACACGTTGACGATTGCGAAGGTCGGGGTCCACACGGGCACGGGGAAGTTCTGCACGGTGAGCCCCATGCCGGGCAGGCCGGGGTTGATGATGCCCGCGTTCGGGCTGGCGAGCCTGCCCTCGGACGGATTGCCGCAGGAATGAGTGCCGCCGGAGTCTACAAAGAGCGCGACCGCATTGCCCGCGCTGGCCTGTGTGACACCGGTGAGATAGAGCACCGCATGGGGCCAATCGACTCTGCCGCCGTATGTTCCGTCAGAGATACTGTTGTTTATTCCGAGACCGCCTTGCCCGTAGGTGTTATCTCCCCAGCTGTAAGCTCTGTTATCCGTGCCGATGGCGAGTGAAGTGTTGATGCCTGCTTCGACATGGCTCACCGTAGGGGGCACATATGAGACATCGACGAGATAGTAAAAGTTTTGCCGTATGCCTACGGGCAGCGGCGAGTATATATCGGGGTTGCCGCGATTGCTCATGTATCTGCCGATTCCCAATTGGCTACTTCTGTCAACTCCCCATCCATACGCTTTATGGTCGCTGCTTACGAGCAGGGCATGGCAGTCGCCGGCACTGATTTGCTGAACTGTGGCAGAAGCTGGTATTTGTCCTTTGGCCACGGCCGCGGGTGCGTCTTGGTTGGCAGCGTTGCCGGTGCCGAGGCGTCCGTTGGCTCCGTAGCCCCAGGAGTAGGCGCGCTGGTCGCTGCCCAGGGCGAGGGTGAACTGGCCGCCTGCGCTGATCTGGGTGATGGTCACTCCGGCGGGGATGGCGCCTTGGGCTATGGCTACCGGTTCGAACTGGTTGGCGTGAGTAGAGTCGTTGTTGCCCAGCTGACCGTAGGTGTTGAGGCCCCAAGCGTAGGCTTTGCCGTTGGCATCGATAGCGGTGGAGTGCCGGTCGCCGGCCTCAATCTGGGTGATTTTCACGCTCTTGGGTATAGCTCCTCGGCTGATGGGTTTAGCATCCTCCTGGGTGGTGCCGGTGGTGTCGCCGTTGCCTAGTTGGCCGGCGTTGTTGGTGCCCCAAGAGTAGATTTCGCCTTTGGTGGATAGAGCAAGGTAGTGGGTGTATCCGGCTGAGATTTGGGTGAAGCGCACGCCGGTGGGTGTGTGGGCGCGCACGGGTGCCCATTGTTTGTTTTCTCCCCACCAGTAGACGAATCCGTCTGAGCCGATTGCTGCTGCGCTGTTGTTGCCGGCTGAGACTTGTGTGAAGCTTACGTTGGCGGGTGGTTTGGTGACAGTAGCTTGGTTGCCGCCAGAAATAGGTCCGTGAGTAGGGGAGAGAGTAACGCCGTCTACTGTTTCGCTGCCGCCCGGTAGTGCTGATTTGCGGGTGAGTTGAGTAGGGTCAGCGTGGGCGGGCTGGGCTAGTTGAATAGCCCCCCCCCCAAGGACAATCAAGACCAATGCCATGCTCATGGCATTGGTGAGGCGAAAACGGCGCATACTCGTATATCCTGTGTAAGTTAGTCAGGCAATCTACTCACCGGGTGCAACGAAGCAACCACAAAACTTCCCCAAGCCTTGTCAAAAGTGAGCAAACCAATCGTATATATTGACCCGAGCTTACCACGCTCAAGTCGGAACCTTCAACCGCCTGTGTTCACGTTATAAGTGCAACACATTGGTTTCCTGGTTTGATTGTATCTGGTTGAGTTCGTGTGTGAAGACTTGGGCAGGGGAGAAGCGGTATTTGTGCGGGGTGCAGCTCTTGGCGAAGCTGGGGTTTGAGGGCTTGTGCGGGGTAGGCTCGCGGGTAGGGTTGGGGGTATGGAACAGATGGATCGCTTTGAGCAGGTGGAGTACGGGCAGGCTGGCGCTCGGCAGGCCTTGAAGATTGCTTTGGCGCAGATTGATACCTGCGTGGGCGACTTGAGCGGGAACGCGGCCAAGGTGCTCGACTTTGCGCAGCGGGCCAGCCGTGAGGGTGCCCAGCTGGTGGCCTTCCCCGAGATGGCTTTGACCGGGTATCCTATCGAAGACTTAGCCTTGCGAGGCACTTTCCGCCGGGCAGCCTGGGATAAGGCCAACGAGTTGGCGGCCCAGCTGCTTGAGCAGGGTTTGGGCGAGCTCTTTGTAGTGGTGGGCACTGTGGGCACGGACCACAGTAACGACCTGCCGCGCAACCGAATGGTGGTCTTGCACGAGGGCGCAGTTTGGGGCGCTTACGACAAGCATTTCCTGCCCAACTATGGGGTCTTCGACGAGTTCCGCATCTTCTCTCCGGGGGAGCGCTCGGTGGTGCTCAACATTAACGGGCAGCGCATCGGCGTAGCTATTTGCGAAGATATTTGGCAAGACGGCGGGCCGGTGCAGGAGTTGGCTGGGCGCAACATTGACCTCCTACTCACTATTAACGGCTCGCCTTACGAGGAGGGCAAGGGCCATGTCCGCCGAGACTTGGCGGCTCGCCGGGCGCGCGAAGTGGGCGCACCCGTGGTCTACGTGAACCAAGTAGGCGGGCAAGACGACCTCATTTTTGACGGCGGCTCCTTCGTAATGGGTCAAAGCGGTGATTTGCTGGAGCATTCGCCGCAGTTCGTAGAAGACTTAAGCTACTGGACGCTCGCTGCGGGCCAGGGCGATGAGGCTGGGCCTGAGCAGATGGGCTCGCAGATGGCCCCAGACCTCGACGGCGACGAAGAAGTCTATAAGGCTTGCGTGCTGGGCCTCAAAGACTACATGGCGAAGAACCACTTTACGGGCGTGTGCTTGGGGCTTTCGGGCGGCATCGACTCGGCTCTGGTGGCTGCCATGGCGGCCGACGCCTGCGGGGGAGAGCATATATGGGGTATTTCCATGCCCAGCATGTATTCCTCCGACGGCTCCAAAGACGACGCTGCTGACTTGGCCCAGCGCCTGGGTGCCCATTACGATGTGCAAGCTATCGAGCAGCTCTACAAGACCTTCCAAAGCCAGCTTGATTTGAGCGGGGTGGCTGCCGAAAACCTTCAAGCGCGCATTCGCGGCGTAATCGTTATGGCCTATTCCAACTCCAAGGGGCTGCTGGCCTTGGCTACGGGCAACAAGTCTGAGCTGGCTTGCGGCTACTCCACCATTTACGGCGATGCTGTGGGCGGTTATGCGCCGATTAAAGACTTGCTCAAAACGCGCGTGTGGCAGTTGGCCCGGTGGCGCAATGCCGAGGCGCTGGCTGCGGGCAAGAGCGAGCCGATTCCGGATGCTTCCATTACTAAGGCGCCTTCCGCTGAGCTGCGCGAGGGGCAGAAGGATTCGGACTCCCTGCCAGACTACGAGCTTTTGGACCAAGTACTCGCGGCCTATATTGAAAAAGCCCATGGCCGGGCCGATTTGCTGGCCGATGGTTTCGATCCTGAAACCGTAGACACCGTCATGCGTTTGGTAGATAGGGCGGAGTGGAAGCGCCGTCAGTACCCGCTCGGGCCCAAGGTTACGGCCTTAGCCTTCGGGCGCGATCGCAGGCTGCCGATTACGAACGCTTTCGCCGAGTAGAAGCCCGCGGGGCCGGCTCGGGCGGGCTGGAGCTAGAGCCCTAGCCTGCTCGGATTGTTGCCGTGAGTTTCACGCACAAGCTTTCTCAATAGGAGGTTGCAGATGGATCAAGTAAACGAATGGTATTTCAACACTTCGAGCGGCCAGGCTGAGCAGGGCAAGCTCTCTCCGCTGGAGCAGCGCATGGGCCCTTATCCCAGTAAAGAAGCCGCTGAGCAGGCTTGGAAGATTGCTCAGCAGCGCAATAAAAAATGGGAAGAAGACAATAAAAAGTGGAAGCAGTCTTGGGACGGAACTGCCAACCAGAGCGAAGATTCTGAACAAGACGACACGCTCTTGTAAAGAGCAAAACTCAAAATGTGACCAAGCTCACTACTGAGCGTAGCTACTTATGAGGCTTAACCCCATATAATGAGAATGAAGGCAGCAGCGTGAAGATGCGCGACTGAACATAAATTAAGGAGTGGCAATGACAGCAGTTGATGCAAAGACGGCCGTCTCTCCGGAGGAGCTTCAAGCGAAGGCTTGGCAGGGTTTCAAAGGCGAAGACTGGAAACAAGATATTGACGTTCGCGACTTTATTCAGGAAAACTACACGCCTTACACCGGCGATGAATCCTTCTTAAAGCCCGCAACAGAGAAGACCAAGGCTCTGTGGAAGCATCTTGACGATAACTTCCTCGCAGTCGAGCGCAAGCAGCGTGTCTACGATGTGGATACCCACACTCCCGCTGGCATCGACGCTTTCCCTGCCGGCTACATTGACGGCAAGTCTGCTCAAGACACTCAAGATAACGTCATCGTTGGCTTGCAAACCGACGTTCCTACCAAGCGCGCTATGATGCCCAACGGCGGTTGGCGCATGGTTGAGCAGGCCATTATTGAGGCCGGCAAAGAGCCCGATCCCGAAGTAAAGAAGATCTTTACCCGTTATCGCAAGACCCACAACGATGGGGTCTTCGACGTATACACCCAGCGCATCAAGCTGGCCCGCCACAACAAGATTCTGACCGGTCTGCCTGACTCTTACGGCCGTGGCCGCATCATCGGCGATTACCGCCGCGTGGCCCTCTACGGTGTCAACGAGCTGATTGCCCGCAAGAAGGCTGACAAGGATTCGATTCCTTACCGCAACGACTTCACCGAGGAAGAGATCGAGCACTGGATTCGCTTCCGCGAGGAGCACGGTGAGCAGATTAAGGCCCTGAAGCAGCTGCTAAAGCTGGGTCAAGAGTACGGCCTGGATCTTTCTCGCCCCGCTCAGACCGCTCAAGAAGCTGTGCAGTGGACCTACATGGGCTACTTGGCTTCCGTCAAGAGCCAAGACGGTGCTGCAATGTCTATCGGCCGTCTCTCTGCCTTCTTCGACGTGTACTTCGAGCGCGATTTCGCCGCTGGCCTCATTGACGAAACCGATGCTCAGGAGATTATCGACAACATCGTGATGAAGCTGCGCATTGTTCGCTTCCTGCGCACCCTCGATTACGATCAGATCTTCTCCGGTGATCCCTACTGGGCAACTTGGTCCGACGCTGGCTTCAGCGACGACGGTCGCCCGCTGGTCACCAAGACCTCCTTCCGTCTGCTCGCAACGTTGACTCTTGAGCACCTCGGACCTGGTCCTGAGCCCAACATCACCATCTTCTGGGATCCGAAGCTGCCCGAGGGCTACAAGCGTTTCTGCGCTCGTATCTCCATCGACACCTCGGCCATCCAGTACGAGTCCGACAAGGACATTCGCGCTCACTGGGGCGACGATGCAGCTATCGCTTGCTGCGTGTCTCCTATGCGCGTTGGTAAGCAGATGCAGTTCTTCGGCGCTCGTGTGAACTCCGCCAAGGCCTTGCTCTACGCCATCAACGGTGGCCGCGACGAGATGACCGGTATGCAGGTTATCGACCGTGGCATCATCGAGCCCATCGCTCCTGAGGCAGACGGCACTCTCGACTACGAGAAGGTCAAGGCCAACTACGAGAAGGCTCTGGAATGGCTGTCTGAGACTTACGTGCAAGCTCTGAATATCATTCACTACATGCACGATAAGTATGCCTATGAGTCCATTGAGATGGCTCTGCACGACAAGGAAGTCTACCGTACCCTCGGTTGCGGTATGTCTGGTCTGTCGATTGCTGCTGACTCCCTGGCGGCCATCAAGTATGCCAAGGTCTACCCGATCTACAACAAGGATGCCCAGGGCACTCCTGAGTACGTAGAAGGCGGCGACGATAACTTGGTCGTGAACTACAAGACCGTGGGCGAGTTCCCGGTCTATGGCAACGACGATGACCGCGCTGACGATTTGGCTAAGTGGGCAGTTTCTACCGTTATGGGCCAGGTCAAGAAGCTCCCGGTTTACCGCGGCGCCGTTCCTACCCAGTCGATTCTGACCATCACTTCCAACGTGGAGTATGGCAAGAACACCGGTTCCTTCCCCTCTGGCCACAAGAAAGGCACCCCATACGCACCCGGTGCCAACCCAGAGAACGGCATGGATTCGCACGGCATGCTGCCGTCCATGTTCTCGGTGGGCAAGATCGACTACGACGATGCTCTCGACGGCATCTCGCTGACGAACACCATCACCCCTGACGGCTTGGGCCGCGACGAAGATGAGCGTATTAAGAACCTGGTCGGCATCCTGGATTCCGGCAACGGCCACGGTCTCTACCACGCCAACATCAATGTCTTGCGCAAGGAGCAGCTTGAGGATGCAGTTGAGAATCCTGACAAGTACCCGCACCTGACCGTGCGCGTCTCCGGCTACGCGGTGAACTTCGTCAAGCTGACTCGCGAGCAGCAGCTCGACGTCATCTCTCGCACCTTCCACCAGGGATCTGTGACTGACTGATGTCAGAGGCGCTAGTAAGTTAGCGCTCTTCAAGCCTAGAGCTTGAAAAGTTTGAGGGGCGGGGCACAAGCCTCGCCCCTCTTTTATACTGTTGGTATTCGCACAGATACCTACAAAGACCAGGCTCAATCAATGCAGGGAGGCACATGATGGCCCAAGGCACGCAATTCCATACCACGAATCCGCACATGCTGAAAGAGTCTAAGGTCTATCAAAGTCAAACCCTGATGGGTGGCCTATCCGGTTTCGATTCTCCCATCGGCCTCGACCGGCGCGACCGCATCGATGCCCTCCGTACCGGCGATATCGGCTTCGTGCACTCTTGGGATATCAATACCTCGGTCGACGGCCCCGGCACCCGCATGACCGTGTTTATGTCGGGCTGCCCCCTGCGCTGCCAATACTGCCAGAATCCCGACACTTGGAAGATGCGCGACGGCAAGCCGGTCTACCTGCAAGCCATGATCGACAAAGTGGCCCGTTATGAAGACCTCTTCAAGGCTACCGGCGGCGGCATCACCTTTTCGGGTGGTGAGTCCATGATGCAGGCAGCTTTCGTTTCCCGCGTCTTTAGGGCAGCTAAAGAGATGGGCGTACATACCTGCCTAGATACCTCTGGTTTTTTGAACAAAAACTATACCGACGAGATGATTAACGACATCGACTTGTGCCTGCTCGATGTGAAGTCCGGAGACGAAGAAACCTACAAAATCGTGACCGGCAGCACCTTGGCTCCCACCATCGACTTTGGTAAGCGCCTGCAAGATGCTGGCTCCAAGATATGGGTGCGCTTCGTCTTAGTGCCGGGCCTGACCGATTCAGAAGAAAACGTTGAAAAAGTCGCGGAAGTCTGCGAACAGTTCAAAGATGCCATTGAACACATCGACGTGCTACCCTTCCACCAGTTGGGTCGGCCAAAGTGGCACGAGATGCGCATTCCTTACCCTTTGGAAGAGAAGAAGGGGCCCTCTCACGCCCTGCAAGAGCGGGTGAAGAAGCAGCTCGAATCCCACGGTTTTGTAGTCTATTAAACAGACTTTCAGACCTTGCGCTAAGCTGTGTACGTCTATACGGCACAGGCTTACCGAAAAGAGGCGTGAAACCAGTTGGCCCAAGACCTAGAACCACACTTGCTTGCCGAACCTCGCGAAGGGGTTCCCACAGTTATCGATACTCTGGCAGCTTTTCAAAAGATGTGCCAGGCATACGCGCAAGCTAGCGGTTCCTTGGCAGCCGATGCAGAGCGGGCCTCAGGTTTTCGCTACGGACAGCAGGACTACTTGGTGCAGTTCAAGCGCTCTGGCGTCAACATCGCACTCGTAGACCCGGTAGCCATAGGGGAGCAGGGCGGCTCTTGGCAAGACTTCAACCACGCCATAGGCGATGCTAGCTGGATTATTCACGATAGCAGGCAGGACTTGCCCGGTTTCGTTGAGCTAGGAATGCAAATGCAAGGGCTGTTTGATACCGAACTTGCAGCCCGCATGCTTGGTTTGGCCCATGTAAGCCTGTCTGCCGTGACCGAGCATTATCTTGGTATAAGCCTTGCAAAAGAGCATTCAGCAGCCGATTGGTCCTACCGACCACTGCCCAGAGATTGGCGTAATTACGCGGCTCTCGACGTGGAACTCCTGCTTGAGCTCGAAGATGCCATGACGAAAGACTTGCTCCAGCAGGGCAAAAGCGAGTGGGCTCGCCAAGAATTCGCTTGGCTCTTAGAGACCGGCGGCCAGCGTAAGGAACCCAGCAGCCAGCCTTGGCGCCGGACCTCTCACATTACCTCCCTGCGCAACGATAGGCGGGGATTGGCAGTGGTGCGGGCCTTGTGGACTAAGAGAGACGAGCTGGCCCGTGAGAACGATATTTCTCCTAGTCTGTTGCTGCCTGATGCGGCCATTATTGAGGCGGCTCGCTTGAAGCCACGCAATGGCCGCCAGTTCCGCTCTATTCGCTCTCTTAATGAGCGGGTGCGCATGCGTACCGGCGGCGAGCAAGACAAAATGTTTGAGCGATATGCGCCCATCCAGCGCTCGATTCGGCCCAGCGTGTGGAGGCAGACCATCCTCGACGCTCTGGTCTTGAGCAACGACGAGTTACCCAAGCCTCCGCAGGTGCCACACGACGATTCAGAAGAGGGCAGCGGGCCGCGCTCGATGAAAGTCTGGAAGCGGCATCCCGAGCGTTTTGAACGCTTGAGTGCAGTGCGCCAGAGTGTAGAACAGATAGCTAAAGATACGAATATGCCTGTTGATCTGGTGATAAAACCGCAATACTTGCGAGACTTGTGCTGGACCGACGAACCTGCCCGCAGGGATGTTGGTGCTTTTCTACGTGATGAGGGGGCTCGCCCCTGGCAGGTGGAATTGGTCAGCGAGTCCGTAAGTCGAGCTATGATGTAAAGGTTGCTGGATTGGCAGAAAACTGGCAGATATAGGCAGACCAAACGGTTGTGATGAATTGGAGCGCAGCGTGAAAATCAGCGTTAGGAATCTTGAGCCCACAAAGGTGAGGCTTACCATTACCGTCGACAAGGACGAGTTTGACCCGTATCTGGATGCGGCTCGCAAAGACATTGCTAAGCAGGTCAACGTACCTGGCTTCCGCAAAGGCCATGTGCCCGGTCGTATTATCGACCAGCGGGTCGGCTTTGCCTCCGTTGCCGGCGAAGCAGTCAATTCGGGTGTTCCCGAGCTTTATTCCAAGGCTCTGGCACAAAAGGAGCTGCATGCTATGGCTCAGCCCGAAATCGACGTCAAGGAAGTTCCTGAGTCCGCTCAGGACGACACCAAACTCAAGTTCACTGCTGAGGTAGAAGTTCGCCCTCAGATTGAGCTGCCCGACATTGCAGGCATGGAAATCGAAGTTGCCAAGCCTGAGGTTACGGACGAAGACGTGACCAAGCGCTTGGATAACCTCCGTCAGCGCTTCGGCACGTTGATCTCGGTAGACCGCCCCGCCAAGAAGGGAGACTTCGTCTCCATCGACCTCGACGCTGTCATCGACGGCGAGAGCGCCGACTCCCAGCAGGGTGTCTCTTACGAGCTCGGTTCTGAAACCATGCTCGACGGCTTGGACGAGGCTCTCGACGGCCTGTCCTCCGGCGAAGAGACCACTTTCGAGGGCACTCTCGAAGCTGGCGAGCATGAAGGCGAGAAGGCTCAGATTAAGGTCAAAGTCAACTCGGTAAAGGCAGAGGAACTGCCCGAGCTCGACGACGACTTTGCTCAGCAGGCCTCCGAGTTCGAGACTCTTGAAGAGCTCAAGGCCGACGTGCGCAAGCAGTGCGAGCAAGATGCTGAAGGTCGCCAGGCTACCGATGCCCGTGATGCCTTCATCGCCAAGCTCAAGGAAGGCCTAGAGATTCCTGTGCCCAAGGGCATCAAGGAGTCCATGATTGCTGACCAACTCAAGAATGCCGGTAAGGATGCCAAGTCTGCTTCTAAGGAAGAGAAGGCTGAAGCTGAGGAAACCGTCGAGAAGGAACTGCGCGACCAGATTGTGCTCGATACCTTGGCTGATAAGCTGGAGGTAAAGGTCTCTCAGGCTGATGTTACTAACTTCTTGGCTTCCATCGCCCAGCAGTACGGCATGGATCCCTCCGCCTTCATCAACGCCATCGTGCAGAATGGCCAGTTGGGTTCTGCCGTGCAGGAAGTGGGCCGCTCTAAGGGTATGCTCGCTGGTATGCGCGCAGTCACCTTCAAGGATTCTGATGGCAAGGTCTTGGATCTTTCCCAGTTCTTGGGCGAAGACGAGTCCGTAGCTGAGGAAGACGAGTCCGAGAGCGTACAGGCTGCTTCTGCTGCTGCCGCTGTTGCAGACGAGCTGACTCAGGCTGCTGCCGCAGAGGGCAACGAATAAGTGTGAATCCGCGCAAGCGGTTGTAGCTCAAGCCGCGTTCAGCGCTTATCATGGGAATTATCCCTTGTAGGTGCTGGACGCGGCTTTTGCGCAGCTAGCACAACCGGCCTCAAGCGTCAGTGCGAAGCGGTAGGCTCAGATTATGACATGTACTTCAAAGGAGACACGGTGAGCAATACTCTTGCAACTATGCCCGTTATGGACGAGGGGGAAGTTCCCTCGATTACTGACCCCATTTTCAACCGCCTACTCAAAGATCGTATTATCTGGCTGGGCGATGAGGTCAAGGACGCGAATGCGAACGTTATTTGCGCCCAGATGTTGATGCTTGCAGCCGAAGATCCGAGCAAGGATATCTGGCTCTATATCAATTCTCCTGGTGGTTCCATTACGGCTGGCATGGCCATTTACGACACCATGCAGCTCATTCAGCCCGATGTGGCAACTGTGGCCGTGGGTATGGCCGCTTCAATGGGCCAGTTCCTCCTCTCTTCCGGTACTAAGGGCAAGCGTTTCATCACCTCTCACGCCCGAGTCTTGATGCATCAGCCTTCGGGCGGCGTTGGCGGTACTGCAACCGATGTGCGCATCAATGCCGAGCTGATTATGGATATGAAGAAGACGCTCTCCCAGCTCACTGCTGACCAAACCGGTCACACGATTGAAGAGATTTACCGAGACAACGAGTACGACCACTGGTTCAATGCCCAGGAGGCTTTGGAATACGGGTTCGTAGACAAGATCGTGACCACGCATAGCACGATGCAAACCCAGGAAGGGGAGTGAGCATGGCCTCTGAAGAAGCACAATTCGTAGCCCGCGCCCAGCGTTTAGCAGGCCCGCGCGCAATGGCAGGCATGAGCCCTCAAAGTCGATATGTTTTGCCGCAGTTCGAAGAGAAAACGCCGTACGGTTTCAAGCGTCAAGACCCGTACACACGCCTCTTCGACGACCGCATTATCTTTATGGGTGTGCAGGTCGACGACACATCTGCCGACGATATTATGGCCCAGCTCTTGGTGCTTGAAAGCCAAGACCCCAACCGCGATGTCATCGTCTATATCAACTCTCCTGGCGGTTCGATGACTGCTATGACTGCAATCTACGACACCATGCAGTACATTAAGCCTGATGTGCAGACGGTCTGCTTGGGTCAGGCAGCTTCGGCAGCTTCGATTCTGCTGGCAGCAGGCACCAAGGGTAAGCGACTCATGCTGCCCAATGCTCGCGTGTTGATTCACCAGCCAGCCATGCAGCAGGACTTCGGTAAGGCCACGGAGATTGAGATTCAAGCCAAGGAAATGCTGCGCATGCGCAACTGGTTAGAAGAGACCCTAGCCAAGCACACCGGTCAAGATGTCGAACGAATCCGCAAGGACATCGAAGTCGATACGATTTTGACCGCGCCAGAAGCCAAAGAGTACGGCATGGTAGACGAAGTATTGGAAAGCCGCAAGTAGTTCGCCGCTATCACTACCATGGGTGAAACCCCTGAGCTGGGAATGCCTAGCTTGGGGGTTTCCTCTTCGTAGGAGCAGGCACATTCGACCACATTGCTCAATTCGTTGCGCCAAGGCGAGCCCGCCGCGTAATATAGGCAACGGAACTAACACAAGGAGCAGGCATGGGGCGCGTTGTCAATTACAATGAGGGACTCTTTCGGTGCGACTTCTGCGGCAAAAGTGAGAAGCAGGTCGGCAAGCTGATTAAGGGGCCGTCTTCTGCGATTTGCGACGAATGCGTGGCTTTGTGCGTGCAAATGCTGTCCGAGGACCAGACGAAAGAGCACCAGGAGAGCAAGGTAGTTCTGCCGGTGCCCAGCCAGATTTTCGGCTATCTCAATCATTATGTAGTGGGACAGGAAGCTGCTAAGCGTACGCTCGCTGTGGCTGTTTACAACCACTACAAGCGGGCCAATATCGAGCGCCAGCGGGTCGCTTCTCGCATGGGAGTGAGCACCAAGACCGATGCAGCTGACCAAGGTAGCTCTTCCATGCCGCTGCCGGCGCCGCCAGCAGCGAACGCAGATTTGGACGATGTTGAAGTTGATAAGTCCAACATCTTGCTCTTGGGCCCTACAGGCGTGGGTAAAACCTATTTGGCTCAGTCTCTGGCTCGCATGATGAATGTGCCTTTTGTGCTTACGGATGCTACGACGCTGACCGAAGCTGGTTATGTGGGAGACGACGTAGAAACTGTCTTACAGCGACTCTTGCAGGCAGCTGACGGCGATGTAGAGCGAGCTCAGCAGGGCATTATATATATCGACGAGATTGACAAAATTGCCCGCAAATCGGGGGAGAACACCTCCATAACCCGAGATGTGTCTGGCGAAGGCGTGCAGCAGGCTCTCCTAAAGATTATTGAAGGCACAGTAGCCCGGGTGCCCTTGGAAGGCTCGCGCAAGCAGCGAGATCAGGAGTGCATACAGCTCGATACCCACGGCATTCTCTTTATTTGTGGCGGTGCTTTCGTAGGCCTTGAAGACATTATTCAACAGCGCTTGGGCCTGCATGAGTCCGGCTTCGCTGCCTCTTGGAAAGACAAAGACGTGCCGCGTGAGCAGATTCTGCGCGAGGTCAACGCAGACGACTTGGAGAATTTCGGATTGCTGCCCGAATTCGTGGGCCGCTTGCCAGTCATTTCTACCCTGGGCAAGCTGGACCAAAACCAACTTAAGCAAGTCTTGACTCAGCCAGACAACGCCTTGGTGAAGCAATATCAGCGCATGTTCCTCGACGATGGCGTGACCCTCACCTTCAGCGAGGATGCCTTAGATAGGATTGCTGAAAAGGCACTCGCGGCAGGAGTCGGTGCCCGCGGACTGCGCTCTATTATCGAAAAAACTTTGGAAGACACCATGTTTGAAATTCCGGAACGCTCAGACATCGACCAAGTCCTCGTTGATGCAGCTGCGGTCGATGGTGAACAGCCGCCGCAACTGGTACGAAAGGGCATAGGCGACCAAACTCTTGAGGAGCGAACTGCGTAAAGGGTAGTTTGCTAAGTGAAGATGGCGGGCGAAGGAGAGCTATGAGCGAGAGAAAAGCGGTAGTGGTCACGCATCAGCGCGTGCGTTCGAGCAGTATCGTAACGGAAGCTCTGAACCAGCTGAAAAGCTCAGGTTTTAGCGTTTCTATCGTTGATAACAGCGAAGCTCCAGCTTTCGGCGAGCCCTACCAACAGGTCGACCCTGATACTGAAATCGTTATCGTCTTGGGCGGTGACGGTACTATTTTGCGCGCCGCAGAGCTGGTGAAATGTACCGGAGTGCCCATTTTGGGGGTGAATCTTGGACATGTAGGCTTCTTGGCTGAGTTTGAGAGCTTCCAAATTGGTGAGGCCATGTCCAAGGTTGCCGCCCACGATTACTCCATTGAAGAGCGCATGGTGGCCCACGTGGACTTGTGGCTGCCTGGGGCAGATAAGCCCTTGACTGACTGGGCCCTGAACGACATGACGCTAGAGCGATACAGCCGGGGCAAAATGGTTGAGGTTAGCCTGCGCGTAGACGACGTAGAAATGTCTTCCTACGGCTGCGACGGCATTATCGTTGCAACTCCAACTGGTTCTACCGCCTACGCTTTCTCGGCAGGAGGCCCGATTGTGTGGCCCGACGCCCAATCCCTGCAAATGGTGCCTATAGCGGCGCATGCCCTCTTCGCGCGTTCGCTCGTCATTGGCCCGCAGTCCACTTATACTATTGGTTTGCTCGACGATTCGCCTTCCGATGGTTGGATCTGCTGCGATGGTCGCCGCCAGCTTTTGGTGCCCAAGGGTTCGCGAGTTACGGTCCGCCAATCGCATGACATATTCCACTTGGCGCGACTGTCCGGAGCTTCCTTTACCCAACGTTTGGTGAGCAAATTCGATTTGCCGGTCGTGGGGTGGAGGGAACAACACCATCCCAATCTCTCCGCTAAGCGAGGGCAGGAGGCAAGAGATGCTTGAAGAACTCGAAGTACGTGACTTAGGTCCGATTCACCACGCCCTGCTCAGCCCAGCCCCCGGCATGACGGCTATTACTGGCGAAACGGGCGCAGGTAAGTCCATGCTGCTCAATGCAATCGGCTTAATCTCCGGAGCTCCTGCGCAAACTGCCCGAATAGCCCCGGGGCAAGAAGCCGCTTGGGCCCAAGGCGTGTTTGCAGTCAACGCAGATTCCCCAGCCGCACACATACTTGAAGACGCTGGCATGGAGCTGGAAGACGGGCAGCTTTTTTTGGCCCGCTCAGTTCCCGAGCAGGGGCGTTCGCGCTCTTTGGTTAATGGGCATACCATGCCTCGCACGCTCTTAGCCGATGTTAGTGCTCAGCTGGTCACTATCCACGGTCAGTCAGACCAGATGCGAATGGCGGCCCCTGCCCGGCAGCGAGACTTCCTCGACCGTTACGCAGGCGATGGGGTTGAACTAGACGCTTACCGGTTGGCCTGGGAGCGATTGCAAGAATTAGATAAGCGACTGACACAGCTAAGTGAACAGCAGGTAGGGGCCTTACAACAGGCTGACTACTTACGCCAATCTATCGCCCGCATCGATCAGGTGGCACCTAGGGCTGGCGAAGATGCCGAACTCAAGGAGCATCGAGACAGAATCGAGCATGCTGCCCAGATAGGGGAGGGCGTTACCGGTGCCTTAGCGGCCTTAGATGCCTCCCAGCTGGCTGCCGATGTCGACGTTGATGCGCCGAGCGTTGCAGCGCTGCTTGATCAGGCTATCCAATCCTTGCAGGCAGTGGGCGTGAACGACCTCTTCGACGACCCAATACAGCGCTTGCGTTCCATGAGCGCAGACCTCTCTGACCTAGTATTTGGCTTGGCTCAGCAGATAGATGGCGAGGGGGAATCTGGAGACCTCGACAAGCTCAACGCTCGCATTCACGACATAGAAGAACTCAAAGAGCGCTGGGGGCCCACCATTGAAGATGTGCTCGCCTGGCGGGAGCAAGCCGGGTATGACTTGGAAGATATGGATGCTTCCCCCGAAAAGGTTCAGGCCTTGCGCGGTGAGCGAGAAGAGGCGCATGCGCTAGCCTTGGAAGCTGCTCAAACTCTTTCTAGTAAGCGTCAAGAGGCTGGGAAGCGGCTGAGTGCCCAAGTGAGCGAAGAACTCAATGCTCTTGCTATGAGCGGGGCTGCGTTGTCGGTGCAGGTTGCGGCTCGGGCCGATTCGCGTTTGGATGCCCACGGAGTAGACGATGTGAGCTTCCTCTTTACGCCATTTCCTGGATCTCCTCAGCTTCCGATGGGTTCGAGCGCTTCTGGCGGCGAGTTGAGCCGGTTGATGCTGGCTATGGAGCTGGTGGCTGCTGAGGCTAAGGGATCGCCTGCTGGCAAGAGCCAGGCGAAAGCTAAGAAGGGCTCAAATGCTGCTTCTGCTGCCAGTCACCCTACCGAGCTGGGGGAGCGGGTCACTTTCATTTTTGACGAAGTCGATGCGGGAGTAGGTGGCAAGACTGCGGTTGAGCTGGGCAAGAGGCTGGCTTTGCTGGCTCAGAGTGCCCAGGTTATTGTTGTGACACATTTGGCCCAGGTGGCTTCTTGGGCGGACCGCCAGTTTGTGGTTGTTAAAGAAAGTGGGTCTGGTGCTACCAATACCAGCGTGGAAGAAGTGAGCGAAGCCAAGCGCGAGCAAGAGATAGCCCGCATGCTGGCCGGTAGCGAATCCGATACTTCCTTGCAGCATGCCCGAGAGCTGTTGGAATCGAGTCGTCTCTAAGCACTGATAGCCTGAGAAGTTCTACATATTTGGGCGAGGGGTGTGGGTTATGAGTCAAGAAAGCGATGCTACGGGCGGGGTCGAGCGCGGTGTTAACGCTGGTAAGGCTGCCATTTTTGATTTGGACGGCACCCTGCTTGATTCGATGGGCATTTGGCGAGAGATTGACCGCCGCTTTTTTGGTCGCCGTCATATTGAGATGCCAGCCGACTATGCGGCCCACGTGGCGTCTATGCAAACTGGGGCAATTGCTCAATACACTGTTGAGCGTTTTAACTTGCAGGAAAGCGCCCAAGATTTGGTAGATGAGTGGAATGATGATGCTCAGCTGCTCTATGCCATCGCGGTCAGCCCTAAGCCTCATGCGGTGAGCTATTTGCGCAGCCTGCGCGAGAGCGGGGCTCGCTTGGCTGTGGCCACGAGCTTGCCGCCGCGCCTACGAGAAGCTGCTTTAGGGCATGCTCAGATGAAAGACTACTTTGACCACGTTTGTAGCGTCGATGATGCGCACAGCAAGGGCAAGGAAGAGCCCGATATTTACTTGCTGGCGGCGAGCAGACTTGGCATTGAACCGAGCCATTGCACAGTTTTTGAAGACTTGCTCATAGCAGTCAAGTCAGCTCACCGGGCTGGGATGAAGGCTTGGGCCATGTACGACGAGTCGTCGGCTTCTGATTGGGATGCCATCACGCGTGAGGCAGATGGTGCTATCCGCGATTTTGCCCAGGCTCCGCAGCTTCTGTAAGCCATCGATGCTCCGCTATTTCGCTGTAATTCCAACGAATGCGCAACTGTTATGCTGATGACTTGCACAGTTACTCTAACTGTTATATAGTCATATATGACAGTACAACAGTTGTTTGCTTGTGCCTGGTTCGTACGAGGAAACTGGACTGTCATCACTTACACAGAAAGGGGCTAGGGTGAAACTGATCATCTCATCCGTGTCCGGTCAACCCATCTATCAGCAAATTGAAGACCAAATTCGGGCTGCGGTTCTCAATGGCGAACTCAAGGCGGGGGAGGCACTGCCCTCCTTGCGTACGCTTGCTAAGGACTTGCGCATCTCGGTACTGACCGTCACTCGAGCCTACAACGAACTTGCTCAAGAGGGCATTATAGAAAACGTGCAGGGCAAGGGCAGCTTCGTTATGGACCGGGGCAACGAGCGTATGCATGAGCAGCTGACTCAACAGGTTCACTCCAATTTGAGCCAGGCTCTACAGGCTGCACAAGCGGCAGGTATGGCGCAAACTGACTTGCATGCCATGCTCGACCGCATTGCCGCTGAGTTGTATTCGTAAGGCTGAAAGCTGGGTTGCGAGCAAAGAAAGAGCATACCATGAAGCAAAGTATTCAGGGCGACCTTACCTACGCCCTACGTGTCAACGATGTTGGCAAGCGATACGAGGCTAAGCACAGCGATGGTGCCGGTCAGCCTTTTAGTCTGGGCGATGTCACTTTCGATCTGCCCATGGGCTACATTATGGGCTTGATCGGGCCAAACGGCGCCGGTAAGTCTACGATGATTCGGCTCATGCTCAACATGACCAAGCGAGACCAGGGCTCTATCGAAATGCTGGGCATGGATAATATCGCCCAAGAAGAGCGCGTGAAATCACAGCTGGGAGTAGTCTTCGATACCTCATACTTCGTAGACCTGTGGACGGTGGAACGCTGCGGCAAGGCTATGGCACCCCTGTATCCAGCCTGGAACCAGACCACTTTCCAAGCGTATTTAGACCGTTTTGGACTAGGAGCTAAGAAGAAAGTCAAAGAGCTTTCGCGCGGTATGCAGATGAAGCTCATGCTAGCGGTCGCTCTCAGCCACGATGCCCGGCTACTTATTTTGGACGAGCCCACAGCCGGCCTAGACATATTAGCACGAGACGAGCTCATGGATTTATTGGCTGATTATATTGCCGACGGCCAGCACTCGGTGCTCTTCTCTACCCATATCACCTCAGACCTTGAACGAGTGGCAGACTTCATCACCTATATCAACGGCGGTTCGCTCTATTACACCGGGCCGCGAGACGAGTTCGAGGATGCGTTCGCGCTCATTCACGGAGCTCCGGGCGATCTCAATTCAAGCCAACGCCAGCTAGCAGTCGGCATCCATGAGTTTTCGACCGGTTTCGACGCCTTGGTTGCTGCCGAGCATGTGCAAGCTTTCATAAGCGGGGGAGAACCGGGGCAGACGGTAACCGACTCTGCCAAAGGCCGCTACCAGCAAGAGCGCCCGGGATTCGACGACATTATTCGGCTAACCGGTAAGTTGTTAAAAAGTGGTTATGAGACCGGTATCAGCGGCAAGAGCTTAGAGGACGAACAAGAGACGGTAAAGTCATGAATGATATCATCGCACAAGCCAGACTCGACAAGGCCCGTATGGATGCTTACGGAAAGGCCAGCGGCATACTGATAATCCTTGGTTTACCGATTCTTATGTCAGCAGTAATGGGAGTTCTCGGTCTTAAGACGGCAGAATTCGGTTCTGGAGTTTTGGGTGCAGTGGGCGGCAGTGTCGGTTTTATGACGGTAATTTTCAACATGTATCCCTTCATGATTACTGAGCAGTTTGGGGATGTTCGTTTGGATGGCATGATTCCCATTTCGCGTAGGCGGCAGGTCTTAGGTCGATACTTGCAGATTAGTGTCAACATAGTTGCCTATCTAGTTGGACTACTGCTGGTGCCTGTAATTCTGCGATTAACGGGCACTCCTGTTGACATGCCGATACTGGCCACCAGCGGAGTTTGCATATTACTCGTTTTGATACTTACCGGCATCGTTACACCGTTCCTGTACCGGTTCAGCAGTATGAGCGTGATGAGAGGTTTAGGCTTCAGTGTTGCAGGTTTGGCAGTTATCGGACTGCTGGCCTCTCGCGCCCCTTGGGATTGGACGGCAATATTTCTGCATATTGTTGATTTTCTCAGCGCAAGCACTGTGCGCACGACAGCTCTAGGTATATGCCTAGCAATCGGCACTGTAGCACTCTCCATAGCCTTCTCCATACACACTTACCAGAAGAAGGACCTCTAATCGCCTAAAGCAGGGCGCAGTCTGCTCACATTGCGAGTTTTCAGCCACTGAGCAAGAAAAATGGCACATACTTCGCACCCCCAATTTGGGTGCGAGATACGTGCCATTACCTGTATGAGGCTAGGAACTACTCTAGTTCGAGTGCTCCGGTGTAGAGCTGATAGTACTCGCCCTTTTGAGCGATGAGCTCTTCGTGGTTGCCGCGCTCAATGATGCGACCGTGGTCCAAGACCATGATGACGTCGGAGTTGCGCACGGTAGAGAGACGGTGGGCGATAACGAAGGTGGTCCGCCCCTTCATCAGATTATCCATGCCCTTTTGCACCACTTCCTCAGTGCGGGTATCGATAGAGCTGGTGGCCTCGTCCAAAATCATGGCCGGTGGGTCAGCCACGGCGGCGCGAGCAATCGAAATCAGCTGGCGCTGGCCTTGGGAAAGACCGGAGCCATCACCTTCCAATACGGTCTGATAACCATCGGGGAGCATGCGGATAAAGCCGTCAGCATTGGTGAGCTTGGCAGCTGCTATGCACTCTTCGTCGGTGGCATCAAGGCGACCGTAGCGGATATTGTCGAGCACAGTGCCGGTGAAAAGGTTCACATCTTGTAGCACGATGCCTAAAGACCTGCGCAGGTCGGGCTTGCAGATGTTCTTCACGTCGATGCCGTCGTAGAGAATCTGCCCTTCTTGAATGTCGTAGAAGCGGTTAATGAGGTTGGTAATCGTAGTCTTACCAGCGCCCGTAGCGCCTACCAAAGCCATCTTCTGGCCCGGTTCAGCGAACCAGGTAATGTCGTGCAAGACCGGCTTGTCAGGGTTGTATCCGAAAGTGACGTCAGTAAAGCGCACATCACCCTTCAATAGGGTATAGCGACCATCAGGAGAGGTGACGGCCACTTCCTTGGCTTTCTCTGCTACTTTTCGGGCATCTCCACGCAGCTTGGCTGCTGCTGCCAGGGAGCGCGTGCCATCATCATCTGCGGCGCGCTTCCAAGCCCAGTGACCAGTTTCGTGATCGGCTTCTGTCATGGTCTTACCATCAGAGCCGAGCTCCACGGAGACCAGTTTGACGCTTCCCTCGTCGGACTCTACTGGTTCATCCATCAAGGCAAAGATACGTGAAGCGCCAGCCAAGGCCATCATGACCATGTTGAACTGCATGGAAACCTGGCCGATGGGGTTGATGAAAGAGCGCGAGAGGGTGAGCAGGGAGATAATGGTGCCTAGGGTAAGCGTGCCAGCCCCGCCCAAGCCGAAGTTGCTCCAGCCGGCAATGCCAGCAATACCGCCCAAAATTGCCATCAATACGTAGAGCACGTAGCCCATATTGCCCACGATGGGCATGGTTACATTGCCGTAAGTGTTGGCCTCTGCCGATGCTTCAAAGAGGGCTTCATTCTTGCTAGCGAAAGTCTGCGCAGTGGCATCTTCGTGGTTGAAGACCTTGATAACCTTCTGCCCGCCAACAGCTTCCTCAACAAAAGCGTTGACGCCGCCCAACTCCTGCTGCTGCTTAACAAAGTAGAGGCCGCTTCGAGTCACGATTTTTCGCACTACAAAGATGAGGAAAGCCGTAAATGCCAAGGTAAAGAGGGTAAAGGGCACCGAGAGCCAGAGCATAGAAATCAGCGCAGCCAAGGCGGCAATAATGGACGAAAACATCTGCGGGAAGGACTGAGAAATGGCCTGGCGCAGGGTGTCGGTGTCGTTGGTGTAGCGGCTCATGGTGTCGCCATGCTCGTGGGTGTCGAAGTATCGGATGGGTAGCTGCTGCTGGTGGGCAAACATCTGGTCTCGAATGTCTTTAAGCGTGCCTTGCTCTACGCTTACGACCAGCCACGACCACAGCCATGCTGCAAAAGTGCCCACTGCATATAAGCAGCCCATCATAATGAGCATCTGCACCAGTGGTTCCCAAGAAGGATTCTTGCTTCCGACCAAGGGCAGGATGTACTTGTCAATCAGCGTTTGCAAGAAAAGGGCCGAAGCCGCCTGCGATGCAGCCGAAATTACGATGCTCACTACGATAACGGCAACCTGCCACTTGTACTGCAAAATGTAGCTAAAGAGGCGTTTGGTCGTGCCGGGTGTGGCGCGTTGGAGGCCAGCTTGCTCATGTTGAGAGGACTTCGCGCTCATTGAAGATCATCTCCTTGGGGCTGGTTGTTGGTTTGTGATTCATAAATAGAACGGTATTCGTCGCAGGATTGCAGCAGTTGCTCGTGGGTGCCGGTGTCGAGAATCTGGCCATTATCAAGCACTACAATACGGTCGGAATCTTGGACTGAGGCCACCCTCTGCGCAATGATAATTTTGGTAGTGTCCGGAATTTCGCTAGTGAAAGCTTGGCGAATGAGCTGGTCAGTCTTGGTATCAACTGCCGATGTGGAATCGTCCAAGATGAGAATCTTCGGCTTCTTCAGCAGGGCGCGAGCTATGCAGAGGCGCTGGCGTTGCCCGCCCGAAACGTTGGATCCGCCCTGCTCGATGTGCGTCTGGTACTTGTCAGGGAACTCTTGGATGAAGCCATCTGCCTGGGCTAGCTGGCAGGCGTGGCGGAGCTGCTCGTCTGTAGCATCAGGGTTGCCCCAGCGCAAGTTTTCAGCAATGGTACCAGAGAAGAGCACATTCTTTTGTAAGACCATAGCGACTTGGTCTCGCAAAACTTCCAAATCGTACTCGCGCACGTCTTGTCCGCCCACCTTCAACGATCCGGAAGTAACATCGTAGAGGCGGGGGATAAGCTGCACCAAACTGGACTTGGAAGAGCCAGTGCCGCCAACGATTCCGATGGTTTGGCCTGATGCGATGGACAGATTGATATTATCGAGCACGGGCTTTTCTGACTGATCAGAGTAGCGGAAGCCCACCTGGTCGAATTCAATAGAGCCGTTCGGCACTTCCATAAGAGGATGTGTAGGATCACGCACGGTCGATTCCTCTTGAAGTACCTGGCAAATGCGCTCTGCGGAGGCTTGTGAGATGATGACCATGACCACAATCATGGCAACCATATTCATAGCCATAAGAATTTGCATAGCATAGGTAACCAAAGCTGTTAAGTCGCCAGTAGTTAAGCCCATTGCAGAGTTATTGCCTGATGCCACAATCTGCTTGGCACCTAGCCAAGAGATAAGGATAAGCGAGGCATAGATGCAGAAGTTCAGCAAGGGAACCGTGAAGCTCATGACCTTCTCAGCCTTGCTGAAGTAGTTGTAAATAGCCAAGGAGATACGGCCAAACTTGCGGTTTTCAAAGTCTTCGCGGTTGTAAGACTTCACCACTCGGATGCCCTGCACGTTCTCTTCGACTACGGCATTGAGATGGTCGTATGTATGGAAAACCTTCTCAAAGAGTGGGTGCACATACACCGATAGGCCAATGAGACCGATTCCCAATATGGGTACCGCTGCGAGGAAGACCATAGAGATGGAATGCGAAATACGGAAGGAGAAGAGCCAAGCCACGACGACCATAATGGGAGCTCGTACGCCGATTCGGATAATCATCTGATAGGCGTTTTGCAGGTTGGTAACGTCCGTAGTCAGACGGGTAATAATCGAGCCTGTAGAGAAGCGGTCAATGTTGGTGAAAGAGAACGACTGTACCTGGTCAAAGAGGTCATGGCGCAAGTTCTTAGCGAAGCCAGAGGAGGCAATAGCCGCATACTTACCTGACATAAAACCGCAGAAAAGCGACACTGCCGAGCAGCACAGCAAGATAAGACCGAATTTAAAAATGTCGGGCATGGACTGACCCGAAACACCGCGATCGATGAGCACGGCCATAATCGTCAGAATAACAATCTCTAACACGCTCTCGACGAAAACGTATGCGGGTGCCAGCAAACTTGCCTTTTTATAATCGCGCAAAGAGTGAAGCAGGGTGCGCACCACTTGTTTTGGCCGCTCCTCCTCCAGCTGCGCGACAGACCCGCCTTCTGTGGCTTCGGTCACAGTGCCTCCTTTTTTGCTGCTCTTTTGTATACACTCTGCCATATAACTTGTTGCAGCGCCTAAACACACTAGGCCTGGGCCTTAGCTCTTGCTGATAGGCTGAGCACGTGTACTCGAATCTTTCGACGGTGCTCACACAAGCCAACTGAGTGCTACAACTTTCGCAAAGTCGAAAGCCGCCACAAAAGCGCTAAAAACAATGTAATACAGGTATATATAACAGTATAAGAGACAAGCAGACACTTGCAGGGCCGAGGCAATTGTGTTGAGGTGCTGTGAGCTTCAATCAGGGGGTACACATGACTGCACAGGACAGAGAACAAGCCACTCATATCTTTCAGGAGAGCCTACACAGCGCGGATCAGCAGATAGCAGATTTGCTGGAAGCTGAACTCAAGCGTCAGCGTGGCGGATTAGAAATGATTGCTTCTGAGAACTTTGTGCCCAAGGCAGTTTTGCAGGCGCAGGGCTCAGTGCTCACCAATAAGTACGCCGAAGGCTATCCGGGCCGACGCTATTACGGTGGCTGCGAGTTCGTAGACCAGGTCGAAAGCCTAGCCCGTCAGCGCGCCGTCGATCTCTTTGGAGTAGACTATGCCAACGTGCAGCCTCACTCAGGAGCCCAAGCCAACGCCGCCATTTACCAAGCGCTCGCTCAGCCTGGAGACTCCATACTCGGCTTAGCTCTCGACCACGGCGGCCACTTAACGCACGGCACGAAAATGAACTTTTCGGGGCGTTACTATAAGGCCGAAACCTACACCGTCAATCCAGAAACCTTCCTCATTGACCCCGAACTCGTGCGGCAGCGGGCTTTGGAAACACACCCGAGCGTCATCATCGGCGGCTGGTCAGCATACCCACGTATTGAAGATTTTAAAGCCCTCAAAGAGGTCGCCGACGAAGTGGGAGCCAAGCTCTGGGTCGATATGGCCCACTTTGCAGGAATGGTTGCAGCAGGATTACATCCCAGCCCGGTGCCCTACGCAGACGTCGTTTCCTCCACAGCCCACAAGACATTAGGTGGCCCACGTTCGGGATTCATACTAGCCCGTCAAGAATATGCTAAGGCAATCAACTCGGCTGTTTTCCCCGGGGAACAAGGCGGTCCCTTAATGCACGTAATCGCAGCCAAAGCAGTAGCTTTCAAGATTGCGGGAAGTGACGAATTCAAAGAACGCATGGAACGCACGCTCGAGGGTGCCAACATTATTGCAGACCGTCTTAGTGCCCCTGAGCTCGCAGCACAGGGCATTTCCGTCCTCACTGGAGGAACAGACGTGCATCTGGTCATGGTCGACTTACGCCATAGTGACATGACCGGTAAAGATGCAGAAGACCTGCTTGCACGAGTGGGGATTACCGTCAACCGCAACACCGTACCCTTTGACCCGCGCCCAGCTTCGGTGAGCTCAGGCCTACGTATCGGCACAGCAGCGCTGGCTACACGCGGTTTCGGAGCTACCGAATTCGAGCAGGTAGCAGACATTATCGCCCAAGCGCTCGCAGAAGGCCCTCAAACCGATGTCGATACGCTTAAAGCCAAGGTCGACGCTTTGGCCGAAGACTTCCCCCTCTATGAGGGCCTTGACCAAGTGAACTGACCCTCGCCTCAAGGGGAGCTGCCTAGGTCTACAATCGTAGGAAACACGAGTTCGCCTCAGCTCATCTGAAGGCAAGCGTAAGGAGGAGCATGAAAGCGCAAGACAGTGGCCGCACGTCTGCCGACGAGTTCGACTCACGCGTATTCGCAGACGTGTGTGAGCAAGCGGATAAGGCAGCTCAAGCTCAGCGTGACTTAGCGCTAGCCACAAGCGAAACTCGCCGTGAGCTCCTCCATGCGCTCGCCGATGCCCTCAACGAAGGTGCAGATTCCATCATCGCGGCCAACGAGCAAGACGAGCAAGAAGCCTTCGCTGCTGGTATGAGTAGCGGACTGCTCGACCGCTTGCACTATGACCGAGAGCGCATTGCCAACTCGGCCCAAGCTCTGAAGCAAGTGGCTCAGCAGCCCGACCCGTTAGGGCAAGTGGTCAGCGGGCATAGGATGGGCAATGGCATGAGGCTCAACCAGATTCGTGTGCCTTTGGGCGTAGTTGCGATGATTTACGAGGCAAGGCCAAATGTGACGGTCGATGTAGCTGGTTTAGGCCTCAAGTCTGGCAACGCGGTCCTGCTACGAGGCGGTCACGCAGCCGAGCGCACTAACCAAGCCACCGTTGCACTTTTGCAGAGCAGTCTGGAGCAACAAGGCTTTTCGCCTGACTTGATTTCGAGCGTTGACCAATACGGGCGTGCCGGCGCTCGCGCGCTCATGGAAGCACGTGGTCACATTGATTTGTTGGTGCCTAGGGGCGGTAAAGGACTCATTTCGAGCGTAGTTGAGCATTCCAAAGTACCCACTATCGAGACGGGCGCCGGCAATGTTCACATCTATGTCGATTCCTCTGCAGATATGCGCAAGGCAGTGTCGATTGTTCTCAACGCTAAAACCCAGCGCGTCGGAGTGTGTAATGCAGCTGAAAAATTGCTCATTCACCGCGATATAGCTGCCCAGTTCGTGCCGATGGTGGCCCAAGCTCTTACCGCAGCGCAAGTGGAACTGCGCTTAGATACTATTTCTTATGACCTCATAGCAGGTCTTCAGAAGCAACAAGAGAGCGCTCTGCCTCTTGAGTTAGTGCGCAAGGCTCAGCCGGAAGATTGGGATGAGGAATACCTAGCTTTAACTATGGGCCTTAAAATTGTTGATTCTATTGATCAAGCCATCGACCATATCAACAACCATTCAACCGGCCATACCGAAGCTATTCTTGCGCAAGACTACAATGCCATTGAGCGTTTTTCCAGTAGGGTAGACTCGGCTGTAGTTATGGTCAACGCTTCTACTCGTTTTACAGACGGCGAGATGTTTGGCATGGGTGCAGAATTAGGAATTTCTACCCAAAAGTTGCATGCCAGAGGGCCGATGGGGTTGAATGAGTTGACGACGACTAAATGGATTGGCTACGGAACAGGGCAGGTGCGGCAGTGAACGAGAACGTCGAAGAGCTCAAGGCCAAAGAAGCGGGGAACCCAAAAATTTGGCTGCGTGTGGCTTCTGAGCGCCTCAGCCAACTGCGCTACGTTTACTTGGTTCAAATTGAGGATGGCATTCCTACCGCAGACCAGCGAGCCTGCTTGGAATATGCTGATGCTGTACTGATTGGTTGGCCCGATGAAGATGCCGAGCAAGTCGTCGATTTGGACGAGGTTCAGCTAGATCAGGTCCGCAAGGTCATCTCTGAGATGGAAGACAAGATCCCACTCTTCCGAAAGCAGGAGTGCGATGGCGAGATTGACCAGCTGTCACAGACTTTGGTGATGATTACTGAGTGCGTGGCTCAGGTGCGTCGGCACTATCAGCCAGACTTCCCGCTGCCCACCTATCAGGAGATTCATCAAGTGGTGCAGCAGGAATGGAATGAAGACATGAGTCGTATCGACCCAGATCAAGTGACATCTCCCGAGGAAGTGAAGGAAATGCAAGAAGCCTCCAGCGAAGTCGATTTGCATACCCACGTGGGCACTGGCCTCTCTGCCAACTTAGCAGCGGAAAACGCTCAACAAAATGGCAACGAGGAGTCTGCCAGCCTATGAGTTCGTCTGACCAGAATCGCAAAGCCTCGTCTGCTCTGAGCAACAAGCGCCGAATGGCACAACTCAGTCCCGAAGCGATGGCTCAGGACTTAGACATCGCTGAACCGGTTCAAAGGCCTGTACATGCACACCACAGGCATAAGCAGCGGCGAGTTGGGATTATGGGTGGTACTTTCGACCCCATTCACAACGGGCATTTAGTAGCAGCTTCCGAGGTAGCTTGGGTTTACGATCTCGACGAAGTTATTTTTGTGCCTACTGGTCGACCAGTTTTTAAGCTTCGCAAGCAAGTTACAAACGCGGAAGACCGCTACCTGATGACGGTTATCGCAACTGCTTCGAATCCCAAATTCACTGTTTCTCGAGTCGATATTGACCGGCCGGGAGTTACTTACACTGTCGATACCTTGCGAGATATTCACGCTCTTCGCCCTGATTGTGAGCTATTCTTCATCACTGGTGCTGATGCAATTGCAGAAATCATGCGTTGGAAAGACGCCAATCAAATGTGGAGTTTGGCGAATTTCGTGGCCGTTTCTAGGCCTGGTTATTCGTCGACACTTTCGGGGCTGGAACTACCCAAACAAGCGGTCGATATGATTGAAATTCCAGCTCTTGCCATATCTTCAACTGATGTGCGCAAACGCGCTGCTGAGCGGATGCCAGTGTGGTATTTAGTTCCCGACGGTGTAGTGCAATATATTAATAAGCACGGACTGTATCCGAGTGCTAGGAGTGAGTAAAGCGCTCAGCTGTGAGCTGGGGGAAGGGGTGTCGCGAAAGATGCTCACTCTGTCACGCTCGCTGGCTACCATAGGAGTGTTGCTTCAACGACACCAACGTTTGGAGATATGGTGAGCACAATCCTCAAAGGCAGGCCCGGTAAAAACCTCATCCTCGTTACGGGCAGGACCCACCCCAAGCTGGCTACAGAGGTGGCCGCGCAGCTGGGTATCGAAGTGTTAGAGACCACCGCTTACGACTTTGCAAACGGTGAGATGTATGTGCGGTATACGGAGTCTGTGCGTGGAGCCGATGTGTTCGTGCTTCAGAGCCACGCCGATCCGATCAATAAATCAATCATGGAGCAGCTCATCATGATTGACGCGCTCAAGCGGGCATCAGCTCGTTCTATCACGGCAGTTTGCCCCCTGTTGGGCTATTCTCGTCAAGACAAGAAGCACTTGGGCCGCGAGCCTATTTCTTGTCGCTTGATGTTTGACTTGCTCAAGACGGCGGGTGCTGACCGCATCATGTCAGTAGACCTGCATGCCTCTCAGTCTCAAGGATTCTTTGATGGTCCTGTTGACCACCTGATTGCTATGCCTGTCTTGGTTGACTATGTTCGCGATCGCTTGGACTTGTCCAATGTTGCCGTAGTTTCTCCCGATGCTGGTCGTATCCGCGTGGCCGAGCAGTGGGCTCAGCGCTTGGGTGGCGTTCCTCTGGCCTTTATTCACAAGACCCGTGACATCACTCAGCCCAACAAAGCAGTGGCTAATCGTGTAGTCGGCGATGTGAAGGGGCTCGACTGCGTCTTGGTTGATGATTTGATTGATACAGGCGGCACTATTGCTCAAGCTTGCTCGGTATTACGCGAAGCTGGAGCAAACTCCATCACTATCGTAGCTACTCACGGTGTGCTTTCTGGGCCGGCTGTCGAGCGTCTAAAGAATTGTGACGCCCGCGAAGTGGTACTTACTGACACCGTGCCGATTCCTGAAGAGAAGCGTTGGGATAACCTGACAGTACTCTCGATTGCGCCTCTGCTGGGTTCAGCAATTCGTGCAGTATTCGAAGATGGTTCCGTGGCTAAGCTCTTCGACAACTATCCATCCCATCACGGGCAAGGCTTCCTTTTTGCTTGATTTCTCGCGCGCCACGCGCAAGTGCGTGGCGTATCGAGGGGATATGTCATAATTGAACTTGGCAGGGCAACCTGCCTTTCCCCCATGGTGTAATGGCAGCACACGGGTCTTTGGAACCTTTAGTCTTGGTTCGAATCCAGGTGGGGGAGCTTGCAGCTTGCCGATCCCTTCGGGGCAAGCCCTAGGACAGGTCGGCGGCCAACCGAAAGGAAGCAGTTTGGCAGTCAAGAAGATCGAGACCTGGCTTACTGATATGGACGGTGTTCTCGTACATGAGAACACCGCGCTGCCTGGCGCAGCAGAATTCATCGAAACGCTAAAAGCAAACGATCGAAGGTTCTTAGTTCTTACCAACAATCCGGTTTACACACCTAGGGATTTATCTGCTCGTTTAGGTCGTTCTGGTATCGATGTACCGGAAGAAAACATCTGGACGTCTGCCTTGGCTACCGCAGACTTCTGCGCAAGGACTATCCCACATGGCTCTGCCTACGTGATCGGTGAGGCAGGATTAACGACCGCTCTACACGAGGCCGGTTATATTCTTTCAGACACCGATCCCGATTACGTAATCTTAGGTGAGACTCGCACCTATTCCTTCGAGTCGATTACTACAGCAATTCGACTTATTCTTGGTGGTGCGCGTTTTATTTGCACGAACCCAGATGCGACCGGTCCCAGCGATTCAGGCATTCTGCCCGCAGCTGGTTCCGTAGCAGCTTTGGTTACCAAGGCAACAAACCGCGAGCCATACTTCGTCGGTAAGCCAAATCCCATTATGTTCCGTACCGCTCTTAACCGAGTCGGCGGACATTCCGAGACTACAGCCATGATTGGCGATCGAATGGATACGGACGTTGTCGCTGGTGTCGAAGCCGGTTTGAATACTTTCTTGGTTTTGACCGGTATTACACACCGTAAGCAGGTTGAAACCTTCCCCTTCCGACCAGATCAGGTTGTCGACTCCATTCAGAATTTGATTACCATTGCTGAAACTGGGGAAGTAGAGATTTGAGCAGCGCAAGGGCTGTGTCGGCCGCTATTATCTTGGCAGCTGGAGAAGGTACGCGTATGCGTTCTTCAAAGCCTAAGGTTCTGCACGAATTAGCAGGTAAAACCTTCCTCAACAGGGTCATGGACTCGGTAGGGGAGCTCAATCCTGATATTTTGAGCTTAGTGGTGCGCTACCAAGCTCAGAGGGTGGCACAGGCCGCGCGTAGCTACAACAAGCAAGTCACCATTGTTGAGCAAGATGAGATTCCCGGTACTGGACGGGCTGTGCAGTGCGCATTGAGTGCACTCTCAGATCGTATTGACAGTGACGGAACGGTTCTTATTGTCGCCTCTGATATGCCTTTGCTTGATACCCAGACTTTGCAAGGACTAGTGGACTTCCACAAGACCCAAGCCGACGGTGCCACGGTACTGACAACTCGGCTGAGCGATCCCAACGGATATGGCCGCATTATTCGAGACCAAGATGGTCAAGTACTGCGTATTGTCGAGCAAAAAGACGCCACTGGAACCGAACTTAAAGTCAACGAGGTCAACACCTCCGTATACGTTTTCGACGTTCAAGTGCTTATCCAAGCTATTTCTGGTTTGAACAACAAAAATGTGCAAGGTGAGTTCTATCTCACAGATGCACTTGAAGCAGCCCGTTCACTCGGTCGTGTTGGTGCTTACGCAGCTCCAGACCCCTTGAGTGTTGAAGGCGTCAACGACCGAGTTCAGCTCGCGCACCTTGCCCAGGCCCACAACATGCGTATATGCGAGTACTGGATGCGTGAAGGTGTCACTATTGTTGACCCAACAACTACTTGGATTGAAGACGATGTGACTATCTCGCAAGATGCTGTAATACTTCCAGGCTGCTTCTTACAAGGGCACACCACGATTGCTGAAGAGGCCGTGGTGGGTCCGTACACCACGCTTATCGACGCACGTATTGGCCAAGGAGCCGAAGTTGAGCGTTCTCGCGTGCAAGATAGCAGCATAGGTGCCTGCGCAAACATCGGCCCGTGGACGTATCTGCGAGCTGGTAATGAGCTCGCAGATAACACCAAAGCCGGCGCTTTCGTCGAGATGAAAAAGGCTCAGATTGACGAAGGCAGCAAAATTCCGCACCTATCCTATGTTGGCGATGCCCATATCGGAAAGCACAGTAACGTCGGCGGCGGCACTATTACCGCTAACTATGACGGAGTTCATAAGAATCGCACTGAGATTGGCTCTGATGTCCACGTTGGTGCTGGTAATCTTTTTGTAGCGCCAGTAAGCGTTGGCGATGGAGTTACGACAGGAGCAGGTTCGGTTATTCGTCATCAGGTTCCAGATGGTGCCATGGTCTATTCCGAGAATACGCAGCATACGATTGAACACTGGCAGCCGTCTTGGGAGCGCCAAGCTGAGGATAGCAGTGATCAATCTTCACAAGAGTAAAAAAGAAGTTATATAAGCGGTACAAAATACGGGATGAGAGTTTCGTAGAAGGTGAGAAGGTGAAACAGTGCCAGCACTAGAAAGTTCTATTGACGCTGTACGAGTGGCTGCAAAGGCTGCAAATGAAGCGAAGGCGATTGATATTATCGCTTTCGATGTGAGTGAAACACTGTTTATAACAGACGCATTTTTGGTTGCCAGTGGTGACAATGAACGTCAGGTTCTTTCAATTGCGGACAAAGTCGAGCGCGAGCTCCAAGTTCAACTTGGTCTTAAGCCATCTGCACGCGAGGGAGTTGAAGAAGCCCGCTGGATTCTGCTTGATTATTCTGATTTCGTGGTTCATATCATGCACAAGGAATCTCGTAAGTTCTACGATATGGAGCGCCTCTGGAAAGACAGTGTGCCCATTGACTTGCAGCTTGAGCATCCTCTCTTCTCTCAGAGTACAGAGTCTAATGGGGAGATCGCACCGGCATCCGAATGAACGAGAGCGTAGGGGCAGCAATGGCTATGACAGAACACCATGCACGTAGTATTGTCATGGTGCGACATGGCCAAACTGCCTACAATGCAGCTCACCGTATGCAAGGCCAAACTGATATTGCTCTCAACGATGTCGGCCGGTGGCAGGCAGCGCGAACCGCTCATGCTTTGCGCGCAGAATACGTTGATCCCTTTCCGGAGCGTCGGCAGCTTGTCGTGGCTTCTAATTTGTCTCGGGCGTTCTCTACTGCGCAGGCTTTCGCCAGTCCTTTGGGCTTAGAAGTCTATCCAGATGAACGGGTTCGCGAGCGCAATTTTGGTGAATGGGAGGGCATCACTCCCGAGCAGGTTCAGGAGCGCTGGCCTGAGGATTACCGGTTGTGGATGCTGTCTGCTGGGGGAGAGCTGAAACACGGGGCGGAGTCTAAAGTTGCTGTCGGTAGACGTGGTCTTCAAGCCTTGGAAGATTGGATTGCCAAGGCAGACGAGCAAACAGATTTGTTTATCTTCTCGCACGGTTCTTGGATTGCCCAGACTATCCAAGCGCTTATGGGGCTCACGCAGGTTCACGAGGAAAACGCGAGTTTAGGGTCGGTGCGCAACGCTCACTGGGCCCACTTCGTACCAAGGTTTGTAGCAGAAGAGGGCATTCGCTGGGCTTTACTCGACTACAATCGAGGACCAGTCATTGCTCGTGTAGTGGATTGGAACAATCCTGGCAACGAAATGCTCCGGCAGTAAAACCTGTGTAGACGTTTTGCTGGCTTCGGCGAGTCCGCCTGTTCAAGCGCTAGCATGATTCAACACGAGGTAATCACTCAGATGAGTGGTTACATTCCTTGATGAATAACGTACTTTGAACGGGTACGGAAGGAGCAGGAGTGAAAAAGTTCTTCCAGGACTTGTCTTGGGCACAGGTGTTTGCGGGCGCACTTGCTGCGGTCACTTCTTTCTTCCTCGCTGCAAAGATCGGCATAGCTGGTTCTGCTATCGGCGTGGCAGTGGGTTCAATCGTCTCGGCTGTTGCTTCTCAACTCTACAAGAACGTCTTAGACGCCTCGACACAAAAAATCCAGGAAACTGTTATTAGTCCTGACGGTGAAGAAGAACACGTAGAAGTTAGTGAACGTGGTACAGGTTCGCGCGCGCCTAGGCACGAGGAGACTGCGGCACAAATCCTAGATAAGCAAACGCAAGTTTTGATTCCGCAAGCTGCTATAAATCTGCAGGGGAGGATATCTAGTAGTGTGGGCTCTAGTGCTGCAGGTGCGTATGGTGAGTCTGGGCCAGCCCAAAATGAGGATGATCAAACTTCCATCATGCCCAAGCGAGTAGACCACGACGATACCAAGGTATTCGTTCCAATTGCTGAGCCGTATGAGCATGGTTCAGCTGTGCCACGCTCGGCTCGTTCATCTCGCTCCGGTCAGATTTCAACTGCCCAATCGTCTCAAAGTCGCGTGCGCCTAGAGAGTGTTGTGACACCTGCTCACACTTCTGTACAGCGTAAAAAGCAGATGGTAATTGTGGTATCTGTGGTGAGCGCTTTGGTGTCCGTTCTTCTTTCTGCTGTGGTAATTAACCTACTTACTCGAGGTGAAGGTACTGACCAGGTTGTGCGCAATATTGTCAGCCCATCACAGAGCGTGCAAACGCCTGACACGTCTGTGCCCTCACAGCAGCAAAGTGCGCCAAGCCAATCTCCTGACGGTAATGAGAAGACCTCGCCCCAGAGCACGAATCCGTCTCCGTCTACTAGTGCAACACCTTCGCCCTCGGCATCTTCGACTTCCTCGTCCTCGAGCACAGAAAATAATCAGCCAAGTCAACAAGCCAGCCAGTCTGCTCGCCCCGGTGAGCAAGCCACTCCCAGCGCCACCCCAAGCTCTGGTCAGAGCCAAAAGAGTCAGCAGAGCCAGTCAGGTCAGTCGGAGCAAGAGAAACAACAACAAGGCGGATTTGGCGCTCAAACCTCCTCTCCTTCAGCCGGTGCCGTTGGTAAGACAAACACTGTCGATGGTAGCGCAGGCAAGGCCGAATAAAGCACAAGATTCGGGCGAATATAAGGAACACTGAGATAAAGCAGCAAGCCCGGGTTGATGCTAGGCGTGGATGTGGTTGAATCTTGAGTTGTGTTGATAGATTGAACCATGTATTTCCTTACACCAACATTGCGCGGATCCTGTGGTGAACGGGCCCTGCGCTGATTGTTGGGGCATGTTGGTTTATACGTGGTGCTCGTAAGACGATCTGTACACGTAGGGGTGGGGTTTTAGCGAGGGTTCGTGGTAGACTTATAAATGTTGCTTTGGCGAGGGGTGTGTTGTGATGACATATCCGTTATCGACTCGGCGTGATGGTTTGCCTATCAAGTAGTTCGGCGAGCAATCCGACGCGTTGAAGCGCCGAGTTATTGCATAAGAGATTCGAACAAGGAGAGATTATGGCAAATACTATTACTCTTGAGGGTGAAGTTCGCAACGAGTTCGGCAAGGGTGTTGCCCGCCGTATGCGAGTGGCAAAGCAGATTCCGGCAACCATTTATGCCGGTGGCACTGAGCCTTCATTCGTTAAGCTGCCAATGAAGGAGACCACCCTCGCGTTGCGTCGTGCAAACGCGCTGTTCACTATTAAGTTCGGCAACGAAACTAAGATGGCCGTGGTCAAGGATGTTCAGCGCAATCCTGTTAAGCGCCAGGTTGAGCACATTGATTTCTACGAAGTGCGCGCCGGCGAGAAGGTTGTTGTCGACGTTCCTGTATTCATTCAGGGTGTTACTAAGGGTGCTGCTGTTGCATTCATCGATATGCAGAACCTCCAGGTTCGTGCAGATGTGACCAACCTGCCTGAGCGTATCGAGGTTAGTGTTGACGGCCTCGCAGATGGCGACAAGGTTCTGGCCAAGGATCTCGTTCTTCCTGAGGGCGCAGAATTGGTCATTG
Source organism: Bombiscardovia apis (assembly GCF_033095945.1). Classification (NCBI taxonomy): domain Bacteria; kingdom Bacillati; phylum Actinomycetota; class Actinomycetes; order Bifidobacteriales; family Bifidobacteriaceae; genus Bombiscardovia; species Bombiscardovia apis. The sequence continues at coordinate 1,073,039 of NZ_AP026800.1, read as the reverse complement.
ATAGCCTTGAAGATTCAATCGTCACGGTAGAAGTTCCCAAGGAAGAAGCTGCTTCGACTTCTGCGGGCACCGAGACCGCTGAAGGCGACGCTCCTGCTGAGGCCGCTGCTCCTGCCGCTGACGAAAAGGCTGCCGAGTAAGTTTCTAAGGCTCCAGTGACTGGTTGAGCTCAGCTCGCTTGTTCACCAACGTGGGGTTGCGTAAATCATATACGCAACCCCACAACTGTATCCCCCCTCCCTGCTCACCCTACCTCCTCTCCTTACCCTCCTCATCATGTACGCAATTTTGGGCATTTTCTCACTATTATTGCCAGTATTCGCTTCTTTTCTGTTAAGAAGTGCCCAAAAGTTATACCGGTGAGAATGGAAGGAGGAGACGATGACGTTAATTTTGGTGAAGAGATGTCATTATGTGGACGTTCCGGCTGGGCTTTTACAGGATGACCTCTAAGATGCTCTATATGGTTGAAATCGCCACAAGCGACGAACCGACTGATAGACAAACCGCCGAGACCTGCTGAGAAGAAGAACGATATGACAGAGCAAACACACCATAATCCAGAAGTTTTAAACCGTCTTGCTTCAGCATTTTCAGTGTTGCCAAACCCCAATAAGGCAACGCCCGAAGACCGTGAATCAAAAACTGACAAACCAGCCTTTGGTCAAGTATTTTCTGACAGTATGGTTCGGATGACGTGGCATAAGGAAAGTGGGTGGTCGCATGGCCAAGTTGAGCCTTATGGACCTCTTCATCTTGACCCTGCAGCTGCGGTCTTGCACTATGCTCAAGAAGTGTTTGAGGGCCTTAAAGCTTATCATCGCGAAGATGGTTCGATTTGGCTTTTCCGGCCAGATGCCAACGCTGAACGTTTCAAAGAGTCTGCTCGTCGACTTTCGCTTCCCGAACTGAGTACCGATGATTTCTTAGGTGCCGTGGCTGCCTTGGTCCAGCAAGATGCTCAGTGGGTTCCAACTCGCAGAGAATATACTCTGTACTTGCGGCCCTTTATGTATGCGTCAGAGCCGTTCTTAGGTGTACGCGCCCCTCACCAAGTTGATTTCTGCGTGATTGCTTCGCCTTCAGGCCCTTATTTTTCAGGTGGAGTGAAGCCGGTCAGTATCTGGGTTGAGAACCGTTGGTTCAGAACTGGACCGGGGGGAACCGGATTCGCAAAATGTGGTGGGAACTATGCCGCATCTTTGGTGGGGGAGAATCGCGGTAGCGAGCACGGCTGCGAACAGGTCTGCTTTGTCGATGCTGCTACGGGAACGTATTTGGAAGAACTCGGCGGTATGAATATGTTCATCGTGCATCGAGACGGATCGTTAGAGACCCCGTCGCTAACCGGTACGATTTTGCCTGGTGTGACGAGGCGTTCCCTTATTCAGCTTGCGCAAGATGCCGGCCATGAGGTGCGTGAATCGATGATACGCCTCGATGATCTTTTGGAAGACATACGTTCTGGAGAAGTTACTGAGGTATTTGCTTGCGGTACGGCTGCCATCGTTACTCCGATTAAGTGTTTCAAATCAGAAGCTTTTGATGTGACAGTTGCTGATGGTGAATCCGGATCGTTAACAATGCAACTGCGTAATCAGCTACTTGGTATCCAGCTTGGCGAGGTTACGGACCTCCACAATTGGATGTGGAAGGTCTGCTAACATTGTTGAACCGAGCGAAGCGTATTGACATTTTATTCCTACCTTGATACGCTTCGCTTCCATATGCTGACCTCTTAAGCTGGGCTGTGTACATGCGGACAAGCCCGCTCGAGGCTGCTTAGTCCCCCCCCCCCTGGCATGCTTCATGTCAAACAACTGATCTGTTCTTGAGGTGGTTTGCGTCTTGCGTGTGCTTTGGGCCGGGAAGGTGGTCTCCTGCTATCGTGGGCGCGCGAACTTGATCTCGGCCTTCGTCCAATCCCAACTCCAGCCCAACATGTGTGAGTTGATTCCCAACAAGTGCTGAATAAAGAGATTACTTCCGGATTCGTTCCTTTGTGCTCCTTGGGTACCTGTGCCATGGTTAGTTTTTTCTTCACGTTAAGACCGTGCCTTTCTCGTAATTGGTGGTATGAAAAACGGATAATAAGATAGCCAGATAAAGACAGTTCGGTTTCTCGATCTTTTTCTTTAAAGACAATATCTGGTAGGGATTGTCCGCCGGTCATCTTGGGATTTACATATTTTTCGTAACCGTCGAGTTCGGCCGCAACCTGTTTGCCGCTGTCAGTCAACCAGGAGAAATCGAGACGTATCAACTTTCCGCCCCGAAGAGGACTAGAGACATTGACTTGTTGTTGGGGTTGCTGATAACCCCAACCGTCAAAGCGAGCTTTAGCTATCGACTCGCCACCGCTTTCACTAAGTGGAGTAGCGTGAGAGAAAACGTAGAGTGCCCTTGTCCGACCCCAGGTGTGTGAAGAAAGATTGGCATAATCGATGAGCTGCGCTTTGGTAAGACCATACTTGCGCATTGCTTTGTCGCAGATGGCCAGCGCATTTGCATAGTCGAGTCGTCGAGCGCAGTCGTACACTGTTTGAATCAGGGGGGTAACGCTTAATCCTGCCCGTTGCTGTGCCTGTTTTACCAAGCAATAGTGGAATTTTATACTTGCTTTGCAACGGACATGAGTATGGTTGCTTGCTGCCACATGCATCTGCGCTTTGAGGAAAATGGTGCCCGTTAATTCCCATATAAGGGCTGCTGAAAGGTAGCAGAATGTCCACTCGGGGTGGCGCTCGTTAGTAGCGCGCATTAAATACATTGCACGTTCCGGGTGTGTGAGGGCTTCCCAAGCAGCCGAAGGCATATACAGATGTGCTTTGACCTGTTTTACGATTTGAGTACGTGAAGCACGCAATAACTGCATTCGTTCCGCGTTAGTTTTCGCAACGATGCAATGACGCTGCCGGTGAGCTTTGCGCGTGAGCTGATTCAGTAATTTCTCTTGTTGGTTCATAATCTTGACTCTAAAACGAAATCAAATTGCAACCAAAGAAAAATGACCTATGTGGTCGAATGTGGATAACTGTCCACATTGTTAATCAATCTCAGCAGTCGATGCGTGCCCACCCCCATCGCATTTATTCGCGTATCAATTTTGGGCAGTTCGTCACGAAAAGTGAGAGCTACGTAGCTGTTTGTGTGAGAAGTTGCCCAAAAATGGAAAGAAGCATACGGATGATAGATGTTTGACCCAAAAGAGGGTCGTGAAAGATTGAGTATAAACATTACTCAGATGTATAACCGCTAAATGATGGGGAGAAACACAGACTTGCTAAAAGACTGTTGGCGCGGTAGGTCACCACGCATAGAGATTATTGATTAAAATCGAACGGACCGAATCAAAAAACCCACCTGCTCTTGCGAGACAAGCGGGTTTTAAGATGCTGCTAGCGGAACAAAATTACATAGCGTTGATAGCGGTTGCTAAACCAGACTTGCGGTTAGCGGCCTGGTTGCGGTGGATTACACCACGTCCAGCTGCCTTGTCGAGGCGTCGAGCCGCCACTGCAAATGCTGTCTCTGCGCTGTCCTTATCGCCATCGTTAATAGCCTTGTGAACGGAGCGAATGGAAGTCTTGATGGCGCTCTTGACTTCCTTGTTGCGCAGGTGCGCTGCTTCGTTGGTGCGGATCCGCTTCTTTTGCGACTTAATGTTTGCCAATGTTACTCCAAACGACATGTGCTATATCTGTACAGACAGTTCTCAATACTATCATGCGGGCACGAAAATGATAAAGCTATGGTATTCACCGCTCTGGTTCCAAGCAAGGTATTTCCATACTTACGGATGAAACATGGAAACCGCTTGCTTCATATAGTGAGATGGAGGCTTCATCGGCGGCGTCTAAATCGAGCGAAAGTTTGTACAAACCGTTGCGCTGAGCCCAGTGTTGTGCATCGTTGATAAGAGCGGCAGATAAACGTGTATTTTTGCAACGCTGATCGATGCATAAATGATGTATAAAGCCTTCAGGACGATTCGTCACTGAATCTGGTCGTATCTCGAGCTTGATAAAGGCCATAATCCGGCTTGCACAATGGCTTGGTTTAAGGCACTGATTATTGTCTGAGCTTTCCTCCTCGTTGTTGGTTGATACAGTGGATTGAGCAGTTAATGCGGTAATTTCTTCATGTGAATCTGCTATCGCAATGACGATTACATTTTCGTCGGGACGCATCTCTTTGCCGAGTTCTTCAGCAAAGCGTTGGCGTGCAAACAACTTTGCATCCTGCTCGCTCAGACCTGTGTGACCGCGAGTATTTATATCCTCTTGGGCCAGCTCTATTAACCGCGCATCGTCCTCATGCCTACGATAGGGTCTCAATCTCATATTCTCTCCTTAACCTCTTGCTTTATTCTAGAGGGTAATCCAAGAAGTAAACACGGAAACGGCAAAGCTTGCTTAACCCACGCAAAAAGAAAGTAGCAAAAGGCCCAATCGATTGCTCAGATCATTTTTTTTGGGCAATTTTTCATGAATTTACATCTGATTGTGACCACAACCGTGAGAAAGTGCCCAAAATTCGATGGGGGAGCGTAAAACGGGTGGGTTTTTAACGGTTGCAGCTGAGAGCTGGGAATCGCTTAGTGCAGTAAAGCCTAGGCCACAAGATAGAATTAGAACTTCAGGTGTCGCGAGGAGAGGAGCCCGGTGGTTACGTATACAAACCAGCCAGGATTCACACAGCAGTCGCTTATTCGCAATTTTTGCATCATAGCGCATATCGACCATGGCAAATCAACCGTGGCGGATCGTATCCTCCAACTTAGCGGAGTTGTTGCGCAGCGAGAAATGCATGACCGTTTCTTGGATCGCATGGATATCGAACAGGAGCGCGGCATCACTATAAAGTCGCAGGCTGTACGAGTGCCCTGGACTAAAGACGGTACTGAGTACACTCTGGGCATGATTGATACCCCAGGCCATGTTGACTTCACCTATGAGGTTTCACGCGCTCTTGAAGCATGTGAAGGCGCGGTCTTGCTTGTCGATGCAACGCAGGGCATTGAAGCGCAAACGCTATCGAATCTCTATATGGCCATAGACCACGATTTGACCGTGATTCCCGTGCTGAACAAGATCGACCTGCCCAGCGCTGACCCGGACAGACATGCCGAAGAAATTGCCAATCTACTGGGTTGCGAGATGAACGATGTGCTGCGAGTTTCGGGGAAAACTGGTGAGGGCATACAAGAGCTGCTTAACCGCATCGTGGCCGAAGTTCCTGCCCCGCATGGTGACCGTGAAGCGCCGGCCCGTGCACTAATTTTCGATTCTGTGTACGACTCGTACCGCGGCATTGTCACCTATATTCGTATGGTAGACGGAGAACTTAAAGCGCGGCAAAGAATTCGTATGATGAGCCTCGGCACCGTTCACGATCCGGTCGAACTGGGAGTTATCAGTCCAGAGATGATGTCAACGAAAGCCTTGGGTGCTGGTGAAGTAGGCTACGTCATTACTGGCGTTAAAGATGTAGCACAATCTAAAGTTGGCGATACCATCACTAGCGAGGTACACCCGGCTGCTGAACCACTAGCTGGATACCGAGACCCGCAACCAATGGTCTATTCTGGCCTGTTTCCCGTAGATAACGCTAAATTCCCCGAGCTACGCGATGCTCTCGATAAGCTGAAGCTTAATGACGCGGCGCTTGTGTACGAGCCCGAAACATCAGTGGCGCTAGGCTTCGGATTCCGATGTGGTTTTTTGGGACTGCTCCACATGGAGATTGTCAACGAGCGGCTGAACCGTGAATTCGGGCTTGATCTCATTTCAACGGCGCCGAATGTGACCTACCAAGTGACAATGGAAGACGGAACGCTGCATGTGGTTAAAAACCCGAGCGAATTCCCCGAGGGCAAGGTCAAACGTATAGTCGAGCCAGTCGTCGCTGCGGATATTATTACACCTAAAGAGTTTATCGGCTCAGTAATGGACCTGTGCCAGGACCACCGAGGTCAAATGGGCACAATGGAATATTTGAGTCCTGAACGCGTGGAAATGCATTACAAAATGCCGCTCGCTGAGATTGTCTTTGATTTCTTTGATCAGCTTAAGAGCCGAACTAAAGGCTATGCCAGCTTGGACTATCATGAGGCTGGTGAACAATCTGCTGATTTGGTGAAAGTTGATATCTTGATTCAAGGCGAGAAAATTGACGCCTTCAGTGCCATCGTTCACCGAGAAAAGTCTTACACATACGGTGTAATGATGACCAAAAAATTGCGCGAGCTTATCCCTCGCCAGCAATTCGAAATACCGATTCAGGCTGCAATTGGTTCGCGTATCATCGCCCGTGAAACGATTCGTGCTCTTCGCAAAGACGTGTTGGCAAAATGCTATGGCGGCGATATTACGCGTAAGCGTAAGTTGCTCGAAAAGCAGAAGGCCGGCAAGAAGCGGATGAAGATGCTTGGACATGTGGAAGTCCCGCAGGAGGCTTTCATCGCTGCGCTGACTACGAGTGATCCTGAAGATCGCGATAGTAAAGATAAGATCCGAGCTGCTAAGAAAGAGTAATAATCGGCAAACAATCGGTCTTATGCAGGCTGCTTTCATTGTCGATAAATACACGCTGAAAGCAGCTAGTGATTAACTCCAGCCCTCGCAAATACCCACTAACTCTGCCATTACAGCAATTTTGGGCGCTTTCTCACGATAATCTATCGGTAAGCGGACAGATGTGTGAGGAAGTGCCCAAAATTGAGATAGCGAAGGGCGGGGAGTGGGGTGGTTTATGTGGGCGACAGCGAAGAGTGACGAGAGAGATGGTGGAACAAATGTTTGGCGTGAACGTAGAGCCAGATGAAACTACTTTTCCGTTTGAAGTGTACATTCATGTCCCTTTCTGTCTGAAACGTTGTGGATATTGCGATTTCAATACGTATACTGCCACGAATTTAGGAGAGGGCGCCAGCCGTGAGAACTACGCAAACATGGCTATCGAAGAAATGCGTTTGCTGAAGCAGTGGCAGCATTCTCACAACATCGTAGAGCCGCCGGTGTCGGCCATTTTCTTTGGTGGAGGAACTCCTACAGTGCTTCCTGCGCACGATCTTGTGCGTATGGTCGAGGCAATCCGCGAAATGTGGGGCATCGAGACTGGTGCTGAAATTACAACTGAAGCCAATCCAGACACAGTGGACCGAAGCTACTTACAAGAGCTCAAGGATGGCAGTTTTACACGTGTCTCCTTTGGTATGCAATCTGCTGTGCCTCACGTACTCGCAACTTTAGATCGCACACATACGCCGGCAAATGTGGCGGCAAATGTGGCGGCAGCTCAACATATAGGACTCGAGTGCAGCGTAGACCTCATCTATGGTACCCCCGGCGAAAGCATTGACGACTGGCGACAGAGTGTCGAAACAGCCCTAAATTTCGGTGTAAATCACATATCCGCGTATGCCCTCACCATAGAATCACGTACGAAAATGGGTAGGCAAATTGCGTCCGGCGCTCTGCATAGTCCTGACGACGATGATGAAGCCAATAAATACGAGCTCGCAGATGATATATTTGCATCTGCGGGACTGCAATGGTACGAAATCTCTAATTGGGCTCAACCTGGGCACGAATCCCGACATAACCTAGGATATTGGCGTAACGTGGATTGGGCAGGAATAGGGCCAGGTGCTCATTCTCACTATAATAAAGCAAGTTTCCTCGCAGAATCTGATGCGACTGCAGGCGCTCGTCAGTCCACGATGTGGCGATCAACCGGGGCTTCTCAAGCTGATTCGATTTTGCAAGTTCAGCAACATGCTCTGTTAGCAGATACAGAGTTGATGCAATCAGCACCAGTTGCCAAGAAATCTTTGAGAGCTTGGGATATTACCCATCCTGGCGAATGGGCGCATGCGATCAATGCTAAGCGCATCCCATGGGGCGGTAGCGAAATCATCGGGGTCGAAGAAAATGTCGAGGAAATTGTCATGCTCGGTTTGCGATTACGCGAAGGCCTGTCGTTGGCGAAACTTGAACGAGTAGCAGGCAAAGCCATCTCTCAACAGGATGTCTCTGCGCTTACCCAGTCCGGGCTTGCGGCTGTCGAAGCGGGGCGAATCGTAGCAACCCGACGTGGTCGCTTACTTAACGATGATCTTATAAGCAACGTTTTTGAGATGGTGTCAAGATAGTAATGGTACGTTAACTTTCGGGTTATACACGTCTGGAGGATAATCGCGTTTCATAATTAACTCTCTCGTTACTATAGGCTAGGATAACAATTGTGCGTTTCCTCTTCATAACGTGACGAGTGGAACATATAAGGGGTCTCAGCACGGATACGCTGTGCACAAAGTAATGGAGGCGTTAGAGATGTCAAATCGTGCCGAACGTCGAGCACGTGCAAGAAGCACGGGTAAGAACGGGGATAATCAGTTCACAGGCGGCAAGACGAAAAGTCGTAGAGGTGTCGTTGACGAGATTGCCCTTCAGGAGAAGGCTCGCCGACTAGCTAATGGTGAAACTGGCGAATGGAAACCTAGCGGACACAGAGACTTTGCAACGTCTGCACTGCAGTCTGATCTAAGCTTAAACAATCCAAAGGTCATTGAAAAACCACATTCGGTAAAGCAATGGTTCCGTATTTTAAGCTGGACTCTCATCATTCTTTCTGTCATCGCTTTTCTTGTTGCTATGTGGATTCCCAACGTACCAATGTGGGCGATTATTACTATTAGCGCAGTGTTTGTGGTGGGAGTGCTGAGTCTCTTCTTCGTGGCTGGTTCCTATAAAGAGAATCCGCGACTCGACTCGTATGGGGCAGCGGTCTAGCCTCTGACTCGAGAAAACTGCAACATAGTTTATCTCCCTATTCCCCCCCCATCTTCAAAAATCAATTTTGGGCAACTTCTCACGCTAAATAGCCGCTCTGGCTCAGTCAGCGTGAGAAGTTGCCCAAAATTGATTCTAGGGGCATTTGGGCTCTTGGGGCTGGTGTTATTGGGGAGATATGGTTGCGTGAGAATCAGCTATTTGGAGTAACGAATCTTATTGCATCGAAAGTGAAAGTGAGTTTTGGGCAGTTTCGCACATTATCTTTGGTATGCTGTGTACAGAAAGTGTAAAATTGCCCAAAATTATTTTGGTGAGGGAACTGGGATTATGGCGGAGCGGTTTGATGGCGAGGGTTGTATGCCTTTTTGAGATGCGACTTCGCCTAGAATAGTAACGATTGTGCTGGCTTCAGCTGGAGGATTCATGGTGGTGAGGCGGGGGCCCGTACGAGCTGGTGAAAAGGTTCAGCTGACCGACCGCAAAGGCAAAATGCTTACTATCATGCTCCAAGCGGGAGCTATCACTCAAACAGATCGAGGATTTTTAACCCATGATTTAATAATCGGACAAACTGAGGGTACTGTGATACATACCGTTTCAGTTGCCGAGCTCAAGGAAATCCAACAGGCGGATTCCTCAACGAACAATCATTCTGTTTCTGATTCGTCACAGGCTAGCGAGAATACGAATGTCCTTGCGGATGAACGTTCTCAACGCAAGCCTTGGAAGTCAGCGAGGTCATCGGGTGGTTGGGCATACACGATGATGCGTCCACGGTTAGTTGATTATACTCTTTCTATGCCACGTGGCGCGCAAATTATGTACCCAAAAGATATAGCGCAAGTTATAAGCATTGGGGATATACGCTCAGGTATGCGCGTCTTGGAATCCGGTGCAGGCTCAGGTGCGATGAGTATTGCTTTGCTTGATGCTGTGGGTGAAGCGGGGACACTCACTACTGTGGAAATGCGTCCAGAATTTGCGCGTGTCGCTCAGGGGAATGCGACTGTCTATTTCGGGCAACGTCCCAGTTGGTGGCGTCTGTTAGTTGGAAGTTTTGACGAAGTAGTGCCTACTTTGACATCTCATAGCTTCGACAGGGTTGTGTTGGATCAGCTGGACCCTTGGAATCGCTTGGACTCTGTTTGGCAAGCGTTAGTGCCTGGGGGAGTGCTGACAGCCTATATCACCACCACTACTCAGCTCAGCCGTTTGGCAGAGGCCTTGCGTTCAAGCGGTCAGTGGACGGAGCCGGAGATGGTTGAATTACTTGAGCGCGGTTGGAAAGCGGACGGCTTAGCAGTGCGTCCTCAGCATCAAATGATTGGACATACAGGTTTCCTACTTGTGACCAGGTCAATGGCTCTAGGTAACCAAGCGATGCGTAAGCGCACGCACGCTACCAAGGATCTTTACACTGATGTAGACCAGAGACCAGATCAAACAGCCGATTCAGAGACATCTGCTGCAATGAGTGACTTATCTTCACTCGAATTGCGAGATATCTCTGACCGTAAATTACGTAAAGTATTGCGCGACTTAGAACAGCAAGAGCGGCAAGCCATTGCTGCGCAAGAGTTATATAGCGCACATGTCAAGTACTGATTTGAAGCGAGTAAGACACTCGCTTTCAGATAGGAGAAGAATTCGTGAGCGGAAACGCGCAAGCAGTTGTGCAGAACAGTAAAAAATATGCCTACCTGCTCCTTTTAATGCGGCATGCGGCGGCTAAGCCCGGTGAATACAATGGAGACCGTGAACGCGTTTTGAGCATGGAAGGTCTTGACCAGGCAGAGCGCATCGGTGCGACTCTCTCTCAACTTTCGCTAATTCCCGACCGGATTGTATGTTCGGGATCTGCTCGAACGAGACAAACACTCGACCAGATGCTTGACCTCTTCGGCGACGATCCGCATGTGGACTATAGAGAAAGTTTGTATTCGGACGGAACTCAGGCAGTTTTCGACCAGCTCGCTGTCACCAAGGCGAATGAACATACGCTGCTTATAGTGGCACACGAGCCGGCGATGTCTATGGGAGCCCAACTTCTTTCTGATATTCATACCGACGCCAAGCTTATGCGGAAGCTGAATCTTGGACTTTCGCCCGCAAATGTCGCAATTTTGGCAAGTGACCATCCTTTTGGTGAATGGAATATGCATGGCTCTCAGCTTTTGGGAATCTTAAACCCTAAAGATATGGTCGAACCGTAAGCCCACGAGCCTCGTTTTCAGTAGACCGCATGCAATTTGGAAACTCCTATATAAGGAAAACAAATAGCATGCGGTTTTGCTATAGCTTCAACTTATAGCGACACCATACTTGAGCTAATTACCAACCCTGTGCTCTCCACTGCTAGGCTGACAGCTAGTTGCACCAGCAGAATTTGGAGGATGTATGTCCGTGAATACCTCTGTAGTCGGTTTCCCTAGAATCGGCGCCCAGCGTGAGCTCAAACAGGTTATCGAACGCTATTGGAAGGGGCAAAGCAGCCTTAACCAGGTGAGAGAAACGGCTCGAGCACTGAGGAAGCAGCACTGGCTTACCCAGCATAGCGCCGGTGTTGATCTCATTCCCAGCAATGATTTTAGCTATTACGATCAGATGCTCGACACAGCAATGTTGCTTGGCGCTGTGCCCGCTCGGTATCGCAATCTTGGACTGAGCCCGGAAGACACCATGTTTGCTATGGGCCGAGGATATCAAGGAGCGCAAGGCGACGTGACTGCCCTGCCTATGAAGAAGTGGTTCACTACGAATTATCACTATCTAGTTCCAGAAATTGAAGAATCTGCCCACATAGAGTTAAGCTCAAGCAAGCCGTTTGACGAGTTTAGTGAGGCGCAAGCATTAGGCATTCTTACTAAGCCGGTCATCATCGGACCTTATACCTTCCTAAAACTTGCACGCGGCCCACAGGGTGAGCATCTCACCTATGATATGGGTCTCATCAATGCGATTGCAGGTGTGTACGCGCAAGTATTACAGCGGTTTATCGACTTAGGTGCCCTCTGGGTGCAGTTCGACGAACCTTATCTGGTAATGGACAAGGCAGATGGCGATATTGAGCTGTTTAAGAGCTTGTATAGTCGTATATTGCCGGCGAGAACAAGTGCGAACGGTTCCGTGCGGCTGCTCTTGCAAACTTATTTTGGGCATGTGGCAGACTGCTATGAAACTCTCAAACTATATGGGTTTGATGGTATTGGTTTGGATTTAGTTGAAGGGCGCGACGAAAATTTGGAAGCCCTTGCTCGTTATGGAGCGGGACAAGATGCCACAATTTTTGCCGGTGTCGTAAGCGGTCGTAATATCTGGCGTAACGATTACGTAAGGAGTTTAGGCCTGCTTGATGCCGTAAAAGAGGTCGCCGACAAAGTTGTTGTCTCTACTGCTTGTTCGCTTTTACACGTGCCTTTTAGTATTGAAGGCGAAACTGGCCTGGGTACAGCGGTTTGCGATCATTTTGCCTTCGCCGTCGAAAAGTTGGGAGAGCTTTGCGACGTTGCAGCTTTGGTGGAACAAGATCAGGTAGAACGAGATACCTCGCCCATTCTGGCTGTCAATCAGGCGCTCTTCGATGGTACGCGTGTTTCAGCGAATCCATCCGTTCAGTCACGTCTCAGCTGTCTCGACGAGCGCGATTTTGTTCGCCAACCGCAGAGGTCCGACCGTCAGAAGATTCAGGGAGCAGAGCTAGGGCTGCCTCTCCTCCCGACAACAACGATTGGTTCTTTCCCACAAACCCGCGAAATTCGGGCGGAGCGGGCGCGCCTGAGGAAGGCTGAAATTAGCCAAAGCGAGTATGACCAGTTCATAGCTACTAGTATTGATGATGTTATTGAGCGTCAAGAGCAGGTTGGATTAGATGTGCTGGTACATGGCGAATTTGAGCGCAATGACATGGTTGAATACTTTGGACAGCAGCTTGAAGGGTTCTTGTTCACTCAGCAGGCTTGGGTTCAATCGTATGGAACGCGGTGTGTGAAGCCTCCTATTATTTGGGGCGATGTTTCTCGAACTCAGCCCATGACAGTTCGTTGGAGTGCCTACGCACAGGGGCGAACTCAGCACCTAGTGAAGGGGATGCTGACGGGGCCAGTTACTATTCTCAACTGGTCTTGGCCGCGGGAAGATATCAGTCGGCAAATGCAGACTCAGCAACTGGCTTTGGCGATTCGTGATGAAGTGCTGGATTTGGAAGCAGCTGGTATCAAGATTATTCAAATTGATGAAGCGGCTTTACGCGAAAAGCTACCTTTGCGTCGCTCTCACTGGCATAAGGACTATTTGGATTGGGCCGTCGCAGCCTTCCGTCTGGTTCATTCGGGGGTTAAAGCATCTACGCAAATTCATACGCATATGTGCTATTCGGAGTTCAACGACATTATCGAAGATATTGATGCCATGGATGCCGATGTTATTTCCTTCGAAGCATCGCGCTCTGATCTCACTGTCTTGGACGCAATCGAAAAGGCACACTTTGCGACAGAAGCTGGGCCGGGTGTTTACGATATTCATTCGCCTCGCATTCCTAGCCGAGAAGAAATTGAAACGCGGATTCGGGCAATTTTATCTAAGATGCGGCCTGAGCAAGTGTGGATTAATCCTGATTGCGGATTGAAAACTCGCGCTAATGCGGAAACGTGGCCTAGCTTGGAACACATGGTTGCTGCTGCTCAACATATCAGGCAGGAGCTGGTATAAAACTAAAGCTGTTACTGTGTGGTTTTCGTCTCAATGTGAGCGCGGCGAAAACCATACTTATCAGGGGTGCGCGTGGGAGCGCTGGAGACGAAAGTTAGAGGAGGTTGTGGGGTTGCACGAACCTATATTTTCGCTTGAGGTATTTCCGCCCAGGCGTAATGCTTCCGTATGTTCTATTTACGATACTTTAGATGGTTTAGAAGGTGTGAAACCAGATTTCATTTCGGTCACTTACGGAACTGGTAAACATGCTGATCGCACCGCCACGGCTCGAATTTGCGCGACTATTGGACAGGAGTATGGCCTTGCTGCTGTAGCGCATCTGACGGCTCAGTATATGACTCGTGAAATGGTAGATGAAGCGCTTGATATGTTTGAAGAGGCGGGCGTTCAGGCTGTTTTGCCTCTGCGGGGCGATTGCGTTGAGGGGCGGGAACCTGTTGGAGTTTTTACGTATGCTCGTGACTTAATCGATTATGTACACGCTTCTAAGCCTCGTATGAAGATAGTTGCTGCCTGCTATCCAGAAACGCATCCTGAAGCCAGTTCGCCGGAAGCTGATATAGCTCATCTCAAAGAAAAGGTGGATGCTGGGGCTGAACATCTGATTTCTCAACTGTTTTATTCGAATGAAGATTTTATGCGATTCTTAGATCGTGCCCGTGCAGCTGGTATTAGTGTCCCTATCGAAGCGGGCATTATGCCGGTGACTCGTGCCAGTCAGGTGCGTCATATGAGCCAGACTTGCGGCTCTAGAATTCCTGCGCAAGTGGTGCGTATGCTCGATAAATGGGAAGACAACCCTCAAGCTTTATCTGAGGCAGGCATCGCTTACGCATCTGAGCAAATATGCGATTTGCTCGCTCAAGGTGTGGATGGTATTCATCTCTACTCCATGAATCATCCCGTTGTGACCCGCCGGATATGGCGCAATGTTGAACCACTGTTCGTGGAAATTCCCAATAGCACTCTTTTCTAATACAAGCCTCACGCCCGCAGCGACCCTCATAATCTCCCCGCAGTTTGCAATTTTGGGCACTTTTTCACGCTATTAAGCAGGCGCTGGCATGATTTCGTGAGAAAGTGCCCAAAATTGTAAAAAGCTTGCGGGGGAGGGGTGGTGGGTGTTTTGGGATGCGGATAGTATGGAAGAGCGGGCTTGGACTAGAGAAGAGAAGGACCGAAGCGTGGCAACTGATGAAGTAGATAGCGGTCAACAGTTGAGCTCTGTATTGCTGCTTCGTGCCGGGCTGCGCCATCTAGAAAGCGCCCGCCGTGAAGTGGCTTTCCTACAAGAACGGGGTTTGAGCTCTCAAGGCTGCGAAACATTACTGCACGCCTTAGCTCTGGCCTGTGACCCCGATCGTGCCTTGGAATCGCTGGTACACCTCGTGCAATACGGAGACCGTACTGTTCCGATGAATGCTGCCGGTGAGTGTGTAGACGAGTTCGAGTGCGCTTGTGATGCTGGGCTAAGCCAATATGCGCTGGCTGATTTAGCGGAACAGTCGCAGGCGTTCACCTCGCTGATACAAGTGCTCGGCGCTTCCCAAACCATGGGCCGACTCATGCAAAATCGCCCCGAGCTCATCAGCTCGATTATCGAAATAGATAACGCTAAAGGAAATGAGCTCCAACGCAATCAGTCATCAATCGAAAGCGCGCTTGACCGTTTGCACGAGAAGGGCGCAAGCCCCAGCTATGCGGCATCGGTGAACGCCCTAAGAGCTGCTTACTATTGTCGATTAGTTGCCATCATGGCCCAAGACCTCAACGCCCAAGACCCAGTTGAAACTCAGCCTCAGATCAGTCAAGCTCTCTCCCAGCTGGCTGATGAAACCCTGCAAGGAGCCTTACGTATTGCTCAAGAGCGTGTAGCTGGTTCTCATAGCTGCCGTTTTAGTGTCATCGGTATGGGAAAATTAGGAGCTCAAGAACTCAATTACGTCTCAGATGTCGACTTAGTATATGTAGTGGAACCAGCACCCGGCAAGCAAGCATTGAATAGTCAAAGTCTTGTTGAAGTGGGCAGCAATATAGCGATGACTCTTCAACAGGTCTGCCAGTCTGTTATTCCTGCAGTTAGTGAACCACCCCTTTGGAAAGTTGACACGGCCCTGAGGCCAGAAGGTAAAGATGGGCCACTAGTGCGTACTTTGAATTCTTTCGAAGAATACTACGGCTCGTGGGCACAAAATTGGGAGTTCCAAGCCCTACTCAAGGCGCGAAGTGTTGCAGGAGATCGCGAACTCGGACAGGCTTTCGAAGAGATGTGCAATGAACTGGTGTGGTCAGCTTCGCAAAAGCCCAACTTTGTATACGATTGCCAGCAAATGCGTTCGCGGGTTGAAGACTTGATACCAGCCAAGCTCAAAGACAGGGAAATCAAGTTAGGGCAAGGAGGTTTAAGAGATGTTGAATTCACTGTGCAAATGCTCCAACTGGTACATGGTAGGACTGACCCTAGTTTGCATACTCGCTCAACCCTGGATGCATTGACCGCGCTCGCAACTGGCGGTTATATTGCAACTCAGCATGCTCAGCGGCTAGCAGCAGACTACCGGTTTGAACGCGTTGTTGAGCATCGACAACAAATGTGGCTACTCAAGCGCACCCATCTGTTCCCGGACTTAGGCTCTCACAATCGGGGTGGTCTAGACAGTCGGCGCAAATTGACTCTCAAAGACCTTGACGGCAACGATGACTTATATCGGTTGGCACGGGCTTTCCGCCTGCACGCAGACGAACTGGTGGAACGATACGACAAAACCCGTCGAGAGATTCGTACCCTTCATTTAGCTATTTATTTTAGGCCAATGCTTCCCATCGAGGCTCAGCTCGAAGACGACGAAGTAAGCTTGAAACCGCAAGCTGCAAAGGAGCGATTTGCCTCAATCGGTTTCGCTGATCCGGATGCTGCCTTACGCCATGTGCAAGCGCTTACTCAAGGGTTGACCAGATCCGCGAAGATAAACCGCATTCTCTTGCCGGCAGTTTTTGCCTGGCTCGGCAATGGTCAAGACCCTGACATGGGGCTCCTAGGCTGGCGTACGCTCGAAGAACGATTCGGTAACAAAAGTGCCTACCTAGGGTTCTTGCGCGACTCCACATCTGCTGCCCGACGCCTGTGTCATGTGCTATCGAATTCGCGGTATTTGGGCACTGCCTTATGCAAGTCGGTCGAATCGGTTACTTGGCTGGGCGATGACCAACAGTTGCGACCGCGTTCACTGGAATCGCTTACCATAACCTGCAAGGGGTATATGGAGCGGCACGGCGATGACATGGCAGATTTTGCAACAGCATTGAGGGCTATGCGTCGACGCGAGATAGAGCGCATAGGTTTGGGCTGGCTCAGCCGGGTTTGCGATGAAGACACCTGCTTGACTGGAATGAGTGATGTCTACGACGCTATGATAGAAGCAGCCTTGCAGTGGTCGCTGCAAGCCCAGCTTCGCGAGGAAGGCAAGTCGCAAGCCCCATCTCGCATGAGTATCATCGCTTTAGGACGATACGGTGGGCGTGAGGTAAATTTCAGCTCAGACGCCGATGCGATGATTATTTATGAAGGTGAAAGCGGAGTAATCGACCAATCGGCTCTCGCATTTGCCCAAGGGGTTTGCGACAAGTTGCGAGCAATTTTGGGTAGTATGACGGTGAGCGTAGAGCCAAAAGTTGATTTGGACTTAGACCTGCGTCCCGAAGGCAGGTCCGGGCCAATGGTGCGTTCCCTAGAGTCGTGCCGTACCTATTACCAGCAGTGGTCCAGTGTATGGGAACACCAAGCACTCTTGAGGGCACGTGTCGCTGCGGGAGACGGCGAGCTAGGCCAGCGTTTCCTTACGGAGATTGCTGATCCTTTACGCTATCCCTCGTCTGTCTTGACCAAAGAGCAAGCTGGCGAAATTCGCAAGCTCAAAGCTCGTATGGAGGCAGAACGGTTGCCTCGCGGGGTGCGCCGAGATCGCCATTTGAAACTAGGAGCGGGAGGGCTCTCTGATATCGAATGGACTGTACAACTTCTGCAGTTAGAATATGCCGGCAACCATCGTGAGCTGCAAGTAACTTCCACCTTGCAAGCCTTGCAAGCCCTGCGACATCTCGGTCTTATCGGAAAGCGTGATGCGTCAGCTATGGAAGCTGGCTGGCGGCTGTGTACCAGCGCTCGCAATGGGAGCTACCTGTGGTCAGGCCGCTCTAACCAAGCTGATATTTTGCCCGATGATACCTATACACTTGGTGCCATGGCTGTATATCTTGGTTATCCTGCCCACCGGGGAGCCGAGTTCGCCAATGAACTACTTGGGGCAATGCGTCGTTCCCGCGAGGTAATGCTCCGGCTTTTCTATGGACAATGAGTCAGGTAGCATAGGCAATACAGCTCTCTTTTAGGAAGTTTCAATAGAGTCGTAGGTCAGCAAAGAACAGAAGGAAAGTGTAATGGAAACACCTCAGCCCACTTCAAACGAGCAGGTTCAACAGGCAAAAAGCCGCAAAGGACTGGTAACTGTACTGGGTTTGGTTATAATCGTGGCTCTAGTGTGCGCTGGTGCTTTTTGGGTTCATAACTCAGATCCCATCACCTCGCCAACTGCCTCTGAGACTTCAGCCGCGGCTGCAAGAGCTCCGAAGCCAGTCCAGAACAAGGAATACGAAGCACTGCAAGCTGTGGTCCATAAGCCAAGCGTTGCAGACAATCAGGGCGGCATTATCGTGAGTAAAGAAGGTGTTGGCCGGGCGAGTGCAAATGTGCCAACTTTCGACATATACATGGACTTTTTATGCCCACCTTGTGCATCTGTGCACCGCACGCTCGACCCTAGCTTGGAGAAAATGATACAAGCTGGGCAAATCAATGTCGGCATGCATTTTATGGACTTCCTTGACCGAACGCGTTCTGACCAATATTCCAGCCGTACCGCTTCGGCTGCGGCAACAGTTGCTCAAGAGGATCCTAAGCACTTCTTCGACGTGGTTGCATCATTCTATGCTGAAGATTTCCAACCGGCGGAAGAAGCTGGCAAAGACATTAGCGACGAACAGCTTGCCGAGCGCATGATGTCGGTCGGCGTTCCTGAGTCAGTGGCTAAGAAAGCTGCGAGCGGGGAATATATTGAGTGGACACAAAAACTCAACGCTTATACGGTTACGCGTGCCGAATTAGCGCATCCTGACGGTAGCGACAAGGGTAAGATGACTACCCCAACCATCATTATCAACAATACGTATTTGCAGATAAACCATATACGCGGCGGGGCTGACGATGTGCGCAAGGCCCTCTATAAGGCCATTGGTTTAGACGAAAATCAGGTCGGCAAGGCTGGAAGCTTGCCTGCCATTGGAGCCACAGGTAAACCCAACGCCATATAGGAAACGGTTGCTTGGAAGTTGTATTTCTAATCGATGAGATCGTAACCGTGATGAGCGATGACCTCCCTGAGCTTGCCTAAATACAGCTGGGCAGCTTGGGAAGGTTTCGCTCGTTCATTGCTAATCCAACCCAGTAGCATGGTTTCCTCTGAGCGTAGGGGAATTGTAGTTATTTTCTCAGTATTCAGGTCCTCGTTATCAATGCCCGTGCACACGGTGTAAGCGTTGAGCCCAACGATAAAATTCAACATGGTTGCACGGTCAGAAACCGTTATTTGCTTTGAAGAATAATCAGGCCATACTGGTTCCTCTGCAAAGTAGAAGGAACCTTCGTTGCCTTGCTCATACTGCAAAAATGGATACGGCTCCAAGTCCTCCATAGTTAGTTCTTGACGGGCAGCGAGTGGATTATTGCGGGAGATAAACACGTGAGGTTGACAACGAAAGAGAGGGTGGAAAGCTAAATGCTTTTCACGAAGAAGTTTAGATATGATGCGAGAGTTGAATCCGGATTGATAAATGATGCCAATCTCGGAACGTAAGCTGGACACTTGGTCAATGATGTCTTTGGTCTGCGTCTCTCGAATAGTGAACTCGTATTCCTCAGATTCAATCGAACTAATCATTTCGACGAAGGCTTCGACGGCGAACATGTAATGCTGAGTGGAAACACGGCACAACTGTTTGCGCGGCTTAGTCTGCTGGTAACGTTTGTCCATCAAGTCGACTTGGTCCAACACTTGGCGGGCATAGGTTAAAAATTCCGCCCCATCAACTGTGAGAGAGATGCCTTGAGAATGGCGGGTGAAAATCTCAACGCCTAGCTCATTTTCTAACTCTTTTACCGCTGAAGATAGAGCGGGTTGTGATATGTAAAGTTCGTGGGAGGCTTCGTTCATAGAGCCACATTCGACAATCTTTACTATGTATTTGAGTTGGAGAAGGGTCATGCCCCTCAGTATAGCGGCAGTGACAATTCCTTATGTTTCGAAAACTACTCGCCTTGTCCTAAGGCTTCTACGTGGGCAATACCCGATTTGGCGGCCACGGGGTCTAAGTATCTTCCTGGCTCAATAGTCTCAAGTAATTGGCTAGAGTGTGTAGTCTTCACGAACCGGTACACCAGCGGTATGCCAGTCGGTACGTTGATATATTGGATATCGTGATCAGAGAGCTGCTCGAGCATCTTAATCGTTGCGCGAACTACCGAACCGTGAGTGACCACAAAAACAGTCTGCCCGCTAGCAAGTAAGGGAAGAATGCGTTCCTGCCAATAAGGCAGAAAGCGCATCAGCACATCGCTTAGGGATTCTGCGGTGATACATGCCGGATCCTTTTGATCTAAATGGTCTAGGAAGGGCGCGCTATAGCGAGAATCTTGACCCTGCCAATAGGGCGAATCGACACTAAGTGCAGGCGGTGCCACATCATACGAGCGCCGATATATACCGAAATGCCTTTGCCCGTATTGAGCAAGCATATCTGGCCGGGTCTGCCCTTGGAAAGCGCCATAATGCCGTTCGTTGAGTCGCCAAGAACGTTGTACTGGTACCCACAAACGATTCATCATGTCTAATGCTAGGTTCGAACTCTCAATAGAACGTCTTAAGAGTGAGGTGAATACACAATCGGGTTTAAGATCTGCGTTTTGTATAAGCTGACCTGCCTGGCGTGCTTGCTGCTTTCCCCATTCGCTCAGGGGAATATCGACCCAACCAGCAAAACGGTTGATGTCACTGCGCGTCCACTCACTTTGGCCATGTCGCATGAGGATGAGTTTTCCGTCCACCTGCACCTCCTAAAACCATAAGGAATCAAAAGCGGAAGCGGCTGCTATACCCGTGTTATTCATGCGCTCAGACTCGTTCGTTCCAGCATATCCTAAGCTTTGTGAGCGATTTTGAATCTGAGCATGGCCAGTGTCATCATCGCTTGCTTTGTTGCTTTCGAGCTGTTGCGAATCAGGTGCATATCGTAGAGCGAGTAAAACCTCTTGAGCGTGTTCCAATTCGTTGACGATGTCTGACGCATGTATGGGATGGCCTATAGCAGTAAAGCCGTCTGCACTATCGAAATCAATGCTCCAAGCCTTTTGCGCGTCTTCTACGAACTCACTCAGCTGATCATCGCGAACTATGAGTGGCTTCTTCCAAGCCCGCTCACGACTGTTAGATGCCAAGGATGCTGCCAATCCGTGTAAGTATGCGCCGGCCGCAGCAATCTGGCCTGTGTGACGCATATCACCATCAATAAGATCTGCCTGACTGGCTAAGAACGCTCCTTCTACTCCAGACAAGACATCTCCAGACCCTGCAGTTGACAACCAAGTAGGTCCGAAACCACTGGTGTAAATCTGAGGTTTGTTCCCCTCGTCATCGCCGTCACAGATCACTAAGGTGATAGCACCTTTGAGCAGGACAGTTGCACCCGTGAGTTTCCACGCTTCAATAGCCCAAGCTAGTGGCTCCTGTGCTATGCGAGCAGCGCTTACTTCCTCTCCATACCTGCTGAGCAGCTCTGCCAATTCACCAAAGTGAGGTGTTATTACAAAGTTGGGAGTTAGCTGGGCGTGGGGGAGTAGGTCTAAAGCCCCCGCATCAATTAAGACAGGAGTGGAGGGTTTGTCTTCGCGAGGCAGCGAATGAGACGTGCCGTCTTCATCACCGCTGCCTTCGAGAATGCTACGAATAATATCGCGTTGACTTTCACTGCCTTGCGCAGCCTTACTGGTAGGTACGCCTGAGCCGACGACTAGCGACTGCACTCTCCCTGCCCCGACCGTCGCTTCTGGTAGAGCCTCGACTACCGAGCGAGCGCTCTGTTCGGGACCTATATAGCGAATCATCCCTACATTGCAGGCAACCGCCGCTTTGGAGCTCAAGACTGCTGCTCCCGGGTATCGTGCAGAGCCGGTAACAAGTCCGACGACACCCCGTGTGTATTTGCTATCATTGATTGTTGGAACTTTCAGTAAGCTGGCGCAAGCTTCTGCAGTCATTGCTTCGACGTCTGCTTGCACGTCTTCAACATCAAAGCCAAGATCTACCAAAACTGTTCGGCCACACACGTATGCCGCCGGTGGAAGAAGGGAACAAGGTTTGAGTGCTCCAAAGCTGACGGTGACATCGGCTGGGATATAAGCGCCAGGTAAGGTTCCCATGTCGACATTAACTCCAGAAGGTACATCAACAGCCAAAATCAGGGGCCGATCTGCTTTCCAAGGCTGTGTCTGATACGAAGCAGTTTGAATGCTTCCCTCGGCTTGCCCAACTGTGGCTGCTAGAGTCTGGGCAATGCCATGAAGGGGGCCGTTCGCGCCTATGCCAGTCATAGCATCAATGATGATATCGCAGTGGCGTACCAGTTTTATACTCTCTTGTAATCGCTCGTTTGCTTGGGATGTGTCGTCTGCTGACGGGGCGAAAGGTATATTGGCCTGTGGAGACAAGACCCATATGGTGCCGCCTGCTTGAACAAAAGAATCTGTAGCTCGGTCGTGAAGTTGGGTGCCGGTCGCAAGCGCCGTAACTTCCGCTCCCCAAGCTGCCAATTGAGCCCCTGCATACAAGCCATCGCCGCCGTTATTGCCGCCGCCAGCCAAGATGGCAACAGTAGCATCTTCAATATCTATTCCAGCCATTGAGAGCATGAGCCAAGCGTTTGCAGCCACCGCTTGTCCAGCTTTTTGCATGAGCGGTTGACCATCTTCAAGGAGGGGCTGTTCTAAGGAACGGATTACTTGGGATCGGTAAGCAGTCCTCGCTAACTTGTGTTCAGCTTGATACTCGTCTTTGACCATGGTCTCGTCCTTTCTCGGCTGCATCGCCCAGATGGCTTCAGTAGTCTTGCATACTACTCTAACGAGCTTTCGTGCTTTGCGCATACCGCTTATCTCTACTTAAACGCTTGCTCATGTCACGATAAGAGGCTAATCTCGAAACTTATGCTATTGAGTATGGAGTGTCGCAGGAAGGACAGCGTATATGCAAGGATTTGAACTGCCAGCTGCAACACAGATTGTGGCGCTCGTACTCACTGTAGTGCTGTGTGGCTTGATAGGTTTTGAACGTGAATACCTCAAGCATGATGCCGGCATTCGCACCCATATTTTAGTAGGTCTCGGTTCTTGTCTCTTTACACTTGTCTCTATCTATGGTGTGAACGCAGCAGTTGGGAATTATAATTGGGACGCTTCTCGCATAGCTGCCGGTGTGGCTTCTGGCATAGGTTTTATCGGCGCTGGTGTTATCTTCTTTAACCATGATGCCGTGCGTGGTTTGACAACTTCCTCTGCTATTTGGGTGGCTTCAGCGGTTGGTGTAACTTGCGGTGCCAGTATGTTCACCGTTGCAATTGTGGCAGTTGCATTATATTTCATTTCGATTCTTGTTATTTCACCAATCGTGAAGTGGCTGTTGCGTAATAGGCAAAGTACGGGCCTACGGATTGTATATGAAGATGGACATGGTTCCTTACGAGCCACTTTGCTAGAAGCAAGCAAGATGGGGTTTGAATCTAGGGTGCTGGGCATTCGAGAAGTCAAACGTGAGGGCTGGCACGGAGCCTCGGTTACAGTCAACTTACTAGGTAAAGGTGATGTTTCTGGCCTCGTTGAAGAAGTTGGTAAGACCGATGGTGTCGAAGGTGTGGAAGTACTGGGCGATGAAGATTAAGGGTCCCCACTGGCTATGCCTGTAGAGACCCCCTGTGGGGTTGTACCTTACTCTTCGGCTACCAAGTCCAAGTAGCTGTCGTTCCACAAATCTTCGTCACCGTCGGGCATGAGTAAAACACGCTCGGGGTCAAGGGCTTGTACGGCACCCTCATCGTGAGTTACGAGCACTATTGCACCTTCATACTTGGCAATCGCTTTCAAGATTTCATCCCTTGATGCTGGATCCAAGTTGTTGGTAGGCTCATCAAGAAGCAGCACATTAGCGCGAGAGGTGACCAAGGTAGCCAAGGCTAAACGAGTTTTCTCGCCGCCAGACAGCACCGAAGCTGGCTTCATAGCATCGTCTCCTGAAAAGAGAAAAGAGCCTAGGATACTTCGGGCCTGCGTATCGTCCAAATCTGGTGCTACACGCTGAAGGTTTTCAAGTACACTTAAGTTGTCGTCAAGTGTGTCGTGCTCCTGGGCAAAGTAACCAATTTTTGCGCCGTGTCCCAGGGCGATATGCCCAGTATCAGGTTTTTCAATACCGGAAAGAATGCGCAGGGTTGTAGTTTTACCAGCTCCGTTGTATCCCAAAATGACAACTCGCGAACCTTTATCTATGGCCAGATTGATGCCTGCAAAAACAATGTTAGAACCGTATGCTTTTGAGACTTCTTCGGCCATAATAGGCGTTTTGCCACAAGGTGAAGGCTCGGGGAAGCGCAAGTCTGCAACCATCTCAGCCCGCTCAGCCTCTTGAGTCCCTTCAAGCAGGCGCTCAGCTCGCCTCATCATATTTTGAGCGGCAACAGCTTTGGTGGCCTTGGCGTGGAGACGAATGCCTTGTTTCATCAGGCGATCGGCTTTCTTCTCGGCTACTTCGCGTTCGCGACGCCTACGCTCTTCATCTACTACGCGCTGTTTGAGGTAGGCCTTCCAGCCCATCGAATACATATCGATCTGCGAGCGCTGAGCGTCTAAGTGCCAAACCTTGTTCACTGTTTCGTCAAGTAGCTCAGTGGAGTGAGAGATAACGAGGAAGCCGCCTTCAAATTTCTTGAGGTAGTTTTTGAGCCATTCAATAGAATCGGCATCCAAATGGTTGGTGGGCTCATCAAGAATCATGGTGTCGGCACCGGCGTAGAGGATGCGGGCCAGTTCCACTCTGCGTCGTTGGCCGCCGGAAAGTGTGCCGAGGGTTTGTTTAAGCGTATCTTGACTCAATCCCAGACTTTCGCCCATCACAATGGCCTCGGATTGAGCAGCATAACCACCTGCGGCATCGAAGTCTTGTTGAGCTCTGTCGTAGCGGTTCATGGCTTTTTCCATGATTTTTGGGTCGGGATTAGTCATGTCAGTTTCGGCCTTGCGCAATCGCTTAATAATGGCTGAAATTTCACGAGCGGACATGACTCGGTCGAGCGCCGTCTGTTCCGGGTCGCCAGCGTGGGTGTCTTGAGGTAGATATCCTAGCTGTCCACTGACGTGTATGGAGCCTGCTGAGGGCAGCATGTCGCCTGTAATGACGCGAGTGAGTGTAGTTTTGCCTGCGCCGTTACGGCCTACTAAACCTATGCGATCGCCCTTAACGACGTGGAAGTCGGTGGGGGATAGCAGGAGGCGGGCTCCTATGCGAATTTCAAGTCCCTGTGCCTCAATTGCCATTCTCTGCCTACCGCTTTCTTACCGTTCATCAAGTTGGCTCAGCGCATCTTCCCTAGTAGCAAACGCGTTAAGCCCCGACGACCATCATAGCGAAGGGGCTGATAAAGCTTGAGCTCTCAGCGGCGAACAAGCTTAAACTTGTCCCAGGGGAAGTAGACCAGCACATCGCCCACAGCTGCTATAGCAATCACAAGTACGCCAATAGCTGTATTTCTGCTCAGAATTTGGATGCCAATAGCTAGGGCTGACCAGAAGATAACGAGACCAAACACCCAATCGTTGGCTTTCTGCTCCATGAGGAAAGCGACTATCAGCAAGAGTCCTAGCAAAATCACGACAGCAAACACTTGTATTACGTCAGCGATGCCCATGCTCAGGACTTCCGCATCGAAGAAAGCGTTCAAAACGGTGGCAACGGTCAGCCAGCCGCCATACAAGGACAAGGGAGCCCAATCCAAGATGCGGACGGCAGAAGAGGTGTTTTTCTCATCTTCATCGTGGCGCACAATGGCATAAAGCAGCCAAGTTAAGACGGTCAATGCCAAGATAATGATGAGAGAGATAGTGAATCTCTTCATGTGCCAGAACGCTAGCCAGCAGATGTTAAGAGCGCAGGTGGCTACGAATATGAGCCCACTAAGACTCATTGGTAGGAAACCGAGCTTTTTGCGCGAAGGTCCAGCCATGCAATAGCGAACCAGCCATACAGCCAAACCGATGTATATGAGACCCCAAATGGCGAAAGCATAGCCTGCCGGCATAAACCAGACGTTTGCAGATTTGGCGATTTGCCCGGTAGTAGTTCCTTGGAATTGGAAGACTTCAGCGTAACCGTTGAAAGCAACCATGATAATCCAAGCAGTCCACAGGATGATCGTCTCGATAAGCTTCCACCTTCGTTCGGCGCGCGCATCACTGCGGGCCACAGACTCGTGTGCTGAGCGCTCAGCTGCTAAAACAGAAGGTGTTTTCACTGCCGTAGTTGGCGAAGATCTGTCGCTTTGTGGTGTATTGACCTTGAGCTTCGGTTGTGTTGTAGTCGATGCATCTTCATGTGAATTCATGACAACTCCTTGTTCCTTACTGCTCTCTAGGCCCTCAATAGGTCTTATTTCTTATTTTAGAGTCTGTGTTCGAGCAAGTCGTGTTTTATGCAGAAAACGCCTGTAGCGCAACTCTGACAGGAAGCTAACTTCGCTCTAATCGAACATTCGTTCGAAATATTTCGCTCTTTGGAGTAAACTGGTTATCTGAGCTATTTGTCAATTTCAGGCAGTAAGCATTGAGAGAGCGCATGAAACAAGTGCAGGAGCGAAGCATGGTGGGTAATATGTCGCACGCAGGGATCAAGGAGCCAAAAATGAAGGACAACAATGGTACCTTAATCACAGACCTGCACAATCTAGCAAACGACCGTAAGATTGTGATACAAGGCGCTCGTGCTCACAATCTCAAGAACGTCAATCTGACAGTTCCACGCAATAAGATGGTTGTCTTTACTGGCCTTTCTGGTTCTGGAAAGTCGTCCCTGGCTTTTGACACGTTGTTTGCTGAGGGCCAGCGTCGCTACGTGGAGTCGTTGTCTTCCTACGCTCGTCAATTTCTTGGGCAGATGGATAAGCCAGACGTGGACTTTATAGAAGGTCTGAGTCCTGCTGTTTCTATCGATCAAAAGACCACGAATCGCAATCCTCGCTCCACTGTGGGTACCATCACAGAAGTCTACGATTACTTGCGTTTGCTTTTTGCACGTACCGGTATTCCTCATTGCCCAGTTTGCGGAGCGGTCGTAAGCTCGCAAACGCCTCAGCAAATAGTTGATACCCTGATGGAAAAGCCAGAAGGTACCCGTTTCCAAATTTTGGCTCCTATAGCCCGTGGACGCAAGGGTGAGTTCGTTGAAACACTAGGTCTGTTGAGATCGGATGGCTATGCGCGAGCAATCATCGACGGCGAAATGCATCAGTTGTCGGACGACATCAAGTTAGCTAAGCAAAAGAAACACACCATTGAGGTAGTAGTTGACCGTCTCGTTATTAAGCCTTCAGTCCGTCAGCGCCTTACTGATTCGGTGGAGACTGCTCTCACCTTAGCTAAGGGGCTGCTAGTAGCTGATTTTGTAGATTTAGAAGATGCAGACCCTCAGCGTCGGCAACCGTTCTCTGAGCACCGTTCTTGCCCTAATGGTCACGAATTGGAGCTTGATGAAATCGAGCCGCGCACCTTTTCCTTCAATGCGCCTTACGGCGCTTGCCCCACCTGCACAGGCTTAGGATTCAGCTTGGAAATTGACCCTGAATTGGTTGTGCCAGATCCGGATAAATCTTTAGCGGATGGTGCAATTGAGCCCTGGTCTTCCACTAAGACTCAGCAGAGTTTCTATGGGCATATGCTGGATGGCTTAGCAGAGGAAATGGGCTTTTCTACCAAAACGGCCTGGAAAGATCTCCCCGACGACGTCAAGCACTCGATTATGTATGGGCATGACTTCAAGGTGAAGGTGTCCTACCGTAACCGTTGGGGCCGTTTGCGCGAGTATACGACTGGTTTCGAAGGTGTGATTCGTACACTGATGCGCCGTCGCGATGAAACAGATTCTGACTCGATGAAACAATATTATGAGTCGTACATGCGTGAGGTGCCCTGCCAAGTATGCCACGGCAAACGGCTCAAGCCCGAAGTGCTGGCGGTGACGGTCAAGGACCTTTCCATTGCGCAGGTATGTGACATGCCGATTTCTCAGTCTTACCAGTGGATTGAGGATTTGCACTTGGATGGCGCGCAAGCCAAGATTGCCGGGGAAGTGCTCAAAGAGATTTGCGCCCGTCTGCGCTTCCTCAACGACGTGGGCCTCAACTATCTGACCTTGTCTCGAGCTGCGGCCACGCTTTCCGGCGGTGAAGCGCAACGCATCCGTTTGGCAACGCAGATTGGCTCCGGCCTTGTTGGCGTTATGTATGTCTTGGATGAACCTTCTATAGGGCTGCATCAGCGAGACAACGAGCGTCTTATCAGAACTTTGAAACACCTGCGCGATTTGGGTAATACCCTTATCGTGGTTGAGCACGACGAGGATACCATTAGGGAATCGGATTGGTTAGTAGACATTGGCCCTGGTGCGGGTGAGCACGGTGGCGAAGTTATCTATTCCGGTCCTGCCGCTGGCCTGACTGCCGCTAGCCGTTCGGTAACCGGAGACTATATTGCCGGTCGCAGAAAGATTGCCTTACCTGAACATCGTCGCAAAATAGACCGCACTAAAGAACTGACAGTGGTTGGTGCCAGGGAAAACAACTTGAAGAATTTGACGGTCAAGTTACCCCTGGGCGTGATGACTTTGGTTACCGGAGTATCTGGGTCTGGAAAGTCGACTCTGGTGAATTCTATTTTGTACCCAGTGCTAGCAGACAATCTCAACAATGCTCGCATTGTTCCGGGTAAACATACCCGTGTTGAGGGTCTCGACCTCTTGCGCAAGGTGATTCATGTTGACCAAAATCCTATAGGCCGCACGCCTCGCTCGAACCCAGCCACTTACACTGGCGTGTGGGACAAGATTCGTCAGCTCTTTGCTCAGACTCCCGAAGCGCAAGTTCGTGGTTATGGACCGGGAAGGTTCTCGTTTAACGTAAAAGGTGGGCGCTGTGAAGCCTGTCATGGCGATGGAACTATTAAAATTGAAATGAACTTCCTGCCCGACGTATACGTGCAGTGCGAAACTTGCCACGGTAAGCGATACAACCGCGAGACACTTGAAGTTACCTACAAGGGCAAAACGGTTTCAGATGTGCTTGACATGCCCATAGAAGAGGCTGCTGACTTCTTCTCGGCTTATCCCTCCATCTCGCGTTATTTGAAGACTCTGGTAGATGTCGGCTTAGGTTATATCCGACTGGGGCAGCCAGCTCCAACACTTTCAGGTGGTGAGTCGCAGCGAGTCAAGCTAGCTACTGAATTACAGAAGCGCTCAGACGGTCGCACTGTATACATATTGGATGAGCCCACGACCGGTTTGCACTTTGAAGATGTTCGAAAGCTGCTAGACGTTCTTCAAGGTTTGGTTGACAAAGGCAATTCCGTCATTATCATTGAGCATAATCTCGATGTAATAAAGACTGCCGACTGGGTCGTCGATTTAGGTCCTGAAGGTGGCGACGGTGGCGGTACTGTCGTGGCGGAAGGAACTCCAGAAGACATAGCTTTAACCCCGCAAAGTTGGACAGGCCGCTTCCTCAAGCCCATGCTCGACGAAGCAAAATTGGCTGCAGTTGATAAGAAACGTTCCAGCAAGACGAACTCCTCCAAAGCAAGACGAACAAGCTCAACCCGTAAAGTGAAGGTATAAATGTCAAGAAGCTGCTTCGAACGGCATTCGTCAAGTGTCTGGCGCAGAACTGCCCAGAACTTGGTTCAGCCTGCCGAAACTGGTTCTGAAGCAGACCAAGAGGGGGTCAACGCAAACGGTGCCCCCCTCTTGGGAGATAGTCGCGACCTTTTTAGGCCTAAAGCTGGAGATATCCCCGCTCAGCCCGGGGTGTATAAGTGGCGTGATGAAGACGGTCGCGTAATATACGTAGGCAAGGCGAAAAATCTTCGCAACCGACTGAGTAATTATTTCCAGCCTCTTACCAACCTTCACCCGCGCACTCAGACTATGGTTCTGACAGCTCGTAGCTTGGAATGGACCGTTGTTGGTACTGAGTTGGAATCACTGACCCTAGAATATACGTGGATTAAGGAATTCGATCCTCGTTTTAATGTCGTATTTCGTGACGATAAAACTTACCCGTATTTGGCAGTATCGGTCGGCGAAGAAGTGCCACGCGTCTGGATGACCCGTGTGCGTAAAAGGCGCGATACCCGTTACTTCGGCCCCTATGCCAAGGTATGGGATGTGCGCCATACACTTGACGGGCTCTTAAAAAGCTTCCCGGTGCGCACTTGCACTCCTGGCGTTTTTCATAAAGCACAACTCTCTGGAAGGCCCTGTCTGTTGGCTTCTATCGGGAAGTGCTCGGCTCCTTGTGTTGGTCGCATATCTGAACGTGATCACCGTCAGCTCGTAGCTGAGCTCGTTGGTGTCATGACTGGTCGTTTAGGAAAGTCGTACAAGGCAAGTTTGCATAAGCAGATGAAAGAAGCCAGCAGCGAGCTGAATTTTGAAAAAGCTGCTCGCTTGCGTGATCAAATTGCTATGCTAGAAACTGTTATCGAGCAGAACTCTGTGGTCTTTAACTCAGACGTAGACGCTGATATTTTTGGCATGGCATCCGATGAGTTGGAAGCCTCAGTTCATGCCTTCTTCGTGCGCTCTGGCGCCATCAGGGGTGAGAGAAGTTGGAGCGTTGAGCGTGTTGAAGATGTTTCAAACGAAGAACTGATGAGCGATTTAATCATCCAGGTGTATTCCGATTTGGCTTCTGAGCACCAGCAGGAAGAAGATCCGAGTCTACCTCCTATCGAACTGCCCAGCAGCGATGATTCCTCCATTGAGGTCAGTCAGGAACGTGATGCACTTGGAAGTACGCAGCGGATAACTGCCTTAGACGCTGCAGACCGAGCACGTGCTACTAAAGCTCGCCATGAACGCCAGGAGCAGACTGGTCGAGTCGATTTACTTGAACCTATTTCACCGGTCCCTAGGGAAATCGTGGTTCCTGTGCAACCTGCAAGGACTCAAGATTTAGAAAACTGGCTTTCGGGTATACGTGGGGGAGCTGTTACTATTCGCGTGGCTAGCAGAGGCGAAAAGAAAGCGTTGATGGAGCGAGCTGATGTCAATGCTCAACAGTCTCTTCAACGTTCCAAAATGAGTCGTATCTCAGACCTTGGAGCGAGGAGTGCAGCCATGAATGACGTTGCTCAAGCTCTTGGTCTTAGCCAAGCGCCTTTGCGCATTGAATGCTACGATATTTCCAATACAGTAGCCGGTGCTTTCCAAGTAGCTTCGATGGTGGTGTTTGAGGATGCTATACCGAAGAAATCAGAGTACCGACGGTTTGCTATTCGAGGGGCGGATGGCAAGGGAGCATTGGACGATACGTCTGCTATCTACGAGACGTTGACCCGCCGTTTCAAGCATGGCAATATTGCAGGCGATTCTGGCGAAAGTCTCGAAAATGAGCGAGAGTTGGAGAAGGCTTCGCAGAAGGGCTTAACTGCCAATGTTGATCTACCAGACGGGCAGCAGCTTGTCCAGCAAAACACGCAAGCACGCCATTTTGCCTACAAGCCCAATTTGATTGTTGTCGACGGTGGTAAGCCGCAGGTGGAGGCTGCTGCCAGGGCCTTGCGAGATGCCGGTGTGCAGGACGTAGCCTTGTGCGGTCTAGCCAAGCGACTAGAAGAAGTGTGGGTGCCCGATGATGATTATCCAATCATTTTGAAACGTCAGTCTCAAGGAATGTACTTACTGCAGCGAGTGCGCGATGAGTCCCACCGATTTGCCATCACCTACCATCGGCAAACGAGGCGTAAAGGTTCTCTGCGCTCGGCCCTAGACGACATCCCAGGCGTAGGCCAGGCTTATCAAAAGCGCTTGTTGAAAGCTTTCGGTTCGGTGAGACAGATGCGCCTGGCGAGCCTTGAAGAATTGGAATCCGTGAATGGTATTGGCCATAAAAAAGCAGAGATTATTTACCAAGCCCTGCACGAGTCAGAACAGAGCCAAGCAAACGAAAGTCACGAGACGGTAACACACAATGGTGCTGAGCAGTAACGAAAGTTCGTTAAGCTAGAGGTGAGTTGAAAGAATACAAGGAGGGGTCATGCCCCAAGTGAGCCATCAGTGCGCGGTTCTGGGTTGCCCCATCCAGCATTCTTTGTCGCCACTCTTACATACAGCGGCATACCGAGCCTTGGGGCTGACTGGCTGGTTGTATAGTCGCCAAGAAGTTTCCAGCGGAGGGCTTAGCTTATTCTTATCTGCTACCGACGTGTCTTGGGCAGGGTTAAGCTTGACAATGCCTTTGAAACAAGAAGTCTTTGCCTACGGACAGGCGCAAGACTATTGGTCGCAGAGATTGGGCGTAGCCAATACAGCTATCTTCGACTGGTCAGTAGAGAGAGCTACTCAGTCTTTGCATCTCTACAACACAGATGTTGAAGGTATAGTCTGTGCCATATCGGAAGGCTTGACCGAGGGAAGTCAATACGGCAATCCATCGAGGATGCACGACAGTTTCAAACCAGTCAGTCTTATCGAGGCAGCTTCTCTTGGGGGTCGAGACAAAAATGATACAGATTACATGGGAGTATCAGACGCCTCGGCGGTGGTCATCGGTACTGGTTCAACTGCTTGTTCGGCGTTGGCAGCGCTATCTGTTTTAGGAGTGCGCCGTGTAACTATTGTTG
Source organism: Bombiscardovia apis (assembly GCF_033095945.1). Lineage (NCBI taxonomy): Bacteria > Bacillati > Actinomycetota > Actinomycetes > Bifidobacteriales > Bifidobacteriaceae > Bombiscardovia > Bombiscardovia apis. The sequence continues at coordinate 1,040,489 of NZ_AP026800.1, read as the reverse complement.
CCCATCATCTCGAGCATGCAAAGCAGGCGGTTCAGCTGGCCCAGCAATTAAGTTTCGCACGTGTGGAACTTACCGATATGGAAAATTGCTTGTCTGCGTTGATGCAAGCTCGAATAGTGGTTTCGGCAATACCTTCCGGTGGGGCTGATGCTCTAGCGCAGCGCTTAGAAAGCAGCGGTTTGAGGCAAACTAGTAGCAACTGTGAGCAGCCGGTTTTGTTGGATGTGGCGTACAATCGTCAGGCAAGCAAGTTAACCCAAGCGTGGCACAATGGTAGAGGGGGAATAGCTGTGGGTGGAGAACGCATGTTGCTCTACCAAGCTGTACGGCAGCTGTCACTCATGACGGGGTTAGCTATTGAGCAAGTGCCTATAGGGGCAATGGATACTGCGATGCAAGGGGAGATTTCATGAGCGGTGAACACAAGATTTCGACTCAGTCTTACGAGATTGATCAGGTGCAGCCGCCGCTAGAAGGTTTTGAAGTTATGCTTATTACCGGCATGTCTGGTGCCGGAAGAACACATGCTGCCGATTGCTTAGAAGATATGGGCTGGTATGTGGTAGACAATTTACCCCCTAAATTGCTGGTCCCGATGGTTGACTTAATGACTTCGGCTGGCAGTACTATCAAACGTCTAGCCGCGGTTATCGATGTACGATCGCGTTCCTACTTCGACGATTTGAATGCAGTACTTGGGCATTTAGACGACTTAGGCATTAAGTGCAGAATTCTCTTTTTGGATGCTTCCGACCAAGTATTGATCGCTCGTTATGAGTCGGTGAGGCGCCCGCATCCTCTTCAAGGCTCTGGTCGCCTCACCGATGGCGTGATTAAGGAACGCCAACTGATGGAGGGGCTGAAGGAACGTGCCGATATCGTCGTTGATACCTCTCATCTCACCATTCATGAGCTTTCGACTAAGCTCTACGAGGCATTGCTTGGCAAAGGTCCGACCACCGTTGCTGTGCATATCTTCTCGTTTGGATTTAAGTATGGCTTGCCTATCGACGCTGATTTCGTGGCCGATGTGCGTTTTTTGCCCAATCCCTTCTGGGTTCCTGAATTGCGTGAACTTACCGGTCGAGATAAGGCTGTTAGCGATTATGTAATGGCTAGCCAGGGGGCTAAGGACTTTATTGATGCCTATACCAAGGCTGTCATGACTGCAATTCGCGGTTATGCTCACGAAGATAAACACTTCGTCAATATCGCCATCGGCTGCACCGGCGGTCAACATCGTTCGGTGGCCATGAGCGAAGAATTAGCATCTCGCTTACGCCGGCAAGGATTAGAAGTCACAGTTTCTGCTCGAGAGCTTCCGCACAGAAGCAAACTGTGAGTTTATCCACAGCTTTCGTGCGGTGCATCGCTAAAATGTATTGCTGTCCGTCCCGCGTAACAGGTAGCCTAGGGTGTGCCGAATATCGGACTTCGGTACAGATGCCAATAGTGTAGTTTGTCCACGATATTCGGTATCACAGTAGTCCGGTGGTCTTGTCCAGTTCTGACATGATGAGGCCTTAATAGTTATCTTAAGAATCGTAGGAGGACGGGTCTTGGCCCTACTGGATGACGTCAAAAGTGAGCTCGCCAGCATTGATAGTGAACTGCCGCAAGTTAAGAAGGCGCAGTCTGCTGCAATGATACGGTTTGGTGGTGGCTTACACATCATTCAGCGCCACATTGTAGTCGAGGCTCAATTTGATTCTTTGCCTGCAGCTCACTGGTTGCAAAATACAATTCGTGACGTATACGGTCATGAGTCTGAACTCATTGAAGTTACCCGTCAGACTCCTACAGGCCAAGCAACTCGATACTCGGTGCGAGTTTTGCGCGCTGGCGGTGCTCTCGCTTTACAAACTGGTTTGCTTGATCAACGAAAGCGACCAGTTCGAGGCCTGCCAGAAGATATTATTTCCGGCAACATTTCGCAGGTAAAGGCGGCTTGGCGCGGTGCGTTTTTGGCACACGGAGAGCTTTCGGATCCTGGTAAAGCCTCATACTTAGAGATTGTGTGCCCCGGCCCGGAGGCAGCCTTGGCACTGGTGCAGGCGGCTCGTAGACTAGGGATTAAAGCTACTGCCCGTCAGGTTCGTAGCTCAGAGCGAGTGACCTTACGCGATCCTGATGCTATTGAGCGTATGCTCAACCTCATTGGTGCGCCCAAAACGTCGCGTGAATGGACTGGTAAGCGTTCCGATGGCGAATCCCGAGGCAAGGCTAACCGACTGGCCAACTTTGATGATGCCAACATGCGCCGTTCTGCCAAAGCTGCTGTTGAAGCTTCCGCCAAAGTAACTGAAGCTTTCCAAATACTTGGCGATCAGGTCCCCGATAATTTGCGTGCTGCTGGGCAGCTTCGTCTGGACCATCGCGATGCCAGCTTGGAAGAGTTAGGTCGGTTGGCAGATCCGCCTGTCACCAAGGATGCTATCGCCGGGCGTATTCGTCGGCTCCTGCAGTTGGCCGCAAAGGTCAGTAAGCAGCGTGAAGAACAAAACGCTTAAAGCGCCGGGGGAGTCGGGCTGGTTCATTTATCGGTTCACCCGGCTATCATTGGCACTAGTGTGACGTCGTGTTGGCAATTGTGACCGCTCTTGTTCTTACTGTATCGTTTGAACGCGTGCGGCCCGGAAAGGAAATCTATGAAGACACTTCAGGATCTGGGGAATTTAAAAGGCAAGCGTGTTCTGGTTCGCGCTGACTTCAACGTGCCGCTCAAGGGCACAACCATTACAGATGATGGCCGTATTAAAGCCGCTCTGCCTACCATTAAGGCTTTGCGCGAGCAAGGAGCCAAGGTTATCCTCATGGCTCACTTGGGTCGCCCTAAGGGTCAGGTAGTTCCGGAGCTCAGCCTAGCTCCCGTAGCCAAGCGCCTTGGTGAGCTGTTGGGTATCGATGTGCCGCTGGCAGAAGACACATACGGTCCTAGTGCACAAAGCAAGGTTGAGCAGATGCAAGACGGTGATGTCGTCATGCTTGAGAACGTGCGATTCAACCCTGAAGAAACTAGCAAGAACGAGGACGAGCGTGCTGAGTACGCTCGTAAGATTGCTGCTCTTGGAGATGTGTTTGTTTCCGATGGCTTCGGTGTGGTTCATCGCGCTCAGGGTTCAAACTACTCTGTAGCAGCTGATCTGCCTTCCGCAGCCGGTCTGTTAGTTGAGAAGGAAGTCAAAGCCCTATCTAAGGCTACTGAGAATCCCGAGCGTCCATTCACTGTCATTTTGGGTGGTTCCAAGGTTTCCGACAAGCTCGGCGTGATTGAGAACCTGCTTGATAAGGCAAATCGCTTGGTCATTGGTGGCGGCATGGTCTTCACCTTCCTCAAGGCTCAGGGCTATGAAGTTGGTACTTCGCTGCTAGAAGAGGACCAGATCGATACGGTGAAGGGTTACATCGAAACCGCCCAGAAGAATGGCATCGAACTTGTACTCCCCACCGATATCGTCGTTAACAAGGGCTTCCCTGCTGGCGAGACTCCAGTTGCACCGCAAGTAGTGCCTGCCGATGCCATTCCTTCTGACATGATGGGCTTGGACATTGGCCCTGATTCCTGCAAGCTGTTCCACAACAAGATTGTTGATTCTAAGACTGTCGTGTGGAATGGCCCAATGGGTGTCTTCGAAGTTCCTGAGTTTGCTGACGGAACCAAGGCAGTTGCTCAGGGATTGGTCGATGCTACTAAGGCTGGAGCTTTCACTATCGTGGGCGGCGGCGATTCAGCTTCCGCCGTACGCAATCTGGGCTTCCCTGAAGATGGTTTCTCTCACATCTCCACCGGTGGCGGTGCTTCTCTGGAGTTCTTGGAAGGTAAGGAACTGCCCGGTCTGAAGGTTTTGGACTAAGAGCAGCTCGAGAGAGCTACGGATTATAAGCCGGGCGGTCAAGATGAATCGCCCGGCTTTTTGACTTAAAGACTGTCGCATTTTTGCATGGAGGCTAGTATGTCCCGAACGCCGCTCGTTGCAGGCAATTGGAAGATGAATTTCGACCATCTCGAGGCAACGTACTTTCTCCAGAAACTTGTCTGGCTCTTGCGTGACGCTAAGTTTGATTACAATACATGCGAAGTGGCTCTCTTCCCCGCATTTACCGCCTTGCGTTCTGTAGAAGTGCTAGTGGAGGCTGATAACCTAGCTATTCGGTATGGGGCTCAAACAGTTTCTGTCACCAATCAAGGAGCCTTCACGGGAGATGTTTCAGCGGATATGTTGGCGCAACTTGGCTGCTCGTATGTAATAGTTGGGCATTCTGAGCGTAGAAAATATCATCCCGAAGATGATGCCAATATTGTTGATCAGGTCCGAGCGGTCTTGGCCGCTGGTATGCAACCTATTCTGTGTGTCGGTGAGAGCTACGAAGAGCGGCGCCAGGGTATAGAACTTGAATTTGCAGTTGGACAAGTGCGTGATGTCACTCGAGATCTTTCGCAAGAAGATGTCAGCAAATTGATCGTAGCCTACGAGCCTGTCTGGGCTATTGGAACTGGCATGGTCGCTACACCTGATGTGGCTCAAGATGCTGCGCGAGCTATTCGTTCACATATCGAATCTGCTTTTGGAGCGCAGTCGGCTCAAAGTATGCGAATTTTGTACGGCGGTTCGGTTTCATCTAAGAATGCTCAAGAGCTTATAGGGCAGTCAGATGTCGATGGCTTTTTGGTAGGTGGAGCTTCTCTCGAGGTTGAGGAGTTTGCTAAGATTGCTCGATTAACGCTAAAGTCGACTCGACGTTAATCTGAGAGCTTGTAGTGGGGGAGAGCTTGGCTTGGCTTTGACCGGGCCATGCGATAGACTGAAAGTAAGTTTCACTTGTGGAGGTAAGCTGTGACCATTGTCAAGATTGCGTTGGAAGTCGTTGTTGTCATTGCCAGCATCCTGTTGACCCTACTTATCTTGATGCACAGGGGTAAGGGCGGCGGCTTGTCTGACATGTTCGGCGGCGGTATGGGCGCAAACGCTGGAACCTCCGGTGTAGCAGAAAAGAACCTGAATCGTTTAACGATTATCGTAGCACTCGTCTGGGTTGCAATCATTATTGCCCTCAGTCTGATGGCCAAATATCACATCGGCTGATACTGTTGTCCTTAGCAAAGGCCCTTGAACGAATACCGTTCAAGGGCCTTTCCAATTATTAACGTCGTACAACTCTCATTATGTGGACAATCTTCGATTGCTGCTGACGTTCTTGGTAAATTCACTGTATAAGGACTGACAGCTAATCTCACAGAGGAGCAAGACATGCCATTTTCAGTGGGCGGCGGGGATTCAACAACTCATCATAAGAAGCGCCGAACTATTACTGTATTTGCTCTCAACTTCGTGCTGCGCTTTACTGTTTTTGATTGTGGGTTAATATTTTGGGGGTCGGACAAATCATTTGAACAGCTTTGGTCTGTATCTAACTGGGGTCCAGCCTTATTCGTGGCGGTAATCGGTTTGCTCTCAGACTGGTTCATTGCGCGTAATGGCAGCGTCAACTCCACTTGGGAGCGTCGCCAGGTCAAGAAGGGCTTGAGCTGGAAGCCCAAAAAGATTCATCACCGCTCAGACTTCCCGAACAAGGGTTAGCTAATTCCAATATTTAAGCAGCGCCCCCAGCTAGGTTATCTAACTGGGGGCGCTTCCTTATGTGAGTAGCGAAGTTGGACTGCCTACTCACATTGCAATCAGGCGTTTACGCGATCAATGCCGGCTTGAACATCTTCCAAGACGGAGGACCAGGAATCGATGAAGGAAGCAACGCCATCGGCTTCCAGCTTGTCGGTTACTTCCTTGATGCTGATGCCTAAATCAGCGAGCTGATCCATGATGCGGTGGCTTTCCTCATAGGTGCCTTCGATAGAAGGAGCACCGTTACCGTGGTCTGCCAAGGCATCCAAGGTCTTTTCAGGCATGGTGTTGACCACGTTGGGGGCAACCAGCTCGTCGACATACATGCAATCAGAATATGCAGCATTCTTGGTACCGGTGGAGGCCCAGAGAGGACGCTGCCTGTGGGCACCCTTAGCTTCAAGTTCGGCCCAGCGAGAATCGGTGTCGAACTTTTTCTCGAAAAGCTCATAAGCCAAACGAGCGTTGGCTACAGCAGCCTTGCCTTCCAGAGCCTTAGCTTCATCCGAGCCATTAGCTTCGAGCAGCTTGTCTACAGCGCTGTCAACGCGAGAAACGAAGAAGGAAGCGACGGAACCCATGTGCTTGAGATCGTGTCCGTTCTGATCTGCCTGAACCATGCCCTCGATAAAGGCATCGATGACCTGTTCGTAGCGTTCCAGAGAGAAGATCAGGGTAACGTTGACCGAGATGCCCTTGGCCAGAGTTGCGGTGATAGCGGGAAGACCCTCAAGGGTTGCAGGAATCTTAATCATAGCGTTGGGGCGATCAACCTTGGCCCACAGCTGCTCAGCCTGCTTTTCGGTCTCTTCGGTGTTGTGAGCCAGTCGAGGATCAACTTCGATGGAAACGCGACCGTCAACGAAGTCGCTACGCTCTGCAACTTCACGGAAGATATCCGTGGCGTTACGCACGTCAGTAGTGGTGAGTTCGCGAACAGCATCCTCAACGTTGACACGGCCCAATTCCTTGAGCTGTGCATCGTAAGGACCGACCTGATGCAGAGCTTTCTGGAAGATGGAAGGATTGGTGGTGACACCAACCACGTTCTTCTCGGCGATGAGCTGCTGGAGGTTACCGGACTCGATGCGGGTGCGGCTCAAATCGTCGAGCCAGATGGAAACTCCAGAGTCGCTAGTGCGCTGAGTGTTTGCATTTTCTGCCATATTATCTCCTTCATTATTCCTCCACCGTTTCAGTGGAGGGGTACAACGGGTAATGCTTGATAGTCCTGTAACTTCCCCAACCTGCGCGGTGAGCACACATTCGCTTCTTTGCGCTTTGATGCTGGTCTGCTTGTACAACTTTGCAGGCAGACCAGCATTGGTTATTTGCAGGACTCTAACTATTCAATCAGCGAGCAGCCTGAACTTCGGCGATCGAAGCCTTAGCAGCTTCAACCACATGCTCAGGGGTGATGCCCAAGTCTCGCATGTTTTCATCGCCGGAGCCCTGAAGGCCGAACTGCTCGATGGAAACAGGCTTGCCGTAAGAGCCGAGATACTTGTACCAAGACAGAGCTAGGCCAGCCTCAACCGAGACGCGAGCCTTGACTGCGGCAGGAAGAATCTCTTCCTTGTACTCGGCGTCCTGCTCTTCGAACCACTCGAGAGAAGGAACGGAGATAACGCGAGCCTTGACACCTTCGCCGGCGAGAGTCTTAGCAGCAGCGACTGCATGCTGGACTTCGGAACCGGTGGCCATAATCAAAACATCGGGCTCACCATCAGTGTCGACGAGCACGTAAGCACCCTTGCGCACACCTTCAGCTGCCTTGGCTTTGGTCTCTTCGAGCATGGGAACACCTTGGCGGGTCAAAACCATTGCCGTGGGGTGGGTATTCTCCTTCTCGAAGAAGTAGCGGTAAGCCTCAGCGGTCTCGAAACCATCTGCCGGTCGTACGATTTCCATCTGAGGAATGGAACGCATGGCAGCCAGGTGCTCGATTGGCTGATGGGTGGGGCCATCTTCACCCAGAGCCACGGAGTCGTGGGTCCAAATGTAGAGGTTGGGGATGTCCATCAAAGCTGCGAGACGGACCGAGGGGCGCTCGTAGTCAGCGAACTGGAAGAAGGTGCCGTTGAAGGGTCGAGTGTCAGAACCCAAAAGAATGCCGTTAGTAATGGCACCCATTGCGAACTCGCGTACACCGAAGTGGAGCTGACGGCCGTAAATGCTGACCTCAGGCCACTGTTTGGTTCCGTCGGACTTAGGATCGAAGGAAACAGCACCCTTGATATCGGTGTTGTTGGAACCGCCCAAATCAGCAGAACCGCCCCAAAGTTCCGGCATAACCTCAGCGATAGCGTTGATCAGAGCGCCAGAAGTCTTACGAGTAGCGACCTTGGAGCCGGGTTCGAAGGATGCTATGGCCTTGTCGATGGCAGCATCGAAACCTTCAGGCAGCTTGCCTGCGTGGATACGATCGTAGAGTGCAGCCTTGTCGGGGTTGGCCTTGCGCCAAGCCTGGAAACGTTCATCCCAGTTCTTATGGGCTTCCAAACCGCGTTGAGCTACCTCGCGAGCATGAGCTAGAGCTTCTTCATCGATCTGGAAGGACTGGTCTGCGTCGTAGCCGAGTTCCTTCTTAAGACCTGCAACAGCCTCATCGCCCAGGGCTGAGCCGTGGGCCGAAGGATCGTTGGTCTTGCCGGGAGTAGGCCATGCCATCAGGGTGTCGACCTTGATGAGCTTGGGGCGGTCGGTGACCTGCTCAGCCTTTTCGAGAACTGCAGCAAAGCCTTCGACGTCTTCCTTGTAGGAGCCGTCGGGCTGTACGAAGGAGAACTCATCGGTGTACCAGCCATAGGCCTCGTAGCGCTTAAGTACGTCTTCGTCGAAGGCAATCTTGGTATCGCCCTCAATCTGGATGTGGTTGGCATCGAAGATGACGGTCAAGTTGCCGAGCTCTTGGCCACCTGCCAGCGAGCTGGCTTCAGAGGAAACACCTTCCTGCAAATCGCCTTCACCGCAGATAACCCAGACCTTGTGGTCGAAGGGAGACTGTCCTGCAGGAGCTTCAGCATCGAGCAAACCGCGCTCGAAGCGCTGACCGTAAGCAAAACCAACAGCAGATGCCAAGCCCTGGCCCAGAGGACCGGTGGTCATCTCAATGCCGGGAGTCAGACCATACTCAGGGTGGCCCGGAGTGCGGGTATCGGCAGTACGGAACTTCTTGAGATCATCCAGAGTCAAGCCATAGCCCGAGAAGTACAGCTGTACATACTGGGTAAGCGAAGCATGGCCGCCGGAGAGGATGAAACGATCGCGACCGGCCCAGTTGGGGTCGTTAGGATCGTGGGTGATAAAACGCTGGTAGAGCGCGTAGGCGATAGGAGCCAAGGAAATGGGGGAGCCAGGATGACCCGAACCGGCCTTCTGAACAGCATCTGCTGAGAGGACCTTGGCCAAATCAACGGCGCGCTTGTCCAGATCAGTCCACGTAAAATCGGTCATTTATGATCAACTTTCCTTCCAATTGGTAGGTCGACATGTTCCGACTTGTGCCGAAAATGTTCGTTTACCTTCACATTGCAGTTCTTATCGTATCCTCTTGAGGCGACACTGGCGACCTGATTTTGAGTACTTTCATCCTTACGCGTCTCAGCTGTGAACGAAGGTCTTGGCACTGCAAGGCTTCGAGTGCTAATACAATAAAGAGTAAATGCGCAGTTTGCAAAGACATCTGAGCGGAAAGGAGGACAGATGAGTGCCGATAGACGCATGTTGGTATTGCGCGCAGTAGTTGAGGATTACATTCGCTCCCAAGAGCCGGTTGGTTCCAGCGCGCTCACGCAAGGGCATCAGTTAGGTGTCAGTTCTGCTACTATCCGAAATGATATGGCCGCGTTAGAAGATGAAGGCTATCTCATACAACCCCATACCTCTGCTGGCAGAATTCCCACGCAAAAAGGTTACCGCTATTTTGTAGACCGCTTAGCTAAGTTGGTTCCCCTATCCCAAGCCCAACGCAAGGGTATTGATGTTTTCCTGTCGGATTCGGTCAGTTTAGAAGACACCTTACGCAGGGCTGCACGTTTGATTGCTGAGTTTACTGGGCAGGTGGCAGTAGTTGCATCACCTTCTTTGGCAAAGTCTCGTCTACGCCGGTTGGAACTCATCGCTATCAGTACCCGCACCCTCTTGATAGTCGTTATTACCGACACTGGTCGCGTGGCTCAGCATACTTTGAACTTGCCTTACAAGTGCCATGAGGATGAACAAGTGTTCTTGAGGTTGTCTGAGACCATAAACAAGCGGTGCAGTGGGCTTACATTGTCGGGTGCTGCCGATTATGCGCTCAAGAGTGCAAAAGAGCAGCGCGAAGACAATACCGCGCAGCTTTTACGTGATTTGGCACAGGTTTTTGCAGACCTAGCTGATGAGGAAGAGTCTACTAACTTATATATGGCCGGTCGATCACAGTTAACCCACCAGCAAACCGTGTCTGTTACGGAACTGGCACCACTTCTTGACGCACTTGAGGAGCAGGTTGTGCTCATGCGCTTAATGAGCGCTCAAAGTGAACTTTCTCAGCAACAGGGCGGGGTAAGCGTAGCTATCGGATCCGAAACCCAAACGCCCGGGCTCATGCATGCCTCGGTAGTTACTAGCGGGTACGGCCATGCCAGCAGCGAGGGTCAAGATGCCGACCATAGCGCTGCATCGAAGCCCACTCTCGCCCAGAATGGCCCTATAGCATTTGTGGGCTCCATTGGGCCAACACACATGAACTATCCGGCCACTATGAGTGCAGTGCACGCGGTGGCCTCATATTTAACACAATTTGTGACGCGTACTGAAGACGATAAAGGTTATTACTGACCTGACCGTATGGCACAATGAGCAGACACACGTCAAGCAGAAGGATATTTAGTGGCAGACTACTACGAGCTTTTGGGGCTTGAGCGCAACGCGAGCGACGATGACATTAAGAAGGCTTATCGCAAGATGAGCCGTAAATATCATCCCGATATTGCTGGTCCCGAATTTGAAGACAAGTTCAAGGAAGTCAATAGCGCTTACGAGGTGCTTTCAGACCCGCAAAAGCGTCAGATGTATGATGCGGGTGTCGATCCTAACAGCCCAGGCGGGGGAGCAGGTGCTCAAGGCTTCGATATGGGCGATATTTTTGGTCAGTTCTTTGGCGGTGGTTTCCAGGGTGCGGCCCAGCAGCCGATTCCTAGGACTCAGCCCGGCCGAGATGCTCTAACTGAGGTCTCTATCGATTTGAAGATGGCTGTGTTTGGCGGCACTGCTCACACGCAGATTCATACTTTTGGCTTGTGCCAGACTTGTGGCGGCTCGGGGGCGGAAGGCAATAGTCAGCCGGTGACCTGCCCTATTTGCCATGGTGAAGGCTTCACCCAAAAGGTCGTGCGCACGCTGCTGGGTCAGATGATGACTACTGCGGCTTGCGAGCGCTGCGAGGGCCATGGCACTATTATTGAGCATCCTTGCGCTGAATGCCAGGGCCATGGTCGAGTTCGCGTCCGTCGTGATGTGGGCGTAGCTGTGCCTGCCGGTGTGGCAGACGGTTCGCGCTTGCGCCTGGCCTCTCAAGGAGAAGTTGGCGAGGGCGGCGGCGCTGCCGGTGATTTGTATATCGACGTGCATGTCAAGGCAGACAAGCTCTACACCAGAGATGGCGACGATTTGCACTGCTGGATTGGCGTACCGATGACTTGGGCCGTTTTGGGCCATAGCGTAAGCTTGGAGACCTTCGATGGTCAGCAGGAATTGGAAGTGCCAGCCGGCTGCCAACCCGGTGATGTGGTTGAGGTCAAGGGTTTAGGCGTCACTATGCTAGGCACACAAGATCGTGGCGATATTGTGGTTCACGTTCTCGTGCAGATTCCCACCAAGCTCAATGATCAAGAGTCTCAGCTGATTGAGCAGTTTGCGGCAAGCCATGACGCGAATGCTAACGAAGTGACTCAATCTTCTAAGCCTTTCCATAGCAAGAAGGGATTGTTTGGCAAGATTAAGGACATCTTTAGCTAAGAAACTGAAGTTGAATAGCTGAATATCTCAGGTTGTCATGTGGAGCAAGACTTAAAGCGTAGGCCTTGCTCCACATGATATATGTGTGGTATCAGCTCAGTAAATCGCGGCACATGGAGCGCAGCTCAGATACGTAACCGCCGCCAAAGAAGACGCAGTGTCCGGCGATGGGGTAGAGCTGCCAGAGTGTGTAGCGTTGCCGGTAGCCAGATGCTAGCGGATGCACAGACTGGTATCCGTCTTCGATTTGCGTAAGGTAAGGCATGCCAAACAAGTGGAGCATGGCTAGGTCTTCTTCCCGGTGACCACCGTGGGCTGCTGGGTCTATGAGCACTGCCTGCGTTGAATCTTGGTCAGCGGTCCACATCACATTGCCTGACCACAAGTCTCCATGAATTCGAGCAGGCTTATCGTTTGCTGCCGCACCCATGATGTCGGGCAGTGCCTCGATAAGGTCTTCAATCATGGACATATCTGAACGGTTGAGAGTGCCGCGGTCAATGCCCATCTGCACCATGGGCTTCAGCCGCCCTTCGGCCAAGTAGCTTATGGGATCTTGCCAGTCGCCAGTATCCATCGGAACCGGGTCTTGTAAGGGGCCGAAGTAGCAGGTGCCTTCGTAGCCTTCTGGGCCAGCTCCAAAGCTGGAAGCTCCAGCGTCGTGCAGGTGCGCCAGCTGAGCTCCAAAGCTGTAGGCCGCCCCGGGAGTTGGGCTTGCGCTGTCGACCCGTTCAATGTCGAGGTAATCCTTGCCCCAATCGTAGACCTGTACAACCCGCGGACCCCCCTGGGGCTGCGCCTGCCCGAGCCATTGTAAACCCCGGCCTTCGCATTCGAAGAAGCCCCGAGGAGCTCCAGCTCTCGTCTTGCGATATGTGCTTGTCATAAGGCCTCCCTTGCCGTTTGCGGATACTTCCATTGTGGGCATTCTGCGCGACATCTGCGTAAAATAGACGCTTGACTAAGCTAACCGCTAAGCTGGGTCTTTGACGTTCTTGACATCAGCATGTGAGGGGTCCATGAACTTTTTCCAAGCAATTCTCTTAGGTCTTGTCCAAGCTTTGACTGAGTATTTCCCAGTCTCGTCTAGCGCCCATATTCGAATCGTCGGCGCCTTAATGGGTCAAGATCCGGGAGCTGCCTTCACTGCGATTATTCAGTTTGGTACTGAGCTGGCGGTTCTACTGTATTTTCGCCGAGATATTGCGCGCATTCTCACTCACTGGTTCCGTTGCCTGGCCGGCAAAGATGGTTCGAGTTGGCAAGAGCGTATGGGTTCTAAAGACCGAGACGCCGCCTTGGGCTGGTACATCATTATTGGTACGGTTCCGATTGTGCTTGCTGGACTGCTGTTCCAAAAGGCTATCGAAACAAATCTGCGCAACTTATGGATTACTGTAGTGGTGCTGATTCTCTTCGGCCTCCTGCTTGACTATTATGACCGCACCGGCAAGCAAAATAAGACTATTGGAGAGATGAGTGCTAAAGACGCCCTGCTCTTTGGCATAGGGCAGATGCTGGCGCTTGTTCCTGGCGTATCGCGTTCCGGCGGCACCATGACCTTCGGCCGAGCTCTTGGGTACACTCGTGAATCTGCTGCCCGTATTTCCTTCCTGATGGCCATTCCAGCTGTTTTTGGCGCGGGCATTCTTGAGACTTACAAGTCGGTCAAAGACATCAATGCAGACGCTGCCTTCCCCGGCTGGGGGGCCACTATCTGCGCTACGATTGTCTCCTTTGTGGTTGGCTATCTGGTTATCATTGCCTTTTTGAAGATAGTCTCTAAGTTCTCGTATCGAGGCTTTGTGATTTACCGTATATGTCTCGCTATTATCGTAGCCATTCTCTTGCTCACGGGTGTGATTCCTGCTATTGGTGGCGTTGCTGCTGCCTGAGTTCCTAAGAAAGGCTATAGCGCAGAGCCCGCACAGTTCACAAAACGAACTTGCGGGCTCTGTTGTATTTGCACTGTTTTACGAGAGAGGCTTTCTTGCGACCAGTGAGAAGGTGAGCGGAATCCTAGGAGCCCCTTGCGGCATCTTCCACACTTGGCTAGAGGCATCGTAATCCAGCATGGGTAAGGCCTGCCAGTCGGCCTCGCTGTGCTCCCCAAGCTCTTCTATGCTCAAACCAGCGTTGAGAAGCGAGGAGGTGATTTCTTGGAAATCGTGGGCCCAATTGTGGTTGCGCGTGTGGGCCACTTTACCTGCTGAGCCGGGAGTATACGAGCCGTCCGATTCGTAACTGTCTTCGGTGCCCGACAAGTAATCTCCAGTGATAGCAAGATTATTCTCATCGAGTGCAAACAATAGGGGATGATTGTCTCGAATCATGAATATACCACCAGGCGAAAGCAGATTGGCAATCGAACGGCCCCACTCTTCTAAGCTAGGTAGCCAAGTAATGGTGCCTACGCTGGTTACTACGCAGTCAAAATGTTCTCCGGGCAAGGCAGTGTCGGCGTATCGAGCATCGGCTTCCACATAGGTGATGGGTGCCTGTGCTGTCCGCGCAAGCTCGCGGGCATACTCCAAGGATTTTGGCGAGAAATCGACGCCATGTACCTTGCTAGCTCCCAAACGCTGCCAGCTGATGGTATCAGTGCCAATATGGCATTGAAGGTGTATCAGGCTTTTTCCAGCGATAGTGCGGTCTCTCAAGTGAGGTTGCAGGATTGCCAGGTCTCTTTGAACAGCTGGGGTAATGACTGAAGTGTCTTGCGCAAAGACATGTAAGTCACCATAGCCACCTTCAGCGTGTACCTTCGCGCGGTCATCCCAATTAGCTTTATTATCAGCTACGTCGTCGTGGAGATTGCTGGAATCATTATTTATTGTCATGTTGAACCTTTCTAAAAAAATAGTGCAGATTATTGTCTGTCTTTTGTGACTGTCGAAACAAACGCATAGCTTGTAAGGCAGTAGACCCAGTAATGGGGAAAAGGGAAAGGCACAAGAAGAAAACACCGCTAAAGCGTTCGCTTTCGAGGCGGTGCTGAGCCGCAAAGGGCTAGGTGCCAATACATCGTATATTAAAGTGTCAATTTTAAAACTATCACCATTGTTGCAAGGGAGCAACTCTGATATGCTGTACCCAACGAATTGGCATCCATAGTGGGAGGCAATCATGTCCGAGAAACAGAAGATAGCACTTTCTGGCTGGGCATGGCTGATTGCAGATCTTAGCATCATAGTTGTAACGAAATACTTCGGGCAGCAAACGTGGGGTGTAGTTTTCCTGATCCTGGCTTCAATTATTGAATTGGTGTATTGCGTACACGAATACCGTATGAGTACGCGACAGCCTGAGAGCCAAGTTGATTTGCGGGGGATAGACCTTAAATCTTTGAAAGATTTCCGACGAGAGCACCGAGATTTAAGCCTCACCCAAGCCCTTGAAGCGTATAGTATCCTCATCCATAGCTCACCGGATAGTCGTGTGGACTCAAGCTCTCAGCACTGAGTCCACACCAGATAATGCCAAACCAAGAAGGGCTGTAATCTTAGATCTCAACCTTTTCTGCCTTCGTTTGGGTGAGCAAACGGTTGGACTTGTGGTCGAAGAGATTGATAATGAAGGCAGCTAGCAAGATGATGAGTCCGACGATGAAAATCCAGCGTAGGCTGTCATAGACAATTGCACGAGCTGGCTCTAAGAACTGTTCGGGCAATTGGCCTGCGGTTTCGGGATTAATCATGCGGTCCATCATCTCAGAGGTTAGGCCGGGAGTGCGCTTTACCCCTTGGGCCATGACTACGTTCATAACGATGCCGAAAAGGGAGATCATTAAGGTCTGCCCTAAACTACGGGCCAGCGTGTTGAATGAGGTGGCTGTGCCGACTTCATCAGATGAAACAACTGACTGCGAAGTCATAGTGCCGATAGTGATGGAGAGGCCAAAACCGTAACCGAGCACAGCGGAAATCAGCAAGAAGACCAGATACGAAGTATGCAGTGGTACGAAGATTGAAGCCAGGCAGCCGGCGATGAGGAAGCCTAGAGAAAGGCTGGTAATCCAGTGTGGCGGATGCTTAGTGAGCAGCCGACCTGCCATAAATGAGCCAACCAGCCACAGAATCGAACTGGGCGTGAGAGCAAAACCGCCCATAGTGGGATTAAAGCCCAAAACTGACTGCATACGAATAGGCAGGTAAGTTTCAAAACCCATCAGGAAGCCGGAAATGAGGAGGATCACGACATTTTGAATCATGAATGTACGGTTGCCAAACAGTTTCAGAGGCAATATAGGATCCGCTTGCTTGCGCTCAACAGCAACCAGTGCAAGGGCAGCAGCAATTGCCAGGGCAAGAGGAACAAGACTGGCCCACAGGCTAGCCGAGCCGTCGAGATTCTGCAATCCGAGCATGAGGCCGACTAGGCACAGGGTAAGTAAAGCAATACCGCAGTAATCGATAGGGCTTTCGTGGGATTTGATATCTTCCTTCAAAAAGACCTGGATAAGTACGATAGAAATCAGACCAATTGGCACATTAACGGCGAAAACCCAGTGCCAAGAAAGCTGCTGGACAAGGAATCCGCCTAACAGTGGAGCCACGATTGAAGCCACGCCCCAGGCAGAGGAATTGAATCCAATCATTTTGGCGCGTTTCTCAATGGGGTAGATGTCAGCCAAAATGGTGAAGGTCAGCGGTTGGATAGCGCCAGCGCCCAAACCTTGAACGACTCGTGCCAAGATAAGCTGAATCATAGTGTGAGAAAGCCCACATAGCAGAGAGCCAATAACGAAAACAAGTAGCCCTATATTGATAAGCGGCTTGCGGCCAAAACGGTCCGAAAGCTTGCCATAAATCGGCGTCGTCACCGCGCACATGAGCATGTATATGGAAAAAACCCAGTTCATCAAACTTAGCCCATGCAAGTCCGAGACAATCGTGGGCATCGCCGTAGAGACAATTGTTCCTTCAACTGCCGTCATGAATGTCGACATGAACACCGCTGCAGTAACCGGACCAACTTTCGTAGTCTTACTATTGTTCTGGCTCACCTATTCGCCGCAACCCTTTCATCGTTCCTCAAGCACAGTTCACCGTGCACAAATTACCCACAATTATCCAACGAACCCCGGATTTTGCTGAGTTTGAGAGAATCCCTGAGGATTGCTTGAGAGTCTTGCTGTGCTGTCCAGCATACGGTCGAACAATAGTCCACTGTGTGAAATTATGACAAGCTGTGGGTATGAAGTGTTTGAGAAAATGTGCCAGCCTGGTTCATAGCAGCATCTCCCAATACCTTGCTCTTATGGGAGACTGGGGACTTGCGAGTCTCGTAGTCGGTACTTTCCTCAACACTCTTGCTGGGGGAGAGGTCAACCTGCTTCTCACTATTCATGTGTACCGGTCCACAGGATCGTCACCTATCGCGGTCAGTGTGCTCTTCGTGGTGACTTACCTGCCTAATCTTGTAATTGCTCCCCTGTGTGCGGGCTTGGCAGACCGTTACAACCGCCGGTATTTGTTGGCATCATGCGGCGTGTCGCAAGCTGTACTCTGTGCTTTGTTCTTGACCCACCCAAGTTTGTTGTGCATGCTGGTGTTGGCTTTTTTGATAACCTCTGTTCGGGCGGTCATAAAACCGGCTCGCTATGCTTTGGCTGCTCAACTTACCCAAGGCTCCCAACGATCTTCTCTGAATGCTCTTATGATGATGTCCACCACTCTCGCAGGTATTCTTTCTGGAGCAGTGACAGCGCTCATGACAGGTTTATTGAGGGAATTAGCTTTCGTTGTAGCCGTCGCTATGAGTCTGTTGGCAGCCGGCTTTGATGTCGTCAGAGCTCGGCAAGCCAAAATACCAGTTAGTGTGCGCAAACTCAGCTCAACTGTTAGTCCATTGTCTGCATTGCTAGAGCAGTCAGCTTTGTTGGAGTCAATTCGCCTACTGGAGCATACGCCACTTCTGCGGAGTTTGACGGTGACCTCGACTTTGCTCTGGGCTGGTTTAGGTATGCAAGAGCCTGTGCTTGTGGTGTTTGTAAAAACGGTGCTAGCTGGCTCTGATGCTAGCTATGCGTATGTGACGTCGGTTGCTTCTTTGGGCGCTTTGGTAGGGGCGGTCATAGCCGGACCATTGGCGCGCACGCGAACCGCAGCAGTACACTCATACGCGTGGTCTATCACGCTAGCGGGTCTCATATTCGGTGTCTTTGCTGGTTCTCAGGAAATTACTGCTGCCGGAGCACTATTATTCGCTGGTAATGCTGCTTACGGTGTGGCAAATGTGATTGATGAATTTTTGGAACAAGAGCTGGCTCCACAACATGTCAGAGCTAGGATTATTTCACTTATTGGAGCTATCGCTACGGGTGGTTACTTGATAGGAGGTGCGCTAGTCGGTTGTACAGTTGAACTCCTTGGTGCCCGCTGGTCAGCGCTAATTTCGGCCGGTCTTATCACCGGTGCCGGCTTCATTGCATCTTGCACTATGCCAGCTCGCATTAAAGTATTAGCCTGAATGTTCGATTAAGCCCGCTAAATTCATAAGCCGGCAATACCGGTCTTAAAGCCTTCTCTTTACTTGGATTCTGGAAAATATAAAGACGACACGACACGCGGTTTTGCATTTCGGGCCAGCAGCCTATATAGTTGTGCCTCGTGCTCAGGTGGTTCACTTGATGGATTGCTTCTGAGACGCGGGCATAGCTTAGTTGGTAAAGCGCGACCTTGCCAAGGTCGAGACCGCGGGTTCGAGTCCCGTTGCCCGCTCGAGGCTTCGAGTAGTCCAACCTCATACGGTGGGTTAGCCAAGCGGTTAGGCAGCGGCCTGCAAAGCCGTATAGACGAGTTCGACTCTCGTACCCACCTCTTTGCGTGAGAGTACCAAACTCACGTAAGCAAGACCCGGGCGGTTGGCGCAGTGGTAGCGCACTTCCCTGACACGGAAGGGGTCACAAGTTCGAATCTTGTATCGCCCACGGAACTAGCGGTTTGCGCTAGTTATGAAGTCTGACCATTGTTGGTTGGACTCTTTTATTTGGGTGATTGGCGCAGCGGCTAGCGCACTTCCTTCACACGGAAGGGGTCGCAGGTTCGATTCCTGCATCACCCACCAGTCTCACAGGTATGACTGTTTCATGGAAACAGTGCTTGTACATAATTTGCTATTAGTGTTTACTAACAACTTGTCTCGCTGATGGCTTACTGGTCCCCATTTGCACCGAACCAGACTAGGGTGGAGGTATGAGAGAAGAAGCTGCACCACATCGCTATCCCTTTTTGATAGCGGCCTTTGAAGGGTGGAATGATGCCTGCTCGGCATCGACGAATGTAATTCGCCACTTATTGAACTATTACCCTTCTCAAGAGGTGGGCACCATTGCTTCTGAAGGATTTTATGATTATCAGGTAGCTCGCCCCATGCTTTGCCATGTTCAAGGTCGGCGCAATATTCTATGGCCAGAAACTAAATTTTATGAAGTAACTATTAACACGGAGATTACCTTACTGGTAGAAACAGGCCCGGAGCCCAACTACCAGTGGAGCGAATTCTGCAGGCAGAGCATCCATTTGGCCGAAGATTACGATGTGCAGGGCATTATTACACTTGGTTCTATGTTTGCAGACTGCCCTCATACTAGGGATTTGCCTATCGACGTGTTATCCAATGATGAAGCCGAAAGCAATCCAGAAGATCACTCGGGACCAGTTGGTATTCCTACGGTTTTAGACGCTCTGGCGAGTCAAGCCGGCTTCCAAACTGAGGCCATTTGGGTATCCGTGCCGCAGTATTTAGGTAGCGATGAATGCGCCCTGGGAAGTTTGCAATTGCTACGCTGCTTGTCTAAGAAATTGGGGATTGCACTCAACGAAGGTGATTTACCAGTTAAGGCCGAGCATTGGAAGGCCCAAGCCTCTGTTTTGCTGCGGTGCAACGATGAACTGGCTGAATATGTGCATCGTCTCGAAGTCGAAAGCGACACTAAAGCTACTGAGAGACTTCAGCAAAATGGGGATGTCCCGGCGGCGGAAGAATTAGTTCGTGAAGCTGAAGCTTTCCTAAAGTCTATGGGAGGCCACGATACGGCATCGTCGTAAAGCTGCTTTTGTCGTTGTTGTAGCATAATGTTGCCTTCGTAATTTGAAGTCCAAAGGCCTGCACCTTGTAACGCGGGCCCCGATAGCGAGGACGGCATTTCATGGGTCAGTCATCTATTTCCATTAACCTCAGCGGCGAAATGAAGGAGGTGGCAGCTGACTCAACCGGTGTCGAACTTTTTGCAGAAAACAAAAACATTATCGCGATTCTGCTCAATGGCCAGCCACGCGACCTCTACACTCCTCTCCACGAAGGCGACACGCTAGAGCCTATCGATCTTGAGTCCGAAGAGGGATTGGCGATTATGCGCCATTCTGCCACCCATGTGATGGCTCAAGCTGTGCAAGAGATTAGGCCAGATGCCAAGCTTGGCATTGGTCCAGTCATTAAAGACGGCTTTTATTATGACTTCGATGTAGAGCAGCCCTTCACCCCCGACGATTTGAAAGAGATCGAAAAGCGGATGAAGGCTATTATCAAGTCTTCCCAGTCTTTCCGACGTCGTGTAGTGAGTGAAGAAGAAGCGAGAGCAGAGGAGGCTGACCAGCCTTACAAACTCGAGCTTATCGGCCTCAAGGAAGCTCAAATTGAGGGTGAGGAAGCTACCGAAGTTTCCGCCGGCGAGCTCAGCATGTACGACAACATGGATCGTGACGGCAATGTAGTTTGGAAAGACTTATGCCGCGGCCCCCACCTGCCCAACACCCGCTACATTAAGGCTTTCAAAATTATGCGTTCCGCTGCGGCCTACTGGCGTGGTAGCGAGAAGAACCCCATGCTCCAACGGGTGTACGGCACAGCCTGGGCTTCCAAGGACGACCTCAAGGCATACATGACTCGCCTTGAGGAAGCAGCCAAGCGCGACCACCGTAAGCTGGGTTCGGAATTGGATCTATTCTCCTTCCCAGACGAGATTGGCCCAGGCTTGGCAGTCTTCCACCCCAAGGGTGCTGCAATTATCAATGCGATGGAAGACTATTCTCGTGAAATGCATCGCAAGACAGGCTACTCATTCGTGCAAACCCCGCACATCACCAAAGGGAACCTCTACGAGATTTCCGGCCACTTGCAATGGTACAAAGACGGTATGTATCCGGCCATGCATTTGGATGAGGAGACTGATTCTCAAGGCCAAGTAGTCAAGCAGGGCTTCGACTATTATTTGAAGCCGATGAACTGCCCCATGCACAACTTGATTTTCAAGTCTCGCCAGCGTTCTTACAAGGAACTGCCTCTGAGACTCTTTGAGTTTGGCACAGTCTACCGCTACGAAAAGTCGGGCGAAGTCCACGGACTGACGCGCGTTCGTGGCTTGACTCAAGATGATTCGCACATCTACTGCACCCGTGAGCAGATGAAAGACGAGCTCACTAGCCTCTTGAAGTTCGTCTTGAAGGTCCTCAAAGACTTCGGCCTAAATGACTTCTACCTTGAGCTCTCTACCAAGGATCCCAACAAGTTCGTCGGTTCCGATGAGGTATGGGAGGAGGCAACTTCTACTCTGGCAGAAGTTGGCAAGGAATCCGGTCTTGAACTGGTAGACGATCCTTGCGGCGCTGCTTTCTACGGCCCCAAGATTTCGGTCCAGGCCCGCGATGCTATTGGCCGTACTTGGCAGGTTTCGACCATCCAGCTCGACTTCAACCTGCCTGAGCGCTTTGGCCTTGAATATATTGCTGCCGATGGTTCCCACCAGCGTCCGGTGATGATTCACCGTGCGCTCTTCGGTTCCATTGAGCGCTTCTTTGCCATCCTTCTGGAGCATTATGCAGGTGCTTTCCCTGCTTGGTTGGCTCCCGTGCAGGTGCAGGCAGTGCCAGTGGCTGATGAGTTTGCAGACCACTTGGAAGATATTATTGCCCAGCTCAAAAACAACCTAGTGCGTTGCGAGGTTGATCGTTCCGACGATCGCTTTGGTAAGAAGATTCGCAATGCTGCCAAGTCCAAGGCACCCTTCATCTTGATTGCAGGCGAGGAGGATGTCTCCAACAACGCTGTCTCCTTCCGTTTCCGAGATGGTAGCCAGCTCAACGGCGTGGCTGTCCCAGACGCTGTAGCATGGATTGACCAGGCCATTAAGCAGCGTGCGCTCATTAACTCAGTAGAGGATTTTGTAGCGCATACTGACGCAGTGCAGAACTGATATAGCTGCTGCTGCCGAGGCTGTATGGTCTCGGCAGCAGACTTTGAGCAAAATCGCGGCAGCCAACAGTGAAGGTGAAGGATGTTTGAGCATTTACGAGGTCCCTGGAAGCGTGCAATTGCACCAATCGCGCGCGGAATAGTGCATCTAGGGATCACTGCTAACGGCGTTACAATTATTGGCGCAGTTGGCACAGTGCTGGTTGCATTTATTGCAGGTTTCACCGGTTGGCTCCTCCCGGGCGCTATAGTGTTAGCGATTTTGGTTGCTTTTGATTCGCTTGATGGCTCGGTCGCTTCTATGACCGGAGGCGGCACTCAGTTCGGCGCCTTTCTAGATTCCACCTTGGATCGCATTGCTGATTGGGCAGTTTTAGCTGCGGTCATTATTTTCATGCATCGGCATGAGATGGCATGGCAGGCAGCTGGGCATAATGATATCGATGTCTGGGCTCAAGTTGGTATATACGCAGCCCTCTTCGCTGTTATGACCTCCTTCGTTACTTCCTACGCTCGTGCGCGTGCTGAAGCAGAAGGTTATGAAGCGAAAAATGGCATTGCAACGCGCTCCGACCGTTTAGTGATTATCTTGGTAGGTATGGCACTCACCGGTGCAGGACTTTCAATTGCATGGCTGTCATGCTTCCTGCTCTTGCTCGATATTCTTGGCATTATTACTGTTTGGCAGCGCATTCGCACTGTCAAAACGGCTATGAATCGTTCGCCCAAGCCCGCAGACCCCAATCACAAGTAGCAGTCATGATTTCAGCCCTACTTACGGCGATTGTCCACCACGCCGATCGGATTCCAGAGCGAGCAGCCCGATGGGCCTTTACCCGAGCGGCCGATTTCGTGTGGCTGCTTCATCTAGGTAGCGTCTCCCAACTGGAGCGCAACCTGCGTCATGTGATGGGGCCTGTTTCTCACAAGCGTTTACGACAAGTCAGTCGAGAAGGTCTACGCTCTTATTTTGCGTATTTTTGCGAAGCTCTAACTGTTGGAGGGCGAAGTCAAGAGGAACTTTTAGCTCGTATTCGCACTGAAGGTACCGGCTTCCCCGAGCCTTCGCTCAGCAATATCAAAGATGCGTCTCTGCCCATCGCTATGGGGCACCAAGGTAATTGGGATTACGCCGGCTTTTGGGCTGGTCAAGCATTAGGCCCAGTTACTACGGTGGCTGAACGCTTGGCTGATCCGCAGCTATTAGAAGATTTTGCTCAGATTCGCCGGGGATTGGGCATGCATATTCTGCTCACAGGGCAGCCTGGATTAACCCAGACTTTGACTCAACAAGTTCTGCAAGAAGGCCAAGTCGTGCCTCTTTTGGCAGACCGTGATTTGAGCCGCAATGGTGTTTTCGTTCGGGCTTTTGATTCTTATATCCGTGTGGCTGCCGGGCCAGCGGTTATCGCGCTAGACGCAAAACTGCCTCTGTACACAGTTAATATGCACCGCGAATCTTTGGCGACTGACAAGCGTTCTCAAGCGCATTGCGATTCTGGTTACGTCTGCTCAATTGATGGGCCTATTGATATTGAGCGGTATTTAGCTATGCCACGCCAGCAAGCTGTGCAGGAACTCACGCAAGCCTGGGTTGACCAATGGGCTGAGGGCATCCGCAAATTTCCGCAGGACTGGCATATGATGCAGCCGATTTTTATCGAGGATTTGGACCTTAACCGTCTTCATCAGGTGCCTGACAATCTTCGGCAACTTATGGAAGAGCGGGCTGCATCCACGACCGCTAGGAATCAGCATGAATAATGATATGCCCTTACAAACTCCCGGAATAACCGAGCCTGTTGAACCGGCTCGCGATCCCTTGAAGGGGCGCAAACTTAGAGTTGGTATCATCTCCCCGTACTCGTTTGAGACACCGGGCGGGGTGCAGCTGCATATTCGAGACTTTGCTCAGCAGCTGATTGACAGCGGACACCAGGTTGAGGTATTAGCCCCGGGCAGACGCACTGCTGACATGCCGCTGTGGGTGCATACGACAGGTTCTTCATTTTCGATACCATACAACGGTTCCGTAGCCAATTTGAGCTATTTTGGGTTTGCAGGCCGTGAAACACGACAATGGGTGCGGCAGGGGCGATTCGATATTCTGCACTTACACGAACCAGAAGTACCTAGTCTGAGCCACAAGCCACTCATTCGGGGCTTTGCTCCTTGCCCATATGTGGCAACTTTTCACGCTTCGTTCGATTCGTATCCTTTTGCTTTGAAGCTTGCACAACCCTATTTACGAGCGTACTTAGCTAATATTCGGCAAGCTATTTGCGTGAGTGATGCTGCTTATGAAACCGCTGGAAGGTATTTAGACTCCAACATTGCGGTTCAAGTTATTCCAAATGGCATCAAAGCGAAGTTCTTTGCTCAAGCTCAGCCTCGCGATAGTTGGCAGGGTACTTCTCGGAAACCAACAATTGGATTTTTAGGCAGAATGGGGGAGGAGCGCAAGGGTTTTCGCGTTTTTGCTCAGGCTGCACAGTCTTTACTTGTTCAGTATCCTCAAGCACGCTTCTTATGCGCTGGGGATGGCCAAGACGATGCCAAGAAAATTGCGCATTCTATAAGTTCCGGTCTCGAGGATCGTATGGAGTTTCTTGGGCGTATCAGTGACCAAGAAAAGGCAGAGTTGTATAGAAGCTTAGACGTATATGTAGCGCCGCAGACTGGCGGCGAGTCTTTTGGCATAGTCTTGGCGGAAGCTATGGCTGCCGGTTGTCCTGTCGTTGCCTCTGATTTGCCAGCTTTCCGGGCCGTATCGCAAGAGGGGGTGAGCGCTCTTCACTTCAGCAATGGTAATGGTCATGCCTGCGCCGAGCAAATTACTCGTGTCTTGACTGATCTGAGCATACGAAAACACTTACAAGAGGCAGCTCTAGCCCGAGCACAGAGTTATGACTGGGATCGTGTTAGCGAGCAGATTTTATCTGTTTATGCGCGGGCTCTCCATATCTAGCGAATAGCGGTTGTCGAGTTACTTTGCCTCTTGATTTTGGCTCAAGATCGCCTTTGGCTATGCTTGCAAGATGTATATTGTCAAAGAGAACGCATAGTATTATTCAAGTTCATTTACATGTATCGTCAGGAGCATTATGTCAGGGCATTCCAAGTGGGCGACCACGAAGCATAAGAAGGCTGCCATCGACGCTAAGCGCGGCAAGCTCTTCGCGAAGTTAATCAAGAACATTGAAATTGCAGCCCGCACTGGCGGCGGCGACCCCGACGGTAACCCTACGCTCTACGACGCAATCGTGAAGGCGAAGAAGTCTTCAGTTCCAGCAGACAACATCAGCAGGGCCGTCAAGCGTGGTTCGGGTGAAGAGGCTGGTGCAGCCAACTATGAGTCGATCGTCTACGAGGGCTATGCTCCCGCAGGTGTCGGCCTCATCATTGAGTGCTTAACTGACAACCGCAATCGTGCAGCTGCTGAGGTGCGCTCTACGCTCACCAAGAACGGCGGCTCTTTGGCACAAAACGGTTCGGTTTCCTTCAACTTTGAGCGCAAGGGCCAGATTGAAGTTCCTGCTCAGGGCGCAGACTTCGACACAGTCTTTGAAAAAGCTGCCGAGGCTGGCGCAGAAGATGTGCAAGATAATGGTGAGACCTACACGGTCTTTACCGAACCCAGCGACTTGGTTGCAGTCCGTAAGGCTCTACAAGATGCCGGCATAGACTACGATTCCGCTGATTTGGTGCTTAACCCCAAGACCGAGGTGAGCTTGGATCTTGACGCAGCGCGCAAGGTTTCTAAGCTGGTTGACAACTTAGACGATCTTGACGATGTGCAAGACATCTACAGCAACTGGACTGCAACTGACGAAGTCATGGCCCAGTTAGACGAGGAATAGTAGTAGTGATTATCTGTGGCGTCGACCCGGGGCTTACTCGCTGCGGTGTCGGCGTCATAGAAGCTCGGGCTTCTCGGCAGTTATCCTTTGTCCACGTCGACGTGGTCAGGTCTGACCCTGAGCAGTCGCAAGATTTGCGCTTGCTGACGATTTACAACGGTTTAGCCGAAAAAATCGACCAATTCAGCCCAGATGTTGTCTCCATCGAGCGCGTATTCGCTCAAGCCAATAGGAACACGGTATTGGGCACGGCTCAGGCTGCCGGTTTGGCTATGCTTGCCGCTGCCCAGCGTGGGATTCCCGTGGCTTTGCATACGCCTACTGAGGTTAAACTCGCCGTAACGGGCAATGGGCAGGCCGAGAAAATTCAGGTCGAACGTATGGTGGCCCGCATATTGCGTCTGGACCGTTTGCCTAAGCCTGCTGATGCAGCTGATGCCCTTGCGCAGGCAATGTGCCACGCCCTGCGACCTTCTGGTGCCTTGCAAGGCGGAGAGCGGGAGCAACACCTAACGCAGGCCCAGCGGCAGTGGGCTCAGGCTCAACACAGTAATCGGCGACGCGGTTCAGTCCAAAGGGACATGTAGTCTTATTCGAACAAGCGTTCGAGTTTGGTTGGGCGTCTCTCATTGCCGACAATGAGTACAAACCAGCCAGAGGGGATTGGTACTATGCTGGCTATGCTCACAGGGGCGGTCGCTATGATCGAGAGCGGTCTGGCGGTCATCGATGTATCTGGCGTCGGCTACGAAGTACGCATGCCCAATTCGGACTTGGCTGCTTTAACAACTGGCAAGCAGGTTACAGTCTTCACTTCGCTCAACGTTTCTCAAGACGCTGTGACACTTTACGGTTTTCTCTCTCAAACTTCTAAAGGCTTGTTTATTCAATTACAGAAGGTGAGCGGTGTTGGGCCACGTGTGGCACTGTCGCTCTTATCTACGCTCACGCCCAAAGCTTTGGCTCAGGCAGTAGAGCTGGGCGATGCAGCTGCCTTGGCCAAAGCTCCGGGCTTGGGTAAAAAGGGAGCCCAGAAGATTATTCTTGAATTGTCGGGCAAGGTCGATTTGGAGCAGGGCGATAAGGCTGAAAGCGCCAGCGCCCTCGACAATGGCAGCAATCAGGTTGTTCAAGGCCTCATTTCCCTGGGATGGCAACAAAAAGACGCAGAGCGGGTTGTTCAAGAAGTCTGCAAGGAAGACTCTTACCAGTTGCCGCTGAGCAGTTCGGATGTGCCGCTAGTGTTAAAGGCCTCTCTTACCCGGTTAGACAGGGGTCGCTAATATGGGCCGTATTACTCGTCAGGTCAGTGATCAGTCCGCTGGTTTAAGTGAAGGAACTCGCATGGGGCAAGAGCAAGATGAATCACTGCGCATGGTATCTGCAGCTCCACTCGATGCTGAACCAGTCAGCGATGAAGAGCTGCGACCGCATAGCTTGCAAGGCTTTATCGGTCAGCCTAGGCTGAAAGCACAGTTGGAGCTGTTCTTGCAAGCTGCTCAAAAGCGAGAAGTGCCGCCAGACCACATCCTCTTAGCCGGCCCTCCTGGATTGGGTAAAACGACTCTCGCTATGATTGTGGCTCATGAGCTCGGGGTGCCTATACGGATTACTTCAGGCCCAGCGATTCAACATGCTGGCGATTTAGCCTCTATTTTGAGCTCTCTAGAAGTGGGAGAGGTACTCTTTATCGACGAGATTCACCGTCTTCCTCGTGCCGCAGAAGAGCTGCTTTATATTGCTATGGAAGATTTTCGTGTCGACGTTATGGTCGGAAAAGGACCGGGTGCCTCATCGATTCCCCTTAGCTTACCTAGGTTTACAGTTATAGGTGCTACTACGCGCGAAGGTATGCTGCCCTCACCCTTACGAGCACGCTTTGGGTTTACCGCACATTTAGACTTTTACCCTTGCGAAGAGCTTGAGAAGTTGATTGAACGCTCTGCGGCCGTGCTCGGTATAGACATTACTGCACTGGCCTGCGCTCAACTGTCTAAGCGCTCTAGGGGCACGCCTCGCATTGCGAATCGTTTGCTACGCAGGGTTCGAGACTGGGCGGTCGTCCATGATTTGAGACAGGTCGGTCCTGAAGATGTTGAAGCAGCCTTGTCGCTCTATCAGATTGATTCCGAAGGTCTCGATCGTCTGGATTTGGCTGTAATTGAAGCGATAGTCCGAAGCTTTGGAGGTGGCCCGGTCGGATTAAACAACTTGTCGGCCATGGTTGGAGAAGAATCTGAAACAGTGGAGACTGTTTGCGAGCCTTACTTGGTAAGGGAGGGCTTCCTTGTCAGAACACCAAAGGGGCGAGTTGCCACGCAAAAAGCTTGGTCTCATTTAGGACTCGAAGCCCCTGAAGATGTCACTAAGCTGTTTTAGAATAGTACTTCCGGCGCATTGGGTGAGGTCACTGAGGCCTGCCCTGAATCGGACACGGTAAGGAGCCAATACATGCAGTCAAACGTATCGTCCATGCTTTTCCTCATCATCCTCATCCTCTTGATGTTTGGCATGTCTTGGTGGTCCACTCGCAAGAACAAGCAGCGTCAGGGAGACATCGAAAGCTTCCGCCGCTCCCTTGAGCCTGGTACTGAAGTATCGACGGCATCCGGACTGCTGGGCACTATCGTGTCTGTCGATCTGGAGAAGGAGCAGGTCGTTATTGACTCCGAAGGTACCCAGTCTCGCTGGCGCATCCAGGCTGTTACCAAGCCTCCTGTCGTGCCTGCTTATGTCCACGATGATGAAGTCGACGAAAATGGCAATCCTCTTCCTGCAGAAGCTGCCGAACCCAGCACCGATGATTCGCAAGCTGAGGTGCAAGAACTGGCAGAGGATCAAGCCTCTTCTACGCAAGAGTAGTTGTTGCAATGGAGCCGTCGGCTTAGTGTTTGAACGGCTCCACATATACAGATGTATGAATTGGTGCAATGGTCACTATACGATATCGAGGAAAGAAGATAATGGCTCAGTCGGGCGACATTTCTATTCAGCAGCTCAGCGCCGTCGGCGAAGAAGATGCGCAATATGTAGTTTCCCTGTTTAAGAGTGTTTCCGGCTTCCCTAAAGAAGGCATTCTGTTTAGGGACTTCTTGCCAGTTTTGGCAGACCCTCGTGGTTTGTCTATTATTAGCGACGCTCTGCTGAGGGCCCTACCAGTTTCTCCTGACGAGTTTGATGCCGTGGCGGGGTTAGAAGCTCGTGGCTTCCTGATCGGCCCGCAGATTGCTAGCAGCTTGGGCAAGGGTTTCATTGCCCTGCGCAAGAGTGGAAAATTGCCGCCCCCGACCCTTTCGCAAGAATATTCTCTCGAATATGGTACAGCAACAATCGAGATGGAAACCGACTCGGTAAAGCCCGGCGAACGTGTTCTCGTAGTTGACGATTTGATTGCTACCGGTGGTTCAGCCCAGGCAGCTGCCAAACTCATTGAGCAAGCTGGGGGAGAGGTTGCTGGTTTCAGCTTCGTTATGGAGCTGGAAGGCCTCGACGGATGTGAGGTACTCAGCAACTATCCGCTTTCTACCCTTGTTTCGATGCCTGCCTAGTGGGCAGCGCGAATGCTCCGACGATGGCAAGATCGAAACGTGCCCTGCGAGGCATCTACGCCGCCGCTACCGCACTAGCAATATTCGTGGTGGCAGTTGGTTCCTGTATAGCGCTGATTCTTCTGGTTATTTCGATGGAAGAGGGAGGTGCTTCGCTTTCTGATCAGTCCTTGTCTGTAACACAAGCTGTCGTTCTGCTCAGCCAAGGCAATGGGTTTTCAGCTGGCGCTTTAAAGCTCACCATCATCCCGTTAGGGCTTACGCTCGTTCTTGTCTCTCTATTGGTTACTTGTGTACGCAGATTTGGTATGAGCTGGGAAGGTTTTGCATCGGGTGGTTTGCTATGGCTGATAGTCAGCTTCCTCTTCCAACAGATTCAAGGCTTTATACTCGTTGATACCACGTTCATTATAGCGTGCCGATCGGCTCTAGTGTATTGCTTAGCTTATGCTATTGCCGGGGTGCGCTCAGGAAAGTTTTCCAAGTGGTTGGCGAGTAGTCCATACGGAAGCTTGCCCTCGGGACTTCGTCTAGCCATTACTCAAGGCGTACACGTTGCCGTATGGCTCATTGCTATTTTTGTGCTTATGGGTGCATTGACGGTAGTGGTTTGGATAGCGCTCTACCATGACGCCGTGGGTAAACTGTTTGTTCTATCTGAAATGGGTACCAGCTCAAGAATACTGACTTCTCTTGCTGCGATTGTATGGTTGCCAAATTTAATTATCTGGGCACTCTCTTGGTTGACGGGCGGCGGGTTTTATATCGGCGAATTAGCTAGTTTTACATTATGGACTGGTCAGGGTGAAGCGCTACCGCCAATCCCCATTTTTGGATTATTTCCGGAGGCAGTGACTAGTTCAGTTCAGCGCATTATTTTACTGGTGCTACCGACCATTGTAACCGGCATAGTTGCTCTGCTTACGTTGCTTACCAAACGTGGCTTTGATATGCTCGCTAGCTTGCGTAAACAGGGTCTACGACAAATTGATACTCGTTTGGTTACCACTTTTTTGTATTCGTGCATCAGCCTTGTTATAACAGGATTGATTGTCCTCCTTGCGCTAGGTTTAGCCTTTTTCTGCTCAAATGGCGACCTAGGAGAACACCGCCTCAAAGGAGTGGGAGTCCATGTGACGGAATCGGCAGCAGTATTCGCACGCGATATCTCAGTAGGCCTGTTGGCTCCTTGGTTGATGCTACTGCTGGTGTCCGCTCTAGTGTTGCTATGGAATTCCACAATAGATAGTCTGCACAGGAGTGTGACACTTGTATCTGCGGTTCCGGCTTCACTAAATTCATACGAAAGTAGCGATAAATCTCAGACACGAATCAGCGGAACCGATACTTCTTCCCAGCCGTCTCATACGGTTCAAACAGTCAATAAAACATCTCATTCGGATGCTCCGGGCCAAAGTTCGGGTCAGTAGTAGAATTTAGACTACGAGTTGAGCGGAAAGAGAAGATATGACACCTGTAGCACGCCATGCTCATGGCCCTCACACCTCTCATCAGACTCATGAGCCCAACGAGCCCGATGACCAATCTCAGGTTCGAGGGCACACGTCGGCTGTGTCAGAGCGTAACGAAGGTAGACCCATTGCTGAATGGATTGTTGCGATTGTGGTTGCTTTAGCGGCTGTGCTTGCAGCAATGGGATTTACCGGCGTTGGTATAGGTCTGTTTGCGCTTGTTTCCTTCTGCCTAGCCGGGCTCCGCCTCGTATTAAAAGAGAGGAGCCCGTGGAAGGTTCGTTCAGTCGGATTCGACTTCGTTGTCTGCCTTGGCTTGGGAATCGGCCTTGTGGTGACTTACCTGAGTATCTTGTTTATCTTGTGAGGGCTCAACCTCTGCGTTGTTCTCGGATGGTTGTTCGCTATCAGGCTTTTCTCCATTGGCTGATTCGTCAACCTCAACTTCTTCCACATCAAGTATCAGTTCGGGATTAGATTCATCGGTGAAGTTATCTTCTTCAGCTTCAGCATTGTTGAGCAAGACGTCAGGCATGTCGATAGGGGTCTCAGGAGCGGTATCAAGCCGGGTTTGCGCATTATCGAGCAGCATGTGATACAAGATGGTGACCAGTCCGACGACGGCTGCTGCCAAGAATGGGCAAATCCAGAAAATGAGCAGTTGCTGGATAGGATCAGCGCTGAGTCCCTTGCCGCGGGCGAAGAGAGCGATACCCGTGGAACGAGCCGGGTTCATTCCTGCTCCGGTAAGAGGATAGGTAATCATAGCGCCGGCAGCGTATGCCATGGCCATTTTCCATACGTGACCGTCTTGCTCGCGGCCATCAGAGCGTAGGGTTGCAACCGAAGTGCCGACCACGATGAGGCAAGCTACTAGCTCGGCCGCAATCGCCATCGTTATGTTAAAGCTCAGGTTGTATTGCTGCAAGGTGTCGTGTAAAGGCGAACCCTGGTCGAAACCGTTCACTGCTCCAGGCAGCCAAACTTTGCCAGCATTCTCACCGGTAAGCGGCAGCAAGTAGACTACAGCTGCACCAGCACCAATAGCGCCAATGAGCTGACCTACGATATAGCACAGGCCTTCCAGCCAGCCGATTTGGGCAGTGAACATAGCAGCAAATGTCACGGCGGGATTGAAATGTGCGCCGGACACCTTACCGAAGAGCGTACCAACTGCGATGACAGCGAACACCCAAGTAAGAGCAACCGCGATAGAAGAAGCGCCAGTAGATAGGCGGCCCCAAGACGAGGCTGCGTAGATGGCGAAGCACAGTAGGAAGGTGCCTACACATTCTGCCGCGACTCGTATGGCGCTCACTGTAGTTGGTTTGAGCAGTGCTAGCGACTGTATGCTCGTGTCTGGTTCCATCATCCGTCCTTTGTGGCGTCTGCCTAAGCCTGCCAGCTTGAGCTGCAAAAGCAGTCGGCATGATGTTGATTCAGCCTAGCTGAAAATCACCGGCTTAGGGTAAGCTATGTTATGACTTTGCTATACAGTAAGTCATTTTAACAGGCCACGTTGGGAGAACGATGCCACACCAATATACACACGCATTACGAGCGTATGAATCAGACGAAGAAGGCATTCGTCTTCAAAAAGTATTAGCGCAAGCGGGCTTTGGGTCCCGGCGCAAATGCGAAGAAATAATTACCGATGGGCGAGTAGAAGTCGACGGTGTACTCGTTACCGAATTGGGCAGCCGGGTCAACCCCGACAAGCAGCAGATTCGCGTCGACGGCTCGCGTATACACATCAGCGGTAAGCACGTTACGATGGCGCTCAATAAGCCACGCAAGGTGCTCTCTGCTATGGACGATCCCAAGGGGCGCTACACCCTGCGAGACATCATCGGAGACCGCTATGAGCGTGTCTTCCACATGGGGCGTTTGGACTACGATTCCGAAGGCCTCATTTTGATGACCGACGACGGCGAGCTGGCCCAGCATGTGATGCACCCCAAGTATGAGGTTGAAAAAACCTATATGGCCACCGTGCAGGGCAAGCTTGGTGGCAACGTCTGCCGGCGCTTGGTTACCCAGGGCGTGATGCTCAACGACGGTCCTATTCGCTTGGACCACTGCGCCATTATCGACCGCTCGCGCGATCACACCATGGTAAAAGTCGTAATCCATTCGGGCAAGAACCGTATCGTCCGCCGCGTCTTTGAAGCTATTGGTTTCCCGGTAGTGCGCTTGGTCCGTACTCAAATCGGCCCGATTCACTTGGGTGATGTGAAGCCCGGATCCTACCGCATTCTGTCTAAGGCCGAGATTACCGCCCTCGATAAGGAGGTAGGCCTGTGATTACCGTAGCTATTGACGGGCCAGCTGGAGTAGGCAAGTCCTCAACTTCCAAGGCTTTAGCGCGTCACTTCGACTTAGCCTATCTCGATACGGGCGCCATGTATCGCACGAGTGCTTTGTGGTGCATGGAGCAGGGCATTGACTTAGATGCTACCGACTTAGACGAGCAAAGCGTTGTTGAAGCAGTGGGAGCACTCTTTACTGAGGGCCATTTCGAGATTAGCGTGAATCCCGATGACTTCTGGATTCAGTTAGACGGCCGAGACGTCGTTGAGGAGATACGCTCTGCTGAGGTTTCTTCCCACGTGTCTGTTGTGTCTAGCATTCAGGGCGTGCGCCACGTACTTATTGCTGCTCAGCGGGCTTACATTGCCGCCGAGGCTGACCCCGATTCTCAGTCTGATGGCAGGGGAGTAGTGGCCGAAGGTCGAGATATAACTACTGTTGTAGCTCCCGACGCAGAAGTTCGCATTCTGCTTACTGCTCGTGAAGAGGTCCGCGCTGCCCGCCGCTCGGGGCAAGATGCTAGCAAGACTTCGGCAGCTGGCAAAGACGATGTTGCAGCACGAGACCGAGTGGATTCGAAGGTTACTTCTTTCACCGAGCCTGCCGAGGGCGTCATCGAAGTCGATAATTCTGATATGACTTTTGACCAGACCTTGCAAACTTTGGTTGGCATCGTAGAGCAAGCTCTCGTTGATGTAGACGACGAAAACTATTCGCAGTACTTAGACGACTATGAGCTCGACGAAGACGATCGCGCACTGATTGAAGCTGAGGGCCAGCACAGCAATGAGCCCCTGAGCCCTAAGTCAGTGGGCGTTTTGGCAGTAGTCGGTCGGCCTAATGTTGGCAAATCTACGCTGGTGAACCGCATTCTAGGCCGCAGGGCCGCAGTTGTGGAAGATACGCCGGGTGTGACTCGCGATCGTGTCTCCTACGATGCTGAGTGGTCTGGTACCGATTTCAAGATTGTGGATACTGGCGGTTGGGAGGCTGACGCTCAAGGCATTGGCTCGGCGATTGCTGACCAGGCCCAGTTAGCTGTTACGCTTGCCGATGCAGTCATGTTCGTCGTCGACGGCCAAGTTGGCCTCACCGACATGGACACTCGCTTGGTAACCATGCTCCGTCAGGCAGGAAAGCCTGTAGTGCTGGCCGTCAACAAGCTCGATTCTAGGAATGCTGACTACACAGCAGCAGAGTTCTGGAAGCTGGGTATGGGTGAGCCTTACCCGATTTCGGCTATGCACGGCCGCGGTGTTGGCGACCTGCTCGATGCTGCCGTCGACCAGCTGAAGAAGGCCGAGAAAACCTCTGGTTTCTTGACTCCTTCAGGTCTTCCGCGCGTGGCTCTCGTTGGCCGCCCCAACGTTGGTAAGTCTTCGCTCCTGAACCAGCTGGCTGGCCAGGAGAGGGCTGTGGTCAACGACTTGGCCGGCACTACCCGAGACCCTATCGACGAGATTATCGAGATCGGCGATGAGGACTGGCTCTTTATTGATACGGCTGGTATTAAGCGCCGCTTGCACAAAATTTCTGGTGCTGAATACTATTCCAGCCTGCGCACTCAGGCGGCTATCGAGCGCTCCGAGCTGGCCTTGGTGCTCTTCGATGTTTCGCAGCCTATCGCCGACCAAGATTTGAAGGTCATGAGCCAGGCAGTCGATGCAGGTAGAGCCGTAGTGTTGGTCTTCAATAAGTGGGATTTGCTTGACGACTTTGGCCGCCAACGCTTAGAGCGCCTCTGGCAGACTGAGTTCGACCGGGTCACTTGGGCCGAGCGAGTCAATCTCTCTGCCAAGACCGGCTGGCATACCAACCGTCTGTCTCAAGCCATGCATACGGCCCTAGAATCTTGGGATCAGCGCATCCCCACGGGCAAGCTCAACGCCTTCCTCGGCACAGTTCAGGCCGCCCACCCACATCCTCTGCGCGGTGGCAAGCAGCCTCGTATTCTGTTCGCCACGCAGGCATCAACCCGCCCGCCGCGCTTCGTCATCTTCGCGACAGGCTTCCTGGAAGCCTCCTACCGCCGCTTCCTAGAGCGACGCCTGCGCGAAGAGTTCGGCTTCCAAGGCACCCCAATCCAACTCTCAGTCCACATCCGAGAGAAAAACAAGGGCAAGTCCAAGTAACTCAAGATAAAATAGTTTGACCTCTAGCAAAATACCTCTGCTAGAGGTCAAACTATTTTATCCTATGAGAGCGTTAACTCATACGGAATCTGGACTCCAGACACCAGTAACTCGAACCGTAGCGCTATCCCCATTCGCATCTGATATACAGAGTCGTGCTGATCGATAGCCCCACTCGTAGATATACTGACTTATCTTCACGGATTGACCACTCCAAATCGGTACTACAGCTGTGCCGACATTGGCGCTATTGCCAGCTTCAGCCCATGCCCAAACCGGACCAGTATTACTACGCCAATTGACACGGGCATATACGGAAGAAGTATCCGTTTTGCTGCGTGCTCCTGTTTTACCGAGGTTGTTCCAAGGAGTAAGAGTGAAGGACCAACTAGTGTCGGCGTGATTATTTGCCATAGCTGGTGCTGCGAAACCAAGACTGGTTACTAAGGCGAGTACCACTCCAGCGAACTTTTTGTTTCTGCTTGTAAACATGAAGACTCCGATGTTCTTCGTGCGCTAAGTAGGGACGACCGAACACACATTTTATATTAATGGTCCCAATTTCGACAGTAGACATATCTGTCGTATATGTCAGTTTAGATTTTTTGTAATATGCTTTCTGCGGTGCGAAAACACTGAAAACTCATATTCTGTAAGGTATCGATATTCTCACGGCCGGATATCGATATGCCTCTCTCATTATTATTTTCCCGCTCTGCTCAGCAATAAGTTAAGTAATCGAAGGAGACGTAGCTGCATGCCCCCTGAAAGAACTATGCTATGGTTGCTGAAAAGGCTGGATAGCTGGTGGACGCTTGACGGGGAGTGTACTCACCTTTACGGCATCGTTTGTACTTACCGTTGGGAATTATTATGAAACTTACTAAACGGCAACTGTTGATGGGTATTACCAGTTGGAAATGGTTAGTAGTTATTATAACAACGATTATTCTTCTTGGTATTCAATATAAAACCGCTTTTTTTATGGGTTGGAATCTGCCCCAGCCTAATCCGAATTTTTTTAATTACATGTTGTTGTTCAGTTATTTTGGACGCGGATCTCACCTGTACTTATTTGTTCTGCCATTGTTAGCTGCTTTCTTTGGTGGAAGCGTTTATGCTGACGAAAAACTCAGTGGCCGTATGTCCTTGCTGAGTACTCGTGTGAATAATAAAGAGGCATTGCAACAGTCGTTGCTCTCCGGGTTCATTTTGGGCGGAACTGCTGGGTTGTTTCCTCTGGTGTGCAGCGGCGTCATTGCTATCATTCATCGGCCCCACATGTGGTTTGTGGATGGTACTTTAAACGAATACAATTACCCTCTTATAGACAAAGAATCATGGGTGTATGGCTTCTACCAGCAGAACCAGATTGCGTTGATGCTAGTCACTTTTGTGTATGTTTTTATACTCTCCGGTCTATTTGCTGATATTGCAGTTGCGGTTTCTTTCTTCACCAAGAAGCGCTACATAGAAGTCATTGCGCCATTCGTACTTGTTCTTGCTTTGCATATTATCGTCAGTAATAGCACACAGATTAGTTTGTACGGGCTAAGCCATATCAACTTTCTTAAATATGGGGTAGCGTTCACTGACAGAGGCCCTAACGAATTGGGCGCAGCGCTCACTTTGCCTGTTTTAGCTGGTATAACTGCTGTGCTCTATTCGCGAAAGCAGGCGCAAGATGTTCTCTGAAACTAAATTACGCTTGGTAAAAACTTCTCAGTCAGCGCGGGTAATAATCTTTACTTTTGCCGTGCTTGGAATTGTAATCGAGGGAGTCGGGTTTACTTCACCATTCCTGTTGACCGCTCAGGATTCTATCGAGAAATTTTTAAATCAGCGCGGTTTCGCAATTACTTGCGTTCCTCTTTTTCTTGTCATTCTGTACTTCGGGTTTAGTAGCTATGGTCCTTTTGAGCGGGCTCGCTCTTCTACTCAAAAAGAATTCCAATCGAATATTTGGTGGTTATTCTTATGCGCGCTGGCAGTTACAGTGCTGAGCTTGGTTACATGGATAGCTATAGAATTCGGTTTTGGTCATCGGGATTGGTCACAGGCAAAAGAGCAATTACCGGGTATCTTGCTACTCATGTTTATAAGTTCTTGCACCCAACTTATTGCTATAGGTCTTTTCCAATATATGCTTATCAGCTTCGGCTTGTCTTGGGGTAAAACGATGCCGGTCCTTATGGTGGCTTTAATCTCGGCAAACTGGGTTTTAAACGGTTGGGCACCTGACTTCACTAGTCTTATATTTTACTTTTTAATACCCGTGGAACCTACATTCTCCAGTCTTGCAATCAACAAACTGATACCCTTTGCTTCCTTCTGCATCTTGCTTACTTTTGTGTGCGGTTGGGCTTACGATAACCGCGATTACTTAGGGAGCTAGTATGGACAAACAAACTAGTTATTCCGACACCCTCAGAGAAAGAGTACTCTCACGCCTTGGCCTACTAGTAATATATTTGGTGGTTTTTTTCTCTTATCTATCGCGCTCTCCTGACACGGCCACTTTTATTGGTATGTTTCCGAAATCTGTGTCTGAAACCGATCTTCTATCAACTTTCGATTTCACAGTCTTTTCCTTTTTAGAGTTTGGTTTGTTGCTGAGTTTAGGCCAGCCGCAGTCTTACCTGCTGGAAGACAACTGGCTGGTCTATATAAGACGGCGTCGGGGAGCGGAGCGATATATCAGATACATAGGGCTAGTGCTCCTTTATGCTTTGCTGTATTCAGTTCCTCAACTGTTTATTATGTGGGGTCTCATGCCGCAAACTCGTTCCCTGGGAAGTCTGGCAGATTTTGTTTGTGGTTTGTGGATGCTTATAGTGCTACTGCTCGTCGCAGATGCTATAGCGAGCGCAGGCAATCGTATTGTCGGTTTTCTTGTCAGTACAGTCTTGGCGTATGCATACAGCGGACTATCAGATGTTCAACACTTGTTGCTTGGACACAGTTTGGCGCATTTGCCCAATTGGATTCCAATCCTAGCTATTAGCACAGTGCTCATACTCATTATCAATTACCAGTTCTATAAACGATCAGAAATACTGTAGGAGGCCATCATGTTTGTCAGCGTAGAAAATCTTAGTAAGTCTATAAAGTCCAAGAAAGTTTTAGAAGAAGTAAACCTTTCCTGTGAGCAGGGGAAAGTCTACGGACTTGTAGGGCCTAACGGGTCAGGTAAAACGATGCTTTTGAGAGCTTTATGCGGTTTTATCCGTCCAGATAGTGGCACGATAGTTGTGAATGATAAACCGGTAGAGTTTAACAAGGGATTGCCAACTAAGACCGGTATTATCATTGAAACACCGGGGTTTATTGGCAACCAGAGTGCTATGTGGAATTTGGAATATCTTGCAGGGCTTGACAACGGCTGGGATCCAAAAGAAACCCTGCGCCTCATGAGCCAGTTTGGTTTGTATGAGCATCGCGATGAAAAAGTGAAGTCATATTCGCTTGGAATGAGGCAGAAGTTAGCTATTGTTCAGGCTTTAATGGAGAAGCAAAAGCTGGTTTTGCTCGACGAGCCGACTAACGGCTTAGACAAGGCTTCGGTTGAGACATTTCTCGGTGAAATGGAACACCAGAAGGAGCAAGGAACCACTATTGTGATTGCTTCCCATCACGACGATGAAATAATGCAAGTAGCAGACTCTGTCTTCACTATAGAAAATGGGCACATATACACGGACTCTAAAAGGCTTGAAAACGCCCGTTAATATTGCTATATGCCGCGTACTCTCGGTTTTACTAATGAAACGGCAGCTTGTAGAGCTTATATTACGAAGTTAACATAAGCGATTCGTAAGTTTGATAATCTAAAGTTGCCGTTTCTGTTCATCCAACTTTTAGGGGTATCGTCATGACGGCTTGTGAAATTAGGGCATTTATCGACCAACTACCGAAGGCTGAGCTTCACCTGCATGTTGAGGGAACGCTTGAGCCCGATTTGAAGCTGAAATTGGCCCAGCGCAATCATATTGATATAGGTC
This sequence comes from Bombiscardovia apis, assembly GCF_033095945.1. Classification (NCBI taxonomy): domain Bacteria; kingdom Bacillati; phylum Actinomycetota; class Actinomycetes; order Bifidobacteriales; family Bifidobacteriaceae; genus Bombiscardovia; species Bombiscardovia apis. The sequence goes on along the minus strand of NZ_AP026800.1, from coordinate 1,001,348 downwards.
AAACTACCGTGGAAGAAGTCCGCAAGACGTACAATTTCCACGATTTGCCATCATTCTTAAGCGTGTACTACCCAGCTATGGAAGTCTTGCAAACCGAGCAGGACTTTTATGATTTGGCATACGCCTACCTGCAAAAAGCCGCAGCAAATACGGTACGACATGTAGAGATGTTCTTCGACCCCCAGGCCCATACGAGCCGGGGGATTTCTTTTGCCACCGTGATTACTGGTTTGCACAAGGCAGTCGTCGATGCGCAAGACTTGGGAGTGGACGCCGCACTGGTTATGTGTTTCCTGCGAGATTATTCCAAAGAGTCAGCGCGCCAAACCTTGGCAGAGGCCATGCCCTATAAGGATTGGATTGTGGGTGTGGGCTTAGATTCCGACGAACACAACAATCCACCCCTCAAGTTCGCCCGCCAGTTCGAGGATGCGCAGGCCGCTGGTTTGCATATTACCGCCCACTGCGATGTGGACCAGAAGGACTCTATCGAGCACATTAAGCAGGCCTTGGAGATTATGGGCGTGGAGCGTATCGACCACGGAACTAACATCGTGGAAGATCCTGACCTAGTAGACTTCGCGGTTAAGCAAGGTATTGGCATCACTTCCTGCCCGCCTGCTAGGACAGATACCTCTCCCAAGATGAAGGGCGAGGCAATTTTGGAACTCTTGAGCAAGGGCGCCAAAATCTGTGTCAACTCAGACGACCCAGCCTATTTCGGCGGCTACATCAACGATAACTACTACGCTCTAGCCAGCCAATTCAACCTCAGCAAAGAACAAATCGCCCAACTAGCCCGCAACTCTTTCGAAGTCTCCTGGATACCAAGCCTGCAAAAAGCCCACTACCAATCCCAAATCGACACCTACCTCTCCAAGGATAAGTAAGCCTAGAAAGCCAAGCCTCTGCCTCAAGCTGCTGTGCTTGTATTCTCCTAGACAGCAGCTTGTGCGATGAGGATATTCTCGCGTAGACTGAAGCAACACTAAATGTGCTGAAAGAAGGACAACCCATGAAGCCTGATTACTAGAACCATCACGAAGCTCAGCAATACCAGGCCTCGTCAGCTGAGCAGGGCAGCTCATGCTTGAGCCTGACTGGCCGGAGGTTTGAGCTATGAAACAGTGGCTTGCTTCAGCCTCTATATTGTGGCGCTCGCCTGCACTTGCAATACTTGCAGTGGGCCAAATTGCCACGTTTTTGCTCTTCTACTCACCAGTTTCCACGGTGTATCTTGCTTCACGTGGATTAGGCTACAGCCATATTTTTACTCTGGAGAGCATTCTCTTATTTTCCATTATGATTCTGGAGATTCCCTCCGGCATCATCTCCGACCGTATAGACCGCCGCTGGCCTCTTATCGCTGGTTTTGCACTCGATGCTGCTTCTAAAGTATTGTTTGCTCTTGCTCATGACTTTTTCGGTTTCGCTTGTTCGTATAGTCTCAGCGGGTTCAGTATTGCTCTACTCTCTGGCATTTTTGAAGCATACGTGTATGAGCAGTTGGGGGAGTCAGCCGATACTCAAGCGGTCTCTGTTTTTGCTCACCTGAGCGTATTAGAGTTGCTTGCTGGACTGCTATCCTCACTGGCAGGCGCGTGGCTGGCCCAGAGCAATCTGGCCTATCCTGCATACGCTACAGCCGTCGCATCAATCATGGGTGCAGTACTGATGCTACAGCTACCTGCTTCGCCTGCGCCACAGAACGAAGGCAAGCTCTCTGCCAGAACGTCTTGGAAAGATTTGCTTGCAGGATTGCGGCTCCTGTACAATTCACCAACACTTGCCTATGTAACTATTGGATCCAGCGCTTCGTTTGCGCTTTTCAATGCGGTATACACTCTAAATCAGCCGTTTTACCAGCGCAACGGGTTAGCAATCAAATATTGGGGAATGTTCGCGGCTTTGAGCCTTATTGCAGCAGCGGTCTACAACACCTGTGCGGCAGCGATTGAGAAGAAGCTGGGGTGTACCCTGGCGCTCTTCTCAGCTTTTGCGCTCGCTGGTTTAGGCTTTGCCATGATGATTCTTCCATCCGCCCTTGCAGTAGGACTAGGTATGCTCCTCATTGTGGCTGGGATGCATGGCAAAGCTCCAGTAGCAACGGCCTTGGCAAATCAGTTTATTCCTTCCAAGCAGCGCGCCACAGTGCTTAACATTGCAAGTTCTTTGGGAAGTCTGATTGCATTGTTGCTTAACCCGCTTATCGGCTGGGCTGCTGACAAGAATTTGCTGGCTACTGCGATAGCTGTCAGCATGGCACTGTTTGTATTCGCAACCCTCTGGCTGGTAATAGCAGGCAAATCAGATCAAAAAGGGTAGCACTAATCTACGATATGTACCGGAGCTGCTAGGCCGCTTGTCGGCGGGCGGTTGCGGTGAGGAGGGCTAGGAGGACTAGCCACAGGACTGCGTAGGAGAGGAGCGCTGGGGTGATGTTGCCGGTAAAGGCGTGGATTAGCTTGGCTAGGATGAGGGCTGTGGCGAAGCAGAATCCGGCAATGGTCAGGACTTGCTTTTTGCGGGTGCTCTCAACTTTAGCGAGCGACAGTGCGCCATACATGAGAACCCAAAGCAGGGGATAGGCAAAGAGGCTTACAGAGCTCAACGACAGGAAGCATGCTGCACTGATTGCGAGTGCCGTGGCCAAGCAGAAGAGCACGAAACAGATGGTAACGCTGGCATCGAGTCGTTGACGTGGTCTCATGGTGGTCTCCTAGTCCAGTGCGCCCCCACGCTTGATTACATCTCTTGTTCGAGTTCCCCCAAGGCTATCAGAGATAAACCCACTCAACAAGCAAGCATCCACGCTTTCCTATTGAATCGTTCAAACAGAAATTGGGTATAATTCGAGGCTTGCTACTAGCTCCTTCTAGCTGCTCGTTCTAATTACGCACCAGCCAGTAGAATCGAGCACATGAGGCAAGAAGACGATTCTCGTGAAAAAGCAGCTTTGGAGCATTCCCTGGGAAATGGGGGAGGGAGCGCTCGCGTGCTACGTCGGGCGGCCCTGCCTCTAAGCTCAGTCGTCGGAGTATTGCTTGCTTTCTCAATAGTCCTAACTTGGTTTTCTCGCTTCGGCGCGGCTTGGAATCTGCCTATTCACGAGATTGACGCGCCAGCCCACTATTACTTTATTCGTAAGATTTTGAACGAGGGCGTGGGTGCCGCCGGCCGACTGTGGCCCAATGATGCTTACTATCCGCCCATGTTCCACCTGTTGGCTGCGGGGCTGATAAAGCTGGGGGCGCTCTTCGGGATTCAAGTCAGTATCTATGCGGCTTTCAACATTATTTGGATTGCAACTTCTGGCTTGGTGTGGCCTGCTGGCGTGCTGCTCTTATCAACGTATTGGACTAGACAAGTGGACGGCCTTCAAAGTCAGCGTGCGCCAGGCGATGATGCTACTGCCAGCGCTTCCAGTCGCGCTCTCGGCTGGCGCCCATTCTCCTGTCTCATGGCAGTACTGGTGCCCATACTGGCAGTTTCCTCACCGGCACATCCTTTCACTATGTTGGCGGTCGGGCCGCTTATTGCATACGGCCTGGCTACGAGTCTTTTGCCTTTCTGGCTCTACGCGACTCTGCGCTTGCTGGACTGCTTGGCACAGCTGAAACGCACCCCAGCAAAGACGACCCTGCGTTGGCTGCTCATTACCGCAGCTTTAGCGGTGTTATGCCTTTTTGCGCATCCTAGAATCATTTTCACATGGCTCCTGCTCATGGTGCCGTTTATTCTCCTGCGCTTGCCTTGGAAGTGGATTGCGGGCATGGCCGTTCTCGTCTTACTCGGTGCAGTGGCTTTCCTCTTCTACATGAAAGCTTCCTACAAATCTAGCCGCTATGGCAATCCTGGAGACTGGTTCCACACCTATCAGCCCAATCGAACTGTGCCCGAAGCTTTGGGGCGCTTCATCACTGACAACGTATCTGGCCCGGCTGGTTGGGCAATGGCGGCGCTTGTTGTGACAGCTATTGTTATCGCTATCGCGCTAGTGGTGAAGCCCCAGCTCACTAGTCTTCCACACGCTCGGGTGCATGCTCTCGCTTTGTTGCTATCGGCTGCTCTTGTGGCCCTAGTATATGTCTGCTCCACCGCCTTGACTGGTTGGTTCCCGAATATCATGGCTGGGGCTTGGTATCGCACCGAAACGCGGCCACTGACCATTATTCCCTTCGCCCTTATACCGCTTATCTGCTTTGCCCTGTGTGCTATAGCTGGTATGCGCGTACCGGCTCGGCAGCCTTGGCTTACACTGTGCTCCGTCGTGCTAGTGGCCTTGGTGCTGTGTGGATGCCAGATTCACAATCCCGGCCGCCAAGAGCTCGCAGACCAAATTAACGAGAGCACTATTCTAGAAAACGAAGACCCTTATGAGCAGCTGACCCAATCTAAGATGCAAGTGCTCCGAGAAGTCGTTGCTATTACCGGCACGAAGGCCACTATTATTTCTGATCCGCTTAACGGTTCCATGTATGGCGCTACCGTTTTTGGTGCTAACATGCTCTATCCGATTTATAATCCGATGACGGAGAAGAACGGCGCCATTTTCATGCAGGTGGAGCAGGCCTTCGCGAGCGCAGACCCGGCAACGCTCCTCAACACCGTCTGCCTAGTAGAGCCTAGTGGGGAGAAGTATTTCCTGAGCATGGGCCCGCAGGCTCACAGTCTCAGTGCGTACACCTTCAAGGGGCAATACGATCCCTTCCACGACCAAAATCACATTCAGGCGTATCTAGAATCGGGCGCTTTAGTCAAAGTCGCAGATTTTAGCGCTCAGGGCTCTTTCGCTCACGATTGGGCGCTATATCGCTTTACTTGCAAGCGTTGAACTATACCGAGCGGCTTTACCCTTGGCATAACCTATAATGGTTGTATGTGCAAGGCAGCGCTACACAGGGGGCTCATTGAAGCAATAGTGAAATGAGTGTAGGTATGGCTGATGGAAGCTACGAACAGGGCCAGCCGGTTGAACAACCGACTGCTGGTGCGCTTGGTGCAGCCCAAATAGATCCGTCGCAGCGCAAGTCAGTCCGCAGGCGCAAAGTACTTATCGCAGCGCTGGTTATCGTAGCATTGTTGGGCCTCATGGCAGCTGTAACCTATAGGCCGCTGTATCGTTCGGTTCGACGGGCGGTAGCGGACTGCGTAGAATGGGGCAATTCAGCTAACATCAGTGAGGAGCATTTAGCTCAGCTTTGGGGTGATGATTCTAAACTCTTACAAGAAGCCGAGAGTCTAGCAGGCCAAGCTGATAGCTTAGGGCAACAGCAACTGAAGAAGGCCCAAACCTTGCTCAAAAGACAGCCACAAAACACATCGCCAGCACAACAAGAACGAGTGGCAAATTGCCAACCGCAGCGCCCACTGTGGAGCCTACGTAGGCAAGCGCAGACTTCTAAAGATACAACGCTCGAAGCTATTCAACAGATACAGGAGCTCAGCAAAACCTTCTCCCCAATAGAAGGCGCAGTGCTTGACAGAAATCCTCAGGCAACAGCAGTATCTCGGGGCAGACTCGATGCACTACTACCTGGCATGGATGCGCTCTTTGAGGATTCCAAGGGAGATGTCGATAAGGAAGTGGTGCGCGAAGACTTATTGAAGTCAATACAAGAAGCAAAGCTGCTGCTGTCTCGGGAGCCGACTCAAGTACTTCGCCACGAGTTTGAAGTAGTCAGACTGGGCTTGTACCAAGCGGCTGACATGGTAGTGCAATCGCAAAATCGCAAAGCAAGCATTGATTGTAGCCATCAAAATTGCATGGCGCTCACTTTTGACGATGGCCCTAGCCCGGTCAGTCTTGACATACTTAGCGTATTGCAAGAAAAGCATGCAATAGCTAGCTTTTTCTCAATCGGTCAACAAATTGATACTAACGGCAAGGATATACTCACCGAGATTGGCCAACGAGGTTTCCCAGTGGGCAGCCATACTTGGAGCCACGCAGATTTCACGAGTATAACTGCCCAACAAAGCCAGCGGAAAGAATTTGTAGAAACTGCTACTGCTATCCGCTCAGCTACTGGTCGACCAGTCAACTTAGTGCGCCCGCCGCATGGTGCAGTCAACGAGGAGAGCCGCACTAATCTCAGCGACCAACTCGGGGCGGGTATCGCTCTTTACAACGTCGACAGCTACGACTGGTCCGCCCAGGCCAGCACTCTTTCCGTGCAGGAGAAAGTGCTGAGCCAAGCTCGCCCTGGTGCAATAATCCTCATGCATGACGCCTACCAGCACACGGTAGATGCCCTCCCGCAAATTATTGACCAGCTTAGAGATAGCAACGACAATCTCCGCTTCGTCACGATCCCTCAACTCACCGGAGAATACCCCCGAGCCGGCGACATCTACTACTCCCGCACCAACATCTTACGTATGTAGGTTCTCCAACCGTTCGTTAAGCGTCTCAAGCTGTCGTTCAAGCGTTAAAAATGGTTGTATAGCTTGCTCTAAGTGGTGAAATTCTGCGTAGTGTCCGCATTATTCCATGCCGTATCGAGCAGGGGTATCATCGCTGCTGCTGAGTAAAGCAATTGCCAACACGGTTAAGCCTGAAATGAGATCAGAGAAGATGCTAAACCTTCGCGGACCCAGCCAGTCAATCAACACTCCACTCAAGGGGCCACCAACGACGACAGGTATAGTCGCAACCGCTGTGGCGAGGCCGACATCGGCAGCGCTACCTCCTAATGACCGCACTAAGAAGGGCATAGCGAATACGGTTATAGTGTTGCCGATGACAGAGAACGTGTGTGCGGCAAGTACTGAGCTCAAAGCGGTTGTTGTAGCACTTAAACGGGCACTCATCGTAGGCTCTTATACAAACGAACAATCAAGTCTTGGGGGGGGGGGCAGTAATGTGTATGTCATTACTTCACCCTACTCGCCGCTCAGAGTAAGTCTTCGACTTGGACCACATATTGAGATAGAGGAAGAACTCTGTAATCTGCCTAGTCATACATCACAATCACTCGTAAAGTCGCGAATGCTGTGAACGGTTTACTCGTAGAAACCATGGGTGCTGGCGGTGGCTAGGGTTTTGCTTTTGAGAGCTGCGAGGAGTTGGCGGTAGGTAGGTTGGGGGCTGAGTTGGAGAGATCGGCTGACTGCGTAAGCGGTGAAGCTGTAGCGGTGGGAACTTCCCTTTTGGAGGTTTGGGCCCTCGATAGCGGTGCCAACCGTAGGCCAGGCCTTGCCGAGCCTGACCAATGTCGGGGTTGGTGCCGTGAGGAATGCTGGAAGGAATAGTGTCAGCCACGGGCAGGTTCCAGATAAGCCAATGGGTCATTGAACCAAAGAGTGGGTGAGATTCGTCTCGTAATACCAGTGCTAGGGTCTGCGCCTGCTCAGGCAGGTTTTGCAGGCGAAAGCTGGGGGAGAGGTCTTCTCCGCGGCCGGTATGGTCAATCTTGAAGCGCTGGTTTTCATCAATTCCGTCGCATATCAGCGTAAACGGAGCCTGAGTAGTCATAATAACCTAGCCTTTACGAAGGCGAACATCTTTATATATGACATATAGTAGCCCTCTGCCACCTCAACCCATGCATCAAGAGTAACGTCCGACATCTTTAGCGGATATAGTCACCATCGTTATCAATTATCGGTCCTCCGATGCCAGAAATGTGTTATGTGCTGGCTAGTAGGGCGCTTATGATGTACAGTCAACTCTAAGGTCCGTTTAGGGTTCAGGTACAACAGCTGTGCAACTGAGTCGATAATGACTAAAAGTAGGAAGTTGGGCTGGAACAAGCACTATTTACCAACGGAAGAGATGCACAATGAAAGAGGAACGAAAGAACGTTAATACAGCCGGGGATGCCTGGGAACCGCTTGCCTTTCACTATCAAGTCATTGGCCGTTTCACGCTGGGGCTTATATATCTTGTGGTAGAGCTGCCGATTGCTTGGGTTTTGGGGAAGCTGATAGATGTAACATATCTTCCCCTTGGGCGCTTAACGCAGTATATAGTTGTCTCCACAGTAATTTGTGCTGTCTGTAACGCCAGTTTAATGCGCCACTGGTGTATAAAAGAGCGTCGTGATTTACCGACTGGGAAGGCAGAAATATTTGCGGAGATAGTTGCAACAGCGGTAGCAACTTGGGCAGTAGGGTATTGGCTGGCAGACACATGGCAGCAACAGTTAGCAATGAGTGCTTTACTTGCGTTAGCAGTGCTGGCTGACAGGCTCATTTTTGCTCCAGACGCAGGCACACCTGACGACGTGCGAGACAAAGTTGCACAGTCACACGTTGTTTTACAAAATATGGCCGCAGACATTAAGAAAGACAGGCGAAATCAGGCCGCTCAACGCCTCGACCAATTCAATAAGGAGCACGGCGTCAACCGGTTAGGTTGGCATCCATCTTCTGTAGACGAAGACAATGACCAGCAAGAAGTGTCGGAGGCTAAAGATATCTCTCATGAAGCTGGTGATGACGGGGGTGAGCATGACATCTGATGACAACAAATCGGGATGGATAGTATCGGATACAGCTATTGGAATAGGATTCTTTGGGTCTATTGTCTTGGGGCAGGTGCTTCCTTTTTCCGGGGGAATTAGTTTGGCTCATGCTGTATTGCCATGTGGTAGCTGGCGGTCGTGGGTACACGGGTGGGCTGCCGTATTGGGAGCAATTGGTGCTTTCCTCGCTTTCTTCGTAGCTACTGACGTAGTAGACAGCGTTATTACCATGCTGTTTCGCAACAATTTCGGCAAGAGTTGGTCTACAACAATATGCAGCGAAGTTACGGGCATGCTTATCCTAATGGGCTTGCTCTACCCATTCTTTGAAGATACTCGCGCCCTGCTACCAGCCGCACTAATGACCACCGCACTCTCCCTACTGATGAACTTCTGCCTCCTCAGACTCTTTGACTGGCTCGAAAAGCGGCAACACAGCAGTGGCCCTGACGAACACAGACGCAGTTCACCCTCCGAGTCCTGAAGAATCTAGGACTCGGAGCTGATAAAACCGCGCCAAACGACTCTTACTCGCCTGCCATTAAGGCCTGTGCCATGTCGATACGTTTGACCCGACGACTCACTACGAGCGCTACCAATACTGAGCTGCCTAATGTCAGGAGGCTTGCCAAGCCAAGATCGGTGGGAGAAAGCTCAGGGTTAAAAGCCATCGTCGAAGAAGCAACCGAACCTAGGTATATCTTGAGGAAAGCTATTGCGGCAGGAATACCGAGCAGCCAGCCAATTACCGACAGAGAGCAGTTCTCTCTGAGAATTGAAGAGCGAATCTGACCTTGGCGGAAGCCTAATACTCGCATAGTGGCATATTGGCGCTCTTCTTCCGAGTAGTTGAGCACACCCAAGTTGTAGAGCACTACCAAACCTAAGAACAAGGCAGCCAGTTTGAGCATAGCGAATATGCTGGCAAATGAAGCTACGTTTTGAACCAGACCATCCTTTTGAGAATCAAAGCTGGCTACGCGCAAGACACCGTCCACATCTTTCAGACCGCTCTCGGAAGTGCCTAGTAAGGCAGCAGTGGGATTAAATGTCTGATTGAGTTCCTGAGTCCAGACCTGCTGCGAGATAATCAAGCCTTGGCTCACCGGGGCATAGGCAACCGCGTGTATCGGCACCTCTATGTAGCTCTGGCTTGACGCTGTTCGCACGGCGAGTTTGTCTCCGGGCTTGACACCTAGCGCTTGGGCAGCTTGCTGGGTGAGTACGGCTCCCTCGTCCAGGTTAATTTGTTTTCCTTTGCTGTCGGCGATGGAAACAAACGACCCGGGTCCAACCACATTTAAGAATGCTGTCTGACTGTCATCGTCGCGGTATTGCATCGGCTGCTCTTCAACCCACTGTACCGAGCCGGCGTCTCCGCTGTTATTCGCAGCGTTCTCGACGTTAGCCTGTACTTGCTCACTGCGTGCAGGATCCGCTGTTGCGCGAGGATCGAGGGTAACTTTGGTCTGGTACGTGTACTGCTTGCCGTACAGTAAGCCAGGCATATTCTGGGCTGCACTTTGAGCACCAAACCCAGCACACAACAGGACCATACAACCCATTGAGCCTAAGAGACCCATGAGCGTTCTGAGTTTGCCCTGCTGCATGTTGCGCATAGTCCACCGCCAATTGCCGGAGGTATGAGCCCAAAGGTGGGGGAAATGCTCCAGGAGCGCTCGTGGCGTAGCCTTACTTGATGTGCTCGAAGTGGTGCTCAATTCGAGGCCAGGAGCTCGCTTGACACCAGGTCCGCAAGCAGCGAGGGCAGCCAGCATGCACACAGAAACCAGCATAACAAGCACCAGCCAAGCAGACGGCTTAATGGCAACCGACCATGATGGCAGCCAGTAGGTTTTCTCGTAGACCTTCATAATCACTGTGCTTACCGTAAATGGTGCCAAAGCAAAGCCTACGACGGCACCCAGTCCAGCTACGATGAGCGCATAGGAGCTGTAATGGAGGCGGATGGTAGTTTTTGAAATACCAAGCGCTCGCATAGTGGCAATTTGTAGGCGTTGGATGCCAATAAGGCGAGAAATAGAAGTCAGCATAGTTGACAATGCCACTAGGGCAAAGAGAGCCGAAAACAGAGTAGCAATCATAATAACCTTGCTAATTCGACTCTGCAGCGAGCTGGTTTGCGCTCTGGTGTCTTGGAAGGAGAAGGAAACGAAGCGTTCTCCCAACTGACTGCGTAGTTCATTTTCTAAAGCTCTATGTTGGAAGCTTTGATTCTGCTCGGATGCCTGCTTTACTCGCAAGCGTACGGTTGTGTATGTAGGTACCCCTTGAGCTGGAGCGAGCAAAGCCAAGTCGGTGTAAGCGAAACCAAAACGCTGATGATTAGGAACCGACGTGTCGGGATCAGCGGGGTAGAGGTATTCGGCCGAATGAACTAGGCCTTGAACGGTCCACTCAAGCGTCTGTTTTCCTATCTGTAAGCTGATATTGTCGCCCGCCTTCCAGTCATGATCATAAGCAAAATCAGCATCGACCCAAATTGGGTGCTCTGCTGTATGCTGCCCATGCTCGTTTGTGCCTACCTGAAAGTCAGCGCCTTCTACCGTGTCGAGCTTCGGTATATCCTCGCGGTCTACGGCATTGAGCTCAAGAGTGGAATCGTTGGAATCTTGACCGTTTTCGGATTGCACAGCAGCGGAAAACGTCTGCCCAGCGTAAGCTTGCGCTACGGTATCCAATCGTCGAATAGCATTTACATCATCGTCTGTTATAGAACGGCCATTGAGCCAGGCATCCGCAGGCTGGCTAGCTTCGTTGTAAGTGTCAAGCGAGCGCTGCATGCCGTATCCGGCTGAGGTAATACCCACAAAAACCAGCATGGTAAGCATAGCCATTATGAAGACGGAGAGGAACTGGCCCCACTGACTGCGAATGTCTCGCAACGTTTTCTTGAAGAGCATGTGCGTTACCATGTGATGCTCTCCATTTCTACCGGATTTGCATTGGTTTCAATGCCAACAATATGACCGTCTCGCAAACGAATAACTCGGTCTGCCGCTGGCGCAATGGCCGCGTTGTGGGTAACAATCACCACGGCTTTGTGCTCGACTCTGGCCATAGATGCCAGCAGTATCAATACCTTCTTACCAGTTTCGCTATCGAGAGCTCCAGTTGGTTCGTCGCATAAGAGCAGGCGCGGATTCTTGGCCAAGGCCCTAGCTATCGAAACTCTCTGTTGTTCTCCACCGGAGAGCTCTGCGGGAAAGTTTTTTGCTCTGGCTTTAAGCCCAACTGATTCGAGTAGTTGCTGGGGCGATAGGGGGTTCGAGCTGAGACCTGCGGTCAGTTCAATGTTTTCTAAAGCGGTGAGGTTAGGAATGAGATTGTAGAACTGGAATACAAAGCCCACTTGCGTACGGCGGTAGCTGGTTAAGCCTTTTTCTGAGAGTCCGCACAAATCTTGCCCGTCTACATATAGGGAGCCAGAAGTCGCTGAATCAATGCCGCCCAGCAGATTGAGCGTGGTACTTTTGCCAGAGCCAGACGGGCCCAAGATAATAGTGAGCTCGCTGTCTTCAATAGTGAAATCAACCGAATCTAAAGCGCGAATCTGTGAATCTCCAGCCGTATAGATGCGGCTGAGTTCTCTCGCTTCGATATAAGACATGCCTAATCTTCCTTTGTTCAAACCAGTAACTGCCCTTGCGCAGGCAGAGGCAGGCACTGTTGGTGAGTGTGCGGTTTGTACAAAAGAAGAAGAGGGAGAGCGCTCGCAAAGATGCCAACGCTCAAGCAGGCTACCGAAATGAATGCGACTGGTTCTGGAACCCTTAGGCGGGCAGCCCCAAGAGCTGACCGGCGTAGGCCTTAACCAGAGTCTTGACATGGTCAATGGACTCTGACTTCGGGTCTCGCAGCCTACGGCAGATGGTGGAAGTGCCTGTGCAGAGCAGTTCAGCTATGCTTTCAGGCCCTAACTGCCGGCTCAATACTGTCGAAGGCAGTTGGCCTCGGTTTAAGCCCGAGGCTATTGCGCTCGACATGGCAGGCACTATCTTGGCGAAGAGCGAGTCAATAAAATACCTATCGAACCTGCCCTCCCAGTCCTTGCGTTCCTCGGTAGAGGGGAAAATTCGAGTGATAGATTCCCAAGCCTGACCTACACATGCCAGCACCGCATCAATCTTGCCGTTCATATCCTGACTTTCATCTTCTAAAGCCTGGACAAGAGAGCTCGCATAGGAGCCCATATACGAGTCCATGCAAGCGTTGATGAGGTCATTTTTCGAGTCGAAATAGTAGTAAAAGACACTGGGGGAGACCCCCTTACCGCCGTTAGATGCCTTAATAACATCTCTCAGTGACGTGTCTTCTACTCCCTTGCGTCGAAAAAGCTCAGTCGCAGTATCAATGAATTCTTGCCTCTTCTGAAGGTTGTCCTTCTTTCTTGCTGTCATACAAACCATTATAGAACATGTTCTAAAACAACAACCATAGAACACTGTTCTAGTTGTGTCAAATGCCAGGCGAAGGTATGTGTGCTATAAACGACTGAGTCAACTATCTTTGACCGTTGGCTTTGATTTTCGAACATTATTGATTGATAAGTGCATATCATTTGCTGCAATGCGTAAAGCAACGATTTGTTGTAGATTGAAATAATTGGGAGGAGCGGGCACAAAGCTGAGACAGTAGTTTCTCGTGTCTATGAGGAGATTTGCATCTGACTCAGCTAGTGCCCGAAATAAGGTTTTTGAGACGCTCTCTCGGTTGGGAGCTTACGCGAAGGTGCACGTTTGTATGGATTCAACAATGCTCAGCTACTGGGGGCGAATACGCACAGCTTCCTTTCTTTCGCACATCGGCAACGGTGTGTCATCTTCGCTTATTCTGTTGTATTTGGCCGGTCATTTCCCAGCTGAGTTTGTGCCTATACCGACTGCCTTCATGCTTATCGCCATGTCGTGCGGTGCCGCTTGCGCTTCGGCTCTCATTCGCCGGTTGGGTGCGCTCAAGGTAATCATATTAGGATATAGCGTATTAGCCCTTGATTTAGTGGTCCTAGCTATGGCCGCTCAGTTTGGGGCGAGTGAAATAACAGTGGTCTGTGCCTTTGCGGTAAATGGGTTTGCTGCGGGCGCCACTATGGCACCAGTGTCGGTCTTATGGTCTCATCTGGGAGCAGGGGAGAACCGGACGAAAGTGTTCGCAACCAACGCGATTCTTAACCGCACCGGTCTTGCTATCGGTTCCGCTATCGGCGGCATGTTTATCGGATTGAATACCTACGCACTTGGGTTCTGCCTAGACGCACTATCTTTTGTTTTGGCTACAATCACATGGGTTTCGTGCAGTAAAACTCTTCGGAATGTTGGGCAAGGTCCGATGAGTAGAAGCTACAAAAACCGACTCTCTGCGCGTGCATTATTGAGTGACATGTCGCAAGCCTGGCGGGTAGTGTCATCTCAACGCTGGTTATTTGTTTATCTTATTGCAATCAGCATTACGGCTATACCATTCGAGCTCGCATCATCGGCTGGCGTTCCCAACACGTTAACCCAGACATATACCGCGCAGCAAGCAGGATTATGGGCAGCTCTGCCTGCTTGGGCTTTACTTGCTGGGAATGTAATTGCGCGCTTATGCCCGAATATTCGCCTTCCCGGATTGTTGTTGCTTGTAGGTGACGCCTTAGTTGCTACAGCTTATTTTGCACTGTCGATACACCTTAATATCACTATCGCAGTCCTACTGCTTTCCGTCGGAAGATTCAGCCTGTCTATAGGAACGCCTCATTTGCAAGCGTATATAGGCAACCATTTTCGGCCCTCTGACCAAACGCGGGTGTACGCCCTGCTCGATGGGGCGCGAACCTTCCTCGGCCCTTTCGGCCTCTTCGCAGGCTATGTCTTACTAACACTGGCCAATGCGCCGACCATCCTGTTCTACTGCGCCATTATCTGCGTCGTCATAACAGCATTCTCAGCATTCGTGCCAGGTATCGCCACCTTTGCTGCGAATAAACCAACCAAATAGTACATCCCGGCTGCGCGATAGTGTCTTCCCAAAGCACGTGAGACTTCACCATGGTCTGATTTGATGCTCTTTTCACGGTTGGCCTGTTGGTAGTTTTGGGTTAATACGCTTAGCTAGTTCGTGTCAGACGATGATTTCTCACTCTGTTTGACCCTTACTTAATGCTTTATTTGGACGCAACAATTTGTTGCACCGTGGCAGAGAGCAGTCAATCGGGAAGTATGATTAATCCCAGCGGCATCTGCCTGTGTTTTCATCTGGAAAGGATCCTTGTGGCTATCAAAGACGTTCTTCCCGTACTACGTAAACAAGAAAATATGACCCAAGCAGAATTGGCTGCGCAACTCTATGTCACCCGTCAGGCGGTTTCCCGCTGGGAGAACGGTGAAACCGAACCCAGTATCGACATGGTCAAGCTGATCGCTTACGTCCTCCAGGTGCCTGTAATCGAACTATTTGAGGCTCCTGAAGGTCCGATTTGCCAGTCGTGCGGAACCCCTTTCTCGGTGCCAGACATGGAGCGAAGCACGAACGGCGACGGCAGCAAGAATCCCGACTACTGCCAGTGGTGCTATCAGTCCGGTGCCTTCACGCAGGAGCAGATGGATGATCTCATCGAAGCGAACGTTCCCTATTTCGTTAAAGCCACCGGAATCTCGCCAGAAGTTGCGGTCTCCTATCTGGGAGCCTTCCTTCCCAATCTCAAGCGTTGGCAGCACAAATCCCACTCCCAGCGAGTGCATCTGGACGGCTAGGAAAGAAGGGCGAGCAATGAACGCCTTATCTGATATGCCCAACGTCGAGACGGAATATACAGCAACTTTGCGGATTAGACTCTGCAACTAAGGAGAATTACAATGGCTCGACCGACCACCAAGACTGATCTGATTGCTGCGGCTGATGAGACCTACCATAAACTTATGAAGTTGCTCGACTCACTGTCTCAAGAGGAACGTACTGGCAACTTTTCCTTTGACCTTGTCAAGGAGAAAGGAGCCCACTGGGGCCGCGATAAAAACATACGCGACGTTCTCGTTCACTTGTACGAATGGCACCAGTTGCTCCTCCACTGGGTCGAGGCGAACCGGCAGGGGAAGCAGCAGAACTTTTTACTTGAAGGCTATAACTGGCGTAATTATGGCGATATGAATATTGAGCTACGAGACAAGCACCAGCAAACGTCATACGAAACCGCGCTCGCCTTGTTCAGTGAATCACACGAACAGGTCATGGCATTAGCTGGCTCATTCAGTAATGAGGAACTTTTCTCTAAAGGAGCCTTCCCATGGACCGGCGGCTCGACTTTGGGTTCTTACTTCGTCTCCTCAACTTCAAGCCACTATGAATGGGCTCTCAAAAAGATTCGTAAGTATAAGAAAATGTGCCAATAACCGATACCGCTACTCGACTTTTAAAGAATTCGTTACAAAGACAAGCATGTCTATTAAGTAAGTATTTAGCGGTTGTAGGCGACCATGCTCTGTTTGGTCCGCCAAGTGGCACAACAACTTCGATGCGGTAGACGAATCGTCCGCAGTAATAAAGAACCCCTATGTGACTAGGAATAAGAATTCTCTAAGATAACCCTTGAGGTTTTATAACTTTAGGAGATTACCATCTACTTACATTGCGTCAGAACATACTGCATCATGTCCTAATTCTCCTGTGCAAACCATTACCAATTCGTCGTCGCTGTTGTTCGGTGCAGGTGCAGGTTGTTGTGGGTCTGGCGCTTGTGGCGTAACAGGGGTTGTTGGCGCTTGCACGGGCCGATACGTGTTGTTTGACTGGGGCGCATAACCATTATTAGTACTGGTTGACTGGGGTACAGATCGCACACTCTCAGTTTGAGATTGAGCGGCAGCGTTCATATTGTCGTTAACTGCGCTCATGGTGCGCGTTAGATTCTCTACAGCCTTCGAGTAGTCGTCAGGAATCGCGGACTGAACTGCCGTAGCCTCGTTGATAGCCTTTTGTAAAGACTCACGGCACACGTTATCCGCAACTTTACCCTCAGAATCAGTAAGCAGCTTACTAGCTTCGTCATTCTTACTCGCGAGCGCTGCCCGGGCATCGTCTAGGCTTTTCTTCTCTTGCGAAGCAGTGACGGCTTTGATTTCTTTGTTGAGAGTTACCTTGAGCTGGTTGTATCGGGTTTCCAGTCTGTTGGCATTTGCGATGGTGCTGTTGAGTTCGTTGGTACTCATAGAAGATTTGCAGGTGAAGGTTATGTCCTGTTCTTTTACCTTGTTTACACTGGCGGTTAGTGCTGTGATGGTTTCCTTGTCTGCAACTTTATCTTTGCTGTCTTTTACTAGGTTTGCGGCTTGGTCAAGTATTGTTTGCGCTTGTTTAGCTTGCTGCTCGGCTTTGCTTGCTGCAATCTGGCAGTCTGCGAACGCCTGCTCATGACGATTATGCTGCTGCGCGCGATAGTAACCGATAGCAAGGCCTACAATCATGGCAATAACGACCACTGCGACACCGACAATGATAGCGATGCGCTTGCGGTTGTTTGACTGCTGCACCTGCACCGCAGTGGTGGCATCCTGCTGGTCAGGACCTGTTTGTGTACTCTCGCTGTCCATGCTCGCATTCCTTCTCTTAGAACGGTTCTGCTACCAGTCTATCGTTTAACAGTCTTGTATTACCCTGATGCTGTTTATAAGTATCAGTAAGTGCTCTTTAGTGTTATTCCTGGCATCCACACGGAAGCAGCAAAGCTTCACTACCCGAGTTTTGGCTGGTGCTACTACAGCGGACACCAATGCGCCAATCAATCCCCGCCAAGAACTACATAAAAACCAACAAAAACACAAAATGTTGTCACCGATTCAACTGATAGCATTCTTAGCGCCGATGAGCATGTTAGATCATTGGTAAACCTCATTCCGAAATCGTGTGTGGCGGTAGGAGTGATTGTTGTATAAAATGGCTCTATTCTGTATCGGAAATTCGATAAGAGTTGGCTTCATGTATCCGGTGTCGAAGCGGTTCTTAGGATAAAGGGTCTTACTCATGAAATTACAGCATAAGGTGCTAGGTCTTATAACTCTCATACTGTCGGCATTCACTATTATTTGCTTGGTAATGTCTCTATCGGCCTGCGGTGCAGATTCAGGAACACTTTCACATGGCAACGCTGAAATGTCCGCTACTGAAGGCGCCGAAGTAAAGAAAACAGCCAAGACTTATTTTCGGCAGCTCTATGCGGGCCAAGGAAGAAAAGCTCTTGAATATGCAAGTCAGGATTGTACGAACGATCATAATTTGGCAGACAAATACGCGACCTTCCAGAGCATGGCTCGCATCGAGAAGAAATTTGACAACAAGCTCGGAAACACCAATCTCGAAACTATCGAGAAGAGTATCGAGCAGGGTTCCGTCAAACAAGGCGATAATGCTTCATCTGCGGTACTCGTAACCGATGCTCTCGTGGATTTAGGCTTCGCGAATGAAAGTAGTTCATGGAAAGTAGATCATTCAACTGCAAAGTCAGTAATTGAAGGAGGATTCCTAAAGGAATAACCCCGAGTTGTGTTTACTTGTTTAGCGGGGTGTGAGTTCATAATTGGTGCGGTATTCATTGTTGTAGCGTTACTCGCTATTTCTATTTCCAGATATCATTGGTATAAGTACATAAGTCAAGCAGAGAGCTAGCAGACTAGAAAAGATTCTGTGGTTCAAATGCGCTTAATTCATGGCATACAAAAAATTCCAAGGGGCGAACCCCTTGGAATCATTGCTATTTGTCGGGCCGGCGGGATTTGAACCCGCGACCCCTTGTGAGATAAGCCGCTGTTCTGGTACATGCGAGCTGCCTTTAACTGCTGCTAACTATCCAAGGAATACTGCCGATTCTAGCAGATTCCAAGTATTAACTGATACAAGCTGATACGGGTACTTATGGGTAGCGATGTGCCCGAAATGTGCCCGATTGGATTAGGCTGAAAGAACTGCCTCATGACACTCGCACAGACGGAACTGGCTTAGGGATTGGGAGAGGTGTGCCGGTCAATCCGACTCAGTCAGCCAGGTTGCTGGCAGTGCAAGCAGGAGGGCTCCGAGATTATCAGAAACATCGCCCTGTTTCGCGTGTGCGGTATGCATACGTGAACTTTTCGTGATCCAATTGGCAGAGGTTGCTCTGGTTCGGTATATCAGCTACCGATAGTCACGGTCGAGTAGCAGCGGCTAAACTTATACAGGCTGAGAGTGGGGCGATAAGAGAATTTAGTATTGCTCGGATACAACAAGAGCATGAACTTGAGAATGTGATGCCGGGGTGGGATGAAGGCACAGACACCATAGATGGCAAAATGTTTTGGGCGCTACTCATGTCCGATAGCACAGCGTTTTTTAGCGTACTTTATACAACGGTATCAGAAAGGCATAATGACGGGTGAATCGACTCCCATTCTTAAAGATATAGTAGTCATATTAGTGAGCATAAAAGGTAATGTCGTGCATAGGGATATGAAATCCGCCAACGTTTTCTACTCAATAGACATTGGCATCTTACCGACTTTGGCATATCGCATGACGCAGAGGAGCTTACTGAAACGTAACGAGAAAAGGCAGTTTTACCTGTTGCTATGCTGCGCCTGAACAGTGGAAAAGTGGTGCAACCGAAATGTATTCGTTCGGGGTCCTCGCCTACGAACTGCTGTCAGACAGCGCACCGTTTACCGGTCTTATCATTGAAGATCTTAATCATCAACATGTCTATGAAGCTGCTACCAGATTAGACATTGCTTCTCAACAGCTGTCGTTTCTTGAGGAAGAATGTTTATATAAAATGTCAAAAGCACGTGCCAATCCGCCAATATTATGCACAGGCTTGTTGCAGCCCAAGAAGCGCCGACTAGTGCTGACAAGATACGGCTGGCAGCAGTGAACTCTCAAGTCTCAGACGAACGAGCCGAGAGCATGTTTCAAGAAGCAGGCGAAAGGCAGCGAATCCGCCGCACCCCCCTTATCTTGTAATCAGTAATAGGAAGGTGTTTCACAATGACTTTTTTGACAGTATTCTTCATAGTTCTCGATTGTCGAGGATTTCGGCAAAAGGCAGAATCGTGGTGGTACTCGCAGTGGTGACTGCTTTGGTGATGCCGGCCTGCTTTGTATATTTGAGAGACAGGCAGTACAAACTGGCTCAACAATCTTGCAGAAATGTCTTCAATGAGAGGGAAGAGAGAGCAGGAAAAACGATGATCTGCTGACAAGCAGCAAAAACCACGAAGCGAAGAAAATAACATCTAACCAGGTCAATGATGTCAAGGCAGCAAGAAAATGGCTGATGAAAATGCTGCTAAAGCACCGTATTCTGTATCCTGCGACGTGGCTAGTGTCGATGAATTACGAGCTCATGATGAGAGTCTACGTCGTGATATCAGTTTGTTTGATGTGCGCAGCCGTGGGTTGTCTGGGGCTGTGGATTCTGTGTTGTGGTGTCTCGTGTTGGTGAGGCTTCCGGCCTGTTGGCTTCCAGAGATGGTCGGGTCGATGATGAGCAAGTGCGCGTGGATCTATCAGCGGCCATTGATGAGGCATCGAAGGTGCGCGATGACGCCAAAGCTGGGGTGAAGGACTTGGAGGAGACCGCCCAGGCGTTGAGTGATGCGATGGGCAGGGTAAGCGGTGGCGTTCAGGCTAGGGCTGATCGTGAGGCTCAGACAACTCAACAGACAGGGATCCCTCTTCGCCTTCACCGACCCCTCCCTGACCGCAGGCCATCATCGCCAAAGGATCCAGACCCAAGACTGCTGGTCCACCGCCACAGACACCATCTCTCTACGGGACCGCCACGATCGCTGAGAAGGGACTCCACGAGAAAAGGATGGGCAGGACGAAGCACCTGAACCCGCAACATACCTGAAAACAGACAACCATTAGACACACGTTTTGCTACATAACCCATAATGATTAACTAGACCGGATGATGAGTAGAAGAAGATATGCCAGGATTCTTCTCGTTAGGTCAAGATGGTATGGGAGCTAAATGTGGTGCGTTGGATGTTACTTTTACATGCACTCTCTCAACCATTTAACAGTACAGGAATATCTAATAAATCTTAACTCTTCCTCTCAAACAGATATGACTTTGGTGACAGTTAAGTAGTATAAAATGATGCTCTGTCCGAAACTCAAGTTTCAGGGCAGAGCAAAGTAGGGGCAAAATTCAGGAAGCTAGACTTCTTCGGAAGTGCTACTAAAAGCCGCTCATTCAATCCACCAATTGTTTGCGGAAAATTGGGAGTCAGAAAAGTCAACTATGTCTGTAAAAGAATGTTGAGAATTAGGCAGTTTTGGTCGAAGGGTTACAGCGTACATAAATAAAGCAGAACTTCCAGTGGTTAGGAATTTCTCGTACAGCTGCTCACATATATCACTAATTCTCTTTCCTGAGTGCAGCGTGATTGTTTGCGCGATAGCCAAAATCCATTCGCTATCTTGACTTAGCTCATGTTTATTAAGAATGCATAATTGAATATCGTAATCATGCTTGTAGATCTGCAACAAATCTGCCACAGCAGGACCGCTCTCGTCTCCTGTACACATCCCAATTGTGCTTAAACTACCATTTTCCGAGAGTCGGGGAAGACCTGTTTCCAGAATCTCTTGGGTTACCTTCAACCCATCGTTACCACCATCACCAGGTAACGGGTAATCAATCCTTGAGGTATTGGAACAAGAGGAGGATTCGCAATGATTCTATCAAATTGTCCTCGGTCTTCCGGGGTGAATGCATCTTTAACCGGACAACACCTTATTGTAATCTCTTCGCTGTATCCGTTCAAAGTGGCATTACATTTTTCTAGCGAGGCAGCTATTGGATTAATTTCGATAGATGTTACCCTGGAACCACTCTGGGCAGATAGCAAGCTTTGAATTCCTGGACCTGAGCAAAAGTCTAAAACTTCACCTGCAAGCTTGGGATAAAGCTGAATACGTGAGGCCATTGCCCATAAACCTCTCCACCTACCGTGGTTGAATTCACCTTGCGAAAATAGTCCTTTCTCAGATGGGTTGCTCGGCCTAGGCTAGTTATATTATTATCGGATATCCCGTAGAAAGTTCCATCGGACGCAGACGGTAAGTCACCTCGCAATTCAATGTCTTTGTAGACTTTTACTTCAGGCTCCCCTATAAAGTCCCTAACTGACGTAGGGGTTACCTTGCTTCTTGGTCCGCTGCATGTTGCTATTAGAACAGTTTTAAACCCTTTTCCTTTACAAGCTCCCCAAGCGGTCTTTACGTTTTCAAGTGGAATCCAAACAGCATGAAAATCATCGGTTGAAATGTTAATTTCTGTAAGCCCTACTTCACATAACGCTGATACCGTTTTTGTGCAGAAACTTCATTGTCGGCCTATGTTGCATTAGTGACAAGTCGTGTCGGTATATCATGCTCGGAACAATATGCGATCGCTTCGAGCAGATCATCTCCGAGTAAAGTTGACTCACCGCCAGTAAAACAGACCAGCTGCAGTTCTTCCTTTGCAGAGAAGTAATCTATGTAATCGGTTATCTGTTTTACAGACAACCGTTCTGTGCGGTCAGGCGAAGATTCCATAAGGCAATGGGCACATCGCGCCTCGCAGCGATCCGTCGTGACGATCGCAATTTCACGGATATCTTTATCTTGCAGGTATTTGTCAACAGTTATTTCTTCGTACATGATTCTCTCCGTTTACGTTAAAGATGAGTAGTCAAACAGAGAAGAATCAGAAACTTTGTAATCCTTGCCATGTGCCTGGTAGTCTACAGTGAAATTGACACCGTTGTACGTGTAGTCTTTAGTGAGTTTTGAGGGTCTGTCAGTGTTGGTCATTTTTTCGTTCAAAATTGTTCTTAGTAACATTTTCTCTCTTATTGCACTAATGCCAGATTTAACAAGGAAATCATGAGTGCCTGAATTCAAATAAGTGTTACTCAAAATGACATGTGGCTTGTTGACTAATTCTGTTTTTACTGACTGAGGAGTTGAGCCACTTTTCCCTGGAAATTTAACATTGAATCTCACGACCGCATTGATGAAGGCTTCTGTGTTTACCGCCGCGTCGTGGTAAATGACCGCGTTGCCTATTGCTGCCCCATTGTATGCAACAAGAGCATTAAAACCGGCCCAGACCACAAAAGGCACTGCTTCAGCATCGTCAATCTTGATATCCGCTTGGGCTGCAATGACTCTGACTAATCTGTCTAACGTTACATATCTCAAGCCTAGCGGGGTGTCTTTAAGGCTCTCTGAGAAGGTCATTCCATTTTGATTATCTGTGCCTATGGTAATGAGCTTACACTCAGTGGGTAATACAGATTGTGGATCTTTTTCGAATTTTTCTCTCAATACAAGATTGTCCTAGAGATCTTTACGAAAAAGCATCAATGCATGTAGCGACTCTCTCTGGATGCAGTTATTCATTTCTTCACACTCCAATTGTTATTGCTTCCTTACAATATTTGTAACTTTATAATTATAATATCCTAGTTACCCTCAATATCGCAATTCTGATAAAGCTTTAATATAATGCCATCGACGCTCTTTTGAAGATGCAATAGCGCTTACAGAATTTGTAAAATCAAGCATATAAAACCTCTCAGTTTTCTTTTTTTGTATATTGCATTCTTCGGGCCCTAAACAATAACAGGGTAAGAACCGCAGCTTCTATTGACGCTGCAAAAAAGAAACCCCAAATAATCCATATTCCGCGCAACAATACACTCAGCAGAAGCATTAGCACCCCAGTTGCGAGAAAAACTGCTGAACCTTGATATTGCAATACTTTCCAGGGCTTAGAATCTTTAGGGAGTCCACTAATATGCATTCCTTTCACCAAAGGCATCGCCATTCCTGCGATACAAGAGCAAACTCCTATGGCTACTCCTGAAAGCCGAATAATTATGTCATTGTCTGAAAAAGATGATATTTGCTTAAACCCTCCGTACAATAAATCAGCGGCAATTAGAGATAGGAGGAATTGCACCCAAATGCCTCCTATCAATAAAATCTTTAGGGATGTGTACAGAGACATGTTAGAGTCATTTCCGATTCCATGGAATCGTCTTACAAATAGCTCCATAAGGAACCATATTCCTGCGAATGTAATATTCGTTACGAGAGGTATCAGAAAAACACCAGATCCACTGCCCCATCTATCTGCGTGGCCGTGAATATCGAAATGAATTGGAATAGTGTCCGGCATCATTGGGACAATGATCGCAGCAATCGCAATCACAAAAATTGAGATGCTCCACATAATAATACGGAAAATCCATAACGTTCGTCTGTTTCTGTCGGTTAAGGTGTCCTGATCGACACTCTTCGGCATCTTACGGTTGAGATTTTTATCATCTTGGACTTTTAATTTCATCGAGCTAAACCACCTTGTTCTTGAGCGTATAAACCTATGTGCCATTGTATGCTGTCAGTTGAAGAAGTGCCATGTGGTAAGCAAAACGTTTATGAGTTCTAAATGACTGTCTTCGCCTGGATCGAGACGTTCTTGGCTATAACAATTTGGGCTTAATGCAGTAGGTGTAACACTTCATGAGAAGAATGAAATTGTTCATCTTTTGGTTTCAGCTGCATGCGCAAGTTATGTTGCAGTTTATGGGCTGTGACTTCTTATAGAACTGAACAAAATCTCGATAGAAAAAATGAACATATGCGTGGTTTACATAAGATACGGGTACTAGATATCATGGGGTGTATATCGGTTACGACATTATGTTCTCGCTGGAATATGAGACATTAGCATCAGGATCATGTATTGAAGCAGCATCATTCTATATGGCAATACCTTAAAGGTCACACAGGTGTATATGCTGTCTCTTTGATTTTGGGTGTGCTGACTCAGGCTGTGACACTTATGCAGCCCAGGCTAAGTGGAGATCTGATTGCTGGGGTGCAACAGAAGTCTCCGGTAACACGTATTACAGTGATGCTGGGAGTCCTCGTTATTTTAGGGGCGGTGTTAACTGCCATTCAGCAGGCTTTAATCGGTAAAATAGGGGAACAAAAGGTATATTCAATTCGACATCGAATGGTGGAAAAGTTCTTCTGTATGGGAGTACTGGATCGTGAAGCCAATCCTCCTGCTTGGTATTCCCAGAGAATTACCGGTGATGCTGCATTGATAAAGTCAATTCCCACGCAGTTTCTCGGTCTTGTACAGGCTGCGATTCTACTAGTAGGGTCTGGAGTGGCTTTAATCAGGATAAATCTGCTGTTTTTTGTCATAGTAATCGTTCCATCGATCATCTCAATTTTGTTTGTAATGGCTGTGTCTAGACCCATTAAGAAATGGCAAAATGAAATTCAGGATGCATCGATGGGGATGACTCTAAGCGTGCAAGAGTCTGTCTCTGCAATGAGAGTACTTAAAGCATATAACGCTATAGACGGAGAAAAAAAGGAAACTTTATAATGTGATATCGCGGGCATTCCAATCTGGGAAAAAATTAATCTATCTCTACAGTGGTTTAGGACCGATTACTCAAATTCTGTCGCAAGTTGGCAATATCCTCGCCATTCTTTACGGTGCATATCAGGTCGCTCTCGGCAATATGGAATTTACTGCCCTTCTCATGTTTTTGATGTACTTCTCCTATTTTTCGTCAGCAACTACAGCGATAGCCTCTGCAGTAGGTCAATTTCAGCAGGCTTTGGTTGGGGTACAGAGAATTGACGAATTCATGGCGGTGCCAGAGGAGGAAAACGCGGAGAAAACGGGAGTTCTGAAGCTCGCAGACGCTCCGGTTGTTGTTTTTGATGAGGTATATCATCAATATCCACCTGAGCAAAAACACTCTTTGTCTGAAGTGAGTTTTGCTGTGCCAGCAAAGAAAATTACCGCACTTGTCGGAGAATCTGGCGGAGGGAAAACGACATGCCTTGGCCTGATGGAACGATTCTTTATGCCTATTGGTGGGAAAATCACTATCGATGGACACAATCTTTCTGACCTTGATATTTCAGAGTTACGAGAACGAGTTGCGTTCGTTGAGCAAGAGCCATGCATTCTCACCGGCACCATCAGAGATAACCTAAAGTTAGGAAGGAAAACATCGACAGATGATGACATGATATTCGTGCTGACTCAGGTCGGTTTATCCACTACCGGTATCGGACAAGAGAATCTGCTGGATCTCTATGTGGGGGAGTCAGGCTTATCGTTGTCTGGTGGGCAAAAACAGCGAATAGCTCTTGCGCGAGCTCTGATTAGAGATCCTAAGCTATTGCTGATGGATGAACCAACATCTAATTTAGACGGCCTCGATGAAGAAGAAGTGGCTGAACTCATACGAAACAGGTTCCAAGATACAACCGTTGTTTATTCCGCTCACCGACTCTCCCTCATCCTTGAAGCCGATTGGATTGTAGTTATTAAAAATGGCGTAGTGCTCGATAAAGGTAAGCATTCGGATCTTTTGAATCGTTGTGAGTACTACAGGAGATTAATAGAGGCTCAGGCGCACGGTAAAGTGGAGTTGTGAGGAGTTGCAATGATGTGCAATTCTGCTTGGTGAAGGCATCTATCGTATGTTTCCTAAACGGTCGTTTTTGACACGGGCTGCGAGATGTGGATTCCGGGAGTCGTTTCGTCGAGTTAGGTGTTCCAAAATCCGTCTAAAAATCAACGTACTCTTATATTGATGGGAGGATGAGTTTTGACGCTAGCCAGGCATCCATAGCATGACCTTTTTGACCTTGGCTGTTCTTACGGGGCTACCGCCCCGAACTCCGCCGAGCTGGATCAGCTCGACCATACTGCTGCCGCACTGTTTGCGGTCGCTGCGCAACCGCAAACAGCTTGCCCCTCAATACGAGCCTGGAATAAGGCTATGCGCCAAAACTGCCTGCCTGTTCTAGTCGCAGTATTGTTGGGTGAAAAGGGTGCAGCGCTATTGCCAGATGGGCAGTGACTGCCAGTTTCCGGGAAGCCCATGTGTTTCAGTGGGAAACTGGGGTAACGGTTCATCAGTCCCACGAAGTTGTTGCGCCAGTAGGTGATGTCCAGCTGGTTCAGCAGGTAGTGCTCCATGGTCAGGAATCCTGCCGGGCCTTTTGACTCCGGCCGGCGGAAGGGCTCCCATTGGTTGCCCCACCAGGTGGCGTCGTTGGGGTAGAGCTTGGGCTTGATGGGTGTCATCTTGGAGTCGATGCAGTTCCAGAAGCGGTCGTGATGGGCGGTCTTGTTGCGGGCGATCCGAATGTTCTCAAGCCAATCGCGCAGCAGTTTCTCGTTGCTGACGCCGGGCTTGTTGGACATGATGCCCAGCTGCAATGCCAACTGTCGTTTGATTGAGGGGTCGGCGCCCTTGTAGAAGATCTTCTTGAAATCGCCGTAGGACAGGCAGTCCACCAGTATCCAGATGGGCGGCAGGGGATCGGAATACGTGGCTCTGAAATGTCGCAGCTGAGGCAGCGACGACCGCTGGTAGTCGTTGGCGATATTGGCGATCGCGTTCCTGTGTTCCTCGGGGCTGAGCCCGGGCATGCCATCCGGCGCGGTATAGCCGAACGGTCCTGTTGTCTTGGCCAGTTCGGATGCCATGCAGCTTTTGAGGTGGACCTCGATGCTGACGATGCCGTCGAAGACGATGGTGCGCAGTTCCTGGTCGAACATGTAGCGTTCCCAGATGGAATCCCAGGATGTGTGGGGCAGGAAGGGCAGTTTGCGTTTTCTGTCGCCTGCCACAGGAGTGAGGAACGGATACCAGTAGCCCTTGAGGCGGTAGTAGCCGACCAGGTCTATGCGCTCGGCAAGGTCCTAGACGCCGATACCCGTCAGTCCGTTCCTTACGAGGAGTTGGGCAAGGTCCATGGAGCTGCGGTATGGGTGGCTGGGGTATGGGTTAGCTTGGCTATGGTTGTGGAAGCCATGTGCCCTCCAGGTAAAAAAATACCGCCATAGTATGCATTCCGCCCCGAAAGGCAGTAGAGGCAGTGGCGGCTTCTAACACAATTGAGTGTACGTCATGCCGGCGTCGAACGCAAAACCCCGCGCCCGGCTTGCGGTTCACGGCTTAGGCTCCTCATACACGATGCTGAAGAAGCTGGATTCTCTTGCCAGATGCACGGCCGATGTCTTTGCTGATGATGACTGAGACCGAGAGCACCATAGCCGACGACATGAGCCAGTCGGGCACATAAGACCAATACGATGTGCCCGAAATGTGCCCGATTGGGGGCATACAAAAAATTCCAAGGCCCGAAAGCCTTGGAATTGTTGCTATCTCGTCGGGCCGGCGGGATTTGAACCCGCGACCCCTTGACCCCCAGTCAAGTGCGCTACCAAGCTGCGCTACGGCCCGAACAGTGCTAGAAGCACCGATAGGAAACATTAGCACAAGGTCGATTGTTTGCCAATTGCTGGGCGCGTCTGATTGGGATTTCTTTGTCGGTTCAGTGAAAAACCGGTTCGCTTGGTTAATTTGTGTGAGTGCGGCTACACTGGTTTGTATCGTTAGAAAAGGAGACCCATGGATTCTGAGGCTTTTGCGCACTGCCAAGCAAAGATGCAGAATGCAGAAATGAGTGACATCGCAATCGCTCAATTCCGGCGCTTATACGAGACTTGGAGCGCTGGGGAAGTGGGGGCCTGCATACGAGAGCGCGACATTAGTCCCTTACGCGATGTGCCAACCTTCCATGAGATTCGCGAATCCATGGATATGGATTATGCCCTCGAAGCTTTTTCACAAACCGCCTTCCTTAAGCTCAACGGTGGACTTGGCACTTCGATGGGCCTTGAGAAGGCCAAGTCTCTGCTGCCCGTGCGCCGACATAAGGCCCGGCAAATGCGTTTTCTCGACATCATCTTGGGCCAGGTTATAACAGCTCGTAAGCGCCAAGAAGTTGCCCTGCCTCTGACCCTGATGAACTCATTCCGCACTTCAGCTGATTCCATGCGCGTTGTGCGCGCCAATAAGCATTTTGAACAGAGTGATATTCCTGTCGAAATCATCCAGCACTCTGAGCCTAAGATTATTGCCGAGACTGGTGAGCCAGTTTCTTACCCGCAGAGCCCAGAAATGGAATGGTGTCCACCAGGCCACGGCGATTTGTTCTGCACTATTTGGGAATCGGGTTTGCTCGACAAGCTGCAGACTGCCGGTATGAAGTATCTGTTCATCTCTAACTCCGACAACCTTGGTGCTAGGCCCTCAAGGACTTTGGCTGGGCACTTTGCACAGTCCGGCTCGCCTTTCATGCTGGAGGTGGCGCAACGAACCAAGGCTGACCGCAAGGGTGGCCATCTCGTGATTGATAACGAGAGCGGGCATTTAGTCCTGCGTGAAATGACACAGGTTGATCCTCAAGACAAAAACAGTGCGATGAGCATTCGCAAGCACCCATATTTCAATACAAACAGTATTTGGGTGCGTATCGATGCTCTTAAGGCTAAACTCGACGAGTATCAAGGTATTCTGCCGCTTCCGGTCATCGTGAATAAAAAAACCGTGAACCCAGCCGACCCAGACACCCAAGATGTAATTCAGCTAGAAACCGCTATGGGCGCTGCCGTTTCACTCTTTGACGGCGCCACGTGCGTGCAGGTGGATCGTATGCGCTTCCTGCCGGTAAAGACTACGGACGACTTGTTTATTATGCGCTCGGACCGTTTCCATTTAACGGATTCGTACGAGATGGAAGACGGCAATTACATCTTCCCCGACGTGGAGCTTGATCCGCGCTATTACAAGAATATTAACGATTTCAACGATCGCTTCCCTTACGGTGTGCCCACCTTGGCGGCTGCAAACTCAGTCTCAATTCAAGGGGATTGGACCTTCGGCCGGGATGTGACCATGTATGCGGATGCTTCACTTCCAGACAATGGCAAACCCTCTTACGTTCCTAACGGACAGTTTGTAGGGCCACAGGGAGTCGAACCTGACGATTGGCTGTAAACCCCGGGAAAAAGCCGATTGCGAATCAGCTCGTCAAGAAAAGACGGAAAGATTTGGACATTCCGGTACCCAGAGCGCAGAAAACAATCTATGATAGAGGTGTGTGTGTAGTACGCACACTAACACTAATATGCTAATGATACGCGAGGACTGATGGCAGAGGGAACGAACGGTAGGCGGCGCTTTTCGGACAAATGGGGCAAGCACGAATTAGATGTCCTAGCCGTTTTATCATCAGCTTTTCCCCAGTGGCTTACCTCTCGACAGATTGCTCAGCGAGTCAAAGCCTACGCTGATTCCTATGGAGAGCTTGCTGACCAGGCAGCCAAGGCTGCGTTTGCTAAGCAGTTCCAGCGCGACCGTGCCAAGCTAGCTGCCATGGGCATTGCTATTGAATCGCGCCAACCTGAGTATTCTTCTAAGTCAGAAGGTCAGGATTTTGCTTCCTACCGACTGCAATTGGGCGATGAACCGCGTATTCGCATGCACTTCGAACAGGAAGATTTACCGATTCTGGCAGCGGCCAACTACCTAGCTCGTTCTATTTCCATGTCGCAAGAGGCCTCTCAACCAGCTCGACCGGTTTCGCGCACCACGCCACGCGTACCCCAGGTGCCAATTCCGGGGCTTGGTTTGGACTCCATTGCGCCCGGTTTGGGCACTCAGCAGTTGCCGGATTCATTGGTAAAGGTCATTGATTCGCGCCGTTTTGCCGCTACTATCGACGTCGACGGTGAGCATATCAACGTGGCTTACACCGATTCAGACGATTTGGCCATGTTCGTCCTAGAGCATCCCGGTTCTGCTATTGTGAGCCCACGTGAAGCAGCAGACGCTTTCCACCGTCGGCTGCAAGCGGCCGCTAACTTCGAGCTGGCAGACGAATCGATGAGTGCTTCTGCGGCCACAGTCGTGTCTCCAACTATTAGCCGCATTGAGCTAACCGAACTCGAACACAACAAAGTTAAAGAAATAAGCGAAGAAGAGCAGGATCAACCGCACCCTCGTAAGAGCTCTAGTGCTTTCCAAACTGGCTCTGAGGTAGACCGTAGGTTGCGCTTAATGCTGTTTCTTTCAGCGCATCTGGGTGAGGAGTTCTCCCTGGCTGAACTGGCAGAACGCTTCATTGGCACGCCACACTCGGACGATGAGCTCAAAAAGTTTGTGAACATCATCCATAAAGACATCAATACGTTGACTACGGTCTCAGATGATGGCGAAATGGCTGGCAGCCAGTTCTTCGATATTGACTGGACCTTGCTCGATGAATCTGGGATTGTATCTGCCACAAATTCGCTAGGCTTGGAGCGTTTAGCTGGCATCTCTCCTCAGTATCTGAGCATGCTTACTGCTTCGCTCAATTACCTTGCGCATTCGCCGCTCATGACTGAACAGTCACGTGAGCAAGCTGAGACGCTCTACCAGCGTTTACGTAGCCACGTAGGTCCGGGAGATACACCTTGGCTGTCTTTGACTGGTTATGAGACAGAACCTCCCATTTTTTCCGTCGTGAAGAGTGCTATCAACACCGAATCTCTGCTCGACATGGAATACACCGACGGCGCTGGCCGCACTCGGCGCAAGGTAGTTGCGCCGGCGAAGATTTTTGTTGACGAGGGTCGCTATTATGCCGCAGTGTGGACCGACATCGGTGACGCTGCCAAGGGAACAAGTGCGGAGAAAGATGCCTATCCCAAGACTGGTAAGGCTAAAGCTCAGCATTTGAAGAAGGGTACTGGTAGAGACCGTCAGTGGCAGGTTTTGCGTCTATCTCGTATTGAGCATGGCGATATTGTCTCGCCCAGCACCAAACTCGATATTCCAGATGTACCGGTGAGTGAGTTGCGCAAATGGAGTTTTGACTACGGTACTGCGGCGGTGTTTATTACTGACACTCCAGACTTGCCGTTCATCAAGTCGCTTCCTGGAGCCAGTGTTGAGCCTTGCGGAGAGGGGCAGAAGGTTCACGTTACGATGTCATCTGACTCGTGGTTTGTGGCATTCTGCATCGCTCACGCCCGCCATATCAGCGCTGTGGCTCCTGAAACTTTGCGCAAAATGATTCTTGCACGGGCTCAGCGAGAGCTCAGCATCATTAAAGAAAACGCTGAAGAAGGAGCGTAAGGCCACAGTCGGGGGACATGCCAATTACGTTGCAGTGAGGAGGTAGTAATGACCGGTTGGATTTGGCCAATCTTGGTAGTGTTCATGCTAGTCATGCTCGTCTGTGGTGCTATGTATGTCTTCCGTAGGGCACGAGATGCCTCGCGTGTGGCCACGTCTCTCGCTGCCGCTATTCAGCAACGACTCAGTGCTGCTCAGCAAACGGAGCCGACCCAAGCTGATGAAACTCCTGCTTTTACGCAGCCGCTTTCAGCCTCTTCAGACAGATATGCCCAAGCGCATAAGCGAGTAATCGAACGTAAAGCTCAAACTCGGGTGCGCCATGAGATGAAGTGGGCCGACTGGGCGCACTTTAACGAATGAACTGGTAGGGTAGAGGTTCTTAGAATTTCGACTCTGCACCGGGTACGTACAGCCGAAATTGCCTGTTTCGGCTGTAAAGATCCACCATTTACGTCGCTTTCGCATTGCGTCGGGAGCCAAAAACTGAGCATTTTAGCGGTACATCCTCCAGGAAGAGCATGAGAGAACAGACGAAGACGATAACTGCAGATTATGAGAATGCAGCCCAGCGCTACGCTAATTTCCGGATGAGGCAGCAGCACACCGGAACAGCTGCTGGACGATTTGAACTAGGTTTACCTTTTGAACTCGACAGTTTCCAGCTAACTGCTATCGACGACCTTGAAGCAGGCAATAACGTTTTAGTAGCTGCTCCGACAGGTGCTGGCAAAACTATTATCGCCGATTTCGCTGTCTTTCTAGCACAAGAGCAGAATGTTAAGGCTTTTTATACCACACCAATTAAGGCGTTGAGTAACCAAAAATACCATGACTTAGTCAATCTCTATGGTGAGCACAAGGTCGGCTTGCTTACCGGAGACACCTCGATTAACGCCGATGCTGACATCATCGTGATGACCACTGAAGTGTTGCGCAACATGCTCTACGAACGCTCGACAACATTGAGCGCACTACGGTATGTCATTTTGGACGAAGTCCACTATCTAGCCGATCGTTTCCGAGGCCCTGTGTGGGAAGAAGTGATTATTCACTTGCCCGATTCGGTCAAAATTGTGGGTTTATCAGCAACTGTGTCGAATGTGGAGGATTTTTCGCGTTGGATAGCTTCGGTACGAGGCAAAACTAAACTGGTTGTTTCCGAGAAGCGACCAGTTCCTCTGGAACAGCACGTTATTATTCAAACAGACGCTGAAACTGAGCCAGAAGTTATTGATCTTTATAATTCCAGCGAGGCTAAGAAGCAATCGCTTAAGATCAATCCTTTTCTTGTTTCACGACTCAGCCAGCTCGATTCCTTCGCTCAACGTCGCATCAATCGAGATCGTCCGGGGCGCCGCAGGCCTAACCGTGGCAATCGACGCGATGGCGGGGGAACTCGTCAACCCAACAGGCACACTCCTAAACGTTGGGCCGTCATTGACGAACTGGACTATATGGGTATGCTGCCTGGCATCTATTTCATTTTCTCCCGCACAGGATGCGACCAAGCTGTAAAGCAGTGTCTCGACGCTGGTCTACAGCTCACTACAGATGATGAAGCCCGTCGGATTCGGCGCATTGTGGACGGCATGGTCCAAGGCCAACTCAGTCACAGCGACTTGCAGGCTCTGGGCTATTCACAGTTCCGATTCGCGCTAGAACAAGGCTTTGCGGCACACCATGCTGGAGTTATTACTCTTTTCCGGCAGGTGGTCGAACACCTCTTTGAGCTAGGTCTTGTCAAGGCCGTTTTTGCCACGGAAACCTTGGCTCTAGGTATCAACATGCCAGCGAAATGTGTTGTTGTCGAAAAGCTAGAAAAGTTCGATGGCACTGGCCATGTCCCGCTCACTCCCGGGGAGTTTACCCAGCTGACGGGGCGAGCCGGGCGGCGTGGCATAGACTCCATCGGTCACGCGATTGTGGTAGACCATCAGGGTTTCAGGCCAGAAACGATGGCGTCCCTTTCCAGTAAGCGCGTCTACCCCCTGCATTCGAGTTTCCGACCGACTTTCAACATGGCGGTGAACTTACTTAATTCAAGCGATTATGAAACTGCTCGTAATACCCTGGCACACTCCTTTGCGCAGTGGGAAGCTAATGAGTCTGCTGCCGAGCTTGAAGGACAGATCGCACGCCTCCAAGAGGCTATGAACGGCTATGAGCAGGCGGCTCACTGCAGCAAGGGTGATATCGCGCAATTCGCTTTGATACGGGACTCTCTGTCGTGTACCCAAAAGAAGGGCCGGCGGTCATTGAAACGCATGGTGTTCAGCTCTGAAACCGAACGTCGTGACGCCTATGCCTCTCTCGAACACAAAATTGCGGAACTGAAAGAGTCTGAGCAGGAGCATCCCTGCCGCGATTGTGCGCATTTGCAAGACCACATGAAGTGGATGCGCAGGTGGATTCGTGAGCGACATGAATTGGAACTCGCCCAAGATAGGTATGCTTCACGTACTGGATCAGTTGCCCGGCAGTTCGATAGGATATGCCAGATTTTGCTACGCTTAGGTTATCTACGACAGGTGGAAAACCACATTGGGACAGAAGACAATTTCAGCTGGACCAACGACTACCGCCTGACGCAGAACGGCCAACTGTTGCGCCGCATCTATAGCGAGCAAGACTTGGTATTGGCCCAAACTTTGCGCAGTGGCGTCCTCGATCATTTGGAACCGAAAGAGCTGTGCGGAGTCGTCTCAGGATTGGTTTACGAGTCGCGTAGGGGAGGGGTGAGCGCCCGAACAGCCACCTATCCCGGCAGACCAGCAGACGGTATGGCAGTGGCCACGGAAGATATGCAAGGTATCTGGAAAAATGTGGCTTTAGCTTGCGAGGAGGCCGGACTCTCTAGAGAATTACCGGAACTCGATTTCGGCTTGGCTGAGATCATGTACGAGTGGGCGGGGGGAGAGAGTCTAGCGCGTGTTTTGGCAGGTACGGATTTAACCGCTGGTGACTTCGTGCGCAATGCCAAACGGTTGACTGATGTTTTGCGCCAGATTGGCCAGATTGAACCGTATCTGGACAATGATTCGAAAGAACTTGCCCAACGCGCACGACAGGCTGTAGATTTAATTAATCGCGGTATTGTGGCTTATACGGGCGTAGACTGAAATAATGCTTGGGAATAATATCAAGGTCCTAGCTGTTCTGTAGCTTGGAAGTAGTTGCATGATGCACGATGTTGACATGGAGGAAGTATGGCTGAACGCAGTCTTCGCGGTATGAGTATTGGCGCAAAATCACTGGAGTCCGATGAGAACGTCGATTTTGCTCCTCGCCGGGAGGTAGCTTATATCTGCCCGAACGGCCACCGTACCATTCTGCCACTCGCAGACGGTGCAGAAGTTCCAGACGAATGGGAGTGCCGCTGCGGTCAGATTGCCGTGCGTGAAGGTGAAGATGAAGAAGAAATTGAGCAAGCCCACGCCGGTAAGCCAACGCGTACCCATTGGGACATGCTGATGGAGCGTCGCAGCGAAGAAGACCTCAAAGTCGTCTTAGACAAGCGTTTGAAGATGCACCGCGAGGGTTGGTTCCCAGACTACGAGTAAGGTAATAGCCCAAATTATGAATCCTACAGGTCGAAAGATTGTTCTACTCGATTTAGATGGTACCTTGACAGCTTCGGACCCGGGTATTTTGGCCTGTGTGCGCAAGATTTTTGAAGAGCTGAATCTTACTGTGCCTTCGGAAGCTGCTTTACACCGCTTTATTGGACCTTCCATAGCAGAATCTTTACGAATCAATGGCGTAGATGAAACACTCATTCAGCCTGGTATTGACATTTATCGCAAGTATTACAACGATATTGCAGCCTTTGACGATCCTAATCATCCAGGGCAAATGGTGCCAGGACGGCTGTGCTGTACTGTCTACGAAGGCATACCAGAACAGCTGAGAACATTGAGGGAGGCGGGTTATCGCTTATCTATCGCAACCTGCAAGCCGGAATACCAAGCAGTACCTGTGTGCGAACATTTCGGCATCGCATCCTTGGTAGATGATATTTTCGGCGCCAGTCGAGATTCATCCCGCAGCAACAAAGACCAGGTCATCCAGTATGGCTTTGACCAGCTTGAATTCGATACACAAGCTGGAGATCGGGCTCTGATGGTCGGCGACCGCTGGACGGACGCTGACGGAGCTCGAGCGCTCGGTTTAGATTGTTTAGGCTGCGGCTGGGGCTATGCAGAAGATAAAGAACTATCTGAACACGGTTGCTATCATGTAATCGATCAGGTCAGCGCATTGTCTGATACCGTTCAGTGTTACTTTAAGTAGTAAGACCTCGGCGGTCACGATAAGCCACGATACAGTTGTACAGCTTCAGTACCGTGGCTTTTCTGTATCGTGGCTTTTCTGTAGTCTGAGCCAAGAACGTCACTTTACAAGATTGTCTCGCAGTTCTCCCACACCCACAAACGCCGATAATGTACGTTATGTCAAATTACTTTTAATTCAAAGCGCAGCCCTATTCCTTGTCTGGCGCACAACACCACCCCCATCAATCCTGTACACATGAGCTCGGCACAATCTTACGCCAGATATGCAAAAGCGCACCGCAAGATGCGTGTGCGCTTTTGTGCTCAACCAAATGCTTATGCGAAGTGCATTGATGCAAACTCACGGTGTTCAACCTGCTGACGCTCAATACGCTGACGCAGGCGCTCAATCGCCATCTCCTCCAGCGGTCGACGCAGCTTACCCCAGAACTCAGACTCTTCGTCGAGATCCACGTAATCTTCCTCAGCCAAATCCATCTGGACCTGCTGCCAAATGCTGGCCACCGCCATAGCAAAAACAGCCTTGCCCGAAGTCATAATTTCAAAGAGCTGATCAGAACTCTGACAGTCAATCACCTGGTCGCCATCGCACACGATAGTCACAGTTTCCAACTGTGCAACCGACTTCTGCGTCAAGAAATCAACTGCCGCAGTAGCATTAGGCAGGTTTACGCCGATATCTAGCAGATGCTTTAATACAGCCAAAATAACGATGTCTTTAAAAGAATACAGACGCCGTGAACCAGAGCCGTGTGATTGTGTGATGGACGGCTCCATGATCTGTTTGCGAGCCCAATAATCGAGCTGTCGGTATGTGATACCAGCAACTTCAGAGGCTACCGAACCGCGGTATCCCCTAGTGACCTTTTCATCTCCCGACATGGAGAATAGCTGTCCTTGAACTGCGTATTGTGAGTTCTTGTCTTGCGCAGCCTGCCCCAAGGCTGACAATGACGAATGCAGGTCTTGAGAGCTTGATAGAGCCATCGACGTGTTCCCTTCTGTGTCTAACTTGCTCTGTTATGTTCGTTCTAGTACTCAGTGTACGACTATTCCAGTATGTCAGGCTTTGGGCTCGACAATCCTCGTCAAACGACTACAAATGACAACAGAGAAATTACAACAATGTTTATTCTGAAGAGACTTGGGCCAAGGCTGAGCTGTTGAAATACACTAACCGGAACTTCCCTATCATAATCTCGTCACCGTTGTGCAAATCAGCTTCGTCTACACGCTGTCGATTGACATAAGTACCATTTAGACTTCCCGAATCCCGCACACTATAGTTCTCACCTTGGCGGGTAAAAAGCGCGTGTGTGCGAGACACAGTCGAATCATCAAGCAAGATGTCCGCTTGTGGATCCCTGCCCACGCTGACTTCATCTTCGTCAAGCAAGTAGCGAGAGCCAGAAACCGCTCCCCTAGTTGAAATGAGAAGCGCTGTTCCTGGCGCCAGTCCTGAGATAGTGTCCAAATCGTCTTGCGTCAGTGGGCGATCTCCAGTAGCAGTTACAGGTATATGCAAAGCAGGCATGCCAATGATGGTCGTTTCACCTGCGGTAGGAATCGGTTCTGTCATAAGCCCTATTCTACAGTCTGTGCGTACTGATAGTGCTGAGGAAGACGAATCTGGTCAATTTTGACACTGTTTGACTGCTGAACTGATACAGAAGCGTGGAATTGAACCTTGATTCGAGAACCCACTCCCCCGGCGATTTGTACTGCATTCTGGAGGGCATCCGGGTCTCCGATTGCGTTGAATTCGTAGGGAGAATGAAGCTTACTTCCGTCTAAGTCAATACCTTGTTTCGTATCTTTAACATAGGTTGATGTCACTACACGAACATCGTTGCAGGCAATCACCTCTGCTCCGGCGTTTCTCAGCTCTTCGATAACTGTGAACATGGTAGCAGCGTCAATTCTATCGCCGCTTTCATCGATAGTAATAGTGACACCCTTGCCCTTGGCTGGCAAATGGCCTGCTAAAATCCCTGAACTCTGCTCATTCTGCTGGGCAATACGCGCAGCCTCCTGTTGTTTATCAGCAGAAGATTTAATGGAACTGAGCTGCTGACTCAGCTGACTTTTACGCTCTTCGAGCTTATCTACCTGAGTGCTAGTTTCATCAAGTAAGCGTACCAGTTCTTCCTCGCTCAAACCTTCGTAGGAGGACTTGGTATTGTTGACCTGCACCATATAGCCAAAGCCCAGCAAAGCTGTCAAGAAAGCAACCAACAAGCTGGTGAGCACCTTAACCCTGCTAAAACGTGCGTCCAGCACATGTCCGGGCTTACGCCGAACTACAGGGAATGAGCCGGTAGTAGTGTCATCTCCCCCACCGTGAATGCGACCTTTGGCCTTCGGAGGAATGCGAACCGGCTCATCACCGGCATCAGTGTGTAACTTCTTAATCCAAGGCATTGGCATCAGCCCTTAAAGATGAATCGTCGCAGAGAGGACACGTTTGAGAATATTCGGATGCCCAAGACCACGATCACGGCCGTTGAAAGCTGGGACCCCACACCCAGCTGATTGCCTAAGAAAACCAGAAGGGTGGCAGTAATGACGTTAGAGAAAAAAGAAATCACAAAGACGCGATCGGAAAATGAGCGTTCAAAATAGGAACGAGCAGCCCCCAAGAGCGCGTCTAAAGCTGCGACAACCATGATTGGTAGATAAGGCTGAAGAGCAACCGGAATATCTGGTTGGAGAAAAATGCCGGCGATAACCCCAACGATTAGCCCTAATATAGCCGCCATGCCTACTTGCTCCTCTTCGCATACGATAAATCTGA
Organism: Bombiscardovia apis; assembly: GCF_033095945.1. NCBI lineage: Bacteria > Bacillati > Actinomycetota > Actinomycetes > Bifidobacteriales > Bifidobacteriaceae > Bombiscardovia > Bombiscardovia apis. Next base: position 962,749 of record NZ_AP026800.1, on the reverse strand, counting down.
ATTCCCCGCTGCTTTCAGTGTAATATCTTTGGCAGATGAAATCTGCAAGGTGATGTTGACTCCGCGCAACTGCTTGAGATAATCGCGCTGATCAGCTTGGGCAAAATGATCGCTCAAGCGCTGTCTGTCTCCAATTGCTTCAATCTGATAAGGGCTTTGAACCGAGTCTGTCCCTACAAGAACAGTTTGCCCTGCCAGCCGAATTGAAGTCTGAGTACCAATACGTTTTCCATTGATCGATATAGCTTCAGCACCCGCTGACCACAGCTGAGTCGTAAACCATTGCAAGTCGGAGTCAGTAATTACCCGAGATTGCTCGCTCTTATCTTTGCTTTCTTTGCTCACAATTGGGTTGGTTATCGTAAGCTTGATACCGGGTCCGTGGACGGCCACCGTGCCGTTCAAAATGTCGTTGTCAGAGGCATTTTTCCCGGCAGTATTGGCACCAACTTGGTCGGTGAGCCGGTCAATCTCTCCGTGGAGTTGACTGACTTGACCTTGTAAACTGTCTGAGCGCTGATTGGTGGTCTGTATTTGCGCAATCAGCTTTTCACGCACCTTCTGCCGTGGATCTTTGTGGAGGACCTGAACAATTGATGCCACGCCTAGCCCCACAGCCACGCAGATTACAAAGACAATGATACGGTTGGTCCAAACAGCAAGAGCCGAACGCTGGCTGTGAGGAATCAGTCTAGCATCTTCGAAGAGGGGATCAACTGGACGATTCGTAAGGTCGTCGATTAGTCGCAAGGACTCGTCGTATACCTGTCTACGGCGGCCAGAAGAATGCACCTGTTCATTCTCGTCTTTAGCATAGTGGCTGCCCAAACCCGCAGTATGTTCTGAAAAGACAGCCCGCCGATGTATCAGAGCGCGCTCCACCGGAACGGGGAACGAACCTGGCTGCGGACTGGATTCACTCATTGGCGGGCATCCTGCCTCATGAGCGCGATGCCTTGCTGAGCATAGAAGCACCCGGCTAGCCAGTACAAGCCCACTCCCCAAATTACAGCTCCTAAAGCAATCAAGTGGAGTACCTGGAAGAAGGGCGAATGCCAAGCATCAGCCAGAATAAGAGCAGGAATCGCCAGCATAAGAACAGCTGTGCCAGTTTTACCAGCGAAGTGTACGGGAAGCGGTCCGTAGTCATGCTGGGCTAGACACAGCACCAAGATACCCATTAGTACATCACGTAAGCCAACCAAGACCAAGAGCCACCAAGGAAGAATATTAGCAATGCTGAGTGCTAGCACACTGCTCAAAATGAGCAGGCGGTCGGCTATAGGGTCGAGTATCTGCCCCAGCTTAGAGACTTGGTTGAATCTGCGTGCGATAATGCCGTCTACGCCGTCAGAAATCGCTGAAATAAGCAAGACAACTAAGGCAATAATCAAATGCCGACGCGCCACGAGATAGGCAATCACCGGAATTGAGAGGATACGCAGCAAGGAAATGACATTGGGCACTGTCCAAATCACATCTCGCGGGTCAGGCGAGTACTTGCTGCGAGAAAACCTCTCAATGATGGGGTGAGTCATAACAGTCTCGCAAGTGGTCGGTTTAACATCGTCTTCACCAGCCAGATTAAGCGCGGAAGGCTGCTTGTGCAGCTTGACGGATGTCATCTATGGCCTGGTTGGGATTATCTGCGCCATACACTGCAGATCCAGCGACGAGTACATCTGCGCCAGCCTCGGCCACGATGTGAGCCGTTTGGGCACTGACACCACCGTCGACCTGGATGCGCGTATTTAGACCACGGGCTGTGATTTGGTCGCGCAGACGGCGTACTTTACCCATTTGGTTATCAAGGAATTTTTGCCCGCCAAAGCCAGGCTCCACCGTCATGACCAGCACCATGTCGAACTCGTCAAGAATGTCGAACAGAGGCTCTACTGACTCGGCAGGGCGCACGGCAAAGGATGCCTTGACACCCATATCGCGTAGCTGCCTGGCCAAGCGTACAGGGGCATGTGTGGCACCCATGTGGAAGGTGACCGAATCTACACCTAGCTTCGCGAATTCAGGCGCCCAGCGGTCGGGATCTTCAATCATCAGATGGACGTCAACCGGAAGATCAGTCACCTCGCAAATACGCTTAACGATAGGCTCGCCCAAGGTAAGGTTGGGTACAAAGTGATGATCCATAACGTCAACGTGGACCATGTCTGCGCTGGAAATAGCGTTCAGGTCGCGCTCAAGGTTGGCGAAGTCGGCTGACAGGATACTTGGTGCTATCTGAATATTCATAACTTCCATTCTATGAGGTCTGCGAGACGGACTGACGCTGCTCGAGTTCGGTAATCGTTCGTAACTTTTCGGATAGGAGGGTAATGCTCTTGCCGTAACGGTTGACCAAGATAAAAGCGAAGGCTCCCACAAGGAAGACAATAATAGAAACCCACACGTTAATACGCACACCCAAGAACTCGTGGGCGAAATCGATACGTAGGGCTTCAATCCAGGTGCGACCAGCTGTGTACCACATGATATATATAGTAAAGAGCGACCCAGCTTTGAGCTTGTTGATTGTCTTTCGTCCCAGCCAAATTAGGAGAGCCGCACCAATAAGATTCCAAATCATCTCATACAAAAAAGTTGGGTGGAAAAGGGTGCCCGTTGGGCAAGTTGCTCCATCGTAGCACTGCTCTTTGGCACCAAGTGCGCTACCGGTCTGGTTGAGTTTCAGCCCCCAAGGCAAGGTAGTGGGCGAACCATAGAGCTCCTGATTAAACCAATTTCCCAAGCGACCAATTGCTTGAGCAACGAGTAAAGATGGGGCTACAGCATCGCCGAGAATGGCTGCTGGGTAATGCTTATGACGGCACCATGCCCATGCTGCAAGACCACCCAAAAGTACCGCGCCCCAAATACCTAAGCCACCTTGACGCAGATTAAAAATGTTCCAAAAATTGCCGTTTGACCCAAAGAAACGTTCAGGAGTTGTAGCAACATGGTAGAGCCTAGCTCCGATGATTCCCGCCGGCACTGCGCAAATAGTGATGTCTAGAATTTGCTCGTAACTACCCCCCTGCCTTTTCCAACGCACGGCAGTCATCCAAGCTGCGACGGCGATTGCTGCAAGCATCGTGAGCGCGTAGATGTGTATGGGGAAGGAACCGATGGAGAAGGTGGAAATCGGTGGCGAGGGTATGTATGCGTAGGTCATCATGCTCCTATAATACGGCCAAATACACGATTGCGCGCATCGAACGCGTTAAGCCTGCTTCGTCATTTTCGCTGCCAGCTGACCGCAGGCGCCATCAATGTCGGAACCGCGGGTGTCGCGCAGCGTCGCGGTGATACCGGCTCGATGCAGAATCTCAAGGAATTGCTGCTCGTCTTCGGGCTTTGAGGCCGTCCAGCGAGATCCTTCAATGGGATTAAGCGGAATCGGGTTCACATGCACCCAGTTGTCGCCATAATGATTGAGGCGCTTGGCTAGGAGTTGGGCATGCTCAGCTTGGTCATTGATACCCCGCATGAGCGCATATTCAATACTCACTCTACGTTTACTTGACAAATAGTAATCATGAGCTGCATCAAGCACCTGAGTGGTATTGAAACGTCGGTTCATAGGCACCAGTTCATCGCGTAGTTTGTCGCTGGGAGCATGAAGTGAGACCGCCAGACGTACCGGCAATCCCTCTTGTGTAAGCTTTCGGATACCAGGAACGACTCCCACAGTGGAAATAGTGATGCTTCGGGCAGAAATTCCAAAGCCGGCAGGAGGAAGCTCGCTCATCTGACGCACTGCCGCCAAGACAGACTTATAGTTGCCCATCGGCTCACCCATGCCCATGAAGACCACATTTGAAAGCCTTCCCGGTCCACCAGCCACCTGCCCGTCGCGCATCATGACTGCAGCGGCGCGCACCTGCTCCAGAATTTCGCCTGTTGACATGTTTCTCGTCAGTCCGAGCTGCCCAGTAGCGCAGAAGGGGCAACCCATGCCACAGCCAACCTGACTAGAAATGCACAGAGTGGTACGCTTCGTGTAACGCATAAGTACCGACTCAATACGAGACCCGTCGAAGAGCTCCCATAAAGTTTTTATCGTAGTGCCGTTATCGGCTACCTGACGAGTCACCTCGGTAATGAGGTTAGGGAAAAATTGTTGCGCAGCTTCTTCACGCTTAGCAGCAGGGAAATCGCTGTAGGTACGAGAATCAGTGCTGAGGTGGTTGAAATAATGATTAGCCAACTGCTGTACACGGAACTTAGGCAGACCTAAGGCTTGAACGCTGGTGATGCGCTCAGCATGACTCATATCAACGAAGTGCAGGGGTGGTTTGCCTCTGCGAGCATGATCAGGTGCTAAAACATCACGGAAACCACCCTTTTCAACTCCCGGAGTGATCCCGGTTTCTGGTTGTTCTACAAGATCGGCTGCCGACATGCGCTCTCTTTCTGCTGCAACTGTGGGTGGTATTACGTTATTGTGTTTTCACTTTTGCTAGTGTGCGTCTCACAAACCGGTGACCCACAAAAGCCCTGCAATGAAGGGAGCTGACATCAGGATGGAATCAACTCTGTCGAGTACTCCCCCGTGGCCCTTCAACAAGTGCCCCATGTCTTTAATACCTAAATCTCGTTTAATGAGCGAGGCTGATAAATCTCCAAAAGTACCGGTAATTCCTACCATAGCGCCGAGCAGCACTGCCACCCACCAAATCTGTGCCCACTCCTGACGTGGATATGTGCAAGCAAAAATAGCTCCAGCAGCAATGATGCACAAACCCATCGAACCCAAAAGGCCTTCCACTGACTTTTTAGGAGAGATACGAGGTGAGAGCTTGTGCTTACCCAGCCAAGCTCCGAAAGCAAGCCCACCAATATCGCTTACCGCTGGCAAAAACACAGAAATAAGGCCGTGTGCAACTGGATGACCGCCAAACGTCGTAGGCAAAACTATCAAGTTAGCCAAAAAAGTGATGTACACAACCGTCAGCAAGGAAACAGACACATTAGCATAGCGGCTGTTCACACGCACTACAGGAGGATTACCCTCGGTGATGCTGCCGGATTCACTCTGGTTGGGAAGACTATCAGCAAAATTGAGTTTGCTTGCTACAGCGCGTTCCAACCGTCTACTGCCTCTATGTTGGAAACTCGCGCAGATAGTAACAATTACAGCTGTAAGGAAGACACCAGCTACCATCCATAACACGTGATCTCGTCCATAAAACATGGCCAATATTGTGCCTGCCGAACACACCCATAAAGCTAGTATCGGAATATCTAAGCCTGCTGTAGCAAAATCGACCCTAAGCTCCCACAACCCCAGAGACATAAAGCAGACAATAAGCAGCATAAATGCATCAGGTTTAACCAACAGGCAGCCCAAAATCACCACCACCAGCAGAACTCCAGTAGCAATTGCCTGAGGCATGTTACGCCCGGTGCGTGTGTTGATGGTATCAAGCGTTGGACTAGTCTGGTCTTGCTGCGGCTGCTTCATGGTCTCCTCTGTAATCATCTGCGGCGTTACACCCCGTGGGTGAAGACAAAATCAGACTTCGAGAATTTCCTTTTGTTTGCTCTCAAGCAACTGGTCAATTTGAGTACTCATTTGTTTGGTGAGTGCATCCAAATCCTTCTGCAAACGATCACCCTCATCTTCGCTGAGTTCGCCGTCTTTGACGTTCGCCTCAATACCTTCCTTAGTCTTACGACGAATGTTGCGCAGGGCCACCTTACCGTCTTCAGCCTTGGTCTTGGCGAGTTTAACGTAATCCTTGCGCCGCTCCTCAGTAAGCTCAGGCATAGTGACACGAATGACATTACCGTCACGACTGGGGTTGACCCCCAAGTCTGAGTCGCGAATCGCTTTTTCCACTGCTGCCGCTTGAGAAATATCGAAGGGGGTAACAGCCAAAGTACGCGGTTCCGGCACTGAGATAGAAGCCAGTGCCTTAATGGGGGTTGGCGCGCCGTAGTAATCAACTACGATGTCGTTCAAAAATGAGGGGTTAGCCCTACCAGTACGAATACCGGAAAAGTTTTCCTTTGTTGATTCTAAGGTCTTTTCCATCTGCGTTTTGGCTTGATCTACTACACTTGCCATGAGAATACTCCTTGTTATCGTTTATGTACTGTCTTTTACTGACTTTAGCGGGTAACAGATTCTTGCGCGCACACCACCGTGCCTAACTCTTCGCCCTGAAGGGTACGGGTTACGTTTCCAGCGCCTTCAAGTCCAAACACGCGGATGGGCATAGCGTTGTCTCTCGCCATAGAAAGAGCCGAAGCATCCATAACAGCTAAATTGTCGACCAAGGCTCTGTTGTAGCTCAAGCGAGTGAACATAGAGGCCTGCGGATCTTTGCGCGGATCCGCGGTGTAAATACCGTCTACACCATTTTTACCCATAAGGACTTCTACGCAGTGTATCTCTAGTGCTCGCTGGATAGAAACAGTATCGGTAGAAAAATAGGGTAAACCAGCGCCGGCGCCAAAAATAACAACTCTCCCCTTTTCCAAGTGCCGAATGGCTTTCAATGGAATGTAAGGCTCAGCTACTTGGCCCATAGTGATAGCAGTTTGAACGCGGGTAGCTTGGCCAGCCTGTTCGAGAAAGTCTTGCAGTGCTAGGCAGTTCATAACGGTGCCCAACATACCCATGTAATCGCCACGAGAACGCTCAATTCCAGCTTGGCTCAGCTCCGCTCCTCTGAAGAAATTACCGCCGCCGACCACGATAGCCACCTGTACACCATTTTGTACGGCAACTACAATTTCTTGAGCAATACGCTGGACCACCTTGACATCAATACCGACAGCACCGCCTCCAAAGGCTTCTCCTGAGAGTTTCAGCAATACTCTACGCGGTGTATTAGGTTGATCGTCACGTACCTCAGAGCAGGTCATTAGATGCCTTTCTTACCTAGGGCGGGAAGCGCTACTACTCACAGCAACCCAAAGACCAGACTAACCTCGAACTGAGACAAGAAAGCCCTGCGCATAAAACGTACTAGGGCCGCTTTCCCCGTACAGGAAAAGCGGCCCTAGTTATGAGCAAAAGTAGTTATTTACTCTTCGCCCTTGCCGACCTCGAGACGAGCGAAAGCCAGAATCTGGCCGCCAGCCTGCTTGAAGAGGTCGCCTACAGTCTTGGACGGATCCTTGACGTACTGCTGTTCGAGCAAGACGTTCTCCTTGTAGAAAGCGTTCATGCGGCCTTCCACAATCTTGGGGATAATCTGCTCGGGCTTGCCCTCAGCTTGTGACTTTTCAGTAGCCACACGACGCTCGGACTCGACTACCTCAGCAGGAACATCTTCGCGCTTGAGCCACTGGGGACCCATAGCAGAAATCTGCAGAGCAGCCTCGTGAGCTACGGAAGCACCAGCCTCATCAGTTGCTACAACAGCAACGATCGACGGAGGCATCTCCACGGACTTGCGGTGAGCGTACACCTCTACGCAAGGGCCTTCAACCTTAGCGAACTGGCCTACCTTCACGTGCTCGTGGAAGAGAGCAGCAGCTTCTTCGACGGTCTCGTGCACAGTGCCAGCCTTAGACTGAGCTTGCTCAGCTTCCTCAGCAGTTGTAGCACCGGCCTTAGCAACGTCGGCTACTACTTCCTCGCCCAGCTCTACGAACTGAGGGGTCTTAGCAACGAAATCGGTCTCGGAATTCAGCTCTACGGCGTAGCCAATCTGGCCAGCGCCACCCTCTACAACAGTAGAAGCGATGAGGCCTTCTTGAGCCTTACGGCCCTCGCGGGCACCAGCAGCCTGAATACCAGTGGTACGGATGATCTCCTTGGCGCGCTCGATGTCGCCGTCAGCCTCGGTGAGTGCCTTTTTTACATCCATCATGCCGGCACCGGTCTGGTCGCGCAGCTCCTTAATAAGTGCAGCAGTGATTGTTGCCATCTTATCTCCTCTAATTAGCAACTGGGGGCGGAGATTTCCGCCCCCAGAGACATCTCAACCTTACTTGGCTTCGCTCTGCTGAGCCTGTTCAGCAGGAGCTGCTTCCTTGCTAGCCTCAGTGGACTCAGCGCCGCTCTGGGAAGCGCTCTCGTCCTTCTGAGCCAGGAGGTCCTTCTCCCACTCAGCCATCGGCTGGTCGCCGGTCTCCTCGGCCTTAACAGCCTTGTTGGAGCGCTCCAGCAGACCTTCTGCCACTGCATCAGCCATCAGGCTAGTGAGCAGGTCAACGCCGCGAATAGCGTCGTCGTTGGCTGGGATTGGATAGGTAACCTTCTCAGGATCGGTGTTGGTATCAACCAAGGCGATAACAGGAATCTGCAACTTGCGTGCTTCTTCTACTGCCAAAGCTTCTTTGTTGATGTCAACCACGAACAGAGCCGAAGGGGTGCGGTTCATGTTGCGAATACCGCCAAGCTGACGCTCCAACTTGTCCTTTTCACGGCTCAGGAGCAGGAGCTCCTTCTTGGTGTACCCGGAACCGCGAACATCGGAGAAGTCCATCTCTTCGAGCTCTTTGAGACGGTCAACGCGCTTGGTCACGGTCTGGAAGTTGGTGAGCATACCGCCCAACCAACGCTCGCACACGTAGGGCATATTGACACGGGTAGCCTGCGTCTTGATAGCTTCCTGGGCCTGCTTCTTCGTACCAACGAAGAGAATAGTGCCGTTGTGGGCTACCGTCTGCTTGATGAAGTCATAGGCCTGGTCAATCATCCCGAGGCTCTTGAACAGATCAATAATGTGGATGCCGTTGCGCTCCATCAAGATGTATTGCTTCATCTTGGGGTTCCAGCGGCGGGTCTGGTGACCGAAGTGGACGCCAGCCTTCAGCATCTCGCTCATCGTAATCTGTGCCATAGTACTTACCTTTCTTGTCGGTTATTGCCTGGTCATGTGCACCTGCATACAGCTTCAAGTGAAGCCGACCGACACAGAGCATCGCGGACATGACGCGTATTTGCATGCCGGGTTAAGTTAGGTACTGCTCGCCTCTCTTACCCGTGACAGCTCGAAAGACATATATGGCATGCATGAATGACAATAGCATAAGGTCCGCTCATTTTCTTGCAGCATAGATAGTGAGCTGCGAGAAAATGAGCGGACCTTATTAAAGATACTGTTAGTGCTGTGCCCTCAACTGCCGCATAGCCTGCTTACGTACATCTTTTTCCAAACGGTCCAAGTACACATGGCCATCCAAATGGTCGCATTCATGCTGGAGCATGCGCCCCATAAGGCCCTTGCCTTCTAGGGTAATCTCCTGACCCTCTAAGTTAATGCCTCGCACCTTGGCATATTCGGCCCGACGAGTGGGATACCACTGGTTAGGTACAGACAAGCACCCTTCTTCGCTGTATTGCTCGCCGGAAGTCTCGACCAGCACTGGGTTAATCACATAGCCGAGTTTGCCACCAATATTGTAGGAAAAAGCTCGCAGGCTGACTCCTATTTGATTTGCAGACAAACCAGCCCTGCCTGGATCGTCAACCGTTTCCAACAAGTCGGTAATGAGTTGGCGCACAGCTGGGGTTATGTCGCGAACGGGATCACAAGGGGTTCGTAAAACTGGATCAGGAACTACACGTATTTGACGAATCGCCACGCCTGCTTACTCCTTGCCTTCGCTCTTGTCATCTGTCTGGTCTAGCTGATCGTCGTCTTGCGTTGAGTCATTCTCGCGCTCTTGATCACTCAGCTTGGCCTCTCGCAACTTTTCAGAGACGCTAGCCAAAGAATCGCTGACACTCGACTTGGCTTTGTCTAAGTATGGGGCAACTGACTCGGGAGTCTTTACCCGCAACTTAACCCCACCGGCAGCAGGCTTGAGGCCGCTAGGCTTGGGGGCATACAAGACGTGATCAATCAAGTCTGCATACTTGTCGATAACCTTGGGGCGCACCACCTTCATGCTAGGTGTCAACGTGCCATCAGCTTCATTGAAATCACGGTCTAAGATGATGAACTTGCGCACTGACTCTGCCCGAGATACATCGCTATTGGCCGAATCTACATACTGCTGGACGAAAGCACGCACCGCATCATTCTGGGCCGCCTGTTCGATAGACATGCTCGTATCGAGGTGCTGAGCACTGAGCCAAGAGCCGAGCATCTCTTCATCTAAAGTCACCAGAGCGCCGATAAATGGCCTGCCGTCTCCCACTACTACTGTCTGAGAAACGATAGGGCAAGTACTGATGGTCTCTTCCATCGGCGCTGGAGAGACGTTCTTGCCGCCGGCAGTGATGATGATGTCTTTTTTACGCCCGGTGATAAATACAAAACCATTGTCGTCAATCCGCGCCAAATCGCCGGTATGCAACCAGCCATCTTTGTCAAGAACAGTAGCATCGAGTTCTTTGTTCTTAAAATAGCCCATGAAAACACTGGGGCTCTTGACAAGAAGTTCGTCGTCATCGCTGAGGCGAACAGTGATGCCGGGGCCGGGGCGACCTACGGAGCCAACTTCGTTAGCGTCTTCAAAGTTCACGCAGCAGGGAGCAGCGGTTTCGGTCATGCCATAACCCTGAATGAACGTAATGCCATCGATACCGTTGAAGAAGTGAGCCAATTCAGCGTTCATAGGAGCGCCGCCGCAAGCCAAGAAGCTCAAGTTGTTGCCCAGTGCGGACTGAACGGTCTTACCAACTGCGTTCATATAGAATGAGTGCTTCATACGAGCGGCTAGCGAATGCCCACGGCCCTCCTGCTCGTCGATGGACCACTGGACAAAATGCTGGTAAGCACCTGCGAATACACGGCCCGAAACTCCAGCTCCGGCCTTCTGCGAAGCAGCATTGTAAACCTTTTCAAATACGCGCGGCACAGCCAGCAGGTAGGTGGGTTTGAAAGAGCGCAAGTCTGCCAAGAGATGCTTGGTACTAGAAACGTAACCAACCACACCCTGGGCTCCAATCGCCACATATTGGATGTAGCGAGCAAAGCAATGAGCCAAGGGAAGGAAGAGCATAAGGCGAGTCGGGGCTGCCAGCATATGGTAGAGCACCTCCCAGCCAGCGAACACAATATGAGTAAAGTTGCGGCTGGAAAGCATCACGCCCTTGGGTTTGCCGGTAGAACCAGACGTGTATACGATTGTAGCTAGATCGTCGGCGCTAACTTGGCTTATGGCCTCATCAAGCTCTTCGTCACTAATAGCTTGCCCGAAATCACATACTGCGTTCAGACCCTCGGCCTCGAAGTTAAAGACATACTTGATGTCTGAGTGCTTCTCGCGAATTTGTTCAAGAGTTTGTGCATGCTCGGCATCGCCAGCGAAAGCAATAACGCAGTTGACATCTTCGACAATGGTCTCGGCCTGCTTGCTGGAATCAGTCTCGTAAATAGGCACTGACACGGCACCCAAGGCAGCGCAAGCAAAGTCAGTGACACCCCAGTCGTAGCAGGTGGCCGAATAGATAACCACCATACTGCCCTTACGCACGCCCAAAGCCATCAAGCCCTTAGCAACCTGGCGCACACGCTCAAGCATCTGCCCAGCGCTGACATCATGCCAAGACTTTGTTGTTGGATCCATCCACTGGGCGATCAAATCTTGAGGATCGCGCTCGGTGCGGTTAGCCAACAAGGAGTAGATAGTGTCTGTATCGGTCGTCGGGTGCATGTTCTCGACTGTGTATTCACGCAACATACTCTAACTATATGAGCTGGGCCAGTCAATGGCATGTTCTAGCCCAAATCAAGGAGTGTACACAGCCAACGGGTGCCCCAAAGTTCCAAACGTAGATTAGCTTGGTAGCTCTGCCCCATCACAACCAAAAACACTAGAGCTTCCATCGTGCAGGCGTTAAGTACATACAATTCGACTTTGGTAGGTACCACCGGAGGGTAAGACAGGCTTGCATCCGGCTGTTTGAGAACACCAATAGGGGCTGAGCTGAGAATCTGAGCAAAAACGCCCAAGCGCTCCAAACACACCGGGGTTAATTGGCCTTGCAGACTTTGAAGGGGGAAATGCCCGCGAATAATGTCAAAGGCTTTGCAAGAGAGTGAACACACATAGCTGGCCTGACTATTGACCTCTTCTTCGCTAGCTTCACTGAACACTAAACTCGTATCAACATAGTGGACAGGCACCCGCCAATTACTCATTCCTAGCGGAATAGTGGTCTCTCGGCTTACCACAGACGAAGAGGACCAGGCTGTAAGTTGTTTGCTCTCAGCATGAGGCGATGGTTGATATCCTCTTTCTAAACCGTCGAATAACGTAGGCTGAAATGCTGTTGATTGGCCCACCACTATACCTCCATAGTCTCGCTCTAGAAACATTAAGCTGGCTTTATGCTTCCTTTCAGTATCAATCAAGGCCAATTTTTGGCATACTTGTCGTAACCTGTCTGTGTATATGTGCACGCAAAGCTCTACAATGAAAGCTTGCCAGCGCGTTGAACAGACCGCAGAGCTTACACAGCAAAGAGGAGCGATAAGTGAAGCTGAACAAGTGGATGCCTGCCCGACAGATAGCGGTGGGAGTGATTCTTGTTGTGACCTTAGCACTTGCAGGCTGCTCCCCTGCTCAGTCCAGTCAGCCTACAGCTCCTAGCACCAGTCCCGCGGCTCCAGCCCAGGTAGTAACCGGTAAAGTTGCTATTTTTACTCCAGCTGATGGCATTACGATCTCTCAGCACACGCCCATCAATAAGTGGGCGGTTTTTATACCAGAGCTCGAACAGGCTTTGATACAACAAGGCTTCACGAAGAAGAACATCTCTAGCACCACTGATAAAAGCCTCGATAAGCAGAGCCAAGCAGTGCAGGACTACGTCGTCTCCGAACTCAAGCCCAAGCAAACCGAGAAAGGCGAACAGCCCCAAACTCCTACAACTTTGGTAGTAGCTCCAGTAGCTCAATCGCAGTCACTTACCCGCCAGTATGGTGACTATGTAGGCCATGTTATGCAACAGCCCCAGTCCGACAGTTCACCCTCTGCCGACAGTAGCGCCTCCGATAGTGCCGATAGCAAGAATGCACGCAACTTGGGTGAGGAAAGTTCTGACCGAGAAGATTCCAACGACCAAACCCACTCTTATCAACGCTTAGTGTCGTCTTTACAATTGGCGAAAGAAAGCGGTATGCATGTCGTCATTCTCTCCAACGATATAAGCGATCTACAGCCAGACTTATTTGTTGACATGTCGAATGCTGAGCAGATTGGCCGCATGCAGGCCCAGCAAGTAGTCAATAAGTTAGAACTCGACAAGGCCAGCAAGGCCAATCCGCGCTATATCGAAGTACTCCTGCCCAAAGAACACTCTTCTGACCAAACACAAGACGACAATGCAGAAAGCATCCACGACGATTTTGCACAGTCAGCCTTTAAGGGAATCTGGCAAGTGCTGGCTCCATACTTCCTTGATGGGCGCGCGCTCAGCCCCTCCGGACTGCTCAGCAGCAAGAGCGGCGAGCAAGATTGGGAGACGCTCACCTTCGCCCCAGGCAACAATACTTCTGCCACTTCCGACGAACTTACTCGCCGGTTGCGCTACAGCAAGGCTGACGCTTCAGAGAATGGACTGCCCCGTGTTGACGGCGTCATTGCTATGAACGATTTCATAGCTTCCGGTGTCGTCGGTGCCCTCGGCGATATGGGATACACTGGCTCCTCAGCAGATGTTAATCCGGAGATTTCAATCAGCGGCATCGTGAGCAGTATGACCGGCAAAAAAGATGTACAGCGCCGACCGGTGCCGCAACCGCAGTCAAACAGTGCGGATTCGGATACAACTGCCGATACAGAGCCCGGAGCGCCGAGCGCAGAGGGCAAGACTGGCGCTAACAGCGACAATAAAGCTCAGACCTATACGCATTGGCCTATTGTGACTGGATACGGTGCCTACACCGATACTCTTCCGCAAATCGTTGACGGCCGCCAGTGGATGACGGGAATTGAGGACCGGCAGGGACTGGCACACAGTCTGGCCCTGAGCTGTCAAGAGCTTAACGCAGGTAGCAGCGTCAAAGCACAGGCAGATGTTAGCGAAAGCGAACTGCATGGCCGTAAAATCACCACGCTCAGTAAGCCACTCATCGCAATTTCGGCCAGCAATTTGAAGAGCTCTCTCATTGACACCGGCTATGTTAAGCCTGCCGATGCTGGTCTCTAATCGTCTTTTATGGTTTGAGTACTATGCGGTGGGGATGAACTTGGTTTAGAGGATTGACGTAGGTACGCGCTGCCAGTTTCACTCCCCAATGTAAACATTGATTCTCACAATGGTCGGAAACCCCTGACACGGTCGCTATTGCTTCTCCGCGCTGCACTTGACTTCCGACCGGCTGCATACTCACCGCTGGCTCAAATGTCGTAGTGTACTTGCCAATTTGCATGCTGACTACATCCTTACCACCAACCTTGCCAGCAAAAGACAGCCTGCCAGCATGAGGAGCAATAATCGGCTGCCCAGGGTTGGCGTGAAAATCTACTCCCCTATGTCCAGGTATCCACGGCTGAGGTGGGTTGCGAAAACCGCTTATAAGATCGGGAGAGCTGCCTTGTTCCGAAAGTACGGGCCAGCTCCAAGCAGGTGTGCACGAAGCAGAACCGGACTGGTCTAAGTCTTGTGGCGATGCCCCCGCAAGGCTCGCCATATTAGCTTGCGCAGAGTGAACAGGCAGTAAAAATAGAATAACCAGCAAGAAGCACAGCAAGAATCCTAAGCGATGATAATTTTCACACTCGCTTTGGTACTCTTCCTTGAGCTCCTGGCATTTACGCCGCTTCCTCTGGTCAAACTCGCCATTCATGCTTGCCTCCTATGCCGCGAATTGGATGCTGATATGCCCCATCTTGCGCCGTATCGACCGCAAAAGCATATTCAAAGAGTCAATGTGGTCGAATGTGGGACTTATGCACAATGGCATGCAAAAAAGCCGGTTGATACGCTTCTATATGCGTGCCAACCGGCTCAGTGCTATGACTTAACTATTACTCTAATATTAGACGCCAACGAGCCTATTTGCTTTCCTGAGCAATCCAATAGCTCAGCGATTTCAAAGAGCCTGCCTGCAAGCGGTCTTGGAACTCCTTGACTTGTTCGGGATCCTTGCAGGTCTCCGCAAAGCGCATGTAACGGGTGTCGAGCGGGCGTTCGTGAGTGAGCTTAACGTCGATTACCGAAGCCCTATCAGCCTTTTTGGCCTCTGCGAAAGCCTTGCGCGCATCGTCAAGCGTACGCACGGTAAAGCCCACAGCTCCGTAGCCTTCGGCCACCTTGGCCCAGTCAGTGTCGGGAAGGTCAACGCCCGAAAGCGGCTGATGGGAATCGTCGAGCTGCTCAGCCTCAATGAAACCGAGAGTTTCGTTGGAGAAGACAACGTTGATCACTGGTGCATGGTACTTGAGCTGGGCCAGAATCTCCTCGCTAAGCATGGCAAACCCGCCGTCACCGCTCAAGGAGTACACGGTAGAATCCGGGTATTCCAGCTTGGCCGCTAAAGCAGCGGGAACCGCGAAGCCCATCGTTGCATGCTTGCCCGAGACGCACCACTTGTTGCTGGGCTTAATCTTAGCCAAGCGCAGGAAGTTGATGTCCACATTGCCCACGTCTGGAATCAGTACATCATTGTCGTCAAGCTGCTCGTTGAGGATGTGGAAGATAGGTTCGGGGCGCAGAGGCGTACTCTCGTCTTCATTGAAGGAATCAATCCACTCCTGCCAGTTTTGCTTGCTCTTGATGCAGGCGCGGTAGTAAGGCTTAGACTCTTGTTCATGACCAGCATCGAGGATAGCGCGCAAAGCCAACTTGGCATCGGCCTGAATAGCTACCGAAACCTCCGGTTGGAATCGCTTGCCCAACTTGGCGCCGTCATTATCAATCTGAATGACCTTGGTATACGGAGCTACAAACTGCGAACCGAAGGGATTGTCTGAGCCCACCCAGAGCATGACATCGCACTGGTACTGAGCTTCGGTAGCTGTCTTGGTAGCCACGCGGCCGGCTGACTGTAAGTATGCAGGAAAATCATCTTCTACAATGCCCTTAGCTGGGAAGGTAGAAGTCAACGGCATCTTGAAGGTATTCGACATCTCTATGAGCTCGTCGTGAGTATCGCGGGCGCCCATACCGAAGTAGAGCAGCGGTGCCTTTGCCGATTCAAGCAGCTTGACTGCTTCCTCAATTAAATCCTGGTGAGGAGGAATGGGCATCGGCTTGCGGAAGTTCTTAGCCGTAGCCACTGGAAGGTCATCAATTTCGGCCCAAGCCAAGTCTTTAGGGATAGTGATAACAGCAACACCGTTGTACTTGTACGCTCGGCGGATGGCCTCGTCTACCAAAGCGGGCAGTCCCTGAGCGCTCGTGGCAGTGCGGTTGTACACGGCCACATCTGCAAACATGGGCTCCTCGTCCATAGCTTGGAAGTAGTCAATGTTCATGTACTGCTGAGGCACTTCGCCCACCAAAGCCAGCAATGGCACACCGTCTTCACGGGCGTCGTACAAGCCATTGAGCAAGTGGACTGCGCCGGGGCCGGAGGAGCCGAAGCAGACACCAATACGGCCGGTTAGCTTGGCTTCTGCGCTTGCAGCAAGGGCGCCACCTTCTTCGTGGCGAACTTGGATAAAGTCAATACGGTCGCGCTCGTCGTGGATTGCATTCATCATCGAATCAAATGAACCGCCAGGCATGCCATAGATTCGAGGCACTCCCCACTGCTCGAGTACGCGCAAAACTGCATCGCCTGCATTGATTTTACTTACGGAACCTGTTGCATTTACCATCTATTACCTCCTAAACGGGGGCAGACTCTTCATAGCAGTCTGCTCTATTGCCCGTGAGCCGTCATCTTCAACGACGTCTATGCCCTGTACTGAGCCTATTACAATTTGCCTTAAAAATCCCAATTTTCATCTGGTAAGTGATAGAAGTCACATCTTGGATTAGAAGAGTATAATACAAAAAATCCAGCACCTCACGGTACTGGATTTGTGGCTCCCGCGGCTGGGCTTGAACCAGCGACATTTCGATTAACAGTCGAACGCTCTGCCAACTGAGCTACGCGGGAATTCAGCGCGTCAGTAACAACTGAACACAATTTATATATGTTAGCGTGCGCCTACCATGTATGCAACTTGGCGTGTCGAGTAACCTTATTGCAGCCAACAACGCTAAGGCTAGACATTATTTTCATCCCCCTCTAGCAGGGTTTGCAAATTCGAAAGATAACTACGATATGCAGCCCTGCCCTGATCAGTAATAGTAAGATAGGTCGCAGGCTTACGCCCCTCGAAGGTCTTACTAATACTTACGTATCCAGCTTGCTCCAACTTTCCAGAGTGCACAGAAAGGTTGCCAGCGGTCATATCGAGCAGCTGCCGTAATTTCTCAAAAGATATTTCTTCACCCAAGCCTATGCGAGCTAGTACGGTCATGATACGCAAGCGCGAAGTGGCATGGATAACCGGATCGAGTTCCACGCTCATGATTTCAGACCTCCACGCCCCATAGCCTGCCGATAACTTCTAGTACTCAAATACGTAATCATAGCCAAAAATAGGAAGGAGCCTCCACCTAGCGCAGCCATGAGGACATAGCCCCGGCCGCTCGTTGCTTGTATCATGCAAACACTGAGCAGAAGCATAAAGACACCGCCAAGGAAAGCAGGCAAATCAAAATCAGTCAGCACACTGCCCATAATATATTCCAACCCCACAATAAAAGCTGCGACGCAGTTATATACTCGCCCGGCTTGAGCGTCGGAGATATTAAACTGATACACCATCTGTGTGCAAATGGTCATACCAACCCCGAAAGCGATCAGCCATGACCATCCGTATACAGCACCTTTAATCCGAGATTGGCCTCTCCAACCGGAGCTAGAGCGAATGCCAAAAATGGTAGAGAAGAGCACGCCACACAATAAGGCAGAAGCATATACAAGATATGCCCACATTTGAGGCTCCCCCTGCTGCCAAGATGACATCGCTAGGATAGCGTAGCCAATAAGCCAAACTAACCCCCAAACCACGTATATGGCCTGTGTGCCAGTTGCAAACATGGCGCTGACCCTCGTATTGTCCGCCCGGATTAGTTCCACGGCAGCCCGTGGATCTTCGATAGCCTCCGAGTCTGCAAGTATATTGCTTGTTTGTGCTGCCTGTTCATGATGCGCCATTATGCGAGTTCCCTTCTCTTGTCGTTTGTAAGAAACGTTACACTTTATACCCCTCACTAAAGTACTTTATACTATAAAGCTCTTTTTAACAACTCATCTTCTGTAGTGAATTACAAACACTCATGAAACTTAAGGAAAACGTTGATATTACCAAGAAATATAGGAAGCAAATAATAACAGTATTACATGCATATCTGGGAGAGTGGCATGGCGGAGTTGATGGGGAAGTCTAGGGCTGAGGGGCGCACTCCTGCCTCTACTAGGTTGGAGCCCAGCATAGCTACCATTGCGCCATTGTCGGTGCAGAGTTGGCGCTGGGGTATGCGCACTTCGATTCCGCGCTCCTTGCCCGTAGCGACTAGCTTGTCGCGCAGCTGAGAGTTGGCCGTAAAGCCGCCGCCCACAATCAGAGTGCTTGAACCGTATAAATCACATGCCGCCATAGCCTTATTAGTCAGAACTGAGGCAACCGAATCAGCCAAGGATGCGCAGACATCATCAACAGGAACGGGCTGGCCCTGAGCCTGCAACCCCTCAACCCAGCGAGCTACCGCAGTCTTGACTCCTGAGAAGCTGAAGTCGTAAGGATGCTGGGCCCCCGCCTTGCCCTGAGTCAGCCCTTGCGGCACACGAATAGCGTGAGGGTCTCCGGCCTGAGCGTGTTTATCAATATGAGGACCGCCCGGGTAGGGGAAGCCGAGAATGCGCGCGATTTTATCGAAGCACTCCCCTGCTGCATCGTCTAAAGTTGTGCCGACAACATCGATCTTGCGGGCCACATCTTGCACGTGCAGCAAAGACGTGTGGCCTCCAGAGACGATGAGCGCCAAAGTATCTTGCGGGAAGGCGCCGAACTGGAGCTGAGTAACGGCGATGTGACCGATAACGTGGTTGATGCCATATATGGGCTTGTTGGCCGCCAAGGCCAAGGACTTAGCTCCCGAAACGCCTACCGCCAGGCAGCCAGCCAGACCGGGGCCAGCCGAAACGGCAATAGCATCAACGTCTGCTATATCCATGTTGGCATCGGCGAGCGCCTGCGAGACTACCGGCACGAAAGCCTCAGCATGGGCCCTTGAGGCGATTTCTGGGATAACTCCCCCGTATCGGGCGTGCTCGTTCATAGAGGACGCTACGACGTTGGAAATGAGGCTATGACCGCATACGACAGCGGCTGCGGTTTCATCGCAGGTTGATTCAATACCTAGAACTACTGGTGCACTCATTATCGAATCCTCTTTCTTCATCATACAAAACGATCATCTCGCTCTTCACCCGGCAGTTGTGGTAGCAAGTTACCACTCTCGTTCAGTTGTCTAGTCGCTGAGTTGAAGTGCCATCGTGTAGGCGTCGATTCCCTCTGGCTGATAGTAGCGTTTGCGCAATCCTAATCGCTCAAAGCCGAACCTGGTATACATTGCTATAGCCGGCTCGTTGTCAACGCGTACTTCGAGTAGCATGCGCCGGGCTCCTTGGTTTTTGGCGCGTGCTATGAGCGCTGTAAGCAGAGTCGAGCCCAAAGCTTGCTGCCGGTATTGCTCAAGCACCCCTATTGTCATGAGTTCTGCGTCTTCACCGTCGTACCAAAAGCCTGCATAAGCACGGATTTGCCCTTGAAATTCGTCGGCCAGATAGGTGCGTGCCGGAGCTTGTAATTCTTGCCGCAGCATTCCTGGCGTCCATGCATCTGCTGCAAAAACTTCTCGCTCTAAGTCAGCGAGCGCGTCCACATCTGCGAGTTCTACCTCTCGTAGCATCAGGCGCTCACCACATGTTTGCGCGGATTGGGCACAGAAACGTCGGGCCGACGCAAGTATAGGGGTTCTACGGAGCGCCCATCGCGGTTTGAACGAGCGCAATCAATAAAGCATTGGACGCCTTGCTCGCCGTGGTCCAGGAGCGAGTCTTCTTGAATGAGGGCGGGGCAGTCCAATTGTTTCCAACTCTCTGCGTATTTTTCAACTCCCCGCCCGGTGACTACGAGTTGATAGTCGAGGCCTAGATGCTGCTCCTGCCATTGGGAGCAAGCTTGATTAATTCGTTCTGCGATGTGGTCTGGATAGTCAATATCCATCTCGGTTAGGGGGCGCGCTCCTGCCTTAGTTTCCTCCTGCCCACCTTCTTCGAAGAGTTGGAAGTAAAGCTGGCGGCGGCGAGCATCATTGACTGCCAAGGTCAGCCGTTGAGCAGTCTTGGTTGAGGCGCGTTCTTGTACTGCTGCCTCTTCGAAACACTTATATGACCAGGCTGCTTGAGCACTCAAAATGTCTTGCCCAATCAGTTGCGCCCCGGTTGCGAAAGCGAGTGCTTTAGCTGCCACGATGCCGGTACGTAATCCCGTAAATGGTGCTGGACCAACTCCAACGATGACGGTGGAGATGCTGCTTGCTTCGATTGCGGCTTCGGTGAGGAGCCGTTGAATGCTGGGCTGGAGCAGTTCTACATGCTGGCGAGAATCCTGCTCGGTGATGACCGGCGCATGGTCGAGGGCAACAGTGAGCCCGTAAGAGGTGTCGATAAGGAGCGTGCGGCCTTGCTGACTGCCGCCGGCCTGGTGCTCACTGTGAGTGTTCATGTGATATCGCCTTCCTTAAGCGCTCCATCCTTGGTATCCAAGAAGAGCCTACCGCATGGATTGTCACTATCCGCTGCCCCTGACTGCTGAGCTCGCTTGCAGACAGGGAAGCTGAATCATCTCCTAGGCTCACGCTTCTATCTATGGTGACTTCTAAACGTTCTTGGGCAAAAGCTGAGGCCATCTGCTGGCCCCATTCCATCAGGACCACCGTATGCTCACCCGGGTCTTCTAGGGCTTCATCGAGTCCTAGGGATTCAAGCTCGTCGAGGAGCCTACCCACGCTTGCCTGCCCTGGCTCATATTCGACAGAGCCTAGGCGATAGGCGTCGACGTGGACCAGCCGCAAGGGTTTTCCGTCTGCACCCCTGCCTTGCAATTCGCGGGCGATGGTAAAGGTTGGAGACACGATGGGCCCATCTACTGCCAAACCCTTGCCCAAGCCCTGTGACAAAGTGGTTTTGCCGGCTCCTAAAGGCCCGGACAAGACCAGTACGTCTCCTCCCTGCACGACGCTGGCAAGCGCAGATCCGATGTGCCGCATACGCTCGGCTGTAGGAGCACTAACTTCCATGGTATTGTCGGCTTCCATACTGCCTGCCATACCTACTCCTGTCGTCCTTTACGTGCAATCAAAGAAATAGCTCGTTCTAGAGCGTACACCGAATCTCCGCCCACGCCCTTGCGCTGCTCGTCTGCCTGAGCTAAAGCCTCAATCGCCGCAGCTAAGCCTGCCGATGTCCATCCTCGCAGTTGACGGCGGGCAGTACGCACTTGCCAAGGCGGTGCCCCCACCTGACCCATAGTTATTTTGCCAGCATCTAAGGCTGAAACCAGAGCCAACACGCGAGTCTTAAAAGTAAGTGTGCCCACCATGGTTAGCACATCTACGCCTTGTTCAAGAGCTTGGCGCATAGCCACAATAGCTTGCGAACCCTTGCCATCGATAGCTAAATCAGCCACCTTGAAACCGCTGGCTTGAGGATTATCAGTCAAGTATTGGTCAACCACTTCCAATGGAATGGGGTCGACATCGAAATCGAAACATAGCTGCTCGCACATAGCAGCCAGCTCGTCAACACGCTCACCAAGGACACTGACCAGCATCTGTGCGGCTTGGGGATCTACCCGCCTACCGTAATGTTGGAACTCGCTTAACACGAAGGAAACTTTGGAATCAGCGCTCTTCAAATCTGGCACAGACTCTTGATTCGCTCCTGCTTTAGCTAGGTCGGTGAGGAGCCGCTTGCCTTTATTGCCGCCGCTATGTTGGCAGATGAGCATGCTTGAATTGGCTGGATCTGCCGTGGCTTCCTTGCAAAAGGCAAGAATAGCCTTGGCCAAAGCTTCTTTAGCATCTTCCAAATGGTCCAACACTACAATAGCGCTTGCAGACAGCAGAGAAGGGCTGACGGCTTCTTGGAAACTATAAGCATCAGCACTGCTAGCATCTAGGTCAATCGTGTCCACGTCGGGGCGTGAGGCCTGAGCTGCATGAGTGAACCGGCTCACCATACGCTCGCGCAGTAAAGCATTACCGCCAGCCACTATCGTGACCGGTGCTAGGGTGGGCTGAACTTGTGTCATAGTGCTAATCTCTCCCAATCGGTGGACAAGAATCCTAGCCGAGCTTGCTGTAGCGGCTGGGAGCAGAAGTGACCAGGCTCCAAGATTCCTGCCACCACAATCTTATGCGATGCCATAAGGTCTTCGTATACGGTTCGCCACCTGCCAGCAAGACTAAGTCATCTTGCCCAGCGAAAGCAGGATCTTTTTGCAACCTCGACCATTGAGACCACCAGCGAAGAGCGCAAACCCAAGCCACGGCAGCGAGCTCTATGACGAGCACTGCGCAAGCGCCAAAAATGCCTGCCGGCCAGGGCAGAACGCTCGCAGACGAACCTCCCATCCACGATGCCACAAGAAACATCACTTGCGTACCCCAAGATGCGACTTGCGCTAAAAGCAAGGCCACGGGAGGAAATAGCCAGGCAATCGAGAGAGCACATAGGCCAAAGATAGTAGCAATATCTACAAACGGTGAAACAAGCAGATTCGCTAATGGAGACAATACCGGCAGTTGCGCCGACATCAGCACTTGGATAGGTAAGGTTGCCCCCTGAGCTAAGAGAGTCATAGCAAGAGGTTGGGCCAGCATTGTCGGCATATAGCGCTCAAGCCTGGCTGAAAGCAAGGCAGAGCCCATAGTGATGCCTAAAACCGCAGCGCACGAAAGCGCAAAACCAAATGAGCGCGCCATTGCAGGACTGAAAAGAAGAACGGCAAGAGTAGTCCACGACAGCACACTCACCGACTGCGACTTGCGCCCACTGACCGAAACGAGCGCTGCGCCGATGCCCATAACCTGCGCCCGAAGCACCGAATCAGACGGATACATAGCTTGGGCCAAAGCGCAAAAGCTGAGCGTGAGCACACCGGCATGGGCCCATTTGGGCGCTCGCACCGCATTGAGAAGACAACGAAGACAGCTGCCAATGAGTAAGAAATGACTGCCTGAAACTGCCATGAGATGCATAATGCCAGCACGCTTAAAATCATCTTTCATAGTAGTGGCATAAGCAGGATCAATGCCACCAGACTCTGCCTGAGAGCCAGCGCCGTGCTCCGCCACAAAAGACTCCTGCCCCATAACGCCCAGAGTAAGACCGGGCACCAACACTCTGCCCTGGTCACTTAAAGCCCGAGTAACCTGTAAAAAAGACGTTTGCATATTGCCAATAGTTGCGCTCAACCAATTCGGTTGCCTCAAGAGTCGCACTGAGCTGTGATGTGTCCCTGCACTCACCGAAGGCTTGGACTGGGGCAAAGTCAGCCACAAGCTACTGGCTCCGAACGTTGCAAAGCTAACTTTTGCCTGAACCTGGTAACAGCCACCTTGCACAAATACGCAATCGCTTCGAGCTGCGTGCAAGCGTGCCCGAGCGCTGCTTGGAGCGAGCACACCCAAAGCACTGATGGAATCGATGCGCACATCTACCCTGCAAGCATATCCCCTGCGCTCGGAGGCCATCATCGGAGTCAATACGCGAACGTTTGCGCTGTCCGAAGGCGTTCCTGCAGCTGCTAAGCGCGTGGCAGTGTCAGACTCCTGAATCAGCGAAGTACTACATGCAGCAGTGGCAGTCGCGAGCGCCAAGCAAAGCATGGCCAATACATAGGGACCCCAATACGGTAACCAGATGCGCAGTCTTCGCAGCCAAAAGCAATGGCGGGCAGAGAACTTACGATAGCCCTCCCCAGAGCGTTTCACTATTTGGTAGCAAAAGACGAGAGCTCCCACAGCCACAAGACCCGCCAGAGCAAGCGCCCACAGGTCTATCAGGCTAGGAGCTTGCACCGCTTCTCCCCTTGCCTTCGCTGTACGAGCAGCTGCGGAGGGGCTCATATTGCTGTCGAAATATTCTTGCATACACCAGCTGCTGGCCCATGCCACCAGAGCAAAAGGCAGCATGCGAAAGTCCATACTTCCCTTCTCACAAAAGGCATAGCGCTCCGGACCGAACTCTAAGTTTTGCGGACCCTGGTTTCGCCTACGGTGTGGGTCGCGCTGAAGATTCAACGATAGTCTCATTGGACCACCAGGCTTGACTTAAGTTTGTCTAAAGTCTTACTGCCGATGCCCTGAACCTCAAGAAGCTGGTCAACGGAGGTGAAGGCGCCGATTTTCGTGCGATATTCCACTATTCGCTTGGCCATGACCGGGCCAATGCCCTTTACAGACTCTAACTGGCTAGCATCAGCGCTATTGAGATTGACCACGCCAGCGGGGAGAGTAGGAGGATTCGCGGCCGGTGGCGCTGACTCAGGACTTGGCGGGCCACTACCCGGGTTCTGACTTACTTTCCCTCTTTCAGTAGTAGTACGAGCTAGCGAATCAGCATGGCCCCCCGAATCCTTGCTTTGCCTTGTCGAGATGTGAACGCCAGTTTGCCCTGCCTGCGAGAGATTACTGGCCTGCTGCACCAGCAAGGTAAGACTTGCACACAAGGCGATAGTCAAAATGAGAATAATGAGCATTGCATGGCCTGGTTGCACCATTATTCGAGGGCGTTTGCGCGCATTGCCACTAGCAAGGTCCGGCACTCGCCCTATCTGGTCAGAGGAGCGCACTCCCGCAAGTGCCACCAAAGCTGTATGCCCACTTTGAGAGGCTTGAGCCAGGCTCGCGGGCGGTGCTTGTAGTTTGGACCTTGGCTGAGCGGGAGGGTTCGGTGGATGCTGCGGATGCTCGCTAGTGAGCGCTCGCAGACGAGGCATGGTCGAATCCGGCCTGGGCGGTTGCGGTAAAGATTTCGTCATACCTGCCATTGTGGCGCAAAAAAGCCCGCCCAGCTAGGCTGAACGGGCAATGTGGTCGAATGTGCGAAAAGCCTTATTCTGCGGGCACTACCGACACAATTCTGGGCGCTTTCACAATCACCTTGCGAGGATCTTTACCTCCCAAACGCTCTTGCACTGCCGGGATGGCGAGCGCCAAGGCCTGAAGCTCGTCGGCTGAAATATCTGGACTCACCTCAAGCTTGCCGCGCAGCTTGCCCTTGACCTGCACTACCGCAGTCACGGTCTCTTGGCTCAAGTAGCTTTCGTCATAGGTTGGCCATGGGGCGTGGGCAAGCGAATCCTCGTGGCCCAGCTTGCTCCATAATTCCTCACTAATATGCGGGGCAATCGGTGCCAGCATCAAAACGAGCGGTTCAATTGCCGAGCGAGGCACTTCTTCCATACCGGTGAGGTGATTATTCAAGACAATGAGCTTGGAGATGGCCGTGTTGGGGCGCATGCCTTCCATCTCGTCGGTCACGTCGTGAATAGTGCGGTTGAGCAGTTTCAGCGTTTCTTCATCTGGCTCAACATCGCTCACCCGAACTTGGCCGGTGTTCTCGTCGATGACATTGCGCCATAGACGCTGCAAGAAGCGCATGCCTCCGATGACGTTGCGCGTGTTCCAAGGGCGAGACTCAGCCAATGGCCCCATGCTCATTTCGTAGAGGCGGAAGGTGTCTGCTCCGTAAGTGGCGTACATATCGTCTGGCGTGATGATGTTTTTCAGACTCTTGCCCATCTTGCCGAACTCGCGGTTCACGCTCTCGCCCTGCCAGGTGTAAACGGTCTGGCCGTCTTCCTCATGAGACTCAACTTCGGCTGCCGGCACATACTGGCCGCGCTCGTCGGTATAAGCGTAGGCCTGAATCATGCCCTGATTAAAGAGGCGGTGGAATGGCTCGACCGAAGAGACGTAGCCCAAATCGTAGAGGACCTTGTGCCAGAAGCGAGCGTAGAGCAAGTGCAAAACTGCGTGTTCAACGCCGCCCACATACAGGTCAACGCCACCAGATTTGCCGGCGCTCGCGTTGTGGTTGGGGCCCAGCCAGTAGTCGTATTCGTCTGGATCGACCATGTGCTGGCCGTCGCCGGGGTTGATGTATCGCATGTAGTACCAGCAGGAGCCAGCCCAGTTGGGCATGGTGTTGGTATCGCGATAGTATGTTTGCTCACCATCTCCCAAATCCATCGTAACCTCAACCCAATCTTGATTGCGGCTCAATGGCGCTTCTGGATTGGACTCAGCATCGTTAGGATCAAAGGTCTTCGGGCTGTAGTCAGGCACCTCTGGGAGTTTGACCGGCAGCTGGCTGTCGGGAATCAGGTGCGGCAAGCCGTCCTTATCGTAGACCACTGGGAAGGGCTCACCCCAGTAGCGCTGACGAGAGAAGAGCCAGTCGCGCAGGCGGTAGGAAGTCTTGCCCTGACCAACCCCTGCCTTTTCCAACCAGTCCGTTGCCTTTTCGATAGCGTCGTCGACCCGCAGACCGTCTAAGCTCAAAGCATCGCCGCTAGTATAGGTACTTTCCACGTCTGAATTGACCACGATACCGTCGTGAGAGACGAATGGGGCCTTGCCCCGGTAGTCCTCGAGGCTTTCGCCCGACTCAGGCAGCGGCTGAACTGTGTAGATGACCGGCAGCTCGAACTTCATAGCGAAATCGTAATCTCGCTGATCGCCACCGGGCACTGCCATAATGGCGCCAGTACCGTAATCCATCAAGACATATTCGGCAGTAAATACGGGAATCTTCGCGCCGGTAATGGGATTGACAGCAAACAGACCGGTAAAGAGGCCAGTTTTTTCGCCAGCTGCATCAACTCGGTCTTGGGCAGTCTTAGCTTCAGCAGCCTTTCGATAGGCTTGTACGGCCTCAACTGGCGAGCTATAGCCACCCTTCCAGCTCTGCGGGATATCGCTTGGCCAAGTAGCCGGCACATGGCGCAAGAGGGCATGTTCAGGAGACACAACGGTGAAGGTCGCGCCAAAGAGCGTATCAGGGCGGGTGGTATAGACTTCCATGTCTTGAGGACTATCGCCACCCTCAACTTGGAAGTGGACCGAAGCGCCGTGGGATTCACCAATCCAGTTGCGCTGCATGAGCTTGACCTTGTCGGGCCAATCCAAAATATCCAAGTCTTCAATAAGACGATGCCCATAAGCAGTGATGCGCATAGACCATTGCTTGAGTTCGCGCTGGAAAACCGGATAGTTACCACGCTCGGAGCGACCCTCAGCTGTGACCTCTTCGTTGGCCAAAACCGTGCCCAAGCCTGGGCACCAGTTGACCGGAGACTTAGAAATGTAAGCCAAGCGGAACTCGTTAATAATGTCAGAGCGCTCGGCCTTGCTTAAGCTGGACCAGCTAGCTTCTTCGTGCTCATGGCCGGGAATGGGCTTGGAACCATCAGCAAACTTTGCTTCCAACTCGGTAATTGGACGAGCCGAACCCTGCCCACCATCGCGACGCCGGTAATCCGGGTCATACCAGGAGTCGTAAATCTGCGAGAAAATCCACTGGGTCCAACGGATGTAATTGTTGTCGATGGTGGCAAAACTGCGGCGATCGTCGAAACTCAAACCCATACGGTGGAGCTGCCAACGCATGTTTTCAATATTTTGCTCGGTGGTGACGCGCGGGTGCTGGCCGGTCTGCACTGCAAACTGCTCAGCGGGCAGGCCGAAAGCATCGTAGCCCATAGCGTGCAAGACATTCTCGCCCTTCATGCGATGGTAGCGAGAAACCACGTCGGTGGCGATATAGCCCAGCGGATGGCCCACGTGTAAGCCCTTGCCCGAAGGATAGGGGAACATATCAATAACGAAATAGGGGGAAGCACCGTTCGCATGCTCGCCCTTACCATTGGTCAGCTCGCCCTTGGCATTGGCGGCCCAGAAGGTGCCCTCATGCTCCCATTTGTCTTGCCACTTGTTCTCGATGGTCTGCGCCATCTCGGCATTGTAGCGGTACTCGGGCTCACTGGGTAGGCTGTACTCTTGGGTACTCGTTTCATTCTCGCTCATACGCTGCATTATCCCTATTTAGGTGGACACCAGCACAAGAACGTCCAACTAGTGGACATTACTCGGTTTAGATTCAGCGCTGGGCTTGTGACAAGCTACCATCCAAAGCCGGCGGACGCAGCTGTGAGGGGCTGAGTTTGAAGTCAATACTGCGTGCAGCATCCTTTACTGCGCGTTCCCAAGAGCCATCTTTTATCATAGCTTCAAGCGCATCGTTAATCTGTGCCACCAAAGTCGGCTGACCATGCCGGACCGCTACCCCGTATTTCTCAACTGAGAATGGGGCGCCGACTACGGCTAGCTGACCGCCTCCTGAAACTTTGGACAGTCCGCTCAGGGCAATGTCGTCTGCACTCACGGCATCGGCTTGGCCACTTAGTAAAGCTGTAATACACACTGCGATGCGCTCTCGCTCATCAACTTGAACCTGAGGGTCATGCTGACGAATCACACTGGCCGATGTTGAACCCTGTGCTGTGCAGACACGCTCGGATCCCAAGTCTTCGACCCGATTGATGTGCTTGCCAGCTTTGCGCACCAGCAAATCCTGCCCGGCTTCAAAATATGGCCCAGCAAAGTCAACCTGACTCTGGCGCTCTGCCGTAATGGAATAACTTCCCACAATCATGTCAACCGTACCGTCGGTCAGCATGCTTTCCCTATTGGAAGGCTCAACGCTGTGCCAAACAATCTCCGAGGGCACGAAGCCGAGCTCGTGAACAATATAGCGAGCGACTTCCACATCTAAGCCCGTATATTGGCCTGACTGCACAAAACCTAAACCTGGCTCGTCTGTTGCAACGCCCACGTGAATCTTGGGGCCGATAGCGCTTACATCGTAATTTGCGGCAGTCTCGCCACAGCCTGCCAGAACCACACTGAGCGCAGCTGCCGTCAGTGACGCAGCTAACTTTCGTACACCCAGCCCCAGCAAGTTTTTCATGCCCATCGCCTCACTTGAACAACTTCGAACGAGTGAGGAACCAAGTTACCACGCCGGTCAACACGGTTGAAACTACCACAACAGCTACGAATCCCCAAGGTTTGTCAGTGAGAGGCATGCCAAACATGCCGTTTTGGAAATTCATACCATACATCGAGAAAATCAGTGTTGGCACCGCCAGTGAAATTGAGATAATCGTAAAAATACGCATGACGTTGTTCACGTTGTTAGACACAATGGAGCCGAAAGCGTCAGTCATGCCTGAGAGAACTGAAGAATAAATGTTCGCCATCTCGATAGCCTGCTTATTTTCAGTAATGACGTCGTCGAGCAGATCTTCATCGTCAGGATATTGCTTGATGCGGTCTAAATTTGTGAGTTTCTCCAACACAATTTCGTTTGACTTCAAACTGGTTGCAAAGTAGACCAAGGCCTTGCTCAATTCAAGCAGCATCAGAATTTCACGGTTTTGCATCGAATAGCGCAGCTTGAGCTCGAGCTTATCGGATTCGCGGTCGATGATGCGCAGGTATCGCAGGTACATAGTGGCGTTGCGGTATAGGATTTGCAAGATGAAACGCGACTTCATAAAAGTGTTGAAACCGCGGATAGTGCCCTCCATGAAGGGATGTAGCAAAACCGTGTCGTGCATGCAGACCGTTATGATTTGGTCTTCGGTCACAATAATGGAGAGAGGAATCGTCTCGTAAAAGTCACGCCCGTCGCGCTCTTCAACAGTAGGGATATCCACGATGATCATCGTGTAGTTGTCTTCTACGTCTACACGGCTTCGTTCTTCGTCATCAAGAGGAGCGCGCAAATCAGCTAAATCCACGCCGGTATCTTGCGCCACATTTGCGAGTTCCACGTCGGTTGGTTCAGATAAACAAGTCCATGAACCTTTTTGGGCAGCTGGTATCTGCTCAATTTGCCCGTTCATGGTGCTGAAAATTCTCATCATCGCCATCACCGCCTCTCGCTCAACAACCACGACCTTCACGATTGCTTTCGGTGCGCCGGTTTGCAGCTCATACGAGCCTGTCTGAACCAGCTATTGTACAAACCAGAACTGAATCGGCGCAACTTTTAGGAGTCGGCACAAGCAGATTTTGGCCTAACTCTCTCAGGATAGTCTGCCCATGGACTTCGACACGTCGAATATCGATACTCGTGAGCAAGAATACGCTCTTCCGCACTTACTCGACCGGCGGCTCTCACTGTCAGCATGGGGCTTGGGAGGGTCTTATTGGACTCGATTGATTAAGTCTTTCCCTGCTAAGAACCGCTCTAAGTTGCTCTCTACAATGTCAATAACTTTGGCATGGCTTGAGGGCAGACTAGCTCCTCCGGCTACGTGTGGGGTAATCAAGCATCGATCTTGAGCCCATAGTGGATGGTCGGCTGGTAGAGGCTCGGGATCGCTCACATCTAAGCCAACGCCCCACAAATGCCCCGAGGCCAATACGCGAGCTAGCGCCGCGCAGTCAACCGCATCTCCCCGACCTGCGTTAATAAGAATGGCCCGCTCCTTCATAGCTTGCAGGCGTTGTTCGTTCATCAGGTAATGAGTATCGGCAGCGGCAGGTAGGGCCAGTGCAACGACATCTGCTTGAGGTAGGAGTTGGTCCAGATCCTCGAAGCTATGCATATCGTCAATGCTGGGTGCACTACGCTCAGGGTTGCGCCGTACTCCTACAGTGTGAGCACCAACATTGTGAGCTAGCTGGGCAAAGTGCGAACCTATATCTCCGGTGCCAAGCACTAGTACCGTCGACTCGCTTGGAGTTAGCGTCTGACCTAAGGGTTTCCATTGCTTGCGGTCCTGTAAATCTCTATATTCGGGCAGATGTTTCATCAGCGCCCACATCATTGCGAACATATGTTCCGAAACTGCTTTCCCATAGGCGCCAGAAGCGCCCGTGAGCTTCACCTGAGGCCCCAGAACTCCCGGCTTTTGGTAGGCATTGACGCCCGCTGATTCCGTTTGCAACCACTGCAAATTCGAACACTTGGCGATATCTGCGGGCGGCAGGTTGCCCAACACTATGTTTACCCGCTCATGCCAGTCCTTCGGCAAAGTCTCCAAACCCTCTTGGTCCGGCGTGATGAACCATTGCTGGGCGCCCTGCGCCAAGTCAATAAAGCGCTCGCGCTCCCCCTCTTCCATAGGCAAAGCATTCACTATGCAGACTTGCTCATTCTTTTCCACGACATCCATACGCCAAACTCCTTCGCCAACTTGCATTACAACTACTTACTAGCCCTAGCAGTACTACCACTTCTTAGTTTTATCCTAGCCGCCCGCAACAATTGAGTTCTCAGCAAAGCCCTACCGACTCAAGCAATAGCACGAGCTCAGCGCACCAGAGCCAGCACTATAGATTTTGCTCGGCGACACACTGACTTGCAAACTCCAGCCGATTTGGTGTAAGCTATTCGAGGTTCAAGAAACGGGGCTATGGCGCAGCTGGTAGCGCGTCTCCATGGCATGGAGAAGGTCAGGGGTTCGAACCCCCTTAGCTCCACAAATAACCCGGAATCGTTGAGAAATCAGCACTTCCGGGTTTTTGCTTACGAATTGCAAAATCTTCTGAATATGTAGTAAGTAACGCAAAAGCAACTAACGTTGGCCCTAATCTATGCCTCAACATTGATCATATACCAAACAAAGAAAACTCACTGGTATGGCGATACGCACTACTTCCATATATTCTTAGAGATTACTTTAGCTGCATGTTTTATCCATGCCCCAGCACGGATTACCATATGCTACTTTCTTTTACACCTCAAACAAAATTTATAATAAAAATCAGGGTTGAACTGTTTAAGCAGAGGTAAAGTATTTACTTATTTACAGCATTACTTGACTTAACAATTCACTAATGAAATACTCATACAACCGCTATTGTTGTCACATGTGTCAGCTTCTCTCAAAAAGATAAAGTTTCCGCATTCCCATTCCTGTTGCAGAACACGGATGCATACCAACACTGAGAGTTAACACCATAAATCAGCGCTGTCGTAAAGTGTTTACTCCCAGCTTTATTTCATTAACTAGGAATTGCAACACGTATCGTTGTTACAAATATTGTTGATTATCACTGAGGAAAACTGGTCATGAACAAAGTAAGTCAGACAATCGCCGCCATGATTGCATTAGCACCCCATCATTACCTTTTCTCAGCGTTTTTCTAACCGAATCACCGTTGTAAGAAAGAATCACGATTGCTCAAAGCTTGAGAGTCCTTTTGTGGATTTTCCTTTAAAGGTAGAGAATATGGACCATTTTTCCAAAGAAATACAAGATGAGATTACACAATTACAGAACTTTGTTGCTCATCTTGAGAGCAAATTGGACAGCATGCAACAATTATTAATGTCATTTGCAGTTTCAACACAGTTTAGGAAAGATCAACCATACGAAGCCTTTCTAGCTCGGTACATGATTACAGGAGATGAAAAGAAACTTGCAGTTTCTGTGATAGACACTGTTTTATGTCGAGCCGAAGGCAGGACACTTCCGCCAATACCATCAGAGTTACGTAAAAACTCGATTATGGAGGAAGCATACGTTGATAAACCTATCGTTGCCTCTGAAGCAATTCATGTAATAGGCAGGGTTTTTGATAGCGAAGACCTCGGACGTAAAATTCTTGCGGCATATAAAGCCACAGGAACATCACCGAGGGCTTTTGAGATACTCAACCTATGATGTAGTACCTCATTAATGGAATGGGGCGCTAATCCTAATTAGCCTCCCCATTCCATTTAGAGGGATTATACGAATGAATAACTTTTACTAGTTGCAGTTCGGATATTTTCGTTCTCACTCTTTCTACATTGTGCCCCTTTTACTTCTCAGCATTGTATTACAGCGATTGTCTATTGTAAGTAGGAACTTCGCCGTACGAAAGAGAATACGAAGAAAGTGATTACTCTCATGTGCAAAACCGAGGAAGCAGCAAAAAAAGAGATTAGCCGTCTACGGTCTTCCGCCATAAATCTTGAGAAACAAGTGGAAACAATGAATGAGCTCTTAAAATCTTTTGCTGTTGCGGCAGAGTTCAAAGTTAATCAACCATACGAAGCTCTTCTTGCTCAACATATGATTACAGGAGATGTAAGAGACTTCATGTTTGCTTTAATATTGGTAATTCTATGCAGGGCAGAGGGTAATCCACTCCAACGGTTAAGGCCCGATATGTATGAGAATGCCATTATTCAACAAGCTTATATAGACAAGCCAATAACAAGAGATGAAGCTATTCGTCTTATGGGAGAATACTTCAACAATGAGGATTTAGGATATCAAGTCCTTTTAGCATATAAAAATGCCGGTTTTGCTCCCGAAGCTTTTAAACAACTTGGCATGTGAATACATAGAGCAAGATTCACACATTATCAGCTTCTGTTTACCCTC
This sequence comes from Bombiscardovia apis, assembly GCF_033095945.1. Classification (NCBI taxonomy): domain Bacteria; kingdom Bacillati; phylum Actinomycetota; class Actinomycetes; order Bifidobacteriales; family Bifidobacteriaceae; genus Bombiscardovia; species Bombiscardovia apis. The sequence continues at coordinate 929,371 of NZ_AP026800.1, read as the reverse complement.
TTAGCGAGGTATAAGATATGGCGTCAAAGCATGCTTAACATTAGCGGGTAACACCGATAAGCTCGATTGATGTATTTAGATTTAGTAGTGTCGCATTCACGATTTGCTTAATCATAAAGTTTAAATGCACACTCAGTTGTAAGTGAAATGCGCTAACACGGCGAATCTCCACGAGGCAGGCTAGGCTTAGGGTATCAAATTGCGGTAAGGAGCACAGGTGGCATTGTTGAATTCTATTAAGAACTACGCTGCGAAAATGGCTGAGCACGCAGGAAAGACGGACCACCAGCAGGACGCTGCTGAGGAGAGCGGTCAAAACTTCGCCGGCCAGCAAGCAGACATCGCTTTGCCCAACACGCACGACTGGGCCAACGGGTACCCAACTACTACCTTCATCGACGAAGCTTCCGGCCTACTCACTGCGAGCACTGAAGGTGCGGGCTCAATCCCCGACGACATGACCGTATACACCTTATACAAGGACCGAGCAGAGCGCACACCTGACTCTCCTATGCTGCACTTCCGCAAGGACGGCGAATGGGTCTATCGCACAGGGCGCGAAGTGTTGAGCGACATCCGCCAGACCGCCAAAGGCCTGATTCATTCCGGCTTCAAAAAAGGCGATACTGTCGCATTCATGTGCCAAACCTCGTATGAGTGGGATATCGTAGACGCCGCAGTATTGGCTATTGGCGGCGTTATCGCTACTATTTACGACACGGACTCTGCTGAGCAGATTCGCCTTATCGTCAATAATTCCGACGCTCGTTTGCTGATAGTGCAAACCAAGCAAATGCGAGAAAAAGCCGATGGAGCAATCGAAGAATGCCCCAGCTTGGAGCGCATTTCTTGCCTTGAGACCGGCGCTTTAGAAGAGCTTCAAGCATACGGCAAGTCCATAAGCGACGAGGAGCTTGATGCCCGAATCGCCGAGGTAAAGAAGAGCGACCTGTGCTCAATTGTTTATACGTCTGGCTCAACAGCAGCACCCAAGGGCGTTGAGATGACCCACGAGCACTATTGCACCCTAGCTCGCAACCTCACGTCGTTCATTCCTAATTTGACCGACGATGAAAACGGCTCCATTCTGCTCTTCCTACCCCAGGCCCACACTTTTGCCCGAGCCATCTCTTACGGTGTTATTTCCGCTTCCATGCAGGTATACATCTCCAAGGGCTTGAAGACCTTGCTCTCAGATTTGCAGGAGTCGAAGCCCACTGTTGTTATAGGCGTGCCGCGAGTATTTGAGAAGATTTACAATGCCGCAACGCAGAAGGCAGGCCACGGAGCCAAGGGCGTGGTCTTCGCGCAGGCTGCTGAGGCTGCCCGCTCTTACATGAACGATATTGCTTTGCGCGGCAAGCCAACTGCGAAGAATGCTCTGCGTCGAGCTGCCTTCGATCCTATTGTTTACTCTTCCTTGCGAGAAGTCTTGGGCGGCCGCGCCAAGTGGATCGTCTCCGGCGGCGCTCCCCTAGACCACAACCTGCTCAGCTTCTTCCGCGGTGCCAATATTCCTGTATACGAGGGCTATGGTCTCACTGAAACTACTGCACCTTGTGCTTTCTGCCCACTTGGCACACCATACCGGGCCGGTTCGGTAGGCATTCCCTTCCCCGGATTTTCCGTTCGCATCGCACACGACGGCGAGATTCAAGTCAAGGGCACTTGCGTCTTCCATCACTACCACAAGAATCCCGAGGCTACTGCTGCCGCCTTTACTTCTGACGGCTGGTATGGCACTGGTGACTTAGGTCGACTCAGCAACGATGGTTTCTTATACATTACCGGGCGCAAGAAGGATCTCATCATCACGGCCGGCGGCAAGAACGTCTCCCCGCGCCCCATTGAGGAGATTATCGAGCGCTCCCCCATCGTCTCCCAGGCACTCATTTTGGGAGATAAGAAACCCTTTATTTCTGCGCTAGTAACCTTAGACGAGGAATCGCTGCGCTCTTGGCTGGAAGCTGAAGGACTTGACGCTTCTATGCCCATAGAAGAGGCCGTGCAAAATGCAGTAGTGCGCGCTGAGGTTCAAGAGTATGTTGATAAGGCGAACGAGGGTGTTTCACGAGCTGAGTCTGTGCGCAAGTTCATCATCGTGCCTGAAGAATTCTCTCAGGAGAATGGTCTGATGACGCCTTCTATGAAGGTCATCCGACCCAAGGTTATTCAGCACTACTCAGACTTGCTCAACGCTCAGATGTATACACCTAAAAAATAAGCGACCAGTCGAGTTCAACTCAACCAGTCGCTAGGCGATCTCACGCAGCTTAGAAGCCCAAACGCTGAAGCTGCTTGGGGTCGCCTTGCCAGTTCTTGGCCACTTTGACGTGTAGGTCAAGCTTGGCTTTGGTTCCCAGAACTTGGTTAATACGGGTACGCAACTTCTTCTTCACCTGCACTAGGTGCTCAGCCCCGCGGCCAATGATAATCGGCTTTTGGGAGTCGCGCTCAACATAAATAGAAACGCGCACCAGAGCCTTGTTGCTATTGGATTCGGGGGTGTAACCATCTGCTCCCGGCATTTCAATATCGTCGACAACAACTGCCAATGAATGAGGCAGTTCATCGTCTAACTCTTCTAAGAAAGCTCCACGAATAAGCTCAGCAATCGTGTCTTCTGGCGCCTCTTCGCTCACCTGCTCTTCAGGATACATCTGTGGCCCCTGAGGCATAGCATCGATTAGGACCTGCTTGACTTCGTTAAGGTTGTCACCTTCTAGGGCGCTTACAGGAACGATGTCGGAGAAATCAGCAAAAGTGGTTATCTCAATCAACTTAGCCATGAGCTCTTTGTGGCTGAGTTCGTCAATCTTGGTCACTACGGCAATGAGTGGCAGCTTCCACTTCCAGCTATCTTCGGACTCCTTGACGGCAAAGTCTTGACGAAGGCGGCTTAAAATTCGGCGATCGCCAGGGCCGATTTCCTGATCTGCTGGCAGCAGGAAAGCGATAGCGTCCACTTGTGAGAGGGAATCCTGCACAATATCGTTGAGCCTCTGGCCCAGCAAGGTTTTAGGCTTGTGAATACCTGGGGTATCTACCAAAACGATTTGCGATGAAGGAGTGGTCATAATACCGCGTATGGCCTTACGGGTGGTCTCAGGACGAGACGAAGCGATAGCTATCTGCCGACCTACTAATGCGTTAATAAGCGTAGATTTACCGACGTTGGGGCGGCCCACCACGGCGATGAAGCCTGAACGATATGCCTGATTGGGCTGCTCGCTGGCGGGATTTGCGGCTGATTCGGTGGAATCCACTGTACTCATATTCTGCTCTCTGTAGGGAAGACAACTACCCGAGGATGGCTGCTTTCAAAACGCTAACAGCTGCTACCTCTTCCATTAGCATACCGCGCGGGCAGGCTAGGCTGATTCACGCGCGCCTTCCTTCGCTAGTTCTTCTGGTGCTTCATACTGACTTGCTGGCTCAACAATAATAGTGGCTATTTTCTTGCGCCTACCGGCAGCGTCAGCCGCTGTTAAGCGCAAACCACGAGTAACCGCGCTCGAACCAACGATAGGCACAGAGCCGAGGAGCTTCGTAAGCAGACCATAGACGGTATCAACATCGTCTTCATCAATGTCTATCTCAAAGAGCTCTTCCAACTCAGCAATGGGAGTACGCGCAGGCAATTTCCATTCATGCTCCCCTACTTGCTGTGGCTGCTCATGCTGAATACGGTCATGCTCGTCTTCCAACTCGCCCACAATCTGCTCAATGGCATCTTCGATAGTGACCATGCCCGCAATACCGCCATACTCATCAACGACAACAGCGACATGGTGGCGGGTCTTTTGCATGTAGTGAAAGAGATCGTCGACAGGCTTGGACTCAGGAACTAATACAGCTTCACGCGCCAGGGGGGCAACGACACGGCCCTCGGAATCGGGGTCAAAAGCGATGGAACGGACAACGTCTTTTAAGTAGAGCACACCTTTCAAATCATCCACGTCGTCGCCAATAACGGGAATACGCGAAAATCCTGAACGCGAGAAAAGTTTGAGAGCCGAAGACAGGGTCGTTTCATCGCTGATGCAAATCATATCGGTTCTAGGAACCATGATTTCTCGGGTAAGCGTAGTCGAGAGTGTTAAGACGTTGTCGAGCATTTCGGAAATTTCCGGATCAAATGCGCCAGCTTCCACCAGCTGGTCAACCATGGCGCGCCCTTGCTCAATTTGCAGTTTTTCGAGCTCTTCGTCGTCGGACAAATCACTATCTCGTCCAGACTTAGCCATCATTTCTGAACGGGAAGAGCGTGCGAAAGGAGTCAGTTTTACTGCAAAAGACACCACTTTGACATGCTTGAGCATGATGTCTAGGGGTTTGCGTGCACCATTGACCCGGGGTCGAATCTTTACTGATACAAAAGCTACAATAAATGCAAACACCAAGCCAATGACTAAATCTGACCATTCAGGCAGGTCAAAGAGGCTGGCCAGGCAGGCAACGAGCACGCCGGTAAAGATGTTGGATGTAACGCGGAAGAAAGCGCAGGAACCGGTTGTTGCATGGCGGTCAATGATGAGCGATTGGACCTTATGGACCTTGTCAATGCGCTTCATGCGAGAGAACTGGCTGAGCTCATTGTCAGTTTGTAAGCCCAAAATCAGATTGTTGAGACTGGAACGAGTCACGCGAGATACGGCGCTTTCTGCCGCAGCCATCACTAGAGAAAGCCAGATAAGTAGCAGGGTCGCTAAACTTAAGCTCACTGCAATCAGTATGGTTTGTGTGCCCATTACTACTCTCCTCCCCTCTTAGTATCTTTGCGGCTGCTCTGCTCACTCTCATAAAGAGCTAGGGCATCGGGCGCATCTTGAGGCAACTGGGCTTGATCGATTGAGCCCGGCCGCTGAGCTAAGAAGGTGAGCAAAAGCTGGCGTTGCAGGCCAAACATCTGCCGCTCCTGCATGGCCGATGTATGGTCGTATCCCAGCAGGTGAAGGCTGCCGTGAATGGTAAGCAGGAGCATCTCTTCCATAGTGGAATGCCCAGCTGATTGAGCCTGCTGTTGGGCCACCCACGGGCAGATGACAATGTCTCCGAGGATGCCTTCGGGCAAATTCCGGCCGTCTCCAGGGCGAAGCTCGTCCATGGGAAAACTCATCACATCTGTGGGGCCTTGCAAACCCATCCAGCGCTCGTGCAGCACTGCCATGGGCTCGGGATCGTTAAAAATGATGGTCATGTCTGACTGAGTGCTGACGCGCATCTGGTCTAAAACCCACAACCCTAGGTCAGAGAAAATCTTAGGTTCGATAACCCACTGTGTCTCGTTGGTAACTTCGATACTCATGCTCGCCCTGCTGCTCCCCGTCGTGTTCCTGCGTGCTTGCCTTTGTCTTGGGGCTCGGAAAACTTGTCGTAGGCGTCGACAATTCGACCGACTAGTTGGTGACGGACCACATCGCCAGCTCCCAAGTGCACGAAAGCGATGTCTTCGATATTGCCAAGGATTTGCTCGATAGTTACTAGACCCGAAGCAGGCAGGCCCAAGTCCACCTGCGTTACGTCGCCGGTAATGACCATCGTAGTGTTGAATCCGAGGCGGGTCAGAAACATCTTCATCTGCTGCCGGGTAGTATTTTGCGCTTCGTCTAAGATAACAAATGCATCGTTGAGGGTGCGGCCGCGCATGTAGGCTAAGGGCGCTACTTCAATGGCACCATTTTCCATAAAGTGGTGCATCCGCTCGGGGCCGAGCATATCAGAGAGCGCATCGTATAGTGGGCGCAGGTAAGGATCGACCTTTTCGTTGAGACTGCCGGGCAAAAATCCTAAGTTTTCGCCAGCTTCAACTGCTGGTCGTGTAAGGATAATCTTACTGACTTGACGCGAACGGAAGGCCTGCACTGCCTTAGCCACGGCTAGATAGGTTTTGCCTGTGCCTGCTGGACCAATTCCGAAAGTAATAGTGTGAGAATTGATAGCGGAAACGTATGTGTTCTGCCCCCTCGTTTTGGGGCGTACTGGGCGCCCGGCAGCATAGGCCAACACTCCAGGAAGCTTGGGGTTGCCACTGGGTTCGATGGAGTCTTCTTCGATGATTTCGCGTGGTACCCGCCTATCCTGGCGAGAAGGCAGACTCAGCTTGGGCTCTTTTACCTTGACCGGCTCCCATTGCCCGATGCGCCCCTGATCAAGCAGATGCTCGACTGCTTGCGTATCTACGGGCCCGTTGTATGCCAAATCAATCACAGTTGACAGCAATTCCTGAGCTTGAACTGCCTGCCCGTCGCCTTCTTTCGATGCGGCCTGTATGCGAATCTGATTGCCGCGAACAAAGAAACTCACCTGAGGAAAAGCCTGCTCAATCCGGCGCAGAACCGCATCGGACGGCCCCAGTACGAGGACCGGTTGGAGGTCAGCAGGGATGCTCATAACGCGTGTAGTAGTAGCCAACGAAACCTTTACTGTTTGTGTATTAAATCTTGCGAATAGGGTGTTTGGTATTGCAGCGCTTAATCAGCCATCGGAATAGATGCCGTCTTCGAGCCTGCAAGCACATGGCCGTGAGCATGGAACACTGACTGACCGGCTTGCTCACCCGTGTTGAAGATGAGCCGGAACTGGCCATCAGCTTTATCTTGCGCAATCTGCTGGGCAACCTCTACCATGTGCGCGAGAAGCTCATGATCGCTGGCAGCTACCTGTGCAACGTTGGCATAATGGTGTTTGGGAACGACCAGCACATGGACTTCAGCCTTGGGTTCTATGTCGTTAAAGGCATAAACCATGTCGTCTTCAAAGACCTTGCTAGAAGGCACTTGACCGTCGATAATCTTGCAGAAAAGGCAGTCCTCTACCCTAGCAGCTTCACTCATGAGCACTCCTTGCTTGTTCCGACCCAACGCTATGCATCTATCTTATGTGGGGAACCGGATAAGATTGGGCCTGCACGCCCTGAGCGCAGGGCTGCTCTCGCTAGCGTTTACGCGTCAAAGCGCGAGATAAGATCGCTCAAGACTGAGAGCGCTACTGGTCCGGCGCTCGAAGCCCGCAAAATATTGTTACCTAAGGTGGTCGCAATCGCGCCTGCAGAGACGAAAGACTGGGCTTCCTGCTCGCTAATACCACCCTCCGGCCCCACAATCACCGAAATCGTATGAGCGCCTGATTGCGTGCTCAGAGCCCGCACCGAATCTCGCGTCTGAGCCCACGATTGCGTAGCGTCTTGATGAAGGACAATCACCAGCGAACCGGCTTCACTCTGCTGAGAGCAGTATTGGGCAAGCTGGCGGCTACTGAGGCACTGGTTGAGCTCAGGTTTCCAAGCTCGCCGGGATTGCTCAGTGGCCGAGCCTAAGAGATTGCTCCATTTGCGCTCCATCTTGCTGGCTTTCCACTTCACGATAGAACGATCGGCCTGCCATGGGATCACCGCATCGACGCCTATCTGGGTAGCCATATCGACCGCTTGCTCGTCATGACCGCCCTTAGCCAGCGCCTGCACCAGAGCCAGTTTCGTAGTAGGCTCAGCTTCTTTACCAACGGTCGTGACTTCCACCAATCCCGATTGCGCGTCGCGAAGGACGGCCTGGATACGAAGACCAGCGCCGTCTGAAAGCTGCAACTGATCGCCCTCGCCCAAGCGCATGGCCTGCAAGGCATGTTTGCGCACATGCTGTGGAAGGGTTAATCGCCATCCGGTATGAAGTTCGTCAGTATTGACCGGCGTGTCATCGCAAGTGGGATCAAACAGAAAAAGCGGATCAGTCATACTCACCAGATTAACCGCAAGCCCCGAACTCAAGCCTCAAATCCCTCTCCAGTCCTCTCGTCATCAATTTTGGGCACTTTCTCACGCTATGCAAACACTGGACAATGCGGGCGCGTTAAAAAGTGCCCAAAAAGAAAATATATGCCGCACCTGTACGAGGGCGACACGCTGACCGGTTAGTTTTGTGCATTCGCGCTCGCTAGGTGGTATAGTGTATATGTTGCAAATTGCACTGTCCGGGTGGCGGAATGGTAGACGCGCTAGCTTGAGGTGCTAGTGCCTATTTATACAGGCGTGCGGGTTCAACTCCCGCTCCGGACACAAGGTTTTTCGAGATACTCTTCTTTTCTTTCATGTCCTGCTACGGCAGGCTCTCTCCCCCCGCAGGTAGTCTCCTAACTCTAGAATTGTAGAAGACGCTTCGACTATGCATATACACTCGGCAACGAAAGGGCATTCCATGCGCATTGTGCACATTGACTCTATAGACGATGAACGTTTGGATGCTTACACTCATTTGACTGAGCTACAACTGCGCAACCGCTTAGAGCCTGAAAAGGGACTCTTCATCGCTGAATCTCCCAAGGTCATAGACCGCGCTTTGGCCGCCGGAGTTGAGCCGATCTCCTTCCTCGTCGAAGAGCCTTGGCTGGAGGGAATGACGCAAACGTTCGCTAGCGTTGAAGAGCGCTGGGGGCAGGATGTTGCAGTGTACGTGGCTTCGCCCGAAGAATTGAAACTCATAACTGGTTACCGCCTGCACAGAGGGGCCTTGGCAGCTATGCGCCGGTGGAAACTGCCCACTGTCGAGCAAATATGCTCCGGAGCTAGGCGCGTGGCAGTGATGGAAAACATTGTGGACCATTCGAACGTTGGCGCTTTAATGCGTTCGGCAGCAGCGCTCGATATTGATGCGGTCTTGGTAACTCCCTCTTGTGGAGACCCCCTCTACCGTAGGTCTGCGCGTGTTTCTATGGGCACCGTTTTCCAAGTGCCGTGGACACGCATTGGGGGCGACGACCCGGAACTTTGGCCTGCAGCAGGCCTAGCAGAGCTCAAACAGCTGGGTTTCACCACGGTTTCGTTAGCGCTGCGAGACGATTCACTCTCCCTCGACGAATTAGTCGGGCAGATGCACGATGGGCGTATCGATAAAGTTGCGCTCATTTTCGGAACCGAGGGCGACGGACTTTCAAAGGAAACCATAGAAGGAGCCGACCTGACAGTTCGTATCCCCATGAGCCACGGAGTCGATTCGCTCAATGTGGCCTCTTCCTCCGCCGTGACCTTCTACGCAACCCGCATCTAACCTTCTGTTTCTTTCCGAACTCTACTCTCCAATCATCAGCGTGTAAGCCCTACTCCCAGCTTGCAATATTAATTTTGGGCACTTTCTCACACACATATATCACCTTGCCGGGTTAGAGCGTGAAAAAGTGCCCAAAATTGAAAAGCGGGCGACTGATCGTTGGAATTACAGGTTTTTGCTTAGCGGATTATATTTTGGGCACTTTTTCACACTTGCATACGATGCAATTACTTCGCGGTGTGAGAAAGTGCCCAAAATTGCTACAGAGACCGGTTGAGCTGTAGCTGCAGCGGACGAGAAATGAGTTTTGGGCAGATTCTCACACTTGAGTTCCACGGGGAGACAGGAAGCGTGAGAAAGTGCCCAAAATCGTTTAGCTCGTCAGAATAGGTTAGGGCTTGGGGGTGATGTAGTCGTTTGAGTCGATGCTACCGCGGAGATTGCCGAGAGCTTTGAGGCCGTGGTACATGACTAGCGTGGCAACCGATCCGATGGCAATGCCGTTGAAGGAAATGCCCTGAATAGCGAAGGTGAAGTCAGCGATTCCGACAATCATAACTACCGCGCCGACCGTCATATTGACCGTCTTACCGAAGTCAACCTTGTTTTCGACCCAGATGCGCACGCCGAGCATACCAATCATGCCGTAGAGCAAGGTGGTAACTCCGCCGAGCACTCCCCCAGGAATCGTGTTGATGATAGCGCCGAACTTGGGGCACAAGCTCAGCAGGAAAGCGAAGAAGGCTGCGCACCAGTAGGCGGCTGTGGAGTAAACCTTCGTAGCAGCCATGACACCAATATTTTCTGCATAAGTGGTAGTACCTGAACCGCCGCCAAGACCTGCGAAGAAAGTGCCCAAGCCGTCTGACAAGAGAGCGGTACCAATCTGATCGTCATAATCGCGGCCCGTCATGAGCGCTACCGACTTGACGTGGCCAATGTTTTCGGCAACCAAAACCAAAACCACCGGAATAAACATGGCCAAGACTGTGAAATCAGCTTGGGGCAGGTGGAACTTGGGCAATCCGAACCAAGCAGCTTCACTGACGGCAGTGAAGTCGACCTCGCCCTGGATGACGGCGAAAATATAGCCTACGACTACACCTAGGAGAATGTTGAGTCTACCGATGAGACCTTTGAAGAGGACTGATATGAGCATGACAGCCAGCAGCGTCACCAGAGCAGTAACTGGAGCCACCTGGAAGTTCTTCCAAGCAGAGGGAGCCAGATTAAAACCGATGATTGCTACGATAGCGCCAGTCACCGTCGGCGGCATGACGATGTCAATCCACTTTGCTCCAGCATAGTGGACGATAACGCCGATCAGTGCTAGCAGAGCACCCGTCACCATGATGCCGAAGGAAGCGACAGCGAGGCCCTTGTGGGCGGTGGTGACTGCTACAACAGGGGCTATAAAACCAAAAGAGCTGCCAAGATAACTTGGCAGCCGATTAGCGTTTAATAACAAAAACAGCGCTGTAGAAAGCGCTGTAAAGAACAATGTGGTTGACGGATCAAAACCAGTCAATATTGGAACTAAGAAGGTCGAACCAAACATGGCAATAACATGTTGAGCTCCAATACCTGCGGTTCGCGGCCAAGTCAGTCGCTCATCAGGTTCAACCACTTCGCCTGGAGCTAACGATTTGCCGTTTCCATGGAGTTTCCAGCCCTTGAAGATAGACATGCGATGTGCTTTCTTCTCATTCGCCGTGCCGGTCACGGCGGACCGGAAACCCCATATTATTACAAAAAGCCGACGAAGTGCTCTCAATTAGTTAGACCGTAAAGCCTGTAAACACTTGCGACACGCCATGAAAAAACAGTAGTCAGCAAAGACGCATATCACTCAGTCTGCAATGGGCAAATTATCGACATCAAAACCTATAGCAGCCAGCTGTTCCTTGCCTTCAGGAGTTATCATGTGTAGCGACCAGCGAGGCTTCCAAGTCCACTCAATCCGAAACTCCTCGACAAGACCAGCCAGCATCTGCGCGCACTCGTCTTCAATCAGATCCGTCAGCGGACAAGCAGGAGTGGTCAAGGTCATAGTGATGATAGCCCGACCTTGCTCATCGATCTCAACACCATAGACAAGGCCCAAATCCACTACATCAATACCTAATTCGGGGTCAATCACCTGGTGAAGAGCTTCGCGAACATCTTTAGCCGTGGCCCGCCCGATCTCGTCAACAGCCCTGAGAGGGATTGCTTCGGCTCCGAGCGTACTCATCTGCGAAAGAGCTGCCTCGTCAACGATAGAGGACGAACTTCCACGCTCTCCTAGACCGGAAGAACTTGCCTGCGAATCCGCTTTATTTACTGAATCTTCTACCGGTAATGAACCTGCGACATCCTGTTCCATTGCACCATCCGCTTTCTTGTTGTTACCGCTCACACTCATCCTGCTGACCATCAGAAGCCTGCGCATTGCTGCCCATCTGAGTCAGGGCTTGAGCTACAGATGCTTTCATGCCCTCCCAACCCAGCAGAGCGCATTTAATACGCATAGGATACTTCGAAACACCTTGGAATACCACTGCATCTCCCAAAGCTTCATTTGCTGCTTCGTCTTGCAACCCGGCACCGCGAGACTCCATCAATTGACGAAAATCGCCAGCCAATTTCATGGCCGCATCCACGCTCTGCCCTTGGACCAAATCGACCATAATCGACAAGCTAGCCTGCGAAATAGAACAGCCCTGCCCATCCCAAACAATACGTTCGATGCGGTTAGGCCGCCCGTCAGAACCGTCGGAAACTTCAACATGGATGGTAGCCGTATCGCCACAAGTGGGATTAAACTGCTGAGACTGCGCCGGAACACAATACTCATGCTCGCCCTGCAAGGTTGTCTGCGCCTGCGAAGCGGCTACAACAGGACCTGTACTCGACTGCTCAGCCAGTTCAATCCGCCCGTGGGGGTGCTTGGAAGCGTCCAGAATGACCTCTTGGTACATCTGTTCCAATTCCTGCTCACTCATGCCATAATCCTCTGCCATGCTCACCAACCTACCTGCATCCCTAGTCCTGTATCAATAACTGAGCTTGAAGTGAACGCTAGGCTTTGAAAAAGGCACGAACCGCCGAAACTGCTTCGAGCAGCCGGTCCGCTTCGTCAAGCGTGTTGTACACTCCGGTAGAGGCACGATTGGAGGCAAAGACACCAAAGTGACGGTGCACAGGCTGAGCGCAATGGTGGCCAACTCGAATAGCGATACCGCGCGAATCAATAAATTGCCCCACATCGTGCGGATGGACGCCTTCGACTTCAAAAGATACCGTGCCGATGCGGTGCTCTGGGCTCTTGGGGCCTAAAATACGCACCCCTTCAATGTTTGCAAGCTGAAGCAGTTCGGCAGTCATCGAACGCTCGTGGGCCACGATGCGGTCAAAACCAACCTCGCGCATCCAATCGGCCGCAACCCCAGCCGCAACAAGCTGAGCCACCGGCTGCGTACCAGCTTCGAAGCGGGCCGGCGGTGCCATATACTGCGCCGGCTGGTCGATGAAAGCCAGCTCAACCATCGATCCACCAAAATTCGCTGGCGGCAAGGCCTCTAGCAATTCGCGCTTGCCGTAGAGAAAACCGACACCGGTAGGCCCATACATTTTATGGGCACTCCAGACCGCAAAATCAACATCGAGCTGGTGGAAGTCGACAGGCAGATGCGGCACGGACTGGCAGGCATCCAAAATGACCATAGCACCGACTTCGTGAGCCCGACGAACAATGGGTTCCAAGTCCGTAATTGCACCAGTCACATTGGAGACATGGGTTACAGCCACAAACTTCGTGCGCTCAGTAATGACCTCATCGGCTGTATCTGAGCGAATACGGCCTTCGCTATCTAGCCCAAACCACTTAAGCTGGGCGCCTGTGCGTGCACACAATTCTTGGAAGGGCAACAGCACCGAGTGATGTTCGGCCTGCGAAACCACCACTTCGTCGCCAGGAGCCAGGGCAAATCGCTGAGCCTGCTGCCCTCCCCTACCCAAGCTAGCGTTACCAAAAGCAGTTGCGAGTAGGTTTAGGCCGCCAGTCGCACCAGACGTGACTACAAGCTCTTCTTGACCGGGCTGTGAGGAAACACCAACCAACTTCGCAACTTGAGTGCGCGCCTGCTCAAAAGCCAGCGTAGAACGCGCCGCCAGCTCGTGAGCTCCCCTATGAACACCCGCATTATCTTGTTCGTAAAAATGTGACTCCGCTTCGATGACGCTCATAGGCTTTTGCGCAGTCGCTGCCGAGTCCAAATACGCTAGAGGGTGGCCGTGCACCTGCTGTTTGAGAATCGGGAATTGCTCACGTATATATGCGAGATTCTCCATGACTGCCACCCTCTAGTTGTATGCGTCAACTACGAATACTATCCAACACTCATTAAGCCAGTGCAGATTCGGAATCAGAACCCTCCGGCAAGTACTGGTCGTAGCCGCTTTCTTCCAACTCGTCAGCCAATTCAGGGCCGCCAGTCTTTACAAACCGCCCTTCCGCAAAGACGTGGACAATGTCGGGCTTGATGTACTTCAAAATCCTCGTGTAATGCGTCACCATCATAATGCCCAAGTCAGTATTGTCTTTGGCGCGGTTAACTCCCTCTGACACGATGCGCAGAGCGTCCACGTCGAGGCCAGAATCAGTTTCGTCCAAAATAGCAAACTTGGGCTTCAAAATCTCAAGCTGAAGCACTTCGGCCCGCTTCTTCTCGCCGCCCGAGAACCCCTCGTTGACCGAACGCTGAGCAAACTTAGGATCCATCTTGAGGCGCTTCATAGCCTCGTTCAGATCCTTAGTCCAGGTACGGATAGGAGGAGCCTGACCGTCAATCTCGGTCTTAGCAGTGCGTAGGAAGTTCGTCATAGAGACACCGGAAACCTCTACCGGATATTGCATGGCTAAAAAGAGACCGGCCTTAGCACGCTCATCTGCCGTCATCTTGAGCAAGTCTTCCCCATCGAGCAAGGCTTGGCCGGAATCGACAATGTACTTAGGATGACCTGCCAGCGTGTAAGCCAAGGTAGACTTACCCGAACCGTTAGGCCCCATAATAGCGTGAGTCTGGCCCGACTTCATGGTCAGATTAGCGCCTTTAAGAATTTGCTTGCGACCTTCCTTGGTCTCAACGGAGACGTGCAGGTCCTTAATTTCGAGTGTTGACATCTTACTTACCCTCCAAAACGTGCTTCATATCTTCGCTCTCGCCTTTGGAGAGCCTGCGGTCAATCACATCCATCAAATGGCCTGCCACGCTGGGCACGCCGATTTCTTCGACCAACTCGCCAAAGAAGCCCCGAACTACCAGCTTGCGAGCATCCTGCTCTGAGATTCCTCGGGATTGCAGATAGAAGAGTTCTTCTTCTTCAAAACGCCCCACCGAACTAGCATGACCAGCACCGACAATGTCGCCGTTTTCAATCTCCAAGTTTGGTTCGGAATCAGCAACAGCGCCCGGGGTCAGCACCAAGTTACGGTTCAGCTCATAGGAATCAGTGCCCGGCGCCGTGGGCTGAATGAGCGCATTGCCCACCCAAGTCGAATGAGCTTTCACTCCATCAAGTGCGCCCTTGTAGACTACGCGAGACTTACAGTTGGGATGGTTGTGGACCACCATAGTGCGATGCTCCATGTGCTTACCCGGATCTACGAAGTAAATGCCGAGCATGTTGAGCTCGCCAGCTTCCCCGCCGAACTCTTGGTCCATGCGAATACGAACCACATCGCCGCCCAAGGTCACCACTGAATGGCGCAAGGTTGCACCAGCGCCCACGTGAATACGCTGGTTAGCAACTTCCTTAGCGGTTGGTTCCCACTCTTGGATGAAGGTCGTGGAAATATGCGAATCAGCTCCGGTGCGAATTTCAACACCTTCAGCTAAGAGAGCATCGCCTTCGTGTTCTACCACGATATCGGCGTGAGTACGCGCTTCGGTTTCTATCATCAAGTGAAGAGAGTCTAGCTGAGGACCGCCGCCCACAATCTTGACCAATACCGGCTGGTCAATCTCACCAGAAAGCTTGATAACCTGCGACTGCTTATTGCTGGCCCACTCTACTGCCGAGACCTTATCGTTGGGCTTTTGCACCGTTCCAGAAGGCTCCTGCCCCATTTCAACAGTGCTGAGTGAAACTTGGCTAGAATCGACCGTGCTGCCGTCTATCATGGTCACCGTGCAGCTAGTCTTACCAGAAGGCTCAAAGACTTGGTAGAACTCCTCTAAACGCTCTACCGGTGTAAAGCGCCAGTCTTCCTGCTTGCGCGTTGGAATGGCGTAATCATCGGGGTTGAAGGAGCGAATAGAGCGATCCGCACTCGAAGGCATACGCGCTGGTGCTGCGTAAGGATCAGCGCTATCGTCCTGAGGCATTTGAATTTCTGCTGTTGTGCTCATATCAGCCAACCGATCCTTCCATTTGCAGCTCGACTAGACGGTTAAGCTCAAGAGCATATTCCATCGGCAGTTCGCGAGAGATGGGCTCGACAAAACCGCGAACAATCATGCCCCGGGCTTCTTCCTCACTCAAACCGCGGCTCATCAGGTAGAAGAGCTGATCTTCGGAAATCTTCGAGACCGTAGCCTCGTGAGACATGGTCACATCGTCTTCGCGCACATCCACGTGAGGATACGTATCAGAACGAGAATAATCATCGACCAAGAGCGCATCGCACACTACCGACGAAGAGGAGTGCTCAGCGCCCTTAACAATCTTGACCAAACCGCGGTATGCAGCACGACCCAGATTACGAGAGATGGACTTAGAAACGATAGTTGAAGAAGTGTGCGGGGCCAAGTGAATCATCTTAGCGCCCGTATCTTGATACTGTCCTTGTCCGGCAAAGCCCAAAGACATAGTCTCGCCCTTGGCATAGGGCTCAGCCAAAATGCAAGCAGGATACTTCATAGTGGCCTTAGAACCGATGTTGCCGTCGACCCATTCCATCGTGCCGCCCTCACGCACGTAAGCACGCTGGGTTACTAGATTGTAGACGTTGTTCGACCAATTCTGCACGGTGGTATAGCGCACGCGAGCATGAGGCTCAACAATAATTTCCACGATTGCGGCATGCAGCGAATCAGTCGAGTAGATAGGCGCGGTGCAGCCCTCTACGTAATGCACGTATGAGCCCTCGTCAGCGATAATCAAGGTGCGCTCAAACTGGCCCATATTGGGCGTATTAATGCGGAAGTAGGCCTGAAGTGGTATGTCAACATGCACGCCCTTGGGTACATACACGAACGAACCGCCAGACCAAGCAGCCGTGTTCAAAGCCGCAAACTTGTTGTCATCTGCGGGAATGACGGTGCCGAAATACTTCTTGAATAGCTCAGGATGCTTCTGCAAGGCAGTGTCGGTGTCCATAAAAATGACACCCTGTTCTTGAAGATCCTCACGAATAGAGTTGTAAATCACCTCAGATTCGTATTGAGCGGCCACACCCGAGACCAAGCGCTTCTTCTCAGCTTCAGGAATGCCTAAACGGTCATAGGTGCTCTTGATGTCTTCGGGCAAATCTTCCCAAGACTGGGCCTGTTTATCGAGCGGTTTGACGTAATACTTAAAATCTTGCGCATCGAAACCGCTTAAATCCACACCCCACTTGGGCATGGGCGCATCGACGAATGCCTTGTATCCTTGCAGGCGGCGCTCTAGCATCCACTCCGGCTCGTGTTTATCTGCTGAAATGGCGCGCACAACATTCTCGTCTATGCCCTTCTTCGCAGCTTCACCGGCAGCGTCGGAATCATGCCAACCGTAGTTGTAGTCACCAAACTGAGAAAGAATCTCATCGTCTTGTTTGATTTTGTCTTCGTTGACACGAGAGCGGTCAGCTACGTACTGACTCATTTCGACATCTCGCGTCGTATCCGTCTGCTTCGAGCTAGTACTCACGCCTGCGGACCTCCTAACACTCTTTGGCTACTACAAGAGCAACCGAGCTGATACTCCAAGAATACTGGTCTACCGTACAAACCGCTAGCGCGAGGGACTGTGAAATAACTTACCTTTGCGAGTTTGTTATTCTCATGAGCAGCTTGGCATAAGCAAACGCCCGCTGCCATGCACCTTCTGCAAGCAACGGACGTTGACATGAACTCTTATGAAAGGAGCTCAGACGCATTCATTTAGTGTCGGGCAGCTTCATGATCCAAGCTAGCCTTAACCAAACCTGCGAACAGCGGATGCGGCTTGGTTGGGCGAGACTTGAACTCTGGATGCCCCTGCGTACCAACATAGAAGGGGTGAGTACCTTGAGCAATCTCAACAAACTCGGTCAGCTCACCATCTGGGCTGGTACCCGAAATCTTGAGTCCAGCCTCATTCAAGCGCTGCTTGTAAGCTACATTCACTTCATAACGGTGACGGTGACGTTCGCTTATCTCAGTGGAACCGTAAAGCTGGGCTACAAGAGAATCATCTCGCAAAACAGCCGGGTAAGCACCCAACCGCATAGTGTGCCCCATATCGCCGTCGCCATCCACAATGGACTTTTGCTCTTCCATAGTTGCTACTACGGGGTTGGCGCAGCCTGGCTCAAACTCAGACGAATTGGCATCTTCCAAGCCAAGAGCATCACGAGAGTATTCAATGACCATAGATTGCATGCCCAAGCAGATGCCCAAGGCTGGTAACTGGTGCTCACGGGCATAGCGCAGAGCACCTATCTTGCCGTCGACTCCTCGCGATCCAAAACCGCCGGGCACCACGATACCGTCGATATCTCGTAAGGCTTGCTCTGCACCAGACATGGTTTCGCAATCATCAGCAGTGACCCACTTAACATTGACCTTGGCCCAATTAGCGAAGCCTCCGGCCTTGATGGCCTCAGATACAGACAGGTATGCGTCAGGCAGATCGATATACTTGCCGATAATGGCAACATTGACCTCGCGCTTGGGGTGGTGCACGCGTTCCAGCAGATCATCCCACTCAGCCCAATCGACGTCGTGGAAGGGCAGACCGAGCTCGCGAACCACGTACGCGTCCAAACCTTCGTCGTGCAAAATCTTGGGTACGTCGTAAATCGAAGGCGCATCTACACAGTTGACAACACCCTCGGCATCGACATCGCACATCAAAGAAATCTTGTCTTTGACGGAATCAGTCAGGGGGCGGTCGGAGCGCAAGACGAGCGCATCTGGCGCAATACCCAACTGACGAAGAGCCATGACCGAATGCTGAGTTGGCTTGGTTTTGAGCTCGTGAGCCGCCGCAATGTAGGGCACCAACGAGACGTGAACGAACATGCAATTGTCGGCACCAATATCTCGGCGGACTTCGCGGGCAGCTTCCATGAAGGGCTGAGATTCGATATCTCCGACCGTACCGCCAATTTCGGTAATGATGACGTCCACATCGTCGCCAGCTTGAGCACGCATGCGGCTCTTAATCTCATTAGTGATGTGGGGAATGACCTGCACACACTGGCCTAGGTACTCGCCAGCGCGCTCCTTACGCAAGACCGACTGGTAAATTTGGCCAGTAGTCACATTGGCTTTTTGCGTCAGGAAGATGTCAAGGAAACGCTCATAGTGACCGATATCTAAATCGGTTTCAGCCCCATCTTCAGTCACGTAAACTTCGCCGTGCTGGAAGGGGTTCATAGTGCCGGGATCGACGTTAATATAAGGGTCAAGCTTCTGCTGAAGTACTCGAATGCCACGGCTGCGTAAGAGCCTGCCGAGGGAGGAAGCGGTTAAGCCTTTACCGAGAGATGAGACAACGCCACCGGTGACGAAAATGTGCTTGGTAACGTGCTCTTGAGAATTTCCATGTTGTTTAACCATGGAACTTCAGCCTATCAGCTCTTGTAGACCTTTTGGGCTCGTTCGCTCAATGATAGAAAGCAAAAAGCTGAGAGCTGTTCTTACAGCTCAAAAAGCTTATGACACGCCCAAATGTTGAGCCAAATACCTGCCCGTAAGACTGCCCAAGTTGCCGGCAATTTCTTCTGGAGTGCCGGTGGCAACGATACTGCCGCCATCTTGGCCTCCGCCGGGGCCCATGTCAATCACGTAATCCGCGTTGGCAATCATGTCCAAGTCGTGCTCAATGAAAACGACAGTAGCCCCGCCATCTAGTAAGCGCTGCAAAACAGCGATGAGAGTACGCACGTCGAGAGGATGCAGCCCAGTAGTGGGCTCGTCCAAGATGAAGAGAGAATGCGACTGCTCTTTACCCAGCTCGTTGGAGAGCTTGAGCCGCTGGGCTTCCCCGCCCGAGAGCGAAGGCGTGTCCTCCCCTAGCTTCAGGTATCCAAGTCCCAAGTCGCACAAGGTCTCGAGTGAGTGGAAAATGCGCTTGCCCAAAGACGATTGCAGACCTTCACATACCTCCTTGGCCTGAGCAACATCCATATCTAGCATGTCAGGCAGGCTTATAGGCTTTGGATGATGCTCAGTTGTAATCGTCACCTGTCGAGCCTCATCCTTATAGCGAGAGCCTTGGCATACCGGGCAAGTGATGGTCACGTCAGGCAAAAACTGCACATCCAAGCTGATTTGGCCCGTACCATCGCACTGAGGACAGCGCAAGGAACCTGTATTGTAAGAGAAAGCCGACACGTTGAACCCTAAACGCTTGGCAGTAGGGGTCGCAGCAAAAAGCCGACGCAGCTGGTTCATAATCGCAGTGTAAGTGGCAATCGTTGAGCGCACATTGATACCGATTGGAGAAGAATCTACCAAGCGCACACGAGTAATGCCAGCAGGATCAAACTGCTTGACATGCGCAGGCAGAGGCACATGCTCGCTCTGGGCTTCAAGAGCCGGCAGCAGGGATTCTAAGACCATAGTCGTCTTGCCAGAGCCAGAAACCCCAGTCACAGCAGTCATTCGACCACGAGGAATCGAAACATTCAAAGGATGAACTGTGTGGAGTGAATCAGTTGTCATGCGCAACCACTGATTTGTCGCACCGCCACCACGAGTGCGCTCGGAAGGTAAGAGCAGGCGCTTACGAACCAAGACCGGTTCTGTGGCTGACAAGAAACCAGCTATACGAGAATCTGAATTATGTGCAATCTGCTCAGGCCTGCCTTGAGCTATAACTTGACCGCCTAAACGGCCAGCGGCCGGACCCATCTCAATAAAGTAATCAGCAGCTTTCAGCACTGTAACGTCATGGTCTACAAACACTACCGAATTACCTGAAGCCAGCAAGTCGCGCATGACCCCTATAAGTCCCTCAATATTCGCAGGGTGCAAACCAGTTGAAGGCTCGTCGAGCACATACAAGACACCAGTAGTCTCGTTGCGCACCGCCCTCGACAGCTGGGCACGCTGGCGCTCGCCGGTCGAAAGTGAAGCCAAAGAACGGTCCAAAGTCAAATACCCCAAACCGAGTTGAAGCAAGCGCTCTCCCATATCTTCGAGCGTTTCCACCAGACTTTGGGCCATCGCTTGCATGTCTTGAGGTAAGTCAGGCACTACAGTGAGTGCCCAAGTCGTAATGTCTTGCAAGGTCCAAGCAGTAACTTCGGATAAATTGTGATCCTGGATGTGCGGGGCTCGCGCTGCTGGATTGAGCCTGCTGCCCATGCAATCTGGGCAGGTACGCTCAATTAAGAATTTAGAGACTTTGGCCAGTCGTTTGTCGTCGCTAGCTCGTTCCAGCTCTTTTGTGACGGTCAAACGCGCATTGCGGAAGGTAAAATCGAGCTCGTGGACACCCTTGACTGAGGTGATAGTGATATGCTTCTTTTCCTCAGGGCCATTGAAAACAATATCTCGTTCCCAATCGCTCAAGTCTTTCCAAGGCACATCTGTACGCACACCGAATTCACGGACTATACCTGGCTGCACGTTAAAACCAAAAGTGCGCCAAGGCACAACTGCCCCTTGGTCAATGCTCAGATTCTCGTCTGGAACTAGGCTGGCATCATTGACTTCGCGGATGGTGCCTGTTCCTTGGCAGGTTGGGCATGCTCCCAAAGAATTAAATGCCAGCTCTTCAGCCGAGGGCGGCTTGACCTGCGCTCCGCAGACCGGGCAGTCAAAAGGAATTTCAGCAGCGACCTTCATCGTGGGTGGCACATAATGCCCATTGGGGCAGCGATGGGAAGCCAGCCGCGAAAACATGAGTCGTAAAACGTTCAACAGCTCAGTTGAAGTGCCAAAGGTTGAGCGCATCCCACCAACTCCCGGCCGTTGACGCAAGGCCAGCGCTGGCGGAACGAAACGGACAGCGTCTACCTGGGGTTTCTGCGCCTGTGTCATTCTGCGGCGCGTGTAGGTTGAGAGTGCATCTAAATAGCGGCGCGAGCCCTCCGCGTACAAGACACCTAGAGCCAATGACGACTTGCCGGAGCCTGAAACCCCAGCTATACCCACCAACTGGTTGAGCGGTACTCGTACGTCGACATTCTTCAGATTGTGTACTCGCGCACCGAGGACTTCGATGACTTGAGGAACATTAGAAGATTGCTCAGAATCTTGATTCCTAGACCGCTGCAAAGACATAGTTAGTCTGCACTCTCTCGCAAGGTGTGGGCCACCGATTCAAGAGCTAGCTTGTAGCCGTAGAAACCCATGCCGGTAATGGTTCCAGTAGCAACTGGAGAAATAACGCTATGCCGCCGGAAAGCTTCGCGTGAGGCAGGATTGGAGATATGAACCTCAAGTAAAGGCAATCCTGCACTAGTGACCTGGGCTGCGGCATCAGCCAGACCGTAGCTGTAATGAGTAAAAGCCGCCGGATTCATCACAATTGGCGTGCCCTGATCCACGGCTTCATGCATCCACGAGATGACCTCGCCCTCGTCATCGCTCTGGCGTACTTCTACCTGCAAGCCAAGCTCACGCCCCCAGTCTTGACAGTCCAGCCGAAGGGTTGCCAAATCCTGGTGACCATACACGTCCGGCTCACGCACGCCTAAGCGCCCAAGGTTGGGACCATTGACCACCACAACCTTCGTTGGCTTCTGCGATTGACTATAGTGACTGCCCTCGTTCATCATGCTCTCCTCTTCAATACAGCCGCTATACCGCGGCTAGAGCCTTAGCTACGGATACGCTCGAACGCTTCACGGACAGCGTCTAATGGCGGATTATTCAAGTGCACCGGATGGCCGATGTCGTCTAGAATAATGAATCTGAGCTGGTTACCTCGCGCCTTTTTGTCTTTATGCATCAGGTCGAGCACCTGCTGCCAAGAGCCACCCGACCAAGAGGTTCTCAAGCCCAAGGAAGTCAAGAGCTCACGATGGTAATCCACTAAATCTTGATTGATATGACCTACAATAGAAGACAGCTCGGCAGCAAAGACCATACCAACAGATACCGCCTGACCGTGCCGCCAGGTAAAGTGCTCAATCTGTTCGATAGCATGGCCTAATGTGTGCCCATAGTTGAGAAACTCGCGCGGACCTGACTCTTTCAAATCAACCGACACATAACGCGATTTCACACTGATAGACCGCTCAATCAGCTCTGCTGCTACTTCTTCAATCCACTGCTCAGGTTCCGAACCATCGAAGGAGCGCAACTCCTGCGCGTGGTCTTCCAAAATCTGCAAAATGTGCGGATCAGTAATGAAACCACACTTGGCAACTTCTCCCAGACCTTCGACAAAAATGTCAGTTGGTAAAGTGTTTAGAACGCGCAAATCTGCCAAAACACCGAGAGGCGTATAGAATGAACCGACTAAATTCTTGCCCTGAGGAATATTGATACCAGTTTTGCCGCCAGCGGATGCATCGACCATAGCGAGCAAGGAAGTCGGGCAGTTCACATAGCGAATACCCCGCATCCAAGTCGCTGCCACGAAGCCAGCCAAATCGGTGACCGCTCCCCCACCAAGACCCACAACAGCATCGGAACGGGTAAAACCATCCTCCGCCAGTCGAGTCCACACACCATTGGCTACGTCCACTTTTTTACCGGCTTCAGCATCCGGTATAGCAATATCACTCACCTGATAACCAGACTGACGCAAGAGTGCTCGCACATGGTCGGCATGGCGTTGCACCGGCCTCGTGTGTATCAAAGCCACACGAGATGTATCCTCACCAAGCAAGATGCGCAGCTTTGAACTCACCCCCGGGCCAATACGCACATCATAGGGTTCAGTACCACTGACATGCACCACACGCTCGTAAAGAGCATCGGTCAAACGCTGAGCCATCACTTTAGGCGTAGTACCATGCGAGGGAATAGAAACCGTAGCCAAGCCTTGATAGACCGGTTGACGCTCTCGGTAGAGTTCCATCCAACGATTTTTAGCATCGTTCGCCAAAAGTGGGCGCTTAGAGCCGTGGGCAGCTCGAGTGCTAGCTTCTTCAGGGTCAGCATCCAAAAAAACTACGGTACCGCCCAAACGGCGATATTCCATCAAGGCATCGTAAATATCGGGGGTCATGGGTGAACCCCCACCTAAAGCAAAAATACCACCCTCGAACTGGTGGATCTCATCACAGACTACGTCACGCTCAATTTGGCGGAAAACCCGCTCACCCCGTGTCTCAATGAGCTCAGATATGGTTTGCCCAACTTGCACTTCAACAAGCTGGTCAGCATCTTTGAAAGGTAAGTGCAAGAGGGAAGCAGCCATCTTACCCACCCGGGTTTTCCCAGCACCGGGCATGCCGATTACAACAGCACGCGGCATTGCTTGAGAATGACTCATCGCAGTCCCTCCGGCCAGGAAGCTAAATAAGCCTGAGCGTTGCGCCGAACTTCTTGTACAGAATCGCCGCCAAACTTTTCAAGAGCAAACTGGGCCAATACCAAATTCATCATGGCTTCACCAATGACCGCAGCAGCCGGCACCGCAGTAGTGTCAGAACGCTGATTAATAGCGGTAGCAGCCTCCCCCGTCTTCACGTCGACGGTGCGCAAAGCCTTGGGAATTGACGAGATAGGCTTCATGGCCGCCCTGACTCGAATGACCTGCCCATCTGACATACCGCCCTCAATACCGCCAGCACGATTGCTCTCGCGGGTCAAACGACCGTCTACGCCTTTGACGATTTCGTCTTGTGCCTGAGAACCGGGTCGTTCCGCTTCAGCAAAGCCCTCACCGATTTCCACACCTTTAATGGCTTGAATGCCAATAAAAGCTGAAGCCAAAGCTGCGTCCAAACGACGGTCTGCTTCGACGTGTGTACCCAAACCTGCTGGAACGCCATAAGCCACCACCTCAAAAACACCACCCAGCGTGTCAGCATCGGCCTTAGCTTGGTCTATACGGGCTATCATCTGATCTTGTGCCGAAGGGTCGAGTGTGCGCACCGGCGATGCATCTAAGGCTTCGCGGTCCTCCGGCCGAGGAAGTTCATAACTGGTGTCATCTCGGTCGATACCCGCTCCACCAATAGAAAGCACGTGGGAAGCGGTACGAATACCAAGCGTCTGCTCTAAGAAATGAGCAGCTACGGTACCTAAAGCCACACGGGAAGCCGTTTCACGAGCGCTCGAACGTTCCAAAACCGGACGCGCGTCATCGAAAGCATATTTGCGCATGCCACTCAAATCAGCATGCCCCGGCCTAGGCCTACTCAGTGGAGCATTGCGCCCCTGCGCTGATAGCTCCATACCTTGTGGCAGAGGGTCTGCACTCATGACCTGCTCCCATTTGGGCCATTCGGTATTTTCTATTTCAATAGCTACCGGGGAACCCAAGGTTAGCCCGTGACGAACCCCAGCTAGCAGATGTACCCGGTCTTCTTCAAAATTCATACGAGCGCCACGACCGTAGCCTAAGCGGCGCCGAGCCAAAGCGTCAGCAATATCGTGACTGCAAATGCTGATTCCAGCAGGCAGCCCCTCAATCATGGCTACTAGGGCCTCGCCGTGGGACTCTCCAGCCGTCTGCCAACGCAACATGAGCTCTCCTTTGGTATTTACCAGCTTCTTGATGTATATCTTAGAAGGTGGTCTACCTTGTTCCTTTGCCCGGCCTGGCGGTCGTGGCCTTGCTCGCCTATTCCGACGTGCGTACCAGACGCATTCCGCGCGCCTGGACCCTGCTCGGTGTCATCGTGCAGTTACTAACCATACTGGCATACTGTGCGGTCAGACAGCAAGATCTATGGTCCATCGTGCTTGCGGTCAGTATTGGATCAGTGTGTGCAATCATTCAAGCAGCCCTCGCTCTCATACGACCCGGTGCTCTTGGTCTTGGAGATGTGGGCGCAACCGCTTTAGCCAGCCTGAGCATAGGAATACTGGGCTGGCCTGCGGCCATTCTTTTCTGGCTCTTCATGGGTCTATTGGGGATAGTTGCAATGGTATTTTATTACCATTGGCCTCTATCTACACAACTTACGAAGCAGTCAATTAAGCGCAAACCCCTGCCGTTTGTTACCGTGATTGTAACGGCAGGGTTAGCGACCACCCTAGCAAGTTTCCTTCTCAGCATGTAAGTACTTGCTGCTGTATCAGCCAGCGTTGTGCTGGGATTCCCAAGCCTTGTACTCCTGTACATAGCTATTGAATTCCTGCGAGCTAGAGGTAAACTTTGTCTCTCCCGTATCCATATTGACGGTTACGAAGTAAAGCCAATTACCTGCTTCAGGTTTGAGTGCAGCTTGGAGAGCACGGTCGCCGGCATTCCCTATCGGAGTTGGAGGCAACCCCTTATGCACCCGCGTATTGTAGGGGTCACTGGAATCATTGAGCATGTCGTTGGTTAATTTGAGAGCTGACACATTATTGCTGTAGGCCACAGTGCTGTCCATGCCCAAAGTCATACCCTGCTGGACTCGGTTGTCAATCACACGGACTACTTTGCCGTAATAATCGGACTTGTTGACTTCCGCCTCAGCTATAGAGGCGATGTTCAGCAAATCTTCACGCTGAGCTCCCTGAGGTAATCCCAGAGCGTCGAGTTTGGCGATACGCTTGTCCACAATCGTCCGCAACACTTGTTGAGCCGATTTCATTTCTTTAACATTGTAAGTTCCGGGTTCCAGCCAACCTTCAAAGCTGCCTGCTGCTTCGGGAGGTAGAATACCGTTGCCCTTTGCATTGACTATCGCGTCGAAGTCTGCTTGTTGTAGACCCGAAATTCGAGCGGCCCGAGCAATCACATCACGAGCGCGGTCGCCTGCTCTCACTTCCAAGAAGCCACCCGCTTGCTTGGGATCAGTCAAAATCGTTACAACGTCCGAAGATTTCATCTGAGACTTAAGCTGGAACACTCCAGGTTGAATTCTACCGGTGGCTCCCTCGTTGCTCAAGGCCTGCAAGAATGCTTCAGAAGACTTTACGACTCCGGCTTTGACCAGATTGCGCGCGATAAGGTCTGCACCTTGTCCGGTCTCGATGGAGAATTCAACCGAACCGCTACCTGGACCAGGCCAATCGGCAGCAATGGTTTTTGTAGGTTCAAAGCGATTGGAAGCGTTACGAATAAAGTTCACCCCTATTACAGCGCATACCACCACTGAAACGCAAGCTATGACAGCTATAACGAGACCGATTATTCTCCGTCGTTTGGCACGCTCGCGAGCCTCTGCAAGAGCT
Organism: Bombiscardovia apis; assembly: GCF_033095945.1. NCBI lineage: Bacteria > Bacillati > Actinomycetota > Actinomycetes > Bifidobacteriales > Bifidobacteriaceae > Bombiscardovia > Bombiscardovia apis. The sequence continues at coordinate 902,865 of NZ_AP026800.1, read as the reverse complement.
TGTCTCTTCTGCCGTCTTGAAAGAGGCGGAGGCGGAGGGGCTGTTGCAGGAATCAAATCATCGGCGCTGGCCCAGTGCTCATCGCTGGCAAAGAAATCATGCATATCGTCAGGCAATATTGCTCCTTCGTGTCTGCGCGAATTCGTCCAGAGCCGCCTGTAATAATACTACAGCGGATTGCTGATCTACCTTGGGCCGGTGCTGCCTATTGCCCAAACCTGCTTCTATCAACTGTCGGTGCGCGCTCACCGTCGTCAGCCGTTCGTCTTTAAGTTCCACTTCTGGTACCTCAACTAGCATGAGCTGCCCTTTACTTGCCAACTCCTTCAGCTGTCTGGTCAATGATTTGGACCAGCGTTTCGCTTTCTTAGCACTGTGTCCTTCTTCGCCGCTAAGTAGCAAAGGATAGCCCACAACAATACGGGTCACGCTTTCCTGCTCACAACATTCAATAACTTGGTTGAACGCTTGGAAATAATCTCCGCTAACTTCAATATTTCCAGCAGGGTGGGCCAGCGTCAGCTCCGGATCGGACAGGGCAAGACCAACCCGGGCCTCGCCCAAATCCACTCCCATCCATCGTATCTGGCTCATAAACAGCCTTTCAGACCTGCTGGGCCTGATTACTCAAGGCTTTCAGGGCTCCATCAATGAGCGAAGCATCTTGACCACCGCCTTGGGCGAAGTCAGGCTTGCCGCCGCCACCACCACCCAGCATCTGAGAAGCGCCACGGACCAAGTCGCCAGCTTTCAATCCCATCTTGCGAGCAGATTCGTTGGTAGCAACGAGCACGATCGGCTTCTCTTCCTCATTCACACCAGCCAGTGCGACTACGGTTGGAGCCTGATCGCCTAGCTGAGCGCGTACCTGAGTTACAGTCTTGCGCAAGGCTTCAATGGAGCCGAAATGACCGACATTACGAGCTGCAATCTTGACTGTTGCAGGAGACTCCTGAGCCTGCTGAACAAGTGCCGGTACTGTTTGAGCTAGCTGATCCTCATACATCTGATTCAGACGGCGGTCAGACTCTTTGAGCTTAGCCAGCAAGTTAGAGACACGCTCCGCCAAATCGTCTGGGCGGGCACCGAGCTTGTCGGAAAGCTGAGAAACGAGAGCGTGTTCACGAGCATTATATTCGTAAGCTCCCTGGCCAACTACAGCATCGACCCTTCGTACGCCGGTGCCTACTGAGGCTTCCGACATAATCGAGACAGTGCCAATCTTGCCTACATGGTCTACGTGGGTGCCGCCGCACAGCTCTCGGCTCCAACCATCCGCACCAATCGAAACCACTCGGACAATGTCTCCGTACTTCTCGCCGAAGATGTGCATAGCGCCAAGTGCGATAGCATCGTCAAACTTCATCTCTTGCGTGGTAACGGCAAGATTGTCGCGCAAACGATCGTTGACACGCGCTTCTACCGATTCCATAGCATCCCGGCTGGGGGCCGAAGACCACTGGAAGTCAAAGCGAAGACGGTTGGGCGCATCCTCAGAACCTCGCTGGGTAGCCTGCGGCCCTAACTCTTCCTGTAGAGCCTTGTGCACCATGTGCGTAGCGGTGTGGGAGCGAGCAATGGCTCCACGGCGCTCAGGATCGATAGTTGCCGTCACCTGTGCATCTAATGTTAATGTACCTTCAGTTAAGCGGCACTGGTGGGCGATTAAGCCCTTCACCGGCTTCTGCACATCGTCGACCTCAAGCACAGCACCATCATCGCTAAGAATCTCGCCCTGATCGGCCAACTGGCCGCCTGCTTGCGCATAGAAAGGTGTGCGATCAAGAATCACTTCTACAGTCGCTGGAGCGCTTACGGCAGGCACAGCGCCCTTACCTTCTTGCACAATTCCAAGCACACGGGCACGGCTAGAGAAGTCCGTGTAACCCAAGAATTCGATGGGCTGGCTCAGCTCTTTCTTCAAATCGTCGTAAACGCTCAAGTCCACATTGTGGCGCTTCTTGAGTGCATCGGCCCGAGCCCTCGACTTCTGCTCGTTCATGAGCTCGCGGAACTTGCCTTCGTCTACCTTCACTCCCTGTTCCTGAGCCATTTCTAGCGTGAGCTCAATGGGGAAACCGTAGGTGTCGTGAAGGGTAAAAGCATCCTGGCCGGAAACGACCGGCTCCTTGCCCTGCTTGGCTTTATTGACGGCCACGTCCAAAATGGTGGTGCCGTTCTCAAGCGTATGGCGGAAGGCATCTTCCTCACCGTAAGCAGCTTCGGAAACTTCTGGGAAGGTCTGGTTCAGCTCAGGATAGGAAGCAACCATAGCTTCCTTCGAGACGGGGAAGAGAGAAGGCAAGACTGGATCAGTGACACCCAGCATGCGCATGGAACGCACGGTACGGCGCAGTAGGCGACGCAGTACATAGCCACGGCCCACGTTTGAGGGGCGCACTCCATCGCTCATAATCATCAGAGCCGAGCGCACATGGTCAGCCACCACGCGCATGCGCACGTCTGCCTCTTCGTTGTCGCCATACTGCTGTCCACTGAGACGCTGAGCTGCCTCAATTACCGGGAAGACTTCATCTGTCTCGTAGATGTTCTGCTTGCCCTGCAACAGATAGGCCAAGCGCTCCAAGCCAGCACCAGTATCGATGTTTTTGTTCTGGAGTTCGCCAACGATATGCAAGTCAGTCTTTGACTTTACGTTGTCGACTTGGAAGTTTTCAAACACCAAGTCCCAGATTTCGATATAACGATTCTCGTCTGCTGAAGGACCGCCCTCTTTGCCGTAAGCTGGGCCACGGTCCACGTAGATTTCAGAACAGGGGCCGCCGGGGCCGGGGCCGCCAGTGGTCCAGAAATTGTCTTCCATACCCAAAATCTCCATATGGGCAGGGTCGAAACCTTCATTTTTCCAAATGGAACGTGCTTCTTCATCATCTGTATACGTGGTGACCCACAGGCTCTCTGGGTCGAAACCATAGCCCCCTTGGTCTTGCGAACTGGTCAGCAGTTGCCAAGCGTAGTGGATGGCCTCTTCCTTGAAGTAATCACCAAAGGAAAAGTTACCGAGCATTTGGAAGAAAGTACCGTGGCGCGTTGTCTTACCAACTTCGTCAATATCAAGTGTACGCACGCACTTCTGGTTGGAAGCCATCCTGCGCGAAGGTGGAGTCTGCTCCCCCATCAGGTAAGGGATAAAAGGCACCATACCAGCGATAGTGAAAAGAATCGTGGGATCCGAAGAGATCAGAGATGCTGAGGGCTGAACCATGTGACCCTGCTGCTCAAAGTAGGTGAGGAAGCGATTCGCAATTTCTGATGTGCGCATAGTGTCTGTCTTACTCCTTACAGGGGGTGCCCCTGCTGTTCAAAAGTTACGTCCCGGCGAAGAGCGCTCAGCTCTTAAATCACGGGCAGGTCATCAGCTCTGAGTCAGTCCAGCTAGTCGTTGAAACGATCTGCATAGTGCCGGTTCAGTTCCTCTTCGCGGCTATTCATTACCGTCTGGAATTGGGTAATCAAACCTGCTAGGGTGCGCTGTGCTACGTTGTCCTCATCTGGCCCCAGCACGAATTCACGAGCGCGCTGTGGCGTGTTGGCTCGCACATAGGATTGGGCTTTTGAAGCTGCGATGACACCGAGAGCTGCGCCGGTACCAATCCAAAATATTCGCTTAAACATTAGGACACCCTACTTCCCTGAGTCCCACTCGCTGGCGTGGCTGTTGCCTGCCCGGACTCTTGTGTACTCTCATCTTTACCGCCCGAGAAGAAGGAGCGAACGGTGGTACGCAAGGCATAGATTGCAGCGGCTGCCTTAATGAGAGGTTTACCCAACATGGAACCGTACAAGTCGGTCAAGGCGCCTACGTTGCCGGCAGTGGTGGAGGCGGCGGCAGAAATACGGTTGACATCAGCCAGTGACTGGTTGACCTGACGCACTGTGGTGGCCGATTCATCTATGGCAGGCATGGCATGAATACCGGTTTGGCGCACAGTATCGGCGATTTGGTCAAATAACTTACCCAGCCGAATCAGCGGATAAATAAGGAAACCCGCGAGAATTGCAAACGCGATGGCAGCTATCAGGCCCGCAATCTGACCAATGTCCATCTTTCTAACCTCTTTCCCAGGTGACACGTATACCCGCTAAGGCTACCATGCGGCCGGTATACCAAGCCGCTAGTGTTCACTTACTGGTTATATGACTGAATCTCAACTGCTTGTTCAAAGGGCAAGCTGGGGTCGAAGTCAAAGATGGTGACTGACCCGTTGGCAGGCCTTTCGCTCAAATCGTAGTCTTGGTCAGCAAAGCGATACATGAAATTCAAGAGGGAATTCCCATGCCATACCAGCAATACTTGAGAGCCATCTTCCACTTGCGAGTTGCTCGCGATTAAACGGAAGCCTGTTTCGACACGTTGCCAGTATTCTTGGTCAGATTCCGCATCGTGGAAAGGGTCGGCCTCTTTGAGAAAATCACGAGTTGCAGCAAGTCCGTATTGGGCAACAATCTCGGAATAAGACTTTGCTCCGTGCGGTGCACCCGCTGCCCACCAAGCGGCGCCCATGTCTTGGCCTTCAAAGTAACCGTAAAACTGCTCTCGGAAGTTCATAGCCGTTTCCAGCTTCGGGATAGGCTCTGAGAACTTATTGAGTTCGAGAATACGCTGAGCAGTAACTTGGGCGCGGTTGGTATCTGAACTATAGGCCGCTTGGAACTTAACTGATTCCAGCTTGTGCGCAGCCAGGTCTGCGTCGCGAAGCCCCTGCTCGGTCAGCGGAGAGTCCGACCAGCCTTGCAGCCTGTTATAACGGTTAAAATAAGTCTGCCCGTGTCGGACAGCATACACACGAAATACCATCCCTCCATTATGGCATCACTACTCCCCCAAGCTCCACACTAAGAACCCATCTCACCCCCAGCAACCCCACCAAACTGTCTTTTCGTATTTTGGGCACTTTCGCACGCTTTAATTCACAACGAGGACCACTTTGTGTGAGAAAGTGCCCAAAATTCAAATCGAGTACATTTGTGGGGGGGGGGGATTGGAGGCTTAGCGGAGAGAAAGATTTTCAGTACGATTTGCGGATTGATTGCATAATGAGAGTATGAACAGTTTCTTATCTCGTTGGTTGGTAATGACAATCTCGGTAGGTGTGATGGTGCTCCTACTTCCCGGCATGACTGCCGTAGGTAAACCACCTATTTTCGGCATTGCGGCTTTTGCCCTCTTTATGGCTCTCATCAACGCTTCGATTAAACCTCTGATTCGCCTTTTGACGATGCCCTTGACCATTGTGACATTTGGCATCTTCTCACTCCTGCTGAACTGGTTCTTTATGTCGCTTTCTTCTTGGCTTGCCATTGGCTTGTTTGGCGTTGGCGTTCATATTCGCGGGTTCTTGTGGTCAATTCTGGGAAGCATCATCATCTCCATTGTGAACTCAATCGTTACCGCAGCAATGGATCGCTGACATCACTCCTGATTCATATATAAGCCCGCAGTGCGATTGTGCGGGCAGTGATTGGGCCAAACTCTAATGATCACACTAGAAGCTTGCCCATCCAAACCCAGATATAACAAAACAACGCTCTTGCGCAATATTTCGCGCAAGAGCGTTGTGAAGTTTGTATCGGCTTTTCAGCCGTTACGCATCAGCGGGCGTAGAACTCGACCACGTACTGAATGTTGACCTGAACCGGGATCTCGGAAACCTCAGGAACACGGGTAACCGTGGCCTTGAGGGAAGCCAAGTCGACATCCAAGTAACCGGGAACTGCGGGAAGAACGTCGCGGTGAACGCCTTCGGCTGCAATCTGGAAAGGAACCGTGGTCTGGCTCTTGGGCTTGACCTGAATGGTCTGGCCAGGCTTGACGCGGTAAGAAGGACGATCGACGATGTTGCCGTCTACCATGATGTGACGGTGAACCACGTACTGACGAGCCTGAGCAGTGGTGCGGGCAATGCCGGCACGCAAAACCAAAGCATCCAGACGGGACTCGAGGTCACGCATCATGGCATCGCCGGTCTGACCCGACTCTTTGGTGCCGCGCTCATAAGCTGCGCGCAGCTGCTTCTCGGAAACACCATACTGTGCCCGTAAACGCTGCTTTTCGCGCAGACGGATGGCGTAATCGGACTCGGTACGACGACGAGTGCGGCCGTGCTCACCAGGAGCATAAGGACGCTTCTCGAACAGGCGCTGAGCCTTAGGGGTCAGTGCGATGCCCAGGGCGCGCGACAGGCGAACCTGACGGCGGGAGCGCTGAACGTTAGTCATTGCTAATCCTTTACTATTCTGTCGTTATCTGAAACGCAGACGGTTTTCACCGCCGAGTCAGGCCTCTCCAACGCTTGGCCGTGCTTTCACACGAACGACCCTAAGGCCGCCGACCCGTTGATGGGCTGAGACTCCAGATAGGCAACTGCGAATATGCAGATACCAAGGAGCTATTTAACTACAAGCCTTAGACCATTCGTCGTCTTCACTTAAAAACACGATTGGATACGAAGATCCGCATCTGAGATTCAGATTACATACCAACAGTTTGCATTCCCCCTGCAATCGGCAGTAGTATACATACCAACAGTAGGTATAACCTCCTAAACTAGCTGTTATAACAAAGAAAAGAGAAGCGCTATGGCTCGCAATGCACACCCAGAAGAGACAGTGCAAACAATACTCGACGTGGCCACCGAGCTTTTTCTTAGCAAGGGCTACGACAACACCAGCATGCAAGACATCATCAACAACCTGGGCGGTTTGAGCAAGGGAGCTATCTACCACCACTTTGCTTCAAAGGAAGATTTGTTCGAAGCCGTAGTCAACCGCCTGTTTGCCAAGGTCAGCCCTCATCGGCAGAGCAAGTGGCAAGCACAATTCCAAGAATTGGTTGCTGGCCACACTTCCAGACAGCGCAACGCTGACGAACCAAGCGAACAAGCAAGCGAAGAAATCGAAGCAAGAAACGAAAGTGACAATGGCTTGGAGCGCATGCAAGACATACACAGCACCCAAGTCGTTGCACCAGAACTCGAAGCTATCGCTCCCCTGATTGCATCCTTCGACCCCAGACTCAACCCCAAACTCATTGGCATGCAATTTACCGGTCTACTGGATGCTGCGCCCAAGGTCATAGCCCCAATTCTTGAGCGCGGCAACGAAGACGGCTCACTCCAGGTACAACACCCCCAGCAAGTAGCCGAAGTGCAAATGCTGCTGTCCAACATGTGGCTATACCCCCTCTTCCAGCCTGGCAACAGCGAAGAATTACACGCACGAGCGGATGTCTACTTCACCATTTTGCGGGCTCTCGGCGTACCAATCGAAGATCGAGGCTTGAGTGATTTGTTGGCCTCCTATGGCAGCACGAATCAATCAGAAGAAGCCCAGCCAAAGCAGACACGCCCCAGTACAACCCACCGCAACAACCAATAAAGCCCTCTCCTCTATAGTAAGGAAAACTTCAGCCACTTATCCCCTGCCATATTGGACGAGATAAGCATAAGCAGCTTTACATACCAACCGTCGGTATATATATCAAATATGTAAACACAAACGAGCACACGCACATGAAAGGTCATACAGCGATGACTTCAACACCCTCACAGCACCCGGCCGCCTCTATCTTTACCCCAGCTTTCGTATCACTGCTGCTCACAGAGATTCTCTCTTCCCTCGGTCAGGTAACGCTCACCTTTGCGCTCCCCCTCCACTTGCTCAATGCAACCGGTTCAGCATCGCTCTATGGAATAGTTGCCGCTCTCGCTCTCATTCCGTCGGTTATTCTCACACCAGTAGGCGGCGCAATTGCCGATCGCTTCGACAAGCGCAAGGCTATGGCCGCACTCGATGCCGCGAGCGCATGTGCGGCACTCTCTTACGCGCTCTTCTATTCAGCTAGCAGTATGACGCTCATAACGATAGTGACCATGATGCTGGCCTACGGTTTTCATGCTTTATATAGCCCTATCGTTCAAGCTACCGTGCCTTGCTTGGTCGACCCAAAGCGCACCAGCGGCGAAGGACTCAAGCGAGCAACGGCCCTCATCACTCAAGTAAACTCTTTGACCAACATGATCGGTCCGGTATTTGCTGGCATGCTCCTGGGCTTTGCGGGCTTGAAGGCGGTGGTATTGCTCTCCTGCGGCGCTTGTTTGATTTCGTCGCTGTGGATTTTCTGTTTCATCCATATTCCGCAGCTTTCAACGCATTCGCCAATGTCGAACCCATTCACCAGTTTCGCGGCCGATTTCGCCCAAGCTGGCAAGTTCCTGCTGTCTCAACGCTTGCTATTGGCCGCAAATATTGTTATCGCAGTTGCCAACCTCGTTTTCTGCGCCCTACTGAACGTATCGTTGCCTTATATAGTGACTCATCTGCTAGGACTGAGCAATCAAATGCAAGGCTTGACCGAAGGCGCTATCTCCACTGGCGGTTTGGCAGGTGCACTTCTCTTAAGTCTTAAGCCTAAATGGTTCACCTTATCTCACATTCCGCATTTGCTAGGCTTGAGCAGCTTGTGCCTTCTGCCAACAGCCCTTGCCTTATTCATGCATGCCCCGACCATAACTACTTACGCGGTACTTACCCTTGCTACTGCCGGCGCGATGGCTTGCGTACAGTGCATTTCCGTCACCATATTGGCTTATGAGCAAGGCTCGACCCCGCCTCAGCTAGTAGGGAAAGTCATAGGCGCTACAATGGCACTGGCTATGGCCGCTATGCCCTTGGGCCAGGCTGTATATGGGATGCTCATTGACCACTTACCCATGCCAGCAATTATGCTCGCCGCAGCAATTCTTATGGCTCTCACTACTTTGTATGCCCGACCTTTCATAGACACGCAAGACTGTCCAAAGTCCTAGGGCAATGACTACCGCCAGTAGTAACCTGTCTGTTAGGTAGCTGGACTACGGACACTCGTTCGAAAGCCAACACCACTTGAGTATCTCCATCAGATTCTATTCATCCTAATGCTTGGAGTGTTGAAAGACTCATGCACACTGGCCCTCGCGTAGTGATTCGCTGCTACGGCTTCAATATTTGCCACGCAGACGCGCATACGCCAATCCAGCGGGAGCAGTGTGCCCACAATCGTTCAATGAATTCCGAGACTCCCCGCCCGTTCATATCAAGAAGGCCATGCAGCGTAAGTATGCATGGCCTTCTCTTGTTCCTTAGTACCGATTTCCCGTCCAGAGGAGGCCCTGTGTACGCCACCTAGCTGCGCCAAAATTCCTAGCGGACCAATCCCTCAAATCATCACACCAGCGCACAGTACATAGAGAGTTCAGAGCATAAGAAGGCAAGCGTGAGTACTACACCACAGCAGGAAGTCAATCAGCATAAAAACCAGCAATCTGCAGATCAAGCAGCTTCATCTGCCCAGTCCGATTCTTCATCCACGAATAATCAAGCCACGGGTGCCGCGTCGATGAGCGCTCTACGCTCCATGGACGGCAAAATCTCGTTTTGGAAGGGCTTACCCTTTGGGCTCCAGCATGTGATGGCTATGTTTGTAGCCAATCTCGCCCCAATTTTCTTAGTAGCAGCGGCAGCTCACATGAGCCCAGAAGAGTCTGCCTTGGTAATCCAGAACGGCCTGCTCGTAGCCGGCTTGGGCACCTGTCTCCAGCTCTACCCCCTGTGGCGCGTAGGTGGCAAGCTCCCCATGGTCACAGGTATCTCTTTTACGTACGTGGCTGCCGCTGTGGCGATCGTGTCTCATCAAGGCTATGGAGTCGTCGTTGGAGCCGTTATCGCCGGTGGTTTTGTTGAGCTTATTTTGGGATTAACCGCAAACTGGTGGCGCCGTTTTGTGCCTCCTATCGTCTCGGCCATTGTCGTGACCTCTATCGGTTTCTCTCTGCTCTCTGTTGGCGCCCAATCATTTGGCGGTGGCGCTGGCGCTCAAGACTTTGGTTCTTGGCAAAATCTCACCCTCGCCTGCGTCTCACTCGTAGCATGCTTGGCCTTCCAACTGCTTACTCGCGGCACTGCCAAGCAGCTTTCAGTATTGTTTGGCCTCGTTGTTGGCTACCTGCTTGCCTTGGCTATGCACATGGTCGATTTTTCCAGCTTCCACAATCTACAAATCGTCTCGCTACCCCACGCTATGCCCTTCAAACCTGAGTTCGACGCTGGTGCCATCATTTCCTTCGCCCTGCTCTATGTAGTGTCCTCTGTCGAAGTAATTGGAGACACCACAGCACTGTGCCGCGTGGGCTTAGACCGCACGCCCACAGATCGCGAAATGAGCGGTGCTATTGCTGGAGACGGCGCAATCTCCATCATCTCGGGTCTGTTCGGATGCTTGCCATTGACTTCGTTTGCACAAAATATTGGCTTGGTAGCCATGACGAAGGTGGTCAATCGCAAGGTCATCTTTTCCGGCGGTCTCCTGCTCGTATTAGCCTCGTTCGTGCCTGGTATTGCCGCCATCTTTAATTCACTGCCCCAAGCGGTACTAGGCGGCTGCACCATCATGATGTTCGGCAATATCATCCTCTCTGGTTTCCAGATGATTGCGGAAGCAGGCTTCTCCCAGCGCAACATCACCATCGCAGCGCTCTCTCTCACCGTCGGCATTGGTTTCACTCAAGTACACGACATTTTTGCCAATTTCCCAGCCCTCTTCCAGTCCATCTTCGCAAGCAATTGCATAGCTATGTCCTTCGTGGTTGCCGTCATTGCTAACCTAGTGCTTCCGAGCGAAGAACATTTCCTAGCTTCCCAGTCGTAGCCGATATGTGACACACAACACTTTTCGATCCACAATATCAACGTTTGGCACGCCTCTCAGCTATACTTATCTATAGCTAGCTGGGGAAGCTATATGCATCTCGTGTGCATAGGACAGCTTTGTCTGAAAGGAAAAGAATGAATTACAAGAGTCAGAGGTCTGCCGCAAAGCACGCAGACGGCAGGAATTGGTCTGTGCGCTTTATCAAGCTAGGGCTCACTAGCGCGGTAGCCGGTGCTACTCTCATTGGTTGCGTCTCCCCCGCATTGGCCGCAGACGCTACTCCCAGCAGTGATCTGCAAGCACAGGTTGACACTGCCAGCAAGGTACTGGAAGCTGCCAAGGCTACCCTCAAGCAAAAGCAAGATGCCAGCACTAAGACTGCTGAGTATCAAGCTCAAGGAAGCGCAGGATATTTCAAATACGTAGGTGCAACCGGCGCATACTCCGTATTGACCGATAGCGCAGTCAATGGCAAGCTCGCAAGCTCCATCAAGCTCGGCCAAGCCGACGACGCAACTAGCATGGCTAACATGAAGGCCACACTCACCTACCTGCAAAAGTGCAATGAACTACGCAAGGCAGAAGGCAAGGGTGAGCTCAAGGTTTCCGACACCCTCATGGCCATGGCTCAGGCTGATACTGATTGGGCAGCCATCGGAACCAATTGGCCTAATGGCGAAGTTGATCACCCAAGGCAATTTGAGGTTGCAGAAAACCTGTCTTGGAGCTATCCCGATCCTTTCACCGGCTGGTATGACGAGGAGAAGGTTGACCTCCAAAATGGCGGCACTAACCATGGTCACTATGACAACATCGTCAATGGCAGCTATGACATCACCGGTTTCGCACAGCGCACCAACTCCCCCAACACCTACGGCGGCAATACTCACGGCCAGACCTTCTACTTCTCGTCTATGACCGAAGATGAACTGCCAACCGCAGCTGGCTTCAAACGTTCCAGCAACAAGACTCCTCAGGCCACGGTGAGCAACGCTCGCTTCATGCTTTCTACTAATGAGAATTCTTCTTCTGCACACACTTATTCTGCTATGGCAACTAAGGGTGTGTGGGCAGGCTCTCGTATCAAGCCTATCAGCGATTACTTCGCAGATGTTACGGCATACGAAACTTGGCTGACCAATCCTCAGGCCGACATTGCTACCGCTCAGCAGGCTGTCGATGCAGCTCAGAAGTCCTACAACGATCTCGCAGCTCAGGCCGGCATCATGCCTGGCACAGATGGCAAGGGTTCTGTAAACCCTGCCGATCCTAACGCAACGGCACCTGCTGAAGGCAACAGCTCTGCCGCAGCTCCTGTCGATCCTTCGACCGGTACCGGGCCTAGGGCTTCTGACCCTTCGACTCTTTCCAACAACACAGCTTCTCCTTCTGCCAGCACAGCTGATCCAGCTCGTAGACAGTTGGCTAAGACCGGAAGCAACGTCTTGGGTGTAGGAGCTTTGGCTTTGGGCTTGTTCTTAATCGCAGCCGGTGCTTTCACTCTGCGCCGTCAGGCACGTTAGGGCTTTTAGCCTCTTATAGCTAGAAAAGGGCCGGGGACTGTTCAACCAGTCCCCGGCCCTTTTCTTATATGCGCTTGCACCCTGTAAGTGCTACATAGTTTTTAGAGCTTTTCGATCGGAGCTACACGCAGCATGAGCCGTTTAACACCGTCTGAGCCAAAGTCCACAGTTAAGACAGAGTTATTGCCCTTGTCTTGCACGTCGATTACTGTGCCCAAACCATACTGATCGTGGGCGACCTTATCTCCATGATGGAAGTCTGCAATGTTAAGTTTGGATCCCGATGGCTGCGCAGCTACCACAGACCTTGTGGGTTGTGTACGCTTCGTCGTAACTCGGCCGCTCTTGCTTGATGACTTAGAGCCATAACTGCTGGAGTATCCACCTCGACTTGAAGACGAGCTGCCGTAGCGGCGCGAGCTTGACGATCCACCATAGGAAGAACCTGAAGCAGAACCTGAGCGTGAGCCGTACGACCCATAGGACGTCCCGTAAGATCGTGAGGAACTCGAAGAACTGGAACGCCCATAAGATTGAGAAGATCCGAAGGTAGATGAAGAACCGAATTCATCGTCTTCAAAGCTGCCGAATTCATCATCGCTTCCGCCTGAGCCCCAGCCGCTCTGCATGCGCTCAACGCTGGACTGGCGACGTTTCCAATCAATCAAATCCTCAGGAACGTCGTCTAAGAACTGGCTGGCTAGCATCTCATTAGCTTGGCCCCATTGAGCTCGCACAGTAGCACGAGTCAAATATAGGCGCTGCTTGGCACGAGTAATGCCCACATAGGCTAGACGACGCTCTTCTTCCAACTCACCCTCGTCTTCCAAGGATCGTGAATGAGGGAAGGTCCCCTGCTCCATACCCGTTAAGAAGACCACCGGATACTCCAAGCCCTTCGCGGTGTGAAGAGTCATCAAGGTAACCTTGCCGCTTTCTTCGTTAATGCCCGGCAGCTGGTCGGAATCGGCTACGAGGGCCGTAGTCTCCAAGAATCCAGCAAGAGTGGCATCAGGCGTTTTCTGCTCAAACTCAGCGGCTACCGACTGCAACTGAGAAAGATTCTCGACTCGGGATGCGTCTTGCGGGTCAGTGGACTTACGCAGTTCAGCCAGCATGCCAGAGGCATCGAGTACCTCAGCCACTATTTCGGATGGCTTATTGTCATGTTCAGACACGAAATTCGTCAGCTCATGCATGAGAGTACGGAAACTCTCCAGCTTCTTAGCCGTAAGTGTTGGAATACCATCAATCTGCTCGTAATGCTCAATCCCACTCCAGAAGCTAGCATTGTGAGCATCAGAGTACATGCTGATAAGCGCCTCAGCCCGAGCTCCTAAACCACGCTTGGGCACATTGAGAATACGGCGCAGGTTAACGTCATCATCGGGGTTGGCAATAGCATGCAAATACGCCAGAGCATCTTTGACTTCGCGACGCTCGTAGAATTTAGTGCCACCTACCAACTGGTAGGGCAAGCCAGCGTTAATGAGGGCTTCCTCTAAGGCTCGTGATTGCGCATTGGCACGATACATAATAGCCATATCCGAATAGAGGATGCTTTCTTCGGCCCGTAGACGAGCAATCTCGGTACCAATCCAAGCGGCTTCTTGCTGAGCATTATCGGCAGCATAACCCACAATGGGCTCACCCTTGCCTAGCGCTGTCCAGAGCTTTTTAGGGGTGCGCGAAGTGTTCTTCGAGATGACCGCGTTGGCTGCGTCCAAAATGGTTTGCGTAGAACGATAGTTCTGCTCGAGCATGATGGTTTTCGCGCCCGGAAAGTCCTTCTCGAAGTCGCGAATGTTGCTAATATCTGCACCGCGGAAGGCGTAGATTGACTGGTCGGAATCACCCACAACGGTAATCCAAGCCTGACCTTCCCTACCAGCTGCTACAGGCCTGTCTGCTTGAGCCTCCTCTTGGGCTTTAGCTCGCTCTTCGGCACTGTCAGCTCCGGCCAGCTCGCGCAAGAGCACGTATTGTGCGTGGTTGGTGTCCTGATACTCGTCGACCAGAATATAGCGGAACTTATGGTGGTAGTACTGGGCTACCAAGGGAGATTGCCGCAAAAGCTCTACGGTACGCACGATTAAGTCATCGAAATCTACCGCGTTCGCCTGTCCCAAGCGGTACTCATACTCAGCGTAAAAGACCGAATAGAGCTCTTCTTCATTGCCAAAGCGTGAGCTAATTTGCTGCCCTCTCTGCCCTGGCTTGTAATCGGGCGCAAAGGTCTTGAGTTGTTCCTGCCAACCTTGCAGGTTATTTTTGTAGTCCGAGATGTGCGAGAGGATGCTACGCGGAGTATAACGCTTCAAATCGACGTTAAGATCTTTGCCAATGAGTTTGATTAAACGCTCAGAATCGCCCGAGTCATAGATGGAGAACCCCGACTTGAGGCCGATTTCCTTGCCATCACGGCGTAGAATGCGCACACATGCCGAGTGGAAGGTTGAAACCCACATCCGCTCTGCAACGGGGCCGATGAGCTGCCCTAGACGCTCCCTCATTTCAGCAGCGGCCTTATTAGTAAAAGTAATGGCGAGCACCTGGCTGGGCCAAGCTCCAAACTGGCTCAGAATCCACGCTATACGGCGGGTAAGCACACGAGTCTTACCTGAACCTGCACCTGCGCCAATAAGGAGGGCAGGGCCTCGATATTGCACCGCCTGAGACTGCTGGGGATTGAGACCAGCCAGAAGGTCGTCCGCACTGCGTTGGATCATGTCTGCTTCTTCAAACACTTCGAGCCCCTCAATACGCGCTTAATGGTGTCAGCAAAGTGGTAGCTTGTAAAAGCTGCCGGGCTTTCATTTGTAGCACATACGAAGGTCATATTGCCACACCCTCGGCAAAGAAAAGCCCCGGAAGAGGATGAACCCTTCCGGGGCGAAACAATAAACAAGAACTACTTGTTCATTTGTTCCTTAGCTTTGTTCTTAGCGTCGGTCGCACTTTGCTCGACCTTGGCTTTGCCAACATTTGCATCTGCCTTAGCCTTGTCGGTCGCATCAGACATCTTGTCTTTGGCGTTCTCAGCAGCGTCAGACATTTTGTCCTTAACATTCTCGGCAGCGTCGGAAATCTTCTCCCCGGCCGACTTCATGGCATCCTTGGCGTTATCTAATACACTCATCTGGTCCTCCTTATAGTCGTTACATGTCGTTGGGCATGTGACCAATTGAGACACTTCTATAGTAACGCTCAAAACCCAAAAATGCGGGAGAAAAACTATTGTCTCCTACGCGCGTAATCGGGAATAATTCCATCCTTTCCAGGGTTTGCCGTTGAAGTCAAAGAGCAAGGCTATGCTTAAGCCCATCACGATTGGTAGTTAGCTCTTTGAGTGATCTATCAACTTAGTGCAGCTCCTATTGGTCACAATCAGAAGGACTTCCATGAAGGAATTAGAGGATCGCATCCGTCGAGACGGCACTGTTAAGCCCGGCAATGTGCTTAAGGTTGACGCCTTCTTGAACCACCAGTGCGACGTAGACCTCTTTGACCAGATGGGTACTGAATGGGCCCGTTTATTCGCTGATCGTCATATTGATAAGATTCTCACGATCGAAGCTTCTGGAATAGGTATTGCCTGCATGGCGGCGCGCCACTTCGGCAATGTGCCCGTCGTGTTCGCCAAGAAAACGCAGTCCATCAATCTAGACGGCGACCAGTATGTTGCTAGTATTTACTCTTTCACCAAGCAGCGTGAATACCCTGTTATCGTTGCTAAGCGATTCCTCCACGAGGGCGAGCATGTGCTACTGATTGACGACTTCTTGGCAAATGGTAACGCCTTGCATGGTCTTATCGACATCTGCCACCATGCCGGTGTCGTTATTGAAGGCATTGGTATCGCTATAGAAAAGGGGTTCCAAGAGGGCGGCAAGAAGCTACGCGAAGAAGGATATGATATTCAGTCTCTCGCCATCGTAGACAGCATGGATGCGGAAGCTGGAACTATCGAGTTCACCTCAGCTCAGTAAGTGCACTACCCTAGCTGTTATATAAAGAGGCTGTTTGGTACCGTTGGATATCAAACAGCCTCTTGTCATATCCGTCTTGATCTGAAGTTCACTCAGATCAAGACAGCTGGTTGTCACGAATAGTTAAGCACGTAATACTGAGGCTTGTGGAATTTGAACTTAGTACAAATATAATCACTCACGTAGCCCAAGACTATCGGCAAAATCACGAATAATACTGAAATTAGGATAATGTTGCCTACACTAAAGCTACCGTAGCCTTCCAAAGCAGCTAGGGGTCCAACCAAGCCGATGCAGCCGAAACCGGCAGTCGAAGGCGTGGCTTGTACATGGAAAACTGCTCCCAATCCGCCCATAATGGCTGCATTAATCAAAATCGGTAAGAGCAGCTTGGGGCGAGTGAAGAGATTAGCCATCTGCACCTTAGGAGAGCCCAAGAAATGTGCTAGACAGGTGCCCAAAGAGTTGACTTTGCGCCCGTAAATAGCCAGTGCAAAACCAGCGGCCGCGATACCAAGATTGGCCGACCCCGCACCGATTCCAGTCAAAGAAATGGCCGCAGCAATACCAACAGAAGAAATAGGGCTCACAATGATGAAAGCGAAGATAGCGCCCATGAGCGTGCCCATGAGTATGGGCTGAATAGTTGTCATGGAGTGAATACCGATACCGATATAACGGGTGATGGCAGAGACCGGGGTGTATGTCAGCAGACCCACACCTCCTGCAATGAGCACAACCAAAGTTGGTATCAGGAGGATGGTGTATGCCTTCAAGAGGTCACCTAAGAGCAGGATTACAACGTATCCCACGGCAATAGTCACCGCTAAGTTGATCACATCTCCCGGACCTGCCACGCTAATGCCCTTAGGGGTCATGTGGTAATTACCGGCGCCAATTGCTGCCGCTAATGCTAGCGAAGTGGTCTGAATGGGTGTAAATTTGGCCATCATACCCACGCATACAGCACTCACGGCAGGCAAAAGGGTTTGCGCTATTGCGGTCATAGTCAAAATGATCTGAATCTGCGGCACAGCTGGTACTAAGTATTTCAGCAAGCTGTTGAGCAGGGCTCCGGGAATTAAAGCCACGATAATGCCAATAGACAAGCCGTTTAGCATATTCATAGTGGCTTCGTAGAGCTTGGCTTTCAGCCCAACAGCTACTACCGGCTGTTGGACTGCAGTGTGCGGTATGGGTGTACTCGTAGATTCAGTGCTGCTCATATATTGTTCTTTCGCTCGGCCCGCCATAAGCGGACAGCCTCTATACCAATTCAGGGATTCAGTAGCCGGTTGCGGTACAGAAAGCCCCCACAATCTGAAAACTGTGGGGGCGAGAAGTTGAGTATGTCTCCGCGGGGCCGCACAGCCAGATGTTCGTCTAATCTGTGCAACCGTTGACGCTCAGTTCATTGCTGCTTCAGATTAGACCTGAGCAGCAAGACGTGTAACCGCCTGAAACTGTGCGTAAACCACATTGCCACGAAAACCTCCTTCTCGAAAATAGCTTGAGCCTTATAGTATGCCATCGGCAAGCAGCGTCAACATTTACGTCCACATAGTGAGAAACGGCCAAACCGACCCCATAAACAAGAATGAACCAAGATGTTCCATCTTAATTACCTGTGCGTTGTTAACACTGAAGAATAGGGACTCCTCTCCCCTACCCAGTTATCAATGCGTTGCCATGTATGACTGAATGCGGCGGGCTGCCTCTTGCAAGTCCTCCATCGAAGCGGCATACGATATACGGAAGTAACCTTCCCCGCCCTGCGCAAAGCTGGCACCAGGAATAATAGCAACCTTGGCTTCCTGAGCCAGTGAATAAGCGAATTTCCAGGAATCGCTCATGCGCTCAGGTAGTTTTACGAACAGGTAGAAGGCCCCCTGTGGATTGGTAACTTCTAAACCAGCTTCCCTCAGGGCTCCCAGCATGAAATCGCGGCGTGTGCGGTAGGCTTCCTTCATTGGGGCAGCGTCGTTTTGCCCCTGACTCAAAGCTTCTAGCGCCGCATATTGGGCCGCAGTAGTCGAGCAGGTGATAGTGAACTCGCTGACCTTGGCCACTTCGT
Source organism: Bombiscardovia apis (assembly GCF_033095945.1). NCBI lineage: Bacteria > Bacillati > Actinomycetota > Actinomycetes > Bifidobacteriales > Bifidobacteriaceae > Bombiscardovia > Bombiscardovia apis. Next base: position 884,571 of record NZ_AP026800.1, on the reverse strand, counting down.
TGATAATCTCAGCTGGCCCTGCCGCTATGCCAATGCGCCAACCGGTCATAGCGTGAGATTTGGAGACACCGTTTAAGACTACGGTCTGCTCGGGCAAGACCTGCCCCATAGAAACGTGTCTGCCCTCGTAAGTGAGTTCTGAATAAATTTCGTCAGAGAGCACGAACAGCCCATACTTGCGAGCTACATGTGCCAAAGCTTCCAGCTGCGAGCGCGAATACGTTACGCCAGTTGGGTTGGCAGGAAAGTTCAGCACCAGCACTTTCGCGCTGTCTCGATGCTCGCGCACTACTGCTTCGAGCCGTTCAGCAGTGAGTACAAAACCGTCGTTTGAGGTGTCGATAAAGACGGTATTTCCGCCTGCCATGCGCGAAATGGGAATGTATAGGGGGAAGATAGGCGTAGGTATAAAAACGGTATCGCCAGGGTTGAGCATGGCGTTCAAGCTGGAATAAATGCCACCCGTCGCGCCTGCGGTAACTAAAATCTCAGTGTCTGGCTGGTAAACAGTGCCATATTTGGATGCCAAAAAGACACTGGCGGCTTCCCGTAGAGCTGGCAGACCACGGCTGGGCAGGTAGTGGGACTGATCAGCCTCAATAGCGCGAATAGCAGTCTGCTTCACATGCTCAGGAGTGGCGAAGTCCGGCTCGCCGAGGGTGAGCTTGATAATGCCATCAATCTCGCTTACGTCTGCGTTAAAGGTGCGGATATCGCTAGGCTTTTGCTCCCGAACTCGCTCATTCATCCGTACTGCCATATCCATACCAGTCTTCTCCCAACAGATGTATAGCTCAAGGCCACGAACTAAGAAACCCCTCAGTTCCTTCATCATACGCTAAGCGCAGACCGCCTTAGCAAGCCTATACTAGGGCTTACTAGGCGTGCGGAGCGCGGAACAGAGGAGTTTGTATGAATGCCAGGGTCGTACTCATTACTGGGGCTACCAGCGGAATCGGCTACCAAGCTGCTGCTATCCTAGCCCGCCACGGATTGCGCGTCTATGGAGCTGGTCGACATATAGACCAGCTCAAACCACTGACAGGATTGGGTGTTCAGCCTGTGCCACTTGACCTCAGTAATGATGATTCAATTCAGAAAGCAGTTGAAGCTGTGCTGTCCCGTGAAAGTCGTATTGACATTCTCATCAACAATGCTGGCTACGGATCCTACGGTCCGGTAGAAGAGGTAGCCATTAGCGAGGTACGCCAACAGTTTGAGGTCAATCTGCTGGGGTTAGCCCGCTTAACTCAGCTGGTCTTGCCCACTATGAGAGCACAGGGGCATGGGCGAATTATTAACACGTCTTCGATGGCTGGTCGGATGGTTACGTACATGGGTGCCTGGTATCACGCCACGAAATACGCGCTTGAAGCTTTTAGCGATGCCTTGCGTATGGAAACTCGTCAGTTCAATATCGACGTGGTACTCATTGAACCGGGTGCAATTGCTACCAATTGGGGGCGTATAGCCGCCGATCATTTAGAAGACTCAGCCCACGGTGGCCCCTATCAAGAAGCCGCACAGCAGGCAGCGCAGGGTCTACGTAAACTCTACAACAGTCGTTGGTTAAGCAAGCCGGATTCAATAGCACAAGTGATAGCAAAAGCAGCCAGCACCCGCCGCCCTAAGACGCGTTACTTAGTTGGTTTTGGTGCCAAACCATTAGTAGCACTCCACGCTCTCTTACCTGACCGAGCCTTCGACTTCATTATGATTCATGCCAAAGACTTGTAAAAAGTGAACAGACCAGCCTTGACCAATAGCAAACGAGGACGCAGGGCCAAGGCTAGCTCAGTTCATTAATCTTCCACGATTAAGAGGGACTTTATTGCGGTACGTTGGTCCATTGCTTCATACGCTTGCTGAATCTGCTCGAGTTTGAACCGCTGAGTGAAGACCTTACCGGGTTCAATCTTGCCTTGCAGAACCGCGTCTAGGAGCACGTTCTTGTCATAAGTTGTGACAGAGGCAATGCCACCGCGTAAACCGATGTTACGCCAGAAAAGGGAATTGGTATTCATTTCGGCCTTTTGAGGCACTCCCACCCGTCCCACGACTGCTCCGGCGCGGGCAACTTTCACTGCTGTGTCAACCGATTGTTCGCTACCAACACACTCTAGAATTGCGTCCGCACCCGCTCCTTCAGTCATTTCCATGACCTTTTCCACAGCCTCGTCACCGCGCTCAGCAATCACATCTGTAGCTCCAAACTCAGTCGCTAATGTTTGGCGGTCCTCGTGACGGCTCATAGCGATAATACGGCCAGCGCCGAGTAGCTGCGCTGAAAGCACGCCGCACAGGCCAACGGCACCGTCGCCCATCACAACAACGGTATCGCCCTGCTGTACCTCAGCGCTAGCAGCAGCATGGTACCCCGTAGCCATTACGTCTGCCAGTGTTAGTAACGAATTCAGCATTCCGTCACTATAGTCAGATATAGCCCCTGGAATCTTGACTAGGGCCCAGTCAGCGTTAGTAAAGCGCAAGTATTCGCCCTGATAACCGCCATTGCCTCCCGATTCCATATTCATGCAGTTACCATCGAAACCTGCTTTACAAGCCGCGCAGTGACCACAGCCGTGGGTAAAAGGCGCGATAACAAAATCGCCAGCTTTGATATGTGTAACTTCCGATCCAACCTCTTCAACTATGCCGATAGCCTCATGACCTACGAATGAACCTGACTCACGCGTGGAAATGCCGCGGTACCACCACAGGTCCGACCCGCATACACAGGCCCGCACGATACGAATAATGGCATCGGTTGGCTTTTCAATAGTTGGCATAGGAGCATCTGTCAGTTCCATCTGCCCTGGCTTTACGAAAATAGCTGCCTTCATACTGACCTTACTTTCTTTGGCTTACTCACTAATATCTTGCCGAACTCACTCATAAGCATAGAAACTTAGAGTCACTCGAAGTCAAATCGACATGCCGCAGCCAAAACACGGTTTCACGGGCCGCATCGCTATGTAATATGCGCATCTCACACCAGCAGATGAGTATAAACGTTATGCATCTCCCCACCAGTTTGCTCACGAAGTACGCATATATACAGCAGGGGGTTGGCAACAGTACCATATCTGTTGCCAACCCCCTGCGCTTTAAAGAGTTACGCTCAATGGGCGAGACTCTTATTCCCACTCGATAGTTGCCGGTGGCTTGGAAGTCACGTCAAGTACTACTCGGTTGATGCCGCGGCACTCGTTGGTAATTCGAGTTGAGATACGGGCAAGTACATCGTAGGGCACTCTGGACCAGTCTGCGGTCATGGCATCTTCAGAAGAGACCGGACGCAAGACTATGGGAGAGCCGTAAGTACGCTCGTCTCCCTGCACACCTACCGAGTGAACATCTGCCAGCAAGACCACCGGGCACTGCCAGATGTCTCGATCAAGACCAGCTTGGCTGAGCTCTTCGCGGGCGATGGCATCCGCATCGCGAAGCAGGTCCAAACGTTCCTGAGTAATGTCGCCGATGATGCGAATCCCCAAACCTGGACCGGGGAAAGGCTGACGCCAGACAATGTCGTCGGGCAGGCCCATCTCAGTGCCGATTGCGCGAACCTCGTCTTTAAAGAGCGCTCGCAGGGGCTCAATAAGCTCAAAGGTGATGTCGTCGGGCAGGCCGCCGACGTTGTGGTGAGACTTGATGTTAGCAGCCCCATCTCCCCCGCCGGACTCGACAACATCGGGATACAGCGTGCCTTGCACCAAGAATTTAACTTCTTTACCGTTCTTACCGGCTTCTTCGATGACTTGCTGCTGGGCCTTTTCAAAAGTACGAATGAACTTCTCACCGATAATTTTGCGCTTGCGCTCGGGCTCAGATACGCCGCTCAAAGCCTCAAGGAAGTCTTGCGAAGCGTCGACAGTAATGAGCTTAATGCCGGTTGCTGCCACGAAATCATGCTTAACTTGGTCAGCCTCACCCTTGCGCAGCAGCCCGTGGTCTACGAAGACGCAAGTGAGCTGGTCGCCGATTGCCTTGTGAACCAGCGTAGCAGCCACGGCTGAATCCACGCCGCCCGACAGGCCGCAGATTACCTGATCGTCACCAACCTGCTCACGTATCTTACGTATCTGGTCGTCGATAATGCTGGAAGCGTCCCAGTTGTCTTGTAGGCCGGCGCACTGGTGAAGGAAGGTATAAATCAGTTCCTGCCCCAGCGCAGTGTTCACCACTTCAGGATGCCACTGCACACCATAGAGACCGCGGGAAGGATCTTGCATAGCCGCAACAGGAGCACCCTGGGTGTGGGCCAATACTTCAAAACCTTCGGGAGCCTGCTCAACAGCTACGCCATGACTCATCCAAACGGACTGCAGTGCAGGAGAGTTCTCTAAAATGCCGCTAGCTTTGTCAATAACGGCTTCAGTCTTGCCATATTCACCTAGGGCAGCCTTATCTACGATGCCCCCTAGCTCATGAGCCATGACTTGGAAACCGTAGCAGATACCCAACACGGGCACTCCGGCCTCGAAAATAGCGCGATCTAAGGTAGGCGCACCATCAACATAGACTGATGCGGGACCGCCAGACAGGATAATTGCCTGAGGGTCCTTAGCAAGCATGTCTTCTACGGACATTGAATGCGGCACCAGTTCGGAGTAGATGTGCGCTTCCCTGACGCGCCTGGCGATGAGTTGGGCATATTGAGCTCCGAAATCAACGACAAGTACTGGTCCAGTGGCCATGACGCTCCTATATATTGTGTAGGTAAATGTCCTTTTATTATGTCCGCACTTTCCGACAATAGAACCACGCACGTAGCCGTGAGCAAAACTCCCTCCTATCATTTAACTGGTAAATATATTCAAGAACCGTTTTCATGAGACGTGTTAACCTGCCTTCTGGCACTTAATCGAACATGTTTGTTCGTGATATGAACACATACGAACACGCTCGTAACGAAAACAGCCAAAAAGTCGTAACTTCCTCGTACGATTAAAGCGATTGGGAAATGAGGAGTCGCTAGGCTCGCCAGAGATTGGCAGCACCTCATAACCGAACAAAAATAATCAATCGCACTACAGTGCAGGAGTACACATGACGAATCCTGTTATCGGCACCCCTTGGAAGAAGCTTGACGCTCCCGTTTCCGAGGAGACCTTGGAAGCCGTCGACAAGTATTGGCGCGCAGCCAACTACCTTTCCATCGGCCAGATTTACCTTCGCAGCAACCCGCTGATGAAGGAGCCTTTCACTCGTGAGGATGTCAAGCACCGTCTTGTCGGCCACTGGGGCACCACTCCTGGCCTGAACTTCCTCTTGGGCCATATCAATCGTTTGATTGCTGACCACAAGCAGAACACTGTCTTCATCATGGGCCCCGGCCACGGTGGACCTGCTGGTACTTCGCAGTCCTACATCGATGGCACCTACACCGAGTACTTCCCCAAGATTACGAAGAACGAAGAGGGCTTGCAAAAGTTCTTCCGTCAGTTCTCTTACCCTGGCGGTATTCCTTCTCACTTCGCACCTGAGACTCCCGGTTCCATCCACGAGGGTGGCGAGCTGGGTTATGCACTCTCCCATGCTTATGGTGCTGTGCTGAACAACCCCAGCCTGTTCGTTCCCGCAGTTGTGGGCGACGGCGAAGCCGAGACCGGCGCACTGGCTACCTCTTGGCAGTCCAACAAGCTGGTTAACCCCCGCACCGATGGTATCGTGCTGCCAATCCTGCACCTCAACGGCTACAAGATTGCCAACCCGACCATCCTGTCCCGCATTTCCGACGAAGAGCTGCACGAGTTCTTCCACGGCATGGGTTACGACCCCCACGAGTTCGTAGCTGGCTTCGACGATGAGGACCACATGTCCATTCACCGTCGTTTCGCAGACCTGCTCGAAGAGGTCTTCGACGACATTTGCGAGATCAAGGCTCTGGCTCAGACCGACGACATGACTCGCCCCTTCTACCCGATGATTATCTTCCGCACGCCCAAGGGTTGGACCTGCCCCAAGTACATCGACGGCAAGAAGACCGAGGGCTCTTGGCGCTCCCACCAGGTACCGCTGGCTTCCGCCCGCGACACCGAGGCTCACTTCCAGGTTCTCAAGAGCTGGTTGGAGTCTTATGCTCCTGCCGAACTCTTCGACGACAAGGGTGGCATCCGCCCTGAGGTTACCTCCTTCATGCCTGAAGGCGATCTGCGTATCGGCGAGAACCCGAACGCTAACGGTGGCCGTCTCCTTGAGCCTCTGGATCTGCCTGACATCCACGATTACGAAATCGATGTCAACAACCACGGCCATGGCTGGGGCGCAACTGAGGCTACTCGCGTTTTGGGCTACTACACCCGTGACGTACTGGCCAAGAACCCCACCGATTTCCGTATCTTCGGACCCGACGAGACGGCTTCCAATCGTCTTGCCGCCGCTTACGAAGTCACCAACAAGCAGTGGGATGCCGAGTACCTGTCCGAACTGACCGATGAGCACATGGCTCACACCGGCCAGATTATCGAGCAGCTCTCCGAGAACCAGATGGAAGGCTTCTTGGAAGGCTACCTGCTCACCGGTCGCCACGGCATCTGGAGCTCTTACGAGTCCTTCGTGCACGTTGTCGATTCGATGATCAACCAGCACGCAAAGTGGCTGGAAGCAACGGTCCGTGAGATTCCGTGGCGCAAGCCCATCGCAGGCCTGAACCTCCTGATCACCTCCCACGTGTGGCGCCAGGATCACAACGGATTCTCTCATCAGGATCCGGGTGTTGTTGACATTCTGCTCAACAAGAACTTCAACAACGACCACGTGACCAACATCTACTTCCCTGCAGATGCCAACATGCTGCTGGCCGTAGGTGAGCGTTGCTACAAGTCCACCAACTGCATCAACGCCATCTTCGCTGGCAAGCAGCCCGCCGCCACCTACCAGAGCGTAGATGACGCCATGGCTGAGCTGGAGAAGGGTGCTGCTCGCTGGGATTGGGCTTCTAACGCTCAGAACGCTGACGATGCCGATGTCATCATCGCCACCGCCGGTGACGTTCCGACCCAAGAAGCTCTGGCTGCCAACGATATGCTCCAGAAGATGGGCCTGAAGGTTCAGTTTGTCAACGTTGTTGACTTGCTCAAGATTCAGAATGCTCAGGAGAACGACCAGGCCCTGTCCGACGAGGAGTTCGCAGAGCTCTTCGGCAAGGATAAGCCTGTCGTCTTCGCCTTCCACGCATATCCCGGCTCCATCCACCGCCTCATTCACGGCCGTCCCAACCACGACAACTTCGCGGTTCACGGCTACGAAGAGCAGGGTTCCACCACCACACCATTCGACATGGTGCGCGTGAACAACATGGATCGCTGGTGCTTGGCTGCTTCCGCTCTGAAGATGGTGGATGCCAACAAGTACGCCGGCCAGATCGATGAGTGGACTAAGTTCCGCACTGAAGCCTTCCAGTTCGCTGTAGACAAGGGTTACGATCACCCCGACTACACCGATTGGGTATGGCCCGATGCCAACCGCGCTGGCCAGGAGAACCTCTCCGCCACCGCAGAAACTGCTGGCGACAACGAGTAGTAAAACGCGTATGAGGCTCACGTAGTCTCATTGCTTACTCACAGAAAGCCCCTCCTGTTCATTCAGGAGGGGCTTTCTGTATGAGTCCACAACTTGAACGTGGTCTGCGCAGACCTCACCCTGTCCCCTTCGTCGTGTTGCATTGCCCAAGGTTACGGCTGTCAAGGTGGTGTCGACTATCGCTATTTTCCAGATGATTGCTTTTATCGTCGCCATGTTTGTAGGCCTGCTCTCCGATAAGATTCACAAACGTAAGCCGATAATAATGCTCTCGGCGGTTTTGGCCATTATTGGATTTGTTTTCTCCATCATTATGCGTTCGATTACCGGCATTTACTTGCTTGCGTTTTCGTGGCTTTGGTTCAGGGCATCTTCGTGGCTATTGATCAGGCGCTCAACGTCGATGTGCTCCCCAGCAAGGAGAATGCGGGCAAGGATCTTGGCTTCATCAACGCCGCCACGACTGCTAGTCAGTCCGCCGGTATGGCTTTGACTTCCATCATCGTCTCGACAACGAAAACCTACATCTACATCTTCCCCATTGCTATTATCATGTCAGTGCTCCCTATCTTCTTTGTAATTTCTATTAAGTCTGTGAAGTAGTCTACTCACATTTGAGAGGGGTTTGACGGTTATGCGATTGCATCAAACCCCTCTCGTCGTATCTCGGGGTACATAAGTGGAGATGAGCCCTTGCGGTTGTCGGCTGAGAAAATGAGGTTGGGTGGCACCTCGGTATCGATCAGCCTATCTGCGGCCAGCATTCTCATTTCCCTGTGCTCAACATGTACGCTTGAGAATTGTGGAGTTACCAATTGACAGCTAGGTATGTCATCAATACCAGCTATTGCCAACGCAAGGCCTAGGCGGCCAGAAGAAGATTGCGCTTGTACAAACTACATAAAGGACAAGAGTAATATCATCATTGAAAGCTAGTACTGCGGCGGTAGGTGTTCACTATAATAGTGGAAACTTTTAGCAGCCTGAGTGGCTACTGGGTACGCGCATGACATGCAGCGGAAAGCTATCGCCGCCTCTCTGCAAGCTCGAGATAAAGCCTTCCCACGCAAGATTCGGGTCTAGGCAAGTAAGCAATAGCACGATGTCCTAGACGATACAGGTCGCGCTCGATATCCTGTATGGCCGGAGAATCATAAGAAAAAATGGAAGCAACATCTGAAACCACCCGGTTGAGTACGACTAGAGGTTTACTTTGTGTGAATCAACAAATTGCGGTGTCAGAAAGCCGGGAAGAACCCAAAACCGCTCCGTCTAAGTGAAGTAGTATGCGGCGCAAGGCAAGCATTTCTCGTTCACTGCTTTCCTCAGTGTCGAGAATGTTGACGCCAAAGTTACGTCGATAGCAAGCCTTTTAAAGCCCTCGGTCTATGCGTGCCGAAACAATGTTTTCTAAGTCGGTAACCACGATGGCCAGTAACCCCTGTAACCCAATGCTCACTGGTGCATCCAAACTGCTACTCTGGTATCCCATAGCTTCTACTACTGCTAGCACTTGCTGTCGGGTTCGGATACTCACCCGTCCTGACCTAACAAACACGCGTGAAGCTGTAGATAGGGAGACACCAGCTCGCTGAGCTACCTCGGTCAGCGTTACCTCGTTGTCTTGGCAGCTCGGGCTGATTTTCATAGCACTGGCCACTCCTTGGGGCGGTGTCTCATTCATGAGCACATAGTTTAAACTGTGCTGAGAGGAGTACCACAGTGAAAACCATTTGTTGCAGGAACTCCCTCTCATACAAGAGGCGGAAAGAAACGTTGACTTGCCAGCACTACCTCGTATACTGTAACTGCTGCTGAACGAAGTGGTCACAGTACAGAATGTATTTGAACAGGAGGGGGACCAAGTGAGTCCTGTCACTATCAGTATTATCAGTCCTGAAGCGGGCGTGGGGCGCAACCTCGTGGCATACGGCCTTGCGACCGTGCTAGGCAAAAGCGCTAAGTTGGCGTTGTTTAGGCCTGTAGCTTGCCGTAAGGAGACACTCACCGACACCCTCTTGAATGCGATTGACAGCTCGGCTGAGCGCTCTGATTATGTAGGCACTTGCCCTTGTAATGCCCGCGAAGACGGAGAGCAGGCTCGGGCAGACGCTCTAGCTGCATATTCACAGATGGTGGCCAGCCAGCAGCCCGAGATGGTGCTTTCAGTTTCTTCAGATAAAACGGCTGTGGCTGATCCGAACCGCATGACCTTAGATGCGCAGATGGCCGCGGACTTGCGCTCGCCCGTATTCTTGGCTGTGTGCACGATAGATCGCACTGCTCAACAAGTCGTGGCAAGTGTAGACAACTGCCGGCGCATTATCGAACAAGCAGGAAGTAAACTGGCCGGCGTATTCATTACTGGATGCGAGAGCGAGCAGAAGTCTGATGTACAGGCAGCTTTGAGCAATTATGACAAGCCCTTCTGGCTTATTGACCGCTTTGACTTCGACCCTAATCCACAGGCCGAGAGCAACCACCAGCAAGCACTTTCTGTCTTCCAAGCATGTGTCTCAGACGAAAGCATTGTGGCAGCAGCACGCGAATCCGCGCCCCAAGTCACCACTCCTATTGCTTTCCAAAACGACTTGCTGGCCCGGGCCAAAGCCGCCAACAAAACCATCGTCTTGCCTGAGGGCCAAGAGGATCGTATTCTCAAAGCGGCAGACTACTTACTTGAGCGTGATATCGTCAAGCTCATCATTGTGGGAGACAAGGACAGCATCGCTAGCAGAGCCCAAGAGCTGGAATTAAACCACTTAGACAAGGCTACCTTCCAGGCAATGGATGATGAAAGTGTCTTGGCCCCGATGGTAGACAAGCTCTGCCAGCTGCGCGCCAAAAAGGGTATGACACTTGAGCAGGCCCGCCAACAGCTAGCTGATCCCTCGTATTTTGGCACCATGCTAGTTGTTCAAGGTTTGGCAGACGGATTGGTTTCCGGCTCGGTCAACTCCACTGCTAACACCGTTCGCCCGGCCCTGCAAGTGATTAAAACAAAGCCCGATGCTTCGCTAGTTTCCGGCGCTTTCCTGATGTGTTTTAAAGACCATGTGGCCATTTTTGCTGACTGCGCCATTAACCTCAATCCCAATGCGGAGCAACTGGCAGATATAGCCATACAATCCGCCCAGACTGCCCGCTCCTTCGGCATCGACCCCAAGGTTGGCATGCTCTCTTACTCCACGCTCGGCTCCGGTAAGGGTCCGGATGTGGATCTGGTAGAAGAAGCTACGAAGATTGTGCACAGCAAGGCTCCAGAGCTGCCGGTTGTGGGTTCCATCCAGTTCGATGCGGCTTGGTCGCCAACAGTTGCTCAGGCTAAAGCCAAAGGAAATGCGGTTGCCGGGCATGTGAACGTGTTCGTCTTTCCCTCACTAGCCGCTGGCAACATCGGCTACAAGGCCGTACAGCGCTCTTCTGGCGCTATAGCCATCGGTCCGATTCTGCAAGGCCTCAACAAGCCTGTCAATGACCTGTCGCGTGGCGCATTGGTGCAAGACATCATTAATACCGTCGCTCTCACCGCTGTAGAAGCACAAGACAAGTAAGCGCAAGCCAAGCAGCGCTGACCCAAGATGACCGGCGGTTTAGAGTAGAGCCCGCCAGCCATCTTGGGTTAGCTTATGCCCGTTTTGTAAGCACCGCAGCGTAATCTGAATAAAGGAATATGTGGAGTTTGAGCTCCAATCGATTTGCATCAGGAGGATGCCATAATGGCGAGAACCGTCCTAGTTATCAACTCTGGATCTAGCTCGATTAAGTATCAGCTAGTCGATCTCGAAACCGGCGAAGGCTTGGCTTCGGGCTTGGTTGAAAAGATTGGTGAGCCTGTTGACGGCCACTACAAGCACGAGTATCAGGGCCAAAAGCATGAGATGGAAGAGCCCATTAACAACCATGAGACCGGCCTCAAGCGCGTTTTGGGTCTCTTCAAGGAGTACGGCCCGGACCTCAACGAGTCCGGCATCGTCGCCGTTGGCCACCGCGTCGTGCAGGGCGGCTCTATCTTCCCCAAGCCAGCTCTAGTTACAGATCAAACCCTTGCCCAAGTCAAGGATTTGGCCGTTTTAGCACCTCTTCACAATGGTCCAGAAGCCGAAGGCGCTCAGGTTATGCGCGAGCTCCTGCCTGACACTCCTCAGGTCTTTGTATTCGACTCCTCCTTCTTCACCGATTTGCCTGCCAAGGCCTCGACCTATGCCCTCAACAAGGACATCGCCGAGCAGTACCATATTCGTCGCTATGGCGCCCACGGCACCAGCCATGAGTTCGTCGGTAAGCTCGTTCCTGAAGTTGTTGGCAAGCCTGCCGAAGGTCTCAAGCAGATTGTCTTGCACATCGGCAACGGTGCTTCCGCTTCCGCACAGGTCTCCGGCAAGCCGATTGAAACTTCAATGGGTCTCACCCCTCTTGAGGGACTGATGATGGGCAGCCGCACTGGTGACATCGACCCAGCAGTCGCCTTCCACCTGATGCGCAACGCTCACATGTCTGTAGACGAGCTCGATGATTTGTTCAACAAGCGTTCGGGCATGATGGGCATGACCGGCTTCGGCGATATGCGCGAAGTGCACCGCGAAATTGCCGAGGGCAACAAGGATGCCAAGCTAGCACTCGATATCTACGTGCACCGCATCGTAGCCTACATTGGCAACTACACGGCTCAAATGGGCGGCTTGGATGTCATCACCTTCACCGCAGGTGTGGGCGAGAATGATGAGATCGTACGCGCTCGCGTGATTGAGCAGCTCGCTCCCTTCGGTGTCAAGCTCAACTTGGAGGAGAACGACATCCGTTCCAAGGAAGCTCGCATCATTTCGACTCCTGACAGCTCGGTCACCGTTTGCATCGTGCCAACCAACGAAGAGCTTTCCATTGCTCGCCAGTCTGAGGTTATCGCCCGCGAAGGCGACTCCTACGGCAACAAGTTCGGCAAGTAAATACGGCAAGTAAATACAAGTTTGGCCCCAGCAGATACCCTTCTGCTGGGGCCAAACTTGTATCTGTGAGCGCTTACACTGTAGCCGTGCTGAGTATCTGCTCCCACATAGGTACGAAGTTGGGCAGAGTCTTACTCGTAGTTCCTATATTGCGCACTTCTATACCCGGGATACCTAAACCAAGCAGGGCTGCAAAGGTTGCCATCCGGTGGTCCGCATAAGTCTCTATGCAGGCAGGGTGAAGTTCGCGGCGCTCGACAGGTACTATTGCGATGCCATCTTCCAACTCCTCGGCCTGACCACCAACCTTACGAATTTCTGCTGTGAGAGCTGCTAGGCGGTTAGTCTCGTGCCCGCGCAGGTGGCCAATGCCTCTTAATCGAGTGGGGCTATCTGCGAATACTGCCAGCGCAGCCAAGGTCGGGGCAAGCTCTCCTGCAGCAGCCATATTGTAATCACCTAAGCCATGAAGACTGCCACTACCTTGCACTCGGCAGGCTTGGTCTGCGTCGATGGTAGGGAAACTCACCTGTGCTCCAAGACTGGTGAGCATGTCTGGAAGCAAACCGCCTGGCTGTGTGGTCTCCGTCGGCCAGTGAGGCACACAGACGCTACCACCGCTGATAAGTGCAGCCCCGAGGAATGGGGCAGCATTCGACAGGTCGGGCTCAACTTGAATCACTTCAGGCAATTGCGGCCCGAGCTGACCTGGCTCTTGATGCACTTGCCACGTCGCCTGATCTTCCCTAGCCTCGACCTGTACGCCGGTCTGCTGAATATCGCTCACTGTCATCCGAATATGTGGCAGGCTCGGCAGCGAAGCACCCACATGGTGCACTTGCAACCCGTCGCAGGCCCGAGATCCTAATAGCAAAAGTCCAGAGATGAACTGCGAAGATGAGGACGAGTCGATACTGACCACTCCCCCATTAAAGTGCTCAGGCGGCTGAATAGTAAAAGGCAAATACCCATCAGCGCCTTCATATATAACGCGCGCTCCCAATTGCTCTAAGCCATCTAAGAGTGAGCGCATGGGCCGCTCTTGGGCCTGTCTGTCGCCAGTAAAGCGCGTCGGACCATCGGCTAGCATAGCCAGAGCCGGCGCAAAGCGCATGACCGTTCCAGCAAGCCCGCAGTCCACTTCACCCCCGCCGGTAAAAATGCCATGTTCAGGTGGCAAAATCGTCACTTGGGTGGGGTCTTGCTCACCAGCTCGACTCTCCACGCCGAAAGTATGCAAAGCTGCAAGCATGAGGTCAGTATCGCGCGAGCGCAGCAATCCGCGTATCTCAACTGGCCGCCGGCCTAAGGCAGCAAGTATCAAATACCTATTCGATAAGGATTTGCTACCCGGTATGGTCACCTGCGCACTCAGCGGTCCTTGAGCGCTGGGAGCAGACCATAGAGCTTGTGTAAGATTCATATATTCATCATAGGGGCTACACCAGATGACACATATACCAGTTGGGAGCAGCCTGACACTCCGCAGACTGCTCCCAACCTATTTGACTGTATTAATTTTACTTACTTTTGAGCAAGTCTCGCATTGAGGGTATCCATCAAATCCTGCAAAGAATCCTCCGGAGTGGCTTTTTCCTTCTCTTTATCGAGCTTGGCATTGAACTCGTTAAAGTCGGGCGTCTCGCGTTCTAACTTGGAAGCTTCCTTTTGCAAATCTTCCATCTTCGTCAAACTGTCATTAGCATTGCTGGCATTTAGATTGTTGATTAAGTCAGTCATCTGCTTCATCACGTCTTGCAATTTGCCCATAACTTTTCCAGCTTGGCTAGTATATTCCGATATGGTCTTGTTGGGAACCTTAGCGGCCTGTTCAAGCCCAGTTTTGCAAGATCCAATAAAAGTATTCAATTGCTCAATATAGTCTTCACTATCCGAATCCGTGAGTTTGGAAGTGTCTCCGCAAGCCTTCTCCGCCTTGGCATACGCTGGAGCAGAGTCGATAAGGCCTTCAACGTAGGTCTTGTAACTTTGTTCTTTGTCGGAATAAGCCTGATACTTGTCTTTGACCGCACTATCTTTGACCGCTTTAAGAGAACCAAAATCCTTGGTCATCTTGTCGAGCTTGTTGACCGCCTGCTTAAGTTTGTCTGCATCCTGGCTGGAGCTTGACTTATCTCCCTTATACAGCTTGCCAATATACTCATTGATTGTAGCTTTCTGCTCTTCCAGTAGCCGGGTTGCATGAACAGCTTCTTCATAGTCAGCCCGTTTTACGCCCCAAGGCTTCCAAACCAGCAGAGCCGCCACAATCGCAATGACTGCGATGATTGCAACGATAATAGCAATCGTTTTCTTCTTGGCCTCTTGCTCATGCTCTTTCACGTCTGCGAATGGCACCTGACCGGTACCGTAATTTTCCTGGGCACCTTGATTGAACTGGCTTCCATCGTTGCCGCCCATATAAGATCCATCATTGCCTGCATAGCTCTGCGTTGGAGCTTGCGTATCGAAGGGCACCTGCCCCTGCGCTGGGTCAGCTTCTTGATTACTCTGCGCCATTGGTTGGTTTTGTGGTGCAGATTGAGCATCGTTGCCTGGCGCATTGCCTGGCTGATTATTGTCAAAGTTCTGCTGGTCGTCACTCATACCTTGTCTCATTTCGACTCTCTGGTGGCGGTCGTACTGTGTTCGCTGTAGACCACGCAACTATTTCCCCGATTTTCGCCCACATAGCACAGTGCACATAGACACTATTGAGCTTATCGTAAGCCGACACCAAACTACTGACGTATTCGGCAACACAGCGGGCAACTTTCTTTCCGCACTATGCGCTATACTTACATCTTGTGCCCGATTGCTTCGGGCTTCGGGCTGTAGCGCAGCTTGGTAGCGCGCCTGCTTTGGGAGCAGGATGTCGCAGGTTCAAATCCTGTCAGCCCGACTTTGCTTCTGTGACATGCACATCATCTCATGCCAAGTTAGATTGGTTTTCCCCATGATTACGCTCTTATCTCCAGCCAAAACGCTAGATTTCAACTCGCCCCTGCCCACTGAGCAAGGCACACAACCGCAGTTTATGCACGAGGCTCAAACGCTCGTAGAATCCTGCCAATCGCTCAGCACTGCCGACTTGCGCGAGCTCATGTCGATTAGCCCCCAATTAGCCGACCTCACCTACGAGCGTTTTGCCAATTGGGGCTCCCAGGCTAGCGCAACGAAGGCCCGACAAGCCGTATTGGCATTCAAAGGCGAAGCATACGAAGGCTTGGCAGCCAGCAACTTCTCAGAAGCAGACCTGCAATTTGCCCAAGACCACCTCCGCATTCTTTCGGGCTTGTATGGCATCTTGCGCCCACTCGACCTTATTGAGCCTTACCGCCTTGATATGGGCATCCGCTTGGCATCGGGCACTTATACCAACCTCTACCAATTCTGGAAGAGCAAGCTGAGCGCCTCCCTTAACCAAGAGCTCGCCGAAGCAACCGAGCCCACCATAATCAACCTAGCATCGGCAGAATACTCGAGAGCTGTCGAACCAAAGAAGCTCAATGCCGCCATTATTGAACCCATCTTCCTCGACGAAAAGAATGGCACATACAAGGTCATTAGCTTCTATGCCAAGCGCGCCCGAGGCCTCATGAGCCGCTATATTATTGAGCACCGCATTGAAGAAAGTTCAGCTCTCAAAGACTTCCGAGATGCGGGTTATAGCTTTGATGCTAGTATGTCTGACCAACACAAATGGTACTTCACGAGGGATGAGAACCGGCAGAAAAGGTAGTCACTATGAGCGTAGAGCGTTGCGAATGGGCTCAGGTAAGCGAATTAGAAACCGACTACCATGACCACGAATGGGGTGTGCCCACCCACGATGACCGCGAACTCTTCGAGCTCTTAATTCTAGAAGGTATGCAGGCCGGATTGAGTTGGGATCTCATCTTGCGCAAGCGGCAAAACTTCGTAGAAGCGTTTGATAATTTCGATTACCAAACCGTAGCATCTTATGGTGAAGACAAAATCGCCGCACTTCTGTCCACCTCCGGCATTGTGCGCAACAAGCTCAAGGTGCGCGCTGCAGTCAGCAATGCCCAAGCTTTCATGTCCGTTCAAGATGAATTCGGTTCTTTCGATGCGTATTTATGGTCGTTCGTCGATGGCAAGCCGATAGTTGGCAATTGGAAAGCAGTAGAAGATGTGCCCTGCTCGACTCCACTATCGGATGTTGTTAGCAAAGACTTACGTAGGCGAGGCTTCAAGTTTACAGGGTCTACTATCGTATACTCATATTTACAGGCCACGGGCCTATTAAACGATCACATCACCTCTTGTTTCAAATACCAGCAATAATGCCATATCGGAAAGTCTTACTTTTCTCCATTTAAAATAGAAGACAAACTTCTTTTAGTATCTGTTTACCATCGACAGCAATAAGGCCAACACGCTCAGCTCAGACCAAACGACCATGTTAACATTGTACACATCGCATACAATGTACACGGTGAATGAACTCGGCTGCAAAAGTTTGACCACTTTTGTGACCATCGATGCAACCAGGAAGATGAAACTGCGGTTTACGCTGGCTGGGGAACTGCGAGGCCGCGTGTCGCAACTTAATAGCAGCTTGAACAGCGCAAGGGGAACATTCTAATGCTCCATCACGTCACTATCCGCAGCCTAGGAACAGCAGTGCTTATGTTCGCACTTCTTGGGGCGGGGAGCGGCCCAGCACAGGCTCAAGAAACATCTGATCTTAAGCCTCGCATATCACATAACAACTCCAAGGTCAGCGGCTTCACGCTGGATCCGAACTCGGGACCCGCCCTGCGGGAGGGGACAGCCTCGATCACACCGCCCTCGCCGCCAACAGGCATCAGCTACAAGCAGGTGAGCGCGGCCGGCAACTTCACCGTCGCCGTCGGCTCGGACGGGCATCTGTACGCCTGGGGCAGTGGATACCTGGGCACCGAACCTGGAACCGACCGCACCAAACCCAACCGCGTGCAAGTGCCGGACGATGTCACCTTCACCCAAGTCTCCACCAGTCACCAGCACACCTTGGCCCTGACCTCGGACCACCACGTATACTCCTGGGGGGACGCCACCCGCGGCGAGCTTGGCAGACCAGGCGCTCCCGCAACCCCGACAGACATGACGGCACTGGGCAGACTGCCCGCCACGGTTGTGCAAGTGGCGGCGGGAGATAGCTATTATTCATTGGCCCTGACCTCGGACCACCATGTCTACGCTTGGGGTTACGCCGCCGCTGGTTCACTGGGCACCGACACCGGTGTAGACATGTCCGCTTCTTGGGGGTCGAACTCGACACCTGTGGACATCACCGCCCAAGGCAAGGTCCCGGCCACCATCACCGCCCTATCCGCCGGCAACAGGAGCGCGCTGGCCCTCACCAGCGACCACCGGGTGTATGGTTGGGGACAACGCGATGATGTGGACATCAACTCACGCGTCAACGAAAGAGTGCTGCCGTTCGAGGTGAGCGCGGCCAGCGGCTTTCCCACGAACGTGGTCCAGATAGGCTCCTACAACACCTGGTGCATGGCCTTGACCCAAGACGGGCATGTGTACACCTGGGGCCACAACGACTCTTACAACCTGGGCAACGCCGGAATCACATCGACCTTCCCCAACCGCTTCTCCGACATCACCGCCGGCGGCAACCTGCCCGCCACAGTCACCGCCATCTACGGCGGAGGCAGCACAGGCCGGGCCCTCACCAGCGACCACCACGTCTACACCTGGGGCTCGAACACCAACGGCCAGCTGGGCAACGGCACCACTGCCAACCAGCAGATCTACAGCGGCTACCCTATAGATCTCACCGCCAGTGGCAAGCTCCCGGCCACGGTCACCGCCCTCAGCGACGGCGGGGCCGCCATGATGGCCATGACCAGTGACGGCAAAAACTACTTCTGGGGCTCGAGCAGCACTGGGCAGCAAGGCACCGGCATCACCAGCATAACCCCTGTGCTCAGACCGATCCTGTCGAGCAACCCCACAGTGAAGATGACCTCCATCAGCTTCAACTCCGCGCCCGCCAGCAAACTCAGCGAGGATCCCACCACCGGCGCCTGGACCATCCGCATACCCGCCTCCCCCGTAGGCACGGTGCCCATCCAGGTGGAATGGACCTACAACGACCAGCCCCAGACCCCAATCAGATTCAGCTACTATGTCAAGGGCTTATACACGGTACATTTCAACGACAATGGTGCCAACAGCACCAGCATCAGCGACAAGGAAGTGGCCGAAGGCGAGCGCCTGAACTGGCCGAGAACTCCCACCAAGCGCAACTCCTGGTTCCTGGGCTGGTTCACCGACGCCGGCCAACCTTGGGATTTCAACGATCAGGTAACCGCCAGCATGACCTTGACCGCCCACTGGGAGGACCACGCGGCCTTCTCCATCAGCCCCGACTCCGGGCCCGCGGCCGGCGGCACCCCACTGTCGATCACGGTTCCGAAAGCCCCACAAGACATCGTGTACACGTCCGTGACAGCTGGACCATTTTACAACGTTGCCATAGGTGCCGATGGCAACGTCTATAGCTGGGGAATGTCCGCTTCCGGACGACTTGGAAACGCTGGCGCCACTGGCAACACAGCCAATCCGGTACGGGTCCGTCTCCCCGACGGCACCCATGTACTTCAGGTGGCAACCGGCGGACAGTTCGTTCTGGCTTTGGACAGCAATCACCACGTCTGGGCCTGGGGATACAACTACAACGGCCAACTCGGCAACGGCGGTTTTTTCAGCCAAACCAGCCCGGTGGACATCACAGCTGCGGGAAAGCTGCCGAACACCGTGGCCAAAGTATATGCGAGCGACAGATACTCCTTCGCACTCACAGCAGACGGGCACGTGTGGGCCTGGGGCTCCAATTCGTATGGCACGCTCACACTCACCGCCACCTCTGACCGCAACGTGAACCCCGTGGACATCACCGCGCTGGGCAATCTTCCCGTCGATGTGATCGATCTGGCGGCCGGACTACAACACGCCCTGGCGATCACCAGCAACCACCATGTCTACTCATGGGGTGTCAACGACATGGGGCAATTGGGCACCTCCACCAACCTGGGCAGCACGACGGTGCAGCCGAAACCAGTCGACATCACTGCGGCAGGCGCGCTACCGGCCACCGCAGTATCCGTATCAGCCGGATACAACCACTCCATGGCCCTAACCGCCGACGGACATACCTACAGTTGGGGCGGCAACAGCCGGCGGCAGTTGGGAGACCCCAGCGTAACTGGCCAATACCAAGCGCAACCGATAGACCTTACCGCCAAGAACCTCCTACCAGCCACGGTCAGCCACATACAGGCTTTTTACCTCAACTCCCTCGCCCTCACCTCCAGCAATCACCTGTACACCTGGGGGTGCAACAACAAAGGCAACCTGGGCAACACCACGGAATGGGATTCGCCAAGCCCCAACGACATCACAGCGGCTGGTCTGGGCCCCGTGAAACGAGCAAGCGCCGGTTCCGACCATATGGCCGCCATCACCACAGACAACAAGACCTACACCTGGGGCGACAACAACTCCGGGCAGCTGGGACAAGGCGACATAGACGCGGTAGAACACTACACGCCGGCGCAGGCCACAGCCAAACAGACGCTGGCCGTCACCGACATGACGTTCGGCGGTATCGCCAGCGCAGGCCCACCCGGATTCGACCAAGCCAGCGGAAAGTGGGCGGTCAACACCCCAGCCCACTCCCCTGGCCAAGTCAGCGCACAACTCCACTGGACATTGGGGAGCTATCCTCAACCTGACTACAACACTAACTTCACATACGGCAGTCAAATCCCACCCAGCACCTTCTACACACTCCCTGCCGCAGGATCAACCCCAACCGGGCGCATAGGAGCCTTGTCCGCTTTCGCGCTTTCTGCATCTTGCGGACTTGTCTACGCAGCTATACAGGTCAGCCGCAAACGACAGCTCCTACACACGAAGGATTAAAAATAGATAGTTTGGTCTAAAAAATAATCGATGTTGTGCTCAGCGATAATTGTTCTCAGAACCTTCTCACTGAGCACAACATCGAATCTTGAACTGCGATCATATAGCTTCGTCTACGTTCTTGCAGGCATTATCTTGATACCGATTGGCTCAACTGCAGCGTCGAAATCTACCATCACGCTCTTGCCTTGTTGTTCGCCAATTGTGTTGTCTAACGATTCACTCCTCACAACTGCTCCGGGCATCGATTTCCCGGGTGTTTCGGAATATACAGATAAGCCGAATCTTCTCCTTCATTCAACTCAAAAAGCAAGTCAGCTTCGGCAAATCGCTTGACCAAGTGTTCAAAAGCCTCGCGAGAATCATCTATGAGAAAGGTCTCTTCAACAGCCATCTGCAAAGCCTGTACCCATGCTAGGTCACCTGCTTCAGACTCCATCTGTTCTACCATTCGCGCTCTCTCAGGGCTTCTTCTAAGTCAATATCAATATCGTAATGCTGGAGCATGTGATCAACAGTTTCAGCTATAGAATCACGGGCGGCAGTTTCAATCTCGCTACCATTCTCTTCAAACTCTTCTTCCAAGCCGTTAATCTGCAAGGTTGCCTTGTCGAAAGCCTCCTGCACCGTCTCGGGAGTATAGTTCTTATCTGCCAAAAAGGCATCGAGTTCGGTGAGAACTTTCTTTACCTTGTCTACCAAGAAATCAGGGAAATACTCATCCCCATACATGTCAGCCAAAAAGTTAGAATTATCCGTATAACTGCCTTCTCAGTTTTTGTGCGTTTTTGCCCGGTACAAGTAATGTGGCAGAAAAGCGCTTCACTTCAGTACTCACCAATTCTAAGTAGCTGTCGGGCCAAAGTGCGGGATACTTAGGCACTTTATAATGTTCCTAAGTGTAGCGATAAAAGCATGATGGGAGTTTTTATATCATTAACAAAAGGATTGAGATACTAGCATACGTTTTCAGCTCCCGTTTTATACTGCCCCCCCCCCCGAACTATTTCATATGGGGGGGGCAACTGCAGCTGTTACCTACAAAAACCCAACCGGAAGATGGATCTTTACATAGCTCCCAATTTTCAGAGTCTGGAAATTCAATGGATACTCCGATATAAGTTTGTTTTTTGCAGTATTACAGATAGCTCACCATAATAACTATCAGGTATTGTAAGTGGTTTTATCAATAGCATGTATTAAAGGAAATAATCCCCAAGGATAGAGTAACTTTCCTGTATTAATACCATTTCAATTTGCAGTGTATGTACTGTCAGAGAGGTACGCCCACCATCACCGGATAATCTAGCTAAATTATCATCAGAACATTCAATAAAATCTAAAGAGTATTCTGATTCTCGATAAACAAGCTTTCCTAAAAGAGGTTTATCTGTTTGATAAAAATCAATAATAACTTATTCATTGTCATTTTTCACTTTTAAATAGGAAATGAAGTACGGTATTTGTCTTGGGATCAATGACTAATTCATATTTCCCTTACTAGCATTCGTAGTACCTTCTACATCCCGGCGTAAAAGCTCCCGGAACACCTCTAGGGTCTGTTACTGGTTTTTGAGAACTCATGATTTCTTGTAAAGATTTTTAGAATCACCATAAGCCTCACTTTATCGCCAGCCTTGTTTAAATCATTAAGATGATTTTCAACTGTTTCAGTAAAGTTTAGCTCATTAACATTTATATTATCTGAAGTACTCGCCTCCTTCCCGTCTTCATAGTTAATCAGCCCCAACGGGTCAACCTAAGTCAGCGGATTATGTGCATATCCATATGGATTTATTCCACCCGATAGCCCTATCGGGTCAGGACTAATATACTGCCCCGTATCCGGGTCATAATACCTGAATCGATTATAGTGTAGCCCACTTTCATCATCGCTATAACTGCCCTAAATAGCGTAAATGACAATCCAGTACGGTATCATCATTCGCTGCTTTATACCCGTAGCTGTTGGTCTTGCCCCAAATATCATGCCGGGATAACCTTTAAATTACCCCGCTCATCAAATAGCTCCCTTGGCGTTCCTATCTGGTCACATACCACATAATGCAGCTGACCTTTTTCATAGCGCGCAAAAGGCTCCAGCTCATTCGTTTATATAACCACTGTATCGATTCATTATAAGCAGGTGTGCCATCAGCGTAAAGAGGGATTTCTTCCACTAATCGGTCTCCCTGCCAAAATAATCATAGCCGATAACTTTGGCCTGCGTTACTTTCCTGACGGGTGGTTGATGTGACACAGGTAATTCGGTGTGTGCCTGATAAAGTTCAGCTGTCTGGCTTAACGGTCTCTTTATCTGCTCCCGCTGGCCGTTAATTACCTGAAATTTTGCGTATCCGCCGACCAAAAGCATCATAAACATACTCCCAGCACTGGTTACCCGGCGTCCTTACCCCGGTTAACTGACCTCGTCCATTCCAGCGATAATGCCAGACCTCCGTACGAAATCCTTCCCGTTCGCGCCGTTTTTTCCGTTAACTGTCCTTGGTCATTATAACTGTACTCGGTATCAAACTCGGGCGAGTTTCCCAGTTTAATGCGATCAAGAACGATTTAATTCTCTTATCCATTCCCTAAAATCGTCCTCAGTATATAAGTAATTCCTATCTGAGGATGGTAAATCTACCGCGCCTAACATCTCCAAGTAATTAGATATCATTGGATCTGATATTCCTTAAAGAATCATCATTATAAATATCAAACGCCCACTCAGATACAGCTTTCCTATTTTCATGTCCTGATAGTAAATTTTGTATTTTTTTAATTAAGTCACTTTTCTAGGGATTTCTCTCATATTTACCTTCGCCCCATATATTCACCATTTGAATCAAATATGTGGTGATTCTTTTCATGCACTACAGGCTTTGTAGCAACGCTTCTTACACGACCAGAAATGATCTACAGTTTCATACCATGTTCTTCTATTACCTGTCGCAGGATCCCATTCTCATACCAATCTTGCACTTGCATTTCTCCATAGAAACGATAACGACCGTTCTCAAGGCTTTTAATGTCAGCTGGACCATATTTTTCAGCTTGCTCATAAAAATCTTTCAATTTCTGATAGTTTGCCGAATTATGAGCATCATTTCCTTTTCCTGAAGAACAACTAGTCAGCCCCAAGGGGTCAACCCAAGTCAGCGGATTATGTGCATACCCATACGGATTTATTCCACCTAATAGCCCTATCGGGTCTGGACTAATATACTGGTCCGTATCCGGGTCATAGTATCTAAAATCTCTTTTTTTTGTAACAGTCCCCCCTGAGGTGTTGATTTCTTAGTTTGCTGCCATATTAGCGACTACTTTTTCTTTGATTGATAGGAATATTCCCCCCCCCCTTTGTTACGTCACTTTTACCCATTGTGCTACTAATGCTGTTGTATCTAATGGTTTATTTAACGCCGTATCTTTGCAGATTTATTTTCTTTATTAATATTCTTTTCTGACATATACAAAACCATCCAACCTATCAAGATTAGCTATAATTTCAATTTCATGTATACATTCTAAATCACTATGTGATATGAAATCATTGCCTACTGCAGAAAACATCTCTGTTTCAACAGATGAAATACTTTCATAGTCTTCTTCTAAGGGCTCTCTATCCAAATAATATCTTATTAATAAGTATTTTACTATCTTGAGAATACTTTAATGCTATAGCTCGTATGTTTGGATATATTTCACCTAATAAAGCTCGCCAAACACAAATAATTAACCAATCTGGTAGATTTGACATTATTATTTTCTTTTATGATTGTAGGGTTCGTAGGAACAATATGTACAACCATTTTACCATAGTGAATTGTACATATTGTGTACTCATACCGGATGATGCATCAGTTCCTATAGGTTTGCCAAAGTCACTATTGGTTGACCTCTACTTCCTTTTCCTATAATTGGATATTGCTCTGAATGAATACCATCAAGTAAAGATTGAGTATTAATACCTTCATTAATTGTACTTCTTCCAGGTATAAAATTATTATGCTCTGGAATATGTTTACCTTGTTGCCCAATATTTATATTTTTAGGTAAATCATTAGGGATTTGGTTAATATTCTCCTTTCCACCTTCATAATTAGCCCCCCAACGGGTCAACCCAAGTCAACGGATTATGTGCATATCCATATGGATTTATTCCACCTAATAGCCCTATCGGTCAGGACTAATATACTGCCCCGTATCCGGGTCATAATACCTGAATCGATATAGTGTAGCCCACTTTCATCATCGCTATATAAAACAACTCGTGAAAATAAGCCAGAAGGATCAGGAGATCTTTCTGGTTATTTTTAATTAAAATTCTACTGGATAGAGCGATACATTATCGATAAGAGTAGAAAAAGAAACATATTTGCCTTGATTAGGTGCCATTGACACGTCTAAAAATATAACATCGTCATCAAGTGAAATAACCAAAATTCCATCACTTTCATAAGAAATTATTTTTGCAATAAAAAACAATTTGTTATCAATAATACTTATATTTGGTATTTCTTCTTTCGTTAAAGTTATATTTATTCCCCACTCAAAATAATCATCTATATCCAATTCAACAGGATAATGACTACCTATTTGCGGTTCGTTTTCCTTTCCATAAAGCTATTCCATTACCTAATCGAGAAGTAAATTCTACTCGTTGGTTTTCAAACTCTGTAATAGTTATATTTTGTCATTTTAATATTGGCACTCGTATAACACGGTTATCAACATTCATTACGTTATTAACTGGATCAAATGTCCATGTTTCTTCATGATAATGATGTT
This sequence comes from Bombiscardovia apis, assembly GCF_033095945.1. Taxonomy (NCBI): domain Bacteria; kingdom Bacillati; phylum Actinomycetota; class Actinomycetes; order Bifidobacteriales; family Bifidobacteriaceae; genus Bombiscardovia; species Bombiscardovia apis. The sequence goes on along the minus strand of NZ_AP026800.1, from coordinate 859,354 downwards.
TAGTTGGTCTGCTATTCATTTCATGATTACCATAATGAAAATTAACTCTCTCTTCCCTCTACTCTCTCTCCTCTTTACCATCAGCCGACACAACCCTATCTGCACTCTTGATGTTATATTTTATTCTATTTCAGTTTATATACTTTTTACCTGATTGCATACCTTTGGGCAATTCATTTAACTTATTACTTATATTTTCAGGTAAATCATTCAATAATAATGGATTTAATGGTTTAGCAATTAAAAATATCTTCCATCATTAAAATTTCTGTTATAACTAAAGAGTCCTTTAGCTGCTGCATCAATAAAACTACTTATATATTGATTTCTCTTTGTACTATCATCAAAATGAGGGAGATTTTCTTCTATAATTTCAAACTCATATTTCCTTTTAAATTAGCAAAATAATTATAAACAATTTCATAAGATTCTAGACAACACTTTACTTTCTCAGGAATTAAATTTTGTTCCCCCGAAGTAAATGTGCTAAATAGCCATCGCTAAACGAAGCAAACCAATCAAGATCGTTGCTTTCTATAAAATCATCATCCATTTTCATTATTTTTCAGCTCCAAAAATATTAATACAATTCTCACAACGAGGTACAACCTCTCCAGTTCTTGGACGAACTGCTTGAGTAAATTGGATATCTTTTAATTCAAGATTAGGATTATTTAATAATAACTCATTAGCAGCTCTAAATTCAGCACAACGCCCTAATGTATTTCCACATGAAGTTTTTAACACCTAATCCACCTAATTTATCAGCATAAGCTTGTAATTCTGGTGCTATTTTAGTGGGAACTGTTCCACTTGATGCAGTAACTACTTTACCATTCAATGGATCAGCAGCTCGATTGCTGTAGCTGGTTTATATTTGCTATTGTCTAAAGATGCTACTATTGTTCTAATTCTTTGTTTGCATTAGCTAATATAGAATTATTCCAGTCGTCCCCTTTCCAGCTTCATAATTAGCCAACCCCAACGGGTCAACCCAAGTCAACGGATTATGTGCATACCCATACGGATTTATTCACCTAATAGCCCTATCGGGTCAGGACTAATATACTGCCCCGTATCCGGGTCATAATACCTGAATCGATTATAGTGTAGCCCACTTTCATCATCGCTATATTGTTGCAGTAAAATGTTAATTGCAGTTTTTGATACGGTAAGCCACGATATGCTGATATGTAGTAATACGTTTTTTACGCTTCCACTTACATGCTTCACTACCACTATCTGCGCAAGCGGCTAATAAGTAAAAAACAGGATCCCCACTGCTGATGAGAGAGCTTATTTTATTATAAAATCGGGATCAACTAATCCTTCTTCTTGATGATTTCAAGGAAACGGTTGTAGCATCCTCGTCTCGTTCAAGAAGATCATCTAACAGCTTTTCCTGTATTAAAGCCCAGTGATTAAACACCGACTCCTCGATTTACGAAAACAACCATTTCAGACCTAAATACATTTTCTATTATATCAACTTCATCTAGAGTAAAAGCTATTAACCCACCTAACTTTTTGGTACACCATAAAAATATGTCTTCATTCTTTGGTCTATAGGTGATAGTAATGAAAAGATAGCAAAAATATCTACAATAGTTCCATCTTTTTCTTTTATTTTGCATATTAACCTTTATTTATCTGTAATGATACACCCGCTGTGACCATCTAGGTTTAGGTGTCGTTATCTTCATATCATAAGCCCTACCGGTATTAGTATTATATTGTAATGTATGGTTATACTAGAGTCATCAGCAACTTATGCACTGCTTCCATTTTTGGAAACCCGCAGATTCAGAAAACGAAGGTCATTATTTAAGCCTTCTAAAACTCTTCCTGAGGTTGGTTCACCTTTTACTTGTTTCCAAAAAATTGCTCATTTAAATCACGAGGAACAATAACTTGTTTACCTGGTTTTGCTGTTGATATATGTTCAGCATTTTGGATTAATTGCCGTGTTCATCTGTTAAATGAGAAAGGTTATTTCCTGCTGTCGTCCCCCTTCCGCCCTTCATAATTAGCTAACCCAACGGGTCAACCCAAGTCAGCGGATTATGCGTATATCCTATGGATTTATTCCACCTAATAACTCTATTTAAAAATAAAAAGTCGACAGAAGTGTGGAATCTTTTCAGCTTTTTATTTAATTCTCAGTCAAAAATACGGAACAGCTTTGAAATACTACTCCACCTAATAAAAAATTAACTTCCCACGTCATTATTATAAAATTAATATTAATAATATTATTTTCAGCAGAAAAATGAGAAGTCAAAAAGACTTTTTAGAACCAGTCCAGTTTGATATATTGACATCCTTAATGAATTGTCCATTAATTCTATAGATACAGCATTATAATCTTTACCCCAACAGCCCCACTTAGCTATATCTATAAATGGTTTTTTTGGGTTGTTTTTACACAAAGATAAATTTTATCGGTATCTAACATTCAATTCTCCCATAACTAATTTATTAGGTAAATCATTAGGGTACAGTTTTTTCAAAAAATCATTTCTAGTAATATAATCAATAATTTCATATTAAAATCCATAGTAACCATGAGCACCAGACACATATCCAGTAGAATCACCATATGGCATTACGCTAAAACGTGGAGGAACATTGCCTTACATGACCTAAGTTATGCTCTTGAATTATTATTTTTACACCTGATGAATTGGTACAATGATATTCTCGCTTAGTGATTGGAACACCATCACTTCTTTGCTAAGAGCTTCAACCAGCTCATTGCTTTTTCTCAAGCTCAATAGAATCTAACTGATTCTTGAGCTCAGCAATCTCGGCATCCTTCTCAGAAGAAGCTTTCTGCAAATCACTCTTAGAGTTAGCTTCCGCTAATTCAAGGGCTCTTTTCTCTGCTCTAATTTAGCTTTTTCGAGCGCAGCATTCAGGTCGTCTTTCTCCTTCTCAACCTTACGCAACGCCTCAGAAACCGCCAAGGCTTTGGCAGACTGCTCAGATTCAAGTTTGGCCTGCAAATCCTGAATCTGAGCATCTTTTACACTCTGACTGGCACTTATCGAACATGTTTGTTCGTGATATGAACACATACGAACACGCTCGTAACGAAAACAGCCAAAAGTCGTAACTTCCTCGTACGATTAAAGCGATTGGGAAATGAGGAGTCGCTAGGCTCGCCAGAGATTGGCAGCACCTCATAACCGAACAAAAATAATCAATCGCACTACAGTGCAGGAGTACACATGACGAATCCTGTTATCGGCACCCCTTGGAAGAAGCTTGACGCTCCCGTTTCCGAGGAGACCTTGGAAGCCGTCGACAAGTATTGGCGCGCAGCCAACTACCTTTCCATCGGCCAGATTTACCTTCGCAGCAACCCGCTGATGAAGGAGCCTTTCACTCGTGAGGATGTCAAGCACCGTCTTGTCGGCCACTGGGGCACCACTCCTGGCCTGAACTTCCTCTTGGGCCATATCAATCGTTTGATTGCTGACCACAAGCAGAACACTGTCTTCATCATGGGCCCCGGCCACGGTGGACCTGCTGGTACTTGTAGTCGCAGTCCTACATCGATGGCACCTACACCGAGTACTTCCCCAAGATTACGAAGAACGAAGAGGGCTTGCAAAAGTTCTTCCGTCAGTTCTCTTACCCTGGCGGTATTCCTTCTCACTTCGCACCTGAGACTCCCGGTTCCATCCACGAGGGTGGCGAGCTGGGTTATGCACTCTCCCATGCTTATGGTGCTGTGCTGAACAACCCCAGCCTGTTCGTTCCCGCAGTTGTGGGCGACGGCGAAGCCGAGACCGGCGCACTGGCTACCTCTTGGCAGTCCAACAAGCTGGTTAACCCCCGCACCGATGGTATCGTGCTGCCAATCCTGCACCTCAACGGCTACAAGATTGCCAACCCGACCATCCTGTCCCGCATTTCCGACGAAGAGCTGCACGAGTTCTTCCACGGCATGGGTTACGACCCCCACGAGTTCGTAGCTGGCTTCGACGATGAGGACCACATGTCCATTCACCGTCGTTTCGCAGACCTGCTCGAAGAGGTCTTCGACGACATTTGCGAGATCAAGGCTCTGGCTCAGACCGACGACATGACTCGCCCCTTCTACCCGATGATTATCTTCCGCACGCCCAAGGGTTGGACCTGCCCCAAGTACATCGACGGCAAGAAGACCGAGGGCTCTTGGCGCTCCCACCAGGTACCGCTGGCTTCCGCCCGCGACACCGAGGCTCACTTCCAGGTTCTCAAGAGCTGGTTGGAGTCTTATGCTCCTGCCGAACTCTTCGACGACAAGGGTGGCATCCGCCCTGAGGTTACCTCCTTCATGCCTGAAGGCGATCTGCGTATCGGCGAGAACCCGAACGCTAACGGTGGCCGTCTCCTTGAGCCTCTGGATCTGCCTGACATCCACGATTACGAAATCGATGTCAACAACCACGGCCATGGCTGGGGCGCAACTGAGGCTACTCGCGTTTTGGGCTACTACACCCGTGACGTACTGGCCAAGAACCCCACCGATTTCCGTATCTTCGGACCCGACGAGACGGCTTCCAATCGTCTTGCCGCCGCTTACGAAGTCACCAACAAGCAGTGGGATGCCGAGTACCTGTCCGAACTGACCGATGAGCACATGGCTCACACCGGCCAGATTATCGAGCAGCTCTCCGAGAACCAGATGGAAGGCTTCTTGGAAGGCTACCTGCTCACCGGTCGCCACGGCATCTGGAGCTCTTACGAGTCCTTCGTGCACGTTGTCGATTCGATGATCAACCAGCACGCAAAGTGGCTGGAAGCAACGGTCCGTGAGATTCCGTGGCGCAAGCCCATCGCAGGCCTGAACCTCCTGATCACCTCCCACGTGTGGCGCCAGGATCACAACGGATTCTCTCATCAGGATCCGGGTGTTGTTGACATTCTGCTCAACAAGAACTTCAACAACGACCACGTGACCAACATCTACTTCCCTGCAGATGCCAACATGCTGCTGGCCGTAGGTGAGCGTTGCTACAAGTCCACCAACTGCATCAACGCCATCTTCGCTGGCAAGCAGCCCGCCGCCACCTACCAGAGCGTAGATGACGCCATGGCTGAGCTGGAGAAGGGTGCTGCTCGCTGGGATTGGGCTTCTAACGCTCAGAACGCTGACGATGCCGATGTCATCATCGCCACCGCCGGTGACGTTCCGACCCAAGAAGCTCTGGCTGCCAACGATATGCTCCAGAAGATGGGCCTGAAGGTTCAGTTTGTCAACGTTGTTGACTTGCTCAAGATTCAGAATGCTCAGGAGAACGACCAGGCCCTGTCCGACGAGGAGTTCGCAGAGCTCTTCGGCAAGGATAAGCCTGTCGTCTTCGCCTTCCACGCATATCCCGGCTCCATCCACCGCCTCATTCACGGCCGTCCCAACCACGACAACTTCGCGGTTCACGGCTACGAAGAGCAGGGTTCCACCACCACACCATTCGACATGGTGCGCGTGAACAACATGGATCGCTGGTGCTTGGCTGCTTCCGCTCTGAAGATGGTGGATGCCAACAAGTACGCCGGCCAGATCGATGAGTGGACTAAGTTCCGCACTGAAGCCTTCCAGTTCGCTGTAGACAAGGGTTACGATCACCCCGACTACACCGATTGGGTATGGCCCGATGCCAACCGCGCTGGCCAGGAGAACCTCTCCGCCACCGCAGAAACTGCTGGCGACAACGAGTAGTAAAACGCGTATGAGGCTCACGTAGTCTCATTGCTTACTCACAGAAAGCCCCTCCTGTTCATTCAGGAGGGGCTTTCTGTATGAGTCCACAACTTGAACGTGGTCTGCGCAGACCTCACCCTGTCCCCTTCGTCGTGTTGCATTGCCCAAGGTTACGGCTGTCAAGGTGGTGTCGACTATCGCTATTTTCCAGATGATTGCTTTTATCGTCGCCATGTTTGTAGGCCTGCTCTCCGATAAGATTCACAAACGTAAGCCGATAATAATGCTCTCGGCGGTTTTGGCCATTATTGGATTTGTTTTCTCCATCATTATGCGTTCGATTACCGGCATTTACTTGCTTGCGTTTTCGTGGCTTTGGTTCAGGGCATCTTCGTGGCTATTGATCAGGCGCTCAACGTCGATGTGCTCCCCAGCAAGGAGAATGCGGGCAAGGATCTTGGCTTCATCAACGCCGCCACGACTGCTAGTCAGTCCGCCGGTATGGCTTTGACTTCCATCATCGTCTCGACAACGAAAACCTACATCTACATCTTCCCCATTGCTATTATCATGTCAGTGCTCCCTATCTTCTTTGTAATTTCTATTAAGTCTGTGAAGTAGTCTACTCACATTTGAGAGGGGTTTGACGGTTATGCGATTGCATCAAACCCCTCTCGTCGTATCTCGGGGTACATAAGTGGAGATGAGCCCTTGCGGTTGTCGGCTGAGAAAATGAGGTTGGGTGGCACCTCGGTATCGATCAGCCTATCTGCGGCCAGCATTCTCATTTCCCTGTGCTCAACATGTACGCTTGAGAATTGTGGAGTTACCAATTGACAGCTAGGTATGTCATCAATACCAGCTATTGCCAACGCAAGGCCTAGGCGGCCAGAAGAAGATTGCGCTTGTACAAACTACATAAAGGACAAGAGTAATATCATCATTGAAAGCTAGTACTGCGGCGGTAGGTGTTCACTATAATAGTGGAAACTTTTAGCAGCCTGAGTGGCTACTGGGTACGCGCATGACATGCAGCGGAAAGCTATCGCCGCCTCTCTGCAAGCTCGAGATAAAGCCTTCCCACGCAAGATTCGGGTCTAGGCAAGTAAGCAATAGCACGATGTCCTAGACGATACAGGTCGCGCTCGATATCCTGTATGGCCGGAGAATCATAAGAAAAAATGGAAGCAACATCTGAAACCACCCGGTTGAGTACGACTAGAGGTTTACTTTGTGTGAATCAACAAATTGCGGTGTCAGAAAGCCGGGAAGAACCCAAAACCGCTCCGTCTAAGTGAAGTAGTATGCGGCGCAAGGCAAGCATTTCTCGTTCACTGCTTTCCTCAGTGTCGAGAATGTTGACGCCAAAGTTACGTCGATAGCAAGCCTTTTAAAGCCCTCGGTCTATGCGTGCCGAAACAATGTTTTCTAAGTCGGTAACCACGATGGCCAGTAACCCCTGTAACCCAATGCTCACTGGTGCATCCAAACTGCTACTCTGGTATCCCATAGCTTCTACTACTGCTAGCACTTGCTGTCGGGTTCGGATACTCACCCGTCCTGACCTAACAAACACGCGTGAAGCTGTAGATAGGGAGACACCAGCTCGCTGAGCTACCTCGGTCAGCGTTACCTCGTTGTCTTGGCAGCTCGGGCTGATTTTCATAGCACTGGCCACTCCTTGGGGCGGTGTCTCATTCATGAGCACATAGTTTAAACTGTGCTGAGAGGAGTACCACAGTGAAAACCATTTGTTGCAGGAACTCCCTCTCATACAAGAGGCGGAAAGAAACGTTGACTTGCCAGCACTACCTCGTATACTGTAACTGCTGCTGAACGAAGTGGTCACAGTACAGAATGTATTTGAACAGGAGGGGGACCAAGTGAGTCCTGTCACTATCAGTATTATCAGTCCTGAAGCGGGCGTGGGGCGCAACCTCGTGGCATACGGCCTTGCGACCGTGCTAGGCAAAAGCGCTAAGTTGGCGTTGTTTAGGCCTGTAGCTTGCCGTAAGGAGACACTCACCGACACCCTCTTGAATGCGATTGACAGCTCGGCTGAGCGCTCTGATTATGTAGGCACTTGCCCTTGTAATGCCCGCGAAGACGGAGAGCAGGCTCGGGCAGACGCTCTAGCTGCATATTCACAGATGGTGGCCAGCCAGCAGCCCGAGATGGTGCTTTCAGTTTCTTCAGATAAAACGGCTGTGGCTGATCCGAACCGCATGACCTTAGATGCGCAGATGGCCGCGGACTTGCGCTCGCCCGTATTCTTGGCTGTGTGCACGATAGATCGCACTGCTCAACAAGTCGTGGCAAGTGTAGACAACTGCCGGCGCATTATCGAACAAGCAGGAAGTAAACTGGCCGGCGTATTCATTACTGGATGCGAGAGCGAGCAGAAGTCTGATGTACAGGCAGCTTTGAGCAATTATGACAAGCCCTTCTGGCTTATTGACCGCTTTGACTTCGACCCTAATCCACAGGCCGAGAGCAACCACCAGCAAGCACTTTCTGTCTTCCAAGCATGTGTCTCAGACGAAAGCATTGTGGCAGCAGCACGCGAATCCGCGCCCCAAGTCACCACTCCTATTGCTTTCCAAAACGACTTGCTGGCCCGGGCCAAAGCCGCCAACAAAACCATCGTCTTGCCTGAGGGCCAAGAGGATCGTATTCTCAAAGCGGCAGACTACTTACTTGAGCGTGATATCGTCAAGCTCATCATTGTGGGAGACAAGGACAGCATCGCTAGCAGAGCCCAAGAGCTGGAATTAAACCACTTAGACAAGGCTACCTTCCAGGCAATGGATGATGAAAGTGTCTTGGCCCCGATGGTAGACAAGCTCTGCCAGCTGCGCGCCAAAAAGGGTATGACACTTGAGCAGGCCCGCCAACAGCTAGCTGATCCCTCGTATTTTGGCACCATGCTAGTTGTTCAAGGTTTGGCAGACGGATTGGTTTCCGGCTCGGTCAACTCCACTGCTAACACCGTTCGCCCGGCCCTGCAAGTGATTAAAACAAAGCCCGATGCTTCGCTAGTTTCCGGCGCTTTCCTGATGTGTTTTAAAGACCATGTGGCCATTTTTGCTGACTGCGCCATTAACCTCAATCCCAATGCGGAGCAACTGGCAGATATAGCCATACAATCCGCCCAGACTGCCCGCTCCTTCGGCATCGACCCCAAGGTTGGCATGCTCTCTTACTCCACGCTCGGCTCCGGTAAGGGTCCGGATGTGGATCTGGTAGAAGAAGCTACGAAGATTGTGCACAGCAAGGCTCCAGAGCTGCCGGTTGTGGGTTCCATCCAGTTCGATGCGGCTTGGTCGCCAACAGTTGCTCAGGCTAAAGCCAAAGGAAATGCGGTTGCCGGGCATGTGAACGTGTTCGTCTTTCCCTCACTAGCCGCTGGCAACATCGGCTACAAGGCCGTACAGCGCTCTTCTGGCGCTATAGCCATCGGTCCGATTCTGCAAGGCCTCAACAAGCCTGTCAATGACCTGTCGCGTGGCGCATTGGTGCAAGACATCATTAATACCGTCGCTCTCACCGCTGTAGAAGCACAAGACAAGTAAGCGCAAGCCAAGCAGCGCTGACCCAAGATGACCGGCGGTTTAGAGTAGAGCCCGCCAGCCATCTTGGGTTAGCTTATGCCCGTTTTGTAAGCACCGCAGCGTAATCTGAATAAAGGAATATGTGGAGTTTGAGCTCCAATCGATTTGCATCAGGAGGATGCCATAATGGCGAGAACCGTCCTAGTTATCAACTCTGGATCTAGCTCGATTAAGTATCAGCTAGTCGATCTCGAAACCGGCGAAGGCTTGGCTTCGGGCTTGGTTGAAAAGATTGGTGAGCCTGTTGACGGCCACTACAAGCACGAGTATCAGGGCCAAAAGCATGAGATGGAAGAGCCCATTAACAACCATGAGACCGGCCTCAAGCGCGTTTTGGGTCTCTTCAAGGAGTACGGCCCGGACCTCAACGAGTCCGGCATCGTCGCCGTTGGCCACCGCGTCGTGCAGGGCGGCTCTATCTTCCCCAAGCCAGCTCTAGTTACAGATCAAACCCTTGCCCAAGTCAAGGATTTGGCCGTTTTAGCACCTCTTCACAATGGTCCAGAAGCCGAAGGCGCTCAGGTTATGCGCGAGCTCCTGCCTGACACTCCTCAGGTCTTTGTATTCGACTCCTCCTTCTTCACCGATTTGCCTGCCAAGGCCTCGACCTATGCCCTCAACAAGGACATCGCCGAGCAGTACCATATTCGTCGCTATGGCGCCCACGGCACCAGCCATGAGTTCGTCGGTAAGCTCGTTCCTGAAGTTGTTGGCAAGCCTGCCGAAGGTCTCAAGCAGATTGTCTTGCACATCGGCAACGGTGCTTCCGCTTCCGCACAGGTCTCCGGCAAGCCGATTGAAACTTCAATGGGTCTCACCCCTCTTGAGGGACTGATGATGGGCAGCCGCACTGGTGACATCGACCCAGCAGTCGCCTTCCACCTGATGCGCAACGCTCACATGTCTGTAGACGAGCTCGATGATTTGTTCAACAAGCGTTCGGGCATGATGGGCATGACCGGCTTCGGCGATATGCGCGAAGTGCACCGCGAAATTGCCGAGGGCAACAAGGATGCCAAGCTAGCACTCGATATCTACGTGCACCGCATCGTAGCCTACATTGGCAACTACACGGCTCAAATGGGCGGCTTGGATGTCATCACCTTCACCGCAGGTGTGGGCGAGAATGATGAGATCGTACGCGCTCGCGTGATTGAGCAGCTCGCTCCCTTCGGTGTCAAGCTCAACTTGGAGGAGAACGACATCCGTTCCAAGGAAGCTCGCATCATTTCGACTCCTGACAGCTCGGTCACCGTTTGCATCGTGCCAACCAACGAAGAGCTTTCCATTGCTCGCCAGTCTGAGGTTATCGCCCGCGAAGGCGACTCCTACGGCAACAAGTTCGGCAAGTAAATACGGCAAGTAAATACAAGTTTGGCCCCAGCAGATACCCTTCTGCTGGGGCCAAACTTGTATCTGTGAGCGCTTACACTGTAGCCGTGCTGAGTATCTGCTCCCACATAGGTACGAAGTTGGGCAGAGTCTTACTCGTAGTTCCTATATTGCGCACTTCTATACCCGGGATACCTAAACCAAGCAGGGCTGCAAAGGTTGCCATCCGGTGGTCCGCATAAGTCTCTATGCAGGCAGGGTGAAGTTCGCGGCGCTCGACAGGTACTATTGCGATGCCATCTTCCAACTCCTCGGCCTGACCACCAACCTTACGAATTTCTGCTGTGAGAGCTGCTAGGCGGTTAGTCTCGTGCCCGCGCAGGTGGCCAATGCCTCTTAATCGAGTGGGGCTATCTGCGAATACTGCCAGCGCAGCCAAGGTCGGGGCAAGCTCTCCTGCAGCAGCCATATTGTAATCACCTAAGCCATGAAGACTGCCACTACCTTGCACTCGGCAGGCTTGGTCTGCGTCGATGGTAGGGAAACTCACCTGTGCTCCAAGACTGGTGAGCATGTCTGGAAGCAAACCGCCTGGCTGTGTGGTCTCCGTCGGCCAGTGAGGCACACAGACGCTACCACCGCTGATAAGTGCAGCCCCGAGGAATGGGGCAGCATTCGACAGGTCGGGCTCAACTTGAATCACTTCAGGCAATTGCGGCCCGAGCTGACCTGGCTCTTGATGCACTTGCCACGTCGCCTGATCTTCCCTAGCCTCGACCTGTACGCCGGTCTGCTGAATATCGCTCACTGTCATCCGAATATGTGGCAGGCTCGGCAGCGAAGCACCCACATGGTGCACTTGCAACCCGTCGCAGGCCCGAGATCCTAATAGCAAAAGTCCAGAGATGAACTGCGAAGATGAGGACGAGTCGATACTGACCACTCCCCCATTAAAGTGCTCAGGCGGCTGAATAGTAAAAGGCAAATACCCATCAGCGCCTTCATATATAACGCGCGCTCCCAATTGCTCTAAGCCATCTAAGAGTGAGCGCATGGGCCGCTCTTGGGCCTGTCTGTCGCCAGTAAAGCGCGTCGGACCATCGGCTAGCATAGCCAGAGCCGGCGCAAAGCGCATGACCGTTCCAGCAAGCCCGCAGTCCACTTCACCCCCGCCGGTAAAAATGCCATGTTCAGGTGGCAAAATCGTCACTTGGGTGGGGTCTTGCTCACCAGCTCGACTCTCCACGCCGAAAGTATGCAAAGCTGCAAGCATGAGGTCAGTATCGCGCGAGCGCAGCAATCCGCGTATCTCAACTGGCCGCCGGCCTAAGGCAGCAAGTATCAAATACCTATTCGATAAGGATTTGCTACCCGGTATGGTCACCTGCGCACTCAGCGGTCCTTGAGCGCTGGGAGCAGACCATAGAGCTTGTGTAAGATTCATATATTCATCATAGGGGCTACACCAGATGACACATATACCAGTTGGGAGCAGCCTGACACTCCGCAGACTGCTCCCAACCTATTTGACTGTATTAATTTTACTTACTTTTGAGCAAGTCTCGCATTGAGGGTATCCATCAAATCCTGCAAAGAATCCTCCGGAGTGGCTTTTTCCTTCTCTTTATCGAGCTTGGCATTGAACTCGTTAAAGTCGGGCGTCTCGCGTTCTAACTTGGAAGCTTCCTTTTGCAAATCTTCCATCTTCGTCAAACTGTCATTAGCATTGCTGGCATTTAGATTGTTGATTAAGTCAGTCATCTGCTTCATCACGTCTTGCAATTTGCCCATAACTTTTCCAGCTTGGCTAGTATATTCCGATATGGTCTTGTTGGGAACCTTAGCGGCCTGTTCAAGCCCAGTTTTGCAAGATCCAATAAAAGTATTCAATTGCTCAATATAGTCTTCACTATCCGAATCCGTGAGTTTGGAAGTGTCTCCGCAAGCCTTCTCCGCCTTGGCATACGCTGGAGCAGAGTCGATAAGGCCTTCAACGTAGGTCTTGTAACTTTGTTCTTTGTCGGAATAAGCCTGATACTTGTCTTTGACCGCACTATCTTTGACCGCTTTAAGAGAACCAAAATCCTTGGTCATCTTGTCGAGCTTGTTGACCGCCTGCTTAAGTTTGTCTGCATCCTGGCTGGAGCTTGACTTATCTCCCTTATACAGCTTGCCAATATACTCATTGATTGTAGCTTTCTGCTCTTCCAGTAGCCGGGTTGCATGAACAGCTTCTTCATAGTCAGCCCGTTTTACGCCCCAAGGCTTCCAAACCAGCAGAGCCGCCACAATCGCAATGACTGCGATGATTGCAACGATAATAGCAATCGTTTTCTTCTTGGCCTCTTGCTCATGCTCTTTCACGTCTGCGAATGGCACCTGACCGGTACCGTAATTTTCCTGGGCACCTTGATTGAACTGGCTTCCATCGTTGCCGCCCATATAAGATCCATCATTGCCTGCATAGCTCTGCGTTGGAGCTTGCGTATCGAAGGGCACCTGCCCCTGCGCTGGGTCAGCTTCTTGATTACTCTGCGCCATTGGTTGGTTTTGTGGTGCAGATTGAGCATCGTTGCCTGGCGCATTGCCTGGCTGATTATTGTCAAAGTTCTGCTGGTCGTCACTCATACCTTGTCTCATTTCGACTCTCTGGTGGCGGTCGTACTGTGTTCGCTGTAGACCACGCAACTATTTCCCCGATTTTCGCCCACATAGCACAGTGCACATAGACACTATTGAGCTTATCGTAAGCCGACACCAAACTACTGACGTATTCGGCAACACAGCGGGCAACTTTCTTTCCGCACTATGCGCTATACTTACATCTTGTGCCCGATTGCTTCGGGCTTCGGGCTGTAGCGCAGCTTGGTAGCGCGCCTGCTTTGGGAGCAGGATGTCGCAGGTTCAAATCCTGTCAGCCCGACTTTGCTTCTGTGACATGCACATCATCTCATGCCAAGTTAGATTGGTTTTCCCCATGATTACGCTCTTATCTCCAGCCAAAACGCTAGATTTCAACTCGCCCCTGCCCACTGAGCAAGGCACACAACCGCAGTTTATGCACGAGGCTCAAACGCTCGTAGAATCCTGCCAATCGCTCAGCACTGCCGACTTGCGCGAGCTCATGTCGATTAGCCCCCAATTAGCCGACCTCACCTACGAGCGTTTTGCCAATTGGGGCTCCCAGGCTAGCGCAACGAAGGCCCGACAAGCCGTATTGGCATTCAAAGGCGAAGCATACGAAGGCTTGGCAGCCAGCAACTTCTCAGAAGCAGACCTGCAATTTGCCCAAGACCACCTCCGCATTCTTTCGGGCTTGTATGGCATCTTGCGCCCACTCGACCTTATTGAGCCTTACCGCCTTGATATGGGCATCCGCTTGGCATCGGGCACTTATACCAACCTCTACCAATTCTGGAAGAGCAAGCTGAGCGCCTCCCTTAACCAAGAGCTCGCCGAAGCAACCGAGCCCACCATAATCAACCTAGCATCGGCAGAATACTCGAGAGCTGTCGAACCAAAGAAGCTCAATGCCGCCATTATTGAACCCATCTTCCTCGACGAAAAGAATGGCACATACAAGGTCATTAGCTTCTATGCCAAGCGCGCCCGAGGCCTCATGAGCCGCTATATTATTGAGCACCGCATTGAAGAAAGTTCAGCTCTCAAAGACTTCCGAGATGCGGGTTATAGCTTTGATGCTAGTATGTCTGACCAACACAAATGGTACTTCACGAGGGATGAGAACCGGCAGAAAAGGTAGTCACTATGAGCGTAGAGCGTTGCGAATGGGCTCAGGTAAGCGAATTAGAAACCGACTACCATGACCACGAATGGGGTGTGCCCACCCACGATGACCGCGAACTCTTCGAGCTCTTAATTCTAGAAGGTATGCAGGCCGGATTGAGTTGGGATCTCATCTTGCGCAAGCGGCAAAACTTCGTAGAAGCGTTTGATAATTTCGATTACCAAACCGTAGCATCTTATGGTGAAGACAAAATCGCCGCACTTCTGTCCACCTCCGGCATTGTGCGCAACAAGCTCAAGGTGCGCGCTGCAGTCAGCAATGCCCAAGCTTTCATGTCCGTTCAAGATGAATTCGGTTCTTTCGATGCGTATTTATGGTCGTTCGTCGATGGCAAGCCGATAGTTGGCAATTGGAAAGCAGTAGAAGATGTGCCCTGCTCGACTCCACTATCGGATGTTGTTAGCAAAGACTTACGTAGGCGAGGCTTCAAGTTTACAGGGTCTACTATCGTATACTCATATTTACAGGCCACGGGCCTATTAAACGATCACATCACCTCTTGTTTCAAATACCAGCAATAATGCCATATCGGAAAGTCTTACTTTTCTCCATTTAAAATAGAAGACAAACTTCTTTTAGTATCTGTTTACCATCGACAGCAATAAGGCCAACACGCTCAGCTCAGACCAAACGACCATGTTAACATTGTACACATCGCATACAATGTACACGGTGAATGAACTCGGCTGCAAAAGTTTGACCACTTTTGTGACCATCGATGCAACCAGGAAGATGAAACTGCGGTTTACGCTGGCTGGGGAACTGCGAGGCCGCGTGTCGCAACTTAATAGCAGCTTGAACAGCGCAAGGGGAACATTCTAATGCTCCATCACGTCACTATCCGCAGCCTAGGAACAGCAGTGCTTATGTTCGCACTTCTTGGGGCGGGGAGCGGCCCAGCACAGGCTCAAGAAACATCTGATCTTAAGCCTCGCATATCACATAACAACTCCAAGGTCAGCGGCTTCACGCTGGATCCGAACTCGGGACCCGCCCTGCGGGAGGGGACAGCCTCGATCACACCGCCCTCGCCGCCAACAGGCATCAGCTACAAGCAGGTGAGCGCGGCCGGCAACTTCACCGTCGCCGTCGGCTCGGACGGGCATCTGTACGCCTGGGGCAGTGGATACCTGGGCACCGAACCTGGAACCGACCGCACCAAACCCAACCGCGTGCAAGTGCCGGACGATGTCACCTTCACCCAAGTCTCCACCAGTCACCAGCACACCTTGGCCCTGACCTCGGACCACCACGTATACTCCTGGGGGGACGCCACCCGCGGCGAGCTTGGCAGACCAGGCGCTCCCGCAACCCCGACAGACATGACGGCACTGGGCAGACTGCCCGCCACGGTTGTGCAAGTGGCGGCGGGAGATAGCTATTATTCATTGGCCCTGACCTCGGACCACCATGTCTACGCTTGGGGTTACGCCGCCGCTGGTTCACTGGGCACCGACACCGGTGTAGACATGTCCGCTTCTTGGGGGTCGAACTCGACACCTGTGGACATCACCGCCCAAGGCAAGGTCCCGGCCACCATCACCGCCCTATCCGCCGGCAACAGGAGCGCGCTGGCCCTCACCAGCGACCACCGGGTGTATGGTTGGGGACAACGCGATGATGTGGACATCAACTCACGCGTCAACGAAAGAGTGCTGCCGTTCGAGGTGAGCGCGGCCAGCGGCTTTCCCACGAACGTGGTCCAGATAGGCTCCTACAACACCTGGTGCATGGCCTTGACCCAAGACGGGCATGTGTACACCTGGGGCCACAACGACTCTTACAACCTGGGCAACGCCGGAATCACATCGACCTTCCCCAACCGCTTCTCCGACATCACCGCCGGCGGCAACCTGCCCGCCACAGTCACCGCCATCTACGGCGGAGGCAGCACAGGCCGGGCCCTCACCAGCGACCACCACGTCTACACCTGGGGCTCGAACACCAACGGCCAGCTGGGCAACGGCACCACTGCCAACCAGCAGATCTACAGCGGCTACCCTATAGATCTCACCGCCAGTGGCAAGCTCCCGGCCACGGTCACCGCCCTCAGCGACGGCGGGGCCGCCATGATGGCCATGACCAGTGACGGCAAAAACTACTTCTGGGGCTCGAGCAGCACTGGGCAGCAAGGCACCGGCATCACCAGCATAACCCCTGTGCTCAGACCGATCCTGTCGAGCAACCCCACAGTGAAGATGACCTCCATCAGCTTCAACTCCGCGCCCGCCAGCAAACTCAGCGAGGATCCCACCACCGGCGCCTGGACCATCCGCATACCCGCCTCCCCCGTAGGCACGGTGCCCATCCAGGTGGAATGGACCTACAACGACCAGCCCCAGACCCCAATCAGATTCAGCTACTATGTCAAGGGCTTATACACGGTACATTTCAACGACAATGGTGCCAACAGCACCAGCATCAGCGACAAGGAAGTGGCCGAAGGCGAGCGCCTGAACTGGCCGAGAACTCCCACCAAGCGCAACTCCTGGTTCCTGGGCTGGTTCACCGACGCCGGCCAACCTTGGGATTTCAACGATCAGGTAACCGCCAGCATGACCTTGACCGCCCACTGGGAGGACCACGCGGCCTTCTCCATCAGCCCCGACTCCGGGCCCGCGGCCGGCGGCACCCCACTGTCGATCACGGTTCCGAAAGCCCCACAAGACATCGTGTACACGTCCGTGACAGCTGGACCATTTTACAACGTTGCCATAGGTGCCGATGGCAACGTCTATAGCTGGGGAATGTCCGCTTCCGGACGACTTGGAAACGCTGGCGCCACTGGCAACACAGCCAATCCGGTACGGGTCCGTCTCCCCGACGGCACCCATGTACTTCAGGTGGCAACCGGCGGACAGTTCGTTCTGGCTTTGGACAGCAATCACCACGTCTGGGCCTGGGGATACAACTACAACGGCCAACTCGGCAACGGCGGTTTTTTCAGCCAAACCAGCCCGGTGGACATCACAGCTGCGGGAAAGCTGCCGAACACCGTGGCCAAAGTATATGCGAGCGACAGATACTCCTTCGCACTCACAGCAGACGGGCACGTGTGGGCCTGGGGCTCCAATTCGTATGGCACGCTCACACTCACCGCCACCTCTGACCGCAACGTGAACCCCGTGGACATCACCGCGCTGGGCAATCTTCCCGTCGATGTGATCGATCTGGCGGCCGGACTACAACACGCCCTGGCGATCACCAGCAACCACCATGTCTACTCATGGGGTGTCAACGACATGGGGCAATTGGGCACCTCCACCAACCTGGGCAGCACGACGGTGCAGCCGAAACCAGTCGACATCACTGCGGCAGGCGCGCTACCGGCCACCGCAGTATCCGTATCAGCCGGATACAACCACTCCATGGCCCTAACCGCCGACGGACATACCTACAGTTGGGGCGGCAACAGCCGGCGGCAGTTGGGAGACCCCAGCGTAACTGGCCAATACCAAGCGCAACCGATAGACCTTACCGCCAAGAACCTCCTACCAGCCACGGTCAGCCACATACAGGCTTTTTACCTCAACTCCCTCGCCCTCACCTCCAGCAATCACCTGTACACCTGGGGGTGCAACAACAAAGGCAACCTGGGCAACACCACGGAATGGGATTCGCCAAGCCCCAACGACATCACAGCGGCTGGTCTGGGCCCCGTGAAACGAGCAAGCGCCGGTTCCGACCATATGGCCGCCATCACCACAGACAACAAGACCTACACCTGGGGCGACAACAACTCCGGGCAGCTGGGACAAGGCGACATAGACGCGGTAGAACACTACACGCCGGCGCAGGCCACAGCCAAACAGACGCTGGCCGTCACCGACATGACGTTCGGCGGTATCGCCAGCGCAGGCCCACCCGGATTCGACCAAGCCAGCGGAAAGTGGGCGGTCAACACCCCAGCCCACTCCCCTGGCCAAGTCAGCGCACAACTCCACTGGACATTGGGGAGCTATCCTCAACCTGACTACAACACTAACTTCACATACGGCAGTCAAATCCCACCCAGCACCTTCTACACACTCCCTGCCGCAGGATCAACCCCAACCGGGCGCATAGGAGCCTTGTCCGCTTTCGCGCTTTCTGCATCTTGCGGACTTGTCTACGCAGCTATACAGGTCAGCCGCAAACGACAGCTCCTACACACGAAGGATTAAAAATAGATAGTTTGGTCTAAAAAATAATCGATGTTGTGCTCAGCGATAATTGTTCTCAGAACCTTCTCACTGAGCACAACATCGAATCTTGAACTGCGATCATATAGCTTCGTCTACGTTCTTGCAGGCATTATCTTGATACCGATTGGCTCAACTGCAGCGTCGAAATCTACCATCACGCTCTTGCCTTGTTGTTCGCCAATTGTGTTGTCTAACGATTCACTCCTCACAACTGCTCCGGGCATCGATTTCCCGGGGTGTTTCGGAATATACAGATAAGCCGAATCTTCTCCTTCATTCAACTCAAAAAGCAAGTCAGCTTCGGCAAATCGCTTGACCAAGTGTTCAAAAGCCTCGCGAGAATCATCTATGAGAAAGGTCTCTTCAACAGCCATCTGCAAAGCCTGTACCCATGCTAGGTCACCTGCTTCAGACTCCATCTGTTCTACCATTCGCGCTCTCTCAGGGCTTCTTCTAAGTCAATATCAATATCGTAATGCTGGAGCATGTGATCAACAGTTTCAGCTATAGAATCACGGGCGGCAGTTTCAATCTCGCTACCATTCTCTTCAAACTCTTCTTCCAAGCCGTTAATCTGCAAGGTTGCCTTGTCGAAAGCCTCCTGCACCGTCTCGGGAGTATAGTTCTTATCTGCCAAAAAGGCATCGAGTTCGGTGAGAACTTTCTTTACCTTGTCTACCAAGAAATCAGGGAAATACTCATCCCCATACATGTCAGCCAAAAAGTTAGAATTATCCGTAATAACTGCCTTCTCAGTTTGGTGCGTTTTGCCCGGTACAAGTAATGTGGCAGAAAAGCGCTTCCACTTCAGTACTCAACCAATTCTAAGTAGCTGTCGGGCCAAAGGGCGGGGAATACTTAGGCACTTTATAATGTTCCTAAGTGTAGCGATAAAAGCATGATGGGAGTTTTTATATCATTAACAAAAGGATTGAGATACTAAGCATACGTTTCAGCTCCCGTTTTATACTGCCCCCCCCCCGAACTATTTCATAGGGGGGGGGGCAACTGCAGCTACAGTGCTGATCATACGAAAATCAGCAATCGCTTTTACAAAGGTAGATTTCTTCTTATCATTTCTGCTTTGTAGATTTCATAAGTATCGCTTTGCGTTCTTAAAAACAACTTGTAGTTAACGCCAAAGCACATCATCGCAATGACTTTGCCATTCTGAGACTTTTGAAAACGCTGATACAGCTTCATTAAGGTCTTATCTTTGATCTTACCGGCAGCAATTTTCTTCTGGATTGAACGATTTCTCATTCGAGCGAGAAACTTAATCCACAGCCTTAATAGCAGAATCAAAACCGCACAGAAAATTATCAAGACTAATACACCAACAACTATTTCGTTAGTGGAATCCACTGGCACTTCCCTTCATTTTAAGTGGTTAAAATGTTCCAACCTTTCGAGTGTATCCTAGATAATTTGCAAGCCATAATCTGCGGTAGCGTGCCCGTGCCTCGGATCAAAACCGCACAGCCTAAAACCACATACACCGCTAGGGATTGCTTCCCGCTTCTTGAAATGTTCAATCGTCTGGCACAACATTCGAACTTGCTGTGCCAGCAAAACAAGAGTGTCCCGAATCAGCCCGCCGAGAACATATTGACATGTTGTCAATCCCCCTCCCTATTCTTGTGCAAGCGTTATTGACAGAGCGTCAATGCTCGGTGTCTTTCGAATTCTTATAGAGAGGGCACGGAGTGTGACTTGAGCAAGTGGAGAGGCATATGGCACAACCTGAATCAACAAGCAGGAAAGCTGCTATTGAGTCCAATAACCAAGCCAGCAGACGCGGCAACAATCGCCGGGACCAAATTGTGCATGCGGCCCGTGAGATTTGCCTCGAAAAGGGGTTCACCCACATCACCGTGAGCGACATCACTTGTAGGGTCGGCATTACCCGCTCCCTCTTTTACCACTACTTCCGCAACAAGGAAGACGTGGCCGAGGCAGTGCTCGATGATGCTATTAACGCCATCATCGCCCGCTTAGATGCTTGGAACGA
Source organism: Bombiscardovia apis (assembly GCF_033095945.1). NCBI lineage: Bacteria > Bacillati > Actinomycetota > Actinomycetes > Bifidobacteriales > Bifidobacteriaceae > Bombiscardovia > Bombiscardovia apis. The sequence goes on along the minus strand of NZ_AP026800.1, from coordinate 838,716 downwards.
AACCCGCGTGCGCGGCCAAGTCGACCAAGCTTTGGACGATATGGTGTCTATGATGCGAGTCATCATAGCCGACGAGGGGCCCTTCAGCAAAAAGATGGTCCAGTCCGGCAACAGTGGCCTGTACATACAGTTCGTCGACCAGGTCTCCCAGCGCGTCTCTGATTACATCTGCCAGACTACTGTCAAAGATTTTGAACATGTGCACGGCAGCCTTCCCATCAAGCACGTCAAAGAAACGCTCATGATGATGATTTCCGGCTCCATCGCACTACTGCGCGAGCAACCGCACATTAGTGACGAGGATGTCAAGGAAATATTCATCCAGACTTTGCAGCTGGAAGACTACCTATAAGATTTTGCGCGCCCCGGCAACCGACACAACCGGCCTTCGGAGAGCGCAAGAATAGAAAGAATCCACAAGAGAAAAAGGAAGTGAGCACTGTGCTATTTCAAGTCTACGGTCCCGATGCCATGTATCAATGGCTGGGCTGGGTACTTGTATTTTGTGCTTTAATTGCCGCCAACGAAGTAGCTCGCAGGAGCAAAATCGGAGGCATCGTATGCTTTATGGCCCTGCCCGCAGGACTAACGGCATACTTTATCGCCATCTACGTAGGCGTTGCTATGAAGGCTGACTGGGCTCTGAACAACCCCACTTATACCGAAATGAACGGCTGGTTCCACTACGCCAAGCTCTACGCCGCCGCTGCCGGATGTATCGGCTTCATGATCCTCAAGTACGGCTGGGGCAAGCTGGGCAAAGTCAACTGGTTCAAGTGTTTCCCCTTCATTATCGTAGCTATCAACATCCTGATTGCCGTCGCATCCGATTTTGAGTCAGCTTTCCGCGGCTGGGGCGGCACCTTCGTCTCCAGCGAGGGCGTAACCCTCATGGGCGGCTGGTTCAACGTCTTCAACGGCGTGGCCGGTTTGATTAATATCTTCTGCATGACTGGCTGGTTTGGCATCTACGCATCCAAGAACAAGCAGGACATGCTCTGGCCCGACATGACTTGGGTCTTCATCTTGGCATACGACGTGTGGAACTTCACCTACACTTACAACTGCTTGCCTACCCACGCTTGGTACTGCGGCCTGGCCCTGCTCCTGGCCCCGACCTTCGCCAACTTCCTGTGGAACAAGGGCGCATGGATTCAGAACCGCGCCAACACGCTAGCTATCTGGTGCATGTTCGCTCAGGTCTTCCCTCTCTTCCTTGACCGCGACCATTCTCGCTTCGCTGTGGAATCGGTCAACAATCCCAACGTCAACCTCGTAATCTCTATCATCTCGCTGGTAGTCAACATCGCAGCTCTGGCCTATATTTTGGTCCGCGCCAAGAAGCAGCAGGTCAACCCCTGGACCTCCGAGGTCTTCAAGGGCACCCGCGACTTCGAGCAGGCCATTGCTCGCGCCGCCTGAGAATAGAATAACCAAACAGTAAGAGCCCCACTATTTTAGGACTCTCCTCGCGTGAGGTCCTGCAGAGTTTAACTTTGCAGGACCTCTCGCTACATAAGGAAGTGCCGCGTCAAGCCCTAGTCCCGTTCCCCCCCTTCCTACCCTTTCTGGTAGCCTTGCACAGTAAGAGGAAATAGGGCCTAACCGGTGTCGATAAGGCGCTTGTGGACACTTTTAGCCAAATAAACAGAGAGCAACCATGCCTACCAACCGCTATGTCGATTACAAAGACGACGTGCCTTCGGTAAGATCCGGGCAGCGTACTCGCTCGACAGCACTTCTTATCTTGCTTGTCTTGCTGACTGTTGCAGTATTTGCACAGCCATGTATTGCTACCGCTCTCCCAACTGTTGAAGAAGATCAAACTCACCAAGCTGAAGCCACACCTGCACCTGTCCAGCGAGCGAAAGCTGCATCAGAATTCGCAGCAGATTCAGCTCTCCTTCCGCAGCATCAAACACCATCCGAGCATACTGCACAACCGAGGCCCCAACCTAAATCCGCACCAAAGCCTAGTTCTGATGCAGAATCTCAGTCGCAGGTTGAGCCCCAGAATCAGAGTACTGCGGCAATAGAGGCTGAGACTGAGTCCGCATTGCCTAATACCAACGCGAGCCCAAAGGATAAGATTCAATCGAGGCCCGGTATAAGCCCTCGAGCTGACAGGGCCTCAGGCGTTTTTGGCACCGCAGCTTGGCGAATCGACGATGCGGACGTTATGTATATCGGTCCTGGTGCCTTTCCGAACGCGCCTACTTCTCTCCCTTGGAAGACTAACGGCACTCTGTCACAAATGATTTTCACGGATCCCGCCAACACTTACTTGGGTCAAAATTCTGCGAATCTCTTTGCTGGTATCACTTTGAGCGAGATAGATGGCTTGGACCAAGTAGATACCAGCAACGTGACCAATATGAGCGGCATGTTCTCCTCAGCCTTCACTGCAGGTTCCAGCATTGATTTGAGTAGTTGGCGGACCGGAAACGTTACCGACATGAGTAATATGTTCGGCAACTGCCAAGCAAGCAATCTCGATATTGGTGGCTGGGACACTGGTAGCGTGACCAACATGTATAACATGTTCCAAAGCAGCCGTGTCAACAGTTTGGATTTAAGCCAATGGGACACAAGCCAGGTAACCAACATGCAGGGAATGTTCTACGGCAGTAGTGCAACAAGTTTGGACCTTGCCGGATGGAATCTCCGCAAAGTTACAACGATCAAGGGTATGTTCGAAAATAGCCAAGCCACTAGCATCGACGTTGACGGTTGGGCATTTCAAAACGTTACAGACATGCGAGTTGTCTTCCATAACTGCCTCGCCACAAGCCTCGATTTGAGTAGCTGGAACGTCACTAATGTGACCACAATGGAGGGAATGTTTGACACCAGTGCCGCCAGAAGCATCAACGTCAGCGGTTGGGATACCTACAAAGTAACCAACATGCAGTACATGTTTGCAAACAGCGCCGTTCCCAGCCTCAATTTGATTACCTGGGATGTCACTAACGTGACCACAATGGCGGGAATGTTTGAGAATAGTGCGGCTACCAGTATAGATGTCAGCAACTGGGTTACCGACAACACTACCAATATGGAAAGAATGTTTTGCAACAGCGCAGTAACGAGCCTTGATGTGAATGGTTGGCACACCGGCAAGGTGACTAGCATGGGAGGAATGTTCCAAAACTCCCGAGTAGCAACTTTAGATCTTAACAATTGGATTACCAACAACGTCACTAACATGCAGTACATGTTCTTTGCCAGCAGAGCGACTAGCATCAATATCAGCGGTTGGAACACTTCGCAAGTGCAGACCATGCGCGAAATGTTTGGGCAATCTTCAACAACCAGTCTCGACATCGCAGGATGGGACACAAGCAACGTCACTGACATGTACAACATGTTTGAACGCAGCAGCATCACCGGTAGCATGGATTTTAGCGGGTGGACCACCAGTAAAGTAACCAACATGCAGGGAATGTTCTACTACGTTCCGCTAACTAGCTTGAATCTCGACAACTTCGTAACTAGTGCTGCCACGAACATTCAAGGAATTGTTCAAGGCTGCCAAGTCACTAACTTGAGCATGAGCGGCTGGGATACGAGTAATGTCAGCAATATGAGTTTGGCTTTCGCGCAAACCGGCTTAACCGATCTTGACGTAAGCGGTTGGAATACGAGCAAAGCCAGCGCGCAGCAAGGCATTTTCCCCTCCGGTCTGGTGCGGGTAGTCATAGGCCCTGATTCCAAATTCGCAGACAACGCATTCGAGGCAGTGAATCCACAGTCTAGTAATTTGACAGGACGATGGATAAAAGAAGACGGCTCTTGGGTGTCGATTGCCACTCAGTTCCCCAACTCTGCTATTGAACTTGGAAATCGCTCCAGGAGCGGCATGGACGGTGTCTATATCGCTGAGAAGATTGTGCCCGAGAAAACCATCGCCTTCGCCCCAAACCATAATGATGCCACTGGAACTATGGCCCCTATAACCATCCCCGAAAGCGGGCCAACTGGCCTCACCTTCCCCGAGAACGACTACCTCCTAGACGGGTACGACTTCATCGGATGGAACAGCGAGCCCAACGGAGGCGGCCTTAGCTACCACCCCAATGATCCAATCCCCGACTTTGATATCAGCCCGGTATTAGTTTGGTACGCTCAATGGGAATCACAGCTGCCTGATCAGGTAGGAAGTCTTCCCCTCACCGGCGGCGACCTACTGGCCCACCTCATACTTATCGGCCTGGCCCTGACTTCGCTCAGCGTCCTAACTTGTGTCCGCTCCCTCCTGAACGCCCGCGACCTAACTGACATCCCAATCCAGCACCTCTAACTGCAAGGAACGCAGGAGCATCCTCCCACCCCCTGTCTCTAACAGGTTAACCAAGCGACAAGCACTCACTCCGGGCTCTTCAAAGACTCAACCATGTCGATGCGTTCCAAAGTGCGGTCGGTAATAAGCATAACTGCGAGCGCAAAAGCCAAAGCTAGAGAACACACTAGGCCCATCGGGTAAGACAATCAGCTTCAAAGCCACTATCATACTGGTAAGTAATACGCTCTGTACAATGGTAATAATTGACCTGTGCTGGTGTCTGCCCTTTGTCAATAACCGGTTGCCAGTGTGCAACAATGCCTAGCCGGTCTTCAATACTATTTCCTTATTCTTTCAGTAGGTATACAAAACTAAGTTAAGCTCCTAGTCCTTAGACTGAAAGCATTTGATTAGATCTCAATGACAGGTCTCATCCAAAAAGCAACAATACAATCATTTTCTATAGACGCTATGACGTTATTAGCAAACTCAATAGAACAAGAATATTGTGTAATACTTGGGTTACCTACAAAAACCCAACCGGAAGATGGATCTTTACATAGCTCCCAATTTTCAGAGTCTGGAAATTCAATGGATACTCCAGATATAAGTTTGTTTTTTGCAGTATTAACAGATAGCTCACCATAATAACTATCAGGTATTGTAAGTGGTTTATCAATAGCATGTATTAAAGGAAATAATCCCCAAGGATAGAGTAACTTTCCTGTATTAATACCAATTTCAATTTGCAGTGTATGTACTGTCAGAGAGGTACGCCCACCATCACCGGATAATCTAGCTAAATTATCATCAGAACATTCAATAAAATCTAAAGAGTATTCTGATTCTCGATAAACAAGCTTTCCTAAAAGAGGTTTATCTGTTTGATAAAAATCAAATAATAACTTATTCATTGTCATTTTTCACTTTTAAATAGGAAATGAAGTACGGTATTTGTCTTGGGATCAATGACTAATTCATATTTCCCTTTACTAGCATTCGTAGTACCTTCTACATCCCGGCGTAAAGCTCCCGGAACACCTCTAGGGTCTGTTACTGGTTTTTGAGAACTCATGATTTCTTGTAAAGATTTTTAGAATCACCATAAGGCCTCACTTTATCGCCAGCCTTGTTTAAATCATTAAGATGATTTTCAACTGTTTCAGTAAAGTTTAGCTCATTAACATTTATATTATCTGAAGTACTCGCCTCCTTCCCGTCTTCATAGTTAATCAGCCCCAACGGGTCAACCTAAGTCAGCGGATTATGTGCATATCCATATGGATTTATTCCACCCGATAGCCCTATCGGGTCAGGACTAATATACTGCCCCGTATCCGGGTCATAATACCTGAATCGATTATAGTGTAGCCCACTTTCATCATCGCTATACTGCCCTAAATAGCGTAAATGACAATCCAGTACGGTATCATCATTCGCTGCTTTATACCCGTAGCTGTTGGTCTTGCCCCAAATATCATGCCGGGATAACCACTTTAAATTACCCCGCTCATCAAATAGCTCCCTTGGCGTTCCTATCTGGTCACATACCACATAATGCAGCTGACCTTTTTCATAACGCGCAAAAGGCTCCAGCTCATTCGGTTTATATAACCACTGTATCGATTCATTATAAGCAGGTGTGCCATCAGCGTAAAGAGGGATTTCTTCCACTAATCGGTCTCCCTGCCAAAAATAATCATAGCCGATAACTTTGGCCTGCGTTACTTTCCTGACGGGTGGTTGATGTGACACAGGTAATTCGGTGTGTGCCTGATAAAGTTCAGCTGTCTGGCTTAACGGTCTCTTTATCTGCTCCCGCTGGCCGTTAATTACCTGAAATTTGCGTATCCGCCGACCAAAAGCATCATAAACATACTCCCAGCACTGGTTACCCGGCGTCCTTACCCCGGTTAACTGACCTCGTCCATTCCAGCGATAATGCCAGACCTCCGTACGAAATCCTTCCCGTTCGCGCCGTTTTTCCGTTAACTGTCCTTGGTCATTATAACTGTACTCGGTATCAAACTCGGGCGAGTTTCCCAGTTTAATGCGATCAAGAACGATTTAATTCTCTTATCCATTCCCTAAAATCGTCCTCAGTATATAAGTAATTCCTATCTGAGGATGGTAAATCTACCGCGCCTAACATCTCCAAGTAATTAGATATCATTGGATCTGATATTCTTAAAGAATCATCATTATAAATATCAAACGCCCACTCAGATACAGCTTTCCTATTTTCATGTCCTGATAGTAAATTTTGTATTTTTTTAATTAAGTCACTTTTTCTAGGGATTTCTCTCATATTTACCTTCGCCCCATATATTCACCATTTGAATCAAATATGTGGTGATTCTTTTCATGCACTACAGGCTTTGTAGCAACGCTTCTTACACGACCAGAATGATCTACAGTTTCATACCATGTTCTTCTATTACCTGTCGCAGGATCCCATTCTCATACCAATCTTGCACCTTGCATTTCTCCATAGAAACGATAACGACCGTTCTCAAGGCTTTTAATGTCAGCTGGACCATATTTTTCAGCTTGCTCATAAAAATCTTTCAATTTCTGATAGTTTGCCGAATTATGAGCATCATTTCCTTTTCCTGAAGAACAACTAGTCAGCCCCAAGGGGTCAACCCAAGTCAGCGGATTATGTGCATACCCATACGGATTTATTCCACCTAATAGCCCTATCGGGTCTGGACTAATATACTGGTCCGTATCCGGGTCATAGTATCTAAAATCTCTTTTTTTTGTAACAGTCCCCCCTGAGGTGTTGATTTCTTAGTTTGCTGCAATATTAGCGACTACTTTTTCTTTGATTGATAGGAATATTCCCCCCCCCCTTTGTTACGTCACTTTTACCCCATTGTGCTACTAATGCTGTTGTATCTAATGGTTTATTTAACGCCGTATCTTTGCAGATTTATTTTCTTTATTAATATTCTTTTCTGACATATACAAAACCATCCAACCTATCAAGATTAGCTATAATTTCAATTTCATGTATACATTCTAAATCACTATGTGATATGAAATCATTGCCTACTGCAGAAAACATCTCTGTTTCAACAGATGAAATACTTTCATAGTCTTCTTCTAAGGGCTCTCTATCCAAATAATATCTTATTAATAAGTATTTACTATCTTGAGAATACTTTAATGCTATAGCTCGTATGTTTGGATATATTTCACCTAATAAAGCTCGCCAAACACAAATAATTAACCAATCTGGTAGATTTGACATTATTATTTTCTTTTATGATTGTAGGGTTCGTAGGAACAATATGTACACCATTTTTACCATAGTGAATTGTACATATTGTGTACTCATACCGGATGATGCATCAGTTCCTATAGGTTTGCCAAAGTCAACTATTGGTTGACCTCTACTTCCTTTTCCTATAATTGGATATTGCTCTGAATGAATACCATCAAGTAAAGATTGAGTATTAATACCTTCATTAATTGTACTTCTTCCAGGTATAAAATTATTATGCTCTGGAATATGTTTACCTTGTTGCCCAATATTTATATTTTTAGGTAAATCATTAGGGATTTGGTTAATATTCTCCTTTCCACCTTCATAATTAGCCAACCCCAACGGGTCAACCCAAGTCAACGGATTATGTGCATATCCATATGGATTTATTCCACCTAATAGCCCTATCGGGTCAGGACTAATATACTGCCCCGTATCCGGGTCATAATACCTGAATCGATTATAGTGTAGCCCACTTTCATCATCGCTATATAAAACAACTCGTGAAAATAAGCCAGAAGGATCAGGAGATCTTTCTGGTTATTTTTAATTAAAATTCTACTGGATAGAGCGATACATTATCGATAAGAGTAGAAAAAGAAACATATTTGCCTTGATTAGGTGCCATTGACACGTCTAAAAATATAACATCGTCATCAAGTGAAATAACCAAAATTCCATCACTTTCATAAGAAATTATTTTTGCAATAAAAAACAATTTGTTATCAATAATACTTATATTTGGTATTTCTTCTTTCGTTAAAGTTATATTTATTCCCCACTCAAAATAATCATCTATATCCAATTCAACAGGATAATGACTACCTATTTGCGGTTCGTTTCCTTTCCATAAAGCTATTCCATTACCTAATCGAGAAGTAAATTCTACTCGTTGGTTTTCAAACTCTGTAATAGTTATATTTGTCATTTTAATATTGGCACTCGTATAACACGGTTATCAACATTCATTACGTTATTAACTGGATCAAATGTCCATGTTTCTTCATGATAATGATGTTTAGTTGGTCTGCTATTCATTTCATGATTACCATAATGAATACTCCTCTTACCATCAGCCGACACAACCCTATCTGCACTCTTGATGTTATATTTTATTCTATTTCAGTTATATACTTTTTACCTGATTGCATACCTTTGGGCAATTCATTTAACTTATTACTTATATTTTCAGGTAAATCATTCAATAATAATGGATTTAATGGTTTAGCAATTAAAAAATATCTTCCATCATTAAAATTTCTGTTATAACTAAAGAGTCCTTTAGCTGCTGCATCAATAAAACTACTTATATATTGATTTCTCTTTGTACTATCATCAAAATGAGGGAGATTTTCTTCTATAATTTCAAACTCATAATTTCCTTTTAAATTAGCAAAATAATTATAAACAATTTCATAAGATTCTAGACAACACTTTACTTTCTCAGGAATTAAATTTGTTCCCCCCGAAGTAAAATGTGCTAAATAGCCATCGCTAAACGAAGCAAACCAATCAAGATCGTTGCTTTCTATAAAATCATCATCCATTTTCATTATTTTTCAGCTCCAAAAATATTAATACAATTCTCACAACGAGGTACAACCTCTCCAGTTCTTGGACGAACTGCTTGAGTAAATTGGATATCTTTTAATTCAAGATTAGGATTATTTAATAATAACTCATTAGCAGCTCTAAATTCAGCACAACGCCCTAATGTATTTCCACATGAAGTTTTAACACCTAATCCACCTAATTTATCAGCATAAGCTTGTAATTCTGGTGCTATTTTAGTGGGAACTGTTCCACTTGATGCAGTAACTACTTTACCATTCAATGGATCAGCAGCTCCGATTGCTGTAGCTGGTTTATATTTGCTATTGTCTAAAGATGCTACTATTGTTCTAATTCTTTATTTGCATTAGCTAATATAGAATTATTCCCAGTCGTCCCCTTTCCAGCTTCATAATTAGCCAACCCCAACGGGTCAACCCAAGTCAACGGATTATGTGCATACCCATACGGATTTATTCCACCTAATAGCCCTATCGGGTCAGGACTAATATACTGCCCCGTATCCGGGTCATAATACCTGAATCGATTATAGTGTAGCCCACTTTCATCATCGCTATATTGTTGCAGTAAAATGTTAATTGCAGTTTTTGATACGGTAAGCCACGATATGCTGATATGTAGTAATACGTTTTTTACGCTTCCACTTACATGCTTCACTACCACTATCTGCGCAAGCGGCTAATAAGTAAAAACAGGATCCCCACTGCTGATGAGAGAGCTTATTTTATTAATAAAAATCGGGATCAACTAATCCTTCTTCTTTGATGATTTCAAGGAAACGGTTGTAGGCATCCTCGTCTCGTTCAAGAAGATCATCTAACAGCTTTTCCTGTATTAAAGCCCAGTGATAAACACCGACTCCTCGATTTACGAAAACAACCATTTCAGACCTAAATACATTTTCTATTATATCAACTTCATCTAGAGTAAAAGCTATTAACCCACCATAACTTTTTGGTACACCATAAAAATATGTCTTCATTCTTTGGTCTATAGGTGATAGTAATGAAAAGATAGCAAAAATATCTACAATAGTTCCATCTTTTTCTTTTATTTTCATATTAAACCTTTATTTATCTGTAATGGATACACCCGGCTGTGACCATCTAGGTTTAGGTGTCGTTATCTTCATATCATAAGCCCTACCGGTATTAGTATTATATTAGTAATGTATGGTTATACTAGAGTCATCAGGCAACTTATGCACTGCTTCCATTTTTGGAAACCCGCAGATTCAGGAAAACGAAGGTCATTATTTAAGCCTTCTAAAACTCTTCCTGAGGTTGGTTCACCTTTTACTTGTTTCCAAAAAATTTGCTCATTTAAATCACGAGGAACAATAACTTGTTTACCTGGTTTTGCTGTTGATATATGTTCAGCATTTTGGATTAATTGCCGTTGTTCATCTGTTAAATGAGAAAGGTTATTTCCTGCTGTCGTCCCCCTTCCGCCTTCATAATTAGCTAACCCCAACGGGTCAACCCAAGTCAGCGGATTATGCGTATATCCATATGGATTTATTCCACCTAATAACTCTATTTAAAAATAAAAAGTCGACAGAAGTGTGGAATCTTTTCAGCTTTTTATTTAATTCTCAGTCAAAAATACGGAACAGCTTTGAAATACTACTCCACCTAATAAAAAATTAACTTCCACGTCATTATTAATAAAATTAATATTAATAATATTATTTTCAGCAGAAAATGAGAAGTCAAAAAGACTTTTAGAACCAGTCCAGTTTGATATATTGACATCCTTAATGAATTGTCCAATTAATTCTATAGATACAGCATTATAATCTTTACCCCAACAGCCCCACTTAGCTATATCTATAAATGGTTTTTGGGTTGTTTTTACACAAAGATAAATTTTATCGGTATCTAACAATTCAATTCTCCCAATAACTAATTTATTAGGTAAATCATTAGGGTACAGTTTTTTCAAAAAATCATTTCTAGTAATATAATCAATAAATTTCATATTAAAATCCATAGTAACCATGAGCACCAGACACATATCCAGTAGAATCACCATATGGCATTACGCTAAAACGTGGAGGAACATTGCCTTTTACATGACCTAAGTTATGCTCTTGAATTATTATTTTTACACCTGATGAATTGGTACAATGATATTCTCGCTTAGTGATTGGAACACCATCACTTCTTTGCTAAGAGCTTCAACCAGCTCATGCTTTTTCTCAAGCTCAATAGAATCTAACTGATTCTTGAGCTCAGCAATCTCGGCATCCTTCTCAGAAGAAGCTTTCTGCAAATCACTCTTAGAGTTAGCTTCCGCTAATTCAAGGGCTCTTTTCTGCTCTAATTTAGCTTTTTCGAGCGCAGCATTCAGGTCGTCTTTCTCCTTCTCAACCTTACGCAACGCCTCAGAAACCGCCAAGGCTTTGGCAGACTGCTCAGATTCAAGTTTGGCCTGCAAATCCTGAATCTGAGCATCTTTTACACTCTGAGCTTTCTGCAATTCCTGCTCAGCTTTCGCCCCAACCAGTTCCAGCGCGTTTTGACTCTCCCGCTCAGCCTGCTCAAGCCGCTCATGAACCTGCTTATCAAAGTCCTCATCCCGAACCTGCTTCAAGATATCAGCATACCCAGCCTCATCAATCGTAAAAGCCTTCTTACAATTCGGGCAGACAATCTCGTGTACAGTAGTTTCTTCCTTCGATCAGAATTGGTCAAGCATGATGTTTTATTTCTTAAAATTTGCAAAAATTACTAGACTTTGTACATATCAACGTTGGCTTAACTGTCGAGCGTCTCGAATAATCGTTTTGATTCCTTCAGGACATTCATTAATATCCAACAGTTGAACAGCTCGCCTGTAGGTGCGCACATCTTTTTTGCCACTTTCTGTTTCCGCAAAAGATGCGGTTAAAGCTTGCTCCCATCCTTTCCATTCATCGCGTAGATAAGGCTCAAGCGTATTCTTAACCACCAATACATGGGTATCGCTCGTAAAATAGTAGCTAGGGCTAGGCCAAGAAGGATCCCCACACTGTTGAACTAAACCAAAATACTTCATAAGTTGCTCATTAACCTTTGCACTTCCGAGCCCTCCGTCAATAGCAAATTTTTGGTCTGAATCATCATCAAAAATAACGAGACACGCGATGCCTAGAGACTGCAATATTGCAGAAAACTCAATGATGTTAGTTTTCCCATTGCAAGTGACTACTTTGCTAGCTGATGAGTATAAGATTAGTCAAGCATGTCGAGTCAGGCAGTTTGCCGCGTACAGTATTCTTTGTCAAGCAAAAACAGGAAGAGGCCTACTGTGACTAAAGACAAAGCACAAGCAGCATTAACTATCGCACAAGCCAGCACTATCACAGGCATCAGTATTTACACCTTGCGCTATTACGACAAAATTGGTCTGCTCTCCTTCGTTGAGCGCGACACTAAAGGCATTAGAACGTTCAAACCCATGGATCTGTTGACCCTGCAAATTATTCAGTGCCTCAAAGACACAGGTATGCCACTCAATGAGATTAAACGATACCTGACATTGGTCGACAACGGCATGGATTCCGTACAAGAGCGCAGGCATATATTCCAGGAGCGCAAGGAAGCAGTTGAACGCGAAATTAAACAGTTACAAGCTGCTTTAGACACGATCGACGAAAAAATACGGTATTACGATGCTGTCATCGAAGAAGGAACCTTAGACACTTGGCAGGAAGAATGGGCAGCAAAGTTAAGCAAACTCATGAAAGACCACACAGAAAGACTCGCCGAATAAGATTTGCCCTAGAGTAGGCTCTATCCTATAGGGTTCACATCATCCGTTCGAATCAACAGCTTTGTTCGGAAAGAAAGGAAGATTGTGGACACCATAGCTCTTGCAGAGCATATCGCCATACCAAACGTAGGATTCGGCACCTACCAAATAGCGCCTGAAGCAACGAAATCGGCAGTTAGCCAAGCCATTGCTCTTGGCTACAGGAGTATCGATACAGCTCAGGCCTATCACAATGAAAAGGAAGTCGGCCAAGCAGTAATAGATAGTGGTATCGACCGTACAGACCTATTCATCACTTCAAAAACTATGACGGAAGGATACGAGAAGACACTGGCGAGTATCGATGAGTCACTGGCCAAGTCGGGCCTTGATTATTTCGATCTCATGCTCATTCATTGGCCCAACCGAGACAATCTCGCTACATATCGCGCCCTCGAAGATGCACACAAGGCAGGTAAGCTTCGGTCCATTGGAGTCAGCAACTTTAATAGCGATCAGCTTAGGCAATTATGCCAACAGGCATCTGTACTTCCTGCGATTGACCAAATTGAGACAACAGTCTACTGGCAGCAGAAAAAGATGCATCCATTCTTGAAAAGTACCGGCATCGTCCATGAATCCTGGTCTCCCCTAGCTCGCGGAACTGATACTTTCAGCAACGAACCAGTTTTGCACGAAATTAGCAGCGGCCATGGGAAAACAATGGCCCAAGTTGTCTTGCGGTTTCTGACTCAAGAAGGCATCGTCGTCATACCGCGATCAAGCAACCCGCAGCACCTGGCTCAAAATCTAGACATCTTCGATTTTGAACTAACAGCAGAGGAGATAGTTCAGATTCGTGAGCTCGACCGCTCGCAGCCCATTAACGGCTGGCCAAACTCGATGATGCAGGAACGCTATTAAGCCCATAAAGCAACAATCTCGGTTAAAGGCCAAGACAAGCATAGTCAGGCGTAATCACTCCAGAAGCAAGACCCAGCTTAAGGTCAGATTTTAACCTACACAATACAGATTATAACCGTAATCACATTTGCATCTATAACATCACATTATAAAGGAAACAATAATGGAACGCGCACAAGTAACCATTCATATGTTGGTTTCTATCGACGGCAAAATCGACGGACCTTATGAACGCCAGCCAGATACCAAAGAAACAGATGCCTTCTACAACGATGAACTCTTCCAGTTGGGAAGTGCCAACGCCAATGGCGCCACAACAATCGCCACTTATAACGCCAAAGGCACCCTAGATTTATCGGAATTTAGCTCAGATGGCATCGAATATTGCGATTGGACACCAAACATTCAATCAGATACCTGGCAAGTTAGTTTAGACCGCAATGGACGCATGGGTTGGGAGGTGAATTACAACGAATATGGCGGCAAGCACAATCGAGTAATAGAAGTGCTTACTAAGAAAGCTCCCAAAGAATACCTTGCTTTTTTGCAGTCGATGGAAATTCCCTACCTCATTTGCGGAGACGAGGATCTTGACCTCAATCTGGTTCTCACCAAGTTACGATCATCATTCAATATTGACAGGCTAGTTCTCAGCGGAGGCTCTATCATCAATGGAGCCTTCCTCAAAGCACGACTGGTCGACGAAATCTCACTAGTAGTGCTCCCCTACGTCAGCGGGAATACCGAAGCTAAAACCAGCTTTGACACCATGGGTGAGTTTATCGACGACCACTTCTCAATCTCATCAGTCAAACAACTCGATGACGGCGGACTATCCCTGCTCTTCAAAAAGTAATCCAGACGCCTTGGATCTGCCGCTCCCCCCAGTCTGAGGAGCGGCAATTGTCTATGTGACGAACAGAAAATGATCGGAGGCTCCGACCTCTTGCCCCAATGCCCGACAGTAGCAGCACACAGATTCACTCCGGGCTCTTCAAAGACTCAACCATGTCGATGCGATCCAAACTGCGGTTGGTAATGAGCATAACTGCGAGCGCAAAAGCCAAAGCCAGCACTGCGACAGATATCCAACTCAACAAGCTCGTACGCACTTCAAGGTGGATGCCCGGCATCTTCATCATGCCCACCATGGGATAGGTCAGAGCCCACCCCGCCGGAAGTCCAAGCGCAATACCAAAGAGCGTTAGCACCAGCGTTTCCTTGTTCACATACGAATGCACCTCGCCGCGCCTGAACCCAAGCACTTTGATAGTTGCCAGTTCGCGCTCGCGCTCCGAAATATTAGTAGTCGAAAGCGTAAACAACACCACAAAGCACAAGAGCGCCGCCATCACAATAAGAAGCCCCACCACATCGTTAACCGTGGCATAGTTCGAAGCAAAATCTTCTCTCAGCTGCTGATTGCTCACCACTGACAGGTAGTGTTCATCTTGTTCTAGCGCATTGGCGGCCGCTATCTTCGCTTGAGCGTTCCCTTTAAGTTTCAGGAGCATGGCATTGGGCGCGAAATGCTCAGCCTGAAAAGCGGCTGTATAAGCAGATTCGCTCATGTAGAGACTGTTGCCCGTATAATTCTCCGTAATCGCCGCAACAGTGAGGCCGTGCCCAAAGCGCGCGCTATCTTCAGCCCAAGCTCGCGTATCAGGACCAAGCCCCAGAAGTTTCGCTGCGTTCACAGTCAGCACCCCGCCCGAGTCCGGCAGTTTCAGCTGTGCTTTCGTCTGAGCGTTTTGCAAGCGTATGTATCCTTCGAGAGATTGCCCATCGGGTAAGACGATCAGTTGTAAAGCCACCTGTTCCACGCCATTCCTTGCGGAAGCATTGCCTTCGCTCCCCTTGTGCTGATTGTTGGTCGACCGCTCAGCGCTCACGTTCATAGCTTGTACGAAGACAGGTTTAAACTCTTTCACATCCGGATTGTCCGCAAGCTCGCGCGCTGCCTGCTCCTCATGCTCAGGACTGGTAACAGCTATCGCATCGTAAGAATACACTTGCCCGTATTGCTGATCTGGAAGACTCAACATGGTGTCTCGCAGCGTGAAAGAAACCATCATTAAAGCAGTACAACCGAAGACGCCGAAAATACTCATAAAAGCGCGAGACTTATAACGGAAGAGATTACGGGCCGTAACCTTGTTCAGGAAGGACATGCGACCCCAGATAAAGCCTACCTTCTGCAATGCAATAGAGGTACCACCTTTCGGCGATTGCGGCCGCATGAGGGCAGCAGGGCCAACCTTGAGCTCGCCCATGCAGGTGTACCAAGCAGTTCCCACTATGGAAGCAATGAAAATACCGAGGCCTATAACTATCAGGATCCAGTTGACTTTCAGGCTATAGCTTGGAATGAGATACATGTTCTTCAGCAAGGGAAAAGCCAAGCTCGGCAAGGCGAAAGACCCCAAGAGCGCACCAATAGCAGAGCCCAGCAGACTTGAGAGCCCCGCGAACGCAAGGTATTTGAGCAGAATCTCGCGTTTGGTGTAACCCAAAGCCTTGTAAGTGCCCAGCAACTGTCGGTCTTCCTCTACCATGCGCCGAATCGATGTTAAAGAGATAAGCACGGCTACCAGCAGGAAAAGCAGAGGGAAGGTGATGCCGAACAGCTTGAGGAAGCTGACTTGAGTGTCTATCTGATTGTAGCTTTGCAAAAGACTACGGTCTCTAACAATCCACCGGGTCTGCTCGTTGCTGCTAGAGCTAGATGCATGACTCGACTTGGCTTCGCTGCCTTGCGATGGTTTGGTTTGTCCTATTGCCGCTTTGGTCTCGGATACCAGACTCTTGTAGTCTTGCCCGTAAGCGAGCACATCGCTAGCATGTGCCAATGTGAGATAAGCAGAGCTGTATGCGCCCTCTCTAATGCAAGCCGAGGGCTGTACGAAGAAGGAATAGTCGGCCTGAGTGGATGTGGAGCCGGTCGCGAAGTCAGGGTTGTACATATTCTTAGCATCGTTGACTTGAGCAACGATAGTGTAGGACTTGTCTTTGAACAGCATGGGGCTTTGCCCGTCGCTCGGCTGTGTAATGAGTTCAGAGAGCTTCACACTGTCGCCCAAATGCTTGCCTGAGTCTTTGAGATAGAGCTCGTTGACTGCGATTTGACTATCATCGTGCGGCATGACACCGGCAACGCGGAAGGGCTGGTTGATGCCTTGAGAGTTGAGAGTGCTAATAGAGAGGCGTTTCCTGCTGCCCGCCAGTTTGGCGTTGAAGTCCTGCGCAACAACTCCTGCGATATTGCCCACACCGCGCACCCGGCTCAAGTGGTCAATATCGCTTTGGTTGAGACCTCTTGCCGCTGTTACTGATAAGTCGTATAAGCCCTGTCGTTTGAAGTAGGAGTCGGCGCTCTCAGCCACGTCATCAGCTAGGGATGTGAGCCCAAGAAACATGGTGACTCCCAGCGCGCAGATAATGAAAATGGACAGAAAACGCTTCCAACCCCTACCAACGGCACGCAAGGCGTCTGCCCACAGGGCCGCTTTACACTGCCGGCGCTCAATTGAGGGAGTTCGTTTCGTGATGATTGCTGTATTCATGCTAGTACTTCCAGATGTTGTGCGGCTGGGTTTAAGGTGCTCCGTGCGTAGGGAGCGATAAAGATTGGGTTACCATTCAATCTGCGCAACTGGCTGTGGATGCGCATTCTCTGTGATTTCAGTGACTTGACCTGAGCGAAAACGAATCAGCCTATCTGCCATTGGTGAAATAGCGGAGTTATGCGTGATAACCAGCACGGTTATACCTCTGGTGCGGCAGGTCTCTTGTAGCAGGGAGAGGATTTGCTTGCCGGTCTGATAATCCAAAGCACCGGTAGGCTCGTCGCATAAGAGCAGATCAGGATTCTTGGCCAGAGCGCGGGCTATAGCCACTCGCTGCTGTTCGCCACCGGAAAGTTGTGAGGGGAAGTTACTCAACCGCTCCCCTAACCCTACGTCTACGAGCGTTTGGCGGGGGTCCAGGGCATGCTCGGACACCTGGCTGGCGAGTTCCACGTTTTCGAGAGCCGTCAAATTGGGAACTAGATTGTAGTACTGAAAAACGAAGCCGGTGCCCGTTCTGCGATAATCGGTTAACTGCTTATCAGTGGCTTCAGTGATGTTTCGCCCGTTGACCAAAACCGTGCCCTCACTGGCGCGATCCATACCGCCCAAAATGTTGAGGGCCGTCGATTTGCCTGCCCCGGAAGCTCCCAACACCACAGCTAACTGGCCTTGTTCGACGGAGAACGAAGCAGCATCGAGAGCATGAATGACGCTCTCACCGCTGCCGTACGTTTTGGTCACTGCTTGAAAATCGATATATGCCATGTTGAACTCGCCTGCCTTAGTCTTGAGCCGCCGTATCACTCGACAGCATGTCGTCTAAAGATGTAGACTATAGGACAAGCGCGGGGTCATCAATCAGCAATGCGAGCGCATTTGTCGAGTTATGAACGGCTCAGAGCTCTCGGGGAGTTGTTCCGCGTAACGCAGCAAAAGAGTAGCTGGCGCTCAGCACAATAAGTTCAAGCAAAAAGAGGGCATCATGGTCACCAAGCAGCCGGAAGTTACCGAGCGAACTCGCCAGCGCATGGAAGATGCCTTCTGGCAACTCTACGAGAAAGAACCCATTGAGAAAATCACCATCAAGCAGGTAACCGACCTAGCAGGATACAACCGGGCCACCTTCTACCTCTACTATCAGAACCTATACGACCTACGCGGCCAGATAGAAGACTCCCTTTTGGAAGAACGCGAGCACTTCGTCGACGCCCACTTTACCGACCAAACCCCGCTCGAAACCCTACGAAACGAAACCAAAGCCTTCCTAACCCACACCCAGGCCGACGCCAAGTATTTCAAAGTTCTCCTCGGCCCCCACGGCGACCCCGCCTTCGTCTCCCGAATGAACGATTTCGCCAAAGACACCATCCGCCTCTACCTAGCCAGCACCCCCACCGGCCAATCCCTCTCCCCCACCCACCTAGACTACCTAACCGAGTTCTACGCCGCCGGCAAGCTAGGCATAGTGCGGAAGTGGCTGGATGCTCCAAACCAATTGCCAATCGACAACCTTGTTGACTTACTAGTTCGCATATTGACAGCTTTATAACTATGATATTTCGGCTTCACTTATTCAGAAGTCAACTAATAAAACGATAGGGGTAGTCAGACTTATCACTGACAACCCCTATTCACGAATTTCGTCTGATTCGATAGCTTTCGACTCAGCAATACTCTTATTCTTTTGTTATTTCGGCAAATTTGGCCTTCATAGTTTCATTGTTGCGGGTAAGGCTGCGAATACTTACATCTTGAGCCTTATTGTTAGCCAAACGCAACTGGTTTTGCGATCCAAGCAGAGCGTCCTTGATTTTGTTTAAATGAGAAATTGATTTGTCTATTTCATCTACCGCATTTTGGAACTTTTTTGAGGCAATTTCATAGTTGCGCCCGAATGCATCTTTGAAACTGTCGAGTTCTTCTTCGAAATGAGTTATATCAATATTTTGGGCTTTGACCTCTTCAAGTTCAGCTTTATATTGAAGTGAGTTCTTAGCCGCATCTCTCAGGAGAGTAATGATTGGAATGAAAAATTGCGGTCGGATAACATACATTTTGGGATAGCGATAAGAGACGTCTACGATACCTTCGTTATACAACTCATTATCAGGTTCAAGCAGCGAAACTAAAATTGCATATTCGCATTGCTTTTCATTCCTATCTTTGTCAAGCTCCTTAAAGAAGTCCTCGTTCTTATGCTTAGTCGAAGTCGTATCGCTCTCGTTCTTCATCTCAAACATGATAGAAACTATTTCAGTACCCGAATCGTCCTTATCCCTGAAGATGAAGTCACCCTTGCTGCCTGTTCTGGCATCATTGTCTTTCTCAAAATAAGCGTTTGCAAAAGCAGTAGAGCGTAATTTGTTAAACTCTACTTGACAATGTTGCTCGAGCGTTTCACCGACCATTTTTGTAGATAGTTTCGCCTTGAGATCGCGTAAACGTTCGATTTGCTCGTCACGATCCTTGAGCTGGATTTCGTAGCGGTCCTTGAGAGACTTAGATTCCACTTCACCTTTAAGTTTTTCTGTCTCGAGGTTGCTCTTAAGCTTAGCTATCTCCGCCTCTTTATCAGAGGTTATCTTCTGAATCTCAGCTTTAAGTTGTTCTTTTGACAGTTTTTCGTCTGCTTCTTTTTCGAGCTGTATTTTTTCAAGACTACTCTTGAACTGATCACGCTCTTTTTCCACCGAGCTAAGAGCTTCGACCAACTCGTGCTTTTTCTCAAGCTCAATAGAATCTAACTGATTCTTGAGCTTGGCTATCTCGGCATCCTTCTCAGAAGAAGCTTTCTGCAAATCACTCTTAGAGTTGGCTTCCGCTAATTCAAGGGCCCTTTTCTGTTCCAATTTAGCTTTTTCAAGCGCAGCATTCAGGTCGTCTTTCTCCTTCTCAACCTTACGTAACGCCTCAGAAACCGCCAAGTCTTTGGCAGACTGCTCAGATTCAAGTTTTGCCTGCAAATCCTGAATCTGAGCATCTTTTGCACTCTGAGCTTTCTGCAATTCCTGCTCAGCTTTCGCTTCAGCCAGCTCCAGCGCCTTTTGACTCTCCCGCTCAGCCTGCTCAAGCCGCTCATGAACCTGCTTATCAAAGTCCTCATCCCGAACCTGCTTCAAGATATCAGCATACCCAGCCTCATCAATCTTAAAAGCCTTCTTACAATTCGGACAACTAATCTCGTGCATAGTATTCACCATTTTTCACTTGGAAAAAGTAAGTAAGCCATCGCCAGAGAATAATCCACCTTTTTCAAGTAATTGGTTACCTCCACTTGCATTTATCATCGCATTAAAATGGTTGGCTTGCCCTCTATCTGTAAAGTATAACTGGAAGAGCGCAAGAAACCTCTTGATGCTACCTATGTCTATTGTTTGAGAAATATCATCAGCGATTGTATGAGACCCTGCATTAGACCAAATACCGAACATTTCAATTATTCTTTGCTCTGATATCGACATTTCTTCATGCGACACTATTTTCTCCTCCTCCCCAAGGAAAGAGAAGTACCCTTCAACAATCCGACGTACAATGTTTGTAACTCCAATTCGCAGAGGCTCCGATTCGTCCTCAGCTAATGCTGCTGCAACTACCGACTCCCAAAGCATCTGATACGTATTCCGAATCTGTGAAACATTCTCATCGTCTTTGCACACCGTATATCCATCGACAGATTTATAAAGTCTATAGTAATGACGTTTCTCAACTTTTGGAGTTCCAGAACAATAAGCTGCCTCTTTATGGAATTGAACGTTATGGGTAAGGACGATTAGCTGCTTAATATTCCCCTTACCTGATATGGCTTCTAATGCGGCTGACCGAATGTAACTTGAAACCATGAAGAGAACATCACTGTCTAAACTCGAAATTGGATCATCTATAACAGCTGCCACATCTTCGGGAGTTTCGTTAGGATTGAAGCTCCCTTTCAAGGATTCCCAATAATATGCAAAACAGATAAAGGATTTTTCGCCTTCAGAAAGTGTTGATATAGCGATATCATTATTATCTCGAACAATCTTGTATCCACCTGCTGCTTGATGATCTTCTGCAAGATGGAAACGATCAAATCCAGAAACCTTTAAAAGATTATTAATCCGATCCGCTACTTCCGTGGTATTAGAAATTGAAGATTGTAGTTTTTCACGTTTTCCTAGCCATTCCTTTTCTTTTGATTCACTCTGTCTTATTGTTTCTCGTGCTTCTTCTATTCGCTGCTCTAACTGTTCTCTATTTACTTCATATTGTTTCATAGTGACATTCACTGTGGAATCACTCAAAAACAAAGACCAGCCATCATCGACTATTTGGCTCTTTGCCGAAGCCGCATTGTCTACCAATAAATTATGTCTTTTAATATCAATATTTGCATCATCAATCAAATCGTTGATGTTCAAAATCAGTTCAGAAACATCTTTTATTTCAATTGCCTTAGTGGGATGATTCAACTTCTCCTGCAAATCGGCCGATAGTTGGTCCAATATTTGATTAGTATCTCGAATTAATTTTTCAAACTGCTCTGAATCGATTTCTAGATCTCTTTTAATACTTTCGCTCAAGTGCGTAAGTTGGATTCTTAATGATCCCATTGTATTGTTCACCCGATCTTTTGTTTCGCTTATTTTCTCAGATAACGAAGCGAAATTGTCTGCAAAAAATCGGGACAATTCTTCAGACAAATCATTTGCTTCCTGCTGGCAAAATGGACACACCCCGTTTGTTTGTTCAACATATAAACGACCTGCATAGACCCAGTCAGCATTATTCAATTGTTCGATTAATGCTGCAAACCCCTCCTTACTCGTAATCTCATAATTTGTTTCAATTATTTCCCGATCATCAGCAGAGAGCACCTGTTTAATCGAAATGTTAGAAAGTTCACAACGTTTTCCATCAGCAGACAAACGACGAAGTTTATCATTTAATAAATCCCACGTAATCCCGTCAACACAGAATTCTTTCTTGTTACACTCTTTATAACGTCGACTAACCTCTTCAAAAAAACGATTTTTACTGTTTCTAAACCCTTTAAATATTACCGAAACAACAGACTGAGGTATTACCTTATGCTGTTCAAAAACAGTATCGGTTGCGTAGTTTTTTAACTCCTTCAATTGCCCGACAAAACTAGATGATTCACTATCGCCATACGCGTCTTCGCCAATATCTTTAAGTAACTTTTCGCGATTAATTTTTTCTTCATTAATCGTGTTGGTAAGACCATCAATTTCCTCATTGACCTTTTGAGATTCTTTACCCAATGTGAAAATACCATTGATGCGCTCCTGCATCACCTGTTGTTTGTATGCTTCATTAAAGACACGTATTGCTAAGGTGGTCGGTGCCGTTCCCCAACGTCTACGTTTCTCAGTCTCTTTGGGCTGCTCTGCCAAAGCATTTGAAATAGTCGTTTTTCCGGAACCATTAGGAGCAAAAACAAAATTAACTTTCCCAAGGTTATCAAGCATAAGTGGATTATTACCGAAACAAAATGGCGCAGAAATCTGTATTTTATTAATATTCATCACTCTTCCTTCCAAGGAGACTCCGTTGGCTGGTTACACATTACCGGCATACTTTGATTTAGTCCTATTCGCTATTCAGAAGACACTCTCTAAAAAGTTAGCAAGGAAACTCGCAAATACCATATTTTGGGCACCCCACTACCCTTATGATTATGCGCCGCCATGCTAGCGAAAACTACACGTTCCTTCCTTGCTTATCAGAAAGAATTATAAAAGATATAAGCCGGGGGGGGGGCAGTATGATGGGTAGATTCTTATAAGAGATTACAAGTTTATGTGCCAAATACAAGGATTATCATGAATCGGATTGAGGCTGCTTGCATTAATGGCGTCGACCAGCGGTATTGCGTTCTTGGGGATAAGCCGGAGAATCCTGTTCTTCTGTATTTGCATGGCGGGCCTGGGGATTCTTGCCTTCCGTTGGTTGAGAAATTTAATGCTTCTCTTGCTCAGCATTTTAATCTTGTGGTTTGGGATCAGCGAGGCGCTGGACTCTCCTATTATCCATTTACTGCGAGCAACCACCCCACTATCGATACCTACCTCGAAGATATTCACGAGCTGACGCTGCAATTACTTGATCGCTTTCACCAAGACAAAATCTACCTTATTGGCCATTCTTGGGGCAGTGTATTAGGGGTCAAATTCATCCAAGCGCATCCCGAATTAGTACACCATTACATAGGCTGCGGGCAGGTGGTCAGCATGAAAGCCGTTACCGCAGAACAAATTGCCTTCGTTCGCACCCGTACGAAAGACGCCAAGACTCTGACTTTCCTTGACAACTATGACGATGCAATCGCCGGACAGGACTGGGTTAAAACACTGCTTAAACTAAACAAACTCGTAATAAAACACGGCGGTTCCCTTTACGGTCGTTCCAACATGAACAACCTTATCTGGCCTTTTCTCACCTGCCACCGCTACTCTGTCAAAGAACTTTTGAACCGCCAGAAGGGCTCCATGCAGTCCGTTACCTACCTTTGGCACGAGCTAATGGAAACCGATTTCACCAACATCCACCGCTTCGATATACCAGTCACCTTCTGCGAAGGCAGGCGAGATTACCACGTCTCTTCCTCCGTTGCTCACGACTGGTACGAAACCATCGACAGCCCCAGAAACTGGCACTGGTTCGAACACTCCGGCCACTTCCCTCAGTGGGAGGAACCCGACCGGTTCCACGACATCATCTTGCAAGAAATCGCTCAATAACCGGTGGCGTACACCAGAGCTGCCTGTTGGATAATAGTTTGTCACTAGCCCTAGCAGCGCTTATCTAGCACTCAACTCATAAGTGTTCTAAACTTATGAGAATGCACCTAAATTATGAGAGCGAAGCTGTGAAAGGTCTGTCCTTCGAGGGCCACACTCGGTTTGTTCAGGTGAACAATAAACGGTTGAACGTTGCAGTGTTTGGAGACGCGAGAGACTCGGCTCCAAAATTGGTGTTCTTGTCTGGTGCGGGGACTGCTTCTCCTCTTTATGATTTTAAGGCTTTGATTGAGGAGTTGGGAGACCGGTTTTGCTCGATTGTGTTGGAGAAGTCGGGGTATGGGTTTAGCGACGGGTCTCGGGATTCTCGCGATATTGACACTATGTTAGGCGAGACTCGGGCGGCGCTCGCGGCGGCGGGAGTGGACGGGCCTTATGTGCTGCTGCCCCATTCTATGTCTGGGCTCGAAGCGCTCTATTGGGCCAAGCGCTACCCTAGCGAAGTGGAGGCCATCATCGGTTTGGATATGGCCATGCCTGAAGCATACGAAACGCGTAATCTGGTACCTCCGGCGGCTGCTACCGCTCTGCTTGGAGCTCTGTGCCGACTGGGTCTGCCACGCTTGCTGCCAGCCCTGACCGCGGATCAATCCCCCGCCATCAAAGCTGGGCACTTAACCAACGCTGAGAAGAAAACCTACCGGGCGCTCTTCTATAAGAATTTCATGGGCTCAGACATCCGGTGCGAGATTAACACAGTAACCGCCAATGCCAAAACGGTCGCAGCCGCCGGACTACCCAACGTTAAAATGCTGCAACTCGTCTCTAACGGGCACGGCACCGGGTTTAGCAAGCAAGAATGGCACCACCTGCAAGAGTCCTTCCAACACCAGCAAGGCAACTCGCAAATACAGTATTTTGAAGCACCCCACTACCTTCATGATTACGTACCGAAAGCTATATCGACAGCTATCATTTCTTTTCTATCCCAATTAGAGAGAGAACAATTACGGTAGGAAACCAGAATACGGTCTTACAGTCTTTCCGACTGTTATACCTCGTTTATCATCTACACCTAGATAACCAAAGACTTATACAACCAGCGTTCGAATACTACATGCCCGATCTGATTCCCCTTCTAACTCTGTTCTACCATGTATGACAGTAAGTCAATTTCCTCATGCGCAGGCGGCAGCTCGACCCTCATGCGATACCTACCGCTTTTATTGTCTTGCCGAATATGCGCCTGAGTTACTCCGCCTTCTTCTGGTACGTGCAAAAAGTATCGAGAGGCTTGCAGCTGCGTTAAGAAACCAGCATATTCTCCGTCCGCCCACACTTCAATTGTGGGCAAACCCGCATCTTTTCCGTTCGGCGTGTATCCTCGCGTAACCACTACCCACAGCCAAGTTCCCTTGCCATAGCGCGCAAATAACTCTTGGTAGTCTCCTCGTCGACTTACATCCACACCGCCACAATCCCTAACGTCTGCAATTAACCTACCTTCGGGCTGGTAATTGCGAGGCTCACAATCATGACTGTTTATATAGTCTGCCCTGGCTCTTCGCTGGTAGCTATCCTCGCTTTTACGCGGTCGTCGCTTACGAGACTTTTTGGGTCTGAGCGCATTACTTTCAATATAAGTACGCAACCATTCGAAGCATTGATATGTTTGAATAGCATCAGATAAGGCCCGGTGTTCTTCAACTTCTGCTATGCCAAAACGCTGAATGAGATCCACTAACCGGTGGTGCCGCTCTTCGGGGAATTGGGTACGACTCAGGTGAAGAGTGTCGTAATACACTGGCTTGGGCGCATTAAGCTTGATACGTTCTGATTCGGCAGCAAAAAAGCCTAGATCAAACTTTATGTTGTGTCCAACTACCGGGTCGTTTCCAAGCCAATCGTAAAAGTCAGGCAACACGGTTGAGATTGCTGGTTGCCCATCTAACATCTCATCCGTAATACCTGTTAAATCAGTAATATGCGGTCCAAGACTGAGCCCAGGATTAATTAAGGCCGAGAATCGGTCTGTAATTTGTCTATTCCGAATCCTGACAGCACCTATTTCAATAATGCGGTCTGTGGCCGAAGACAAACCCGTAGTCTCTGTGTCTAGCGCAACATAGTCGTCCGGCAGATATAGCTTGTGTTGTTCGGCAGCAGAAGTTTTCGCGCTCTTACGACTTGGTCCATTGCTTTTCGCTTTTCTCTTCGTAAAGCGAGCAACTATACGAACCAAAATGAAACAGGCTATAGCCAACACGATAGCAAGGCCAGGAGAAGCTATAAACAAGCCGATACCAACTACTACAGCTATAGCTTTTAGCCATCCACCTTTGCGCTTTTTCATATATGCCAGACTACTGAACTGAAAGGACTGGTCTACGCATTATTAGATAGCTGCAACCCAACCATACAGAGAAGGATCGGTTTGTACCTATTTTAGACGCATACTATATCTCCAATCAATACGAACGAAGAGTATGGAATTAAGCAGTTATATACGGTCATGATTGCAAAAACTGGCAGGAAATATACCAGCGAATAGGGAAACTGAGACTTGAGTGAGGCCTTGCATTCGGAATTATTGGGGCACGATGGTAAGATGACTTGAAGTAAGCAGAGCTTGGGCGCAGCTGTATCGGTTGGGGAATCGGGGCGCGGCTGGTAGCTCCAATCACAGTTTTTCGAGATTTTCACGGGCTGACTGACACTTGTATTGTGTATGGGCCTGTTTTTGGAGGGGTTATGCGACACCATCGCACCGCGAGCGCTATTGCAGCGCTCCTGTCCTTAACTATCCTGGGGGGGGGGTACGCTAGTTTAGCGCGTCCTCAGCTTGCTCACGCAGACGACACAAACCAAGATTTTTCCCTCTCACCCACCGAAGGCCCAACTGAAGGCGGCAATGAAGTCGCTGTAAAACCACCCTTTCAAAGCACTTTGAGGTTTACCAAAATCAGCGCCGGTAGCACTCACACAGTTGCTATTACTGAAGATGGTACTACTTGGGCTTGGGGCGGCAATGATCCTACCTTGCTTGGTAGCGGCCGAGCTCTTACTTCTTCGTCTCTACCGGTAAAGGTCAAGACTCCAACTGGTGTGAAATTTACCAATGTTAGCGCGGGCTGGTATCACACGCTCGCGATAGGGAGTGACAATAAAATATATTCGTGGGGAGTTAATCTTTTTGGTGAGCTCGGAACTTCCTCATCTTCGAGTGCTACCCCGCTGCCGGTAAGAATATCTGCACCGGCGGGTGCCCGTTTCGTCAGTGTCTGCGCTAGCGGATACAACCGATATTCTCTGGCTCTCGATAGTAATGGTAATGCTTACGCTTGGGGTCGTAATAGCGAAGGTCAACTCGGTTTAGGAGACACTACTAACCGCAGTGTTCCAACCAAGATAAATGCTCCGATTGCTTTTAAGAGCATTAGTGCCGGAGGAAGTCATTCTCTTGCTATAGGCACGGATGGATACACCTATGCTTGGGGTTACAACAACTATGGGCAGCTGGGAGACGGAGGCACAACTCGGAGTTTAACCCCTAGACGCATTAACTTCGGCATGCAATTCACTAATGTCCAAGCAGGAGGGCAAAACGATCGCGGAATAGTGGGAGGCGTGTATCTAGAGGGTTATTCATTAGCCCTCGATGCTCAGGGCAATTTGTATGCCTGGGGTCACAATGGATATGGACAGCTTGGAACCGGCACTAAGACTAACAGATACTCCCCCACAAGAATCAGCACACCGGTACCATTGACTGCAATCACTGCTGGCGCCTATCATTCCTTAGCTGTTGGCAGTAACGGCAGGGTCTATGCTTGGGGTTGGAATAGCAGCACTAATAACCGTTATACAAGTGTCGGACTCATAGGCGACGGCAGTACCGTGGACCGTCTTTCCCCGACGATTGTTTCCACTCCTGCTGGTGTGCAATTTTCTGGTGTCAGCGCTGGATGGCTACAGTCGAAAGCTCTATCGAGCGACGGCAAAGTGTACTCTTGGGGCCCCAACCAATATGGGCAGTTGGGAGACGGAACCAAGACCGGGCGTACTCGCCCAATTCAAGTAGCTAACCCTACCATCGCAATAACCAAAGTCTACTTCGATGGCCGCCTTGGTAGCAATCTTCGACATGACGCTGGCAGAGACTTGTGGCTGGTAACGGCTCCCGCTCACTCAGCTGGCACGGTTAATGTTCTTGTCTACTGGACTCTCGACGGCGTTTCACAAACCACAGCGAGGCTTACCTACACTTATTTGAGCGCGCTTACGGTTAGTTTCGACATGGGTGGGGCACCCGGAGCCGCTCCACCGAGCCAGTCAATTCCACGTAACGGTAAGGCGAAGTATCCCACCACCAACCCAACTTGGGAAGGACACTGGTTCGACGGATGGTTTACCAGCAACGGGAAAGCCTGGGACTTCGACACTCCCATAAGCGCAGATATGACTCTGACCGCTCGATGGGAGGCGTATCGATTCACCATGAACCCTGACCAAGTGTTAACCTCTGGCAGTCCCACAACAATCACACCTCCGACGGCACCCACCGGAATTCGATTCATGCAGGTGAGCGCAGGAGACAGGCACACGCTGGCAATCGGATCGGACGGCAACACCTACGCCTGGGGCGCTAACTCAGCCGGCCAGTTAGGCACGCGGACGAACGACGGAGGCACGGCCAACGCTCCCGAACGCGTACTCGCGCCAGCGGGCGTACGCTTCACCCAGGTCAGCGCCGGAGGCAGCCACAGCCTAGCCATAGACAGCAGCGGACACGCCTGGGCCTGGGGCTGGAACTACTACGGACAGGTGGGCGCAGCCAGCAGTGCAAACCAGCCCGTCCCCGTAGATCTCAGCGCTACCGGACGACTGCCCACCAACATCGTCCAGGTCAGCGCAGGAGGCTGGCACAGCCTAGCCATAGACTCTAGCGGGCACGTGTGGGTCTGCGGACTCAACCAAGACAGCCAGCTGGGAATCACCGCCAACGCGGGCAACTACATGCCCAATAAGACGCCCACCGACCTGAGCGCTACCGGCCGCCTGCCCGCTAACATCAGCCAAGTCAGCGCCGGCAGCAAACACAGCCTAGCCATCGACAGCAGCAAACACGTCTGGGCTTGGGGAGCCAACGACTCAGCACAGCTGGGACTGCCATACGGAAGCAGCGGCGCCGCACCCACCGACCTGAACGCCGCCAGCAGACTCATCGTAGGCATCAGCCAGGTCAGCGCCGGAAAGGACCACACCCTCGCCCTCGACGTCAACGGGCACGTCTGGAGCTGGGGATACAACCGATACGGCCAGCTCGGGCACACCACCAACTCCGGCATCGTATTGAACGTGTACACGCTCACCGACCTGAGCGCCGCTGGACGGCTGCCCGCAAATATCAGCGCCATCGGCACAGGAGAATACCACAGCATCGCTCTCGACAGCTCTGGCCACGCCTGGATCTGGGGCTCCAACCAGAGAGGACAGCTGGGTGTCACTGCCAACAATGGCAGCCCGAATGACAACCCAACCCCCACCGACCTCAACGCCACCGGACGGCTAACCAACACGATCGGCTACATCAGCGCCGGCGGCAAACACAGCTCCGTCATCGATAGCGACTACAAAATTCTGGTATGGGGCGATAACAACTACGGGCAGCAAGCTGACGGAACCATTAGCAACATAACCAACCCCACACCCAGACAACCCAACCCACAAGAATTAATCGTCACTGGCGTCAAGTTCGACCAAACCGAACTCAGCACACCACCTACCTGGGACTCCACCAACCAAGTATGGAAACTCACCAGCCCAGCCCACACCAGCGGAAAAGTAACCACCAACATCCACTGGACCCTAGGAGGAACAGAACAAACAGACTACCCCCTCCCCTACAGATACCAATGGCTTCTCCCCACAGCCGGAGCAATCCCCCTCCACCGCTTTACAGGCGGAGGACTCCTCCTCCTCACCGGACTCTGCTCAACCATATACGCCGGCCACCAGTTGGCTCGCCGGCGTAAAGCTCAGCATCGCGCACGAATCTAAAGGAATGTGCAGTAGCTTAATATTTGCTCTACCTTTTAATATGCGATGAGTAATACGAGGAGTGATAATGCTGCTGGTAGGCCTTGTATGAGTATGATTTTCTTAGATGCGGTCAAGCTTCCGTAAATCGCTACGACGAAGATGAATGCCATTTCAAAAATGAGCGAGAGCATTCGATTCTGCCCGCCAAGAAACAGTATGGTAACTAAAATGAGTATGCCGAAAGCACCGTTGTAGATGCCTTGATTAGCTAGCAATGTTTTCGTCTGCGGCTGATGAAGGAATCGTTCGTCTAAGTCAAAAGCCTGAGCTTGAAGCTTTCTGGATCCGAACATCTCAATAATCATAATCGCAACCGCTTCACAAGCCACCAAAACCGGCAACACATATATCATCACAGCACAGCTTCCATCGCGCATCCATTGTGTACAATAGCCAGCCTAACACTTATCTCTACACTCAAAGCTGAACCCGGTATATCATCGCATTTAACCATATTCTCCAGCTCTGACTAGCTCAATCGAAAGCAGGAAACAGCGTTGCATTTATAACTTGAGCGCGGAAACAATGGCACTTAGCTTGTAGCTTGCTATACTGGTGTAATACTTACAAACAATAGAAGGGTTGTTGTAGCCGTTGGGGAATCGGATACAACTCTAGAAACACTAGTGTGACAATTCTACAGTTGTTGTCACACTAAAGGGGAAACACATGCGCCGCATTCGTATTGCTAGCACCATCATTTTAGCGCTAGCTCTAACTGTCCTTGGGGGGGGGGGCTACTCAACTAGCCCAAACCGCACACGCTGACCCCGCGTCACCCCACTTCCGCGTCAAACCACGCAAAGCCTCACCTTCAGGCGGCAGCGACCTCACCATCACCCCATTCACTTTGGCAGGTGTCACCTTCATCGATATGGACTCCAAGTACTACCACAGCTTGGCCATCGACTCAAAACACAACGTCTACTCATGGGGAGACAACACCTACGGCGAACTCGGCGACGGCACAACCACCAGCCGACTCAAACCAGTACCCATCACCTTCCCCACAAGCGCCAACATCGTTAAAGTATCAACCGGATACTACCCACACTCCCTAGCCCTCGACGACCAAGGCAACCTCTACACCTGGGGCCGCAACGACAAAGGCCAACTCGGCCTAGGCGACACCACCAACAGAAACACCCCCACAAAAGTAACCCCACCCGCAGGCGTCAACAAATTCATCACCGCAACCGCAGCAGGAGACTACTGCCTAGCCATAGGAGATGACGGCAAAGCCTACAGCTGGGGCAACAATAACAACAGCGACGAGCTCGAGCACCAAGGCGGAGGCCAGCTCGGCGTGGGAGACACCACAGCCAGAACCCGGCCCACAGCAGTCGTCGGCATACCGGCAACCGTGAAAATCACCAGCATCAGCGCCCTATACATGACATCCACCGCCCTAGGCAACAACGGCGTCATCTACACCTGGGGCAACAATGTTCACGGGCAGCTTGCGAACGGTAACCGATACAACAGCGCCACTGCACTGCCCGTCAACCCACCCGCAGGCCAACGCTGGACATCAATCTCCACCGGCGGTAATTTCTCTACCGCCATTGCCAGTAATGGTTCAACGTACGCTTGGGGAGCTTCACAATGGGGCACTTTTGGAGACGGCTCGGGCAGCAACAATACGCCCTTTGGTGACATGCTCTCCCCTATAGTTATTTCTCGTCGAATGCCTGCGGGTGTGAGTATTGAAAGTATGGCTCAAGGAGGCTGGCACGCCATCGCTATTGGCAGCGATAAGAAAACCTACAGCTGGGGCCAAAATGCTTGGGGAGGTTTAGGACTTGCTGGAGCAGTAGTTGGCTTTCAATCATGGAGCAATGCTCCCTACCCTGTTTCCGTGCCCCAAGGTATTACCTTCATAAAAGTGTTTTCCGGGTACTGGAATTCCTATGCAATCGGCAACGATGGGAACCTATACGGATGGGGACAAAATCAATATGGGCAATTAGGCGACGGCACCGTGGTTGCATACCGGGATGCGCCTGTGCGAGTCGGAGGCGCTATCAGCATTGATAAAGTCACTGTCGGTACAACCACAGCCACCGGAACTTCCAACCCTACAACCTATGCGTGGTCGGGTAAAGTTCCGGCTGGTACTCCGGGTACGACGGTTGATATTAAAGTGGATTGGAGTCTGGTCGGACTCGGTGCTCAACCCAGTGAAACCTACCAGCTCTACTACCTCGACCTTTACACCGTACAGTTCAAGCTAGGTGGAGCGCCCGGCACTGCCCCGCCCGACCAGCAAGTCGAGGAAGACAGTGGGAAGCTGTTGGACTGGCCCACTACCCCAGCCTGGGAGCATCACTGGTTCACTGGATGGTACACCGATACGGGCGAGCCGTGGGATTTTTCTCAACCAGTTACTTCGAGTATGACTTTGACTGCGGGTTGGGAAAAGTATGCGTTTAAGCTTTACCCAGCTCACAGTCCTTCCCAGGGCGGCGTGAGCTTATCAGTGTCTGCTCCAGTCGCGCCGCACACTATCACCTATTCATCACTGTCCGCGGGCCAGGATTACACGCTAGCGATCGGCTCTGATGGCAACGCATACTCGTGGGGCTCCAACCAACACGGCAGGCTCGGCTCGGGTAGCGCAGACAGGCAAGCCCATCCTTCGCCTTCACGCGTGCACCTACCCGATACGGTACGCGTCTTACAAGTAGCAGCCGGTAGTTCACACGCACTCGCTTTAGGCAGCGACCACCACGTCTACGCATGGGGAGCAAATGCTCAAGGACAAGTAGGAGACGGTACTAGTACAGACCAGAACACTCCCATCGACCTAACCAACACCGCTCGCCTACCCTCTACCATTATGCAATTGGCAGCCGGTGATGATTATTCACTAGCGCTTACTCGTGATGGCCACCTCTACACATGGGGATCCAACCAATACGGCACTCTCGCCACTACCATTAACGCTGGCACCACTAATCCTAATAGCCTGCCCACTGATGTGAGCGCTGCTGGTAGTTTACCTACCACGATTCGTTCTATCAGTGCTGGCAGCCACCACGCCCTAGCCGTCAGTAACGAACATCACACCTATTCGTGGGGAGCTAACGAGTATGGTCAGCTCGGTACCAGTACCAGTCTCGGCACTGATACCGCGCAACCCAGTCCTGTTGACCTCACTACCGTAGGAGCCTTACCCGCTACCATTACACAGGTTACGGCTGGTAGCACTCACTCACTAGCCCTGAGCCAAGACCAGCACACGTACTCATGGGGCGATAACCAGCACGGCCAGTTAGGAGACGGTACCACCACCAGTCGCAGCACACCCACGGATATCAGCGCAGCCGGTTTTCTCCCCTCTAGCATTAGCCAACTCGCAGCAGGAGAGCACACTTCCATAGCGCTCAGCACGAGCGGACACGTACACACTTGGGGAATCAATACTAGCGGCCAACTCGGCAACAACAATACGAACGTGTCACAAGCCACCAGACCACTCGACATCACCACCATCAACGCTTTACCAGCCATGACCCATATCACAGCCGGGCGCAACCACACAAGCGCGATCACCAACAGCAGGCAAGTTTACAGTTGGGGAGCCAACACAGCAGGCCAACTCGGACAAGGCAGCAGCGACACCAATCAGCACAGCCAGCCCACACAAGCCCAGGCCACACAAGCTCTCACTGTCACAGCGCTCACCATAGGCACCACAAACACACCAGACACACCCCATTGGGACACCGCCAGTAACACTTGGCAAGCCACCAGCCCAGCCGGTAATCCGGGCCAAACCACCAGCACCATCCACTGGAAGCTAGGAACCTATGACCAACCCAACTACCTACACCCCTTCACCTACCACTACACACTACCCAGCGCCGGAACAATACCACTCCAACGCATCAGCGGCAGCCTCGCCCTCACACTCACACTCAGCGCCAGCCTCGCCTTTACAGCAAACATGATCCATCGCAGGAAGAGAGACAACAAAGCCCACATACTCGCAAACCAGCAGCATTAAAAGCGGCTTGCCCCCCGTCACCACCCCGAGGCAATGAAGCCTCCTATAACTAGACAACTGAGCTATTTCCCCCGTTACATCCAGCTCAGTTGTCTAGATTATTTTGACCACTGTGCCCAGCAATCTTATGTATAAGTAAGCAAAACCTAACTGTGCTTGCTATACTGGTGGAATATTTGTTGAAAAATATAGTCTTGGTGTATCTGGTTGGGGAATCTCTTTACACGCTGCAAGGCTTAATGAAAGGCGCTCACAGCGCTGTTCCACACAAGAGGTACTCGCATGCGCAGACTCCGCACCGCCAACGCTATAGCAGCGGTCCTAGCTCTGATAATCCTTGGGGGGGGGGGCTACCCAATTTGTTCAGCCCGCCAGCGCTGACCCGCTCAGCAGTAGGCGCGGCTCTTCGCGAGCGCCCGGATCAGAAACTGTAGACGGTGTAACTCTTTCCCCCACGCATGGGCCCGAAACAGGCAATAACAAAGCTTATGTGACAAAGCCGCCTGCCAACAGCCGTTTTGTGCAAATTGAAATGGGGCACTATCACGGACTTGCACTTGGTGTTGATGGCGGTATATACAGCTGGGGTATGAACAGTGATGGCGCCTTAGGCAACGGCGATACAGCTGACCAATGGAAACCGGTACGAGTGAAGACACCGACTGGTGTGCGTTTTACTCAGATCAGTACGGATCGGAAGTTTTCCTTAGCTCTAGCAGACAACGGACAGGTTTATTCGTGGGGTTACAACGAAGTGGGCCAGTTAGGTAACGGCGACACCAGCGGTGCGACCAATCCCCTACCAGCACCTATCAGCCGAGGAGAAATCCCGGCCGATGTTAAAATCATACAGATTTCTGCAGGAGAGAATCACTCTATAGCTTTGGGCTCTAACCACAAAATGTATGCTTGGGGCGTTAATTTTTACGGACAATTGGGCAACGATCCGCCCGTCCTCACTCAAGAGTTTTCACCAGTAGAAGTTCACTTGGGCGCGATACCTGCCACTGTAGAGATAACGCAGGTCAGCGCTGGCAACGGTTATTCCCTCGCTATCGGCTCAGACCATAGGACCTACGCTTGGGGAGTCAATGGCGCCGGACAGCTGGGCAATGGCACGATAGCACCCAACGGCAACTGGACCGGCCCTTATCAGACAACACCACAGCCTATCCATCAAGGAGACATACCGGCCGGCGTCTATCTGACGGAAGTCAGTGCTGGCGATGGTTTCATCCTGGCCATAGGCTCAGATCACTTGGCTTACTCGTGGGGTTGGAATATAGATGGACAACTCGGCAACGGTGACAACAACCCTTCGGGCCGTGTGAATCAAGCTCTCCCCGGTCGAGTAGTAGGCTTGGGCCCTGTCCTTCAAGTGAGCGCCGGTTACGGACTAGGACTGGCCATCGGTACAGACCATAAAGCCTACTCGTGGGGTGATGGCAGGCAGGGTCAATTGGGTCGAAGCTCAACTCCGATGGGAACCACCGCCAACCCCGGCCAAGTCTGGACCATTTCAGATGTGTCGTATGTGAGTGCCGGTAAAGATACAGCGATTAGCTTGAGCACCAGCGAAGATAACTTCGACAGCTGGGGCACTAACTTTCACGGAAATTTGGCCACGGCAGCTCCTAATCCTACACAATGCTCGCCGGTGAGAGCAATCCCTATTACCGTGCTCATAACTGGTGTGAGTTTCGATAACACACCTGTCCTTTCACACACCACGGACGCTGCAGACAACTGGCAAGTGGTTGTTCCTCCACATGCCCCGGGTAAAGTAGATGTCAAAGTGTACTGGAGTAATGGCAATGCCAACCAGCTGCCTATCGTTCTTCACTATGAGTATCTCAGCATCTTTTCTGTGCAATTCAACAATGGCGGGGCTCCGGGATCTGCGCCTATTGCGCAATCGGTTACCTCTGGTGATCCGATAGCTTGGCCTGAAACTCCTACTTGGGATAAACACTGGTTTATTGGCTGGTTTACCGATGCAGGCCAGCCTTGGGATTTTGCAGACGGAGTGTCTAGCAATATGACCTTAACTGCCCGTTGGGAAGCCTATGATTTCTCTTTAATCCCTAGCAGTGGCCCCTCTTCGGGTGGAGCTTCTATTGACATCAAAACTCCTGCCCCGCCTCAAAGCATCACTTACGCTGACCTTGCTGCGGGAAAACAATCCACGCTTGCAATTGGCTCAGATGGAAATCTCTACGCTTGGGGCAGCAACGAACATGGCGCCCTCGGTATTGACGAAGCAGATACTTTCGCCTCCGGACAGCCTCACCGCGTCCACCTACCGGAAGGAGTCAAAATCCTTCAAGTTAGCAATGGCAATCAACACGCTTTGGCAATTGGCTCGGATCATCATGTGTATGCTTGGGGGGCGAATAACGCAGGCCAACTAGGCAATGGAAATACTGCAGACAGTAAGATTCCTGTTGACTTAACTGCAAGCAATAAACTCCCCAACAACGTGATAGAGGTACTCGCAGGTAACCAATATTCCTTAGCTTTGACCCAAGACGGGCACACATGGGCTTGGGGAAGCAATGCTTCAGGTAGCCTCACTATTGCAAGCAACGCGGGCTCTAACACGCCGAATCCGAATCCGGTAGACATCACGGCTGCCGGTCGCCTACCTGAAACTGTTGTGGGTCTAGGCTCCGGCTACGACCACGCTCTTGCTGTAACGAGCAATAACCACGTGCTTTCTTGGGGAACCAACGCGCAAGGGCAACTCGCTACAAGCACGAATCTAGGCAATAGCAACGCTCAGCCCATACCAGTAGACATAACCGACCAAGGCGCACTCCCCCAAGGAAAAATCATCCAAGTCAGCGCCGGAAACCAGCACAGCCTCGCCTTAACGAATGATGGGCACGTCTACGCTTGGGGGTCAAATACTCGCGGTCAGCTCGGCGACCCGACGCAAGCTGGAGGACCACAGCCAGTAGATTTGACTGCCAAAAGTCTCCTCCCCAACACAGTTGTCCAAATTCAAGCCAGCAACCAGTACTCCGTCGCGCTTACTAGTAACCAGCACACCTACACTTGGGGCGCAAACGGCGACGGCACACTAGGTAACGCTAACCTAACCGATACCAACCAACCCAATGACATTACCACTGCAGGGC
This sequence comes from Bombiscardovia apis, assembly GCF_033095945.1. NCBI lineage: Bacteria > Bacillati > Actinomycetota > Actinomycetes > Bifidobacteriales > Bifidobacteriaceae > Bombiscardovia > Bombiscardovia apis. The sequence continues at coordinate 801,372 of NZ_AP026800.1, read as the reverse complement.
AATTCGCTGATGTACGAACATTGAGCAGCGGCTTCGACCATGTTGCTGCTACGACAACTAATGCAGAAACGTACACTTGGGGCGCGAATGATTCAGGACAGCTGGGGCGAGGCAACTTGGACAGTAGTAAGCACTCTCAACCAGCAGCAGTCACTACTCAGCAAGTGTTAACTGTTATCGGCCTCACTATGGGTTCAACTAGAGTACCAATTGACCCCATTTGGAATAGCTCACGAAATGTTTGGTCAACTACTAGCGTTCCCAACCCGCCGGGTCCAGTCGATAGTGCCGTCCACTGGACCTTAGGAAGCTACGAACAGCCCGATTACATCTTGCCATATACATACCACTACACGCTGCCCAGTGCAGGTTCTATACCTCTTCAGCGTATGAGCGCAGGCTTAGTGTTCACGCTCGTTGCCAGCATGAGCCTTGCTTACGCATCCACCAAACTTCGTCAATCGAAGAAACAGCTTCACAGGAACAAGGACTCATAGTCAAAATACTGCGGCTTTAGCATGCGTGGCGGGCAACTCGTATGAGCACAACGCTAAGCAGAGCCATATAATCCCGCCCGCGTGTGAAGCCGACAGAGTGTTTTGCTATACTGACAACTACTTGTGGCAGACATGTGCTTGCAGCGTCAGGGGAAAGAACGCTCACAGCCAACAGTTTGAGCACTATATGTATTGATTAAAGGGGTAACTCATGAGCCGCTTCAGTTCTGCCAGCGCCGTTGTAGTAGCACTAGCTATAACTGTCCTTGGGGGGGGGGGCTACTCAACTAGCCCAACCAGCACACGCTGACCCCGGACTACGCATAGGAGCACGCCCACCCGGCTCTGATTCCAGCAATGGTTTCTCCCTCACCCCAACCCACGGCCCCGTTTCAGGCGGCAACACTGCCCGTGTCACCAAACCACAGAACGAAATCCCTTTCGCTCAAGTAAGTGCAGGGTCCACTCATGGAACTGGTCTGAATGAAAATGGTGGAGTGTATTGGTGGGGTTCATATATCTATGGCCAATGGGGATCTAGGGCTCCGGTATTAGCTGAGCTCCCCCGTGGTATAAAAATCACAGAGGTCGTGTCTGGATATAACCACTCTATGGCCTTAGCTAGTAGCGGCAAAATATACGCATGGGGTGTCAACGATAAGGGGCAGCTCGGTAACGGGGATACTAGCGGAGCTTTGCAGAAAACCCCAGCATTGGTCAATCGCGGAGCTATACCAGACGGAGTTCGCATCGTGCACATAGCTGCCGGAGATGGCCACTCTCTCGCTATTGGCAGCGATGGTAAAGCTTACGCATGGGGCAACAACCAATACGGACAACTCGGTAACAACGACCCTACACACGCCAACCAATACGAACCAGTAGCCGCAGCCCAAGGAGCCATACCAGCCAGCGTAAGCCTGACGCAAATCAGCGGTGGAAGCAACTTCACTCTTGCTCTTGGAAGCGACCAGCGCGCCTACTCATGGGGTTTCGGGGGCAGCGGACGACTCGGCATTGGGAATGGCACTAATCAAGATGCCCCGGTAGCCGTATTACAAGGCAACATGCCAGCTGGTGTCAATTTCAAACAAGTCAGCGCTGGAGGCTCCCACGCCCTCGCTGTGGGAACAAACGATTATGCCTATGCTTGGGGAAGCAACGGAAGTTATCAATTAGGCAATGGTTCCATGTGGTCTCATCCCGATTCAGCAGTACCAACGGGCGTTTCCGCAGGTAAAGTCTTGCAAGTCAGTGCTGGTGCGGCACACTCCATGCTCTTAGGAAACAATCATTATGTGTATTGCTGGGGCGATAACAGTAACGGACAACTCGGCACCGGCTATTCAGCGTTCCCTTACACCACCCCATCTCCCATTTACAACGCAGGTGGAGTAAACCCAAACATGACCCAAATAAGTGCAGGAGGAAACTTCTCCCTATCTGTAGCAAAAGGCGTTGAAGCATACTCTTGGGGCAGCATAGTAGCCGGACAGCTAGGCGACCCCAATGTTACTAGTATCAACGGAATCTGCTCTACCCCAGCTCGTCCGGAACCTCCGAAAGCGAGTATTACTGGCGTGGCGTTTGACGGGATAGCAGTGCCTTCTCATACGGTTGGTGCTGATGGTGCGTGGACGGTGACGGTGCCTGCTCACCCGGCTGGTCGTGTTGAGGTGACGATTACCTGGAGCAACGGCTTCTCCGAACAGCCGCCAATTATTTTCCATTACACGTATATGACCACGCATACCATTCACTTCGATACCGGTGGCGCTCCCGGCACGATACCAGACCAACAAGTCTTGACCGAAGACGCGATAGCATGGCCCCAGACCCCTGTCTGGGACGGGCACTGGTTCACGGGCTGGTACACCAGCACAGGCCAGGTATGGAATTTCGCGGATGGTGTCGAGTCTGATATGACACTCACCGCGGGTTGGGAACCATACCAATTTACTCTTACTCCTGCAGGTGGTCCTTCCTCTGGAGACACTGCGTTAAGCATTAACCCGCCTGCACCACCACAAGCACTGACCTACACCGCTCTTTCAACTGGATTGGATTACACACTAGCCATCGGCTCTGATGGCAATGCATATGCGTGGGGTGTTAATAATGAAGGCCAGCTCGGCACTGGTTCCGCTACTCCTTCCAGCATCCAGCCGGTACGCGTGCATTTACCCGAGCAAGTCAAAGCCTTACAAGTCAGCGCTGGTAACACCCACGCTCTCGCCTTAGGCAGTGACCACCACGTCTACGCTTGGGGCAGTAACACATGCGGACAGTTAGGTAACGGCAGCACTACTGGCGCGAGTAGTCCAGTCGATCTCACGGCTGCTGGCACCCTGCCCTCTACCATCATTGCTATAGCAGCTGGCGATCAATACAGCTTGGCTTTAACCCAAGACGGGCACACCTACACTTGGGGTAACAACACCACAGGCACGCTCGCTACCACTACCAACGCAGGCACAGCCACTCCTAATCCCACTCCTACTGACATCACCACCAAACGAAACCTACCCGATACCGTGGTCGCTATCAGCGCCGGTCCTAACCACGCTCTAGCCCTGACCTCTGACCACCACGTCTTGTCATGGGGCACGAATCAAGCAGGACAATTAGGTACCAGTAATCAACTGGGCAGCACTACCGCCCAACCCATCCCAGTAGACCTCGCTGACTTCAACCTCCTCACCGATACCATCAGTCAAATCAGCGCTGGCCAAGACCATAACCTAGCCCTAGCCAACAACCACCACACCTATTCGTGGGGTTCGAATGCTCGTGGTCAGTTAGGAGACCCCACACAGTCAGGAGGGCCTACACCGGTTGATCTCACCGCTCGCAGCCTACTCCCCGCAACTATCAATCAAGTACAAGCCGGCAACCAGTACTCCATAGCTCTGACCAGCAGCCAGCAAGCCTACACATGGGGAGCCAACAATAACGGCACACTTGGTAACAACACCCTTACCGACAGCAACCAACCTACTAACATCAGCGCCAACACTTCCCTACCCCCGCTCAGTGCTATCAGCACCGGCAGCCACCACGCAGCAGCACTCACAGACACCAACCACATCTACAGTTGGGGCGCCAACAATCACGGCCAACTCGGCCAAGGCACCAGCGACACCAACCCACACCCCCAGCCAGCCATCGCCAACGCGAAACAAACGCTGAATGTCACCGGCTTCACTATCGACGCCACAGACACCAACACCCCTGTCTGGAACAGCAGCCAACACGCCTGGACCACCCACAGCACGGCCCACAATCCCGGGCCCACCACCAGCACTATTCACTGGACACTAGGCACCTACAACCAACCCGACTACCCCCTGCCATACATTTACACCTATAACCTTCCCCAAGCCGGCAGCGCGCAGCCCCAACGAGCCGCCGCCACCCTCGCCCTCACACTAGGAATCAGCACCAGCCTCGCCTACACAGCACACAACATCAAACAACGAGTACAAGGACGAAAAAGGTAACAGTCAACTACTATCACAGCCCCACAAATCAGTAACTTTACAAACCGCAATCAGCCAACACTTATGAAGCTTGCTCAACGCTTTGCTATACTGATGTGAGACTTGTAAGAAATATATGATTGTTGTGTTTGATGGGGATCAGATGCAACTCAAGAAACACTAGTGTGACAATTCTACAGTTGTTGTCACACTAAAGGGGAAACACATGCGCCGCATTCGTACTGCTAGCACCATCATTTTGGCGCTAGCGCTGATTGTCCTTGGGGGGGGGGCTATTCAACTAGCCCAAACTGCACACGCTGACCCCGCGTCACCCCACTTCCGCGTCGACCCAAGAAGAGCATCTGCAACAGGCGGCAGCGACCTTACTATCACGCCTCAGACATTGGCTGGAATAACATTCACAACTTTGGATTCCAAGCACTATCACACAGTCGCACTCGATAGTGATAGTAAAGCTTACTCTTGGGGAGACAATTCCTTTGGTCAGCTGGGCGATGGTAGCACCACCGCGCATCTCAAACCTGCACCAATCACCATGCCAGCAAACACGAAATTCGTTGAAGTGAGCGCCGGTTATGATCAGCATTCCCTAGCTTTAGATGACAAAGGTAATGTCTACGCATGGGGTCGCAATGACAAAGGCCAACTCGGCTTGGGAGATACCACCAACCGTTCCCTCCCCACTCTTGTGCCACCTCCAGCTGGAGTGAATAAATTCACCCATGTCAACGCGGCTGACGCTTATAGCCAAGCCATTGGAGATGACGGAAGAGTCTACGCTTGGGGCAACAACGATGACTTTTTCAACGGTTGGGATTTTGGAGAGCCTACTGGCAACGGTCAGCTCGGCGTGGGCGATACAGCTATGCGGCTACGCCCAACTCCTGTTGTTGGCATACCGAGCGGAGTGCGTATCACCAGCCTCCAAGCTCCATATCTTGCATCAATGGCTTTGGGAGATAACGGCGTTGTCTACGTGTGGGGCAGCAACTACCATGGGCAGATGGCAAACGGAGGCATTAGAGGATACAGCGCCACGGCTAGGGCTATCAACCCTCCAGCAGGATACCGTTTTACTAGCATAGTATCCGGCAATTGGACAGACTACGCAACAGCCAGCAACGGCAAAACCTACCTATGGGGCGCTACACAATGGGGCCAAATCGGAGACGGCACGCTGACCACCAGTTCAACCACCGGACAGTACGTGTCACCAGTAGCCGTGAACGTAAGCATGCCGGCAGGAGTAACCATTAAAAGCATGGCTCGTGGCGGCTGGCACACTCTCGCTATCGGCAGCGATGGCAAAGTCTACACATGGGGCCAAAACTGGTGGGGAGCTCTAGGCATAGCCGGATTCCCCTCAGGAAACTATATGTACGCTGCAACAACTCCGAGTTTGGTAACTGTACCAGCAGGAATCACCTTCACCAAAGTTTTTGCTAGCGACGTAAGTTCTTTTGCAATCGGAAGCGATGGCAACACTTACGCATGGGGCCGTAATGATAATGGTCAACTAGGCGATGGCAAAGTTGTAGCCTATTATGATTCTGCTGTTCGTGTGGGTGGTGCCGTCAATATTGATAAGGTCACCATCGATGGTGTTACTACCAGTGGAACAAAAAATCCTACAACCTATGCGTGGTCGGGTAAAGTTCCGGCTGGCACTCCGGGTACGACGGTTGATATTAAAGTGGATTGGAGTCTGGTCGGACTCGGTACTCAACCCAGTGAAACCTACCAGCTCCACTACCTCGACCTCTACACCGTACAGTTCAAGCTAGGTGGAGCGCCCGGCACTGCCCCACCCGACCAACAGATCGAGGAGGACAGCGGCAAAACACTGGATTGGCCTACCACCCCGGCCTGGGAGCATCATTGGTTCACCGGCTGGTACACCGACACGGGCGAGCCGTGGGATTTCGGCGATACCGTTGACCACAATATGACACTGACCGCAGGCTGGGAGGAATACAAATTCACCCTCTCTCCCATCTACGGCCCCTCCAAGGGCGGGGACTTGGTGAACATCGGCGCCCCGGACCCGCCGAGTACGATTACGTATTCCCAAGTCGCGGCCGGCAGTTCTCACAGCCTGGCCATCGGCTCCGACGGCAACGCTTACTCCTGGGGCGGCAACGAGCGAGGCGTTCTGGGCCAAGGCCACGGCGACAATAAGCCCCACTCCGCACCCGGCCGGGTCCACCTGCCCGACTCGGTCCGCGCGCTCAAGGTGAGCGCCGGCGCCAACCACTCGCTCGCCATCGGCAGCGACCATCATGTCTACGCCTGGGGCAGCAACAATGCCGGCCAACTGGGCAACGGCAATACTAGCGCCCAAGACACCCCCATCGATCTCACCGCGCTCGGCAAGCTCCCCACAACCATCACTCAAGTAGCCGCAGGCACCGACTATTCACTCGCAGTCAGCTCCAATGGGCATGTCTACGCTTGGGGATTCAACGCTTCCGGCCAACTGGGCATATCCACCAACGCCGGCACGTACATGCCAGTGCTCAACCCCGTAGATATCAGCGCCGCCGGCAGCCTACCCTCCTCTATTCGAAAGCTGGCGGCAGGCACCAACCACGCCCTAGCAGTAAGCGGCAGCGGTCACGTCTACGCTTGGGGTAGCAACGAATTCGCCCAACTAGGAACCACCACAGGTCTAGGAACCAGCGATGCTCAGTTCACACCCGTCGACATAAGCGCCGCCGGCGGACTACCCGCTAACATCGTCCATGTCGCGGCCGGAGACCAGCACTCGCTCGCCCTAGCAAGCGACGGCCACCTCTACACCTGGGGCAACAACAACCTCGGCCAGCTCGGCCACAACCACACCATCAGCACCGACCCCACACCCACCGACCTAACTTCGGCCAGCGGTCTACCTGCCAGCATCAGCGCCATCAACGCAGGAGGCTCCTTCTCTGCAGCACTGGCAAATAACGGCCACGTATACACTTGGGGAGACAATGCGAAAGGCCAGCTCGGCAATGACAACACCAGCATCACCAGCAGCAACTCCCCCAACGACCTCACCGCCAGCGCGCTGCTGCCAGAATGCAAACGCATCGGCACGGGCGATAGTCATGCAATGGCAATCAGCCGCAACCACCACACCTACACCTGGGGAGGCAATACCCTCGGCAAACTCGGGCAAGGCAACGATGACGCCGACCCCCACCCCAAGCCGGCGGAAGCAAGCGCATTACAAAAACTCACTGTAACCGGACTCACCATGCGCACGACCGACACCGACACACCCGTATGGAACTCCAACACCAACAGCTGGCAAACACACACCGCACCCAACCCAGCAGGTACGACTAATACCAACATTCACTGGAGCCTAGGTGGGTACAGCCAACCTGACTACACGCTGAACTACACCTACCACTACACCCTACCTGCTGCCGGAACGATACCCTTGCAACGCATCAGCGCCAGCCTCGCTCTTACGCTCGGACTTAGCGCAAGTTTCGCTTACGCGGCCTACGTGGCACAGCGGAAGAAAAGAGCGAATACAAAGCTGTCTCGGGCTTAATTCGCGGGTCACTCTACCCGCGAGCGCAGTACCCATAGGCTGATGGGAATTGAGACGATGCCGCCAGCAATGTAAATATAAGCGATGGGGAAAGCGTCGGAGAGAGGGCCGGCTACAGCTAGGCCCAGGGGCAGGGCTAGGGTGCGTACAGCATTGAGGAGGCCGAAAATGCGACCCATCATGGCGGGCGATACTTGCTCTTGTATGAGGGTGGAGGCTGGGGCGAGTAGGAGCGGTGATATGAAACCGGTGGACGCGTAGGCTAGGGCGAAGAGCCAGAATGAGCCGGTGAGATTCGGGGCCGCGCAAGCCATTACAATGTCAGCTACTGCCAGCCAGAGCATAGCGAAGCCCATAGAGCGCAGGCGCTTAGCGAAGCCTCCCCAAGCGGTCATCAGTAGGCCGCCGCTGACAGCGCCCAAGCCGTACAGTAATTCGATGCAACCGAGTTTATCTGTTGCATTGGTGAGGTGGATGCCGAATATGTCGAGCGAGCCAGCGCTAAAGTTGCGACCTACGAATACCGCATTGAGGCCTCCGGGAGCTACCGTAAGCATGAAACAGAGAGCATACGTCACCAGCACCATGCCTACTGCTGAGTGGGTACGGCAGTATTGGAAGGCCTGTTTGATACCGGCTCTTGCGGAAAGCGGCGTGCCTAGGGCGGCATCTAATTCTTCGGCTTCGATACTGTCAGGGAGGTCAGTATTGTCGCTAGCTTGGCGAGCCACTGCTTGGGCGGGCTGACGAATGAGCAGGAGCATACCAATTCCGATGGCCGCGGTCACAGCATCAACCATGAGCACAGCCTGCATGTGGAGGGTAGCAATCAGGCCAGCGCTCAAGGCTGGGGCCAAGATAGCGATGGCAGATTGCAGGGTGCCGTTTATGGAATTGACCTTCATCAAGCGAGAACTGGGAGCCAGCTGGGGCAAGTATGAATCCACGGCTGGCGACTGGATGCCTGCCGCTAGCGAACGCCCACACAAGACAGCACAAACCAGCCAGATGGGCACAAAATCCTTCATATAAGCCAAGGCCAAACCGAGCGACAATATGGCAGTGCAAGCATCGGGCAGGTTGATAAGCAGACGCTTTGGATAACGGTCTGCCAAGCTGCCGCCCCAGAGGGACATGAAGGCTTGCGGCAAGTTAGCACACAGAAAACCCAGCATGGCCACTAGGCCAGAGTTCGTACGCAGAGCCATATCCCAAGTGATGGCATACTGCACCAGACTAGATCCAAATATTGAGACGAATTGTCCCACAACCAGCAAGGATACATTTCGCTGCCAAGCTGAACCTACTAGTTCGCTGTGGTGATTGTGGACCATTATGCCTCCCTAGCCTGCGGTGAAGGTCCAGGGATCTGTAGAGCGGGTGCTCACTTGCACCTTGAGCCTAGCCCCGGTGGCCTGTTCTATAGCAGCATGAATGTCTTGGCTGGCATACCTGAACCATAGTCCCTCTATGGCGGAATGGGGCGTATTTATGAGCAGAGGCTTCACCTGCGAGGCTTGGCCTGTACTCCCCCGCAATCGGGCCTCATATTGGGCCTGCTGGTAGGCATCAGTGGCTGGATGGTGGCGCAGGTCGCTAGTCACGTATACATCTGCCCCGCTGGCACTCACATCGTCGAACATGGAATCACCAGAGCCGGGCAATACTGCAACCGTTTGGACCATAGCGTCTGGGCTACCAGCCACTTGCACTCCTAACTCGGTCTTTGGCAGTACAGCCGCTACTCTATTGGCAAAGTCACGCAAACTCGTCGGCTCTGCTAAACGACCAACTCGGCCCGAACCAACGCTTTGCTCATTGCCAGTTTGAGCATGCCAGTCGTGAGAGTCAAAGGCCACCGCTTGCAGGGGACGCTGGTCGCTGAGGCCAAAAGCATCAGCGGCGGCCTGTGCTACTCCTCGCACCGCCGCATCAGCATTCGTATGGCCCACCCACAACCCGCAGTGAGCCTCCACTAGTCGATTGACGATTGCTCCATGCACACCAAAGCCCGAAACGTTGTTGATAGAGCGGAAGAAGAGCGGATGGTGGCAAATCAAGAGCTGAGCGCCGGCAGCGATGGCTTCGTCGATAATCTCAAGTGTAGGATCGACCGCGCAATATATTGTACTCACTGGCCAACTAGGTTCTCCAACTATCAAGCCCGGATGGTCCCAATCTTCGGCATAGGACAGGGGATAAAGCTGCTCAAGTACTTCTACAGCCTTGCCCAAACTCACGCTTGTTTCCGCTTGCATTGCTTGCCCCATCTGTTCACACAACCTTCCACTGGTTTACTGGCCTCTAGCGCTTAGCCCCAAGCCTATCGTAGGCTCAGGGCTAAGAAACGACACTGCCAGTTAGGTAGGTTAGTGGGCTGCCTGCTGCCAGTCTGAGCCGATACCGGTAGAAACATCGAGCGGCACTGCCAGCTCAACAGCATGCTCCATAGCATCTTTGACGATAGTAGTCACCTGCTCCACCTCGCCCGGAGCCATTTCTACAACCAATTCGTCGTGAATCTGCAAGACAATATGACTCTTGCATTCAGCCTCGCTCAGAGCGTGCTGTGCTTTAATCATGGCAATCTTCATGATGTCGGCCGCTGAACCCTGAATAGGGGCATTCAATGCTGCTCGCTCGGCTGCTTCGCGGGTCAGGCGACGCTTGGAGTTGAGCCCCGGGAAGTAGCGGCGGCGACCAAAGATAGTCTCCGTATAGCCCTTCACACGCGCGTCGGCCACCAACGACTCCAAGTATTCGTGAACCTTGCCGAAGGTCGAAAAATACTGGGAACGCAAAATGTCTGCCTCAGCCGGACTGACATTAAGTTGCTGAGCCAAACCGTAGGTCGACAGACCGTAAGCCAAGCCGTAACTCATGGCTTTCACGTGTGAACGCTGATCGGAAGTGACCTCGTCCATCGATGTTTGATAGACCAAAGAAGCCACGTACTTGTGGAAGTCGGCTCCGGACTTGAAAGCTTCGATCAGCGCCTCATCGCCAGACAAGTCAGCCATAATTCGTAGCTCAACCTGCGAATAATCACAGCTGAGCAGGGTCTCAAACTCGTCGCCAGACACGAATGCTGAGCGAATTTCACGGCCTGCAGCGTTCTTGTTGGGAATATTCTGCAAGTTGGGTTCGACCGAACTCAAGCGACCTGTCGCCGCTACTGTCTGCTCAAAAGTGGTGTGAATACGCCCATCGCGCTGATTGACTGCATCCATCAACGAGTTCACAATTTGCTTGAGCTTGTTGGTCTCCCGGTGGCGCAGGAGAGCTCCCAAGAAGTCGTTAGCCCGCACATTGTTGACAGATGTCAAATACAACTTTTGCAAGGCTGCTGCAGCAGTCGAATAGGAACCATTCTTAGTGCGCTGAGTAGGCTTCAAGCCCATGTCTTCAAAGAGTACCTTTTGCAACTGCTTGGGGCTTTGAAGATTGACCTTGTCTCCCGCCCTATCCCAAGCTATGTCTTGTGCTTCTTGGGCCTCGGCAGCAAACTGGTCACCCATCTCTTTCAAACGGCTGGTATCTACCTTGGCGCCCTGACGCTCCATTTGAGCGAGCACGGTGGAGGTGGGCATCTCGATAATACGCAGCAGATTGAACTGTTTGCGCTTAATAATCAAGGGCTCAAGATGATTGGCTAAGAGCTGCACATAGAGTCCCCGACGCAAGCACATCTGATCTTGAGACAGCGACTCGTCAGCCTCATCTTGACCATCTCCGAAATCTAACGCGCCCTGCTCAACCTCTGGTTTTTCGTCCATCGGCACCTGCAAGAAGTGCGAGAAAGCCTGGTCCAAGTCGGCTGCGTGGAAGTCAGGCTCCACCAAGTATCCAGCCAGTTTTGTATCAAAGAGCGGCATGGGCATACGCAGGCCGGCAGCCTCCAGCAAGTGGATATGTTCCTTATATCCGTGAACTACACATGAGCCCACCCGGCTATCGATAACAGCCTGCACACTGGCAGTCATGCTAGCATCTAAATCGTCGGCATGCACTAAGACGGTGTGAGCATCAGGGGCTAAGAATACCAGCTCTTCTAGCTTGGCATCTCCCGGCTTTGCCTGGCCTTGCGCGTGCAAATACCACACTTCTTTGCCTAAATCTGGGCAGTGAACTTCCTCAGCTTGGGCCGCTTTCACCCCATCGCCCGCTGCTTCGATAACCGGAGCTGCATCTGGCATGGCTTCTGCTAGCGATTGAGAATGCTCGGCACTGGGCAGGTGTTCCTGACACCACGCTTCGAAAGAGGCCACATCAGTGATTTCATCGCGCTCAGGATCATGAAAATCCATGCCCGCTTCTTGGTTGAAATCAGCCGGAACTGCCGGATCGTCAAAGTCTTCAACGCATTTGAAGCCCTTCAACATCTTATTGCGAGTGTGGGAGCCAAATTCGAGCTGGTCAAACAAGGCGGTGACTTCGTCGAGGTGAATGTGCCCGAAGGTAAGATCGTCGACGTTCACTCCCAAGTCTAAATCGCAGACCAGAGCGTTGACTTTACGGTTGAGTTTTACCTGCTCAATGCTTTCGCGTAAGGCCTCGCCTTTTTTGCCCTTGACCTCGTCTGCATGAGCAAAAATGCCCTCAAGGCTGCCGTATTCGTTGAGCCAACGAGCAGCAAAAGCGTCGCCAACACCAGGAACGCCAGGAATATTGTCTGACTGCTCACCGCGCAGAGCAGCTAAATCAGGATACATTTGCGGGCTAACGTGGTATTTTTCTTCAATAGCTTCCGGTGTCATGCGCTTGAGCTGTCGGAAATGGTAGCCGGGGAAAAGTACAGTCACGTTGTCGTCTGCTAATTGGAAAGCATCACGATCGCCAGAAAGCACCAGCGTACGATAGCCAGCTTCCTCACCCTGAGTCGCGAGGGTTGCCATAATGTCGTCGCCTTCGTAACCTTTTTTTTCAATATAGCTCACGCCTAGAGTCTGTAAGAACTTCTGAATGAGCGGCAACTGACTAATCAAGTCTTCAGGAGCAGCGTCTCTCGTACCCTTATATTGAGGCAACATTTTACTGCGGAAAGTGCCGCCAGCCATGTCGAAAGCCACGCACATGTGGGAAGGATGCTCAGCTTCGATAACCTCGGAAAGCATGACCGCGAAGCCCCAAATAGCGTTAGTGGGCTGCCCTTCAGAGGTTGTGAAAGAATCAACAGGCAGAGCATAATAAGCCCTGAAAGCTAACGAGTGACCGTCGACTATCAGCAGAGGGCCCTTAGTGTTAGTCGAATGTGTTGACTCGCTCATCTCCAGCCCCTCTCGGCCTATTGTGTAGTAGTGCCTTAATTATCACCTTGGACTTGGGCGATAACAGCATCGGCGACTTCCTGCATGGTCAGACGACGATCCATCGATGTCTTCTGAATCCAGCGGAAGGCTTCAGATTCGGTGAGTCCCATGTTTTCCATGAGCAGACCCTTGGCCCGATCAACGCGCTTACGAGCTTCGAAACGAGACTTCATATCAGTAACTTCGTCTTTAAGCGCATTAATCTGATCAAAGCGAGAAATTGCAACCTCAATAGCAGGCAAAAGCTTTTCCGGTGCAAACGGTTTTACAACGTATGCCATAGCTCCAGCATCAGCAGCCTTTTCCACCAAGCTTTGCTGAGAAAAGGCAGTGAGCATGACGACAGGTGCCAAATTCTCTTGGCCAATCTCGGTTGCTGCTTCGATGCCATCTTTTCCAGGCATCTTGACATCCATTACCACAACGTCTGGCTTGAATTCACGAGTAAGATCAATCGCTTCTTGACCAGATGCGGCCTGACCAACAACCTCGTAGCCAGCATCTTCAAGAGCTTCGACAGTATCGAGACGAATCAAAGCCTCGTCTTCAGCAACAACTACCGTGCGGCTGACCGATTCTTCCTCGTATGCCTTGTCCTCTGAAGCCAATGCCAACCTCGTTTCCATTACAATCCCGCTCGGGCTCATTATTGTGGTGCCTTGAACGGAAGCTCACGTGTGTCGTGCCCCCGGTGAGACTCGAACTCACACTACACGGATTTTGAGGCCGTTTCCTCTACCAATTGGGATACGGGGGCTAATCGCTTCCTTGTCAGAATGTAGCACACTTGGACGACGAACAACAGTCGCCGTGTTGCTCACGCTTTTAGCGAAGTCGAAGAACTAAAATAGAACTATAGGTTTACAGCCTATATCTCAAAGGAGAGCAATATGACTCAACAGATATACCGGCGTTTCGATCCCTGGAGGACAGCGCCTGTGCAAGAGATAGATCGCAAAGAAGTGTTGGCAAGCCACTATTTTAGCGTGGATCAAGTAACATACGCGTCCGCGCAGAACAAGCAATTTACACGTACCATGCTCAATGAGAGCACAGGCGACACCATCGCGGTGCTGGCGATGACAGACGAGGGCACGATTGCGCTCATAGAACAATACCGCCTGCCCACACATCGTTGGACCCTCGAATTGCCAGCAGGACACCCCCGCGACAGTTCTGAGAGACCCCTAGAGGTTGCACAACGCAAACTGCGGGAGGAAGCAGGATACGAGGCCCGAAGCTTCACCCAATTTGAGCGTTTTATCAACACACCCAGCTTTTCTAACCAACACACCGCGCTCTTCTATGCGCAAGACCTAACTCAAGTCGAACGGGGAAAGCTGGGACCAGAGACACCCCACCACGACGTGCGATTAGTGAGTATTGACGAAGCTTACGATATGGTCATTGCCGGCACGATTCTTGACGCTAAAACGGTCATCGCCATTTTGCGAACCAAGGCCGGTTTCGGTGATTTAGAGCGTTCATAAAGATTCAAGAGATCCACAAGACCTGCATTAAGCAGAAGGGGTGGCTGCCTTCCAAAGAAAGAAGACAGCCACCCCTCGGACGATAAACACTCGCCCTAGTTTAGACCCTTACTGAGCCTCACCAACGGTGTGAACATAGATGGAGTCAGTGGAGCCGGGGGCATGGTCACCCTGGGCGCAGCTGAGCACTACAACCTTGTCGCCGTCAGCGAGCTTGTTGGCACCCTTGAGGGTCTTGTCCATGTAAGCCATGAGAGATTCACGATTCAGGCCGTGGTAATCCTGCTCACATAGGAAGGCCTCAGTGCCCCAAGACAGAGCCAGCCAGTGGAAAGTATGCTCGTTGCTGGTCAGTGCATAAATCGGAGCGGCCGGGCGCTCGCGAGAAACGCGATGCACAGTGTTACCGGTCTGAGTGAAGGCAACGATAGCCTTGGCATCGAGCTTGTCGGCCAAGTCCACAGCAGCCGAAGACACAGCGCCAGCGTTGGACATATCCAAGTCCTTCATGGCGGGAATGCGATCGAAGCCGTGAGTTGTGGCGTACTCGGAAATGCGAGACATGGTGGAGACGGTTACGTCTGGGTAGTCTCCCACTGCCGTTTCATTGGAGGTCATAGTGGCATCTGCACCGTCGAGGATGGCGTTGGCGCAGTCAGAAGCCTCTGCACGGGTAGGAATTGGCGAATGGGTCATGGTGCCCAACACTTCGGTAGCCACGATGACAGGCTTGGCATACTGACGGGCCAGCTCGATGCAGCGCTTGGTCACCAGAGGCACCTCTTCGAGCGGCATTTCCACAGCCATATCACCACGGGCAACCATGATGCCATCGAAGGTCTTGACAATCTCTTCGAGGTTTTCTACAGCCTGAGGCTTCTCGATCTTAGCAACGATCGGAATACGGCGACCTTCTTCATCCATAATCTCATGGGCACGGTCAATGTCTGTTGCAAAACGCACGAAGGACATAGCGATGATATCTGCACCAGTCTTGATGCCCCAGCGCAAATCGAACTCGTCCTTCTCGGTCAATGCAGGCAGGCTCACAGCCACGCCGGGCAGGTTAATACCCTTGTGGGAGGAAACCGGGCCAGCAACGATGACCTTGGTATGAACGTTATTGCCCTCAACCTGAGTGACTTCGAGGCGCACCTTGCCGTCGTCAATCAGGATGGGATCACCCTTGTGGCAGTCGCCGGGTAGACCCTTGAAGGTAGTGGAAGTAATGTGCTCGTCACCTTCGACATCGTCGGTGGTGATGATGAATTCTTGGCCAGCCTTGAGATTGACCTTGTCTTCGCCTTCAGCGTTCTTCTTAAACCAACCGCAACGAATCTTTGGCCCCTGAAGATCGACCAGAGCGGCTACGTTGCGCCCCGTCTTCTTGCTGGCTTCACGCACGTTGTTGTACACCTTCAAGTGATCCTCGGGGGTGCCGTGCGAACGGTTGAGCCTAGCCACGTCCATACCGCACTCAACGAGCTTGGTAATACCTTCGAGCGACTCGGTAGCTGGTCCGATAGTATCTACAATCTTGGCTTTGCGCATATCCTGCTTGCCTACCTATTCCTTTGAATTGTTTCTGGTCACAGAGAAGAGGCTCTGCGACATCCACATGCTCAACTTTACGCGGAATAGCGGACTGAAAGCCCAAAAAACTGTTAGCGTTAACAATCGTTTATTTGCAACGGTTTTGCGACACATTAAGCTTTTTTATCGTTTTGCAGCCTAGGCATGTTATCTCGCCGAGCCTTAATCAAACTGGCAATAGCAGATGCTCCTATGGACACTACAATCACCGCCAGAGAGAGCCAGATAGGAATTTCAGGAACGGCAGTAACCGGCTTGCCGCCATTGATAAAGGGCAAGGTATTACCATGAAGTGCTTCGAGTATAAGCTTGACACCAATGAAGGCCAATACCACTGATAGGCCTATGGGCAAGTAAGCCAGCTTGTCGAGCATGGCGCCCAAAAGGAAGTAGAGCTGCTGAAGACCCAGTAGGGCAAACACGTTGGAGGTAAAGACAATGAAGGGATCGTGAGTCAGACCAAAAATAGCAGGAATCGAATCAAAGGCGAACATAACATCCGTAGTACCGATGGCCAGGAATACTACCAACATAGGGGTAAAATAGGTCACTCCCCCACGCTTGACCCGCAAGTGTTCGCCGTCGTATTCATCACTGATGCGCATTACTTTTCGCAACATGGTAACGAAAGCATTTTCTTGGTATTCCTCACCATCGTTGCCCTTGGCAACTTTAAAAGCAGTATAAAGCAGGAAAGCGCCGAAGATAAAGAAAACCCATGTGAACTTGGTAATCAGCGTAACGCCGACAAGAATAAAAATGCCCCGCAAGACCAACGCTATAGTGATTCCCACACTCAACACATATTTTTGCAGGTCTCTAGGCACGGCGAAGTTGCTCATGATGATGACAAATACGAAGAGGTTATCGATGCTGAGCGAATATTCGGTGAGCCAGCCAGAGTAGAATTCAATAGCGGACTGAGGGCCGGCAATAAGCCAGAGTATGGCCCCAAAAATGAGGGCAGCTGCAACGAAGAAGACAATGTGTTGCACACACTCTTTAGTAGAGGGCACATGCGGTTTACGGCCGATGACAAACAAGTCAACAACGAAGAATACGGCGAGAACAATCAGGGTTATAACCATAAAGGCAAGAGGGGTCTCAGACATAGCTTTCACTCTATATGCCATTTAAGACAGGGCCCACATTGAGCCCTGTCTGCTGTATTACATAGCCAATGTTTTAACCACACTGCTATTTGCTGGCTTCCGCCATCTGCCGCAGTTCCTTCTTCAAATCGCGTACTTCGTCTCGTAGGCGAGCTGCCAGTTCGAATTGCAGCTGCTCAGCGGCGGTATGCATCTGATCACTAAGTTGACGAATCAAATCAGCCAAGTCTTGAGCTGGTAGACCAGCCTGCAGAATCTCTTGATGACGCTTGTCAGCCTCGTCCTTGTCAAAACTGGGGACTCCCAAGTGTGAGTTTCCAGCCTTGCCGGCATTGCGATAACCGCCCTCCAAAAGAGTCTGTGTGTCAATGTCTTCTTTGGCCAACATATCGTTGACATCAGAAATCTTCTTAATCAGTGGCTTGGGATCGACACCGTGCTCCTTATTGTAAGCAATCTGCTTAGCTCGGCGGCGGTCCGTCTCGTCAATAGCCTTTTTCATGGAGTCGGTCTGCGCATCTGCATACATGATGACTGTGCCTGATACGTTTCGAGCCGCACGACCAATAGTCTGAATAAGTGAGCGATAGGAGCGCAAGAAACCTTCCTTATCAGCATCCAAAATGGCCACCAACGATACCTCAGGCAAATCTAAGCCCTCACGCAAGAGGTTGATGCCAACAATGACATCTATCTTGCCCTCACGCAGTTCCCTTAAGAGCTCAACGCGGCGCAGGGTATCAACATCTGAGTGCAAATACTCCACCTTGATATCACGCTCAAGCAAGTAGTCTGTGAGGTCTTCAGCCATCTTCTTAGTGAGAGTCGTTACCAAGACACGCTCGTGCTTGGCCACGCGATCCTTAATCTCTGCTAACAGGTCGTCAACCTGACCCTTGACTGGGCGAACCTCAATCTGAGGGTCTAGCAGGCCCGTGGGGCGAATAATCTGCTCCACTACCCCATCAGACAAGCCCATCTCATAATCGCCCGGAGTTGCCGACAAGTATATGGTCTGTCCAACCTTGTTCAGGAATTCTGGCCATTTCAGCGGGCGGTTATCCATAGCGGAAGGCAGACGGAAACCATGCTCAACCAAGGTACGCTTACGAGAAGCATCGCCTTCATACATGGCACCAATCTGAGGCACCGTCACATGGGACTCGTCGATGACCAGCAAAAAGTCGTCTGGGAAGAAGTCTAGAAGCGTATGCGGGGCTGTTCCTGGCTCACGCCCATCGAAATGACGGGAGTAATTTTCAACTCCTGAACAGGTGCCAATTTGAGTGAGCATCTCCAAGTCGTAAGTGGTACGCATAGTGAGACGCTGGGCCTCCAGCTCATGGCCTTCCTTGCGTAGCTGCCCAACCCTCCAGTCAAGCTCTTCTTTAATACTCTTCAAAGCCCGTTGCATACGATCAGGCCCGGCCACGTAGTGAGAAGCCGGGAAAATATGCACTTCGCTCTCGTGAGCTATTTCATCACCCGTTAAGGGATGGAGAGTCGATATACGGTCGATTTCATCTCCAAAAAACTCGATGCGTACAGCCAGTTCCTCGTATACGGGGATAATCTCGACTGTGTCTCCGCGCACGCGGAAAGTACCACGAGTAAAAGCAATATCGTTGCGCTTGTATTGCATGTTCACAAACTGGCGCAAGAGCTCATCTCGACTTATCTGCTGACCTTCACGCAAGAAGAGCATACGACCCGCATACTCCTCAGGAGTACCCAAACCATAAATACAGGAGACGGTGGCGACAACCACACAGTCCCTGCGAGTCAAGAGATTTGCAGTGGCAGCGTGCCGCAGACGCTCCACATCGTCGTTGATATTGGAATCCTTCTCGATATACGTATCAGTCTGAGGAATATAGGCCTCAGGCTGGTAGTAATCGTAGTAGGAGACGAAGTACGAGACAGCATTATCGGGCATGAGCTCACGGAATTCAGCGCACAACTGAGCAGCCAGCGTTTTGTTAGGTTCCAGAATTAGCGTAGGACGCTGCAACTTCTCAATCATCCAAGCCGTAGTAGCAGTTTTACCAGTACCCGTGGCACCCATGAGCACCACATCGTTTTCGCCGTTTTCAATTCGACTGGCCAGCTCATTGATGGCCTGAGGCTGGTCACCGGACGGCTGGTAGGGTGACTTCACCACGAACGGTTTTTCCGTACGTTCTATATTAAACCCCATGCCACTCCTTAGCTCCTCTTCCAACAGTCAGTGCCCAGCACCCTTAACTACAGACGCAGTTGAGCTTGCTGCTGTAATTGTACATATATTCTATCAACACAGTCGAACATTTGTTCGATAGGCTGGGAGGCATCGATAACAATGTCAGCCAAACGCTCCCTGTCCGCTTGACTGGCTTGATTCGCCACTCTTGCAACAGCTTGAGCCTGCGTCATATGCCGCTCGTTCACCATCCGCGCAATTCGGGTAGTCTCGGGAGCTTCAACCGTAATGATGAAATCAAAAGAAAACGGAATTGTTTGATATACACTTGCCAGCAGTGGAACGTCGTGAACGACAACACTGGCAGTATCCATCCAAGGCTCTTCTAAGCGGGCAGCTTCTTGATAAATGAGTGGGTGTTCAATCGTGTTCAACCGTTTTAACTGAGCAGGTGAGCTGAACACTTGGCTTGCCAGCCAGATCCGGTTCAACGCACCGTTACTCTCGATAGCTTGCTTCCCGAAGGCAGCATAAATCGGCTCAATAGCCAAACCGCCCGGCTCAGTAATCTCATGAGCAATGCGGTCATAGTCAATAAGACAAGCTCCGGCCTCCACGAAGCGCCGAGCAACAGTGCTTTTCCCGGCAGCTATTCCACCAGTTAGACCAACTCGCAACATAGCCGCGGCCTTCCTCTGAGCTTCACCTCAGCATAACTGTACGAAGAAGGCCCAGCTCTTCAGCAGAGCCGGGCCTTCTGATTAGCACAAGCGCTAAGCGCTCAGACTAATAGTTCACTTCTTTTCCTTGAGGAGCTGCTCACGCAGGGCTGCCAGCTGATCGTCAGCGGCCAAAGTGCCCTCGGTGGAAGCGTCAGAGGAGTAGGTGTTAGCAGAAGCATCAGCTGCTTCCTTGTTACCACCCTTTGCAGCGGGTTCAGAAGACTCGGAGCCTTCGGAGTTCTTGGCGTCTTCGGCTGCAGAAGCCTCGGCGTTTTCGAGCTCCTTGGCCACGAAGGCCTTGTGCTGCTCCCACAGCTCGTGGGCTGCTGCATACTGAGCTTCCCACTCTTCGCGCTGCGTTTCGTAACCAGCAATCCACTCGTTGGTCTCGGAATCGAAGCCTTCGGGGTACTTGTAATTGCCTTCTTCGTCGTACTCTGCGGGCATGCCGTAGATGGCTGGATCGAAGTCCTCGGAAGCCGGATCAACAGACTCGTCGGCCTGCTTAAGAGACAGGGAGATGCGACGACGATCGAGATCGACATCGATGACCTTGACAAAGATTTCTTCGCCCTGTTTGACAACAGTCTCGGGATTCTCGACGTGGCGGTTGGCCAGCTCGGAGATATGAACCAGGCCCTCGATGCCATCTTCGACGGAAACGAAGACACCGAACTGCACAATCTTGGTGACCTTGCCCTTGACGACCTGTCCAGGTACGTGAGTGCGAGCAAAGCGCTGCCAAGGATCTTCCTGAGTAGCCTTGAGCGAGAGAGAAATACGCTCGCGATCCAAATCCACATCCAGCACCTCGACGGTGACCTTCTGGCCAACCTTGACAACCTCTGAGGGGTGATCGATGTGCTTCCAAGAAAGCTCGGAAACGTGAATGAGACCGTCGACACCGCCCAAATCGACAAATGCGCCGAAGTTGACGATCGAGGAGATAGTGCCTTCGCGAATCTGGCCCTTCTTGAGCTGAGCCATGAAGGTCTCGCGCACTTCGGACTGAGTCTCTTCCAAGTACTGACGGCGAGAAATGACCACATTGTTGCGGTTCTTGTCGAGTTCCAGAATCTTGGCCTGAATCTTCTGGCCAATGTAAGGAGACAGGTCGCGCACGCGGCGCATCTCGACCAAGGAAGCAGGCAGGAAGCCACGCAGACCGATGTCTACAATCAAACCGCCCTTGACAGCCTCAATGACAGTACCCTCAACGATGCCGTCGGAGTCCTTGATCTTCTCAATGTCGCCCCAAGCACGCTCATATTGAGCACGCTTCTTGGACAGAATGAGCCGGCCTTCCTTGTCTTCCTTGGTGACGACGAGTGCCTCAACCTCGTCACCTACCTGGACGACTTCGTCCGGGTTGACATCCTTCTTGATGGAAAGCTCGCGAGCGGGGATCACGCCCTCAGTCTTGTAGCCAATGTCCAGCAAAACTTCGTCGTGATCAATCTTAACGACGGTGCCCTGAACCAAATCGCCATCGTCGAAGTTCTTAATTGTGGAATCGACTGCCTTGATGAAGTCCTCTTGGGAGCCGATATCGTTGATAGCGACCTGTGGAACTTCTTGTGTATTCTCTGCCATTAATGAGTAGTTTTCTTGAATAGTATGGATGGATAATTACTAATTTTCAGTTATGAATCTTAAATTTTGGCCCGCCCTTGACGGACATACTCTTACATAATAGGAGCTGGGGCAGTCAAATGGACTGAAAGCGCTCGGCGTGTCGCGAATTCTTTCCGGGGTGAGCCACCGGGACAACTTATTGAGCCTCTGCACGCTCCGCTGCTTCGACTACATTAACCAAGAGCATAGCCCGGGTCATGGGCCCCACTCCCCCAGGATTTGGCGTGTAAGCCGCTGCCCGTTCACGAGCCGCTGGTTCAATATCGCCACGCACCCGCCAACGCTGTGCTTCTTCATCCCA
This sequence comes from Bombiscardovia apis, assembly GCF_033095945.1. Classification (NCBI taxonomy): domain Bacteria; kingdom Bacillati; phylum Actinomycetota; class Actinomycetes; order Bifidobacteriales; family Bifidobacteriaceae; genus Bombiscardovia; species Bombiscardovia apis. Next base: position 779,484 of record NZ_AP026800.1, on the reverse strand, counting down.
GAACCGGGTAACTCCGACATCGACTAGGACCGCTCCCTCAGAAACATCTTGAGCCTTCACTATTCCCACTTGCCCAACTGCGGCAATAATCACATCGGCTTGACGCATCTGCTCGCTGAGATTGCGGGTACCGGTGTGGCACAAAGTCACGGTAGCATTGACGCTCTTGCGAGTCAGCAGTAAACCAATGGTTCTGCCGACGGTGAGTCCGCGCCCAATAACGCACACTTGCTTGCCATCTAATTTCACATCGTAGGCATCCAGCAGGCTGATAATACCTCGCGGAGTGCAGGGCAAAGGCGTATCAATAGGACCGGCAGTATGCAAAACGAGCTGTCCAAGATTGTAAGGATGCATGCCGTCAGCATCTTTGGCTGGGTCTATCTGATTGATAATTGCGGTCTGGTCTACGCCCCGAGGAAGCGGCAGCTGGACAATAAAACCGGTGCAGGAAGGATCGGCATTGAGCGCTGCAACTTCCTTAGCGATGTCACTTTGGCTAGCACTGGCTGGCAGTTGGCGGCGGATAGAGCGAATGCCTACTTCAGCACAATCACGATGCTTTCCCTCAACATACTTGACCGAACCTGGATCTTCTCCTACGAGCAAAGTCCCTAAGCCCGGCTCGATACCTTGCTGTCTGAGGGTTTCAACCCTTGCTTTAAGCTGTTCTTTTATCTGAGCCGCCTGGGCAGTTCCGTCTAATCGTAAGGCCATGCCTACCGCCTCCCATGCGCTGGAGTTATCTGGTGTGCCTTTAGCCTATCGACAGGTCTTGTCGAGCATGTTTCCTTGTCCATATTGAGAATCATAATCATTAAGAGATGATTTGCATCTGAATCTGGCCAGAAAGAACGTACATGTCAGAACACGAACACGGGAACGCAGTAATCGTTCTCACTCAAGCGGCCATTGCCCGCAGCGGGCACAGCATTTGGTCCCACGGCAATTTCGCCATTCCTACTGGCACAGTAACGGCCATTGTAGGCACCAACGGCGCTGGCAAAACTACTCTGATGAAAGCAGAACTGGGACTACTCCCCCTTTCGGAAGGCTCCATCAGCGTATTGGGGCAGCCCGCAGGCAAGGCAACGGCACAGATTGGATATGTGCCTCAGTCATATACCAGCGAAATTGATGCCAATCTGACTGTCGAGCAATCGGTACTCCTAGGTATTAACGGCACCCGTTTCGGTCTCCACCCCACCACTCGCAGCGAGCGCGAACAGGCCAATCAAGCCATGACCTTTACAGGCGTGCACGACAGGGCCCACTCCAGACTGAGCGACCTTTCGGGAGGCCTGAGGCAACGGGTGGCCATTGCCCAGGCTCTCGCCGGTAAGCCCAAACTCCTCATGCTCGACGAGCCGCTTGCCAACCTTGATTTGGCCAGTCAGCGCGAAATTGTGCAAGTCTTGGCCCGGCTCAACTCTGAGTTAGGTATGAGCGTGCAGGTGGTGGCCCATGATTTGAATATGCTCCTGCCCATTTTGGACGGCGCCATATATCTATTAGATGGGCACCCTCATTACGCAGGTATTCACGATGTAATGGACTCGGAACTTTTAACTCACTTGTATGGCACCGATGTGGAGGTGGTCACGACCGCGCAGGGCGAAATGTTTATCAGCCCAAGCGTTCAAGGCCCAAGCATGCGACGGCATCACACGCACACAGCCACAGAAATCGCCAGACTCGACATGGAACACAGCGCACAGGAAAGGCAAGCATGAACGCCTTCAGTTTTGACCCAAATTGGTTAGAGACCCTAGGGTCACCTTTTATGATTAAGGCCATCCTAGCTGGGGCTCTCATAGCTATTGCTGCCGGAGCGATGGGTTACTTCACTATTGCGCGGCACTCCACCTTCGCGGCCCATGCCCTTGCCCACATCGGATTGCCCGGCGCTACCGGAGCTGTACTTTTGGGGCTCCCGGTCTCGGCAGGATTGGGTATCTTTGCATTAGGGGGCGCACTTATTATCGGTGCCTTGGGCAAGAAGGCTTCTCAGCGCGAAATTGCTACCGGCACCGTATTAGCTTTTGCAACAGGTTTAGGGCTTTTCTTTGCTCGGCTCTCATCTTCGGCTTCTCAACAGATGCAGGCCATCTTGTTTGGCTCAATTCTGACGGTAACCAGCGATCAAATCATTGGCTTCGTCATCTTTGATATAGCGCTGGTTGTGGTGCTTATGCTTATGTATCGCCCCTTGCTCTTTAGCTCTCTCGACGAGCAAGTAGCTCAAGCCAAAGGCGTTCCCATTGCCGCTATGAACCTAGTATATATGGCTCTTATGGCTGGCGTTATTACCATTGCTGTGCCCGCAGTCGGCACCTTGCTTATTTTTGCTCTCATAGTGACGCCTGCCGCTACAGCCAACATCATGGTTGCTTCTCCACTCAAAGCCATGATTGTTTCCGGCTGTATCTGCTTGGTCTCTATCTGGGGCGGACTAGTGCTTTCCACCATGTTTCCCGCTCCCCCGTCCTTCATCATAGTCAGTATTTCCACACTAATTTGGGCTATTGCTCAGGCCGGTCAAAGCTTGAAACACAGAGGTAAGCGCAGCGTCTAGCGCCGACTGAGGCATGCTGGCTTATACACAAGCGGGCAGTAGCATTCGTAGTCGTATACAACGACGCTCGGCGAATGCTACTGCCCGATTACTTTGTAACGAATTACAGCGTTACTTCTTGGACTTAGTTTTTGACTTGGCCTTGGCTGCTTTGGCCTTAGCCTGCTCTGCTACCCGAGCCAAAGTCTGGTCGGCTGACTCTTTAGGGGCCTTGCTGTGATGCTTTTCATCTCCAGCTTGGGGCTGACCATAGCCGAGATTTACATCGATTAAGCGCTGAGTCTCTTCTTCGCCTATCTTTTCTGATAGGGCAATCTCTGAGGTGAGAATCGAGCGAGCCTTGCTCAACATGCGTTTCTCTCCGGCAGAAAGTCCGTGTTCGTCAACGTCTCGCTGAGAAAGATCGCGCACTACTTCAGCTATTTTGTTGACCTCACCGGTGGCAATTTTCTCAACATTGAGCTTATAACGACGAGACCAATTCATCTCTTTTTCTTCAACAATTGGAGTGCGTAAAATTTGGAAGACCTTGGCAACGGCCTTACCATCGACGATGTCTCGCACACCAACCTTCTTGGCGTTCTCGATGGGAACATCAATAACAAGTCCATCTGAGGACAGTACAGAGAGTTGCAAATACTCTCGTGTAATCCCCTTAACGGTCCGCTCCGTAATGGCATCGACCCTGGCAGCACCGTGACGCGGATAGACGACCATATCGCCGACCTTGTAATCCATGGACCCTCCATCAGCGTACTAGCAGGTGCATGGCCTGCGCGTAGTAGCAACGTAAATGTACAATAATACAGGTATATATTTGCATTCGCTATGGACTTTGAGCCACAAACTCAGCAGTCCGAGCGCCTGTGGAGAAGCCAAAAAAGAGGGGGAAAATACTTTTTTTACCCCTATGACTAGTCTAGAATACGATGAGAACTATTGCGTAGAGTAAAGGCAGAGCGAGCATGATCAAAAATACGACCACTTACGCGGCAGGGACCACTATCCTCGTGGTCGAAGATGAGCCTACGCTAGCTACGGCTATAGCGCAGCGCATTACTGCTGAGGGTTGGACTGCGCGTGTGGCCGCAGATGGCGCAAGCGCCGTACAAGCAGCTAGCCAGTTTAAGCCAGACTTAGTGGTCATGGATATCATGCTTCCCGTTATGGATGGCCTTGAGGCAACCAAGCGCATCGTGGCTGAGCGGCCAGTGCCTGTGCTCATTTTGACGGCCCGCGACGATGAGGCCGACAAGGTCACTGGCTTGGGTGCCGGCGCTGATGATTACATGACCAAACCCTTCTCCATGCGTGAGCTCATTGCCCGATGCAAGGCCCTCCTACGCCGAGTGGAGCGAGCCAAGGTGATTGCCAAGAATTCAGAAAACGAGAAGCTGCTCGATTTTGGATCACTAGTCATCGACCCAGCCCAGCGCATTGTGATTCAAGATGGCGAGCAAGTTCACCTCACGCCCACTGAGTTTGACCTGCTGGCTACCTTGGCCCGCAAGCCCAAGTCGGTACTCACCCGCGAAAAGCTACTAGAAGAAGTCTGGGACTGGGTAGATGCCTCAGGCACCCGCACTGTTGACTCCCATGTGAAGGCCTTGCGCCATAAGCTGGGTGCTCAGATGATTCGCACCGTACACGGCGTGGGCTATGCCTTTGAACCGCCGGAGAGCAACTGATACAAAGCTTGGGGGGCTATAAGTTCAGCGCATGAGTAAGCAGTCATCTTCTCAACGTAAAAGAAACTCAGCAAAGCAGACGCTCACTTCTGCTGTAGATTCCACGCTCAAAACAGATCGGCCTATTGGTACTTTTTCCTCGCTCAAGGCCGAGCTGAGCGTGTTGATTACCCTATCTACCGCCATTGCTTTTGTGATGGCTTGGTTCTTGCTGAAAATCGGCTGGTCCGGCTGGATTGCCATGCCGCTTACCCTAATAGTGGCTCTGGGCATCACTTACTACTTTTCCCGGGGACTCACCGCTCCCCTACGGCAGATGAGGGATGCTGCTGAGGCTATGGCCGAGGGCAATTACAGCGTGCGCGTTCACACCGCCACGAGTTCTCGAGATGAAGTTGGGCTCTTAGCTCGGTCCTTCAATGAGATGGCTGAAGAGCTTGAGCATGCCGACCAGATGAGGCGAGACATGGTGGCGAACGTCTCTCACGAGCTACGCACGCCCGTCTCTGCCCTGCAAGCTATGGTCGAAAACATGGCTGATGGCGTCACTGAGCCTACTCCAGCCAATCTAGAAGGCATTCTCAACCAGACCCACCGCTTGAGCGATTTAATTGCTTTCCTGCTTGATTTGTCTCGCATGGAGGCAGGCGCTGCCAGTTTGGAAATCGAAAAGTTCAACTTCGCCGAGTTCATCGACGACACGGTCGAGCCTCTGGAGATTGCCGATGCCGGGCATGCCCATCAGATTCATGTAGACATTCCTAGCGGGATCACTCTAGAAGGCGACCAAGACCGCCTCCGCCAGCTCTTTACCAACATTATTGCCAACGCCTTAAAACATTCAGCAGACGGCACTGACGTACTTATAGAAGCACATGAAGACGAGACTCATGGCACGGTAGTAACCAATGTCATCAACTTTGGTTCGCAAATTCCAGCGCAGGCCCGCTCTGACATTTTCCGCAGGTTTGTGAAAGGCAAGTCGGGCCCCGGTACTGAGTCTGGCGGCACTGGGCTGGGTCTCTCCATCGCCCGCTGGGCTGCACAATTGCACGGCGGACAGGTGCGTGTAGTAGATGATAATCGCGGAGCTGACTTTGAAGTTACGCTACCCAAGTACCACATTGAAGACGATGAAATAGACAACATACAAGACTAAACTTTGTCCGCTTGTACATCCATAATAAATTAGAACAAATGTTCGAGTACATTATGGATGAGGTGTGGCATGGCAGATCAGTCCGCGAGACCGGCGACAGCAGGTGACCAAACTCTTGATGTCAGTAACGTCTATTCGATAAGCCTCAAACCGCAGCTTGTTCCCGTGGCTCTGGAGGCCGTACACGCCGGTTTTCCCTCAGTAGCGCAAGATTACTTTTCGGGCGAATTTAGTTTTGACGAACACGTCATCGTGCATCCCAATTCCACATTCATAGTGCGTGTAGCTGGTGACTCCATGATCGGTGCCGGCATTTTCGACAACGACCTGCTCATCGTTGACCGTTCTCTAACTCCTACCGACGGCGATGTGGTTATCGCTATTCTGAACGATGAGCTCACCGTAAAACGCCTGCGATGCCAAGGGCAGCAAACTTACTTACATGCAGAAAATCCCGCCTACCCTGACTTTCACCCGCTTGAAGGTGAAGAGCTCGTCGTCTGGGGAGTAGTTACTGGCAATTACCACTGGCAGCGCGCTGATACTTCCACGCATATTGAAGGCAGACCCGCTCCCAAAGTTACTTATCCACAGCCTGGCGCAAGCTCAAACCACACCTTGGCAGGCACGCCAAATAGCAGCAGGAGCGCCGGTCAGCCCACCGGCAATCGTAAACCTGGCTTCCATTCCAGTCCAGATTCGCCCTATCCATCGGCAGAATGGGGGCATCATGTATAAGTCAGCTATCGATCCAGACCACTTATACGACCATGCTCGACAGCAGCCACAATATGTACTAGCCGATGCTAACTCCTTCTTTGCTTCCTGCGAGTCAGTTTTCGATCCCTCACTAGCAGGCAAACCAGTCGTGGTGCTGTCCAACAACGATGGCTGTGTGGTGGCCCGAAGTCCCGCTGCCAAGAAGCTAGGCATTACCAACGGCACTCCTTGGTTCACCATCAAGGAACAGGCGGGCCTAGATGGAGTCATCGCTCGTAGCTCTAACTATGAGCTCTATGCCTCCCTCTCCCACCGGATGATGGGCATTATGGAGCAGTTCTTCCTCGAGCAAGAGGTCTATTCTATCGACGAGTGCTTCATGCTGAGCTTATGGGATGACGACGCTACCTTTGATGCTTGCTCCCGCCTGCGCGAGGAAGTTCTCCGTAGTGTCGGCATACCAGTCAGCGTGGGAGTTGCCCCTACTAAAACCTTGGCAAAAGTGGCCAACCACTGGGCCAAGAGCCACCCTTCTTCGGCCGGTATCACCCTATGGAGCCGTATCTACCGCCGGTACGGTGACCACATACTCGAATCCGTGCCTATACGAGACATTTGGGGCGTAGGCCGCCGGCTGACCCGCAAGCTTGAAAGCATGGGAATCATTAGCGCTTTAGATCTACGAAATGCCGATCCAACTACCATCCGCCGCCGCTTCTCCGTCACCCTAGAACGCACCGTCTTAGAGCTTCGAGGCATACCAGCAGTCGAAAATGAGGAAAACGCCAACAGCGGCGTGCGCACCACGCAGATTCTGTGCTCACGCATGTTTTCCGATCCCGTTGTGGGCTTTGATACCTTAAGTCAAGCCCTGAGCGTCTACGCTCAGAAAGCCTGCACCCGCCTACGCCGACAGGGCAGCTTATGTTCCCAGGTTCGAGCTTTCTGCTCTACCAGCCCCTATGCCTCCTACCGGTACACAGCTTGCAGCCACACAATACGCTTGGAAGACCCCTGTGACAATCCTATGATTATCACGCGGGCAGCTCGCAGAGCCCTACAAGACCGAATTGACCCTCATGCCCCTTACATTCGAGCCGGAGTGGTGTTGCTCGACCTGCAAGATGCTGATGCTTTCCAAACGTTAGACGGGTTAGCTGCCGAACGCGACCCGGGACTAGGTCCTGTTTTAGAGGAGGCGGCCCGTCGCTTCGGCCCCTTCCATGTCGGCATCGGGTACGGCGGTATTCGCGGAGCTGGCAGGCAAGATGCAGATACCGGCGGGCACTGGGCCATGAATCGTAAAATGCTCTCAGCTAGGCCCACTACCCGCTGGGAAGAAATGGTAACTGTCCGTGCTCACTAGCTCGACTACTGCTCCTAAATCAGTCGCATACAGAAGATAAATCTCCTTGAGAGCGCTCCCCTGCTCTAGCTAGAGCCAACACTGTCAGAGGCTTTGCCCCCGCCTCACGCAAGACAGCGGCGCACTGGCGGGCAGTGGAACCCGTAGTCACTATATCGTCGATAAGGATGATGGCCTGCCCGGCCACATCTTTGCCTGGTGTAACTTGAATATGACCACTCACCCGCCGGGCACGAGCAGCAGCACCCCGCAGTTGCACCGCCTTACCCGAAACTGAGCGCATAGACAAGACCTGCTGCGCATAAGCCTGGTAACCGTAATCTTGCAAACGAGCGGCAGCCGCTTGGGCCAAAGGCCACAGATGGACTCTCCCCCGCCGGCGAAGAGATTGTTTCGAAGAAGGAGCCGGCACGAGGAGCAGCCTAGCCTCTGCTTGGTCAGCAAGCATCGGACTAATGCGCTCTACCAAGTCTGCCACAATAGCGCAAAACTCGCGGGTCACTTCCCTATCGTCGTGATCTTTCCACTCCAAGATAGAGCGACGAACCGGCCCAGAATATGCGGCGCAGGTACAACCAATCGCCCACTCAAATCCAGCAGAATCAAACGTTTCGTAGTGGTGAAAACGCTCAAAACAGCACGGACACAGCACTTGGTCAGGCTGGTCACACCCCGCGCAGCCCCGAGGCATGAGTACATCTCGCATCTGCCGTAATACATTCAAGCCCGCTTGCAGTACAACGTTCAATCCTCTTGCCATACCCGCGAGCCTATAGCAGGAAAGACAGCGCTCCTAGCCCGGCAGACCCTTGTGGTCGAATGTGACCGCTTATCCACCTAAGCCTTAAGCAGGGACTCGACCTGCCCAAGCAATTCGAGAGTGTCGTCGGGATCGCTCACCCGCAGTGCCATGGTGCCTGCCAGCGCTGCCGGATAATCATTACCATCAGAATCCATGCGGTCGCCCACAAACATCATATGTGCTACCGGCACGCCAGTAATACGTGCCAACTGCCCAACCGCATACGCCTTGTCAATGCCCTTGGCAGATATATCGACGCTGGTTGAACCGCCAGAGCGCACCTGCAAGTGAGGCAGGTCTTGGCTTACGGCCAAAGCCAGAGCATTCTTGCGCTCGTTAGTCGGATCCCAAGCTTCTTTAGCCTCAACCGGTGCCTGCTGGCCAAGGGCGGAGAAGGTAATTTGCGAGCCGCGGTCTTCTAAGCGCGGACCCCAAGTATGCTCTTCCCAAGCGCCCAACTCCTTAGCCCGCTGCTCAAGGCTATCCATAGCTGCCATACGGTCCTCAGGACTTAAATCATGAGCATATACCTGCTCCCAATCGTTGCCATCCCAACGATAGTAGCGAGTTCCTGAAGTAGGCATCAGGTGGAGCTGAGACCAGTTGGTATCTGCTGGGAGCGCGGCTAGAACTTGGTCGCGGAATTGTTCAAAGCGGCCTCCCGAAACGATGGCAACTGGGCGTAGATGGGTCAAGGCCGCAAACTGGAGGGCCATCTGATTGCTCATTCGAGTTTTTGAGCGAGCCAGCGTCGTATCTAGGTCGAAGGCCATCAATTGGGTGCGCGCACATAAGGCAGCCAAATCTTGCTGCCGCCAAGAAGGAACTACGAGTGCCTGCTGGTCTTGTTCGCCCATGCCAACTCCTTTTGTATGCAGAAGCAGTAACCTTCGTTATCGTAGCAAAAAACACATATCAGGACAGCTGGTTAGAGTAGTATGCATGAATTCCACACCGCTACCCTGGCAAGAAGGCAGCTACAGAGACCTTCACGGCCGAGGCATCCGACGACCCACCTTCGGCACCCGCATACCTCGCTCGCGAACAAAAGCAGGCATTTTCGACGCTTTGGTAGCCTCACACATGAAACGCTTAGACGCTGCTTGGCCACAATACATGCGCTCTGTACAGTTCGCAGTCGAAGATGTGCCTCCCTCGGATCCGCTGCCTTGGGACGAAGAGCCCTGCGCGCTCTCAAGAGCATTCCCCGCCAGCCGAGGCATTCCAGCTCGCGTGGTCCTCTACCGCATGCCCATACAAGGCAAGGCTCACGGCCGCCTCGAGATGCAATTTATTATTCGCGATGAGATGGTGCTGCGCCTAGCAGAGCTATACGGCAAACACCCCGAAGACCTCGACCCTTCTTGGGGCGTATAAGAGGAAGGCCTACTGCACGAGCCCTTGAGTAGGCTGGGCACGTACAGTAAGCGTCTGCGGCATCAAGCTGGTAGGCTGCAACAAGGCTAGCCCCGCCACGTTGGCCTCAGACACATCTGGTGTGCCCACACGCATATTCCAAACTAGCTGTTTGCTGTCATCTTCCAAACGCACGATAGCTACATTCTTGCCGATTTCGTCGAGATCGAGGCCAATGCCTTCACCAGGCTGTATATCTACCTGTCGGTTAGCTGCATACCTGCCCTCACCGTCGAAACCATACAAGTGAGCGCGCGCCTCGCTCTTGCCAGGGTTCATCAGCAAGATGCGCCCGACACTATGCTCAGGCAGGACCATAGCGCTCACCTTGGTAGCCGGGACTGCAGTGATGAAAGCAAAGTCGGCCTGGTCCTCGTCTCCAGAGCGAGTGGCTTGAGCCGCAGCATACACCGCAGTATCAGCCTCAATCTGTAAGCCCGCGACGTCATCTGGGGCAACTCCCAAATCAACACTGACAACCTTTTGGGAGTCTATATTCACTGTTTGCGCTTCGTGCAAGCCGTCGGGCTTAGCCCAAGAAACTCGAACCTTGCCCTTAGACTGACCAGCCAACAAAACCCTAGTTTGATCACCAGCTTCGAGGCCTGCCAGCGCAACGTGCCGTGCGGATTTGCCAGCATTCATAGCAAAATCGGAACCCTTAGATTGAGTACCCGCCATCGCACTGACTCGCACCATAGCAGCCACCGGCGCATCAGTACCAGACACACGCACTAAGATACCATCTTGCTCTGGAGCCGCGGCAGCAATATCGAAGGTGGCTTCACTCGTAGCTTTCACCACCATGCCACCACTAGTAGCCAGAGCAAGTTTGCCCGACTCCTTACTGCCATAAGCTTCGATATTGACACTCGTGGCCTTGGTCGAAGCGTTATAGACCACCAGCTGCTGGGACCAACCCTGCTGAGTTGACGGCAGCAGGAATGAATGTTCAAAACTTGCAGTAAGACAAGAAGCTGCCTGTACACCCTTCAAATCGCCTTGGCTAGCCCAAGAAACCACAGACCCGGCTGCGCCAGCGCCCTGTGCTGCCTGCAGGAGCTGAGTGCGGTGTAAGCTCGCACCTTTGTCGGCAGAACCAGACCATGCCTGCACCGGTTCATCATCGTCTAAATCATGGTCTGCTAACTGCTCCCGACCCGAGCCAGAAAGCGCAGAAACGGTAGAACTGTAGACAGGACCAAAGGCTACGAAACGACTGGCCGAGGCGATATTGCCCTCGCTAGGTTTCACCTCGCCAAAAGCAGTGGTATCTGCCAAAGCCATCCTGCCCGGGCAGTATGCAGTTGAGTTGAGCTGACTAACATTTCTGACGCCGGTATCTTGTAAGTGTCCAACATCAATCGTAGATGAAAGCGGCTTGAACACCATCACAGCAACCGACAAAGCAATGATAATCAGAGCTGTGAGTGCACCAGTCAGCATCTGCCACCAGCGAGATTGTGTCGACTTCGATTCGAGTCCCTGCTTGTTTTTACTCATGCTAGTCCCCCTTCTGCGAACCGCCAGCGTGGTAGAGCTACCAAGCAGTAAGCCAATACCAGTAGTCCTACAGACCACAGCCAGATTGAACGCCACCACAAACTGGAGGCTGCCTGCTCCCCAGATACCTCAACACCCTGACGGTCTGCATCAACTAAGGTGAGCCGGAAATAAGTGCCGGAAGTGCCAGAAACTACCTGCTGAGTACCGTCGGAAGCAGTGAGATTAGAGGTGAGTACGTCGGTAGGCGAAGTTCCTACATGGGCTCTTTCCTGAATTGTAGGAACGAAAATGCCTCCGAAGCCAAGCTTGCTAATGCTTTCGATAGCATCAGCGCTTGGGCGTGCCATCAAATCGGCAGCAGCAGTAGAAAGATTGTGCTCAGCTTGATCAGTACGACCTCCCAAACGCAAGGCTTGAGAAGCAGCAGAAACATCAACGATGTCTCCGCGGCCGGTGCGCATTACACTATAGCCTACCTGTTGCTCACTAACAGGGCTCAGTGCAAGTACCCGATGGCGGTCGGAACTGTTCAAATAATCGACAGCCACCATGGGCAAGCCGCCGGTGTCAGCTCGCAAACTTGAATCCGCAATTGAGCGGCTCATGCCACCAGCACTCGTGGCAGCCAGCACCAACAGCAGCACACAGGATAAGAAAGTCCGGGCCACCCGTTGGACAGTCCAACGCTGGTTGAGTGCGGCAAAATTACCAGAGTGCTCCTGCACTGCCGGGTCTTGCTCAAGGGCTTGGCGGGCTTGCGCTTGCACATCAGCAGCCGAAGTTCGATTGTCCAGAGCCGCATAAGCATGGTAGGCACTCTGTCGGCGCACATTAAGCGTTTCAAAAGGCCGCACCGCCCCGCCAGCCATCATCGCCACGCAAGACAGCAAGCCCAGCATAGCAAGCAGCAGACCAGGCAACGGAGAGCCAGCTGCGGGCAAAGAGCCGTCTTGCCCGACAGCAAGGCAAGTGGACACCATAGCCAAAGCTGCACCCACGATAGAGAGGAACCACATAAGACGCGAAACTCGCGAAATAGATGGCAAGCACAAACTCACCAAAGCAATGATGCCAATAATAACGAGCGAGATAAGTAAGGCCAGACTCTGCCAACTGTTGCTAGTGAGCCAAGACGTGATTGAACCAGAGAAGTGAAGGTCGAGCAGTGATGCCGTAATCTCGCTCACACTCGCCGCCCTAGGCTGACCAAAACGCGCTACGGCTGGAATAGTGACATCCCCAAAGAGCTGACGCCAGTTGCCCTCATTCATATGGACTACAGTATTGATCAACGTGGGCGAGATAGCTAAAGCAGCAGGCAGCGGAATCAGCACCAACATAACCCGATGGCTTTCAACCAAGATAGTGAAGAGCACAAAGACTACCGCCAAAGCCAGCAAGAGCTGAGGCTCTGCCAAAACTACGACTGTAAAGCACAGGGCAGCGCAGGCTGCATTGCGCACTGAAGGGTGGGGCTGGGCGGGCTGCTCAGTGTAATACATGCCCACGGCTCTGAAGGTAAAGGCAAAAGCGGCCGGCATGAAAGCCATCACTACGAGATTCGGCAAATCGCCACTGCTGCTGATTGGCAGGGCAAACGCTAGGGCTGACCAAAGTAAACCAGAGAGGGCGCGAATGGGATTCGAACGAGTGAAAATGCCAGCAAGCGCCCAGAATGAAAGCCCCGAAAGCGCAATAGAGAGGAAGTACACGATGGCGAGGGCTGCAGAAACGCTACCGCCGGCAACTATCGCTACTGGTAGCAATACCAAGAAGAAGGGAGTTGGTGCTGCTGGAGCGCCAACTCCAACGCCCCAAGTCCAAGGCACGGTGGCTGTCTGTAGCAGGTTCGACAGGTCTGCTGCTGAGCCCAGGAGATAGTCCGAGTGCAAACTACCACCCGAGAATAGTCCTCTCAGGGTGTCCCATGAGGCAACTGTTGTGCCAGCGCACACGAGAGCGGTCATGGCAAGTGCCCAATATAGGCGAATGCGCTGCTGGTGCCGCAGGTGCGCACGGGCTAAATTATTGAGCAGAGGATGATTGAGCTGATCCTCATATGCTTTTACTCGCAACTGCCACTGCTTCACCTGCTGCCTATTGGCTTGCAATGGTTCCAATCGGGCCAAAGTAGTAGTACTTACTTGATTTAAGTGGCGACGGGCAGCAAGAAGTTTACCCAAACGAGCTAGCACACGCCAGGGGCTGCACAGCTCGCAGATAGCTGCGTAAGGCTGTTTAGCCGTCAAACGTACGGCCGCAAACCACAGAGCTCCGACCAAGCGCAAGAGCCAAATAAGCGGCCACAAAATTGCACGGTGGCCAGCATATAGATATGTTTCACGAGCGTCGATGACCTGCATGGAGCTGTCACGGGGCTCGCGCTTGCGCTCCCCCTGGCCCGACTTGTCTCGTAGACCCTCATAACGGGCCCGGCAATGGCCGATACGGGCCGAGGGCACCACCACGACACGACCTCCAGAGAGGCAGACGCGGCGAGAGAAATCAGCAGATTGGCCAAATGTGCCAGCCCAAGAGCCTAAATCAGACATGCTTCGCAAGGTTTGCAGGGGGAGCAAGGCTCCGGCCAGAGAAACGCCGAAAACATCTTGACGGGCATCGTACTGTTCTTGATCGGGCTCGCCGTCGACAACTAGGCTGTTAATCCTGCCTCGAGCGGCGTAATATCCCACGTTGTGTAAGCCGCAGCCTTCCCAGTCGAGCTGCTTGGCTCCTAAGAGGGAGGCTGTCGGCGTGTCGCGCCATGTTTCGGCCAGCGCTTCTAGGCAATGCTTGTCTAAGGGCTTTGAATCGTCGTGAAGAAGCCATAGGGCCCGTACGCTCTGAGGCAGATGGGCGTAACCCAAAGCCTTGCGAACAGCGTCGCCGAAGGAGGAGGCACCGTGGGCGCGAACTATTTCGACATCAACATAGCGTAGGGTCTGTGGGCGGCCGGCAATGGGCTCGAGATGAATGCGAGATGATAAAGGCTCGCTGGTGGCCCCCGAACAGTCTGCAATCACAATGACTGCCGGTAGCAGCTGCTGAGCCAAAACCGCGCTCAAGGTCTGCGGCAAGTAGGTCATGTCAGCCTGGGCGGTAATGACGGCAGCCACCGACGAGTCCACCTCTTGCCGGGTCGACTGGGGTCGCGCAGCTATAGCGCCGGCGAGGACCTGTTGAACGTCAGTAACTATTGAAGTGGACGAATTCATAGAATCCAGTCTACGCAAGACCCTACCGTACGAAACTCTGTACTCGTTTCTTGCACATTTTTCACATTCGCGCCCTTAGCCCACAAAGCACCTTGCAGGACTAGGGTTTTAGCGACTTTTCTAGGAGGCTCAGCCCTCTGAAAGACGCCAAATGAGGCACTTTTACCAGTCAAAATCAGCAAACTGGATACCGCAGGACTTACAATTAGCTGATGTATAAGCGCTGAAGGCATCCATGTTTGGGCCTGTTCGTCTTCGCGCACAGCAACGGTGAACTCTACTGGAGTGGTCAGGAAGGCGCAAACGTGACCTCACACAAGAAAGACAGCCACGGTGTACCCAACATTAGAGGCAAAGCGAGCATGGGCCCACGTCACTCGCTCGGCTTTAAGGTGTCTCACCGTGTGCGTAATGGCGTGCTCATCAGCATCTGCGCTGTATTAGCTTTCGCCTCTTCCTTTGCAGCAGCAGCCGTTATCGAAACAATGGGCAGCCTACATAAAGTTCCTAAAATTCCACTTGTTCCCGGCAACAAAACCACTGACCCGGAAGATATTTACAAAGGGAAAACTCTTAATATTTTGGTATTAGGCCAAGATACGAGAGAAGGTGCCGCAAATGCCGCTATTGGTGGCGGAGATTTAGAAGATGCCGGCAACCATCAGTCGGATACAGCAATCGTGGCGCAAATTTCAGCAGACCGTAGCTACATTAATATGGTTCCCATCCCTCGAGATTCTATGGTGAATGCTCCTGCCTGTGTAACCAGCAAGGGCACCACGATTCCCGCCCGCCCGTATGTCATGTTTAATTCCATCTTTGCTACCGGCTACCAAGAAGGCGGCGACATCGCCTCTGCTGCCTCCTGCTCCTTAACTGCGGTCAATGCTTTAACCGGCTTGGATATTCAGCAGTTTGTCGTCGCCGATTTTAACGGTATGAAAGATATGATTGATGCCTTAGGCGGTGTCGACATATGCATTCCTGTCAATACTAAAGACGACTACACCGGTCTTGATCTCCACAAAGGCTTGCAGCATCTCGATGGCACCAACGCCACCCAATACGCCCGCATGCGCCACGGCACCGGTACTGACGGCTCGGATATTATGCGTACCACCCGCCAGCAGTATTTGATTAAAACTTTAATGAATCAAGCCCAACACAATAATATCTATTCCAACTTCGGAAGCATGTATCAGCTGGCTAAAACCTCGTTAAATGCTTTGCAATTCTCAGAAGATTTAGGCAGCATTACAACCCTGTATGGTTTAGCGGATTCTTTGAAGAGTATAAATTCTTCCCACATTTATTCGCGTACGCTCCCGGTTAAGCCCGATCCGCTCAATCCGCTAGCCCGCGTGGTCTGGGCTTCGGAAGCTCAAGACGTGTGGGATACACTCAAGGCCGAAAAGCCGTTAACTGATGAGCATATATATAAGGACCATTCCCCCGACAACAGCACATCAGCTAACCAATCAACAACGCCCGATGCGAATAGCGAAGACGCAGCTGCTGTCTCGCCTAGCGCCTCTCAACCGGAAGCAGATCCCAAGACCGGTCTTATACACCAAGGCGATCAGCTCATTGATCCGGTTACTGGTGGCACCGTTGACCCCGAGGATGGCACAATTCGCGATGCCAACACTGGGCAATACATCGGTATTGCAGATCGTTACCTTTCCACTACTGTATGTGCTGTTCCTGCACAGAAATAGTTGGAGATACTCCGGCGCATCAGACGAATATGTAAGTCTGATGCTAGGAGAATACGGGGAAACAGAGAAAGAGGATAGAAGCTGATGAGTGAGCGAGAGCGGGGCAAAGAGCCCAATCAGAAGCCGCCCTCCTTCCTACCCACCGGAAGCTCACAGCGCAGCAAGAGAGGCACCTCCCCTGCACCATCCTCAAGCGAGCACAGCAGTCCAAGAAGTAGTCGGACTCATTCCAATTCGCAGGCCCAGCCTTCGCGTACACTGCCCAGCTTTTCGCCCGATTCGGGCAAGCATGCCAGCCAACCTGCCCAGGTTCCATCTCAGCCCCGGCGCTCTTCCGGACGGCCTCAGATAGCACCTGCGCAAGCGGCACGAGTGCAGCAGCCAGCCCGACGCTCTAGCGGCTCCTCTCGCCAAGCAGCTCCTAGCCGACCAGCGCACCAGGCAGCCCTTTATAACTCAGGGCAGCGTCCGCAATCGATAGCAGCGGTTCGCAAGCCGCATAAGCATAGGGCCCGCAAGATAGTGGCTGCAGTTTTGGTCTTGATTTTGGCTGTAGGTGCTTTTAGCGCGGTGAGCACTTGGTCTTGGATTGACAAGCAGCTCCAGCACAAAGATATGCTGACCGACATGGCTTCGGGCACTGCTACCAGCTGGCTTATTCTTGGATCAGACGAGCGCGACGGCACAGAAGGTACCGGCACCTATGACGATGCTCCAGGATTCCGCACCGACACCATTTTAGTACTGACCAAGCCCCGCCACGGCGCAGCCTCGCTTATTTCCATTCCCCGTGACTCCTTGGTAACGGTCAACGGCGAGGGAATGAAGATTAACGCCGCAGCAAATTTGGGCGGATACAGGGCACTGACCAGCCAAGTGGAAGCTATTACTGGACACAAAATCGACCATGCCGTACTTATTCGCTTTGGCGGTCTAGAAGGTGTTGTCAATGCTCTTGGAGGCGTGAACTTGTGCTACGACCAGACGGTCGACGATCCTTATTCCGGTTTGAATTGGACCGCCGGCTGCCATGATGCCGACGGTGGCACTGCTTTGGCCTTCTCCCGTATGCGCTATGCCGACCCCAAGGGCGATTTCGGCCGAGCCGAACGCCAACGCAAGGTGATTGCCGCCATTGCTCAAAAGGCAGCTTCTCCCAAGAGTCTCGTCAATCCTTCGCATGTTTCAAATCTGGCCAAAGCATCGCTAGGAGCGGTTATTGTAGACGAAAGCACCAATCCTTGGATTCTTGCCCGCATGGTGCTCGCCTTCCGCGATGCCTCTGGCGAAAAAGGCGTGAACGGTTCCGTGTATTGGACCGATCCAGACTACTACCCCGGCGGCTTGGGCTCTACTGTCTTACTCGACGCTAAGCGCAACTTGGACCTCTTTACCCAGCTCAACGACGGTACCCACGAAACCGGTACCGTGGGGGGCATGTAGCACAAGCGTTTTCCCGCAATTCTAGGCCTTGTTCACATTCGACCACATTGCCTCTGCTGGTTGGTATTCATCAATCGTTTAGCCCACAATAAGGCTTATGACACGTACCCCACAGACCTCTACCGCCTCTTCAGGTCAACAAACCAATACTAGCCAAGTTCAAGAGCGGGTGCGAGTACGCTTGGCCCGTCTCACGATGTTTGCGCAGACTAGTCCTATTCTCGCTCAAGTCGGCATGATTGTATTAATGGGCGCTCAAGGTAATTGGCTCTACGCTGCACTATTGGCTCCCAGCGTTTTGGCGGCCGCTGCTATGAGTCTGGTACAAATACTCAACCAACGCCAGGAGACAGGCAATGGCGGAACTCGTACAGGCACTCCCCGGACTTTGCACTCACCCTTACCCCATGAGGCACAAGAAGATGAAGCTCTGCTTGCACAACTCGGCGAACTGCCGGTCAGCGATGTAGAAAGTTTGCTTGCTGCTTCTCAAGTAGTGCCCCAGGGTGGTGCTCTGTGGCAGGGCATCGTAGGAGAATGGCTGAAGCAAGACAGTCAAGCGCACAATGGAGGGGACGATCCTGACCGGTACAGTGTAAAGCTAGGTAGCGCTTCGGAAGGCAGTTTCGAACTTGACCTTCCCCGCCAGGGCCCCCACGCGCTTGTGGCGGGCACAACTGGTTCAGGTAAATCGGTGCTACTACAAGATTGGTGCTTGGCTCTTGCAGGTAAACTACCTCCGAGCGCTATCAACTTCATTTTCTTAGATTTTAAGGGCGGATCAGCCTTTAGCCAGTTAAGCAGGCTACCCCATACCGTAGGTTCAGTTTCGGATTTGAACCTTGAGGCGGCGGCGCGGGCTATCGATGGCATTGAGCGCGAACTCAAACGCCGGGAGCAACTAGTGGCAAACGAGGGAGTTTCTAGCACAGCCGACTTGCCTTGCCCACCCGCTCGCTTGATGGTGGTTATCGACGAATTCCAAGCCTTGCGACAACAACTTCCGGACTATATGGATCATTTGGTGCAGCTAGCTTCGCTGGGCCGCTCCTTGGGCATGAATCTTGTGGCATGCACGCAAAATCCCATGGGCCAGGTTAGTACGCAGATGAAGGCCAATATGAATTTGAGCATTAGCTTACGGGTGCGAGACAGTTTGCAATCCAAGGAACTCTTGGGAACATCCTGCGCAGCCCAGATAAGCCCTCATACGCCAGGAGTTGGCTTGTATAGCGACGGGGACCAGCTCAAGGCTTTCCGCTGCGCCTATTGCGCAAATCCTGATGCGCTCGTTGAACACATTTGTATCGCTGCCCACTTTAGTGCGATAGAACCAGCCACAGCCCTCTTTACCCCTGCATTGCCGAAAGTCTTGTCTGCCAGTTGTCGAGACAGCCTCTCATCGCTCATCACTTGGAAGAATGGCAACCCTTGCTTGGTCTTAGGATTAGCCGATGATGGAGTCCGCCTCGAACCATGCTGCCTGCCTCTGCACGGTAACATCGCTATTATCGGTGCTGCGGGACGAGGCAAAACGACACTTTTACAGCTTATGTGCGCACAACTTGCTGGGTTGGCTGCGCAAACCAGTTTACATCAGGCCTTACATCTGACCTATAGTGACTGTACTGGGCGCACGGCCGAGCATCGGCAAATACGAGTACCTCCCCGACGAGAGCCGGCTGGTATCGGGAAAGCCCGGGTGGCGAGGCAGAAAGCCTTGGCCCCTCCCCTAGCACCTCGCTCGATTTGGCTGCTAGACGGCGCAGATGACCTGATGGACCCCTTCAACCAAGACCCGCTGGCAACACGTTTGCAAGAGGCCGTGGCCGATCCTGCGCGCACGGTCTTAGTGAGTCTTGAATCTACACGGTACTTGCGCCAGCCTGAACGCTTTCCAACCCAGATTATCTTCCCCAGCGGCCAACGGGCCGACGATCTCATGGCAGGCATTCCTAGCCCTCTTGTACAGCGTTTAGACAGTAATGTTGCTTCTATCGCCGGTCGTGCTGTGCTCATTAAGCAGGGTAAATCTCAGTTGATCCAGTGCTCTCAGACTAATTTTTCCCTAAAGTCTTGAAAAGTTGCGCTAATCGTGGTTCCCTATAATAAGTGAATGAACTGAAGTACCAGTAAAACTGGCGGAAGGTAGGGGTTACATCAGCATGAGCAGCGCATTTGATTGGCGAGCCAAGGCAGCGTGCCGAGACAAGGATCCGGAGCTGTTCTTCCCAGTAGGTAATACTGGAGCAGCGTACCAGCAGATTGAAGAGGCCAAGGCCGTCTGCCGTACCTGCGAAGTTATCGATGCATGTTTGAAGTGTGCTCTGGACACCAACCAAGATTACGGCGTGTGGGGTGGCCTGAGTGAAGATGAGCGTAGGGCTTTGAAGCGTAGAGCCATGCGTGCCCGCCGCACGCAGGCTATGCAACAGGTTTAAGCAAAGTAGAAGTGCTCGCTATTAGCACTCATATACAAATTCAAGCAGGAGGGAGGGCCGGTTTACATCGGCCCTCCCTCCTGCTTATCTCCTTAGCGACTTTTCTCGCTAGCTTTTTGAGCTACGCGGAGCCGAATATTGATGACCACACGAGTGCCACCATCACGCCGCGGCCCCCAACGCACAGTGCCACCGAAATCGTTGGTCACAAAAGTGCTAATAATCTGCGTACCCAAACCAGAGCCAGACGTGCGTGCCACACCTGCCCTAGATTCGCTGTCGTAACCGTTACCATCATCTTCAACAACCACATTTAGGTTGTCTCCCCCGCGGCCCACAGAGATGGTTATATGCCCCTCCTTGCGCCCCTCAAAGCCATGCTCGACTGCATTGTTGATAAGCTCAGTCAAAACAAGCGAGAGCGGGGTTGCATCTTGGGCAGGCATCATACCGAACTTGCCGATATAAGAAATCGAAATTTTCTGGTCAGCAGTCGTAGCCAAATCCACGCTCAACTTGAGAAGGTTGGCGATGACTTTGTCGAAATCGACAATCTCATCTGCCGTTTGGCTCAATCCCTCGTGTACAACCGCTATCGTCTGCACACGGCGTTGAGCTTCCTCAAGTTCTTTGCGCACCTCGGGCTGCTTGGTCCGCCGACTCTGCAACCGTAGCAGGGCTGACACCGTCTGTAAGTTATTCTTCACCCGGTGATGAATCTCAGATATAGTGGCATCCTTGGTTTGCAGTTCCTTCTCACGCCGACGCAGCTCAGTTACATCGCGGCACAAGACAATGCCGCCGATGCGTCCATCTTTGCCATACAGCGGCAATGAGCGCATAGATACTGCCGAGCGATTAACCACTAATTCAGAATCAACAGCTGCCTTGCCGGTGAGTACCAAGGGCAATGAATCAGGCAGGGGGTCATTCTGACGGATAAGTGAGGTACCAATCTCACTTAAGTACTGGCCTGGCATAGTCTCGACAGAACCAAGACGTCTAAAACACGAAATGGCATTGGGCGAAGCATAACGCACAATACCACCCGCAGTGAGGACGATAAAACCGTCGGCCACGCGAGCGTTATGCCGCTGATTCATCACCGAATCCGAATAGGGGAACTGCCCCCGGGTGACCATTTCAAAAAGAGCCTTACCTGCGTTGATGCTCTCACTCTCATAACGGCCGTTCGACTCCCTAGTCGCCATATTGGTTTCCCTCGCCACTAGCCCCAAGGTCTTACCCTGATGGCGGATGGGCGCATATACATCGCACACCGTGGCCTTGCCTACCGTTCGCATCTTATTGGAGCGTAAGACAGTCTTAGCCTCCATAGCAGTATCAAGCTCGGCTTGGCGGTCCTCAGGGATTAGATCGCCCACAACATCTTCGGTGCGCAGAGACATAACCGTAGAAGGCCGGCATTGTTCAGCCACCACATAGCGACCATCTTCACGCTTGAGCAGGAGCAGCAAGTCAGCAAAACTTAAATCTGCGATGACCTGCCAATCGGCCACCAGCAAATGAAGCCACTCACGGTCGTTCTCGTTAAAGTCAGAAAAAGAAGTGAGTATCTCAGAAAAATCAGCCATAGTTATATCATAGCCGAGTCAGCGCCACAACACAGCTTGCGCTCGGGGAAAAGCGAGCTGAATACGCACACCACTAGAGACAAGAACAGACAGGATAAGGCCCTAGCGATAGACTAAAGGAATAAAAGGAGTTACAGCACGCTTCTACGATCAAGGTAGTCCGATAAGGAGCATCATGTCGCAAGAGCCTAACGAGTCGGTAGACCCACTTGTAGCAGCCAAACGAGAGCAACGCAGGCAAGAACTTTTATCTGCCCGCGAGCAGGCGCAAATTGCTCGAGAGATGCATTTGAAAGCCAAGGCGGCAGCTGTGCGCACCAAGGCCCAGGCCCGGTCCACACGTATAGTCGAGAAAGCAGAACTCAAAGCTGCAAAAATCGAGGGCTTGCCCGTTGAAGAGCTTGAGCGCAAGGTGCGTCTCGACGTTCACGGACGCCCAAAGCCCATGCTGCGCGGTTGGATTCACGCCGTAGCCACTCCCCTAGCCCTAGCTTCTGGTATCGTCCTTATCTGCATTAGCCCTGGAGCCGGCCTCAAGTGGGCATGCGCCGTATTTATGGTCTGCTCGCTAGCGCTCTTCGGCAATTCCGCCCTCTACCACTTGGGCGACTGGTCGCCACGGGTTACCGACGTGCTTCGGCGCTTAGACCATGTCAATATTTTTCTTCTGATTGCCGGTACATATACTCCTATTTCATTTGCCCTTGACCCCTTCTGGCGACGCATTATTCTAATAGGCATATGGTCGGCAACTGTCGTCGTCATGTTTATACACGTGATTTGGATTTCAGCACCCCGCTGGCTCTACACTTCCGTCTACGTCATCTTTGGTGTGGCAGGAGTGGGTTTCCTCGACCTTTTCTGGAAGTCACCGTCAGCAGGACCGGCGGTTGTGTGGCTGCTCATCGCTGGCGGAGTGTGTTATATTGCTGGAGCCGTAGTCTACGCTCTTCGCAAGCCCGATCCTTGGCCGCGAATTTTCGGATTCCACGAAATCTTCCACTGCGGAACCGTTGCAGGATACGCCTGCCATGTCGTCGCTATCTACTTGGTGGTCTGCCACCTAATGTAAACCCGGCAGATGAACAGCTAAGAGGCCGGTGTTCCACCTGTAACAGGTGAAGCCGCCGGCCTCTTATGTATATCCGCACCTATTGTAGAGGCTGCGAATCCTTAATCGTTACGGCAATTTCTTTACCGTTCGGGGTCTTATAGGAGACTGAGTCGCCCTTCTTGTGACCCATAATTGCGGCACCAATGGGAGACTCGGGGCTAATAACCTCGTAGTCCGTTGCCACGGCGATATCGCGTGATCCCAACACGTATGCCATCTCGTTGCCAGCTAAATCGAGAGTCACGATAGAGCCGTTGCCAACCGTTCCGGCCTTGGGGGCCTTCAAAATCTTAGCATTGCGCAGCTTCACAATGAGCTCGTTGATACGGCCCTCGTTCTTACCTTGCTCCTCGCGAGCGGCCTGGTAGCCACCATTTTCGCTCAAATCACCTTCTGCGCGAGCCGCAGCTATACGCTCGGTAATCTCATCACGATACTCACCTTGGCGATGTTTCAACTCATCTTCAAGCTTGTCGTATGCTTCTTGTGTGAGCAGAATCGTCTTTTCCTCTGCCATCACATCCTCCTTGTACCTTCACGAGTCTGCAAGTATTTCCCAACCACACTCGCTATCTTCTTGGATTGCTTTCATCTGCCGCTAGTCTTACCACATGTCGACCTACGAATAACTCCAATAGGCTGAACTATAGCAGGTCTAACTGCAAGTTGTACATATAAGAAAGCGCCGGATCCGACCGGCGCAAGTCAGTCAGAGCGTCAACGCGTCGATATGATGTCGACAACGAAGACGAGCGTGTCGTCTCCCCCAATACCTGCCTGAGGCACGCCACGAGAGCCATAGCCATACTCCGGAGGAATCGAAACCAAGAGTCGTGAACCCACATTGTGACCTGGTACACTCTGGTCCCAGCCTTTAATAACTTGGCCTACACCGATGGCAAAGCTTGCTGGCTGATGGCGGTCGAAAGACGAATCGAAAGGAGCTTCGCCACCCCAGACCACGCCGTGATAGTTCACAGTAACGGTGTCTCCCTTACGAACCAGAGGCCCGTCGCCTTCTACAAGCTCTTGCACACGCAAACCCTGAGGAGCAGCGCCCTCGAATTCGATGGTTGGATAAGCACCAAAGGCAGCATTGACCTTAGGCATGCTTTGTTCTGTCATATCATCCTCCGAGCTCTTGGGCCAAACGCTAGTTGTGGACTCAGAAACTATTTTAGCAATTACGTGTATTCTTACCGCTTACACGCACACAAGGTGCGCCTCAGCGCTGAGTGCCCCGGGTGGGAATCGAACCCACACGCCTGTTACAGCGGCGGATTTTAAGTCCGCTGCGTCTACCGTTCCGCCACCGGGGCCAACTAGTCAACTAGCTACGGGATTACTATACCCCACTGCCCGGAATTTATTAAGATTGGTGTCCCAATAAGTGTCGCCCAAGGTCGAGCACTATGCCGTCTAGCAGCCCATGTTCACTGGCAACATAGGAAGAGCTCAAGCCCGGAGCTTCCTGCCGTAGGCGCTCCAATAAGCGGTTCCACACCAATGCTCCCCCGCCAATCACATCAATACGACCAGGATGGATGGTCTTAAGTTCAGAGCGTTCTTGCCTGCTCATAGCCCACACTCGCCGGTTAGCCTCTTGAGCATCGCTCACGCGCACCTGAGCACCGTCGACCACATCCCTATCGTAAGAATCGAGTCCCAAGGCCAGCGCACTCATCGTCGTAACAGTACCAGACACGCCAATCAGCGTTTGGACCTTCTGCACAGGGACTGCCTGGAAAGCTTGGTCAATGTTGCGGTCGATATCAATAAGAGCTTGGTTAATCTGCTCTTGGGTTGGGGGATCACTCAGCAGGTGGCGCTCACTCATCCGCACCGAACCGATGTCCATCGAATAGCCGGCCTGCGCTTGGTCAATAGGCTCAGCGCGCCCATCTCCGCCGACCACCAGCTCGGTTGAGCCGCCTCCCAAATCCACAACCAAGTAGGGAGGATTGGGCATCGCAGCGGCCTGACGCTTGGCTTCTAAAACGCTCACCGCTCCCAAAAAGCTCAACTGCGCTTCTTGGTTTCCAGAAATGACCTCAGGTCGAACGCCCAAAATGCTCTCGATCTCATCTTCAAATTCGTCCTTATTGCTGGCGTCGCGGCTGGCGGAAGTTGCTACAAAACGCAAGGCCTCTACTTGGTATTCTTTCAAGATGTCTGCGAACTCATGGGCTGCAGCATAGGTGCGATCCAAGGCGGCTTGGCTGAAGCGGTGCTCCCGGTCGACTCCTTCCCCCAAGCGCACCACACGCATGGTCCGCGGGCACAGCGGATGCAAACCGCTCTCGTCGACTTGGGCCAGCATCAAACGAATAGAGTTGGTTCCACAATCTATTCCTGCAACCGTTACAGCATCCATCAACGTACGAAATCCTTTCCTCACCACAATTCACTCAGCATGCACACCATAGAGCAGCCTGATCGCAAGCGGTTCGCAGCGCACCCCTTCTGCACGCAGCCTCACCGCCTATGCTTATGACCGGATCAAGGGCCAAGGTTGGGCGCAACGGCAAACTTGCGGATCAAACTGATCACGGACCGCAGCTAAAGCCTGGTCACCAATGGGATTGACTCCCGGGCCCATGACTAGTGACTGGGCACTAAGCGCGTGTAGGCACTTGACCCGGTTGGGCATGCCACCGGCCGTAATGCCCTCGATATGGCTCTCGTCGTCGCCTAATCGCAGGGCAAGAGCATGGCGGAAAGCCAAGTAAGTGTGATGGGCACGCAGATAAGCTTGCTGGAGCTCTTCGCTGCTGGCTAGCTCCTCGTTCATCTGGTTCATGAGACCATCAGCTTCAAGGCGAGAGATGGCTTTTACTGCTTCCAGTGAAGTTAGATAGCAGCTCGTAGGGAAGGGCACTCCCTTGGGCAACATAGGGCGAGTTATAACCGCTAAAGGGTTACCGCAAACGCAACGGGCACCCACCGCCACGATGCCACGCGGATAGCGGCCCAGCTGAGCTTGTACAACGTCAATGTCTTCTTCACTAGCTTGGTGTTCAAACGTTCGATTGATTAGCTCATCGATACGGGTTGGCGGCAGTGCCATCTGCGGCTCTTGGCTGTCTGTTCTCATAGTCTACTCCCCCGAATGGTCTTGATTCTTGCTAGTACGAAGAGATTCTTGCTGTCCACTTCCTTGACCGCTGCTAGACTCCTGAGGCGTTTTCGTATTGGCCGGAGTGTCGGCACGACTAAGTGAATAGGCCATTTCTCGATACCAAGGCAGAGGCGCGTGGGCTTGACTGTGCTCATTGGCACTCTTGCGCTGGGCTGAAGAGGGCTGCTCCCCAGTCACCGCCTCGGGATGCAGCACGCGAATGGCTTGCTCACCTGGAAAGACGAAACCTAGACGGTCTCGGGCCTGAGCTGTAACGTAAGCATTGTCATCCCAGCGAGCGATGTCGTTTTCTAAATCGCGCTTTTGGGATATGAGTGCCGCCTGCTGATTTTTAAGACCATTGAGCTCAGAAAGATTGACAGCATAGGTGTGAAAGGTTGAGACCAGCTGAATAGCTCCAATAAAGACGATAATCAGGGAAATACACAAGGATATGGGCCCCTGACTACGCCGGCGCGACTGGCTCTTGGAGTCCTTAGGCTGCGAAGAACCCTTGCTTGGTGCATTGCGCCGCGAATGCGGAAGACTTGCTCTGGTCATACTCATAAAAATACCCGTGGCAGCCGACTCGACATGCCACGGGCGTAGAAAGTGAGAATCGGTCAGACTCAGTCACCCGAGTCTGACCAGTCCCGACTTACTTCATATACTGCTTGCAGGCCTTGAAAGCGCTGTAACCTGCGTACTGAGCGGTGGAGCCAAGCTCTTCCTCAATCTCCAGCAAGCGGTTGTACTTTGCAACACGCTCGCCACGTGCAGGAGCACCAGTCTTAATCTGTCCGGTGTTCTTAGCAACTGCCAAGTCAGAGATGGTGGTGTCAGGGGTTTCACCGGAACGGTGAGAAACCATGGAGGTGAAGCCATTCTTGGTGGCCAGCTCGATGGCGTCCAGAGTCTCGGTAACGGTACCGATCTGGTTGAGCTTTACCAGCAGAGAGTTGGCAGCCTTGAGCTCAATGCCCTTGGCCAAACGCTTGGGGTTGGTTACCAAGAGGTCGTCGCCCACGAACTGGAGCTGATCGCCCATGGCAGCAGTAATCTTCTGCCAAGCAGACCAATCTTCTTCAGAGAAAGGATCCTCGATGGAGACCAGCGGATACTTGGAGACGAGCTCCTGGTAGTAGTCCAGCATGTAGTCGGCATCGCGGTCTTCGCCGTCGAAGTGGTACTTGTTGGATTCCTTGTTGTAAAACTCGGAGGAGGCTACGTCAAGGGAAACACCAATCTGCTTGCCGGGCTCATAGCCAGCGGCGGAAATGGCATCCATGATGTACTTGAGGGAGTCCTCGTTGGACTTCATCTTGGGAGCGAAACCGCCCTCGTCGCCCAGACCGGTGTTGAAGCCGTCCTTCTTCAAGACAGACTTCAGGGTGTGGTAGACCTCGACGCCTGCGCGCAGAGCCTCATGGTAGGAATCGAATCCGTAAGGAGAAATCATGTACTCCTGGATATCGGTGGCGAAATCAGCATGAGCACCACCGTTCATGATGTTCATGTTAGGAACGGGCAGAATGTGTCCGTTGGTGCCGCCGATGTAACGGTAAAGCGGAAGCTCTGCAGACATGGAAGCTGCATAGAGAGCAGCCAAGGAAACACCGAGAATGGCGTTGGCGCCCAGCTTACCCTTGTTGGGGGTGCCGTCGAGCTCAATCATCGTGTCGTCGAGGCTACGCTGATCGCTGGCATCCATTCCAATGACATTGGGGGCGATAATCTCGTTAACGGCCTTTACCGCGTCGAGTACACCCTTGCCCTGGTAACGGTTCTTGTCGCCATCGCGACGCTCCCAAGCCTCGGCTTCGCCGGTGGAGGCACCAGAAGGCACCAGGCCGCGGCCTTCAGCACCATCTTCAGTCTGCAGAATGACCTCTACAGTTGGGTTTCCACGGGAATCAAGAATTTCGCGTGCATACACGCTTTCAATTGCTGCCACAACTTCTCCTTACGGTTACAACTTGTGTTGTGCTAACACCCTCAAGACTAGTGCCTTTGTTGGACTAAGGACGCTCCCATAATGTGAGCGCTCACACTTGCTCTATTGACTACTTTTTCGGCTGGTGTTGCCAAGCCAAATCGTCCAAGAGCTCGTCGGTCCAAGCCAAAATCTCTGCCGAATCCATAGGCTTAGCTCCTAGACTGCCCGCGAAGGGCGCAGGAATCTGGAGGGTCTGCGTAACTGGATGGTAGCGCGAACCCTTATAGATCCTGCCAATCCTCGTCTGGAGAGACTCGGGCATGTCAATCTTGCTGATGCGCACCCGGCTGGACTGGCCGTTAATCTCGGAAATACCCAGCGCTCGGGCCTTGGCTCGCAGGCGGGCCACCGAGAAGAGCGTTTCAAACTCGGCAGGCGGTGTGCCGTACCGGTCCGCAAGCTCCTCGTACAGCTCCTGCAAGTCCTGCTCACCGCGGGCTGTGGCCAACTTCCGATAGGCTTCCAACCGCAGCTTATCGGAATCGATATAGTCAACGGGTATGGAAGCCTCCACCGGCAAGTCAATCGAGACTGAAACCGGCTCCTTGCGTTCGGGCTCTTTATAAGCCTCAACGGCCTGAGAAACCATGCGTACGTAGAGATCAAAGCCCACACCTTCAATGTGACCAGACTGCTCAGAACCCAGCAAGTTTCCAGTGCCGCGCAGCTCCAAATCCTTCATTGCCACGTCGTAGCCCGAGCCCAAAGCCGTGTGTTGAGCAATAGTAGCCAAGCGGTCGTGAGCAGTCTGGGTCATGGGCTTTGAAGGATCGTAGAGGAAGTAGGCGTAGGCTCGTTCTCGACCACGCCCCACTCTCCCTCGCAGCTGGTGGAGCTGGCTCAAACCAAAGCGGTCGGCCCTATCCACAATGAGAGTATTAGCATTAGGAATATCTAGGCCAGTCTCCACAATCGTGGTACAGACAAGCACGTCGACATCGCGGTGCCAGAAGCTCTGAATCACCGCGTCGAGTTGCTTCTCCCCCATCTTGCCGTGAGCTACAGCCACCCGAGCCTCGGGAACGAGATCATGAATCTTGGCGGAAATCTTAGCAATATCTTCCACCCGGTTGTGAATATAGAAGATTTGCCCGCCACGCAGAAGCTCTCGACGAATAGCCGCCGTCACCTGCGCATCTTCATAGACACCAACATAGGTCAAAACCGGCAGGCGGTCCTCAGGCGGGGTGGCCAGCGTCGACATCTCGCGAATACCAGTCACAGCCATCTCTAAGGTGCGCGGGATGGGCGTGGCCGAAAGACTAAGCACGTCAACGTTGGTACGAATAGCTTTCAGGGTCTCTTTATCTTCGACACCAAAGCGCTGCTCCTCGTCGATAATCATGAGCCCCAAGTCTTTGAACTTGATGTGCGGGTTGAGCAGCTTATGGGTACCAATCACCACATCAACCGTGCCGTCAGCCAAGCCCTCTATGGTCTCATTGTTCTCTTTGGCGGACTGGAAGCGACTCATCTGCGCCACACGCACAGGGAACCCTTCAAAACGCTCGGTGAAGGTCTGATAATGCTGCTGCACTAAGAGTGTAGTCGGCACTAAGACCACCACCTGCTTAGCATCTTGCACGGCCTTAAAGGCAGCGCGAATAGCTATCTCGGTCTTACCAAAGCCCACATCGCCACAAATGAGGCGATCCATAGGCATCGACTGTTCCATGTCGTGCTTGACTTCGTCGATAGTCGTCAGCTGATCAGGCGTTTCCTGATAGGGGAAAGCATCCTCAAGCTCTTTCTGCCAAGGCGTGTCAGGCCCAAAAGCGTAGCCTCGCGTGCGCTGACGGGCCGAGTAAAGCTTGACCAAATCTTGAGCAATTTCGTGGACATGCTTCTTTGCTTTCGCCTTGGTCTGCGCCCAGTCAGAACCGCCCAATTTGTTGAGTTTGGGCGCCTCTGAGCCTATATATTTGCTCACCTGATCCAGCTGGTCGGCCGGTATGAAGAGCTTATCGGCGGGAGCACCACGCTTGGAAGGCGCATATTCAACGACTAAATATTCGCGAGTGCCCTTGCTAGCTTTGAGACCCACCTGCCGTTGACGCATACCCAAGAAGCGGCCCACACCGTGGCTTTCGTGGACCACATAGTCGCCCACTTTCAGCTCAGTTAGGTCAATGGCCTTACGGCGGCGCTTGGCAGACTTTGGCCCAGCTGCCACGCTGGCATGGCCGGTCAGGTCGCGCTCGGTGAGCAGAGCAAACTTGGCTTCGGTATCGATGAAACCATCGGCTGCCAAGGATTGAACGTAGGTGATGCCGGAATTGCCCGTTGCCTCGATTGCCCGCCGGAGTCTACTCAAGGTGCCCTTGGCACCTGCAGTTACGATGACCTGACTACCCTGAGCTATAAGGCCCTCGATGCCGGTTCGCGCCCGTTCTTCATCGCCGCGGAATTCGTCAGGCGTTTGGGCAGCCAGCAGCTCGTGGCCTTCCAAGCTGGGATCGACACTAAAATCGGTCACATCCCACACTTGACGCTTGGCACTGGTCAATGATTCAACCGCTTGCTCATAGTCAATGAAGGAAGCCTGGTCAAAGGAAATCGGAGCCCCTGCACCATGCCCGGAAGCGGCTACATGCCAAGAGGCAGCCAAAAACTCGTTGGCAGTCTTGGCCAAATCGTCAGCCGAACGCCTCAGCAATTCAGGGTTTGAAAGTACAACAGTAGCCCGCTCAGGCAGGAGCGATTCCACTGGAGTTAAGTTGTCCACCAAGGCAGGCAGAAGCGATTCCATACCCTCTACCGGGATGCCTTGCGAGATGGATTCCAACATATCGTTGGCGTTGGGAATCTTGCCCACCAGCTGAGCTGCCCGTTCGCGCACCTGCTCGTTAAGTTCCAACTCTCGGCAGGGCGTGGCCCAAACCTGGTCCAAACCGTCGCCATAGGTGCGCTGGTCGGAGGCATGGAAGGGGCGAATAGAGTCAACGGTGTCACCAAAGTATTCAATACGCACCGGGTGGGCAGCCGTGGGAACGAACACATCTACGATGCCGCCGCGCACCGCATACTCTCCGCGGTCCATCACCAAATCTACGCGCGTATAAGAGGCCTTTTGCAGGCGGGACACTGCCTCCTCTAGGGGCAGCTCTTCATCAACGGCGAACACCAGCGGATCGATATCTCCCAAGCCTTTGACCACGGGCTGAATGAGCGAGCGCACCGGCATGACGAGAATACCGATAGGCCCAAAGAGAGAGTCTGCCGGC
Source organism: Bombiscardovia apis (assembly GCF_033095945.1). NCBI lineage: Bacteria > Bacillati > Actinomycetota > Actinomycetes > Bifidobacteriales > Bifidobacteriaceae > Bombiscardovia > Bombiscardovia apis. The sequence goes on along the minus strand of NZ_AP026800.1, from coordinate 748,388 downwards.
TTCGGATGGGCTAAGCGGCGGAAAACCGCCATTCTAGCGGCCACTGTGTCGGCCCGGGGTGAGAGTCGTTCGTGGGGCAAGGTCTCCCAAGCTTGCAAGAGCGCGATATTCTCACTAGGCCCATCGAACCAAGAACGCAGGGAAGCTACTGCTTCCTCACCATCTCGCTCGGACGGCACTATGTAGACCACCGGCTGGCGCTGGGCAGCTGCCGCAACCAAGGCCGGGCGTATGCCAGAAGGAGCTTGGATGGTGAGTCTTCCATCCAGCGAATCATCACCGGCACGACCCGAAACTAAGCGGGAGAAAGTCGAATCAGCGCGCAGCTGTTCAAGATAGGGCGCGAGTGCATGTTCTAAGCCCGGCACCTGCTCAGCGGCCATTAAACTGCTCCTGTGCCTGGTGCAAGCCTTGTGTCATCACGATTTCTGTAGCATCAGCACCGTCGGCCAAGAAGTCGTCGAGCTTGCTGCGCTGGTCACCAGAGAACCGCCCCAAAACCCAGTCGACTGTTTGCTGGTGAGCCTGAGGCCCGCGCTGAGCATGCCCTACTCCAAGACGCACGCGCGCGTAGGCGTTAGTTCCTAGCGAGCGGTCTATGGAGCGTATACCGTTATGCCCGCCGGCTGAACCGCCAGTCTTGACCTTGATACGTCCATATTCCAAGTCCATATCGTCGTGAATCACGACTACATGCTCGGCAGGAATGTCGTAATATGAGCAGATTGAGGCCACAGCGTTGCCTGAATCATTCATGAACGTCAGGGGCTTAGCAAGGAAGAACTTCACTTCCTGCCCTTGCAAGCGCATAACGCTCTTGCCCAGCATGGCCAGCCCCTTATGATCGCTCATCGACAGGGACCAGCGCTGAGCCAAGAGGTCGACACACATGAACCCCATGTTGTGGCGGGTCCCTTCATACTTTGAACCGGGATTACCCAGCCCTACGACCAGCCAGAATTGAGATGCCATGTGTGCTCACTTCCCAAGTACGTACAAACCTTGAGCATTCTACAAGCTTTGCCAGACCGCCGGGCCCGGCTTTTACTCCTTTTCCTCACTATCGAGCGCCTTGTTGAGCGCCTCCTTGAGGCGGGTTTGTGCTTCACCGTAAGCACTGAAATCGCCTTGCTTGAGGGCAGCGTCCGAATCTTTCATAGCCTGATTAGCGTCGGTAAGAGCCTGCTGGAGGGCGGGGTTGGACTTGGAAGAGCGCTGATCGGCACTCCCCTGGCTTGGCTGGCTCCCCTGCACGGCTTCTTGGTCGTTTGATTGACCTGGAGCTACTGGCTGAGCTTCGGCCGTCTTACCAGCGTTGGCCGCATCTCCGGCAGCTGCACCCGAATTACCTTTGAAGGTTTTATCGAGTGCCGCATCCAAAGTAGGAGCTGAGCTCACCTTGTCTCCGAAGGCAACTAGAACTCGCTTGAGCAGCGGGAAGGAGGTGGCACCGGAAGACTGCACGTAGACCGGCTGAATGTATATCAGACCATCGCCCACCGGTAGAGTGAGCAGGTTGCCGCGTTTCACCTTAGTGGAGCCCGACTGTAAGAGGTTGAGCTCAGTGGAAATCGTGGCATCTGAGTTGAAGTTGTTCTGCGCCTGACCGGGGCCAGGAACGTTAGAGTTCTTGGGCAATTCAAGCAGTCGCAGCGTACCATAATCAGGGCCTATTTTGCCTGCAGTTTTACCAGCGTCAGAATCTACCGAGAGGAAACCGGTGAGAATTTCCCTGGTCGATGTACCAGCAGGAATAAAGGTAGAGGTGAGCGAGAAGGTGGGAGAACTGGTGCCCGGCGTCTGCATAGTCAAGTAATACGGGGGCTGCTTCACACCGCGCTTTTGCTCTTCGTCGCTTCCGGTAGGATCGACTGGCGTCTGCCAAAAATCTTCGCCCGAGAAGAACTGACTGGCTTGGTTAACGTGGTATTGGGAGAGCAACTGACGCTGCACCTTAAAGAGGCTCTCCGGGTAGCGCATGTGGCTCATTAAGTCGCCCGAAATCTCACTGAGCGGTTTGTATTGGCCGGGGAATATTTGCTCCCAAGCCTTCAAGACTGGGTCTTTGCTATCCCAAGCATACAGGTCTACCGAGCCGTCGTAGGCATCGACGGTGGCCTTGACTGAGTTGCGAATATAGTTAGCATTTTGCGACCCCAAGCCCTTAACCGCTTGCGAACTGACCGTAGTCGTGTCTTGAGTAATAGGGCCCAAGTCCACCTTTTGCGAGTAGGGATACATGTCAGAAGTGGTGTACCCATCCACGATCCACTTCACTCGGCCTTCCACCACTGCCGGGTAGACGCGACCGTCCAAGGTCAGATACGGCGCTACCTTAGCCACACGCTCCTTAGGGCTGCGCTCGTAAAGAATCTGCGAGTCCGAAGTCACACGGTCAGAGAAGAGAATCTGGTCGGAGCCGAAACGGATGGAATAGAGCAAACGCGAAGCCAGATTGCCCACTGAAGGGCCGCCGTTTCCGGTAAACGTGTTAGTAGCACCGTTGGAACCAGTGGGATAATCAAACTCCCAGCCCTTGGTTTTGGTGCCCTCAGGAGAGCCAACTATCGAATATTCGGGAGCGTTGGGAGAGAAGTAAATCCTCGGCTCATAGTGCTCTTGGTCGGTCAGCTTGCCGTGAGTAGGAATGTCCTGCTCGAAGAACTCGGGCTGACCGTCGGGCGTGAGCTTGTTTCCGTACGCTGCAACCACGCCGTAGCCGTGGGTAAAGACGGTATGGTCGTTGACCCAGTTGCGGTTGTCGTTGCCGTCCAAGTCCAACTCACGGGCACCGATCACTGTATCTTGGCTCACGCCGTCGATGTCGTATTTATCTACTGCCAAGGTGTCTTCAAAAGTGTAGTACTGCTTGGACTGCTGCAACTGGCGGAAGGTGGGAGAAACCACTTGTGGGTCAAGCAGACGAATCTGAGCTGTCGTATCCGCGTCTTGCGCCAAGGCACCGGAACGCACTTGCGTAGTAGCTTCATACTGCTGGGTTTTGAGCTTGTTTAAACCGTAGGCTTCACCGGTGGCAGCTATGTTGCGCTGGATGAAGCTCGATTCCATCTCTTGCTCGTTGGGGCTCACACGGAAGCGCTGAATGACCATAGGCCATACGCCCGTGAGTAAGATGCTGGTAACAATCACAGCGGCTATGCTCACTGCAGGCACCCGCCACTGCTTAACTGCATCCGACACACTGACCGCTGTTGGTCTGCCCTCGCCAAGCGTCTTAGCAGTCAGCATCCAGATTCCTAAGACTAGTCCCAAAACAGCCACCAAAGTCGCCATAATGAACGTAACCGGAATGCTGGCATTAACAGAAGTGTAGGAAGCACCTGTAATGCGCTGACCCTGCTCGGTCAAGTGATCGAAAACACCAAACGCAATGTTACAAGCCCAAGCCAGCATGACAATCATGAGCCACACTGCCACTTGGCGGCGAGCGCGACGGGTCATTTCGATAATGCCCCTGCCATGGATGGGCATAGTTAAACGAATACCACCCATTAAGAAGTGGGTGATGACACTAAACAAGCCTGCCAAGAAGACAATAAGCAGAAGAGAAGAGGCCACCAGCTTCAAACCTGGAAGGGTAAAGACGTAGAAGCCGTTGTCTAGGCCAAATTGCGGGTCGGAACTGCCGAAAGATTGGCGGTTAAACATCAAGAGAATACTGGTCCAATCCGCATTGAATTGGAAACCGAATACAATGCCAACGCCTAGTGATACGAGGCCTGCTATGCGCCAAGCTTTTTTAGAAGTAATGCCATGACTCACCTCGATGACATCGCCCTTAATGCGAATGGTTGAGCCGTCTGGGTCGTCTGGTCGAGCTTTAATAGCGAGCGAAGCAGAAAAAAGGGTAACGAGCGCAACGATAAGCGCGTATGCTAGCCACAAGCCAATTTTGACTGCCAGCTGAGTCCACACTACCCGGCCCGCGCCCAGCTGCGAATACCACATCACGTCGGTAATAAAACGGGCAGTGGCAAACAAGACCGCGACTATTGCGGCGATAATGCCTACCACCCACAGGAGTATTTTCGAGCTCCGACTCATAGCCGGGCTTGGCGAGGGCTGGCGCTGTAGTCGTGGCATTCGAGGCATACCTGGCCCTTGAGGACCGCGCGGGCGACTCCCAGCTGAGCTGGCATGAGGCTTGCCGTCTTCCTCTACATTGATGATGACCGGGTCATCATCAGCACGCCCTTGGCGATCAAAGCGAGGATCGCGGGCGTCGTCGAACATGGCACCGAACATATCAAAAAAGGACATACAGCCAGCTTACAGGTAGATATGCCTCTTGGGAGCGCTCTCCTCACTTGGCGCAAAGCAGCTACTGAGCGCGCTTCCCCGTCAGTGCCTGCTGATACACGGTTTCGACTTGGTTAGCCACACTCTTCACATCGTAGCGTTCCAAGAGCTGGTATTCACGCTTACCCAATCGCTGAGCCCACACCTGGTCGTCGAACGCGCGGGCTATGCGTTCAGCTAAGCGCTGAGCGAGAAGTTCCGGCTCGCCCGCGACAGGGAAAAGGGCATCCTCATCGTTAAGCAGGGTGGAGCGATAACCGGGATTGTCTCCAGCCAAGGTCTGCCCTGCCCCGGAAGCGATAGCTTCCAAGAGCACGATGCCGAAGGATTCACCACCACTGGACGGGAACACTGCCACATCTGCCGAAGCCAAGAGCGTCGGCTTGTCGCTTTCTGAAACGAAACCGGGGAACTCTACTTGCGTACGCAAATGCTGGGCCTGCTCACGGCAAGTGTCCAAGAGCGGCCCCTTGCCTGCCATTGTGACGTGCATGCCTTGCGGGAAGATGCCTTCATGCTCTCCCCAGGCCAGAGCGTCGAGCAAGAGCTGGGCACCTTTTCTGGGCACAAATCGCCCCAAAAATACTATGTGTGGGCCACCCTCCCGGTAGCGTTCCACAGCTTCAGGACCAGCAGCTTCCCGCTCCAGCTCCAGCTGAGCCACATCAACCGGATTGGGGATGATACTCCCCCGCGCTCCGGCGGTGAGCTGTGCGTAGCGGGCTGCCACCTCAGAAACTGCAATAACTTGGTCGATACTGCGGTGAGATGGCGCGTTAATAAGCCCTAAGAACTGCCCGGCCAGCAGCTGCAAGCGGCCAGTTGTTGCTATGTGATACGTGGCCACGAGCCCCGTCTTGGCGCTGGCTCGTTGCAAAACCCGGCCAGCCAACATGGGGCTGTATGGAGCCTGCACATGCAGGATGTCGAAGTCTACACGCTCAAGCACTTGGCGAATGGCAGCATCGGAAGCAAAGAGCGGTATGCGCATCTGGTTACCGTTAAAAGAGACCAGCTTGTTACGAGAGAGCGAGTGCACGTTAGCAACAGGCGGATGCTCAGTTTGACCTACTAAATAGTGGACTTCATGGCCCCGCTTACTTAACTCCCGGCCTAGGGTCAAGATATGCTGTTGGACTCCGTCGAGCACGTCGAGGGTGTCATCGAACACGAAGCCGATAGTGAGCGCTTTCATGATTGCACTTCCGGCTTTTGCGAAGCTGTCTGGACTGCTGTTTGACTACCCAAGACTGATATGCGAATCAAACGCTTGCGCATTTCTTCGCGCACCTGCTCATCTTGATCGCCCATATTGAGACCATCGAGGTAAACTTTTTCGATGTCTTGCACACCGCAGTAATCCCTCAGGGTACGCTGGCAAATCTGCACATCGATAGCTTTATCGACCCCATCAATACGGTGGCTGCCCTCGCTAGCCCCGCAAAGAATAATCAGCTTAATTGTTTTGCCTGCCAAAGCGCCCGGAGTGCCATCAATATTGTACGAGAACCCGCGGCAGAGCACCCGATCAAAGAAGCCTTTCATAATGGCCGGCATGGAGAACCAATACATCGGGAAGACGAAAGCGATAACATCTGCGTCTTCAATGCGGCTTTGGAGAGCAGCTACATCATCAGGTACAGGCCCCTGCCCCAAGTAGTGTAGGCGATCTTCCATGGAGTAAACCGGATTGAAAGCTTCTGCATGGAGGTCAATCATGTCGGTCAAAGCACCGCTCTCAGCAGCGCCGTCGAGAAAGGCGCTGCCCACCGCTTGGGTAAGACTCTCAACTTCCGGATTTGCGGTAATAGCTACTGCTTTCATTGCGACCCCCTCATATATGCAAGATTCAACCCAAGCGCCAACTAATTAAAGCAAGTAAGCACATATCCTTTCTCTACATTCTCACCCGGGGCGCAGACCTCCGGGCAAGCATTCACTTACCTCTGTCAGCTCAAGTAACTTGACAAGTTACAATTAGCGCTTTAAGTTAGTTCATGCAGTCGGTAGGCGAAGCTACCACATGGACATGGGTTGCTGCCGCAAAGGAATGGAGACACTCCGCGCTGGTCAGCAGTCCCCGTCGAATCAAGGCGAGGACTAATGCAATTCCGAATACCATGCGAAGCCGAAACTTGAACGACCGGAGCTAGGTAAATAGCTTTTACCTCTCATGCCGTCCTTCATGCCTACACAGACGTAGACGCACTAGAGAAGAAGGAGGTGGGGTACATGGACGACGTTCCGCATCACAGTTATACCGATACGACTTTTACCACTTGCTTACAGCATCAGATTCGTCAACGCAATATGCAAGCCTCATCAGTCTTCCCTTTCACGCTCTCAGCCTCCATTCGATAGTTACGAATGCATAGGTGGGCATCGAGCGCGCCAGCGAGGAAGCTTGAGGCTAGCCAAACAGCAGCATTAAGAAAAGAGACTGCTTATGACTATGTTCACCACTCCTTCGCGAGCTCTGGCTTCAGCTCCAACCGAGCGCAGCCAAGCCTCACGAAGCACCCGACTGGCTTCCAGTATCGTCGTCATTATCGGCGTCATGGTATTTTTCGGAGCCTTAGGATACCTCCTGCCCGCCATCGGAGCACCGATAGGCCCACAGGGCATCCCTGATCACATTTCCACCGATCCCAAAAACCTGCCTTACTACGCCCTGCGCTCTGTCTTGCGCATGTTTATCGCCCTGTTTATCTCCTTAGTCTTTTCCTACATTTATGGGTTGGCAGCAGCGCGAAGCAAGCGCGCTCGCACGGTGCTGATTCCCCTGCTCGACATTTTGCAGTCGGTGCCTATTTTAGGCTTCCTTTCAGCCACCATCTCGATCTGGCTGGTGCTCTTCCCCGGCTCTATTATGGGAGTGGAGGCAGCTTCTATCTTTGCTATTTTTACTAGCCAAGCATGGAATATGACATTCTCTTTCTACGGCTCTTTAATCAATGAACCCGCGGAATTAGATGAGGCTGCTCGCTCCTTGCGCCTCACCCGCTGGCAGCGCTTCTGGAAGTTAGACGTACCGTTCTCCACGATTCCTATGCTTTGGAACTGCATGATGAGCGTGGGCGGCGGCTGGTTCTTCCTGACTGCTTCCGAGATGATTTCGGTCAACAACACCACTATGGCTTTGCCTGGCATCGGCTCTTATGTAGAGGAGGCAGCTGCCGAGCAAAACTTAGGCAAGGTCGGTTTAGCTATCGTCACCATGGTCATTGTGGTTATCTTGATTGACTTCCTCCTATGGAAGCCGCTCACCGCTTGGGCAGAAAAGTTCAGAATTACCCAGAGCGAATCAACTGACCCCAAGCGCAGCGCGGTGTTGACAATCTTACGGCTATCTGGAATCAACGATTTCCTAGCTAAGATAGGCCGGCCCGTAGCCGCTTTCTTCGACAGCATTACTCGACCTCTTGGTAGGACTGGTTCTCGCTGGGCAGTGCAGAGTAAGGGCCGCAATATTGGAGATGTGACGTACGCTCTACTGCTGGCAGCTCTTAGCGTATGGGGGGTGTGGAAACTTTACGATTTGGTCGTGCCCACACTTGGCCTAGCAGAAGTTAGCGAAGTCTTTGGCCTAGGTTTTATAACCTTGCTGCGAGTTATCTTGCTTATCGCCGTTAGCTCCATCATTTGGGTACCTATAGGCGCTATGATTGGCATGAATCCTAAGCTTTCTCGAATCCTGCAACCTATAGTACAGATTTTCGCGTCTTTCCCAGCCAACTTCATCTTCCCCTTCGTAACCATGTGGTTCTTAGCTTGGCGCATTGACATTAACTGGGGTTCCATCCTGCTCATGGCTTTGGGAACTCAATGGTACATTCTCTTCAACGTCATTGCCGGAGCTTCGGCCATACCCGATGACCTACGAGAGATGTCACGCAGCCTTCGTCAACCCGCTTGGCAGCGTTGGAAGACCTTGATTCTACCCGGAGTATTCAACTCATGGTGCACTGGCGGCATTACAGCCGCAGGTGGCGCTTGGAACGCATCAATCGTCTCCGAAGTGGTCTCCTACGGTAAAGACACCTTAACTGCCCACGGTTTGGGCTCCTACATAGCTGAAGCCACCACTATCGGTGACACACCAAGGATTATTGCCGGAGTAGCAGTGATGAGCATCTTCGTAGTCGCTATCAACAAAGTCTTCTGGTATCCCATCCAGGCCTTGGCTCAAAAGCGCTACAGCCTCACCTGAACCACGAATATTTACACGATAATGTACGAACAATTTTTGAAACGAGAACCTACTATGAAGACAGCAACCATCTTGGAAGCCAGCCACGTTACCAAAGAATTCGAATCCGACAAGGGCAACGAATTGAAGGTCTTGGACGATATGTCCTTCACCCTGCACGAGGGCGAAATCGTAGCCGTTTTGGGCCGCTCCGGTGCCGGCAAGTCAACATTCCTTCGCATTCTTGCAGGTTTGATTCCGGCCAGCTCGGGCTCGGTAAAGTACCACGGCCGGGAGCTGAGCGGCCCTAATCCAGGGGTATCTCTAGTATTCCAGACCTTCGCACTCATGCCTTGGCTGACTGTGGAAGCAAATGTGGAACTGGGGCTACAAGCACGCGGAGTGCCAGCTGCTACAAGGAAAAAGCTGGCCTTAGAAGCGATTGATGCTATTGGCTTAGACGGTTTTGAAAGCGCCTATCCCAAGGAGCTCTCCGGCGGTATGAAGCAGCGCGTAGGCATTGCACGCGCGTTGGTTTTGAAGCCAGACGCACTCTTTATGGATGAGCCTTTCTCTGCGCTCGACGTATTGACTGCAGAGAATCTACGCCAGGAAGTGCTCAACGTATGGTCTTCCGAATCCGATGCTATCAAGTCAGTTTTACTGGTGACCCATAACATTGAGGAAGCTGTGCAAATGGCCGACCGCGTGGTGGTCTTAGGATCCCACCCCGGCCACGTGATTGCAGAAGTGCCCATCAAGATGAGCCGCCCGCGAGACAAGCAGTCCGAGGAATTCCAGGACACTGTTGACTACCTGTACGCCGTACTCACGGGCCGCTCAGACAAGGGAGACATTCGCCGTAAACTCCAGACCACAGTGCGCGACAAGGAAGCATTCAACAACTCAGTACGCGAGGAAGACTTGAGCAACAGGGTACTGCCCGATGCCACTCCCGGCGGTTTGGCAGGCTTGGTTGACGTGGTTACCGATCATCCTGATGGCATCGATATGGCAGATTTGGCCGCCATTCTCAACTTTGAAGTGGACGACCTCTTCCCTCTTATCGACGCTGGTCTCATGATGGGCATTTTTGATGCCGACAACGGACACGTACGTCTCACCGATTTGGGTAAGCAGTGGCAGCAGGCAGACATTTTGCAGTCCAAGGAAATGTTCTCCTCGATGATTTTGGACCATGTGCCGCTGGTAAGGGTCATCGATCGCGCTCTGAAGAATTCCGAGTCCAAGAGCCTCCACGGCTCCTTGATTCTGGATCTGCTGCGCGCCCACCATTCCGACAAGGAAGCTGTCCAGCAATTCGAGACCGCCATCGGCTGGGGTCGCTACGGCGAGCTCTTCGACTACGATGCGGACGACGACCGCCTCACCTTGGACCCCGAAAACAAGGTGCCCACCCCTCAGTCCAACGAGGAGTAGCCTCAAGGCGCAGTATAATTAGGAGTAACCGGCGATGGAACCCGCCGAGAGCTAGCCCCTACAAGGCCGCTCTGAACCGCAAGTGCTGATAGTTCCTACCAACTCACAGGATGAGTGTCGGCACTTGTGGTCCTTGAGGCTCTGGCTTCAGGCGGGTTGCTCGTGCAGGCATACTTCCTCTCACCAAAGGAGAGACTGTGCTTAATCCTTCCCACCCAGATTCGGATTCACCGAGCTTCGATTTTCCCTTATTGATTGTTGTAATTGCAGGAGGAGCTCTTGGCACTGGCTTGCGCTACTTGCTCACCGCCCTGCCCAACTTCTCATGGTATTTTTACACGGGTACTTTCATTGCTAACATTTTGGCTTGCTCTGCACTAGGCTTGCTGACAGGATACCTCTCTATAGCGGCTTGGATACCCCAGCGCAGGCGAGAATATATGGGTCGTGGCCTAGGTATGGGTTTGTGCGGCGGCTTATCAACCTTGTCTGCACTCATGGTGGAAGTGATTACTACCGCCAGAGATGAACGCCTATGGTCGGCTCTTATCTATCTTGTTGGCAGTTTTGCAGCTTGCATATTCTTAGCTTGGTTTGGCACTCGCTGTGGTCGCCGCTTGGCCAAGCTCAGGGGAGGCAGGCAATGACTGCGTTACTGGTGTGCTTATGCGGTGGCCTGGGTGCAGGCCTGCGCTATCTGCTTGATACGAGCGTTAAGAATACTTGGCATGGCAGCTTCCCATTCTCCACCTTATTGATTAACCTGATTGCTTCTTTCTTTGCTGGATTGATTGCCGCCTTATTTGCCCGTCTTGTGATAGATCCCACTACCCATCTCCTGCTAGCTACCGGTCTCATTGGCGGGTTTTCCACGCTTTCGACAGCTACCGTAGAGGTAGTTTCTCTTGTCGAACATCTCAAGCTCAGGCAGGCGGCCTTCTATCTGACCTCTACAATACTGGGCCCCTTGGCAGCTACAGCAGCTGGTTTTGCACTCGGCATGGCCCTGTGAGCCTACGCGCTGTGGCAAATATTGTGTTTGTGGGGCAAACTTAGGTCTCAGACGTGTACGGTAGTAGGTAGATGTAGGTCGGGTCGACCACCGCTGGCGACCCACTAAAAAAAAGGGTGGCAATAATGGCAAATTTCAAGGTGGCAGTAGTTGCTGCGAATGGTAAGGCCGGCTCAAAGATTGTGGAAGAGGCCGTGGGCCGTGGAATCGACGTAACGGCGATGGTGCGCAGCAAGAACAAGACCGCTGCCCAGCATGCTATAGTCAAGGATCTCTTTGATCTCACCACTGCTGATTTGAAGGGCTTCGACGTAGTTATCGACGCTTTCGGCACTTTCAAACTAGAAGATTTGCCTGAGCACATGACCTCTATGAAGCATTTGGCTGACGCGCTTTCCGGAACCAACACCCGTCTGCTCATGGTCGGTGGCGCAGGCAGTCTCTACACTAATCCCGAGCACACGCAGCAGCTCAAAGACGGCGCCGACTTCCCCAAGGAAGCCCTCCCCCTCTCTACGATGATGGGCAAGACCTTGGAGCAGTTGCGCCTACGCGACGATGTGCGCTGGACGTATGTAAGCCCCGCCGCCAACTTCGTAGCCGACGGTCCTCGCACCGGCCACTACCTCTTGCGCGGTGAAGAATACTCCACCAATGACCGCGGCGAATCCACCATCTCCTACGCCGACTATGCTATAGGCCTGGTTGATGAAGCTGTCTCCGGCAACCACATCCATCAACGCATTTCTCTTATTGGAGCCTGACTGACTGCCCTGATCGGTTATTCACTCACTAGTGATTGTTCGCATGGTGGTGAGGTTTGATAGTTTTTCGGCTCCGCTTGCTCGATTGTTTATGTGCGGCCGTTTTACGGTGTGTGTGTTTGTGTTTGGGGCCATTGGGGATAGTGCCGGTTAGGACTGTCGGTTTCCCTGTTTTCAGGTTGCGGTACAGCCAATATGAGTCACCCAAGAACACTACCGCAATAATAAGAGTCCAATAGGGGAAATCGGGGATAGTGGGGCGGGTGGCGGCGGCTTTCTTATCTTTCTCTGGCGTGGGATAAATACGCTGACCGGTAACAAAAATACGCTGCGTGTTCACACCCAAGGGAGTACACGTCACCAAAGTAACCAGGTCTTGGCCTTCAACTGGTTTCAAACTCCGTGTCTGATCGGGGTCAACAACCTGGGTTCTAACTACTTCGTAGGTTAATACTTCACCAAAACTAGATAGCGTGAACCGGTCACCCTGTTTAACCTGATTCAAGTTCGTAAACATCGTAGCCGTGGCTAAACCCCTGTGACCAGTCAATACGGCGTGTGTGCCTTGGCCTCCGACCGGTAGGCTGGTACCCTCTAAATGGCCGATACCCTGTAAGAGCGTGTCATCACTTGTACCATGGTAAACCGGCAAGTCTAAACGGATGCCGGGTATTTGTAAGCGAGCCATCAACCCGTTGCCTGCGTCTAATGCTTTCAAGTATTGTTCGTGCTGGTCTGTACCTGCTTTACTCACTGGCTGGTTCGTATTCGCCCGATAGGATGCCACCGAATGCAGGTCATCGTTGTAAGCGCGTGCTACAGCAAGCTCACGCTTAGCTTTCGACCGGTCCTCTTTACGCGAGTCGGGCACGCCGTGGGCTATCAGCCTGGACTGCTCGTACTGCGCCACCCACGAACTCGCCGTGGGATACAACAACGACACCGTGCCGGCTAGCACTAGGACGAAGACGAGTAAGGCTGAGCCACGACCAGAATTAGCTGGTTTCACTCTCTTGTTATCTTCTCGACTCTTACTCACATTGGTTGGCTTGCGCTGCGGCTTATCATGCGAGTAACAGTACGGAACTCGTGAACGCTCACCCCGCTTACTTCTCGTTACCACTTACACACCCCCTCACTCAACCACACCCCACACCGCATACCCGAAAGCGCTCCACTCTGCCCATTCACACCAGCAATACCAGCACAACCACACTGGCCCCCCTTGTAAACGGAAAGAGCAGGGCTAGCCAAGTAAGAGAATCTGACTAACCCTGCTCTACCACTATTACTCAAGCAGCCCGGCAAACTATCTGGGGGAACCTACCTGCCAGGCACGAACCCACACCACACTTGACAATTAAGCGCGGCGTTTAATCACCAAGAACACAGCCGCACCCAGTAACAACACGCCAGCCACAGTCAACACCACTAGGCCTGCAGCACCGGTTAAGGGTAGTGGGGGCATACTATTCTTACTATCCTCAACCGTGACATCAACACCACTGGTGACACCAGTCTTCACGGTAATTGGCGTAAACGCTGCCGATCCGGTAGGCAACACATAGCCAGCAGGTGCCTTGATCTCCTTAATCACATAACAACGCTGGCCAGCATCAGCGGGAGCGTTCTTCGAATCCGAGACAAACAAGCCCGGAATCGTGACCTTACCACCAACAGCGGTAACAAAACTCGCACCCGAACTCACCGTCAACGCGTTGCCGGTAGCTTGAGCGGTTGAACAGTCAGACGCGTACGGGGTTTGCGCCTCATACACCTCAAACTCAGCACCAGACAAACCACTACTATGATCAGCCGCATCCAACTTGTTGATCACCACATCACCCCAATTAGTACGCACCTCAGGAGAAGTAGGAGGAGCAGTCGGAGGATTAGACGGAGGAGTCGTAGGAGGAGTGACGGGCGGGTCAGGAGTAACCTGCGTATCCGAATACAGTTCCGCCTTATTCCTAATAATACCGTCAGCACCAAGGGAGTTGACCTTACCCTGGAACGTGACCACGATCTGCTTACCAGCAATAGTCTTCAACCACGCTAAACCAGCCTGAGTAAACGACAAGTCCACATCCTGACCCGTTACCGTTTCCTTCCAATGCGTGGCCGGCACAGCACTACCGTCTACTGTTACCGATGCCACCTTCAAATCAGTTAAACGCGAATCCATTGGATCGTGGACCACATAATAGGAGAAGCTGGCGTTGTCTGCTATCTTCGCCACCCCAACCGTCACCGGGAAGGAGACAATAGAGCCTAAGCCCAAGCCGGTTTGCGAGGTGACGCTCTTATCAATAGAGCCCACACCGTTCTTCGGGTACACGTTCACATCATAAAGCCAACCATTGGTAGCACCGGAAGGGCGAGCGTTATCAGGGAAGGGAATCGTCACGATAAAAGGCTGAGCAATATCCACCACCTGGGAAGGATGACGAGTCTCAGCCACCACATACGCACCCACCGGCAAGTTAGACGCCGTAGCTAAACCAGTCGCATCCGTAGTCACCTTCACACCCGGAGTAGTAAGCGCATGATTGTTAACCGTGGTCGTCGCAGCCGACGCATCATCCAATACGGAAGGAGCAATCCACGTGGCCATCTCATCCCACGTCGCGGGATCGGCCATATCCAAGCCAGCCACCCGATACAAGGTAAACTCCACATCCTCAATACCCGGCGTACTAATAGAAGCCGAACCATCAGGAGACGCAGTCTCACTCGTACCATTCTGCCGCTCATGCTTATGAATAATCACTGAGCCAGTCTTCGACTGATCAATATCACCAAACTCAGGAGTCGAAGGCAACGCCACCGCAGCACCAGTCAACCCCAACGCAGTCAACGACACCGCAACCAGCGCAGCCCCCCAAACCCTCACACCTACATGTTTCATGTTTTCTTCTCCTTCACACACCGCCAACCTTGAAGGCCACGGCGCACAAATACAACACTGATCAAGCACCCATCACACCAGCGAAAACCACACAGGCCTAAGCCACGCAACAGGCACACTGTTCACCACCAGCCACTCCCCCACAGCCAGGTCACACCAGTCAAGGACCATCACGACTACCCCCACCAGCACACACACAAGAATGAGTTACAGAACGAACAACAGGCCGTATAAGAGCTTGACTAGTAAATAAAGAAACACTCAGACCACACCGTTGCACACGCCAAATTACATCAGTCATTGATGCCGCCCCCTCGTCAACGCAGCCAACAGTCGACGCGAGCGAGACACCCCAAACAAGCTCGCACCCAACAAGAACGCCAAACCAAGTAAGAGATAGGCCATCACACTAACCCCACCAGTAAGCGGCAGGCCAGGCATACGCTGCTGCACATTCACAATCCGACCCAAATCCACACTGGCATTGGTAGCGTCAATCGTGAACGCGTACTCCTTCACATCAGCCACATACCCCGGTGGCGCTTTCGTCTCCGTCAACACGTACGAACCAGCAGGCAAATACCGCACCTTAAACCCAGCCTTAGCAGGATCCACATCCACCTGACCCGCCTGACACACGCCAGACGTGTCACAATCCACAACCAACCCCAGTGAAGTGCCCGTCACATCCGAGACCGCACCACCAGACGTGTTGGTAATCTTCCACTGCGAACCACTCAGGGGTTTCACACCATCAGCGGTCGGGCCCGTGACCTTACTCCAAGACAGCGAACCGGTCAGAAGGCCAGCATCAGAGGACGAGTCCTCAACACCGCCCACCGGCAGGGTCACGTTCGCCACACCATTAGCATCAACATCAGAATCAATAGCTCGATCCGAACCCTGCGACTGTTTCGTAAAACCAACCGACTTACCCTTATCCACACTCACCCGATACGAGCCAGAACGCATATCCGCAAACGTATACATGCCAGCAGCATCGGTATTCACACTCACATCCACCGCGTTACCCAAATCATCACTACCACTCACACGCACCGGCAAACCCGCAACCACCGGCTCACCCACATCACGAACACCCCCACCATCCAAATCCCACCAAGCCTGACCAGATAGGGAAGAGCCAACAATCTTCTGCACACGATTAACCGGACCCACCGGATCCTTCAAACCAGTAATACGTGCATAGCCTTCATTCGAAACAGTGTCTCCGGCTTTGTCACCAACCACATCAACCGCCACCGTCGCACTAATCGACTCACCAGAAGCAAACACACCCGGACGAGACAGACGCACCGCCTTCGTATCAGCAACAGTTGCCGGACAACCGGCAGAACCCAACTGCGACTGCGAACACCACTTCACCGACGCAGGCATCACTACTTTCGGATCCCTGGGCACACTAGAAGAACTCGTATACTCAACAACGACAGGATTACCCGGCAAATCACCACGAATCACCGTCACCGATTTAAGCTTCGCCGACCCTGAGAACGAACTACCCGCCACACCAGAAACCGGCAACACATCAACCACCACAGGATTAGTAAGTCCGCCAGACGTGGGCTGCGAGTTACGCAAACTCAACTCCCAAATGTTCGACTCAACCTGCTTAGCACCAATACGATTCACCTCAACCGTAGCCGTCAAATTACGCTTATCAACAGCCACACCAATAATATTGTCAACACGAACCGCCACCGTACTCGTACGATCCACTAGAGAAGACTGATCCGCATCAGACCACGCCACCACCGAATTCGCATACGTGCCGTCGTCAGCCGCACCAGACACCCTAGCCGCCAACACCACCACAGGAACCGGATCATTCACCACCTGATTATCAAACACCCACCGCACATACGTCTCACCAACCCCACACGCAGGCCGCTTCGCATCAGACGGAGTTGACGACTGCACCACACTCGGCACCGGCCTCGTACCACCACCCCTACCATCAGACGGCACATACTCCAACGCCGCCGGCAAACAATCCTCCAACCACACCGAATGACCAACCGGATCAGCACCACCAGCAGACGTCAACGACGCCCGCAACTCAAACTCCACCACATCCCCACCAGTAGCCGCCACCTGAGGCACAAACAAGCCAGAACTACCCTTACGCACACCAGAAGCCACACCCACCTGAGCATGAGTGAGTTTTAACCGATCACCAGCTCGAAAGCCAGAATGCGTGGCTTGATTGTAAGAAGATATTGTTGGCGTACCAGTTGTCAATGCTTCAGCTTTTGATACCGAACCGGATAGCTTGTAGTCAGAGGCCCAAGTCGGTAAAATCGTATTATCTGGCATTCCATCGGCAGCCACAGTAAAACCAACTTGGACGGCCAGAAAAACCTGCAATTGGACGATAGGGAGCGCTTCGGGTAGCACTACGTAAATACGTATACGATTTACTCCCGTATAAATGCCGCTAGCTGCTTTTGCTGGATTGTTTCCAGGCACTTTCTCGGGAGCATCGTACCATTGAATTCCAATTTCGTTCGGGTCAGAGCTGCCCCCTGAATTTGGAGAGGGCCCATTTGCATATTCGACCTGTATTTTCGGTGCAGATGAAGGATCAAGATTCCCTTCTCCGGGATTACCATAGCCAGATAACCACACGGCTTGATTATTAACAGGAAATCCGTATAGAATACCTTCCCGCTTAATTTGCGCAACTGTCATCTTGGTTAAATGCAGTTTTGAATTATCCCACGATTCGCCCGCAACATGAGTGACTGGAACTGGATAACTGGAATTTGACCCACCAAATAGCAGCTGAGCAACCACTTTCTGCCCAGAAACAGACCGATTTTCACCGCCTCCATACGTTGACAAGCCAGGAAGTCCGTCTATCTGACCCCACCATCCTGGATTGTAGTCACGGGGAGAAGAATTTTGTAAATCGCCAGGAACACCGCCAAAAGCGACTCCGAATGTGCCTGGAACCAATACTTGGCTAGAAAACGTACGATAGTCATTTGTTAAGTTTTGCCCTGCGCTTGTCAGAACATCTGCACCTCCAAATCCTTGCATATGTAGATTGGTGTATGCCTTACGCTGTTGCAGAGTCCAAGTACCTTGATTGTATATACCAAAATCTTTAACAGTATCCACAGGAACATCTACAGCTATAGCTATAGCAATCGCGTATGCTTGCCCGGCTGGCAAAGTTTCACCTATTATATTTTTCGTCGGATATGTCTTCAATGACCAATCTGTGTTGGTAATTGTAATCGAAGTCGCTGTTCCAGGTCCTCCAGGCTGCGAAAAAACAACAGTTCCGGAATCTCGCGTCGAGTTCTCAGCGCCGTACCTAGACATTTTATCCCCCGGCAACCCGCCCATATAATCTGGGAAAAGCGCAGAAACGGCACCGTACTTCTGTGGATTAGCTTCTAGACTTTGATATTGCTGAGGTGTGAGGCCGGGAAATATCTGTCTTGGGCTTAAATCCAGCGTCATCGTAACTGGCTCTACCGCAGGCATAGCTCCCTTACCATTCGCACCCGCAGACATCATTAGGGGAAGTCCTGCATAAAAACAATTTCTACTAGAATCCTGCGGACATTGTCTTATACGCGGCCCCCACATGTAGCCCGTATTCTCGCTAGCCGTTACACCATTCATAGATAAGTCCCATTTAAGGGAGGAAGACGATCGCACACTAGGGAGTGGCTTAGCTGTTGACACATCGGCCAGATTATCTCCCTTGAGTATCAACGATTTCGGAGTCAGCATTACTCCGTTGTGAACAGCGTTGCTCACCTTAACTGATAGAGCGAACGATTCAGCAGCCGCATCTTTCGTACCAACGTTGCATGAAATAGTTTGCTCGGCTAGATCATTAATTGAATTCGCAGTGTAAGGCAAACTTACTTCACCAGCAGACGCGGGCACAAGTGACGAACCCTGACCACAAAAAGCCGGTAGCTCATCAATCATCAAACCCTTGGGCAGCCCTATAACCACCGTCGTATTCGTCGAATGCACACCGGACACAGCATAATCAACACGGTACGTAATCAAATCATTGACTCGCACGATGCCATTATGATCAGATGAATCATCGCCAGCTTTATCCGTCGCATCAAACGGCGCAGTACCATCAGCAGCAACCACCATCGAAATCGAACGCGTACCCAACTCAACCTTAGGAGACAACACATCGTAAGCATCAGCAGCCCACCGATTAACAACAGCACCAGCCTTACTCCACACACCACGAGCCCAAGAAGACGACACTTGCAAAGCCGACTGAGCCCGCCCCCACACACCTGTCAACTCAGAACCATGAGCACTCGTACCCTGCTCAGATGAAGATTGCAAAACAGAAGAAACATCATGGGATTGACTTGATCCAGCCTCACTATCCAAGCCTGAAATCACACCAGATGAACCGCGAGCAGGTTTTATAGAAGAAGATGAAACATTCGCAGCAGAAGACCCACTCAAGGCCTTTGCAGCACGTACATCAGAAGAAGAACCAACAGTAGCTGAACTTACAGAATCCTGGGGGGGGGGGTCAGACTAGCAGCACTCACAGGCACAGTAACCGAGCCGAGTAGACACGCAGAAACCGCGGTCAGTACGACCTTGCTCACCACCATCGAGAGCTTCGACACGATTCAACACCCCTCAACCAACTCCGGCTAAAAATCAACAATATAGCTGAGACACTTTCTTTGAAACAGCTATAACAGTCACACAGTTTACACAGACTGGTTGAAAACACCAACACGACATGCCTATCTGAGAACGTCATCTATGTGGTTTGCCCCCCATACCAGTTGAGCAGAAACAAAAGGAGTTTGCCCTCATAGTAAGGTTCAATTTCAGACTAAAGCCTTAGTTTTACGGTTATCACTGCGCAAGAATAACGAATATATTTAAAATCCAGTCACCCTCACCCATAACTTTTCAGCAATGCCCGAGATTCCTTACCCTCTGCGCAAAGCTAAACTTGAGCTTGTACCTGCTCTGCCCATGCTTGTATTAGTGCTGCCGTAGCGCGGGGTTGTTCTATGTGGACGTTGTGTCCAGCCTCGTTGAGGGCGGCGTAAGTGGATTGGGGGAATTTACAGGATAGAGCAAACTGGTCTTGGTAGCCTACGCTACTGTCTTGGCGGCCGCAGATGAAGAGGGCCGGAGATCGGAATGCCTGCCAGCGGTCGTCGAAGTCCATAGCGAGCTCATAATCGGCAGAGAGTCGGGCCATCGAATCGGGATCAGCAATCCGAATGCCCGGCAATACTGTGGATTCGTAAGTCTCTAGATGTTCGCGCGTCTGCACAACCGCCATCTCTTGGTAGGCGCTTGCGAGACTTTCATCAACGCTAGCTAAGAGCGCTGGGTCTTCGCGCAGCACTGTTCTAGGAGGCAAACGGCGCTCCGACCTTTTGGGGTGTACCACTGGCGCTAAAAAGGCAAGGCCCTTGCAACGATCCATTCGCTGGCTGGCGGTCCGCCGAATCAACAAACCGCCGAGGGAGTTCCCAACCATCGCGAAGGAGCCACCTTTAGTACAGCTTTCGACATATTCATCTAGCCATTGCGCTAGGTCAGTCAATCCTCCGGCCGGGTGCATGGGTGGAGTACGGCCCATTCCGGGCATATCTACATAAATACGCTGGAAGCCGCCGAGTTTTTCGAATATTACATCCAGCGGTTCGAAGATTCTGTGGTCTACTCCAAAACCGTGGATGAAGAAAATGGGAAGACCGCTCCCCTTGCACACAGCGAAAGTCTGTTTGACCGCAGCGGATACCATAAACCCACCTTCTTTCAGCTGTACGCCACCGTTGCGGGCAGCGGTCTTACTCAATCACACGTTGAACTTGAATTCTACTATGTCGTTGGGTTGCATGACGTAGTCGCGGCCTTCTTGGCGGAGTTTGCCTTCTTCTTTAATGGCGGTCATGGAACCGTTGGCGGCTACAAAATCATCGTAGGAGACGATGTCAGCCTTGATGAAACCCCGCTCAAAGTCGGAGTGGATAACGCCGGCGGCCTGGGGAGCGGTTGCACCTTGGTGAATCTGCCAAGCGCGAACCTCCTTTTCGCCTGCCGTTAGGTAGGTTTGCAGGCCCAAGACGTCGAAGCCTACGCGGGCCAGCTGGTCCAAACCGGATTCTTGCAAGCCAGCATCGGTCAGCATTTCGCGAGCATCAGCCTCGTCAAGCTCAGTCAGATCTGCCTCAAACTGAGCATTGAGGAAGATAGCCTGGGCTGGAGCTACCGAAGCGGCCAGATTGGACTTGAGCTCGCTATTTTGCAGCTCGTCATCGTCCAAGTTAAATACATAAATGAAGGGCTTAGCAGTCATTAAATGCAGCTCGGCAATGTCAGCCTTGTCAATCTTGCCAGCGTTCGCAGCGTGGTCGATGGTCTCGCCCTCGCCCAGAATCTGCTGGGCCTGCTTGACCGCCCCCAAATACGACTGGTCAATTTTGCCGCCACGCAAGTCTTTTTCTAGCTTGGGCAGTGCGTTTTCGATTGTTTGCATGTCTGCCAAGACCAGCTCGGTATTGATAGTCTCAATATCGTCGGAGGGGTCTACCCTACCGTTAACATGCACGATGTCGTCGTCTTCAAAAGCGCGCACAACCTCGCAAATTGCGTCAGCCTCGCGAATGTTAGCGAGGAACTGGTTTCCCAAGCCCTCGCCCTCGGAAGCACCCTTCACAATGCCGGCGATATCGACAAAGGTAACAGTTGCAGGCACAATCTTAGTGGAATGCACCAATTGCGCCAGCTTGGGCAGGCGCTCGTCTGGCAGCGGCACGATGCCCGTGTTGGGTTCGATGGTGGCGAAGGGATAGTTTTCCGCCAAAACGTTGTTGCGGGTGAGGGCGTTAAATAGCGTGGACTTGCCCACGTTGGGCAGACCAACAATTCCTATGGTAAGAGACATGTCTTCCAGTCTATTCGTATGCCTGACTAAGCAGGACTTGCTCTGCAATTCGGCACGCGCAGCTCACGTAGCGCGGCTTCATCAACAACAGTTCAACTGTGCTTAATTGCCTTCGATAGCGTCGACAGCGTCGATAACAGCGCCGCGGAAACCGGCCTTTTCTAGGGCAGAAACGCCTTTAATGGTTGTGCCGCCAGGAGAGGTGACCTGATCCTTCATAGCGCCTGGGTTCATGCCGGTTGCCAAATACAGAGCGCCAGTCCCCTCAACCATCTGGGCAGCCAAGCGGTAAGCCGAGCCGCGAGCCAAACCATACTTGACACCAGCATCGGCCAAGGCCTCCATATACATAGCAGTGAAAGCTGGAGCGCAGCCAGCGACCGTGGTAGCAATACCCAACTGGGCAGTGGAAACTTCCTCAATCAAAGCGATGGGGCCGAACACATCGGTGAACTGCCGGTATTGGTCGGAGGTAAGGCTGTGGGTAGTCTCAGTTACGAGAATGCCCTTACCTACAGCAATGGGAGTGTTCGGCACGGCGCAAATCAGGTGGGTATTGGCTTTGAGCACGTCCTCATACCAGCTGTGCGTATAGCCGCCCACGATGGAGAGCACGAAGCGGTTGTCTTGGGCCAAATCTTCAACAATAGGCTCCAGAGCCTCCTCAACCTGATAAGGCTTGACGGCAACTACCACGATGTCTGCGGCCTGAGCGATTTCAGCAGCAGTGCGCACGGCCCGGGCTCCAATACGGTCCGTCTTGGTCTTCAAGGTGTCGAAATGAGGCGTGGTTGCCATAATCTGCTGCCCCGTTACCACTCCTGCGCGCACCAGACCTTCCGCTATGGCCTGCCCCATGTTGCCGTAGCCAATGAAGCCAATCGTTACATCTGTGCTTGCCATTGCAGCCCCTTTGAATTCACTTGCTAAGGCTCGAAATCGGGCTTGTGCCCGCCAACCTCAGCAATCGCGTCCGTATAGCTTTCATCTTAATCTCGGCAGCAGCCAAGTAAAGCAAGACTATGTTTGAGCCGTTTAGAGCAAATCTGCCAAGTCGCCACGCTCCAGAGCCGAGGTGAAGAGGTGGGGGAACACGCCGCCCTCATGAATGCCGTCATGCTCGTAGTCGCTGGTCACCCAGGCGTGAGCGTTACCGACGTGCGAGAGGGTTTCCATCTGCAAATCGAAGTCCACATACATGTCGTTATAGTAGACCGCCGAATGCAGGGGTACCTGGTTGCGGCTCAGCTGGGCGCAGTCGAAAATCTGCGGCCAGCGCTCCTCTTCCATGAGCAGGTTGACTGCATCGCGGAAGGGGCGCAAGTTTCGCTCTTGCTCAAACATCCAAGGGAAAATGACCTCGCCGGTGAAGAGTAGGGGGCGGCTAACCGTTGCGAAATCAGGGTTCTGGTCGCGCACCTGCTGGCCAGCCCAACGAATGGGGCCGCGATTGCCGTCTGCATAAACAAACTCCTGCAAGGGCCAGTAGAGCGGTGAGTAAGTCGTGGCCTGCTCCACACCGACGAGGAAAGGCTGCGAAAGCTGAACCGAACCGTGGACAGGCACGCTGCCGTCCGAACCTTGGAAGGCAGTGTCTAGCAGCCAGTGCAGGCGCTCAAAACTGGGCTTCATACCGAAGCTATGACCCAAGGTTTGGAAGCGCTCAACGGTCAGCGGGTCGCCGTTGGGCAAAACCACATCGCCCTGAGAGAGGCGGTCTGCGATGGCGTTGACCCGCTCCATATCTTGCGGATAGCGCTCGTAAAACTCTCGATTCTTGGCCCTCATCCGCGGGAAAGTGCGCTCATACACGCGTCGAGGATCAATCGGAACTGGCGGAATACCACCGGTGGTGAAGGAGGCAGCGAGCGCCTGTGGGAAAGCGGAAAGGTAAGTCAGCGTAAGGAATCCACCATAAGACTGTCCGAGTGAAACCCAGCGCTGGCCTGGGTACTGGGTTAAGCGCAGATGCTCAAAGTCGCGCACGATGGAATCGGCTAGGAAGCAACGCAAATATTGGGCCTGCTGACTAGGGCTGCCGATGCGCTCGAAGCTGGCCCCGTCTATGAGCGAAGACCGGCCCGTGCCCCGCTGGTCAGGAATCACTAGGCGGAAGTGCTTAATGGCCTCCCCTATCCAAGCGTCGCTACTGGGCGTGATGGGCCGTGGGCTGGTGCCACCTGGGCCGCCTTGCAGGAATAGTAAGAGGGGCAAATCGTCGTGTACACGTTCAGGAGCACACATAACCCGGTAGAAGAGACTAATGGTCTCGCTTTGGCCCATGTAACCGCCGGGCTGTGCGTCTGACCAGTCAAGCGGAACCGAAATCGAATGATCCTCCACATAGAGGCCGGGCATAAAATACGAATTCAAGCGTGTCATGAGGCTCCTTTTACTGGCATGCGTTGCTCTTTATTATGCACGTTTTCTCCGCCTCGCGCTCGCCAGTGTCCACTAGTTGGGCAGTTTGAACCGCGCGGCGCACCGTATAATCATCCTCAAGACTTAGGGCGCTCTCGGCTGGGGTCAAGCTAGGCTTAGATTCATGAGAACGCTAAAAGTATGGTGGGGCAAGCTGGCGGACTGGTGGAACCGCCACTTGCTGGTGCGCGACACCCTTTTGGCGATAGTGATGACTTGGGTGCTATCAGCTTATTCTGACGCCCCTATTATGGGCGACGGCTTTATCTTTGCGAGCAGCCACAATCTTGCGCTTGCATTTAGTATCTTATTGGGATTTCCTCTCATTATCCGCCGCCGTTGGCCAGATATAGCGGCAACTTGCTTCGTGGTCATTTGCGTAATTCAGCTGCTTATAGGCCCCGTGCTTATTTTGTCTGATGCTATTGGCCTCATTATGCTCTACTCGGTGCTGGTCTATGGCAATCGCAAGCACAGCAAACGCTACGTTTTGATGGCAGCGGGGCTGGTGTTGATAGAAGCCTCACTCTACAGCTCGGTTAACAATCTTGGGCCGCTCAGCCGTTGGTCCAAGCCCTCGCCGAGCGTCAAACTTGGAGAAATCGAGTCCATAGTTTGTAGGCCTAGCCAAGGCGAATCCCTGCTCGAAGTCTGCGGGCCAGACATTGCCCTTAACTTCGGCATTAATATCCTTTCCTTCGGCACTTTTCTGCTGCTCATCATTTTCTTGGCCTTTTGGAATCGTTCCCGCAAGCAGGCGGTTACTGCTATGCGCGAGCGCAATGCAGCTATAGCCTATCGCCAGCAGGAGCAAGCTCAGTTGGCAGCCTCTGCTGAACGAGCACGCATAGCTCGCGACATGCACGACGTGGTGGCTCACACCCTCTCTATCGTCATCGTCCAGTCGGATGCTGGGCGCTATGCGGGCAGCAAGAATGCGTCAGTTGCCTTACAGGTCATGGAAACTATCCGTCATGAAGCTGGCCGTGCCCTGCGCGATATGGACAAGCTCTTTGGGTCTTTTTCGGCCGATGAACCGCTTAAGCAAGAACCTCGCCCCGCTCAACCAGTCGTAAACGCTACCAATACTGCCAGCGAGCAAATATCTTTAGAAAGCGCCCACGAGAGAACAGCTGCCAGTAAAACCAACACCGCTAGCGTTTCTAACGATTACCAGACCACTGATTATCGAAATATTGGTGACTTAATTCACCAAGCTCGCTCGGTCAGCCCCGATTTGACGTTAGAACACACTATAGAAGGCACTCCCGAGCCTGCGGAATTGAGCGCGGGCGCCTCTTTGGTGGCTTACCGCTGCGTGCAGGAAGCACTCTCCAACATCCGCAAGCATGCAGGACCGCAAGCGCACGCAATTATTAGCGAGCGCTGGTCAGCAGATAACTTACGCATAACTATTAACGACGACGGACGGGGTGCTGCCCAACAGTTAGAGTCACCCAACCACCACGGCTACGGGCTAGTAGGTATGCGAGAACGCTTGAGCTCTATTGGCGGTTGCCTCCAAGCCGGACCGCAACTGGGGGGCGGTTTTTGCGTCGATGCCACGCTTCCTCTAGGAATAGTACAGCCCACTGCGACCGCGAACCAACAGCAGCACCGACAGCAAGCGGATCAGGCGCCCGCCGGCAAGCATGAAGAGCCGGTAGCAGCCGCAGCAGGCTTGAATACAAGCAATAATGATGCGTCAGCCTTTAAGCTCAACCGTATTGAGCGCTTATCCGGCTGGACAGCTAAGCACTACCTACTCGTCGATTCCCTGCTCATACTGCCCTTCCTCCTACTACTAACGGTTTCAGACGAGACCTTCTTCACACTTGATCAAAATATCTGGCCGCAAGGTAGCACCATTCCCCTACCGGCAGTCGTTATCGAAACTATCTGCATTGCCCTACCCCTCATGTTCCGCCGCCGCCTGCCCAACCTCAGCGCCGCCATACTGGCTGTAGTAGCAACGGTTGAACTCGTAGCGGTACCGTGGCTAAGCACTGCCAATACGCTCATTTTGGTCTCAATTTATTCAGCTACCGCTTACGGGCGCGGTAAAACACGTATATGGGTGCCGCTCACGATAGTAGGAGAACTGGGTCTGATATTTGTGCGCCTGCGCTGCGAAATCAAATATGGCTCCCCTAGCCTTTTGGCTTGGGTTCTAGGCATTCGACCGGGGCCGATGATCACGGAAACAACCTCTCCCAAGGAAGCGGCGGCTGTTCTCCTTTCGGCAACAGCCATTACCTGCGCTTGCGCCCTGGTCTTGGGCCTATGGCGGCGAGCATCTGGCTCTAGTCTGCTCCTCCAAAAGGAACGAGAAGAAGCCCTGCGCCAGGGTGAAGCCCAACAGCAGCGGTTGGCCGCTAATGCTGAGCGCGCCCGTATTGGTGCCGAAATCCAAGCAGAGGTGAGCGCCACTCTCAACCAAGTTATCGCTAGGGCCGATGCGGGTATCGCAATAATTCAAAAGGCGCAGAGGCAGGGATCTGGCCCAGATCCAACTGCTGTGGACCAGTCTTTTGAAACAATCGGGCGAGAAGGGCGGGCTGCACTAGCCCGCATGCGTCAGCTGCTCGACATCTTGCGCCAGAGTGGCAGGTCCGACGCTGAGCGCAGGAACGCAGACAATGAATCAGACCTCCAGCTCCATCCCGTTGAAGTTGCCTAACAAGTTTACTCTTGTCTAGAGTTGTGAGCAATCACCTGAAACTGTAGACGCGCTCGGTTAGCATGGGCAGTAAGCAATCAAGATGGAAGTGGGCTTGAAGGTGGGCGAACACGAAGCAGGCAGGCCAATTCGCGTGGTCATTGCCGACGATCAAGAGCTAGTGCGGGCTGGCTTTGCCATGGTCATCGGCTCCCAAGACGACATGGAAGTAGTCGGCCAAGCTTCTCAAGGCGAGCAGGCAGTCCAGCTAGTTCAGGAGCTTAAGCCCGACGTTGTATTGATGGACGTGCGTATGCCCGGCATGGACGGCTTGGAAGCCACCCGGCGCATCTCGCAGCTCACCCCCAGCCAATCCGACGCCTTCGGTGAAGCGGACTGCCGGAGCTTAACGCACGTTATTATTTTAACAACATTCGACCTCGACGAATACGTGATGGCTGCCATCGGCGCCGGAGCCTCTGGATTCCTGCTCAAAGATACCGAACCTGAAACACTTTTAGCTTCGATTCGCACGGTTTTCCAAGGCAACGCCATTATCGCTCCTTCAGCGACTAAGCGCCTGATTGAGCACATGGCCCAAGCCAATTCCGGCAAGCAGACAGTGGGCCAAAGTGCCGAAGCTGGGGTCTCCTCCACCACTCCTGGCGCTCAGCACACGGCCAGCGATTATCACGACCCCGAATTGGAAGAGCTAACCGAGCGCGAGTTGGAAGTCTTAGTGGAAATTGCCCACGGTTTGTCCAACCAAGAAATTGCTGACAAGCTCTTTATTTCCCTGCCCACTGTGAAAACGCATGTGGCGCACATCTTGCAGAAAATCCACGCCCGCGACCGCGTGCAAGCCGTCGTATTTGCTTACGACAACAAGCTAGTCTAGAGGCAAACACAAGTTCGCCAAATAGACGAATAGTTTTGGACCTGTATCTGCATACCGCCAGATACAGGCCCAAAACTATTGCTGTAGCCAATCAGCTCGGATTCGTTAGGCTTCCGCTAGTGCCTCCACCGGTGGGGTCTTGGTGGCGCGTCGGGCTGGCAAGACGCTAGCCAGCAGAGCGGCAATAACCGCGACCACAAGAATCATGGCATACATGTTCCAATCCAAGGGCAGAGACACCTTCCCCAGAGATTCAAAGACGATGTAAGCACCAATCCAGCCAAAGATCGTACCCAAAGCGAGACCTGCCAGAGTCGAACCTACCGCAATGAGCAGGGCCTCAACCGAGAGGGAACGCTTGAGCTGACGCTTGGTCATACCGATTGCGCGCAAGGTAGCCGACTCTTTGGTACGCTCAATCACCGAGAGGGAGAGGGTGTTCGCCACGCCAATCAGTGCGATAATTACCGCCACTGCTAGCAGGGCCACCATGATGAGCAAGAAGATGTTAATAATCTGCTCGTAGGTAGCTTTCATAGCGATACCGCCCGAAACCATAGCGTCTGGAGTTGAACTCATAGCCTCGCGAATATCTTCCGTAAAGCTGCCCACCGGCTGGCTACCGTCAGACTTGATCCAAATCTCATAGCGGTCAGGCTTGCCTAAGCTAGCGCTCTGATCCACCAGTGCGATGCCATAGCTTCCTGCATCTCCACCCAGCCCGTTGTATGAACCAGCCGCAACTTGGAAGGAGTGGCCCGTCGCCGTTACAGTGCCGTCATCGTAGTGCACTACGGAGACGGTTTGACCTGCCTTTACCACGGCTTTATCTCCGACTTGACCTTTAGGCATGACCAACTTGGAGCCGCCTGACATGAGCGATTCTTGCGACACATTCATCAGACGTTCGGACTGGCCCGCCTTGAGCGCAAAGATAGCAATGTAATCTTTTTGCGCATTGTCTTCGGCAGTTTTACCTGAACCGACAGCCCCCTGATAAACCGGCACCAGTTCAGCAGCCTTGACGCCCTTTACCTTACGGACCTTCTCTAGGCCGCTGACGTCTTCTTGGTTTAGGGAAATCTCCACATCGACGCTATAGCGTGTATCGAGAGCTGTAGCCATAGTTTGCTTGGCAGATGTGGCACCCGTGCCCAAGCAGGCAACCAGAGTAACGCCAATAAGCAGAGCCGTACCGGTAGCTGCCACGCGGGCTGGATTGCGCGAAATATTGCCTACTGCCACCTTCGATGATGGGCCGATATGGGCCACCAGAGCACCGATACCCTTAAGCATCCAAGGAATCCAGCGATTGGCACACAGGAGCGCTCCGATAAAGAACAGGGCCACACCAGCAACAGCAATGCCCAAAGCCGAATCACCATTTTCGGCAACCATCGTACCCTTCACACCACGCGAATCCTGCACAGCTTGATAGACAATCCAAGCGGCCATAGCAGCGCCGATAACCATCATGATGCAGGCCAAGGCCAAGCGAATCTTCCCACTACGCTTACTGCTGTCACTCACTTCGGCCGGGCGCAAGGCTTCCAAAGGCGTTACGCGAGTAGCTGCCGCCGCCGAACTGAGCGAAGCAATCATCGTCATAGCAGTACCAAAGACGATGGGAACCACAATAACCGGCGGCGTTACCATAACTTCCAGAGTCAGCGCGCCAATTCTCAGACCCAAACCGTGGGCTGCCATCATCAAGCCAATCGCGCCAGCCGCACCAAGTGAGGAGGCAATGAGGCCCAAAATGCCAGACTGCATCAGCACCGAAGCCCTCACCTGCCCCTTCTTAGCGCCAATCGTACGTAAGAGGGCCAGAGTGCGCCGTTGGCGAGCGACCATCACTTGGAAAGTGTTCGCAATTACCAGCGCCGCCACAAACATAGCTAGGATACCGAAGCTAAGCAGGAAGGTAGTCATAATATTGGTCTGACCACTCATTTCCTTAATCTGGCTATCCTCAAATGCAGCACGGGTCTGCAATTGGAAACCCTTAGGCAGTTTTGCACGAATCTGATCTAAGGTCTCTTGGCCTGCCTGCGCGTCATCGATAGAAAGGTAGATGTATGGCGCGGGATAACTGTCAATACCGCTCGCACTGGGCGCACCCATGAGCTGAGCCATAGCGCCTTCACTCATCACGCTGGCACCGCCGTAGTAAGAGTAGGCACCATCCTTATCTTCGTTGAGGCCTACCAACTTAAGGCGAAGGCTGTCACTACCGTCAGAGCCACTTTGGCCACCCCTGCCAGCGTTAACGCTAACTTCGTCTCCCAACTTGAGATTCAGCCGCTGTGCAGCCTGCTTGGGTACGGCAATTTCGGACTCACCCTGGGGCCAATGCCCTTCCACCACAGGCATAGGCATAATCGAATCGGGCTGGCTCATGGCGATGCCAGCCGAATTTGTATGCTTATTGGCAGAGACAGACGTGAGCTCAACAGGTGCGTATACTTGCGCCCTAGCTCCATTCACGCCCTTGAGAGCACGGATTTGTTGGAGATGAAAATCCTTGACCGTTGTAGCGCTTGAGGCTTCGTCGTTGGCATCATCCTTGGGAGAAATAGCATAGTTGGCCTGCCCAAAAGACGAAGAGACCTGCTTTCGGATAGACACGTCCATAGTGTTGGCAAAGAGGAAGGTGGCAGCTATAAAAAGCGTGCCAACCAAGATGGCGATGCCGGCGGGAACTAGCATGCGCCCGTCGCGTTTCATCATTTTCCAAGATACTGACCACATAATGAGTTCCTCCTCTGGGCTCAGCGAGCCTGGTCCGCAAAGCTGCCGGCCGCTACCATTTCAGCTTGGCGGGTGAGCAGTTCACTCATGCGCTCGGCACTCGGCTGACTTTCGTCGGCCACAATCCTGCCGTCTGCAAACACGATGGCCCGGTCCGCATAGGAGGCAGCAACCGCGTCGTGAGTGACCATAATGACGCTCTGCCCCAGCTCGCGCACGGAACGCTTGAGAAAGCTCAACACCTCAGCCGATGAAACCGAGTCCAGATTGCCAGTGGGTTCGTCCGCAAAGACGATAGCTGGTTTGGAGATGAGCGCTCGGGCTATGGCCACGCGCTGCTGCTGGCCACCGGAAAGCTCGCTGGGACGGTGATTCAAACGACCATCCAAGCCCAGCGTCTTAGTAAGCAAGTTGAGCCATTCACGGTCAGGCTTAGTACCTGCCAAGGTCAGCGGCATCAAGATGTTTTGCTCTGCCGTAAACATGGGCAACAAGTTAAAGGATTGGAAGATAAAGCCAATCGAATGACGGCGCAGCAAGGTCAGCTGGTTGTCGTTGAGCTTGGTGATGTCTACGAAAGAGTGCAGATTTGTCGGGTTGGCTTGGTTCGAGCGCTTGTGGGAACCACCCTGACCTGCTTCGTCAACGCCATAGAGCAAGACGCGGCCCGAAGTCGCTGAATCCAAGCCTGCCAAGGTGTGCATGAGCGTGGACTTGCCTGAGCCGGAAGGACCCATAATGGCGGTGAACCGCCCACGTTGGAAGGCCACGTCTACCCCGCGCAGCGCGTGGACTAGGTTCTCTCCCTTGCCGTAATCCTTGACCAAACTCACAGCTTGGACGGCAGTACCATCAACGGGCTGCGGCGGAGCCAAGCCCGCAAAACCGGCTGCTACTTGTTCTTGACTTCCGGGTAGGTAGGTCATGTCAATCCCCTTATAAATCCAGTGCGCAAGCTGGGTCTCACGCGTCATAGTCTGAATCTATCCAATCGCTGAGCCTCAAGTCATCATGCTCAAGACTGAACTTTTGAACGCGTAAGCCCTATCTCCGTTGCGCCCGTCATCCTTCAGGATGAGAGCAAAAAGGCGTTCCTTAGATACAAAAGCATTCATGGCTGGGTTCCGCGGTATTATTCAAAAGAGAAGCACAGCGGAAGGAACAGCAATGACAGCTCAGCCCAAAGCACCCACTAAGACGGTGCTCAACCGCGAATACATCCTGAAATCGGCCTTGTATCTGATTGATACTAATGGATTAGAAGCTCTGAACTTGCGCGCTTTGGGTCAACAAATGGGCGTTTCCCAAACTGCAATCTACCGCCACATTCCCAACAAAGCAGCCCTGCTCGACGGCGTTGTGGAACTCATCTGGAAGTCTGCTACGCATATCAGCCATATTACTAACAACATGAGTTGGCAAGATGGTTTAGAAAGCGTAGTACTGGAAGTTTACAAAACCATCCTCACACATCCTAATGCCATTCCTCTTATGGCGACCCGTTCAATCAATACTCAGCAATCTCAAGTTATGGTCAGAGACTGGCTCGACAAACTTCAAGAGCACGGCTTGCAGGTGGGCACAGACACAATTTTAATGTTTAACAGTTTGGCGTGTTTAACCTTAGGCGCTGCAATTGCTCAAGTAGAACCACCCACTAAATCAGCGGGTGGAGAAGTTGATACAGACCTCATCAATCATCTTTCAGAACAATACCCTGCCTTAGCAACTTTCATGAGTCCACTAATGGAACTAGATTCCGTTATCGAAGTGAGCTATCGCAAGGGTCTACACGCGCTAATTTCTGGTTGGGCTCAATCGGCACAGTAGTGTTGCCCCGGCAGCGCGGTAAAGTCAATTCAACAGGAGCCACAAGCTCAAGTAGGCGTAGATTTTGCAATTATAAGGACAGTCATGACAGACGACGTACAGCTATATCATCGCGATGCACACTACATTCCCCGCGTGGCAGCAGTCCACGACATGTGCGGCTACGGCAAGTGTTCCCTAACCGCCGCTATTCCCATACTTTCGGCCGCTGGATGCGACGTGTGCCCGGTGCCGACCGCACTCTTTAGCGCCCACACCAAGTTTGAGCACTACACTTTCCACGACACGACCGAGATGCTGCCCGGATATTTAGATGCTTGGGCCCAGGAGGGCGTGGAGCTCAACGGCATCTACTCTGGCTTCTTAGGTTCGGCCGAGCAGGTGGGCATTATTCAGCGCATGTATGAGGAATATCCTAAGGCCCTGCGCTTGGTAGACCCGGTAATGGGAGACGGCGGAGCCATGTATCCCACCTATACCGACGAATTGTGCAAGGCCACTGCCCGCTTGGTAGATGGGGCCGACTTGCTCATGCCCAACCTGACCGAAGTGAGTCTGCTAACAGGCCTGCCTTATGAGGGGCAAGACTTGAGCGAAAGCCAAATCGACGACCGCATTCAGGCCCTGCTCGACATGGGCGCTCGCAATGTGGTCCTCAAGGGCATTGACCGCGGCGACGGATTCTTGCGCAACTATGTGGCCTGCGCAAGCCAAGGCGGCGCTGACCAGCGGATTGAGCTCAAGCACGAGAAGCTGCCTTATATGATTCATGGCACGGGCGATGCCTTTGCTTCTGCCGTTTGCGGTGCAGTATTTGCAGGCCGCAGTCTGGCTGATGCTGCGCAAATCGCTGGCGAATTCGTCCGCTCGGCTATGCAGCACACCCAAGTCCAACCAAACTTTGAGGTCAGGGGTGTTAGTTTTGAACTCGATTTGAACCAGATGACCTCACTTGTTCAGTAGTTTTCTCGTGTATCTAGCGCACTAAGCCAGTCAGGAGTAGGGCTTACTTACATTTGACCACAAGCGCCCACATTCGACCACATTGCCAGCAAAAGTGGTAGTGAGCTTGGCTGGCATGGTGCACTAGATACATGAAGACAAGTCAAAGTCATAGCATTGCAAGTATCCTCGAACCAGATACCGCCAGCCCACTGAGGCAAGCTGAAGCCTCGCTCGTGAGCCCACAACTTTCAGCTAGAAAGCTCGGGCAGTTAGGCGAACAGTATGTAGCTCTGTGGCTGGAAAGCCTTGGCTGGCAGATCTTGGATCGCAATTGGTCCACCCGCTACGGCGAGCTCGACATTGTGGCCCTAGATCGCCGAAGCTGCCTAGCCTTTGTAGAGGTCAAAACTCGGCGCACCCGCACCTTTGGACAACCCGAAGAAGCGGTTACCTACAGCAAGCAAACAAAACTCAAACATGCAGCGGTCCAATGGCTCATCGCCCGCAACCGCACAAACCGCCATTGTGTCACCCGTTTCGACGTTGCTGCCGTCAGTGTTAGCGCCGGTAGCAGCGACAACCCTCGTGTATCAATCAAACTTATACAGGGGGCTTTCTAATGCGCATCGGTTCCGGCATGTCAGTAGGCCTCGTGGGGCTCAAGGCCTTCCTCATTCAAGCTCAGGCTTTCATATCCCCCGGCCTGCCCTATTTTTCTATAATCGGCCTGCCAGACACTTCCTTGACCGAGTCGCGAGAGCGCGTTAAGTCAGCATGCTCAGCCACCGGATTCAAATGGCCAGAAACCCGGGTAACGGTCAATCTTTCGCCCGCTTCCATGCCCAAGCACGGCTCCACTCACGACCTTGCTATAGCGGTAGCGGTCTTGGACGCGGCAGGCGCTATCCCCCAGCAATCTTTCGAGCACACTCTCACCCTGGGAGAACTCAACCTTGATGGCACCGTCTTACCGGTTAACGGCCTCCTGCCAATTTTGCTACATGCCAGAGGTCAAGGTATTCGGCGGGCATACGTGCCTTTTGGCAACTTAGAGGAAGCGCAAATAGTTCCTGGCATCGAAGTGGTGGGTATTCGACATTTGGGCGAACTCGTGGAGCAAGTGGGCGGAAAAGCCCGCTACAAACTGTCCGATTCACAAAGTTTCACTGAGCTCAATCTTGCTCCAGACAGCAGCGAGGCAGCGCATAAGCAGATTGATATGGCGCAAGTGGTGGGCCAAGAGCAAACCAAGTGGGCACTCACCGTTGCTGCTGCTGGTGGCCACCACATGCTGATGACCGGCCCTCCCGGCACTGGCAAAACCATGCTCGCCTCCCGTCTGCCCTCAATCATGCCGCCTTTGATGGAAAAAGAACAACTCGAAGTGGCCTCCATCCGCTCCCTGTGCGGCAACTTGCAACAGCACGGAGTCAGCGACATACCACCCTTTGAATCGCCACACCACACAGCTTCCACTGCTGCTCTGGTGGGCGGTGGCAGTGGCGTGGCCCTGCCCGGAGCCATTACACGGGCCCACTGCGGGGTGCTCTTTATGGATGAGGCTCCCGAGTTCTCTCCCCGAGCCATGCAAACCCTGCGCGAACCGCTAGAGACCGGGCAAGTCCTCCTTTCCCGTTCTAAGGGCACTACCTCCTACCCTGCTCGCTTCCAGCTGGTGATGTCTGCCAATCCCTGCCCCTGCGGCTATGGTTTTGGCACTGGCGAGCGCTGCACCTGCTCACCTCGCGAACGCTCTCGTTATTGGAGTCGACTCTCTGGTCCGATTTTGGACCGCATCGACATTCAGGTGTCCGTACTGCCGGTGTCGAATATCACTTCAAGTCATACGCAGCCTCGGCAGACGAGCGCGCAGATTCGTTCCCAAGTCACTCAGGCGCGGGCTACCGCTCGGGCTCGATTCGCCGACCATGGCTGGGTTTGCAATGCTCAAGCCTCTGGCGAGTGGCTGCGGACCGCCACTTCGGCCAAGGCTATCGAATTGGTCAATCAGGCCTTGGAAAGTAAGCGGTTGAGCCTGCGCGGGGCTGATAGAGCAATGCGCTTGGCTTGGACGCTTGCAGATTTAGATGGGCGCACTGCACCGAGCGCCGAGGATGTCAACACCGGAATCATGATGAGGACCCGACTGCAATGACCCTTTCTTCAACACCTTTCGCACCCTACCCGCAGCCCTCAGCGGAGGCCTTATCCCGCGCTACTCTCACCTACTGCATAGACAGCCCCGATGCCATCCTCTACGCTACGCTTTTGGGCGCTCCTTCTGCTGCGGAACTTGTGTCCAGTATCGAAGCCCTGCCGGCGCAACTGCCTGCTAAGTCTTCGCCTCCTTCCGCCAGCATTGCCCGGAACTTGAATCGCTTAGACGGCATGTTTATTACCGGTTCGGCCCGCTGGGGTCGCCGGGCCAGCGAGCGCGACCTGACTAAGTTTCGTCAAAGTCTGGGTAAATGGCGCGCTCGTCTCGCTACCTTGCCCACCCATGAGCGCTCGGAGCTGGCCCGCTGGCTCACGCAAGATGGCTGCTATTGGATAATCGCACCTGGCGAAGGCAGTTGGCCGCGGCAGTTGGGAGACTTGGCTCTCCGCTCCGACTGGGCACCGCCACTGTGCTTGTGGGGGCGGGGCTCGGCTCAGGCTCTCGTCTCTTGCGAGGAGCCGGTAGCAGTGGTTGGCTCCCGTTATTGCAATGATTACGGGCGTTTTGTGGCACATCAGGTTGGCTTGCAAGCTGCGGCGAGCGGTCATCTTGTTGTCTCTGGCGGTGCTCTGGGGGCCGATGCTAGCGCCCATTGGGGTGCTTTGGCTGCCAAGCGCGAGGGCGCTCCCCCACCTGGCCGCACGGTTGCCGTGTTTGCGGGAGGGCTTAACCATCGGGGCCCACGCAGTAATCTCAAACTTTTTGAAGCTATTGAGCGGCAGGAGGGGGCGCTGATTAGCGAGCTCTGCCCCGACACCATCCCCGAGGCCCGAAGGTTTTTACTCCGAAACCGCATTATTGCAGGGCTGGCGCAGGTAGTAGTGGTCGCTCAAGCCCGACACCGCTCAGGTGCGCTCAACACTGCTACTTGGGCGGCGGAGCTGGGTCGAGAGGTCTATGCAGCTCCCGGATCCATTGACAATCCTGAGAATACGGGCTGCAACCATCTTATCCACGATGGTAAGGCCATGATTCTCATCTCCGCCACTGATGTGAGTGAAATCTGCCATCAGTCGCACGAGCCATCTGTTGAGAATCATTCTCAACGACAGCCTTCGTACCATAATGACTCCGCAGTTAGCCAGCCTCCACAAGCACCACTCAGCTCAGCAACAAGAAGCACAACCAAACGGCAAGCACCGAGCAAAGTGTCAACTACTCACAAGCCGAGCAGCAATACACCCCCTCTAAGCGACCAGCAGCAAAGCGTTTTGACAGCAGTCGAAGCCTGTAAGAAACAGGGGGTTGAACCCACCAGTGAGCATATTAACGCCTTGTTGAACTCAAGCGGCGAGCAAGCATGCAGCATGCAAGAAGTGATGCAAACCTTAGGAGGTATGGAATTGCAAGGATTACTTGAAATAGTCAACGGCGTGGTGCAGCTACCCAAGTCGGCGAGCACCAGAGCACAGCACAGACGGTAATGTTATGAATCTCAGATTTAAGCCTGCCAAGCGGACTTGTCGAAGTCCACCACCCATCCCGGGGCACCGGCATTCTCTTGAGTCCGCGGCATCTTGAAACACACACCTTCATCTTCCAAAAGCTCGCGTTGACGCTCTGGGCCGCCAAAAGCGTAGCCCGGAGACAGGGATCCATCTCGAAACACGACCCGATGGCAGGGCGTGAGCGAAGGGTCGGGATTGGAATGAAGAGCGAAACCTACATAGCGGGCAGCGCGAGGACTACCAGCTAAGGCCGCAACTTGGCCATAAGTTGCCACGTAACCCCGCGGAATGTTTTGCACTACGCGATAAACCTCGTCGAAAAAAGGAGAAGTAGTAGATGATGAATCGGCCATACCCACATGCTCCCAGCATCTTCCGACAGCGAACTGTGCTCATAGCAATAGGCAGCTGCTGCATTCACTTATACATGGTTAAGCCATGTGAGAGAATCACAAGCATGAGTCCAGCACAGATTGAGCAGGAATACGATGCCGTTATCGTAGGCGCCGGAGCGGCAGGATTAAGCGCCGTACTTGGGCTACTTGAACGCTCTGGGCCCAATCATAAGCCAAAACTGCTGGTCATCTCCAAGCTCCAAGCCCTGCGCTCACACACGGGCTCAGCCGAGGGCGGTATTGCAGCCAGCTTAGGCAATGAGGAGCACGACGACTGGCACTGGCATTACTTCGATACCGTCAAGGGCGGCGACTGGCTGGTCGACCAAGATGCTGCCAAGATTTTAGCCCAAGAAGCCCGGCAGACCGTTATAGGCCTCGAACACAGCGGCGTCGCCTTCTCTCGCCGAGACAATGGGCACATAAGCCAGCGCAAGTTTGGCGGTCATACCAGCGAATACGGTGCTCAGCCCGTCAAGCGAGCAGCCTACGCCGCTGACCGCATTGGCCATCAGATTCTCACCAGCCTCTGGCAGCAATGCTTAGCGCAGGGAGTGAGTTTTGCTGAAGAATGGTATGTCAGCGACTTGGTGCTCTCCCCTGCTCGAGACAGGGTTGAGGGCTTAGTTGCTATCGACATGCATAGCGGAAACGTGCATGCAGTGCGCAGCAAGCAAATCATCTTATGCACCGGCGGCGCAGGCCGACTCTTCCACACCACTTCTAATTCATGGGATCTCACCGGCGACGGCATGTCTGCGGCTCTGTGCACAGGCTTGGAACTGAAAGACCTTGAGTTTATCCAATTCCACCCTACCGGACTGGGGCACACGGGCTTCCTACTCTCTGAGGCCGCTCGTGGCGAGGGCGGTATCTTGCGCAATAGCAAAGGCCACGCTTTTATGGCCGACTATGCGCCCGAGCATCGGGACTTAGCGGCCCGAGATGTGGTCAGCCGGGCCATTATGTCGCAGGTAGATCAGGGGCTTGGAATTGTAGATCCTGCAGAGCCTGAGGGCAGAGCTGACTGCGTCTGGCTTGACCTGACCAGCATTAGCCCCAAAACGATGGCAGCCAAGCTCCCCCAGGTTGACGAAACGATTCGGATGTATGCCGGTCTCGACCCAGCTGTTGATTTAATTCCGGTCAAGCCTACTGCCCACTACATGATGGGCGGCATTCCAACGACCACCGACGGCCAAGTCTACCGCCTGAATGATGGCGAACGCCAGGTTGTTGAGGGCCTGTATGCGGCTGGCGAGTGTGCCTGTGTGGGCGTTCATGGGGCCAACCGTTTAGGAGGCAACTCCCTACTCGATGCCTGCCTTTTTGGGCGCAGGGCCGGTCAGAGTGCCGCTGAATACTTGCACAACTACACCGAGAGCAAGTCTGAACTGCAGGAGCTCGAACTTGCCCAAGCCTGCTCCAATCGCCGCGAATACATACAAGAGCTTCTCTCGTCTGCAAGCAAGCCCCCCACAGCCAGCGAAAGCCCAGCATCGAGAGCTCTCAACGCTTACCAACTCTTAGAACGCCTAGGGCAGTTGATGGACGAAACTCTGTCCGTGCGATGCAATGCCGAGGGCATGGAGAGCGCATTGAGCGAGTTAGAGCATGAGATTATTCCAACCGCGCAGGCCTTGCAGGTCAGCGATCCTTCGCCGCGACTCAACCAAGAGTTGAGTGCCCTACTCGAAGTGCAAGGGCTTGTACAAGTGGCTCAAGCAGTGTTGAAAGCGAGCTTGGCCCGCCAGGAATCTCGCGGCTCCTTGTATCGCAGCGACTACCCCAAGCGCGATGACGAGCACTTTTTGCAACATTCGCTCACCAATCGCAACGGGCAGGTAGACTGGCAACCGGTTCATATTGTTGATTTCCCGCCAAAGACTCGTGGGTATTAAGGTCAAGCAATAAGGCCCGGCAGATACAGTCGCACCGGTAAGCAGAAGGAGGAGGATGAACAGCAAGCAGCAGCAAGCAGCGAACAGCGGCAGGCTCACCATTCGCATTCATCGAGCCAAGCCTCTGCCAGCAAGCCAGCAAACTCAGCCTGAGCGCCGCAGCAATCCCTTTGCTGAAGCTGCAAGCTCAAACAATACCGCCCTGCAAGCCTCGAAACTCAAGCGTTGGGTGCAAGAGTACACCATCGACGCCAACGAACACGATAGCCTCTTAGACGCACTGCTTACTATCAAGCGCAGCCAGGATCCGAGCCTAACCTTCCGCTATGCATGTGCCCACGGCATGTGT
The DNA here is from genome assembly GCF_033095945.1 of Bombiscardovia apis. Classification (NCBI taxonomy): domain Bacteria; kingdom Bacillati; phylum Actinomycetota; class Actinomycetes; order Bifidobacteriales; family Bifidobacteriaceae; genus Bombiscardovia; species Bombiscardovia apis. The sequence goes on along the minus strand of NZ_AP026800.1, from coordinate 709,000 downwards.
GGCTCAGATGGAGTACTGATTAACGGCCAGCCCGCGCTCTTATGCAAGAGCAAAATTGGTTCGTACGCCAAGCCAGCGCTGCCCCATGCTCGAAGCGCTGGAGAGGGCAGCTTTCGGCGTACTGTGCAAGCGACCCTCATCAGTCAGTCGCAACCCACAGAAGCTACCGGCAGCATGCCAGCGCCTTATAGGCCCGCGCCCGCTCCAACCGAAGCCAGTCAAAGCCCGCAGCCTGAGGGCAATTGGCTCGGAGTCATCGAAGTGGCTCCCATACCCGGCTTTCCTATCTTGCGCGACTTAATCGTCGACACTGATACTATGTTCCGCCAAATCAAACAGGTTGAGCCATACTTACAGCCCTCACAGTCCGCGCAGCCGGCGCAATCCTCAGACCCCGCAGACCTATCAGGCGAATACTTGCAAACTCCTGCCCAGCTCCAAGCCTATGAGGCTCTAAGTAATTGCATAGCCTGCGGTGTGTGCGAGGGAGCTTGCCCCATTTACGCGGGCGGCGAAGCCTTTATAGGTCCGGCAGCCTTGGTTGCGGCCTCTCGTTTTGTCCACGATTCGCGAGACGCCCACACCCTCAATCGTTTAGACGCAATCGATAGCGCAGAAGGCATCCGCGCCTGCCAAGCAGTGCGAGCCTGCACCCGCTATTGCCCCCGCGGTATCGACATAGCCGACACGATTTGGAGCCTGGTTCAAGCCGCCCGGCGCTAACATTTGTGAGGGCCAGTCGTTAGAGTAAGAACTATGAATAAGACTTCGTACGCGAACCATGCCCAGGCTTGGGAATACGCCGAGGAAAGCGCGCTCAACGCTGAATCGGATTTTTTGCGTGCCCAGCGCCTTCGAACGCAGGCAGCAGGTTTCAAGCCGGGCAGCGTTACTCAAGGGGCCTTCCTCAAGCAGGTGGCTCGGGCCAGTCAGGCGCATTCCATCATTGTGTTGGGTACCGGTTCGGTTGTAGAAACAGTTCGTCTTATTGAAGGTCTCGATCCCGGAAGCCAATTTACAGCAGTAGATTCCTCCGCCAAAGGTGCCGATCTTATCCGCCAAACTTTCCGCGAACTTAACCCGCAAAATGGCTTGCGCTTACGGGCAGTCAATGCCCGAGCCAAGGCCTACTTCCCCCGTCTGAACCCGCAAGACTACGATTTGATTGTGGTTGCTGGCGAAGACGTAAACTATCGAGACGCCATTGAAGAAGCGCCCCGCTTGCTTAAGCCGCGCGGGCAAATGATTCTCACAGATGCCCTGTGCTCCAGCGAAGATGAAGAGGCCGGCGGCGTGATGAATCCCGCCAACCGCTCCGATCGTGCCCTACTCTTGCGCCAGCTTGCGCAAGACTGCGAACAAAACGAAGACTTCGACAGCTGCCTACTGCCAGTAGGCACCGGCCTCCTGCTTATGGCAAAACGCTAGGCGCGCACCAACTGAATGGGCTTGATGCCCTCTTTGCTGCTGGCCCGGAAGAGAACAAATCGACGGCCGATAACTTGCACAAGTTCGGCGTTGAGCTGGGCCGCCAGAGCCTCTCCAGCCTCGCGAGCATCTACCGGACTGCCGTCTTGCACCACACACTTGATAAGCTCATGGGCATCCAAAGTCTGGCTCGCCTGCTTAGCCGCAGCCTCGCTCACGCCCTCCTTACCAATCCACAAGGACGGGCTAATGCCGTTCGCTAGGCCGCGCAACTGCTTCACTTGCTTCTTAGCCAATACCATAATTCTCGCCTTCCAGCTCTCCTGCCAGAGCCTCGCCCGGCCACTGCCACGGGCAAGCTTGCTCACTAGCACTCATACATCTCATTACCCCTATTCTTACCGCATTGCCCCTACCAACTGCCCAGCACAGCCCCGCCAGTGCGCTACCAACGAACAGGCTCGAATAATTGCTCCCGACCTCCAAGCGATAGCTATGGTTACTGGTAGAATATGACGTAATCGCGTTTTACCCGCGAAGACAGAAAGATTCAGATAGTAATGCCCATAAGTCCTCAGCAGTCCGAAGACCTTCCCAAGCGGAAGAAGCTCTTCGTAAGGTTACTGCGGTGGACTATGACTATTATTGTCCTCATCATCGTGGCGCTTACAACCTATTATCTGGTAACGCGTGGCGACCAGCTTAACTCTGACTTAAACGAGATTGTCAACACGTTTTCCCACAAAGAGGCTGCCACTGCCAAGCCCATGGAAGTCTCAAACGATTACAAACAGGCCCTAGTAAAAGCCCAAGAGTATGTTGATACCCTCCACCTTTCCGAAGAGGGTTTGCGAGACAAACTGCGAGGCAAACCAGACTACTTCTCAGCTAATGCCGCCCAGTATGCCATTGAACACGTCAAGGCGGATTACCGAGCCAACGCAGTGATTCGTGCCCGCGAATATGCTTGGAACCAACATATGGACGCAGAGTCGATTGACGCCAAACTTACCGGCATCGTTGACAAGTTCACTCCCGCGGATGCAGATTACGCCATCCAGCACGTCAACGACAAGCCCTTGGGTGAATAAGCGCGGCAGCTTAACCGAACGCCACTCTCTACCCAGCTCCGCCTCTTCCACCGGTCTTTTCTTGGGTTTCCTTGCCTTGCTCAGCTTTACGTGAGCACAGTGCAGCACTGCATTAGCCAATCAGGCATTATCTGCGGTAGTATAAAGCTCTAATGGGAATGTGTTTGCTGCGTATGCAATGACAAAGAGAGGGGCAGTACGCTTATGCCTATTCCTCTTTCTCAACATGCACATTTTACGCAGGCGCTCAAGCCTTGGTATACGCGGGTGCGGCCGTGGAAGTTCTTCCTCATTGTTGTGGCGCTCATCTGGTTTATGGTGGCTCAAAGTGAGGTCATCAATATGCCGGAGTTCACCCACAATGCGGCCCAAATCTGGCAGGAGCAGGTGCGCCCCCAGAAAAAGAAAACCGAAAAGCCCAAGCCGAAGCCTAAAAAAACGGTTATTACCCCTCAATATGCCGAGGCAGTAGACAAGGCCCAGAATTACGCAGACAGCATGCACCTTTCCGAAGAGGCCCTGCGAGACGAGCTAACCGTCAAAGACAGCCATTACAGCCAAGACATCGCCCAATACGCCATTGAACGTATCCATGCCGACTATCCTGAAAACGCTCTCTTCCAAGCGCGAGGCCTTGAAGACCAGGGAGTCAAGGATCCGGCCATGCTCATGAAGCGCTTGACCAGCGCCGAGTTTAAGTTCACCCCTGCCGACTGCGAATACGCCCTCCGCAATCTCTTCCCCGACGACATCGTCAACTCGGTACTCAGCCGCGAGCACTAACCCGCCCGGCTCCGCCACTCAAGCAACCAAGTCCGGCACGCCTATCGACACTCCTCCTCCGACTTTCAGACCATCTGGGAGTAGGATAAAACGTTGAAGCAGCATGCGGTATGTGCCAAGCTTGCTTTCCGGGCGAGATGCGCCGCAGCCGGTTCAACTGTCGGCGCGCAAAGGTACTCGTCGAAAGGAAAACTCGCATGCCGATGTCGGTCCAAATCGTTGGCTCTGCTGCCATCCTCGTAGCTTTCGTTCTCTCACAAATGGGCAAAGTCAGCAACAACAACCCTTGGTATCTCCTCCTCAACGCCTTCGGATCAGCCATCCTCGCCGTCGATGCCCTACTCAAGCAACAGTGGGGCTTCCTCCTGCTCGAGGGAACCTGGGCCATCGTAGCCATCGCCGGTCTCATAACCCTCCTGGTCCGCAAACTCCGCACCACCCCCAACTCCCCCACGCCCCCACAAGCCGCCAACTAACCAGGCCCAGCCCGCCCCAGCTAAGCTCCTCATGGTTAGCCTAAGGCAGAGCAACTAGTTAAGGAAATACTGGACCTCCGAAAATGCCGGCCCGGCCATACAGGCCCTAAAGATTTTGTTACGTCACTTTCCTAGGGATGTCACGAGTGAATCCTGGCTTTGAACTGGCTTGGGCTGGCCGTCGGCTTGGATTGTTCGGTTGTGCCGGCGGCTGGCTTGGGGTCAGTTGGATTCGAAGGTGAGGACTAGTTTGCCGAAGGTTTGTCCTTGGCTGAGCTTGGTGAAGGCTTGGGCGGCTTGGGCGTAGGGGTATACGGAATCTATGGCGGGATGCAGGTCGGCGATTTCAACGAAGCGCAGCATGCGACCGAAGTCTTCCAACGAGCCCATAGTGTTGCCAATTACGCGAATATCTTGGAAGAAGATACGCGTTAACTCAGCTCCCGGCTGGTCTCCGGAGGTGGCGCCGCAGATAGTGATAGTGCCTCCGGGGCGCACTGATTTTACCGAATGAGACCAAGTGGCAGCTCCCACCGATTCAATCACCGCATCGACTTTGTGGGGCAGTCTTGCGCCGCTTTCGACTGCCAGGTTTGCGCCTAATTGGCTGGCCTTTTCGCGCTTTTCGGGCGAGCGCGAGCTCACGAACACTTCTATGCCAGCGGCCCGCGCCATTTGCAGGGCCGCAGTAGCAACGCCGCCGCCAGCGCCTTGAATGAGCATACTGTCGCCAGGCTTAAGCCCAGCCGCGGTGAATATCATAGAATAAGCCGTGAGCCAGCTCGTACCTAGGGCTGAGGCCTGCGCAAAGTCAAGATTGGCGGGCATAGGGAATATATGCGCTGCGGGCAGAGAGAACTGTTCTGCCATGGTTCCCGGGTACCGCTCGGAAGCAATGCTGCGCCGCTCCCCCGGCCCGACGCCGGCCTGGTCAGCGCCGACTACCGTATATGGCACCACCGGGCTGCCGGCCTTGAGCACGCGCCCGCCAGCCGCAAGCGTGTCTTCCTCCACAACGCCGGCCGCATCAGTGCCCAAAATCATCGGCGTGGCCTTTTGAGACAAGCCCACGCCAGCCAAGCTCCACAAATCGTGATGATTCAAGCTAGCAGCCTTGACCTGTATTATCGACCAATACTCGCGCGCCTGAGGCTCGGGCATGGTGCCCACATCTAACATCGACAGCGGCTTGTCAGCATCCACTCCGCGAGCAAACACAGCCTGCATCACTGCGCTCCTTTACTTGTTTATTTGCATCCCTTATATTCTTCGATATTACGTATTCTCTGCCACTAACATCGTTGCGTCTTTGAACCAGGCAAAGCTTCACTGCCCACCCTGACAAGCAAGTCTTGCCTCCCCAATCTAGCCCACAGACCCGACGCGCAAGCCGCCGCCCGCAGCCCACTCAACGGTGCTCACACCAACGGCTCACCCCCCCCTAAAAACCGCTCTACCAAGCCGAGTTGAAGGAATAAGGTAACGCTGTTACTATATGAACAGCGTTACTTTTGGAATTATTCTTTTGTTCGCGTCTTCAAGGAGGCAGACATGGCTGATGCAGTGGTTTCAGGCTCATCCCCCAGCGCTATCTCCGAGATGAATCAGGCGCGCATTGCCCAAGAGTTATACAAACGCGGCACCCTTTCTCGGGCCCAGATTGCCAAAGCGCTCGGGCTGACCGCTCCCGCTATTTCCAAGCTTGCCGGGCGCATGATTGAAGACGGGCTAGTCCGCGAAACTGGCGACATGCCGGGCCTGGGCCACCGCCGCTCGATTGGCATGCAGCTGGAGAGCAGCCGCTACCGGGTTATCGGCGTCAAATTCGCCCGCAGCCGGGTCCAGTTCGGCATCTTCGACCTAGCCGGAAACCCCTTGCAGCAGAGCGAATTGCCGCCCGTAAGCGAGCAATCGATACCCCAAACCGTGCAGGCCGTCAAAGACCACATTCAGCAGGCCCTAGACCACGACCGCTCCATCGTGGCCGTCGGCATCGCCGTTCCCGGCCCCTACCTGCGCCACGAGGGCCAAATCGCGCTGGTAACTTCCATGCAAGGCTGGCGGGGAGTCAACTTCATACAATCCTTCGGCCAAGCCTTTAGCGTGCCCACTTTCATCGAGCAAGATGCCCGCGCCGGAGCCTTGGCCCAAAGCCTCTTTGCCCCCCAAAACTCCTCCCCCAACTTGGCCTATTACTTAGTGGGAGAAGGCGTGGGCCTAGGCGTAATCGAGCAGGGCAGACTCATTAACGGCGAACGCGGCGGAGCTACCGAGCTGGGCCATATCTCCGTCGACGTAAACGGCCGGGCTTGCGAATGCGGCAACCGCGGCTGCTTGGAGCGCTACTGCTCAGCCGTGGCCATCCACAAGGCTATGTGCCAGCCGCCTTACGAGGGACTCTTCCCCGAGGCCGAACACTTAAGCCACGCTGCGGCCTGCCAAATGCTCTTCTACCGCGCTGCCCAAGGCGACGAAGCGGCGAGCCGGCTGGTAGCGCAAACCGCGGCCTGTGTGGGCTACGGCTGCGTCACCATTATCAACGCTTTCAATCCCAGCCATATCATCATCGGCGACATCGTGGCGGGAGCTGGGCAAACCTTGCTCGAAACCGTACAGCGCATTGTGGCCGAGCGGGCCCTGCCTGAGCTGAAAGCGCAGACGGAAATTAGCTTGTCTGCACTGCCCGCGGATGCTACGCTGATGGGAGCAGCAGCTGTGGCTGTCAGTCATTTTTTGCAAGACCCCACTCACTTCGCCAGCATCTTACGCCAGCGTCAAGTGGCTAAAAACAAACCTCCGACCACTCCTCCTAAAAATGGATAAAGTCAAGTAATTTTGCAACAAACCAGCAAGTATATTTGCTCAGCCATTCGGGTGAGCTAAGCAGTGAAAGGAAATCCACATGAGCAAGCCAATCGTACTGAGTCTGGGAGAGATTCTGTGGGACGTGCTCCCCTCTGGCAAGCGCGCTGGCGGCGCACCCGTCAACTTTAGCTACCACGCTTCCAAGAACGGGGCCGACGGGCATGCCATCAGCGCTGTGGGCAACGACGAGCTCGGCGCAGAGCTGGAAGCTGCGGTAGCCAAGGCCGGTGTGAGTGCTAACTTGCAGCACAACCAGTGGCCCACTTCGACCGTAGAAGTAGAGCTGACTGAGGGCATTCCCGAATACATTTTTAAGGCAGACGTGGCCTGGGATCACATGGAGCTAACCGACGACCTCAAAGACATGGCCGCCAAGGCCGACGCGGTCTGCTTCGGCACCTTGGGCATGCGTAGCCAGCAGTCGCGCAAAACCTTCTGCGAGCTGCTCAAGGCCACCCGCCCCGAAGCCATCCGCTTCTTCGACATCAACCTGCGCGGCAACTTCTACTCCAAGGAACTCATCGAAGAGCTGCTGGGTATGGCCAACATGTTCAAGCTCAACGACGAAGAGCTGGTTGAGCTGCGCGACATGTTCAACATCCCCGGCGAGACCGACGACGAGCTGTGCAGTTGGTTCTTCAAGCACTACGATCTGAACACTATCGTGCTCACCGCAGGCAGCTCCTACTCCACGATTTACCTAGCAGACGGCACTTCCTCCAAGCTGAGCACCCCACGCGTGACGGTAGCCGACACCGTGGGCGCAGGCGATGCCTTCTCCGGCACCTTCGCTATCAACCGTTTGGAAGGCAAGTCGCTGGCCCAGGCCCACCGCGCAGCAGTCAACACCGCCGCCTACGTGTGCACCCAGTCCGGCGCTTGGCCCGACTACCCCGAGCAGATGCCCGACTACTTGGCCGAGCAGGGCGAGTAAAACACCCCGCTAGTACCACCAACCTCTGGCCTATTCCGAGCGCAGTAAACTTTACACTTGCCCCTCAGGATAGGCCAGAGGCATATCTAACATGTGACCTCTCGCCATTTCTGGAACTCTTGCTGTGCCTTATGCGAGCGCCGATTGCAGAGCCGCGGCCGCAGCAGCCACTACGGCTTGGTCGGTGCTCTCGATTTGTGAGGCCTCTCCCCCACCTCCGGGGCCGCCAGAAGAGGTAAGTACCTTGCGGGCTGAGAGGTGGACGGCGTTTACGCCAGCAGCCACCGCATGCCCAATACCCTCGGGCTTAAGACCGCCTCCAGCCATAATCTGAATCCGACCCTGCGCCTGCCCAGCCAACTGCTGCAAGGATTCCAAGCCTTCCCCAACAGTGGGTGCGCCGCCCGAGGTAAGCACCCGGTCGTAGCCCAGAGCAATCAGCGTCTCCAGAGCCGCTTCCCGGTCACGGGCCGCGTCGAAAGCCCGGTGGAAGGTCAGGTCGATATGCCGCCCCTGCCGTTCGCTCTCCTGCTGGGCCACCTCGGCCATGCGCTGCGCAAAATCCCGGTCAATCTGCCCGCCGCGCTCCAAAGCGCCGACGACGATGCCGCTGGCCCCTGCCCGAATGGCCAGCCGAGCGTCGAGCACCTGCACCTCCTGCTCGTCTGCCGTATACACAAAATCGCCGCCACGTGGCCGAATCAAGACCTGCACCCCCAGCGGTAATTCCACCTGACTCGTCAACCGAATCAGCGCTTGGCTGGGCGTAAGCCCGCCGGTAGCCCCCAGCGCCATGCACAATTCGATGCGATCCGCCCCAGCTTCGCGCGCCAAGCGAGCCCCGGCCCAGTCCTGCACCGCAACTTCCAGCCGCACCCTAGCATCTTGAGTATTCTGAATATTCTGAGTATCCTGCTCCATGCGATCTCCTTCGACCCGACTCTTATCCTATTGCCAATACCCAAACTCTACCGTGAAAGCACCCCCTCTTCCAAGCCGAGCCATACGCTTCGATTTTCCCACTAAGTAAAAGGTTCCATATCTCGATAAAACGCTTGTATACTGCCGCTTTTACCCCTTCAAATACCGCAGATGCAGTTCACTCAATAGCCGGACTCAGCGACCAAAAATAACCAAACGTCCACTCAACTGATAGACTAGGCAGCAGATTCGTTGGAATACGGGTCTCGCGCGCTCGCAGTTGGGGAACGCTGGGCGCAGTTTGAGTGAGATCACTATGAGTAGCATCCACAGAAATACAATTCGCTGTGCAAAAGGGGTAATTGGTTATGCGTAGGCTTCGTACGATGAGCGCACTAGTCGCGCTTGTCTCCATAACTGTCCTGGGGGGGGGGGTCCGCCAATTCGCTGACTCGACCCGCTCCAGCACACGCTGACGAAACCTCCGCCCACCTCCGCATCTCCCCCAATGCCGGCCCCGCCGCCGGTGGCACAAACGTTAAGATTACGCCCTACACCGTAGCGGGCGTGAACTTTACGAAGGTTAGTTCATTTATCTCGCATGCTGTCGCTATCGGTGATGACGGTAATGCTTACTCATGGGGAACAAACGCCCGAGGACAACTCGGTGACGGCACCACCGTAACCCGTCTCACGCCAGTACGAGTACAAATGCCTCCCAATGTCCGTTTCACCCAAATTTGGGCAAGCAATACCGCCTTTCGAGGCGCGTTTTCCGTTGCTTTAGGCACAGACGGCAATGTCTACTCTTGGGGGCAAAACGATTTAGGACAGCTCGGATTAGGAGACACGAACGACCGTCTAACTCCTACCAAAGTAACACTGCCGGCAGGCGTTACCCGTTTTACGCAAATCGCCTCTGGATCCTGCTACGCTCTCGCGATAGCAGACAACGGCAAAGTCTACAGCTGGGGAGTCGGGGCTTTTCTTGGAGTAGGTGGTACCGTTAACAGAACTAGTCCAACAGCAGTAGTTGGCATACCCAACGACGTACGTATTGTCAGCATCAGTGCAAGCAACTATCACAGTATGGCGCTTGGCGATAATGGTGTCATCTACTCCTGGGGCTCTAATAGCAGTGCTCAGCTCGGTATTGGTGACCTCACCGACCGCACTTCTGCCGTTGCTATTACCCCTCCTGCTGGTTTGCGCTGGACCAGCGCAACAGCCGGTGGTTATACATCCTTTGCTACTGCCAGTGATGGCAACGACTACGCGTGGGGCTCCAACCAAGGAGTTTTTCAATACGGCAACGGGATGTCGGTCGATACAGACGGGCCCACTGCCGAATATCGCGTTCCCACACGCATTCATATTCTCTTGCCAGCTGGAGTGCATATCGTCCAACGCAGCACCAACGGACACCACACCCTCGCTATCGGTAGCGACCACAAAACATACGCATGGGGAAGCAACAATTACGGTGAGCTCGGAGACGGCAGTGGCGTACTAACTCCTCCAACTCCTGTGGAAGTTTCCACGCCAGCTGGAGTGACCTTCATCAGCGTCATAGCCGGCTACTGGAGCTCTTACGCTGTAGGTAGTGACGGCAACTCCTACGCATGGGGGAAAAATCAAGGCTCACTCGGTGATGGTAGTACTGTTGACCGCACTACTCCGGTGCGCATCGGTGGGGTTACTCGGATTACGAGGGTTACTATTGGCGGGCAGGTGACTGCTGGCACTATTAATCCGGTTTCTGGTGTTTGGACTGGCGCTACCCTGCCTCACGCGCCCGGAGATGTGGACGTAGTAGTAGAACTCACCCTGAACACGGTGCCCCAGCCCAGTGAAACACTCAGCTTCCGCTATCTCGACACCTTCACCGTCAGCTTCGACTTGGGAGGAGCGCCGGGCAGTCCACCCGGCTCGCAAAACGTGTTAGAAAGATCCAAAGCCGCCTGGCCAGTCACCCCCGCTTGGAGTGACAAAACCTTTACTGGCTGGTATATAGACGGCAAACCATACACTTTTAACGAACCAGTCACCCAGTCGATTACCTTAACCGCGAAATGGGAACAATACGGCATATCGCTGAGCCCCAGCTCAGGAACCACTATGGGCAACACGCAAGTGAGCTTAAACCCCTTACCTAAAGAGTCCACCATCAAGTTCAGCCAAGTGTCTGTGGGCTGGTATCACTCGCTCGGCCTAGGTTCAAACGGCCTCATCTACGCGTGGGGCAAAAACAATGCTGGCCAGCTCGGCGACGGCACCACCGATAACCACGTCGTACCCATGGCCGTAAACACGCCAGCCGGCATCAAGTTCAGCCAAATCGCAGCAGGGCCCAACACGTCGTTCGCCCTTGGTAGCGATAACCGCTGGTACGCCTGGGGAGCCAACGGTAGCGGCCAACTCGGCAACGGCAACACCACTAACCAGCTCACTCCCGTAGCTATCAGCATGCCCGCCGGAGTTGGCGCATACACTCAGGTCAGTCCTGGAGACACCCACACCCTCGCTTTGGGTGATAATGGTATCGCCTACGCTTGGGGAGCCAACAGCAGCGGCCAGCTGGGCAACAACAGCACCGCTAGTAGCCTCAGCCCAGTAACCGTGCAAACCCCACCCGGCGTATTCCACTTCACGAGCCTGTCTGCCGGATCTGTCCACTCGCTCGCGATTGGAGATAACGGCCTGCCGTACGCTTGGGGCTCCAACCAGTACGGGCAAGTCGGCAGCGTACTCGTCAACGTAGGCGACACAAGCCCCGCGCCGGTAGAAGTGCAACTGCCCGTCGGTATAAACAAGTTCAAGCAAGCCACCGCCACAGCTGACTGGTCACTCGGCATCGCAAGCAACGGGCGCATCCTCACCTGGGGCTACAACGGCGACTACGAACTCGGCAACGGCACCACCGTCAACCAAGCCATACCCGGCGAACCCAACCTGCCCGCAGGCGTGACCTTCAACCAAGTCATCACCAACTCAGACAGCGCCATGGCCATCGGCTCCAACCACCAAATCTACGCCTGGGGATACAACGGCGCCGGCCAGCTCGGCAACGGCAACCAAACCAGCCCAGCCAGCCCAATCACCGTAAACCCCAAACCCGGCATCACCTTCACCCAACTCCACACCGGCTGGAAACACACCATCGGCGTAGACACGTCCGGCAACATCTGGACCTGGGGCAGCAACGCATTCGGCCAACTCGGCGACGGCTCCGGCGGCACACCCGGCAGCTTGAGCCTAACCCCCGTGAGCCTAACCCCAGTCAAACTCACCATCACCGGCGTCACGATGGACGGCCAAGCCCCACAAACCGGCCCCACCTACGACCCAGCAACCGGCACCTGGAAACTCACCACCCACCCCCACGCCGAAGGAACCGTCCCCGTATCCGTAGCCTGGAGCCTGTCCGGAGTCCCCCAACCCAACTACCCCCTCACCTACACCTACACAGACCCCCTCACCCTCCCCACCGCCGGCAGCATCCCCCTCCAACGCCTAACCGGCGCCCTCCTCCTAACCCTCAGCCTCGCAGCAGCAGTAACATACGCCACCCGCCAAAAATCCCGCACCCGCAAACAACCCCACTAACTGCACCCAAACAATCACCCAACCACCCAAGCCAAGTAGCGCGGAGCAACAAAGTCCCCCTCCGCGCTACTCCGCACTACTGCGAACTACTTGAAAGTACTTTCAAGCTGCTTTGCCGGGTTGGGTGAGTGGCGAGGGAGTTGGGGTTTGCACTTAGGGTCGGACGCGGGGTGGAGGGCTAAAATACGAGAGAGTACACGGGGTTGAGCAGTCTTTCTGCCAATAATGGTAGAGTAGGCTTAGAAAATTGGAATCTGCGTAACGCGCGCCTGCGGTTGGGGAACAGCAAGGCCACGGTTAGACGCACAAACACTTTTACAGGCGCTTGAGAGCGCCATATACGACTTGAGGAGTGCAATTATGCGACGGTTTCGCACAGTAAGCGCCACACTGGCGATTATCTCCATGAGTGTCCTGGGGGGGGGGGTCAGCCAACTCGCTGACACAACCCACTCCAGCACACGCTGACGAAACCTCCGCCAACTTCCGCCTCAACCCCAGCTCCGGTCCCGCCGCCGGTGGCACCAACGTTACTATTACACCTTCTTCAATAAGCGGCATAAAGTTTACGACTATAAGTTCTGGTTACTCTCACACGCTGGCTCTCGGTGATGATGGTAATGCTTACGCATGGGGTCAAAATGTGCACGGGCAAATTGGTGACAACACCGTCACTACCCGCTTGACACCAACCAGAGTAATCACTCCAGCAAACATCAAGTTCACTCAAATCAGCGCAGGCTCAGTGGATCATTCGACGGCATTAGGAACCGATGGTTATATCTACACTTGGGGTTGGAACGATAGAGGCCGATTAGGTTTAGGAGATACCACCGACCGCATTGTCCCCACCAAAATACCACTACCAGCAGGTGTAAACCGATTCCTACAAATCAAAGCCTCAAACAGGTTCGTCATAGCCCTCGGCGACAACGGTAAAGTCTACGCATGGGGCATGAACAGGAGTGGGCAGCTTGGGGTCGGTACATCTACGACCGCACAACACCAACACTGGTTGTTGGCATTCCCAATACGGTTAATATCATCAGCATCAGCACAGGAGCACAATTCAGCATATCATTAGGCGATAATGGTGTCATTTACACGTGGGGAAACAACACGCATGGTGCTCTAGGCAACGGAACCACAACTGGCCCGCTTTCAGCAATATCAGTGAACCCACCAGCCGGATTACGCTGGACTAGCATCACCGCAGGCGGATTCACCTCCTTTGCTACCGCTAGCGACGGGCAACGCTACGTTTGGGGAGCCAACAATAACAACAATAAAAACGGCACCGATGCCACAGGTGCTGATGCCAGCATTAAAGGCGTATATGGCGACGGGACCACGACCAGTATTTACACGCCGATAGTTAACAATATTCAAATGCCAGCAGGTGTGAGCATTATACAACTCAGCAGCAACGGCTGGCACACCCTCGCCATAGGCAGCGACCACAAAACATACGCATGGGGATCCGACACTTACGGCGAAAACGGAGATGGCGGCACAATCGATCCCAGTCAACCCATCTACAGTTACGTTACAACCCCCGTAGAAGTACTAGTACCAGCAGGAGTAACCTTTATCAGCGTCACAGCCAGCTACTATAACTCCTTCGCCATCGGCAGCGATGGCAACACCTACAGCTGGGGACGAGGCAATAACGGACAACTCGGTGATGGCGCATCTGTTAACCGCAATACTCCGGTACGCGTGGGTGGTGTCATTGAAATTACGAAGGTCACCATAGGCGGGCAGGTAACTTCTGGTAGCATAAACGCGGTTTCTGGTATTTGGTCAGGTATTACATTGCCTCATGCTCCTGGGGACGTGGACGTGGTGGTGGAATGGACTTTGACCGGGATTCCTCAGCCTAGCGAAACACTGAAATACCGGTATTTAGACACTTTTACTGTCAGTTTCAACCTTGGTGAAGCTCCCGGTAGTCCGCCCGTCACGCAAAGCGTATTAGAAGGTTCGAAAGCAGCATGGCCCACCACACCCGTGTGGAATGACAAGTTGTTTACTGGCTGGTATGCGGACGGCAAACCATACACCTTTAACGAACCAGTCACTCAATCCATTACCCTGACTGCTCGCTGGGAAGAAATCAAGTTCACCTTAGACCCGCCATCAGGGACATACGCGGGCGGCACGACAGTCGCAATCACTCCTGACCCGAAGCAGTCAAGCATTCAGTTCAGTCAAATCAGTACGGGCTGGAACCACACACTCGGCTTAGGCTCAAACGGACGCATTTACGCTTGGGGTAAGAACGATAGCGGACAACTGGGCGACGGCAGCACCAACAACCACGTCGTGCCAATGGTCGTGAATACGCCAGCAGGGGTGAAATACCGGCAAGTCGTAGCAGGCCCCAACACGTCGTTTGCCTTGGGTAGCGATAACCATTGGTACGCTTGGGGAGCCAACACTAGTGGTCAACTCGGCAACGGCACCACCACCAACCAGCTCACGCCCGTTGCCATCAGCATGCCCACCGGAGTAGGCGCATACACGCAGATAAGCCCTGGCGAAAACCACACCCTCGCTTTAGGCGATGACGGCACTGCCTACGCCTGGGGAGCCAACACCAATGGCCAGCTCGGCAATAACACGACCATTAGTAGTCTCAGCCCGGTGAAAGTGCAGATTCCTGCTGGTGCCTTCCAATTCACCAGTGTTTCAGCCGGATCGAGCCACTCAATCGCTACTGGTGATAATGGTTTAGCTTACGCTTGGGGTTCCAACCAATACGGGCAAATCGGCAGTGTATTCATCACTGTTGGAGATAGAAGCCAAGTGCCAGTAGAAGTGCAACTTCCTGTTGGCTTAAGCAAGTCCAAACAAGCTACTGCTAGCGCTAACTGGTCTATCGGCATTGGAGACAACGGTCGTATCATCACCTGGGGTTACAACGGGCAAAACCAGCTCGGCAACGGCAACACCGTTAACCAGTCGTTACCTGCCGAAGCTCAACTACCCGCAAGCCTTACGTTCACATCGGTCAAGCCCAAAGCCAACAGCACAATCGCCATCGCCAATACCGGCCAAATCTACGCCTGGGGTGCCAACACCGCCGGACAGCTCGGCAACGGTAACCAGAATAACCAGCCAAGCCCGGTAGCTGTAAACCCCAAGCCCGGCACCACGTTCGCCCAGCTTCACACCGGTTACAACCACACCATCGGCGTAGACACCTCCGGCAACATTTGGGCATGGGGAGACAATGCTTCCGGCCAGCTCGGAGATAATCAAGGCGGATCCCCCGGCAACCTCAGTCTCACACCAGTCAGTTTGATACCAGTGCGCTTAAACATCACCGGCATCACGATTGACGGACTGGCTCCTCAAACCAGTCCCACCTACGATGCTGCTAACGGAGTATGGAAGATTACCACCCGCCCCCACTCGGCAGGAACCGTACCAGTTTCCATCGCCTGGAGCCTAGCCGGAGTCACCCAACCCAACTACCCCCTCATCTACACCTACGAACCCCCCAGAACCCTCCCCAAAGCCGGCAGCATTCCCCTCCACCGCCTAACCGGAATCACCCTCCTACTGGCATCCGTTCTCGCGTCCGGCCTTTACTCCCACCAAACTCGTCTCACCAAACGCCGCAGCACAAGAAATAAGAGCCAAAGCAACCCTGTTCGAGCACAGCAATAACAACCCCACCAACCAAACCAACAACTCCTGGCTGAACGCACACCCAAAACCCCGCGCTCAGCCAGCCACTCCCCTATTCGAGCTCGTCACTTCGTCATTCGTTTCAGCGCTCGCAGCGCCGCTGTCCTCTTTCCCAGCATTTTTGGCCTTAGGCCTCTGGTAAGGACTCTTGATTCCTTGCAGATACAGAGCACTTTGAGTCAGTAGCCGCGCAACGGCATCAGAATACTCTGTATTATTTTTTAATGAGTCAACATAAAATTGAATCATAATTACATCAGCCCAAACGGTGTTGTTGTAAATGCTCCGTTTTTCGTGCTTATCGATAACTTGTTTGAGCATAACCGGCGTCACCGGAACCCTACGATTCCACAGACGACCATGATGGGCACAAATATTACGCAGCACAGAAAATGCGTGGAGAACGGATTGGAATTTATCCCAACTCGTGAACCCCTTGAAGGACCGCGCAACTGCCGCTTTACAATCTGAATCAGACCACAGCTCAAACATTTGAGAAAGTGTGCCAAAGCACAAAACTTCTACCGCTGCCCACATAGGTATCGGCTCTTGCTTCACGCTGAAATGCTTGATGCAATCATCTTTGGACCTCTTCAGCTCCTCTTCGATTTTACGCAAAGTCCGTTCTCGTCTACTCTCACTTTGAACAGATTTCGAGCGAAGGGAATCACCAACCGCCGAACGCTCATTTTCTGATTGCGAGTATGCAGATAACTGCAAGTAAACGTATGGGTCCCCCGTCATTGTTGTTGCATAATATGCAAATGCGGACCGGAATGCGATTTCAAAACTGGACAATCCCTCTAGCAGCAAAGATCGCATACGTGCGTCCATCTCAACCAATTCGAGAATAGTAGACAAGTCAGCATCGCATTTGAAATGGTCATTGTGGAAGTCTGGATTTTCCTGAAAATAACGCCAGTACCCGGAAAGTCTATAGTAATTGGTTGTAAAAAGTATGCGTTCAGCCTCTTCATCGCTGATATTGCCTAGACTCAGGCCTCGCCCAATCAGTAAGTCGACTTGTTGGTTCAACAGGAGGGGCCGCTTTGCCATGCTGATTCCCACTTTCGCAATGGTACAAGTTAGCCTCCCGGTATACGCTTCTTCGAGAGGCTGGGAGGCTTTATTAACTTTTAGTCTAGCGCATGGGGCGCCCCGGCGTGTCTGCGCTTGATACAAGGGATTCCTGTAAATGTTACAACCGAACACCGCACATCGTCCAATAACCAACAGCAACACATTCATTCCAAGATAGACGCGGGCCTCTTCGCCCAGCCAACTGCCGACTCTCAACAATAGAACAAATCAAGCTGCTATACCCCTTTCGACTACAAAAACGTAAGTTGTGGATGCGGGTGGGTTGGGCGTTGGGCCCTGTGCGGTGGTAGACTGGGAACAGATTTGTTGGAATTTGCGTTACGCGCGCCTGCGGTTGGGGAACGGCTGGGCTGCGGTTAGACGCACAAACACTTTTACCGGCGCCTGAGGGTGCCGCATATGGCTTAAGGGGCATAGATATGCGACGGTTTCGCACAGTAAGCGCTATTGTGGCGCTTATCTCCATGAGTGTCCTGGGGGGGGGGTCAGCCAATCTGATAGCCCCACCCCAAGCGCACGCTAGCGAATCCACGCAATTCCGCCTCACGCCAAAGTCCGGCCCCGCCGCCGGTGGCACCGCCGCCACCATCACGCCATACACTGTAGCTGGCGTGAAGTTCAGACTAATTAGTTCAAATCTTTCTCACACCCTTGCTATCGGTGATGATAATAATCTCTATGCGTGGGGTAACAACGATTACGGCGAGATAGGAGACGGCACCACCCAAACACGGTTAACCCCAATCCGTATCACCACTCCAAACGGTGTCAAGTTCACTCAAATCGCCACAGGCGGTTACGGCTACCACTCACTCGCTTTAGGCACTGACGGCTACGCCTACAGTTGGGGATACAACAAATCAGGGCAACTCGGACTAGGAGACACCACCAACCGATATACCCCTACCAAAATCCCCTTGCCCGCTGGCGTCAGCCGCTTCACTAGCGTTCAAGCAGGCTTCGCTCATAGCATGGCTCTGGGAGACAACGGCAAAGTCTACACATGGGGCAGCAACTTTGACTTTTATGTAGGCATGCTAGGCGTAGGCGACACTAATAATCGCTTAGCACCAACTCCTGTTGTCGGCATCCCTCTAGGTGTGAGAATCATCAGCATCAGCACGCAGTACTATCACACTCTCGCGCTAGGAGACAACGGTGTCATCTACGGTTGGGGATGGAACGAACACGGTGAGTTAGCTACTGGCGACACAACTACTCAGCTTTCTGCGGTTGCAGTTGCTTCTCCCACCGGATATAAGTGGACCAGTGTTCACGCAGGCGGCTGGAGTTCGAGCGCTACAGCCAGTGATGGCAACACCTATAAATGGGGATTCCAAGGCTGGGGACAATTCGGCGACGGCACAGGCAATACCGGTAAAGAAACTAGCACCATAGTCACTAGGCCAACCCGTGTGACCGTAAACTTGCCTGGTGGCATTAAAATACGCAGCATGGCTTTAGGCGGCTTGCATACACTCGTTTTAGGAGATGACAATAAAACCTACGTATGGGGATGGAACGGCTACGGACAACTCGGGAACAGCACCAAACCCGTCAACAATGGAAGCGGACAAACCGGAGCGTGGAGCACTACACCAATTCTAGTAAGCGTGCCTGTTGGCGTCCAATTCGTCTCTATCTTCGCCACAGAATACAACTCCTTCGCCATTGACAACAACGGAAACGCCTACGCGTGGGGTATGAACACCTGGCTAGGTAAAGGTGGAGCCGTCGGCGACGGAACCACCACTGATCGTAATACTCCGGTGCGCGTGGGTGGGCCAATTATGATTACTCGGGTTACGTTTGGCGGTATTGTCACATCTGGTACGGTGACACCGGTTTCGAGTATTTGGACGGGGAATACTCCAGCTCACGCTCCTGGGGATGTGGATGTGATTGTCAGCTGGACTTTGAACGGGGTTACACAGCCGAACGCGACGCTCAGGTTCCGGTATTTGGATACGTTTACCGTCACATTCAATCTCGGTACAGCTCCGGGCAGTCCGCCTGGTTCGCAACGAGTGTTAGAAGGGTCGAAAGCGAAGTGGCCTATGCAGCCCTCGTGGGCGGGTCATGGGTTTGTGGGCTGGTTCCTCAACGGTAAGCCCTACACCTTCAACGAGCCCGTCACCAGCAACATCACACTGACAGCTCAATGGGAAAACAGTATAACTTTCACCATGAGCCCGAACCGGGGACCAAACAGTGGCGGCACCAGCGTTACCATCACCCCGCACCCTAAAGAATCAAACGTGCAACTCACCCAAGTGTCAGCCGGCTGGTATCACACGCTCGCAGTCGGCTCAGACGGTGACCTGTACGCGTGGGGCAGGAACGATGCTGGACAGCTCGGCGATAGCAGCACTACTAACCGTATGCAGCCCACTAAAGTGCGCACACCAAACGGGGTGAAGTTCCTGAAAGTCAGCGCAGGCCCCAACAACTCCTTCGCTTTAGGCAGTGATAATCGCTGGTACGCTTGGGGAGCCAACACCAGCGGACAGCTCGGCACCGGCAATACTAGTAACCAGCTCACTCCCCTAGCCATCAGCATGCCAAGCGGTGTAGGCGCTTACACGCAGGTCAGTACAGGCAGCGACCATACGCTCGCTATCGGCGACAACGGTACTACCTATGCCTGGGGAGCCAACACCAGCGGCCAACTCGGCGACAACACGACGAGCAATAGGCTCAGCCCGGTCCAGGTGCAAACGCCGGCTGGCATCTACCACTTCACCCATATCAGCGCCGCTTCAGGCCATTCCATCGGTTTGGGCGATAACGGCCAGGCTTACAGCTGGGGTTCCAACCAATACGGCCAACTCGGCACCACCACCATCAACGTGGGCAATACCAGCAGCGTGCCCGTGCAAGTCCAGCTCCCCGTGGGAGTCACCACCTTCAAACAGGCCACCGCTACCGCCGACTGGTCACTCGCCATCAGCGACACTGGCCGCATTTACACCTGGGGCTACAACGGTGACTACGAGCTAGGCAACGGCAGTACCCTCAACCAGCCGCTACCAGCCGAGCCGACCCTGCCTGCCGGTATCACCTTCACCAGCGTCACCACCAACAGCAACAGCGCGTTAAGCATCGCCAGCAACGGCAGCATCTACGCCTGGGGCAACAACGCCTCCGGCCAACTCGGCAACGGCAACCAAACCAGCCCAACCCGACCCATCGTCGTCAACACCAAACCCGGCACCACGTTCACTAAACTCATATCCGGCTGGAAACATGCTATCGGCATCGACACCACCGGCGCCCTCTGGACCTGGGGCGACAACGCGTTCGGCCAATTGGGCGATAAACAAGGTGGCCCAGGCAAACTCAGCCTCACCCCCGTCAGCGCAGGCATGCTCTACGACATCAACGTCACCGCCGTCAAATTCGGCCCAACCCCAGCCCAAACCGGCCCCACCCCAAACGGTAGTGCAGGCACCTGGACCGTCACCTCACCCCAAAACGACGCAGGCGGCCCAGTACCCGTAATAGTCACCTGGACGTTGAACGGAACAGCCCAACCCGACTACCCCATCCACGACTTCACCTACCCCTACACCCCCCTAACCCTCCCCAAAGCCGGCAGCATCCCCCTCCAGCGCCTAGGCGGAGGCAGCCTGCTGGCCCTCAGCCTTATTGCGGCAGTAACCTACGCAGCCCTGCAAACCAATAATCACCGCAAGCGCAGCAAGGGGCACCACCTGCCGGCGGCCCAGTAAAGTAACTCAAGCGGAGGAACCACCCCGCTACAGACACGAAGCCTCGGCCCAACCAACCGAGGCTTCGCTGGTTCAAGCACCGCAAACGGAACAGATTAAAAGACATAATTGGCCAGCTGCTGTCCATAGATTAGAAACTAATGAGATAGCTCCCGAACTCTTTTCGTAAAGAGCCAAACGTAGTTACTCATTTCAAGAAATATATCTTCCCAAATCAGTATGCCTTTTTACAATGCTTATAGGAAAATGTACCAATGCTTTACGATTCCATGGTATACAAAACAGCCAGACTTGCACCAATCAATGTGCAAAATGTTGTGAAGATTGGATCCCAGAACACTAAGACAAGCACTACAAAGAGAACGGCATTAATAATAAAATAGGTAGCCAATACGGTAATGGAATTTTGACTATAAGACCTATTCTTAAATAGGTAATAGCAAAATCCAATCATGCCGATAATCAAAAGAATACCGAGTATAAGAACTGCCCAATAACCTTTTTGCTGAGCAATCGTAACTGCCCGCATAAGTCCTTGAGCTTTCGTTACGCTCGGTAGTGCAACCAGCCATCGCTTGTATATAATTAGGACTGCAATAAATATTATGGTAACAACTGAAACACAAACTTCTGACCAGAAAAATTTGTCGTGCTCAACGGACTTTCTATCGTTCATTTGATAATGATACCAAAAACAAAAACTATAATGCCCCAGACAAAGGTGAGCTTTGCGATATCAACGCTTTGGTCTCCAGTATCCTCTCCCCCATCATTCAAGAGCCAGCTATAGATAACACGCAATGCATCAATCGTTAGTATGACCAATATAGATGAAACCATGACAAGGCAGAACAAACAAATCCCCGTAACACTTTTCGCATACAGGAAATTGATAGAGCCAAACACACCTGCGGACATACAAAACACAAAATAAAATATCTTTTTCTTGTTATGTGATTTTGACATGGCCGACAGCGGGTATAAGCAAACACAAAAGAAGGCGCCGATTGCAAAAGGTCTAATTTGACCAAGTGCAGCACTCTCTGTCTTGATTTTCTCTATATCTATTGCTGCTATTTGTGGAATAACATACGCATGAATCACACACAGAAGTACCACTACTGTAAAACTAGTCAAGCCGACAAACATTAAGATCGAACGTATATGTTGATTAGCGGAGGGCTTAGCTAAAATTAGCTTTTCTATCGCCCACTGCACTAATGCAGTATATTTAGAGATTAGCCAATTTTTTATTGCAGCAATAATATTTTTCATTGCATCAATAGCACTTTTCATTAAAACGATAATACGGTATCCAAGGCATCCGAACAAACACAACCATTATTGTTAATCTGACCTTGCTTCTAGCACATTCAACTCAGAACAAAGTCTCGCAGTGGGGAGGGGGGGGGTATGTCTGACTACGCAGCACGATATGTTTTCGACGAGCCTATATCGATTCCGGTAACTTGCATCACCCCAGCGAAGAGCACGCCATCGTCATCAACTACCAGGCAGCATCTTCCGCCGGCGCGGCAACTATGTTCAAGAGAAGTCACATTCCAAGTTTAAAAACCAGGCTGCGGCCGCACAGATGCCAAAGCTGAGCGACAGGTCCGTAAAGAGAACGCCGTACGCCTCATAAACCACATCGAGTACGCAACCGCCGAACAAACTTTCTAGGCGACCTTATCTGATAGCCTCGAATGGGCATAACGGCCCAAGTCGTAGAAGACTATAAACAATGGCTGGCCTCCAATGTGCCAGCATTGCTATAGAAGGGAAGAGCATGAAGGCTCGCAGTGTTGTAGCAGCAGCAACGTCGGTACTGATTTTAACAATGGGATTATCTGCCTGCGGTGGATCCTCTAACAGCTCAGCTGACAACAAACAGCCAGCAGCAGAAAAGCAAGTAGACAAGCCGGCCGACTTAAGCGGCACTTGGAAACAAACCAACGGCGAAAAAGACCACTACCAGGAAGCCACCATCACCGGCAATACCATCGAGATTAACTGGATTAGCCCAGGCACCAAAAGCCTCTACTGGACCGGCAGCTACACAGCACCTACGAAGTCCGGCGACTTCTCATGGACCAGCCAGGGAGACAAAGACAAGATGCGCGAAAGCCTCCTTGCTTCCAGCGACGACACCAAAGAGTTCAAGTACAGCAACGGAGAAATAACCTATTCCGCGAGCGCGCTAGGCACCACCACAACCATTCATCTGAAAAAGCAGTAATTGCCCACAATCTATTTAGGGCCACTTCTTAGGGTGTGGCCCTTTTTATATACGAAACTAGCTGTTTCGAACTTTGATTGTGGAACGCATTGGCATAGTACATACTAAGAATGGCTTAGAAACGGCATTATTACAATAAAAAAGCGCCACCCGGGTTGGGGTGGCGCTTTTGATTGGTGGAGCTGCGGGGAATTGAACCCCGGTCCGGTGACCGTACTCCCAGTCTTCTACGTGCGTAGTCTGCTGGCCGTATGGCTATTTTTCTGCCCCCGCCTATGTCGCAGACAACGGGCGGCTGGCATATTCACAGTTAAAGTCCCTAAGTTGCCCTGTGACGCAACAACTCAAGCAAGCCTTCTAAATGACGCTCAGCTTCTCCCCGAAGACGAAGGAGAGTGAACGGAGCCGTAGCTCGCTGGTTAATCCTAGCTTAAAGCTTAGGCAGCGAGAGCGAACTCAGTGCGATTAGATTTAGCACTTAATTTTTTGCGAGAGGACGTTAACGAGCGGACCCCCGCGTTCTCGGCACGCTTCCCTGCGACGAACAGATCACCGTCGAAACCGATCAGCCCCAATCTTCAATTATCAAACTCAGCGTTCCCGCCGAACACCTCACTATACCCTACATCTAGGACGCCGCAAATATTCCAGCTTGAGTTTTTTCTTAAAGAAATAGCGAATATACTGTTGCTATACATACAAGAGCATAAATGGTGAGTAGTAACACAACGCCGCACATGCCATGCAGTAGGGAGATACTATGACGTTTCAACATGCGCTGCAAGAAGTGCTAGCCCGATACGACGACGCCGACAGTGAGCACGAAACTATAAAAGACCAAATTCGGCATGAATATGCAGATGAATTATTAGCGATCCTCCCTAAGCAGGGCCAGTACGCCGTAAAAGGTTCTGCGGGAATGGGCAGCACAGCGCTCATACCCTGGATAGCTGCCTTCGACAAGCGCATCTCAGACGCAGCAAGCAAAGGTTTTTACCTTGTATACCTCTTCAAGGCTGATAGGACAGGAGTGTACCTCTCTTTCTTACTATCTTGGACCGAGTTCTCAAATCTATACAAGGGCGAAATAGCTTTAGAGAATATACGACGTATAGCGGATCGAACTTGGAGCTCTGTCTCCTCATCTCTTCCTAACAAAAATGATTTACGTACCTCGATCGACTTAGGTCGGGTTGGCTCTAGAAATACAACTCTTGCCCGCGGCTACGAGCAGGGCCATGTGTGCGGTTACTACTATGATCGCAACAACATACCCAGCGACGAACAGTTGAGCAAAGATCTTAAGTCCATGCTCTCAATTTACGGAAAAGTTATCCAAACCTATGCCGAAAAAATAGACGACAACGCGAGCACCATTTTAGAAGCTTATGAACAGTCCATTCCCATCTTGTGCAACTCAGAAATAAGCATAAAAGAAGCTGCTCAGGAAGTTCACACTGAGCATTCATCTGGCGCATCAAAACGTCGGACGACGAATAACCAGAAAAGAATTAGCACCCTGATTCAAGAAGCATTCGAAGTTACTGCTGTACCTTCCGAACAATTTTCTGCGTTCAAAACCTATCTTATTGAGAAAGAACACCTCAGCGAGGATACAGCAAAGACGTATGCGAACGAGTTTAAGAAGCAAAACACATTTTACTCACTGTACTCGCGGCTAGTCTTTACCGATCCCGGTACGAATAAACAAGTAAAGCTAGCTAATACAGACATTAAAGATATATGCACAACCCCTATCTATGAACTTTCTGATGTTACGAGCGTTTGTAGACTACTATTGTTCATTCAAGAATCTGGTTATAGGTACGTCCGCAAGGGAACGGGAAATAACGCCGAAAGTGATGCAACAAGATTTACTACGGCACTCAAATATTACGAAAAGTTCTTAATAAGCAACATACCAGTTCCAGAAACCGTGCTTTGCCCTGGCTTAGACCACACCAACCGAGACGATAAGCCAGTCTCAACAACTCCTAAAAAGAAATCAAAAATTGATTTTGTTCAGAAAAACATTCGCAATATTCAACTCGGAAAATTTGGAGAGTCATTGGAAATTGCTTTCCAAAAGCGCCAGTTACTCGATCGGGGCCAACATGAGTTGGCAGATAAAGTCAGACCAATTTCAGAAGAGAACGACAACGCGGGTTATGATATTCTCAGCTTCGACCCTGAAACCGGCGAAGAACTGCATATAGAGGTTAAGACAACGTCTGGTGGTCTAGACCGGCCATTCTACGTCTCCTCTCATGAGGTAATACAATCACATGACGATCATGCTTTCATGCTAGTACGATATTACGATTGTTACAGCGAAAAGCCCAAGCGCTTTGAGAATCGAGGCGACCTCCACGGAAGTGCAGAGCTGATTCCGTCTTCTTATATTATCTATCCAGACCCAATCAAAGAAAGCAACAACCGGTAGCTTGAACCAGCGGGGGGGGGGGACCATGCGCACACAGCACATTACTGTTTTGGGGCACGATGAGGGGTGGCATGGGTGCTTTGAGGGGATTCGGGAGCGGATTGTGGCTGGGATGGAAGAGGCTGGGATGGGCGGTGCTCTGGTTGGGGTGGAGCACGTGGGGTCTACTGCGGTCTGTGGGCTTTGAGCTAAGCCGATTTTGGACATCGACCTGGTGTATCGCGAGCGCTCGGATTTGGCGGGGATAGTGCGCGCTCTGGCCAAGTTGGGTTATAAAGACGAGGGCGATTTGGGGATTGAGGGGCGCGAGGCCTTTGCCTACGACGAACTGCCGGGGCTCATGGCCCACCACCTTTACGCTTGCCCACAAGATTCGGCCGAGCTCAAGCGCCACCTGACTTTTCGCGACTACTTGCGCGAGCACCCACAGGCCGTGGAAGAGTATTCTCAGGCCAAGCGCGAGGCGGCACAACGCTTTCCCGACGACATTGACAACTATATTGCGTACAAGTCGCCGGCGATTGAAAAGCTGTATCGCTCGTGCGGATTACTGAGCGAAGGCAAATAACACCATTGGCTCTAGCGACCGCTTTCTAACACAGAAATGCAGCATGCAGCTATCCCCCGCCACACCAGCAAGCTGTCACAAATGCTAAGCCGGCAACATTCCGCGTTCATACCGTCACACGCTCACACCGTCACACCGTCACACCGTCACACCGTCACACCGTCACACCAGCATACGAGCATACCTTCACACGCGCACACCTTCACACGTTCGTACGCACCTCCGAGCATCTGCCCGTCTGCCAGTAACTCGGCTCGCAGCTCCTTCACTTAAACTAGAGGTATGAAGATTATGGTGCAGCGAGTTAGTGCCGCTACGGTTGATGTGGTGGATGAGCGCAGCGGCGAGGTGGATGCGAGCTTTGCCAAGCAGAGCATTGGGGCTGGGCTCGTGCTGCTGGTTGGGGTTGCTGACTCTGATGGCGCTCAAGAAGTGGCTTATGCGGCCCGCAAAATCGCTGGTATGCGCATTTTTGAAGATGAGAGCGGCAAGATGAATCGCTCAGTCGTAGATACCGGCGGGGATATTCTCTCGATTTCTCAGTTCACCCTTTTTGCGGATTGCAAGCACGGCAACCGCCCTTCTTTCGTGAGTGCAGGCAAACCGGAGCACGCTCGGGCCGTGTGGGAGGAGCTCAACCAAGCGCTCGCAGACCAAGGCATCACGGTAAAAACGGGGCGTTTTGGCGCACACATGCGCGTCTCCCTCACCAACGATGGGCCGGTCACGATCCCGCTCGATACCGACCAACTCATGCCCAAGAATTAGTTGACTTAGTCCGCAATCTCACAAGTGCGTTACCGCTGCCCTAATCAGCGAAACCGCTTATCCCAAGCTACAAGCAAGGCACTCTGTATCACTGAGCAGCGTAAGGCAACGCTGAACAAAACTTAGCAGCACCCAGCAGAACATAAGCAAAACCTAATCCACACCCAGCAGAGCCCGACTGAACTACTCCCCCGCTCGCGATTACTTAATAATAGGCCGCATAGGCGCAGAAACATCGACCTGATGCTTGTCGCCAATCTTCGCCGGATCGTTGACAATCTTGTCGACCACAGCCATCTTCAACTTCAGGTCCGAAGCATCGCCCCAGACCACTACCCGCTGGCCGCCGTCAAGCTCAGTCGTGACCGAGTCTTGGGTCTGAGCCGTGACCTTAGAAACCCTTTGACGCATGGAATCTGGCAGCCCAGCGAGAATCTTCAAAGCCTGCCGAACCGCGTGGTCTCCAACGCCCTTATCGAGCGAAGGAACCTCAATCAGCGGGATGCCCTGAGGCGGCTGGGCCACCTCGTTCAAGACACCACCGTTCCTGTCGACCGCAGTAATCTTGCCGTCCGCCGACTTGAGTACCGCAGCCGGCTCCTGAGCTTTGAAAGTCACTTTCACGCCGTGTGGGAACTGCTTATCGACCTTGGCGCTAGTCACACCGGGCAGGCCACTTATCGAGTTTTCGATATTCGACGAGGAAACCAGCAGAAGGGAACGCCCCTCTTCTTTCTTGACTATGTCAAGTATTTCCTGGTCAGACACCCACTCATTGCCGCCCGAAACGCGAATCTCGTCCCTGTGCAGGAGCAGGGCCGGAGAGAAACACAGGGCCCAAATAACGGCAATCACCGCAGCAATAGCCGCCACAATTATGGACCATCGCACTATCAGCGCGCGCATATTGGCCCGCTGGCGCTCCTTGAGTCTAGCCTTGAAATCAACCACTTTAGGCTTAACAAATACGCCCAAACCTTGCTTGGACTGGGCGGAAGACTGCTGGAGGAGCGCATCGTCGGAAGGCAAGCTGCGGGCATCCACAAACGCTCCCGAGGCGGTGCGTGTGCTGCTAGCGAGCGCAGTACCGGAGGTTTCTTTGCGCGCAACCGCAGGCCCCTGACCGGTACTCCCGGCTACAGAACGCGGCTTATTCTTGCCAGCTTTCGAGCGCCGAGAGAGGGAAGCCGCAGTCTTTTTGCGACCTCGAACATTGCGTCGAGCCCATCCGCGCTGGCCCGCCGCAGGAGCAGCGTTCGAGCCAGATTCACGCACCGCCCGCCCGCTGGTCTCAGCCTGAGCCGACTCCTGAACTACTGGCGTCGACTGCTGCCCTTTTGACCTTGCCGCAAGCCTGCGCTGCTTGGGAATCGCAGTCGATCCAGTGCCAGCGCCCGAAGCGGTGCCCATTGCGGTGCGGCTTGCAGTTCGGCGGCCTTGAGCGGACCGGCGGGCAGGCTGCTGTGGCTCCTGCTCCCGGCTACCGCTCCCCCCTTTCGAGGAGCCTCCTGAACTTGCTATCCGCCGACTCATGCCAAGCTACCCTCACTAGCCTGCTCGCCCTGAGCCTTGAGCTCGTCTACAATCACTGCTCCCATGCGGGTTATATCGCCTGCGCCAACTGTCAGCACCACATCGCCCGGCTGGGCACGCTTCGCCAGGGCCAGTGCGCCCTCTCGCATGTCATCTATGGCTTCAATACGCTCCACACTGCCGCTTTGCTCACCCAAATCATGGTAAGCGTCGACAATAGTGTGCGCTCCAACGCTCGGGAAGTTAGCTTGCAGTTCGCGGGCCGGATACACGCCAGTCACCACCACATCGTCAGCAGTGGCTAGGGCTTGCGCGAAGGCACGCGCGAAAATCTGGGTGCGGGAGAACATGTGCGGCTGGAAGAGTACGCGCAGCTGAGCCTGCGGATAGCGCCTACGAGCGGCAGCTAGTAGGGCCGCAATTTCGGTGGGATGGTGGGCGTAATCGTCGACTACACTCACCCCGTTTATGTGCCCCTTAAGATCGAAACGGCGGGCGGCACCCAAGAATGAACCAGCAGCCTCAACAGCCGCGCTCGGCCGCATCCCTAAACAAATAGCAGCACTGATGGCAGCAGTTGCGTTGCGAGCATTGTGGATGCCAGGAATAGCAAGGCTGACTGCAAGACTGCCCTGTTCTGTCTCAACACCAAGCTGGTTGACCAAGTCAGCAGGCAGTTCTAGTTGGAAATGCTCCTGCCCCGAGCCGCTGCTTTCGCTCTCCGACTCGATGCGCACAACCTGGGCCCAAATATCCCAACCGGCTTCCTCAATTTGCGCTTCCGAAGCAGTGGTGTAGACCACGACTTTGCCAGCATAATCCTTACGCAAGTCTTGCAATAGCAGTCGGGCACCAGCGTCATCTCCGCACACAATCACCGCTTCGCGCGCGTGCCGAGCATGCCCGGCAAAAGCAGCCCGGAAAGCCTCAGAACTGCCGTAATGGTCTAAGTGATCCGCTTCAACGTTGGTAATAAGAGCCAGCTTAGGATGATATTTTTCAAAAGAGCCGTCGGACTCGTCGGCCTCGGCCACCAGCACCTGACCCGAGCCTAAGTGCCCGCCATCTTGCGTACCTTCTGCCGTCTGAATGGAGCCGCCAATCGCATACGACGGATCAGCTAAATCGCCCTGGCCAGCTGAACGCAAAATATGGGCCAAGAGCGCGCTGGTCGTAGTTTTACCATGGGCTCCGGCTACGGTCACACCTTGCCGGGAAGCCAGCAGGAGCGCCAAAATATCAGAGCGGTGGGCTAAGAGTGAGCCTTGCGCTTGAGCAGCCACAATTTCGGGATTGTCGGGCTTAATAGCAGAGGACCACACGACGGTCTGCGCGCCCTCAACATTGGCAGCAGCCTGGCCTATGGCAATCTTGATTCCCAGCGATTCCAACTCCGCCGTCTTGGCCGATGCCTGCCGGTCTGAGCCAGTGACTTCCAGCCCTGCTTCGCTCAACATTTGCGCCAATACGCTCATGCCCGCACCGCCGATGCCCACAAAATGCGTGCGCCCCAAGGCAGATAGGGGCTTATCCCAAACGGCAAACGTGTCGCGAGTGGGGTTGAGCGGCGACTCCTGCTGATTTCGCGCGGGGGTCGAAGTGGAATCTTGCAGCTGAGACAAAGGGCATCTCCTAATCGTCATGACTCACTCTATTATGCACGCCCCAAGGGCCACGACACAGCCCTTAAGCCGCTTCCACCACGAACGCTTACAAGCTGGCGGTCAAACCTGCTCAAGAAGCGCGCTGATCTGCCAAATACAGCACCCGTTCAGCCATGACTTGTGCGGCATCACGAATGCCGTACTGCCATGCCGCCTGGCCCATAGCTTCTAGCCGAGCTGAGTCTTCAAGCAGGGCCGGAAGCTGCTGGCTGACCCACTGGGTGGTCAAATCTTCATCGGCCACCAGCAGGCCTCCCCCAGCCGAAACTACCGGCTCAGCATTGAAGCGCTGCTCGCCGTTGCCAATGGGCAGGGGCACATAAACGGCCGGCAAGCCCAAGGCCGCGAGCTCCGATACCGTGCCAGCTCCGGAGCGGCAGATAATCAAATCGGCGCAGGCAAAAGCCAAATCAATACGCTCTAAATAGGCGCTAATATGATAGTCGCCCTCGCCAGCATGAGCCGGATCCACATCGTTGATAGTAGCAGGGCCAAGCTCTTGAGCCACCTGCGCGCGCACCGCTTCATCTTTGCCCCGGCCAGTCAAATGCAATACCTGAGCGTGAGCCAGCAGAGCTGCTGCCGCGCCTGATACAGCTCGATTGAGGCTGAGCGCGCCCAAAGAACCGCCGGTCACAAGAACTACCGGCTGCTGTGGATCTAATCCGAGCTGGGCCGCCGCCTGCTGCCGGGCTTGGGGCCGCGACTGCTCGAATTGCTGGCACAAGTCAGCAATCGCAGGCCTTAAGGGCAGACCTACTCGCTCAATCTGGGCCCCTGAGGCAAGCTTGAGCCCCGTGTTCTCGTAAACAGTTCCCACATAGTCAGCCCAGCGAGCGCCGAGCTTGTTGGCCATGCCAGCTTTAGCGTTCTGCTCGTGCACGGCTAAGGGCAGGCCCAAACGGTGGGCCGCAAGGTAAGCCGGTGCCGCCGCATACCCGCCAAAGCCGACTACCACATCGGCCTGCCGCTCCTTAACTATCGCCTGAGCGCGCTTCATCTGTTGGCGCCAGCGACCCGGAAAGCGCAGAGCGTCCATATTGGGCTTGCGGGGGAAGGGCAGTTTTTCAATAGTGTCGAGTTCAAAACCAGCTTGGGGCACGAGCTGGGC
Organism: Bombiscardovia apis; assembly: GCF_033095945.1. NCBI lineage: Bacteria > Bacillati > Actinomycetota > Actinomycetes > Bifidobacteriales > Bifidobacteriaceae > Bombiscardovia > Bombiscardovia apis. The sequence goes on along the minus strand of NZ_AP026800.1, from coordinate 678,042 downwards.
TTCCAAACCAACTGCGGTGCCCATCACTGAAACTTGGGCCGAGGGGCGCTGGGCTTGAATGGCTGCTGCCACCGCGAGCAGAGGGTTCACATGACCAGCAGTACCGCCCCCAGCAAGGACTACATGCACCTGGTCAGCTCTCGAATTCATAGCGCTCCTTTAGTCGTACCCGCTTTAGAGCATAGTCTGAGAACCAGCCATTGTGCAGGCAGCGCAATTCGCCTTAATTTCCGGCTATGGCTGCTTGAACGTCGGGATGGGTGCGCATCATCTGTACCGCTACACCCGCTGCGGTCAAACACAAGACCAGAGCGGTGCCGCCAGCCGAGACGAAGGGCAGGGGCAGGCCGATAACGGGCAGGAGGCCGAGAACCACGCTAATGTTGATTAACGCCTGGCCCACAATCCAAGAGGCCAAGCTCACCAGTGTGATGCGGGCGTAGTGGTCTGGGGTGGTTAAAGCGATACGAAGCATGCACCAGCCCAGTATGATGAAAGCTAAGACTACAATAGCGGCTCCCACGAAGCCCATTTCTTCGCCGATGACTGCGAAAATAAAGTCGTTGTGGGCCTCGGGCAGGTAGTTCCACTTTTCGCGCGAATTGCCAAGCCCCACACCAGTTAAGCCGCCCGAAGCCATGGCATACAAGCCGTGGACGGACTGATAGCATACGCCCTGCAAGTCGTCTCCCGAGCACTCGCCATACGCGGCCAGAATGCGCTGCATACGGTTTCCTGACCCCAGCACGAAGAAGCCAACGATGCCAGCGATGCCTACGGTTGCAGCCGAGAAGAACCATTTGAGCGGGAAGCCACTGATGAAGAAGGCCACCAAGCCGATAATGACCACAATCAAATCGGTGCCCAAATCTTTGCCCAACATAATGAGACCAAAGGCCGCAATGAAGCCAGCAGCGGGCTTAATATAGGCCTTCATGCCTTCGCCCTTGTCTATGGCATCGCTGGCATCTAGCAAGACGCCCGGCAGCCACACGCACAAGGCCAGTTTAAGAATTTCCGCGGGCTGGAGGGAGAAGCCACCGATGAAAATCCAGCCCGAATTACCGCCTGCCGAGCGGCCCAGTGGGGTGAAGGTGAGCACCTGCATGAAGAGGCCAAACCAGAGGAAAGCTACGCTCCAACGGCGGTATACGTGCGAGGGTATGTGCATGGCTATACCTGCCACGATGAAGCCAACGATGCAATACATGCACTGACGAATGGCCTGGCTCCAGGGCGAATTACCCTGGGCAACCATGTCTACTGCAGAGCTGGAAAACACCATCATAAGACCAAAGACAGTGAGGGCTACGACGGTGGTGATGAAGCCGTAGTAACACCATAGAGGGTTGAGCAAAGCGCGAATGCCTTGGTATGAAGTTTGCGAACCAGCAGCCTTCTGTGCTGGCGAATCGAGCTGGGCCTGCGCCTGGGAGCTTGCGACCGCCTGCTCTTTCTCCTTCTCCCCGTTCACCACCGAAGAGGAAGCACTGGAAGATTTGGATGAGGAGGAACGCGTCTTACGCCCGGTTTTGGGCTTAGTGTTATTCATGATCGCTCACCCACTGCTGGGCCTCTTGAGTAAAGAGGGCACCGCGCTCAGCATACGATGTAAATTGATCCATAGAAGCGCAAGCTGGAGCCAACAGTACCACCTGGCCGGGCTGGGCATAGGAGCTAGCAGCTTCGACCGCTCGCCGCATGAGGCTGTCTTGTGGCTGGGCACTAATGCGGGTCACCGGCACTTGCGGGGCCTGAGTAGCTAGTGCCTCCAAGATGGGCTCTGCGTCGACACCAATAACCACTGCCGCAGCCAGCTGCGAGGCCTGGGAACGTACTAAATCATCGAAGCGAGCGCCCTTTGCAAGCCCGCCTGCAATCCACACGACACTACCCGGCGCATAGCTGGAGAGCGATGCCTGAGCCGCGTGAGCATTGGTGGCCTTTGAGTCGTCTACGAAACGGATAGCTTGGCTATCCTGACCTAATTGTGCAACAGTCTCAATACGGTGGTCGCCGGGTCTAAAATGTTTCATCGCTTGGCAGGCGGCTTGGCGGCTAGCACCCGCTCCCAAGGCCAGAGCGAAGGCGCACAGGGCATCGGCCAGCAAGTGCGGATAGACCTGACCGTTAGGCTCGCTCAATCCGCTCAAATCGCTCAAGGGCAGGATGCGCTCAGCTTGCCCAACTTCGCCAGAGGCCATCCCGCTCATATCAACAATCCAACCGTCACTAATACCAATCAGCCCTTCTCGGGGATGCCCCAAGGTGAAACCGACCTTGCGGCAGCCCTCAACTGGCTGGGCTTGCTGGGCAATGGCGGCAACACGATCGTCGTCTGCGTTGTATACCAAAGCCTTGCGCACACCCTGATAAATCTTGGCCTTGTCAGCCACATAAGCCTCAAAGCCCCCGTGCCAATCCAAATGGTCGGCAGCCAAGTTGGTAATCGCCGCACATTCCAAGGCGAGCGAGTAGGTAAAGTGCAACTGGAAGGAGCTCAGCTCCACACACAGGGCATCGTGGGAGGGGTCGAGCGCAGCCTGCGACACTGCCTTACCAATATTGCCCACTGCAGGAGCATCAAAACCGGCAGCAGTCATCATTGCCGCGGTCATCTGCGTAGTCGAAGTCTTACCGTTGGTGCCAGTAATACCTATCCAAGAGGCAGGCTGCCCCGAACGCTTGGAATCGACGCGCAGCTGCCAAGCAATCTCCACCTCACTCACCACCGGTATACCGCGCTTGAGAGCCTCAACTATAAAGGGCGAGCTGGGAGGGAAAACCGGGGATGCCATCACTAAGTCAACCTGGTCGAAGTCAATGAGGTCAAAGGAGTGCAGGTCTGCCTGCGGCGCGCGCTCGTCTACACACACCACTGACCGGACCCGACCGCGCAAAGCCTGGGCCACGCTTTGACCAGAAATGCCTAAGCCTGCAACCAGCACCCGCTGATTACTGATGTCTAAGTCCATTACCACTCCTTGCCACCAAACGCCTACGACCACTGCCTACTGTGAAGATTGCCCCACTCCCCCCGCAGCGAAGACCGCCCTATGTGCCCCACGCAGCCGCCGCTAGAGCGCCAAGCCCGAACGAGCCAGCCAATCCGCATAGAAGAGCACGAGAGCAATCAATACGTAAATAAGTTCAATCATCCAAAAGCGCACTACTACCTTGGATTCCTGCCAGCCCAAGAGCTCGAAGTGATGGTGGATGGGGGCCATCTTAAAGACGCGCTTGTGGGTGAGTTTGAAGAAGCCCACCTGAATCACGTCTGAGGCTGCTTCCATCACGAAGAGACCGCCCAAGATAACGGCTAGCAGCTCGGTATGAGTGGCCACTGAAAGCGCTGCGAAGAGTCCGCCCAAAGCCAGAGAGCCCGTATCTCCCATAAAGATAGAGGCCGGATTGGTGTTGTACCACAGGAAGCCGAAGCAGGCCACGGCAGCGCAGCAGGCGATAATCGTTAAATCAAGCGGATCCGAAACTGCGTAAGAGTGGCCAGCATGGCCAGCGCCCTTGAGGTGGTAGGACTCCCAAAATGCGATAATCGCATATCCGGTGAAGGCAATCATAGAGGAGCCGGAAGCTAAACCGTCGAGGCCGTCGGTGAGGTTGACTGCGTTACTCCAAGCGGTAATGAGGAAGTTGACCCACAAGACGAAGAGAATAATCGCCACAGCTCTGCCCGCAAAGGTGAAGGAGATAATGGGGCACTCCACGAAGGAGATGCCCGGCTGAGCGCTAGGGAAACCCGTTTTGGTAGGCAGGAGTAAGGCGAGCACGGCGTATATGGTAGCCAAGATGAACTGGCCTATGAACTTGCCAGCAACGGAGAGGCCCAAGTTCTGCTTTTTACGCACCTTAATAAAGTCGTCGATAAAACCGAGCATGCCCATGGAGAGCATAGCGAAGAGGACCAGCATGGCCGACTGAGAGGGTACATCTCCCTTAGAAATATAGCGGTAGAGCGCCGAACCTGCCCAGCCTAGGACTATAGCTAGGTTAATAATGAGGCCGCCCATAGTAGGGGTGCCGCGCTTAACTTGGTGAGACTTAGGACCGTCTTGGCGAATGTACTGGCCGTAGTGCCTACGGTGGAGTAGGTGCACCAAAGCTGGCGTACCCGCGAAGGTAACCACCAGTGAGATGACGATGCCTATGATGAGGGAAATCACCTTGCTACTCCCAATCTTTCGCCCTGCCAACGCTCGGCCAAGTCACTCAGCCCGGAACTATGGGAGCCCTTGAGTAAGACGACACTGCCCGGATGCTGGCCAGTCAGTTCGATGACTATCTGGTCGGCTTCCTGCGTGTCTACGGCCTTGTACACTACCAAGGTCGACTGAGCTTGCTCCTGCTCCGCGCTATACGCACTTGCCCCCTCTACCATAGCGCCAGCCATGGCTGAAAGATCGTTGCCGCTGCCGCCGACTGCTATGAGAGCATCTAGGCCGAGCCGGGCGCAATACTCGCCGATGGTACGATGCATGTCGAGCGTCTGCTCGCCCAGCTCAAGCATGCCTCCCAAAACGGCTATACGGTAGGGCTTGCTAGCAGGCTGAGTCTGCTCGTCCGCGCCCCAAGTCGACAGCGCGTGGAGCCCGGCGCGCATGGAGTCAGGATTGGCATTGAAGGAATCATCAATCAGCGTAAAGCTGCTGCCCTCGCGCTCGACCTGGCTCAGGGCCATCCGGTGCGGACTGATGTGACCTTGCTGGGCAAGCACCTGTCCTATGCGCTCGGTTGGCAGTCCCAGCTCGTGGGCCACGCTTGCAGCTGCCAGAGCGTTTATAACGTTGTGAATGCCACTGAGTCCCAATTCCATCTCTAGGGGCTGCTCGCCTCGCGCCTGGAGCGTAAAGTGGGGATGGTCAAGCGAATCGGTGCAAATATTCGCGGCCCCCATGTCGAGCTCATCTTGTTTGACCGCGCCCTGCACCTGCCCTAGGCCAAACCACAAGACTCGGCCGGGAGCCAACTTGGCCATAGCTGCCACGCGCTCGTCATCGGCATTGAGCACGCTCACGCCCTGGGGACGCAAACCCTGCACCAGCTCGCTCTTGGCCTGTGCAATGCGCTCCACCGAGCCGAAAACGCCCAAGTGCGCTACACCAACCTTGAGTTCTATCGCAATATCGAGAGGCACAATAGAAGTCAAATAAGCAATATCGCCCACCCGGCTAGCGCCCATCTCCGCAATCAAATATCGGGTGGACTCCCCCACTCCAAGGGCTGTAAGCGGCAAGCCGATTTCGTTATTAAAGGATCCAACGGGTGCCACAGTGGGGCCCAACTCACGCAGTAGGGCTGCAAGCAAGTCCTTAGTAGTCGTTTTACCTACCGAGCCAGTGATGCCAATAACAGTGAAGGGAGTAGACAGCTCGCGGCGGCGTTCCAAGTTGTGGGCAGCCAAGCGGCCCAGGGCTGCAACGGTGTCGTCGACCACAATTTGAGGTAAGCTAACGCCCTCAACCGGGTGAGCAACCAAAGCTGCGCACGCTCCAGCCTCAGCAGCCACAGTCAAGAAGTCATGACCGTCTACACGCTCGCCAGCAATCGCCACGAAGAGCGTGCCAGCCTGCACCTGACCGGTGTCAGTAGCCACGCTGGTCACTTGCAACGACGAGCCACTAGCACTACCGGAAGCCTCTGGCTCTGCCAGCAGATGGCCACCAGTGGCCTGCGCCACCTCGCCCAAGCTCATAGGCATCATCCCCGGCCGCTTAGCCTCTACCATCTTTACCTCTCGTGTTCATTCCCACTGTGCGGCGCAGGAGCCGCGAGCAGGTGTTCCGTTTGCTACATTTCCAAGTTGTGGCGCAGTAAGGCTGCGCAATCCTAAGCCAATTCTTGCGAAGCCTCCAAAGCGCTACGAATATGGCTCCGTTTGACCCCAGCAGCCACAGTCATCGCAATGTTGAGCGAAAGCCGATCAATGCGCGCTTGGTCAGCACTTCCCAAAGCCTGGCGGGCCATCTCATCAGAGGAATCTGAAATGCGAGCCACCTGCATCTGTGAGCCCACAGCAAAACCGTAACGCTGAGCAGCCGCATTAAGCTGCCCCTTGCGCCCCTCATGGAAACGACTTGGCGACTTATTAGCATGCTCGGCCGAAGCAGTCGGGAAAGATAGCACATCAATCTGCACATTGCACAAAGCCTGATGCTGCAAGGTCTGTGGGTCGGCACCAATCACAACCGCAGCAGTGCCATCTTCTAAGCTAATCGACAGCGCCCGCTGCACATCAAACATGCTCAAGGGCTTTTCCACATCAAGGGGCCGGTCCAGCGAAGTTATATTACCAGCACTCAAGAGCCCGACCGGATTGCCCAAAGTATGCAAAAAGTGAGCCAAATCAGCTGCCTCTTGACTCACATCTTCACCTGCAAGCACAAAGACAGCAAGCGAAGAAGATGGATCACCGGCTGCATTGGAGAGAATCTGGCCTAAAGCGTCAGGCTCCAAATCACCATATAGCAGCGGAATCCCGGCCTGCAGGTGCTCTTTCCGGGCGCTCGACGGGAGCACCACACCGTAAGCTCCGCGCAATTCAGCCTGCTTAATCAAGAGGGGTAGGTTGTTGACATGCGAAGGCTCTGACTCACTCTCAGCCTGGTCAACTTCGCTTAACTGCTCGCTTTGCTCAGACTCGGTATCGTCGTCAATAGCCCGACTCGGCCCTTCCAACGCGGCCAGCTGCGACTCTTCACTCACCTTGCTGTCGATACCTACGCAGGGCAAGTAGAGGGAGCCTGGGCGCACGGAAAGGATATCGTCGGCTATGGAAGTAACGGTCACGTCTTGCGCGAAAGCGGGGTCCAGTTCAAGCCCATAATGACTATGAAGATAGCCCAAAGTTATTCGTTGAGAGATCGACTCGCTCAGCGCGCTCATGCTTCTGCCTCTCCGCTGGCGGGGAGCAGCCAAACTCGGCAGGCTGTTCGGACGCTTCGCTCTCTCCTATTCATACACATCACCATTCAACAGGAATAGCATCTGTACGAGGCACAGATGGCGGTACCTCGTATTTCTGCATAAGGAATTCACCAATTTGGGCGAACACAGGGCCGGCAGTGAGACCACCATAGGTGCCCTGGGGATCTTTCATCACCACGGTGACCACAAAACGCGGATTGTCGGCAGGAATCACACCCACCCAATCGCTGATAATCGAGGTCAGCGCGCCGTTTTGGCCTGCCACCTCTGCGGTACCAGTTTTAGAAGCCACCCGGTAACCGTTGACCGATGCCACACTCTTGAACTTTTCCGCCACCGATTCCATACCGTTCATCACCTGCGAGGCCACATGTTCGTCGACTACGCGAGTGGGCTTCCCAGTTGCTTCCGGATCTGACTTGTCGTTCAAATCGCTCACATTTTTAATCAAACTCTGCTGGTTGCGCACGCCATTATTAGCAATGGTGGCAACAGCGTTAGTCAGTTGAATCGCGTTGGTAGCGTAGCCCTGGCCAAATAGTACGGTATTGCGCGTACGGCGGTCCCATGTCTGCGGAGTGGTCAGCAGGCCGCGCGATTCTCCCTGCAAGCCCAAGCCCGAAGGCTGTCCAATACCGAATTTGGTCAAATAATCGTAACGCTTTTGGTCCGAATACTTATCGGAAGCCATTACCATGCCTACGTTTGAAGAGTTTTGCAAAATACCAGCCATGGTCCAATGCTCGTCGGAGTGGTGAGTAGCATCGTGGTATTCCTGTCCGTCGACTTTAATATGGTCAGGTACGGTAAACTTGTCGTCCATAGAGCGCACACCCTCTTGCAGCATGCCGGCGAGCGTAATCGTCTTGCCAATCGAGCCAGGCTCGAAAGTCTGCGTCACTACTAGCGGCGGATTCATCTTCGCCTCGGCACTTCCCGCGGGCCGGTTCTCAGTATCCGCAATCGCTACTAGCCGACCAGTGCCCACCTCTTGAACAATTGCTATTGCCCAGCCAGCTTGATATTTGGCTTTGCCATCTGCCAACGCCTTCTGCACATACCACTGCACGTCGCCGTCAATAGTCAGGCTCACATCTTTACCATTCACCGGCTGCTTCGATTTAGTTTCAGTGCCCGGAATCTGCTGGCCCTGTCGACCTTGCTGGTACACCTCGTAGCCATTTTTACCAGTCAAGAGGCCGTTTTCCATATATTCTATGCCTGCCACACCCTTGCCGTCAGTATCGACACCACCAATCAGCGAACCCATCAAATCGCCGTGGGGATAAGAGCGCTGGTTGCTCAACTCAGCTGAGATGACGCCCGCCAGGTTAAGTTTGTCTATAGCCCGCTTGACCTGAGGAGTGACCTCTTTTTTCAAGACCACGTATGAGCCCGTGCCAGTGAGTTGCGCGCCCAGCTCCATCTGGTTCATACCCAATACGGGAGCTAGCAAGCGTGCTACTGCCGCCGGCCCACTCGCGCCCACCGGCTTGCCATCGATAGCATGACAGTAATCCTTAGTTTGGGTGGTGCACTTGATGGGAATAAAGTCAGCCGCTGCTTTAGGAGAGCCCGCAATCGTATATCGCTCAAGGCTTTGCGCCAGAACCATACCATTGGTATCTACGATCTTCCCACGCTGGGCACGCAAGGTTCGAGGTACCGTACGGCTCTTAGCGGCTGCCTCCGCGGTAGACTGCCCGTCGAGCAGCTGAATCCAAGCCAGCTTACCCAAAGCCACGAAAGCAACTAGAGAAAGGATGATACCCACCACAATCGAACGTTGGGCAAAAGAAACGAGGTTAAAAGTCTTTGTTCCTCTTTTTTTAACCTTGCCTGCCTTGCTTAATTTCACTGCTGACCTGCTTGCGCCGCCGGTGCTGCTTGCTCTCCAGCAGGCTGAGCCGGAGCAGGAGCAGGAGCGGGAGCTGGAACTTGAGGCTGGGCCGCGGGAGGCTGGTATCCGCTCAAATCAACCGAATTAGTGCCCTGTTGAGGAACCATGCCCATCTGCTGAGCCTTGTCTGGTAGGGAGGCCTGAAGCTCGTCGAGCTTATTTTGATCGTCTTGGACATCTTGAGTCAGCTGGCTAATCGAGCTTTGCACTGAGCTGGCTTCAAAAGAATTCTGCACCATCTGAGTGCGCAGCAGGAGCGATCCCAGCAAGCACACACTCAAGAAAGCGAGCGCAACCACGAAATGAATCAGCGGTGTAGAGCGATTGCTAGCCCAAGAGATGACATTGCGAGCCTTCTGCCCCACGCTCACTGAGGAAGCGTTAGCAGAGGTACGGCCGCCTTCAATAAGGCTGAGCTGCGGCCGGCGCACCTCTTCTTGGCGGGCTGGCCTTCGCTGATCTGGCGCCGTTTTCGAACGGACGGAACGCGCTGATGAGGCCATAATCATTTCCTCCCCGTGTGGTGCTGACTATTGCGGTTGTACGTGTTGGCATTCCACTGCTGAGCGCGGTCAGCAGGAATAGGCCGAGTGAGCTCTATAGCTCGCAGTCTGACCGAAGCCGAGCGGGGATTGAAAGCAATCTGCTCAGCATCGGCCTTGCGGGCGCCATGAGTCAGGTCGGTGAAAATTGGTTGCGCTTCCTTCGGCACGATTGGCAGCCCTTGAGGCAGGTCTACCTTCAACCCCGAAGCCATGAACCTCTTGACTGCGCGGTCTTCGAGCGAATGATAAGACTCCACTACTAGCCTGCCGCCTACGCTCAAGTGGCGAGCTGCCTGGGGCAGAGTGCTAGTAAGTTTGTCGAGTTCGCCGTTCACTTCGATGCGCAAGGCTTGGAAAACGCGCTTGGCAGGATTACCCGGAGCGCGGTGGGCCTTGGGAATGCAAGCATCCACCAGTTGGTCGAGCTGGGAAGAAGTAGTTAGGGGCTGGGCATCGCGGGTTTCAACGATTCTGCGAGCGATTTTGCGCGCAAAACGCTCTTCGCCGTACTCTTTGAAAATCGCGGTCAGCTCGTCGAGCGAATAGGTGGCCAAAATCTGTTGAGCTGTGAGCTCCTGGCTGCTATCCATGCGCATATCAAGCGGGGCATCTTGACTGTAGGAAAACCCACGATCGCGCTCGTCAATTTGCAAGCTCGACAGCCCCAAGTCCATAAAGACTGCGTTGACTCGTGCAATTCCTAAATCGTCGAGAATATCACTCAGCTGGTCGAAAGCGGCGTGAACCGGTTGGAAGCGCTCGCTCAAGCCTTCCTTGCGCATTCGCTCCCCCGCCAAAGCTAGGGCTTCACTATCTCGGTCGATACCAATCAAGCGAGCGCTAGGAGCCGCTTTCAGGAAAGCGGTGGCGTGACCAGCTAAACCAAGCGTGCAGTCCACTACTACAGAACCTGGATCGCTCAGGGCAGCGCTGACTAGGTCAACGCATTCTTCAAGCAAAACGGGCTGGTGGATGCTGCTCAAGGTATCGAGTTCGTGTTCGCGAGTTGAGTTTATTGTTTGGGCCATTAGAAATCCACCACCGGAAGTACGTCGTCGGCTATGTCTGAGTAGCCCTGCTCTTTGCTGGTCAAATATTCTTCCCAAGCCTGCTTGTCCCAAATCTCAGCCCTGGTCCCCACTCCGATGACCACGACTTCCTGGCCCAAGTGGGCATAATCTCGCAGCATGGGAGGAACCAATACACGCCCCTGCTTGTCGGGTTCTTGGTCCACAGCTCCGGAAAGAAAGACGCGCAGGTATTCGCGGGCTGCACGGTTTCCCATCGATGTGTGCTGGATTTGGACGGCCACCCGGCGAAATTCATCGGTAGGCAGCAGGTAAACACAGCGCTCCTGACCGCGGGCCATAACCAAACCTTCGCCCAAGCGGTTGCGGAATTTGGCAGGCAGAGCCATACGACCTTTGGCGTCCATCTTGGGAGTGTAAGTGCCCAGCAAGAGCGGAGGCAGTGCAGCATGCCCACCCATTGAGGTGGCTAGCGATGGCGAACTGAGTTCTTGCCCTTCTGGCTCAGCCATCCTTACCACCTCCTTTTATGTGTTTGCAGTAGCTCTTGTACTTTCGGCAGAGCACCCCCTAAAGAAACACTCCCCACTTTACCCCACTCTTCACCGAAAATCACCATAAAAACTCATTTTTATTGAGCTTTTCACCTATCTACACACAATTTCGAGAATGTGAGCACGAACCAAGGCTGAGCTCGCAAGTCTCATCGGGGTTACTGCCGCTTGCTTTCATACTCAAGTAGTGGCCAAGCGCTATAGTGGGGTGCCTAGTTTTACGAGTATTCGGGACCACCAGGAACGGACGAGAAGCCTATGTCGACATACTCCTCACAGCTACAGGAAGAACAAGACGCAGTAGATCGCGCCTATGGCCGCGTGGACGATTTACGCCAGCAGACCAAGTCTCGGCTCGATGCCGTCCGTGCAGCTGGTTCCCACGGCTCCCCCACCCAGCGCACCGAGCGTGATTCCTTCGCTAGTATGTACGAAGACCGACTCACCCAGCTGCGAGCTGTAGAAGACCGGTTAGTATTTGGACGTTTGGACCACACCGACGGCGAACGCCGCTATATAGGCAGAATCGGCCTGTCCAGCGAATCTCACGAACCGATTTTGACTGATTGGCGGGCCGAGGCAGCCCGCCCCTTCTACGAGGCCACGCCTTCCAACCACGGCGACATCACTATGCGCCGGCACATTAGTTTGAGTTTCCGCACGGTAACGGGTATCGAAGATGAAGTGCTTGATGTGAACTCTTCGCAAGTTAACCAAGCTGCCAGCCAGGGCACGCTGGCCGGCGAGGGAGCTTTGCTGGCCAGTCTTTCCAGCAGGCGCACCGGCAAGATGACCGACATCGTAGCCACCATCCAAGCCGAGCAAGACCGCATCATTCGAGCAGACTTGGCCCATGCTGTTGTCGTGCAAGGAGGGCCCGGAACAGGTAAGACCGCCGTGGCCCTTCACCGGGCTGCTTACCTGCTCTACACGCATCGCTCCACACTTGAGCGCTCGGGCGTATTGGTCGTAGGCCCCAGCTCCAGCTTCTTGCATTACATCGATCAAGTCTTGCCATCACTAGGCGAAACCGGAGTTTTAAGCCGCACAATCAGTGATCTCATTCCCGGAATACATGCAAGTGCTAGCGACTCTCCATACGCAGCCAAGCTCAAGGGCGACCACCGCATGGCTGCGCTCATTGCAGATGCGGTACACAGCCGCGAACGGGTGCCAGCCGATTTGCCACGCATTTCAATTGAGGGCATGAGCGTTCCCATGCTCGCCGTCGATGTGGAGCAGGCTCTGGCAGATGCCCGCCGCACCCGTCAGCCCCACAACAAGGCCCGGGAGACCTTCGCCCGTTCAGTTATCCAAGCTATGGTCAACCGCTACGCTGAGCGATTGGATTACACTCCCGAGCACGACGAGCTCTCGCGAGCAAAATCACTGCTGCGTATGAACAACCAGGTGCGCAAAACTATCAATCTGGCATGGCTTCCCATGCAGCCGCAATGGCTGATTGACAACCTCTGGTCTCACCCGGCCCTGATGACCAGGTTTGCACCCTGGCTTAAGAAGGAAGACGTCGAGGCTTTAACTCGCCCAAAGGGCTCGCCCCTCACAAGCTCAGACATTCCCCTCCTCGACGAGGCCATGGAGCTTTTGGGCCCCGACCCTAAAGAGATGGCCCGCCAGGCTGCTCAGTCAGCCCGAGAAGCGGAAGAACGCCAGTTTGCCCAAGATACGCTGGCACAGAACGGCATAGGCAACGGTTTGGTTACCTCACAAATGCTGCTTGATAACATCAACGGTCTCGATGGGCAGGATGCCTCCCAGCGAGCTGCCGAAGACCGCGAGTGGGCTTTTGGACATATCGTGGTCGACGAAGCTCAAGAGCTTACCGCTATGGATTGGCGGATGCTCATCCGCCGCTGCCCTTCGCGCTCCTTCACCATCGTGGGAGACGTAGCACAAACTTCTACCTTGGGCGGGACTCGCTCTTGGGAGCGAAGCATGAATCATCTCTTTGGACCTCACGGATGGGATTTACACGAACTTACTATTGACTATCGCAACCCTCAAGAAGTTTCTGAACTGGCATCCCTATATGCCCGAACTGAGGGCTTGCATATCTCAACAGTAAAGGCAGTTAGGGCAGTGCCCAACGCTGTTGAGCGCATAAAACTTGCTACTGATGCTGAATCTGTACTGGCAGCAGCCCTAGCTGGAGCCCGGCTAGCTCAAGAGTTTATTGCTGCCGATGGCACTGGTCGCATCGCTCTTATCGCCAGCGTCAACCAGATTGCTGAACTAGAAACGGCTTTGAAAGATGCTTATCAGCAAATCGCTGGCGAAGAAACCCTTGACCGTCTGCTGGCCCAAGACCAGCGGGAACGCCAAATTGTGGTGTGCACTACTCAAGAAACGAAAGGCTTGGAATTCGACGCGGTTGTGCTGGTCAATCCAGAACGCATCGCATCAGAAGCCCCGTCTCGTTTGGTTGCAGCTTCAGACCTCTATGTTGCTATGACACGACCTACGCAAAAGCTGGTCATAATCGACATCAAGTAATTCTGCGCCCAAAAAGGCAGCTTCTACATCAAGACTGCTGCTCATGTGAATCTTCGTTACGAAGGTCATCAATGGCATTCTGGAAGTCTTCGAGACCGTTGAAGTTTTGATAGACAGAGGCGAAGCGCAGGTAGGCAACTTCGTCAAGCTTTCGCAACGGTCGCAGGATTGCTTTACCTACTTCATCGGAATTAACTTGGGCAAGGCCGCGAGAGCGCAAGTCTTCTTCTACTTGCTGCCCCAACTGCTTGAGTGCATCCTCTTCAATATGGCGCCCTTGACATGCTTTACGCACGCCAGAGATTACCTTATCTCTATTAAATGCCTCGCTGTTACCTGACTGCTTTTGCACCATCAATGCCGAGGTTTCTATCGTTGTGAATCGCCGGGCGCATTTTGGGCATTCTCGGCGTCGACGAATCGCGTAGCCATCATCGCTTATACGCGTATCAACTACTTTAGTGTCTGGGTTCTGACAGAAAGGACAGTGCATATCACCCGATAATAGCCGTTTAGCTGCCAAATGTGAAGATTCGCCGCGTTGCGCCGGTATATCAACTAAGATTCGGCACGATAATCCTCTGCCCCGTTTGCAAGACCGGTGAACTTAAATTATTGAGTTCCATGAGTTCGTCAACACTATGAGAGATGTCACCGCCCTCGGGCGTCACCATGCTCGCATAGGTCCACAGATTATCTCCTGGGCGAACAGTATAACTAATGACCTCTTGGACACCGCTGACAGAATGAGCCTGAGTACCACCAGCTAAGAAGCCAATGCCAGTGGCCGCTAAACTCAAGGCTAGCCCTACAGCTACCACTTTGCCCCTTAGGGTGAGCACAACCCGATTCTTGCCTCTAGACCTCATTTGTTGCGCACGCCCAGCTACGCAGCTGCCCCCAACGCGCATTGTATGGCTAGTGGTGCGACCCGCTTCAAGTACTGCTCCGCTCATCACTGGCTCCTTCATCCGAACATCCGTTCTATCGAACATGTGTTCTAATACTGACACATATTTCCAAAGAGTGCAAGGCCAGTTCGAACATTTGTTTGATTTTCGTTCATTTGTTCGCTATGCTATTGCTTACAGCGAAAGGAGTCCCCGTGGGCACCATACCCTTCACCGGGCCGAACCAGGCAGGCACAGACAATGGCCAAACAGTCAAGAAAGCCGAACTGACCGAACGGCAGCAGCGAGTTTTAGACGCTATCCGCGCTCATCTCACCAGCAAAGGCTTTGCTCCCTCCTATCGTGAAATCGGTCTTTCTTCTGGACTAAAGAGTCCTTCATCGGTCAAGCATCAGCTCCAAGTACTTGAGGAGTTGGGATACATTCGCACCAATGCTAATAAGGGTCGGGCTATCGAGCTAGTTGAGGAAGTAGAGCCGCAGGCACAATCCAGCCATCAGCATGCTGTTGTTATTGATTTCCCCAATCAGTTCACCAGCAACAGCGAATCCATCGAGCACTCGCACGACGTGCCTCTTGTTGGGCGTATTGCTGCCGGTCAACCCATTACCGCCGAGCAACATGTAGACGACGTTATGCGCTTGCCAGAGCGCCTCACCGGCAACGGTCAGCTTTTCATGCTTGAAGTCCACGGAGACTCCATGATTGAAGCTGCTATCTGCGACGGCGACTTCGTCGTAGTCCGTGAGCAGAGTGAGGCCGAAAACGGCGACATCGTGGCAGCTTTACTAGACGATGAAGCTACCGTAAAAACCTTCCGCAGGGAAGCTGGCCACGTCTGGCTCATGCCCCACAATCCCGCATACTCCCCTATCGACGGCACAGATGCCAAGATTATGGGCAAGGTCGTAACCGTACTGAGAAGGGTATAGACAAGATTCTTCTCACCAGCAGGCGGGGCCGCTCGTACACCGGTTCAACAAACAGTAAGGGTGGCAAGCGACTCCATGCCACTTGCCACCCTTATTCAAGTTCGCAATCTGCTCTCTGCGCGGATCCGAACTTCTAGCGCAGTCTCAGCTACATATCTAAATGCTCACTGTGCCGCTCTTTGTAATCTGCTGGCTCAATCTGGAAGGTAGTGTGCTCAATACTGACCGGGAAGTGCTCCAGCAAGCAATCCTGCATCTTAGCCAGCATGACACCCGACTCCTCCATAGTGCTGCCTGCCTTCACGGTCACGTGAGCTGAAAGCTGAGGCATACCGCTGGCCACAGTATTGGCATGCAAATCGTGTACTGCTACTACACCGGGAACCCTCTCCAAATGTTCGCGCACTTGATCAACATCCAACTCTGAAGGTGTTTCTTCCAAAAGAATTTTAACACTGCTCAAGAAGAGCGATGCCGCACGAGGCACCATCATAATAGCTATAACACCGCCCGCGATGGAATCGAAAGCTCCCCAACCAGTTATGAGCATAACAGCTGCAGAAATCACCACAGCAAATGATCCCAGAGCGTCATTCATAACCTCAAGGAAGGCGGCTTTCATATTGAGATTATCAGAGCGCTGAGTATACAAAATCAGCAGTGAACACAGGTTTGCAGCAACGCCCACCGCGCCAAAGAAGAGCAAGAAGCTAGGCGATTTTACCTGCTCAGCTTCTCCCGAAAAGAGACGCAATCCAGCTTCAATCACAGCGTAAATACCAACGACAAACAACACCATTGAACCCAAAGCAGCCGTCAACACCTCAAGCCGAGCCCAGCCCCAAGTGCGCTTGGAAGTCGGCTTGCGCTGCATAAGAATTGCCGTCACGGTCGCAGCTGCAAGCATGGCAATATCGGTGAGCATATGGGCAGCATCGACCAGCAGAGCCAAGCTGTTAGTGAGAATAGCACCCACTACTTCAACTAAGAAAACAGTGGTTGAAAAGCTTAAAGTCAGCATTAAGCGCCGACTGTGACTTTGAGATGAAGAAAGACCAGCATGGCCTCCCCCGCTCGCTCCATCTGCCTCTTGCCTATTCGGGCTTATGGATTGGTGAGTATGAGCCATGCTGGTCTCCTGTCTGATACTGAGAATAGTTCCTAGCTACCCCTGTGCAGGGGTGGACCAGTGTATCAGAGCTTTTAAGGCCTAAAAACCAAACTGAGAAGCAGTCTCCTTAAGGGTCTCTGCAGAACGCTTGAGCGCAGCAAGCTCGCCGTCGGAAAGCGGCGTATTGATGTGCGTATTGACACCCTGACGAGTCAGAACCGAAGGTACAGACATGCACACACCAGAAATGCCGTGGAAATCCTCGAGCATGGACGAAACCGGCAGAATACGGTGGGTATCGTTCATGATGGACTCAATGATGTCAACGCCAGACATAGCGATAGCGAAGTTGGTTGCGCCCTTACCTTCGATAATCTTGTAAGCAGCGTTCTTCACTTCCTGGTGAATCTCTTCACGCTTGCCAGCATCCAGAGGCTCATGGCCGGGTAGTTCCTTCCACTCGCACATAGGAACGCCGCCGATGCTTGCAGAAGACCACAGAGGCACCTCGGAATCGCCGTGCTCGCCAGCAATGTAAGCATGGACGTTCTTCACGTTCACACCGGTCTGCTGGGCAATCAGGTAGCGCAGACGGGCAGAATCCAAGTTGGTGCCCGAGCCAAACATCTGATGGGAAGGCAAGCCAGAAAGCTCAATAGATACGCGGGTGACAATGTCTACCGGGTTGGTAATAAGCATAAAGAGCGCGTTCGGAGCTACCTTCACCAAGTTGGGAATGATGGAGCGCATTATGTTTATGGTGTCGCCTGCCAAGTCGAGCCTAGTCTGTCCGGGCTTCTGGCGAGCGCCAGCAGTGATAACCACCATGTCTGCGTCGCGGCAAATTTCGGGATCGTCCGAACCGTCGAGGGAGACTGTTGGGTAGAAGCTTGAGCCGTGCTGCATATCGAGCACCTCGGCCTGCACGCGCTGCAAGTTAATATCTTGCAAAACGATTTCGCGCGCCACACCCCGCTGGGCTGCTGCGAAGGCCAAGGTCGAACCGACCGCTCCGGCACCGACGATAGCGAGCTTAGTGGGCTTAATGGGTGAATCCGCCATAGTTTCTCAGACCTCTCTTTATGAGACCCCTCGGGTCGAAGAGCCATCATTATTCAACGTCTTAACTCTATCCACACTTGTTGACGTTTTTCCAAAACGCGGCCAAGCGCGCACATATACGCTCACAGCGCAAGAAAGCACTCAAGACAAGGCATAAGCCCCAGCTCTTACCACCGTGCTGCTGGCTATTGCAAGTCTCCTGCCCGAGCGTTTCGCGCCCCTGCTATTGAGATTCTCCTACAGCACCGTCAAGGGCCACATCCATCAGTTGAGCTGCCAACTGGTCGTCAACATCGGCCACTAGCTCAATGCCTTCACCCTGATAGTCCACGCTCACTACCTGCCCGTATTCACGCACCCGTGAGAGCAGAGCGCCAGCGGAGTATGGCAGCTTAGCTTCGACTCGTACGCTGGGCTTAGGCAGGATATCTTCAACCCGCTGGCGGAGGGCATCAACCCCCTCGCCAGTGCGAGCTGAGACGATGTAAGCCTCAGATTCAAGCTGACTGACCCGCTCGCGAGCAGCCTGGTCCATCCTGTCAGCCTTGTTGAAAGCCAGAACCCGCGGAATGCCTTCGGTTCCTTCGATCTGAGACAGAATCTTGTCGACTGCTTCAATCTGTGCGAAGGGATCGGGATGGGATCCATCGACCACGTGGACAATAACGTCGGACTGAGACACCTCTTCCAACGTTGATTTGAAAGCCTCGACCAGCTGGGTAGGCAGGCGGCGCACGAACCCTACGGTATCAACAAGCGCGTAGAGCCGTCCGTCACTCGCCTTGGCCCGGCGTACAGCAGTATCGAGAGTTGCGAAAAGCGCGTTTTCCACAAGCTCAGCGGAGCCAGTCAGGCGATTCGTAAGCGAAGATTTACCTGCGTTCGTATATCCCACAACAGCTACGGTAGGCAAACCATGGCGTCTGCGAGAGCCACGCTTGACTTCTCGCGCCGGCGCCATCTGCTGAATTTGACGCTTGAGCCTCGAAATTTGCTTACGAATTACCCGCCGGTCGGTCTCGATTTTCGTCTCACCAGGGCCGCGCGAGCCAATACCACCGGACTGCCCTGCAGCCTGACCGCCTGCCTGCCGAGAAAGCGAGCCACCCCAACCACGCAAGCGAGGCAACAGATATTCAAGCTGAGCCAACTGCACCTGCGCCTTACCCTCACGACTGGTAGCATGCTGGGCAAAAATGTCGAGAATCAAAGCCGTACGGTCCACCACCTTGACCTTGGTAACGTCTTCCAAGGCTCGGCGCTGGGAGGGATGAAGATCGTCATCAACGATAATAGTATCGGCCTCTTGTGCAGCCACGACATTGGCTAATTCTTTCGCCTTGCCTGAACCTACATAGGTGGCAGCATCTGGTCTATCTCGCTGCTGAAGTAGACCATCTAATACCTCTGCGCCTGCCGTTTGCGCTAAGGCCGCCAGCTCGCGCAGGGATTCTTCCGCCTCGTCTGGACTGGTCTGAGCAGAGGAATACACCCCTACCAACACCACCCGCTCCAAACGCACCTTGCGGTATTCAACTTCAGTGATGTCTTCAAGCTCACCCAAGCCTTCTACATGCTTAAACAGATTGCGCCGCTCGCGCTCCTGCCAGGCTTCGTCTTCGCGCAAACGCGCTTGTTCGCCGCTCTCGTCGAGCAACACCTGTGATTGCCCTTCCAAAAGCGCCTCTTCGCGCAGGACTTGCGACTGATCCGCCCCTTGGGCAGTTTGCATGTTTGTGGACTCTTGGGTCACTGACACCTCTCTTAAGAATTGGTGCTCTTTACTCTATAGCTATCCTATCCCCAATCAGCCTTGAGCCAAGAGCGCCCCTATCCTAAGCCTAGCGTGTTCACCCAGCGCTTGCTAGACCATGTCGGCAGATACAATCAAAGAGCGTATGTGCTGCGAGTGTAAGCAGCAGAAATGAAGAGAGGGAGCAGTGAGCGTGAGCGAGGGGCAGGAAACAGGAGTGCGTAGGGATGAGCAATATTTTTCGGCCCAACCCAGCTCTGAGGACCGCCGCCGACAGCTCAGCGTCAAACTCGCTGGAGCCGACCGCCACGTAGAGGTTTCTAATGGCGTATTTTCTGCCTCCCGCCTCGATTTGGGCACATCCGTACTCTTGCGTCATGCGCCCGCACCTGCCCAGAGCGGCAATATTTTAGACTTAGGCTGCGGCTGGGGGCCCATCGCCCTCCACGTGGCCCTTTTAAGCCCTCGAGCCAAGGTTTGGGCGCTCGACATCAACGAGCGCGCCCTTGAGCTCACGCGCAGCAGTGCCATGCTCAACGGGGTAAGCAATATCGAAGCTGTCACGGCTCAAGACTTGCCCGCAGACCTTAGCTTTGACCAAATTTGGTCCAATCCACCCATCCGAGTAGGCAAAGAAGTCCTCCACAATCTCTTAATGACGTATTTGCCCCGACTCTCTCAAGGCGGCTCGGCATATTTAGTGGTCCAGCGCAACTTGGGCTCAGATTCGCTCATTACTTGGCTCAATGGGCAGCTTCCCCAAGGCTGGGAGGCTTCCAAATATGCGTCTTCTAAGGGCTACCGGGTGGTTGAGGTCACGCGTCCATGAAGTTTACTTATCCTAGCGAACTGCCGGTTTCTGCCTCGCGCGACCAGATTGAGCAGGCCGTTCGTTCCAGCCAAGTCGTCATCGTCTCCGGGCAGACAGGCTCCGGTAAAACGACGCAGATTCCGAAGATTCTGCTAGAAATGGGCCGGGGCACGCATGGCCATCAGATTGTACACACCCAGCCCCGCCGCCTGGCCGCCCGCACAGTAGCGGAACGCATCGCCTCCGAACTGCATGTTGAATTAGGAACTGAGGTGGGTTATCAGGTCCGTTTCGACGACCAGTCCTCCCCCGCAACCCGGCTGCGAGTGGTCACCGACGGCATCTTGCTGGCCCAGATTCAGCGCGACCCCAAGCTCACGACCTACGACACGATTGTGATAGACGAGGCCCACGAGCGCAGCCTCAACATCGACTTTCTTCTCGGATATTTGACCGCCCTCTTGCCCAAGCGGCGCGACCTTAAGCTAGTCATCACCTCAGCCACGATTGACTCGGTGAAGTTCCAAGAGCATTTTGCTCAGGCTTTGGGCACCAGAGTTCCCGTCATCGAAGTCTCCGGCCGCACCTATCCGGTCCAAACTATTTATGAGCCTCTTGGCGCCCCGCCTGCATTGATGAATTTGGTGCCGGGATTCGCTAGCCCCAAGCTCGATCCGGACTCAGGTGACCCGCTAGAGATGGCAGAAGCAGACCTGCCCACCGCCGTGGCCCGCGCCTGCTCTGAGCTTGTGATTCACTCCTCGCACGAAAGCGGGCCCCGCGATATTTTGGTCTTCGCCGCTGGCGAGCACGACATTCACGAATATCAAGCAGCACTCAACCACCACTTTGGCCCCCGCACGGCAGACATAAGTCGCCCCGATGCCATCGAAGTTCTCCCTCTGTATGCCCGACTTTCTGCCAAAGAGCAACACCGCGCCTTCCAATCTCACTCCCGCCAGCGCATTATTATCGCCACTAATGTAGCCGAAACCTCGCTCACCGTTCCCGGCATTCGCTATGTGGTCGACCCTGGCTTGGCCCGTATTTCGCGCTATTCGAAGTCCGGTAAAGTGCAGCGTCTCCCCATCGAGCCCATCTCCCAAGCTTCGGCAGACCAGAGGGCAGGCCGCTGTGGGCGTGTGGCTGACGGTATCGCTATCCGCCTCTATTCGCGCGAGGACTACGAGACTCGGCCGCGCTTTACCGAGCCAGAGATTTTGCGCACTTCCCTAGGCGCAGTAGTGCTCCACATGCTTTCGGTGGGCGTGGCCCGCACAGCCCAAGACGTGAGCGACTTCGGTTTCATTGATCCGCCCGACATGAGGGCCGTAGCCGACGGTTTCAACGAATTGACCGAATTGGGTGCCATTGATCGCCAGCGCGGCGACATCCGGCTCAATCCTATGGGCCGCAAGCTTGCCCGCATCCCCATCGATATTCGTTTGGGTCGCATGATTCTCGAAGCTGCCCACTCCGCCACTCCCAACACAGTAGCCGCGGTAATCGTTGTAGTCGCCTTCTTAAGCTTGCAAGATCCCCGCGAGCGCCCCGACGAAAAGCGCGAAGAAGCCGACCGTCTCCACGCTCGCTTTGCAGACTCCAGCTCCGACTTCATCAGCGTCTTAAATCTTTGGCACTACTGCTTCCCTGAGGGCAGTAAGGCAGTTTCTTCTTCGACTCTGCGCCGACTATCCAAGAGCGAATTCCTCAGTTTTCTGCGCCTGCGCCAGTGGCATGACCTTTATCAGCAGTTGACGCACATGTGCCAGGAAATGCATATCACAGTCGGCGACCCTAAGCCCGATTCTAGACCCAAGCCCGAGATTGCAGCCCTCCCCCAAGCCCAGCAGGGGCGCGGCTCTTTAGCTTGCTCCTGGGATAACGACGGTGTACACAAGGCTATGCTGGCTGGTTTGCTCTCAAACATTGGCATGCAAGTCATCGTAGAGCCCAAAGCTTCGCAGTTCACCGGCCTTAAGGGGGCTGCTCGGGCCAGGGCTATAAAGCAAGCCGAAAAGCGCTCTCACAACGATTACCGGGGGGCACGCGGTACCCGGTTCGCCATCTTCCCCGGCTCTAACGTGGTCAAATCGCCGCCTACGTGGATTATGTCTGCCGGCCTGGTAGAAACTTCCCGACTCTGGGCCCGTTATTGCGCAGCCATCGACCCGGCTTGGGCCGAACGTTTAGCAGGTTCTCTCACCCGCGTCACCTACGCCGAACCCCACTGGTCCGCCTCCAAGGGCGCTGCTGTCGCTTCTTCGACTGTATTGCTTTACGGGTTGCCAATTGTCAATGCCCGCCCGGTGCTCTGGGGTTCCATTAACCCGGCTCAAGCTCGCGATTTCCTCATTCGCCAAGGCTTAGTAGAAGGAGACGTCCGCCAGCGCTTCTCGTACGATTCCTTTATTGAAGACAACCGTCAAATTCTCGAAGAGGCTAGCGATGAGGCCTCGAAAACGCGCTTGGTTGCGCAGACTGCCTCCGAGGAAGATTTAGTTGACTTTTACAACGAACGCCTTCCTCAAGACATCACTTCGCTGGCGGCCTTAGGCAAGTGGTGGAAGGGCGAACATCAGAAGCACCCAGATTTCTTAACCTTCGACCCCTCGCAAATCGACCGCTTAAACCAGAGCGAAGCCTCTGCCCGGCCCGGCGATTATCCCGACCATTGGCATACACGCGGCAGCGACGGCTCCCCCATCGACCTGCGTTTGAGCTATGTGTACGACCCTCACTCAGCCGATGACGGCGTGACTGTTCACATCCCACTGGCAGCTCTCAACCGCTTAACACCCGAGCAGTTTACTTGGAATGTGCCCGGGCTCTTGGACGAGCTGATTGTGGCGACCATTAAATCGCTGCCCAAGGCCTTGCGTGTGCAGTTCGTACCTGCTCCAGACACCGCACGGGCTATCCGCGAGTGGATTGACGAACACTATCCCAGTCTGCCTGCTGCCGGGCCTGCCGATGCGGGGCAAGGGGAGGAATCAGCCCAGTGGCCGCCCTTCGACCAAGTCTTTACGCAGGCCGCCATCGAGGTAGTCGGCGCGCAGATTCATCCCCAAGTCTTCTCTGCCGAACAGCAAGAACGCTTAGCTCCCTATTTGCGCATCACCTTTGCTGTTGAAGAGCCGCTCAACAAGGGCAAGCGCACGACCGGCAAAGACTCTAAGCAGGCCAAGCCCAAGGCAAGCGGTCAACCAAACAAAACCCAGGTTTCGCGTAGTTCACAGGTCAAGCTCTTAGGCAAGTCCAAATCCTTGCCAGCTCTTCAAAAGCAGTTTGCCGAACCAGCCCGCCGCTCGGCCCAAGACCGAGTCTCGTCCAAGGCTGAGCAGGCGGCCAAAGAGGGGCAAATCGTCAAGCAAGCCAACCTCTTACAGCGCTCGGGTGCCACTACTGTCTCGCGCTCGGAGATGCTATGGAAGGGCGCTTTGGATACGCTGCGCCTACCCAGTGAACGCGTCTCCTCCCGCTGGCTCAGCCGCGAGGCACTCATGCTAGCTTCCGCGCCTTACCCATCCACCAAAGCTCTTGTGGAAGACTTACAGCTGGCAGCGGTAAAGCAGCTCCTACCACAAATTGCCGAGCTGCCCAGTGATCAGGCCTTAACAGAGGCGGTTTACAAGGTATCTGGAGTATTTGAAGACAAGGTCTATGAGATTGCCCAGCAGGTTATCGCTATCTTGCAGCGCTACGCCGAGGTCGACAAGGCGGTCTCCGGTCCTGCCGACCTGCCCTTGCTCTCCGTCTTGCAGTGGGTTCGCGACCATATCGCCGGCCTGGTATGCACCGGTTTCATCGGCAAAACCGCCCCGCAAGCCCTGCCGCAGCTCAGCAAATACTTACATGCCGACTTAATGCGCCTCCAAAAGGCTCGCAGCGACCGCAATCGTGATGTACGCTGGGCTTGGCAGGCAGACGAAGCTCAGCATCTTGTTGACAAGGCGCACACTAAGGCCAGCAAGCAACCGGCCGGCCCCCGCCGCGAAGCACTCCTAGCCAAGGCCGAACAGGCTCGCTGGATGCTTGAGGAGTTTTACGTCTCGCTCTGGGCCCAAGAGCTTGGTACAAACGAACCAGTCAGCTTGCAACGAATTCGCAAAGTATTAGAGGAGTAGGATGAGTACTCAGCAGACAACGAATTCCGGATCAAAAAAGTCCAAATCGGGCGCCAAAAAGCGTCCCAAGTCATCGAAAAAAGCCCGCTCACTTTACCAGCGCTGGCTGAGACTCCCCCTCGGTCGCCGGGTCGAGACCGCTGCTGCCTGCTTCGTGGCGCTCATCCTCGTCATTGCCCTAGTGATTACTGCCTTGGGCTTTTTGGGCTACGGCATCAAGGTCAACAATATGCGCAATCATCAGGAAGAATCGCACGAACTCTATGGTTTCAACCCCGGTCAAATCATCAGCGACGAACGCTTTTTTGACACCACTAGTATGAACGGCGACGACGTGCAGGCCTTCCTGAACCAAAAGGGTGCCGAGTGCACAGCCCAGAGCAGCAAGGACTCCGAACCCTGCCTCAAAAACTTCCGAGTTGACACACCGTCAAAGCCTGCCGACGATTTGTGTGACGAATATCAGGGCGGCAAGAACCAAAGCGCAGCTACCATCATCGACGGCGCAGCCCGCTCCTGCGGAGTCAGCCAAAAAGTCTTGCTTACCATGCTCCAAAAAGAACAGCACTTAGTTTCGGCAACTGCCCCCAGCAAGATTCAATACAAAGCAGCTATGGGCTTATCTTGCCCCGACGATGACTCCTGTGACCCCAAGTTTGCAGGCTTCTTCAACCAGGTCTACGGTGCCGCCCAGCGCTACCGCTACTACCAAAAACATATCGACGACTACCAATTCAAGCCCGGCCGTATTAACTCGGTGCGATACTCCCCCGACCCCTCCTGCGGCGCTTCCGACGTCTACATTGAAAACACAGCCACCGCACTGCTTTACATCTACACGCCCTACCAGCCCAACGAAGCAGCCCTCAAGGCCGGTGCTGGTGAAGGTGACTCCTGTTCCGCCTACGGCAACCGCAACTTCTCCCTCATGTACAACGGCTGGTTCAACCCACCCAAGCCAGAGCCCGCCACCCCCTCCGTCAAAAAGCGGACAATATAAGGCTCACTGTCTAACGGTTGCATAACAACACAAAGCCGGGCTGCCAGCACAAATGTGTCGCTGGCAGCCCGGCTTTTTATATCCGGCAAGAATCGCTACAGTCTCGGCAGATAGTATTCGAGCTCGTAGGGGGTTACTTGGCGGTTGTATTCGTTCCATTCTTGGCGCTTGTTGCGTAGGAAGTACTCGAAGGCGTGCTCGCCCAAGACGCCGGCTACGAAGTCGGACTTTTCCATGATTTTTAGGGCCGTATCGAGCGAATCTGGTAGGGGCTGAATGCCCATAGCCTGGCGCTCAGCGTCGGTGAGTTCCCAAACGTCGTCCGAAGTGGGCTCGCCTAGGGTCATCTTCTTTTCAATGCCATCTAGGCCGGCAGCCAGCAGGACCGAGAAGGCCAAGTAGGGGTTGGCTACTGGATCGAGCGCGCGGAACTCCATGCGAGCCGAATTGCCCTTGCCGGGCTTGTATTGCGGGATGCGCAGGAGGGCCGAACGGTTGTTGTGACCCCAGCAGATGTAGGAAGGTGCCTCAGCCCCGCCCCACAGGCGCTTGTAGGAGTTCACATACTGGTCGGTTACCGCGCAAATCTCGGCCGCGTGAGCCAAAATCCCGGCCGCAAACTGCCGGGCCGTAGTCGACATGTTGAACTCTTGCCCTACCTCGTAAAAGGCGTTCGTATCGCCCTCAAAGAGGCTCAAGTGGGTGTGCATACCCGAGCCGGGCTTGTCGGTGTAAGGCTTGGGCATAAAGGAAGCATGCATACCCCGCTCCAAGGAAACTTCCTTAACGACCGTGCGGAAGGTCATGATGTTGTCTGCTGTGGCCAAAGCGTCCGCATAGCGCAAATCAATCTCATTTTGGCCCGGGCCCGCTTCGTGATGGGAGTATTCCACCGAAATGCCCATCTGCTCCAGCATGCTCACGCAGGAGCGACGGAAGTCCATAGCAGGGCTGCGCGGCACATGGTCGAAGTAGCCGCCCTCGTCGATAGGAACAGGCGAATTCAGCCAGTTTTCCTCGCCCTTAAAGAGGTAGAACTCAATTTCGGGATGCACGTAGAAGGTAAAGTCCTTCTCTTTGGCTTGGGCCAATGCGCGCTTGAGTACGTGGCGGGGGTCCCCACGGGAGGGCTCGCCGTCTGGGGTCAAAATATCGCAGAAAATGCGGGCAGTACCTTGGGGGCCGCCATGTGAAGGAAGTATTTGGAAGGTGGAAGGATCTGGCTTGACAATCATGTCATCTTCCGAGACCCTAGTCATGCCTTCAATCGCGGAGCCGTCGAAGCCCAAGCCCTCGTCGAAGGCTTTTTCAAGTTCGGCAGGCGCTATAGCCACCGATTTCAAGGTCCCTAGTACGTCGGTGAACCAGAGGCGAATGAAGCGCACATCTCGTTCTTCAACAGTACGCAGGGCGAACTCTTCTTGTTTTTCCATGAACCCATAGTCGCATGCCTATATTTCTTGCAAGGCCCGCCCTATGTTAACGACTTGTCGCCAGCCTGTGACGAGAAACTAAGAAAGCCCTGAGAATCAGCTTTTCAAGAGTTGAGCCTGTAACATTAGCAGCAACACGCACCTAGCACCTAGCACCTAGCACCTAGCACCTAGCACCTAAGGCTACTCGATGCGACCACCCTTAGGCTTGCCACCGCGATTAAAGCGCGTGTGCTCAGCAATAATGCCCATAGCCTTAGCCCGGTCTAAGCTGCCCGAATCAAACAGTGTGAATCCCTGCACCTTGAGCAGTTCCACATCGCTAGTACCGATGAGCAAGTCTTCCACAAAATCAGCCGAGGAAGCAAAAACCATTGGCGGAGGGAAGGACTGGCCCGAGCGCCCCTCAATCCACAGCTTGGCCTCCAACTTGTCTGCCCGGTTGACCACCAGCATGGCTGAGAGCCCTGAAACCACAGTCGTCAGGTCTTTCACCGCAGCTTCGGGGCCATCGCCATCCAAGTTTTTCAAGAGCGCTACTGCCCCCTCGGGCGCGTCTACACACAGGGCAGAAATGTCTGAAATCTGACAAAAAGCAGACAGCAGCTCAGCCGAAGCCAGTCGAGTAACAATAAGCGCAGCCTTAGCCCGGTTACCAATGAGACCTTCGAGCTCTTCATCAAAGCTGCCGGCAGCCAGAGGGTCGATGCCGTTGGCACCAGCTGCATCGGTGCTCTGGAGTCTGTCAGTACTTTCAGCGTCGAGCGCAGCCTCGCTTGGCCCCTGCCCTAACTCCTGACCAGAGGCGCTACCCTGCCCGCTTTGCATCTCTCGCTCGAAGTCCGCCAGAGCGCGCTCAATCTCCTCATCAGAAAGGTGTCCGTCTGCACCTCCGGCGGGCAACGCCGAATCGTTGGAATTCTCGCTCATGGGCACCTCCTTGGAGCTTAACACGTCTCTTTCTATCTACTCAACCTACTCGCGCCTAGCGAGAATTCACCCGAACGCAATCACGAAGCCGGTAAGCAGGAGGGTCCGAATATCGATTTAATCTCCGCTAGCATCGAAGTGTCGTGCCGGGTGCGGAAACCATCTCCAAAGGTAAAGAGCTTCACATTGCCCTTAGCGTCCGACACCGCAAGCTTGACCTCACTGTAGCCAGGGTGATCTTGCAAGATACGGCCCAAGCGCTCCATCCGCCCACGATCCAGAGCACCCCTAGGAAGGGTGATAATGAGCGGCCGCTCGTCAGCAGACTCCATAGTGGGAACTTCCATGTCTTGGGCCCGCAGGCTCACGCCCTCGTCGCGCACGTCGACCTGACCGCGTATGCGAATGACGGTGTCGAGCGCCAACTGCTCGCTCGCATTGTCGTATGCTTTGCCGAAGAAGGTGCAGGCTATTGAACTTTCCAAATCCTCGATAGTCACGCGCGCCCAAGGGTTGCCACGCTTGGAAACGCGCCGGTCTACGGAAGTAACCAAACCTGCCAAAGTCACACTCTGGTTCTCACCAATCGACTGAGCACGGTCTATCAGCTGAGCAATCGACATATCTCGCATGCCAGCCAAAATCGAGGCCATGCCCGAAAGCGGATGGTCGGAAACATACAGACCCAACATTTCGCGCTCAAAGTTGAGCTTGGTTTTCTTATCCCACTCTTCGATGTCTGGCACCGACACGTCAGCATCGCCCAGCAAGTCAGATTCAGGCGTTTCATCCTCGTCAGCAAAGAGGTCAAACTGGCCCTCGGCCTGCTTGCGCTTTAAAGGAACCACCTGGTCGATGGCGACCTCGTGAATCTGGAACAGAGCCCTGCGATTGCCGTCTGTCTCGTCGAAAGCTCCGGCCTTAATGAGAGACTCTACCGTACGCTTGTTGAGCGCATCCATCGAAACGCGCTTCACGAAGTCAAGGAAGTTTACAAACTTGCCCTGCTTGCTTTCGCGCTGCTTCACAATCTCAGTCACGGCCTTGTCGCCCACGTTGCGAATAGCACCAAGACCGAAACGGACCACATCGCCGACTGCGGAATACTCCGAAACCGACTCGTTGATGTCGGGTGCCAAGACCTGGATACCCATACGCCTTGCCTCGCCCAAGTAGAGGGCCGTCTTGTCTTTGTTGGTGCGCTCGCCTTGCAGGAGGGCTGCCATAAACTCCACCGGATAGTGGGCCTTCAGGTAGGCAGTCCAGTATGCGATAAGGGCGTAAGCTGCGGAATGCGCCTTGTTGAAAGCGTAGCCAGAGAAGGGCACCAAAATGTCCCACACGGCCTGAGCCGCTTCCTCTGAGTATCCATGTTCTTTCATACCCTCGAAGAAGGGCACCTGCTCCTTGGCCAACACTTCGGGCTTTTTCTTACCCATAGCTCGGCGCAACACATCTGCCTTACCCAGCGAATAACCGGCCAAAATACGCGCGGCAGACTGCACCTGCTCCTGGTAGACAATCAGACCGTACGTCTCGTCCAAAACCGCCTTAAGCGGCTCGGCCACCTCAGGGTGGATGGGCTCAATCTTCTGCTGCCCGTTCTTGCGCTTAGCATAGTTGATATGCGAATTCATATCCATGGGGCCCGGGCGGTAGAGGGCGATCAGTGCGGATATATCGTTGAAATTATCGGGTTTTAGAAGGCGGAGTAGGGAACGCATGCCGTCGCCATCGAGCTGGAAGACGCCAAGCGTGTCACCGCGCGAGAGCAGCTCGTATGTTTCCTTGTCGTCCAGCGGAATCTGCTGGTAGGAGATGGTCTCCTTACCGTTGCGCGTGATGTTGCTCAAGCAGTCACGGATTACGCTCAAGTTGGAAAGGCCCAAGAAATCCATCTTGACCAGCCCCAAGGTTTCGCAAGTGTGATATTCGAAGGTGGTGGTCACCGTGCCGTCGTTGCGCTGCATGAGCGGCGACGTGTTCGTAATCGGCTCGGCTCCCATGATAGTTGCGCAGGCGTGCACACCCGTCTGGCGAATGATGCCTTCTAAGCCCTTGGCCTCGTCGGTAATGCGCTTCACATCAGAGTCAGAATCGTAGAGTTCGCGGAACTCGCGCGCCTCCGGGTAACGCTTGGAGCTGGGGTCGAAAATGTCGTGCAAGCTCACGTCTTTGCCCATTGCAGAAGGCGGCAGGGCTTTAGTGACGCGCTCACCTGCTGAGTATTCGTAGCCCATGATGCGAGCCGAATCTTTCAAAGCGTTCTTAGTTTTGATGGTGCCGTAAGTCACGCATTGGGCTACCTTGTCGGAGCCATACTTTTCGGCCACGTATTCGAGGACTTTCATACGCCCATCAGGGTCGAAATCCACGTCGATATCGGGCAGGGAGACGCGCTCTGGGTTGAGGAATCGCTCGAAAATCAGGCCGTGCTGGAGGGGGTCCAACTCGGTGATACCCATAGCGTATGCCACCATTGAGCCTGCTGCCGAACCACGCCCGGGGCCCACCATGATGCCGTGTTCTTTGGCCCAATTGATATAGTCGGAGACCACGAGGAAGTAGCCGCAGAACTGCATCTGGCAAATCACGCCGCATTCATAGTCTGCCTGTTGAGAGACTTCACTGGGCACGCCTTCTGGATAGCGCACTTTGAGGCCATCGTCGACTTGTTTCAAGAAGAGCGAAGTCTCGTCCCAGCCCTGAGGGCAGTCAAAACGGGGCATGAAAGCACCATCTTCGTGATCGTCAAACATCACGTTGCAGCGCTCAGCTATTTCCATCGTGTTGTCGCAAGCTTCGGGGAACTCTTTGAAGAGGTCGCGCATCTCCTCTGCTGAGCGAATGTAGTAGCCGGAGCCGTCGAACTTGAAGCGGCCCGGGTCGTCGAGGTGTGAGCCGGAGTTGATGCAGAGCAGGGCATCCTGAGCGCCCGCATCTTCCTTGCGCACATAATGAGCATCGTTGGTAGCTACCAGCGGAGCTCCGATGCGCTTGGCAATTTCGAGCAGGTCTTTCGTGACCCGCTTCTCAATCTCAAGCCCATGGTCCATCAACTCCACGTAATAGTTATCTTTACCGAAGATGTCTTGGAACTCGCCGGCCGCGCGCAGGGCTTCGTCGAACTGGCCCAAGCGCAAGCGAGTCTGCACAATGCCCGAGGGGCAGCCCGTCGATGCAATCACGCCCTTCGAGTGTGCAGCGAGCACCTCTTTATCCATACGAGGCCATTTGCCCACTAAGCCCTCAAGATTGGCTATAGAAGAGGCCTTAATCAGGTTTACCAAGCCGGTATCGTCTTCGGCCCACAGGGTCATGTGGGTGATGAAACCGCCGCCGGAGACGTCGTCTGATCGCTGGGTTTCATCGCCCCAGCGCACGCGGGTTTTATCCTGCCGAGCAGTCTCCGGCGTTACGTAAGCCTCGATACCCAAGATGGGTTTAATATCGTTGTCGACCGCGGTGCGCCAAAGCTCGTAGGCGCCGTGCATGTTGCCGTGGTCAGTAATGGCGATAGCGGTTTGTCCCATCGCCTTCACCTGCTTCACCAGTTCAGGAATCTTGGAAGCGCCGTCGAGCGTGGAGTAATGCGTGTGATTATGCAAGTGCACAAAACTGTCAGGAGCAAGAGAAGAAGCCATACCCCTAATCTACTAAACCCCCTCCCCGCCCCGCAATTCACCCCACCGCCCAATCGAGCGCGCAAAAGAGCCAATCCCCAGCCCTCCCACCGTTTATTAGCCCCACCCAACCCCAGCAACTGAGCTAACAGCATACCCATCGCTGTGCAAGCAACCAAGCCTTGCCCTGTCGCGAGAGCGCAACGAAAGCAGGGCGAAAGCATACCGAAGTGCAAGAGCTTAAACAGTAAGTGGCAACTCTTACGCAGCTCAAAGCGCAAGCATTTGTCCATTGTGTCCATTGTGTACTATGCTGAGCAGTATTAAGGAGGTAACGATGACCATTGCAAGGCAAGCTGACCCCATGCCCCGAAAGGCCCAACAGCAGAGCGATTTACCCTTTCTTCAGGGCCAAGACGGCGAGCGCATCCCCCTATCCGTCAAGCTCTACCAGCAGATTCGAGACTTGGTACTTTCCTCACCGAGTTCAGATTGCGAGCAGGTTACTCCCGCCGAGCAAACTCAGCGCCTCACGACAGGCCAAGCAGCGCAAATTCTCGGTATTTCCCAGCGCACTCTTACCCGCATGCTCGACCGAGGCCTTATCCCCTACTCGCGCCCGCAAGCGCAAGGCTACCGTTTTCTCAATTTGGAAGACGTACTCGCCTATAAGCGTCAGCGAGACCAGCAAACCCGTCACAGCCTAGAAAACATGCGAGAAAACGCTTCGCAGGCCGGCTCTTACGACGTGGACTACTCCCAGTATCTCGCTCAGTTCAAGGACTAGCCATGCTAGAAGCCGCCTTCCTCGACGCAAACCTCTTCGTTCCCACCTGGACCCTCGATGCCTTTCTCAGCCTCGCGGAAGCGCGCGCATATGAGCCTTTCTGGTCAGATAAGATTATGGAAGAGGCGCGTGTAGCAATTCAAGAAGTCCGACAGGTGAGCAAGCAGCAGGCCCAGCAAGTGCTAGACGCGGCCAACAAGGCCTTTCCGATGGCACTCACCCAAGGCTGGGAAACACTTGAACAAGACATAGCTTTGCCAGATATAGACGATCGCCATGTCCTAGCCGCAGCGCGCTTGGCTGGCGCTCAAACCATCGTTACTTTCAACCTGAAACACTTTCCACAGTCCGCTCTCGCTCCGGTAGGTTTAGAAGTCCAATCACCCGACGCTTTTTTGAGTCGCATGTACGATGGGGCGCCGGAATTATGCGGTCAAGCGATGCGCGATCTGGTAAACAGCAAACATCACCCTCCCCGCACTATGCAAGAGGAAATCGAACATCTCAACCGCATAGGTCTTCCCGTATTCGCTCGCCGTTTGGCAGAAACAAACTAGTTCGCTCACATAGTCCTTTCGCCCTTTCCAACAGGCTCAGCAATCACAGACTCAACGGGAGATTCCCCTCGCCGTCGCGGATTTTAGGCCCTTTTAAGGGTCAAGCTAGTTACTGGTGCTACACTTAAGGTCTGTATTAGCGTTAAGCGCACTGTTGCTTATGGTTGGGGAACCGTAGAAGACTTTGTGCGCCATGAAATATTTAGACACTGAAATTTCAGCTTATTGTCGCTGGTTTCGGTTTAGAGGGGTGTTGTTATGCGCGTCAAGCACACATTTAGTGCTGCACTCGTTGCATTATCCATGGCTATCCTGGGGGGGGGGGTCCGCTAATTTAGCGGCACCGGTCACTGTTCACGCCGACCCGGTTCAATCCCAATCCTCGCTTTCAGATTCAGATTCGCGCAAGGCAGCGCAATCGCCCAAAACCAAAGATGTATCACCACTCGATACTGTAACGAAGTCAATTGATTCTCCCACATTTGAGGCACCGACGCCCCAAGAGCAATCAGAATCACACACTCCCCTAGGCACTTCCCAGCCCAAGCAATCAGCGCCAACCCCTGAGCCCAATCCCAAACCCGCTCAGCCTAAGCCGCAGCCATCGCCAACCCCAACCGCTACCCCATCACCGCAGTCCAGCTCCACCCCAAGTCCGGCCCCATCGCACCCCAATACAATCACCCCGCGCGGAGGCCCATACTCCTGCACCCCAGACGTCAGCACCATAGCCGACTGCTTCCCCGACCCCAACCTAGCCGCCGCCATCGCCAATCGCATGCCTCGCACACCCCCCAGCTACCCAGCCCGACAAGTAACCGACAAGCTCACCACAGCCGATATCACTGCAACAACGTCATTAGATTTGAGCGATTCTAGGTCTGGAGAAGGCCTCATCATCTCTGATATTGTAAGCGTTCAAGGCTTATCCATTTTTACTAATCTCACTGGTTTAGCCATCAAAAACACCAAAATTACAGATATTACCCCTCTGACGAATATGCCAAAACTAATAGGTTTGAATGTAGGCGGTAATCAGATTAGCGTTCTCGGACAGCTCAATAACCCAAATCTTGAACAACTTTACCTTGGCAGCACAAGTTCGTATTTGAACAATACTGATGAAAATGGTTTGCCTATCTTCATTTCTGCGAGCAACAACGTGACTACCGAAGCATTACGAACCGTTAACTGGTCGCAACTAACAAAACTTAAAGAACTGAGTTTAGTTGGTAATCCAATAACCGATCTCAGCCCCATAACGGAAGTACCAAATCTTGAATCTATTAACGCAAGCGATTGCAAAATAAGTTCGTTGGGACCGTTACATAATCCGAATTTATCGACGCTTAGACTCCAACGAAATCAACTCGCTGGCACTGCTCTTTCCACGGTAAATTGGAGCCAGCTGACTAAGCTAAAAACTGTTATAATCTACAGAAACCAAATTACTGACATTAGTCCGTTAACTGATATGCCGGGACTAGAAGACCTCCAGGCATGGTGGAATCAAATTGACACCATAGGAAATTTCACCAACCCGAATATAGTAAATCTGTCGCTCTACAAAAACAAGATCAGCACACCTGCGCTAAATTCTGTCAATTGGAGCCAGCTCTTGCAGCTGAAATACCTGCTCTTAGGACAAAATTTACTCGTTGACATCAGCCGTCTCACCAACATACCGAATCTTAACTACTTGTCTGTGGATGGCAATCAGATTGCAACGTTAGGTGAGCTCAACAATCCTAATCTAACTTATCTCAGCATTGGACAAGGCGGCGGAAGCGCAAGTTGGGACGGAGTTGGCAATGAAGTCCATTCATTTGGGGGAGGCAACAAAATCACCGATTCAAGCTTTACCACGGTTAAGTGGAATGCCCTAACCAAACTGCAAACACTTCAAATGTATGGTAATCAAATTACCAGTTTAGACAACCTTCCATCCATACCTACATTACTCGTTTTGGACGCTGGCATGAACAAGATAGATAAACTGGGGCAGCTGAACTTCCCAAACCTCACAAATCTGCGCTTATCTCAAAACAAAGTCACTAGTGCTCATATTGCGACTACAGACTGGAGCAAACTTGTTCAACTTCAAAAGTTATGGCTTGATAGCAATCAAATTACAAGCTTAAGTATGCTTAATACAGCTTGGGCTCCGTTCATAGCACGACTAAGTCAGCTCTCTCTTAATAGTAATCAGATAACCGATGTCAGCACTGTAGATTGGAGCAAGTTCACCGCTTTAACAAATCCGAACTACATACTAGACAATCAACAAGTGCGCTTGCCAGACATACCTACCTACTCAGACAATCCCCTTAACCTCGGCCCTGCAATCATTAGCCACAGTCCAGATGTATTCGCCATCCCAGATAAATATAACTGGAATAACACTGACGTATCGACTCCTGCTGGCGGTTCCTACAACACAGCTAATGGCTTTTACACATGGCCACACTCATATCCAGGCGATTATATATACGGTTTTACAGGCACCATCCAGCTTCCTAACGCCTCCGGACCAACAAACTTCAACGGTAGAATCTCCCAGAAAGTTTTAGGCGTCACAGTCACTTTTGATGCTAATGGCGGAACCCTCCATACGCCTGCGGTGCAGGCTTTGGCGAACGTCGGCGATCGAGCTAGTGCACCGAATCCAAGGCCCACGAAAGAGGGCGAGATGTTAGTTGGCTGGTACACCCAGGCCACAGGAGGCGACCTCTGGGACTTCAGCAATCCCGTCAACTACAACATGACCCTCTACGCTCACTGGGCCGCAGCCCTAATCCTCCCGACCGCCGGAGCTATACCGCTCCAGCAGCTCGGCGGAGGAAGCCTACTTGCCCTATCCGTCCTATCAGCAGTGGTCTACGCTGCTCACATTCTCACAGCCCAACGCAAGCACATTCCCCGCCACAGCCCTAGGACTGCCAGTTCTCGCTAATCAAAATTCCCTTTTGCCGCTAACTCGCGTTCATACAGCAGGGCAAGTCTCACTCGCTGAGCTTGGCGGCAGCTTCGGATTGGAGGAGGGTTAGGGATTCGGTGAGGTCTGGGGGGTAGGTAGAGGAGACGGTGGTCCAGAGTTTGGTACGGGGGTGGCGGAACTCTAGGCGGGTGGCGTGGAGCCACTGGCGGGTGAGGCTGAGGCGCTCGGCCAGCACGGGGTTGGCACCATACATGTGGTCACCGACTAGGGGGTGACCGATTGACGAGAAGTGCACGCGAATCTGGTGGGTGCGGCCCGTCTCCAGGTTGACTTTCACTAGGGTGGCCTCCCCCAGTCGCTCCAAGACATCCCAGTGGGTAATCGCCTCTTTGCCCGCGGGAGTCACGGTAAAACGGAAGTCGGAAACCCGAGCGCGGCCAATAGGAGCCTCGATTGTGGCCTTATCTTGTTTCAGATTGCCCTGCACGAGCGCATGGTAGATTTTAACGACTTCGTGGTGGGCGAACTGCTTACGCATCTCCCGGTAGGCCAAATCTGACTTGCATACAAGCATGAGCCCGCTCGTGCCCGCGTCGAGTCGAGACACGATGCCCTGCCGACCTTGCGCTCCTAAGCTTGTAATATGTATGCCCCTATCAAGCAAGGAACCGAGCACAGTCGGGCCATCCCAACCAGGAGAAGTGTGCGCAGCCACGCCCACAGGCTTGTCTACTACGATAATGTCATCGTCTTCGTAGGCCACGGCCATGTCTTCCGAAACTGGCTCCGGAGCGTCTTCCTCGTCCATTTCATCGACTTCTACCACGTCTCCGGGCTGCAAAATAGCCGCCTTGTGGACTTTACGGTTAAGCAGGCGAACCTGATCGCTTCGTATGAGTTCGCTCGCCTTAGCCCGTGAGATACCCAGCATTTTTGCCAGAGCCATGTCGAGGCGCAAGCCAATCAGGGCTTCGGGAGCTGGCATCAGTTTGCCGCTCAACGATTGACCTCCTGGCTGTCGGCCGCCCCCTCACCTGCATCGCGCTCCGTCTGAGCCTGCTGGAGGCTGTTGAAGGGCTTACCAAAGAGAATAAGGGCAACTATTGCCAGGGCAGCAAAGCTCAGATATACGTCGGCAATATTGCCCACTGACCATCCGTAGTCCAAAAAGTCCACCACGCGGCCATTGAGGAAGCCCTGAGCGTACGCGATTCGGTCTATTAAGTTGCCGACCGCACCTGCGAAAGCAAAGGCTAGAGCCACCGTCCAGGCTATGGAATCGGTGCGAAGCAGTAGCACTATAAACGCTAAGCTGGCGAAGATTGCTATCAAGCTAATTACCCAGGTGTACCCAGAACCGAGGCCAAGGGAGGCACCGGGATTGCGCAGAAGACGCAGAGAGAGAAGACCAGGTATAAAAACCTTGGAATTCGTTTCGCTCAGTCGAACCTGAGCAAGAGCCTTTGTGACTTGGTCGAGGCCAAGAGCCAGAAGGACTAGGCATGCGAAGACGGCCACGCGTGTGCGCAGCCGTCTTGATTCGCTTGTGCGGTTTGACACAGACTAGCCAGCTTTAGTGCTGCTGGGCGCTGGGGTTACCGTTGTTTTCAACTATCTGGTAGTTGTTAGTGTCGGAGACCTGAGAAACAAGCTGGCCCAGGAACTCAGTTAGACGGCTACGGTACTCAGCTTCGAAGGACTTGAGGCTTTGAATGTTGCCCTCTACCATCTTGGACTGAGCCATGAGCTTGTCTTGCACGCTAGCTGCGTAACGCTCTGCGGATTCGCGAGTGCTCTTGTCGTAAGACTGAGCGCGCTGCTGCACCTGAAGCTCGTACTCGTCGGCTTCATTACGCTTGCTCCTGGAGTAAGCATCAGCATCGCCGCGAATCTTGGAGGAATAGGTATCAGCCTGAGTGCGAACATTCTGCGCGTAAGAGTCAGCTTCCGAGTGGACGCGCTTAGAGTAGTCGTCTGCATCGGAACGCGTCTTACGCGAGTATGCATCAGCCTTAGACATGACTTCGTCGACCTTGGACTGGCTGGAGGAAACAATCTCAGCACCCTTAGCCTTGCCCTTGTCGACGTACTGGTCGTGCAGCTGCATAGCCAAGGTGAGCATGGCGGTTGCACGCTCGGCCTCGGTGCTGGCATTGGCACCAGCGCCAGCAATCTGCTGGAGGCTACCGGTCTCAGGAGCAGGCTCTGCCTTAGCTACCTGAGCACGCAGCTCTTCTTCACGACGCCTAGAATCCTCAAGCTGACGGTTGAGCTGAGAAGTCTTGGTCCTCTCCTCTTGGATGGTCTGCTGGAACTGTGCAATCTGCTGGCGAGCACCCGACACGTTCTGCTGGGCAGCAGCCAAATCGCGCTTGGCTGAACCGAGCTCTTGCGTCAGGGTCTCGACCTGACGGCGGGCTTCATCGCGCTCACGCTGGAGCGCAGAAAGATTGCCCTGCATTGCCGAGTCGGCAACATGCTGAGAAGACTGAGCGGCCTGGGCCGTCAGCTGGTCAATCTGCTGGTTGAGCTGAGCAACCTGCTTCTTCAGCTGGTCATTCTGCATACCAATCGTGCGAGCGCGCTCTTCGGCATCGGCGACGCGACGCTGCATCTCAGGATTGGGCTGCTGGGCAACCATTGCGGGCGCAGCCTGCTGTCCGGCAGTAGCTGCCTGGGACTTGAGATTGCGATTCTCGTTTTGCAGTGATTGAATCTGGGCGGTCAGCTCAGAAATCTTCGAGTTCAAGTTGGCTACGTCAGGCCCGAAGGACTGAGTTGAAGCACCGTTTCCTTGTACTGCTTGCTTCCCCAGAGCTTCTACCGTTTCAGTTACCTGATCGAGGAAGTCATCGACCTCATCGACGTCATACCCCTCCTTGAACCGCACTGTCTGGAAGGTATGCTCCCGTATGTCTTTGGGCGTCAAAAGAGCCATGTGTATCTCCACCTCGCTTCGGCAACAGTCTACCTACATTGCTGTTCTTTACTAATGCTAGCACGCCCCACTGTACAGAAACAGCGAAAAACGCGTACCATCTTCAAGCCTTCACCTTGTGCAGCCCAACAGGCAACCAAGCCCGCCCATTAAGCGCTCTTAAATGAGGACATTGACAACAACTTGTAAAACGATTAGCCCGAACCACAGGGCCATGAAACTGACGTCCAATTGGATACGTCCGAGTGGCAGGGGCGGAATGTAACGACGCAGCCAGCACAGGGGCGGTTCAGTCAACTGATAAATAATCGAAATAATCGAAGCCACTAGTCCGCGCGGATACCAGCGCGGAGAAAGGACCATAATCCAGTCGATAATCATGCGTACAAACAGCACGAAAATATAGGCATCAATGAGCCAGTTGAGAATATAGGCCACGAAACCGAGCAGCATGTGCGGTGAGGCTCCTTACCAGAGTGCGTTCACACGGATAGGATTAACTTCGATTAGTTACCGAAGAAAGACTGCGAGGCAGCTGGAGTTTCAGGCTCCTCAACCTTAATATTGACCTGAGCCGGGCTAAGCAGGAATACCCTCGGAGTAACGCGCTCAATAGAGCCACGCACACCGAAGACTACGCCGGCAGAGAAATCGACGATGCGGTAGGCCACCGACTCGCTCACGCCACTCAAGTTCAATACAACCGGGACGCCGTCTCGAATAGCCCGCCCCACCATTTGCGCATCCTCATAGGTCTTGGGATGAATGGTGGTAATACGGTTGAGCTTGCTCTGGAAGGGGCTAGACACCGCCGGGCTCGACACAGTAGCCGAAGCAAAACTTGCAGACGATTGACTTGCGCCAATAGGCGTGACTGAGTGGTCGTTGTCGAAGCCTGCGTCTTGGCTCTCCTCCTCTGAGGCCATTTCCTCGTCTTCGTCTACGACATCAGCCATGCCGAAGTAGGACATAGCACTCTTCATCAATCCTGCCATGACTTCTTGCTCCTTACCACTTTACGCTAGCCTGCCGCTGGCGTATTCTTTACCGCAGAAAATCTGGAATGTCCAGATAGCCACCCGCGTCTGAAGACCTAGGTTCTTCGCTGTCAGGTTCAGCCTGCTCTTGGCTCTGGTGTTCAGACGAAGCCTCGTCTTCCTGCCAAGGCTGAGCTTCCTGCTCGCCCTCCCCTTCGGAGTCGGCCTGCACATACGAAACATTTTCTTGCGACTGTTCGTTGGACTCGTCGTCTTGAACGGCAGCGAATTCACTAGAAGCCTGCCCCAGCTGGGCAGCCTTCTGAGCGTTGGGATCGAAACCGGCAGCAATAACAGTGACGCGCACCTCGTCGCCATAGGAATCGTCGAGTGCCAAGCCCCAGATAATCTGCGCTTCGGGATGAATGGCATCCTGTACGAGCTTGGCGGCAGCCGAAGCTTCTTGCATAGTCAAATCGGTGGGGCCTGCCACGTTGATCAAAGCACCGTGAGCACCCTCAATGGACTCCTCAAGCAGCGGAGAAGAAATAGCAATCTCGGCAGCTTGCGTAGCACGATCTTCACCCCGAGCTGCACCAATACCGAAGAGAGCCGTGCCAGCATCCTTCAAAATGGCAGTCACATCGGAGAAGTCGACGTGAATGTAGGAGTTCATGGTAATCAGGTCGGTAATGCCCTGCACGCCAGCCAGAAGAGCCGTATCGGCAGTCTTGAAGGCATCCATGACGGAAACCGTGCGGTCAGACAAGTCAAGCAAGCGATCGTTGGGAATAACGATAAGCGCGTCAACTTCCTTGCGCAAGGTCTCAATACCCGACTCGGCAGAAGATGCACGGCGGGGACCTTCGAAAGTGAAGGGTCGAGTGACCACAGCTATGGTCAGTGCGCCCTGCTGACGGGCTGCACGAGCCACGACGGGGCTGGCACCAGTACCGGTACCACCGCCCTCACCTGCCGTCACGAAGACCATATCGGAACCCTTAAGGACTTCCTCGATGTCGCTCTGGTGATCCTTGGCTGCCTTCGCACCCTTCTCAGGGTCGGCACCAGCGCCCAAGCCGCGCGAGTTCATATCCGAAAGGGAGATTTTCACGTTCGCATCGGAGCGCAACAAATCCTTCGCGTCGGTATTGATAGCTACAAACTCAACGTTTTGCAAGCCCTCAGCGATCATACGATTGACCGCATTGCCGCCTGCACCACCGACACCGACGACCTTGATATTGGTCTTGTCATTGAAATTGTCAGTCTGGGCAATCTCGCTCACCATATGCTCCTGTCACTCCACGTTACGGTCAACTCTAGCGCAAACCTGATACGCCAACACGCACACGTATACAGTCATATTCTAGACTAACCCCAACTCTTTCGCTTTTGATGCTAAACCCCAAGCTTCTACACAAGTTCACACTTATTTTTGTAGGTCCTCACCACAGCGATATATCCGGTAGTACTACAGCTTACACAAGCCCCTTAATAAGAGGCGTCCATCGGGTCGTCGCCAAAGAGCGCTTCGCGTTCATCATGGGTAGTTTCGCGCGAATCCAGCCATCCTTGCGGCAGTTTTACTTTCTTAGCGTACCGTACTCGACCGCGCGGCTTGGCCGCAATCGACTCGGGATAGGGCGCGTCTTGCGGCAACAGCGCAATTTGCTGGTCTAAATCTGCCAAAGACTCGCATTCCATAAAGGCCCGCCGGGTGCCGCCGCCAACCGGGAAGCCCTTAAGATACCAGGCCACGTGCTTGCGCATGTCGTGGACTGCCATCTGCTCGTCGCCGTCATAAAACTCAGTCAAAAGCTGGGCGTGGCGCGACACAATCTGCCCCACCTGCCCCAGCGTGGGCTCAACTCGCTTGCTAGAACCAGCAAAAGCGTTGGCGATGTCGCGGAAGAGCCAAGGACGCCCCTGGCAGCCGCGGCCAATTTCTACACCCGCGCAACCAGTCTGCTCAACCATAGCCAGCGCATCTTCAGCACTCCAGATATCACCGTTGCCCAAAACGGGTATGTCGAGCTCTTCCACCAGCTGACCAATGCGATCCCAATCGGAATGACCGCCATAGTATTCGGCAGTCGTGCGCGCATGCAGGGCTACCGCTGCGCAACCTTCCTCTTGAGCTATATGGCCCGCCTCTAAAAAGGTGGTGTGGTCCGCGTCAATACCTACACGAATCTTGGCTGTAACCGGAATGTTCGCACTGCTGCAAACGCTCACTACCCGGTTCAACAACTCCTTAAAGAGGTCCAACTTCCAAGGCAGAGCAGAGCCACCGCCACGTCGTGTCACTTTCGGCACTGGGCAGCCAAAGTTGAGGTCGATATGGTCGGCCATGCCACCCTCGACAACCATGCGCGTAGCCTTCTCCATAATAATCGGGTCTACGCCATACAGCTGTAGGGAACGCACCCGCTCAGAGGGCGCAAACCGGCAGAGGCGGAAAGCCTTCGGGTTCTTCGCCACCAGAGCGCGGGCCGTGACCATTTCAGCTACGTAGAGCCCGTCTGGCCCATATTCCTCGCACAAGACGCGGAAGGGCCAGTTAGTAACGCCCGCCATAGGAGAGAGCACAACCGGAGTAGGCACGGCAATAGGCCCCAGCTGAACCGGGGCCAGTGTAACTTGACTTTGGGCCATAGATTTAGCGGTCGCCGCCTGCTTCGGCTACCTTGACCGGCGCAGACTCGTCTTCGCCAGCCTCTTTCGTAACATCAACAGCGCCATCGGCAGCAGCCTTACCCGTGATGGAAACAGGGCCTTCAGGATAGCGCACGCGCTTTTCGCTGATGCGGGCGCGCACATAATTCTCGACCTTATCCAAGCTCACGCGCTCCTGGGCCATCGTGTCGCGGTCGCGGATAGTGACGGCCTGATCCTCGATGGTATCAAAGTCGACGGTGATGCACAGAGGTGTGCCGATTTCGTCTTCACGACGGTAGCGGCGGCCAATTGCGCCGGCTTCGTCGTAGTCAATCATCCACTCGTTCTGACGTAGGTCTGCGGCCAAATTGTGAGCGATGCCCTGTAACTCGGGCTTCTTGGAGAGTGGGAGTACGGCAGCCTTAATAGGAGCCAGACGCGGATCCAAGCGCAAGACGGTACGGCGATCCACACCACCCTTAGTATTGGGAGCTTCGTCTACGTCGTAAGCGTCGACCAAGAAGGCCATGAGCGAGCGCGTCAAACCAGCGGCAGGCTCGATCACGTAGGGCACGTACTTCTCGCCCGAAGCTGGGTCGAAGTAAGACAGATCCTCGCCCGAATGCTCGGCGTGAGCCTTCAAATCGAAGTCGGTGCGGTTGGCCACGCCCTCAAGCTCGCCCCAAGTGGAGCCGGTGAAACCGAACTTGTATTCGATATCGACCGTGCGCTTGGCGTAGTGGGCCAGCTTCTCCTTCGGATGCTCAAAATGACGCAGGTTCTCGGGGTTAATGCCCAAGTCCGTGTACCAGCGCGTGCGGGCATCAATCCAGTACTGGTGCCATTC
This sequence comes from Bombiscardovia apis, assembly GCF_033095945.1. Taxonomy (NCBI): domain Bacteria; kingdom Bacillati; phylum Actinomycetota; class Actinomycetes; order Bifidobacteriales; family Bifidobacteriaceae; genus Bombiscardovia; species Bombiscardovia apis. The sequence goes on along the minus strand of NZ_AP026800.1, from coordinate 635,161 downwards.
TTCGTCGGTTCCGGGAGTCACAAAGAACTCCATCTCCATCTGCTCGAACTCGCGGGTGCGGAAGATGAAGTTGCCCGGGGTAATCTCATTGCGGAAGGACTTGCCCATGTTGGCAATACCAAACGGCGGCTTGGAGCGAGAAGCTCCCATCACGTTCTTAAAGTCCACGAAGATGCCCTGAGCAGTCTCCGGGCGCAGGTAGTGCAGGCTATGCTCGTCAGCAACCGGGCCCAAGTGGGTCTGGAGCATCATGTTGAAGTCGCGCGGCTCAGTCCACTGGCCCTTGGTTCCGCAATCGGGGCAGGCAATGTCAGCCAAACCGTTTTCGGGAGCGTGGCCGTGCTTCTCGGTGTAAGACTCCTCCAGGGTATCTGCTCGGTGGCGCTTGTGGCAGTTGAGGCACTCAATCAGCGGATCATTGAAGACGGAAACGTGGCCGGAAGCTACCCAAACCGGAGTAGGCAAAATCACCGAAGTGTCTACGCCTACAACGTCTTGGCGGGTCACGACCATGGAGCGCCACCACTCGTGCTTAATGTTGTCTTTGAGGGCCACGCCCAGGGGGCCGTAGTCCCAAGCCGAGCGCGTGCCGCCGTAAATCTCACCAGCCGGGAATACGAACCCGCGCCGCTTCGCCAGGGAGACGACTTCATCAAGTTTTGACGCTGCCACTAGTCACACCTTCTATTGCCAAATGGGATACAATTCGATGCCTCCTACAATACCGTGCGCTTATGACCGTTGCCGCCCAAGGCGCGCTCATCTCTGTCCCCTGTACGGCCTAGTCTGAAAACACATGCAGGGGAACTCCCGCGGGAGTTGAGAAGGCTTGGAGCCTGACCCTTGGAACCTGTTGGCTAACACCAGCGTAGGGAGCATCCTTGGCCTGCATTGCTGCGGTGTATACATACTTCACACGAAAGGCGGCCAGCGATGGCAGACAAAACACAAGACGCTCGCCAGGGCAGAGACTACATCAACACGGTAGCAGCAGTAGCTATCGCCCCATCCGGCACTGGCGAAGAACTCTCCGAGTATGTGGCACAAGCTGTTGGTGTGATTCGCGAATCTGGCTTGAAAAACGAGACCAACGCCATGTTTACCAACATCGAAGGCGACCTCGACGAAGTCCTGCGCGTAGTGCGCGATGCCACCCTCAAGCTCGCCGCCCAAGGCCACCGCACCGGCGTGAGCTTAAAGCTCGACATCCGCCCCGACGCCCGAGACCAAATGGAGCGCAAGCCCCAACTAGTAAACGAAATCCTAGCCCAGCGCAGTGAATCGTAGTCACGGCATTACAGCACTCGTCAAGTGATATACAAAGCGAGCCCAAAAACGCGCTCGCAGTTTCTTCGAGATAAGTTCGACGCTATCTGCGTGAAGCTAAACCGACATTGCGCATTTGAAGTTCATCAGATAAAATATAAATACGGCGAGTTTGAACGGTTACGTTCTTAATTGTTGTCCGCTCGGGGGCCTTTAGGGGCCCCCGAAGTCAATTCTGGCAGTATGTATCTGCTCTTTCTTTCTTGCAGATAAGCAACTTTCGATGATCGCTGAATATTGGGCGACAGCGTTCTCACAATTTTCATAACCTGTTTATCGCCAGTCGACATATCATCACGATTTATGCGCGCAGCCCTGTTGAGCATGTAGAGTGCCATATCAACTGCTTGCAGTCCAAACGAATGGCGAGAGTCCTCCCATTTAAAAGGAAATACAATGTGGGCGAAATCTGATTGAAAATAACCTTGCGTTGCACCAGAAAGTTTATACTGGTGCATCATTGCTTCGTGGGCGTTCGGGTCATCAACTTTATCTGTGATAACATGCACATCCAGGATATTCTGAGTTTCAGCGTAATAATTGACTCGCTCCAAACAATATTGCAAGGCCAATGTATGCGGCGAATGCGCATGAACTCCGAAAGCTCTGTGGAGTTCTTGCTTGTGCACGCCATACACAATGAGCTGTGCACCACTGGCAGCAACAATCTTCATAGCATTTTATACAATGCGCCAGCAGCCCTATGCTTGCCTTTCATACAAACCCAGTCATCTGCATACTGGAACATACACCGCCTACCAGCTGAGCCTGCGCAAAAGAGCCAGGCTAACTCGATAAGGCACCAGGTTTGCGCTGGATTTGAGACGGGATTCAGGCCTGCGAGCGCCTCAACTCCAGCAGCGGCGCTTACTTAAAGGCTACCTGGTTTACTAAGCTCTCGGGATCCTTGAGGAGCATGCTGGTGGTGCGCGAGATGTTGTCGAGACGGGTGTCGGTCCTATCCCAAAGCCAAGCACCCAAAACATAGCCGGCAGCGGCGTTGCGCCAGTCTGTATACGTCTCCTCGACTTGGCTCTTGAGCTGGGAGCTGTATTGCATGGCTTCACCGCGGCTCACATACCCGGCGCTGTATGCCAAGCTGCTCATGTGTACGACTCGCACTGCGTCCCAGGCCAGTGCGCTCTTGACCTGCGCAAAGTCTTCCAAGAACTCGCCAAAATCATCGCCCTCGCCGTAGCCAGAGCACATCATCAGCATCTCGGTGAGCTCTTGGCTGCCCATCCCTAAGTCTTTCATACTGGCCTTGAAGCTGGTGTTGGATTGCTTGTAATAATAGGAGACAATCGAAGTGGGGAAAAAGCCGACTTTGAGCTTACGTATGCCGCTAATATTGCTGGCCACTGAACGAAAATCGCTAATAAGGTCTACCAACGGTTGGAATTCGCTGCGCTGGCCTTGGCTGATGAGGCCCTGCGCGCGCTGCCTGTAGCTGTCGGTGTCGCTCACACCCCACCACTGTTCGAGGGCGGCTGCACAGGTTGAAGCATCGTCTTCTGATTCAAAGGCGTTGACGTAGTCGCCCAAGTATGACCATGTGAATGAGCCCAGGGCCACGATCCACTGCTCGTGGGGGTTGAGGGCAGACGAGTTGGGCGCGGCGTGGAGCCAACCGTTGGGCATGAGGCTATTCTTAAGCTTATCTTTGAAGGTGCTGGACATGGGGTTTCTCCTTATTATTAATTATTGACTATTGTTCATGGGTTGATGTGGTCAACAGCTAGTTCTGGTAGGTGCGCTCCAGCAGGGTGTGCCGGTCCCAGTCGTCTATGTGGACGCTCACTTTGGCTTGGGGCAGCCCGTAGTCGCTGAGGCTGGCGAGGGCCGATTTCGCATACCCGCTGAGCAGGGGTTCAACAGCGCTGAGCCGGTCGGAATCGACGCGCGCGTAAAGATAGTATTCCATGCCGCGAGAGGAGCTTTCAACATCAACTTGGCGGGCAATCGGTGCAATAATCTTGCCCTGCTGCCGGCCCGAGGCTGATTCGTGGCGCCAACTCCACACCGTTTTGTATGGAGTTCCTAAGATCATGCTGTCTGTGGGTAGGGCAGGCAGGGTGCCCTTCTGAATGCGCTCTGCACCCACGCCCCAACCCTCACCTATCATCGCAAGCGAGAACACTATGGCGCACACTGCCAGCAGCTCGGCGATGCGGTTAAAGACCGGTTTCGCCATGCCCAGGCTGCTCATACCATGACTCACGCCAATAGCGAGTGCGAGCACAGCAACAGAGAGCAGGAAGAAGCCAAAGGTAAGGAGGAGCGTGAAGAGGCTTGGTTCCATAATCAGCTCGGTGATGCCCTGCTCGAAGAACCTTATAGGGGCATCGGGCTTGCCGAAGATGAAAGCTGGTATTTTTCTCACCATGAGAATAATGATTATCCAACCCGAAAGCATGAGAGCACATAGCACCGCCACCGCACGTTTGAGCCGTCGATATTGCTTGAGTGCCACCATAAGGCTCTTGAGCTCAGCTACTGAGTTCTCACTCGCCTCGTCGCCTTCGAAAGATTCACCACTTACAGGGCCCTGCTCGATACCGTTGCCGCTCTCCTCCTTGACGTCCTCTTGCTGGGCAGCGTCAAAGGACTCTTGGTCTGCGCCAGAAGTGTGTAAGAAAAGGGAAAGCACGCTCGAAAACTCCTAGGACGTCTGCCATCACAATACGGATGGAACGGTGCAGCCCCCTCCATAAATGCTAGCAGATACAAGCACCAGCTGACTCCCCGATGCGCAATGAGCACCAGCACTCGCCCGGGCGGCAACTCAAGGCCACAAGCTTGACCTAGAGCCCGTAAGTTAATTGCCTAGTTCAAGCGTGCTCATAGCAGCAAAGCATTCTGCCCGCTGGGTTAAGGCCTAGGGTTATGCTAGGAAAATTGAACCGTAAGGAGATGCTATGACCACGATGAAAGAGATTGCACAGGCAACTGGAGTGTCTGTGTCTACGGTCTCTCTCGTGGTCAACGGGCGCGATCAGGGTCGAGTAAAGCCCGATATAGCCAAGCGAGTGCGGGCCGAGGCCAAGAAAATAGGCTACAGGCCTAACCCCCTTGCTCGCTCCTTGCGTACCTCGCACACCCGCATTATTGGCTTCGTCTCGGAAGAGGTAGCCACCACCCCTTACGCAGGCGGCATTATTATGGGCGCACAAGACGCCGCTGCCCGCTTAGGATACATGCTCATTACCGTCTCGACCGATGGGGTGGCTGAGGAAGAGCGCGAGTTCGCAGCCCTCAAACGCTACGGGGTAGACGGCTTCCTCTACGCGAAAATGTACAACCAGCTCGCCGATGTCCCCCCGGTTTTGCGCCAACTGCCCGTCGTAGTTGCCAACGGTATTGAGCGCACTGGCATGGTGCCGTCCATTGCGCCAGACGAATACGGCATTGGCTATAACGCCACCAAACGCCTTATCAATGCGGGCTGCCAGCGCATTGCTTACATAGGAGACCAAGACCCGATTCTGGCCCAAGGGTTGCGTTTTAAGGGCTACCAGAGCGCTTTGGGAGATGCTGGGATTACTGCAGATCCCAAGCTCGTGGCCAATGTGGGCTTTAACCAGGAGGCTATGGACGCGGTTGAGGCCATGATTGAGGCGGGCAACCCCGATGGGTTCTTCTGTTTCAACGATTCGCGCTCGTGGTACGTATACCAAGCAGCTGCTAGGCGTGGCTTAACTATCGGCCGCGATTGGAGCCTGGTGGGCGTCGATAACCACCGCGTTTTTGCCGAGACTCTGGCTCCCCGACTCACCACAATTGAGCTCCCCCACTACGAAATGGGCTATTGGGCGGCCTGCAAGCTCGTGTCGATGATTGAACACAAGGACGAGAGCCCGGCTTTGCATACTCAGACTCGCGCTCCCCTACCCAGCTTGCAGGCTCCGCGCCCGGCTCTGATTCATTGCCAGCTGATTGAAAAAGATTCTGTGCGCTAGATTCAGCCCGCTGCAATAGAACAAGCGTATTTCCCCTTCTAATCTTTTTCAAGCAATACAACAATATGTGAGCGCTAACGTCGATTATGAATGCGTCAATCGTTTGACGTAAAACGATTGACGCATTATTATATTGGTTAGTCGCATCGAAGCGAACGATGCTTCATCAGGCCGACGGGAACGGCAGCGATGCCACCCGCACACGCGAAAGAGAGGCAGCGATGTCAGCGCAAGCCAAAAAACTATCCGCATGGAGGAACCCCTCCTATCTACAAAGCTCGGTGGGAATCTTCCTCTTCTTCTGCGCTTGGGGCATTTGGTGGGCCTTCTACTCGCTCTGGCTCACTACCAAGCTAGGCATGAACAATACCCAAGTCGGAACTATTTACTCGGTGAACTCCTTGGCAACGCTGATTATTATGTTTGCCTATGGAATTATCCAAGACGAGCTGGGCATTAAGCGCCGCCTGACCATTTTCATCTCGGTCATAGCCGCCTTGGTGGGCCCCTTCGTCCAGTTTATTTACATGCCTCTCATCAAGTCCAACTTGATGGTGGGAGCAATTCTGGGTTCCCTCGTATTGTCCGCTGGCTTCATGTCTGGCTGCTCTTTGCTGGAGGCCGTCACCGAGCGCTATTCGCGTAAGTTCGGTTTTGAATACGGTCAGTCCCGCGCATGGGGCTCCTTCGGCTATGCCATTGTGGCCCTCATCGGCGGTATCGTCTTCAACATCAACCCCATGATTAACTTCTGGCTGGGTTCCGCCTTCGGTGTCGGCATGCTCATGGTTTACGCTTTCTGGGTTCCCAGCGAGCAAAAGGCAGAGATTAAGAAGGAAGCCGATCCCAACACTGAGAAGACTAACCCTTCCATCAAAGAGATGATTTCTGTTCTTGGCATGCCAGCTCTCTGGCTCCTCATCATCTTCATGATGTTCACCAACACCTTCTACACCGTATTCGATCAGCAGATGTTCCCCAAGTACTATGCCGACCTCTTCTCTACTCCAACTTTGGGTACTCAGGTCTACGGTTACCTCAACTCATTCCAGGTCTTCCTTGAGTCGGCCATGATGGGTGTTGTACCAATCATTATGCGCAAAATCGGCATCCGCAACTCCCTCCTCTTGGGCGCTGCTGTAATGTTCCTGCGCATCGGCTTGTGCGGTGTCTTCCACGACCCCTACACGGTCTCCATCGTCAAGCTCTTCCACTCTATCGAGGTGCCGCTCTTCTGCCTGCCGGCCTTCCGTTACTTCACGCTCCACTTCAACCCCAAGCTCTCTGCCACCCTCTATATGGTAGGCTTCCAGATTGCTTCTCAGGTGGGCCAAGTTATTATGTCTACTCCCTTGGGCATGCTTCACGACAAGGCCGGAGACCGCCCCACCTTCTTCGTTATCTCGCTCGTTGTGCTAGTGGCACTGATTTACGGCTTCTTTATTCTTAAGAAGGACGATCAGCAGGTAGACGGAGACCCCTTCTACACCGATAAGCAGTTAGCCGCTCAGGCAGCCGCTTAAGCAGTGATAAATGACCGCTCTGCTCGCTAGATACGAATAGTGAGCAGAGCCGGTCCCCGCAGTAAAGATTCAAGATCACCGCGAATACAAAGGATGCTCAATGATGAACGTAGAAAACATGCCAACGTATGACCAGAGCGAACAGCTTGCCAAGGCCGAAGCCGGAGTCGACCAGCTCTTTGCACAGCGCAAAGACCGCTGGTACCCGCTGGAGCACATCGCTTCCAAAGCCGGCTGGATTAACGATCCCAACGGTCTGTGCTACTTTAAGGGCCGCTATCACGCCTACTTCCAGCTCCACCCCTTCGGCACCCAGTGGGGCCCCATGCACTGGGGTCACGTCTCTAGCGAAGACTTGGCTACTTGGAGGCGCGAGCCCGTAGCCATGGCACCCAGCTTTGAGGCCGAAAAAGACGGCGTCTTCTCAGGCTCAGCAGTCATCTCAGACGACGGCAAGATGGTCATTTACTACACCGGCCACCGCTGGCGCAACGGTGTCAACGAAGACGAAGGCAACCTGCAAGAGCAGTGCATGGCCGTCTCCGAAGATGGCATCCACTTTGAGAAGAAGGGCGTAGTAGTCCCCTGCCCCGATGACCGTATCCCCCACTTCCGCGACCCCAAGGTGTGGAAGCAAGGCGATACTTGGACCATGGTCTTTGGCGTATGCACGCCCGAGCACCGCGGCGAAATCTGGATGTACACCTCCCCCGACATGGTCAACTGGACCTTCGTGGGGCCGGTATACAAGCACCCAGATCCCAAGGTCTTCATGCTTGAATGCCCCGATATGTTCCCTCTGGGAGACGAGTGGGTTATCTGCTACTCGGCTATGGGTTTGAGCCCCGAGGGCTTTGAAGCACGCAACCACAACAATGCCGGCTATGTAATCGGCAGCTGGGAGCCGGGCCAGCCCTTCAAGCAGGAGACCGAATTCCACCTGTGGGACGACGGCCACAACTTCTACGCCCCCCAGACCTGCGAGGCAGCCGACGGTCGCCGCCTTATGTTTGGCTGGATGAGCCCCTTCACGCAGCCTATTCCTATGGACGAGGACGGCTGGTGCGGCCAATTCACTGTACCTCGCGAAGTGACGCTGGCGGGAGACCACCTGCGCACGCTTCCCATCCGTGAGTTCGACCAGCTCGACGAAGACAAGCAGGACTTTGGCGCTATTGAGCTCGGTGTCAACGAGAGCCGCGATTTGGTTGCAGACGCGCAAACTGCAGATATTGAGATGGAAATCGACCTAGCTCACTCACAGGCCGAGCGCATTGGACTGGAGATTCACCGCACTTCCAACGGCGATCACACTCTGGTGTGCTATGACGACCAGCTGGAGCGTGTAGTTCTGGACCGCCATGCCAACACTTACGGCGACCGCGGCTACCGAACTGCCCCGCTAGACAAGAGCGAAGGCAAGCTCAAGCTACGCATTATCGTAGATCGCGGTTCCGTTGAAGTCTACGTGAACGACGCCTTGGAAGTAATCTCGTCTTACTCCTTCCCCGCTGAAGGCCCCCGCGCTATTCGCTTGGTAGCCGAATCAGGCGAAGGTAAGGCAATTGTTTCCAGCCTTTCCATTGCCAAGCTGCGCACCATCTGGGAGACCCCAGACCGCTGATAGAAACAGCATATAGAAGAGGCCCGGTCCCCTGCACAAGGCAGGAAGCCGGGCCTCTTTTGTGACTCAACTACTCTTGTTTAACCTTAACAGTGAGAACTACCAGACCACTCAAAAGACTCATGAGTGCTAGGAAGCTGAAGGCCCAGAAGAAGGAACCACCGGCGGCCTTGACTAAGTAGCCACTGATTACTGGAGCCAGGAAACCACCGATGGTGCCTCCCGTGCTGGTAATGCCAATAGCGGAGCCGATCAAATGGGAATCCATGATTTTGTGAGGCCAAGTGAACATGCCGGTGAAAGCCAAGACAGCGAAGCAGCTGATAAGAATCATGCATGCTAGGCTCAGCCACACATTCTGCAGGAAAAGGAAGACGATAACGAGGACTGACGTAATCACCGTCGAGCCAACGATTGCCTGCTTTTCGCGGCCCAAGAAGAGCTTGGAAAGCAACTGCCCGGAGAAAATGGTAGCAACTGTTGAAAAGACGGCGTTGACAGCCAGAAGTATGCCTGCTTGGCTAATAGACAAGTTAAAGGTCTTGGTCACATAGCTAGGCATCCAAGACATAGTGCCGTAGAGAAGGATGTTCAGAAAAAGAAGGGCCAAGAAAAGTGCTAGCACATTGCGATTCTTTAAGAGCTCCCAAACCCCTACTTTGGGCTCTTGCGATGCAGCTGCTGCAGCATCAGCTTCTATATGTTCCACCTTGCCAGCCACTGCCTTGCGCGGAGTGCCGGGAACAAAAATCAAAATGAGCACACAGGCTACCAAATAGCAGGCACCCAGAACCGAGTATGCCACATGCCAATTGCTAGAAATCAAGTTGGCACCCAGAGTGAAGGCCAAAATGCCGCCAATACCAGAGGTCGACAAAATCAAAGCCTGCACGAAAGTACGGCGCTCCTGCGGGAAGTTTTCGGCAATAGCCTTCGAGCAAGAGGGCGGATAACCACCGTGGCCCATACCCGCTAGGAAGCGGATCAAGATAAAGAAGGGCAGACCATTAGCAAAACCGAACAGGAAACTAAAGATGCCTATAAGCATCATAGAACCCATCAGTACAGGCTTAGAGCCAAAACGGTCAGCCAACCATCCGCTGAAAATCAGGGTCAAGGTATAACCGAGGAAGAAAGCTGACATGATAGTGCCAGTCTGACCCGGATCGAGCCCGTACTGATCTGCAATCGGAATAATTGCAGTCGAAATCATATTCTTGTCCATGTAGACAATTGAATATCCGGCCATAAGTGAGACAATGAGCGTCCCACTAGCTGACTGAGCATGGTGTTGTCGTTCCATGAGCACCTGCCTCCCCAATAGAGAACTGGCCCCTTGCCAGTTCCCATTAATATACGGGGTCGAATGTCACGAACGGGTTACCATCAATCATTTACCGCACAATACCAAGGGTTTTAAGCTGCCTTCAGACAGTCTTAACACCCCCAAAACGGCGGTCTCGACGCACATATTCGTCGATAGAGCGCCAGAGCACATCTCGGCCACACTCGGGGAAAAGCTCGGGCACAAAAGACAACTCAGCGTAGGCAGCTTCCCAAGGCAGGAAGTTGGAAGTGCGTTGCTCGCCAGAGGTGCGAATCACCAAATCGCAGTCTGGAATGTCTGGATTGTATAAGTGCTCGGCAATCATTTTTTCAGTTACTTTGGAGCCCTTGATTTTCCCTGCTGCCACCTCTTGTGCTATAGCCGTCGCAGCATCAGCCAGCTCGGCCCGGCCACCGTAGTTAATGCAGAAGACCACGTCGATAGTGGTGTTGTGCTTAGTACGCTCCATAGCCACTTCAAGCTCGTCTATTACCGACTTCCACAGGCGCGGGCGGCGGCCCGACCAACGCACCCGCACTCCCCACTCATCCATCTGCGCCACACGGCGGTGGATGATGTCTCGAGAAAAGCCCATGAGGAAACGTACTTCACTGGGGCTACGCTTCCAATTCTCCGTCGAGAAAGTATACAAGCTCAAATATCTAACGCCGGCTTCGATGGCACCTGCAATGGTATCAAACACCACTGGCTCAGCCGCTTTATGGCCTTCGGTACGCACGAGACCGCGCTGCTTGGCCCAACGCCCGTTGCCGTCCATAATTACGCCCACATGCCGAGGTACGGCCTCTGCGGGGAAAGCTGGGACCCTCGAGGGGTCAGCAAAGGGTGCGTCTGGCACGCTCAATGACTGGTAATCTACACCTTCAAAGCTCATAGAGACGAATCTAGTAGCCGCAGTGCCCGAATGGGACGTTCTAGATAGTATTCGCCCCATTTCTCAACAAGCCGGTCAGTAATCGGGTCTAAGGGGGCAGCTGCTAAACGCTGCCAATCCCCGGAAGTAAGCGCCTCCAGCTGGTTTACAGCCGGGCCCGACACGCGCACAGATTCAGGCGTATGGTCGGCGTGGCAGATACAACCGCCACCAGAGACAGAGAAGTAGCTCAGCTCGCATTGAGCGGCAGGTCGAGCGCACACAATGCAGGAATCAAAACGGGGCTGCCAGCCCGCCAGAGCTATGGCACGCATTAAGTATGAAGCGGATATCATCCTTGGGTCTCGCGAGCCCGTAGACAGGGCTTTAAGGGCTGAAATCAGCAGCAAATACTGACCACGCGCAGGCTCATGCTCCGCAGAGACGAGTTTGTCTGCCGTTTCCAACATGACCCCACCGTTGGTATAGAGGTCGTAATCGGCGCAAATAGGATCCGCATACGTGGCGATAGAGGCAGCTTGCGACACCACATCAAGATTGCGACCCTGAGCCAGCAAGAGGTCAGCCCGCATGAAAGGCTCCAAACGCGAGCCAAAGCGTGATTTGGTGCGGCGCACACCCTTGGCCACAGCCCGGACCTTGCCATTGCTCTTAGTCAGGATAGTGATGATACGGTCAGCTTCACCCAACTTCGTAGTGCGTAGAACAACGCCTTCATCTCGATAAGTAACCACCGCTCACCCCCCCCCTCGCACATCTGAAAGAATACGTATCAAACTCTTACTTGTATCCTGCTGACCTATAGCGACAACGCTAGCGTCCAGCTGCTCTCAGCGAACAGGTGCACATGAGCTAGCCGCTAATAGATAAAGAGCCCCCAGAAGGCAAACACAAGCAGAAGGCAGAACATGGCAAGGGCGGAGATCCAGAAGAAAACCAAACCGAACTTGCTCGAAGCTAAAACCGGCTGCGGATCGTTGGCCTTTAGCTGGCGGGCAATAGCTCCCTTACTGAAGCCCTTCCCTCTAAGCTGAGTAGGGATATGGCGCACACCTTTCAGCGTTGCTACCTCGTACATACTCACCAATACTCGCGACCAAGCCCAAACCACAACAGCCGTTACCAGTTGAATGACTGGCCAAGACCAATCGCTGACTCCAGCCGGGTCTGGCACCCCTCCCCAGCCGAGTTTGACTAGGGCCATAATCACCTGGCCTAAGCCGGAGGCAAAGAGTAAGAGCGCTGCAATCGTTGTGCCAGCAATACCAGCTAAACTGTTCCCAAAACCGTGGGAGAAGCCGAATACCCGGCGTTTATCTCGCCTCATCCAGCGCCAAATTTTCATCACGAGCGCCAAGAGCGCCATCACTGCTGATAGGAACAAGAATAAAACTGCGCTGGCATGCACAATCACCATATATACCGTGAGTTTGCGCCGACCAAAGAGGTCGAGCGGAACTGCAATGGACTGGTGGATTGTGGAACCGGCCACCGGCTGTGAAGTCTGTGTAAGGCCGTGGACCTGCCCCTGGGCCCAATCAACCATATCTTCTTGATAGTGATCTGCTAGAGGAGTGCCGGCATTAGCTTCATCCCCTAAACGCAGCACGTGGTTAGAGACGGCGTAAGAGCGCACAGAGACGTTCCAATTGTCACTTTCGTGCGCTAGGGCCAATATCTTCTGCACGCCCTCCACTTGGGCCGTCATCACATCTTTGGTGCCATACGCCACTAAGGTGGGAACTGAGTAAGCCTGACTAAACTGCGTGTCGATGTCGAAATTCTGCAAACCAAAAAGCGTGCCGTCTGCAGAAAAGAGTCTGCGCACCACTGACTGGTAGCCTTGGTTTGCACCGGCAATAGCGAAGTCTTGCGCTACGAAGAAGCCCATCGCGTGGCGGGGTGAAAACACCATGGGACTGAGTAGAATTTGGAAGGCTATCTTCGGGTCATCTTGCAGCAAGTAAGCCGAAATCCAAGTCGACTCACTGGTCGCATAAATACCTACTTGTGCTGAATCAACACTCGGTTGAGTCCGTAAATAGTTGATGACTTGATCGTAGATTTTGGCCGAAGCTGGATAGTCGCGGTTGATGTCGGAAGTGGACCATACCGGCTTGTCAATGACCGCTGTCACGAACCCTGCAGAAGCCATAGCCGTTGCTACGTCGCCGAAAGAATTATCACAAGTACCATAACCAGCGCCGTGCATAAACACTACTGCTGCCCGCTTGCCGGGAGCTCCAACAGGCTCTCTGATTAAGGTATGAATCTGCTGAACCTCGCCGGTTGACGGGCGAACAGCATTAATCCACGTATACCGCTTGGATACTTGATATTTGCCTACACGGTCCAAGGGCACCTGGGAAGGATTATCAAAAGTCACAGCCGTATCTGAACTCAGTGTTGCAAAATTCTGATCTACAGGCTCATATTTCCAAGGCACAGCAGTGAAGTAGGAGACGGACACCAAAAGGCCCATCAAAATAACAAAAATAGGAAGACTCGCCATTAACCGCCTAGCCCTAGTCCAGGGCTCGTTTGGGCGATCTTTATTGCTTGGCTCTTGGCTGATTTGACTGGCTTGCTGTGACACGGTGGTCATTCTATCTGACAGTGCCGAAGAGCGAAGCCAGCCATGCCTTACCTACCTACGGGTCTCGTCCAGTATGTCTTCTTCAGATAAGGAGGGGAAGCCTAGGCTTGGAATATCTACATTGACCTGAGGCAGCTTCACCGAAAAGAGAGACTCTTCTGGGCTAGGCTCAGGTTCAGGCTCACTTATAACAGAAGTAGAAGAATGAGACGGAGTCTGGCCGGAACCAGTGTCATCATCCCAATCAGTGAGCGGATTGAACTGAGACGTTTCCTCTAGAGGAGCAGCGGTAGCAGCGTGGCGCGAGGGGCGTTTTGCAGGACCAACAGCTGGCACATCATCCGCAGCTTGTGGCTGGGCCGGAGTCTTCGCCAATGCTGCGAGCGAGGAGCTGTTCTGATCAACCGGAGCAGCGGGAGCAGCGGTCCGAACGCGAGCAGCAGGAGCCTTTCTTAGTGAATCCGCAGCACGAGTAGCAGGCTGCTTACGGCCTGGCACCGTTTGAGGATCCGGCACTGGACTCGCCACTTTTTCCTCAGCAAGAGGAGCGTCCAATTGAGGTACCTGCGCAGCATCAGCACCGTCAAAAATGGCCTGCTCAGCCTGATGTAATTGATCAAACTGACCATCATCTTCAGCATCTACTGGTTGTTCTAAATGGGAAGCATCTTCTACGGTAGGCTCCACAGGCACAGGAGCAATACTCGCAACCGGCTCAGCAGCCCGCGTCTTAGCACGAGAAGGTACGGACTTGCTTGGAACGAGTTCTTCCTGACGCGTCCCAAAAGCTGAGACTGTGTCGTCAGAAGCTGGAGCCGATTGGGCAGCCTGGCTAGACTTAGCAGCACTCTTGGCACCGCTCAGATTGTCGCCAATACCCAACCGTACATAAGATTCCAACTGTTGCAAAAGCTCAATGGCACGGACCAGGTAATAGTCCACCTGACGCTCGTCATAACCGTGTTTACCCTTACGCTGGGTGAAGATTACATTGGAAACACGATCGGCAGTAATGTCAGCCAAATTATCATCGCTATAAGCACCGGTATTTTCGAGACCTAGCTGGCTTGCACTTTTAGCAACCACTTGGTCAACCAGACGATCCACTTGCTTGCGGTCGTATGAAGGATCGCCGTCGCGGCCAGGAGCAAAGCGCTCACGATCAGCTCTCATTGCATGTACTGCTAACTTCTGTTGCAAAGCTACAGCGTTGGTGAGCCACTGTTGGCGACCATATTGGGTGATTTGCCAAGAGGTGCGGCGGTCAGAAACAGCCCTACTGAGCCGAGACAGGGCAGCGTCAACCTGCGGAATGATATAACCATTCTTGCGCAGGTCGAAGGAGATATTGCCAATGTCTTGCTGAGTGAGCTTAGGAACTTCGCTCTCATACAGCTTGTGGGCACGAGCAAGGAAGGCGTCTACCTGCCGAGTATCGTAACCCCACTTACGCTTGCCCGCACGCGCAATCATCGCGTCGTTCCGATTGGATTCAGGCTCATGTGCCATCGGGACACCGACCTCCTGCCTTGTCTTGCGGTCAGAAACTTCTCTCTGCCCCTAGCTTACGTGAGCACGCAGACGGCGCGCCAAATATCCTGATGACAAGCTACTATAGTATTCTGTGCTTGTGCTGCACTGCGTAACATGTGTTTTTCACACGTTTTGCTAAACTGTACAGACGAGGGCGATTAGCTCAGCTGGTTAGAGCGCCACCTTTACACGGTGGATGTCGGGGGTTCGAATCCCTCATCGCCCACATTGAATCCCGATACGCAACACCATTTTCCCACTGTATTGATCATCCCCTACCCTACTATTGTGTAGAGCTTCAATAGTTTAAGAAAACCATAGTGGCAATAGTGGCATGCAACACGCTCGAAAACTTATTAAAAAAAGAGGAACGCCCGCTCAGCAGACGTTCCTCTTATAACATTTTCAACGGTGTACAAACTTGCCCTAGCTGAAGTACGCTCGGTGCTTACACCAGTAAAAACCGCAATTAGGCTTGCTTACCCTTGCCAAAAGCCCGCAAGCGCATAGCATTCCAGTCAGCATTCACCGTTAAGGGAGTTGCCGCGTTCATACCAGCAGTCTTCGCCGCATTGGGCAAAGTACTAGGGCCTGGCGCGCCAAGGCGCCCCGGTTTAGGAGTTAAAATCCACACCGGCGTATCGTCTTCTAGTGAAGTGGAAGCATCGACGATGGTATCTGCCAAATCGTCTTCTTCATCCCCATCACGCCACCAGATGATTACCCCATCCACCTGTGCGTCGTAGTCTTCGTCTACCAGCTCCTCACCAGTCAGATCTTCAATCTGCTGGCGAATGCTGTCGTCGACATCGTCATCCCAAAGCCATTCTTGAACAATAGATCCGGAATGGAAGTCGAACTCGTCTGCTCTCTTGGTTGTTATTTCAGCCACGCTCTCAGCATAGCAACCCACCAAGGACAGCCGCAAGCCGAATCCTAAATTAGGTAACCTACTTCACTAATTTGCTGTCACAAGAATGCGATACGCACCCGTCGAATATCGGTGTTCACTCTTACACAAGTAGGTGCTTATCTTATTCTGTTGTGGTTTTCGATGCGGTGCAATGTGGGAGAGTATCGGCTTCGTTTTGGGAGATTTTAGTGAGGGCTTCGTAGGCGTCACTTAAAGTGGTTACTCTTACGTCGCGTAGGCCTTCGGGGACGTGTCCTACTACCTCTCCGCAGTTGCCGGCGGGGGCCAGGAACCAAGTGGCTCCGTCTCGCTTGGCGCCCAGCATCTTGAGCTGAATACCACCGATTCTGCCTACTTTTCCCCCCTCCTCCATCGTGCCAGTGCCTGCTATAACTTGGCCGCCGGTCTCGTCTTGCTCGGTGAGCTTGTCGATGGTGCCTAAGGCATACATCAAACCTGCTGAAGGGCCGCCAATATCGTCTACGTGCATATTTACTTTGATACCGGAAGTATCCGTGCCTTTGCCTTCGAGGAACTTGAGCGCCTGAGTCGTAGCAGAATCCTGAGAGCCAGTCATGTCTTTCTTATTGTCCTCAAGGTATTGCTCGCGAGACTGCCCCGGTGGAAAAATAACCTCCTTGGGCAATACAGTTGCGTGGGGATTGACCCAGTTTATGAGCGTCTCCAAACCCGAAACTGGCGCTCCAGGAATGCCAGCAGCATTGACAGTGGTCAAGAGCAGTTTGCCGCCATTCTTAGTCTCGTAGACCTGAGTCCCACTTATGGCGATGACTTGCTTACCGTTGGAACTGCCCAGCACATCTTGAGTTGGGCCAGGAGTTTCCACTACGTAAGGGCTGGGAGCAGCGAGCACCACGAAGGTCAAAACGGCCACTACAAACATAGCTATTGAACGTTTGCTGAATCCTCGTTTGGAGCCCCGACTCTGCCGCCCAACCAGCTTAGAAGCATGTTCTCGGTTTATTAATACAGGCCCTGGTGAACCGGTCTTTTGTGCGCTTGCCGCGTACGAAGCGTCTTTTGGGTGCAAATCTGCCATAGCTCCCATATTATGGAGATAGCGATAATTTCGCCAGCGCACACACGCATAAGTTTGGCATTTGGTATTACAAAGCCCAAAGCTCATGAGCAGCTAGGCCAGCAACGAACAAGAGGACGGAAACAGCATGGACGAAAATGCAATCCACCAGTGGATGATTGATTGCTTCGGCCCCATCCAAGGCGAGATGGCTTGGAGCCAATTCTCCGCCCTACCGGAGAGCGTGCGCAGCCAGATTATGGCGCAAAACGGCGGCCAGTTGCCCAATCCAACTGAGGTGAAAGCCATGCTCAGCGCTTTCACTGCCGGAGGACTCAACACGCCCGGAGACATGAAGCAGAGCGTAGAAGAGGGCCCCATCAACGTCAAACTCGCCAAAGCTATTGCCCAAGGGCGGGTCCAGGCCAAAGATTCGGACTCGACGGTGAGCGCGGCGCAAGCAGAGCAAGTGACCCAAGCTATGAGTCAAGCGAATTTGTGGCTGGATGCCGTTTGCTCTTTCGACCCAGCCCCAGGCCAAGCGCAGACTCTCACACGCTCCTCTTGGGTAGACGGAACCTTAGATTCTTGGGCCAAGTTCGCGGCACCAGTGGCTAGCTCTATGAACAAGGCACTGTTAGAAGTCTTGGGCTCGCGCTTTGGAGACCTGCCTGAAGGCGAAGTTTCAGGCATGTTTGCTGGTCCGATTCCTATCCCTATGCCCGAGGGGTTGAAAGATCCCAAAACGCTGATTAGTCTACTGGGCAATACTTCTTTCGCCATGCAACTGGGGCAAGCAGCAGGCGACATGTCGAGCGAAGTGCACGGTTCCTTCGATCAAGGAGTCGCTCTACTCAGCAATCCTGCCGGCGGGTTAATTTCCCAAAATATCCGCGAATACGCTACCTCCCTAGAAATTGATGAGGGCGAAGTGATGAACTTCCTAGCCTTGAACGAAGCCGCACATGCCCGTCTGTATGCTGCAGTGCCTTGGCTCATGCCCCGCTTTGAAGCACTGATTGGCAAGTATGCGCGTGGGGTCAACATTGACTTGGAAGCTATGCAAGACCAAATCGACCAAGCAGTGAGCTTGGACCCTGAATCAATGGCCGGTGCCATCAATCTCGGCAAGGTCGGTGTACAAGACACTCCCGAGCAGGAAGAGGCCATGCGTAGTTTGGAAACCTTGCTGGCTCAGGTAGACGGCTGGGTTGATTGCGTGGTCTGGCGCTCTGGCATGGCTTACCTGCCCCATTTGGAACAGCTCCGAGAGATGATGCGACGCCAGCGAGCAGTAGGCGGGCCGGCAGAACGAACCTTTGGAACACTTATGGGGCTGCAGTTGCGCCCTAAGCGTTTGCGCGAGGCAGCTGAGGTTTGGGAGCACATCAGTAACCAGTCTTCTGCCAGCGAGCGCGATACTATGTGGAGCCACCCAGACCTACTGCCCGCCCTGCCGGAAGAAAACTCCGAAGATGCTGCTGATATTGACGCTCAAGCATTGCAGGGAAGCAGCCAGCCAACCTTCTCTCAGGCAAGCGGAAACAACCAAGCAACTGAGTCTGGAGCTGCAGGCAGCACTGGCAGCAGCATTGATTGGGATGCTGAATTAGCTAAACTGCTCGATAGCGACCAAGATTCGCCTGAGTCTGATGCTGCTGAAGATGGCAAACAGGGCAATAACGGGACTGAAAGCAATACCAGCGGTTCTACTGACGCTAAGCCTGCTGAGCACCACGATGAGGATGGCGATGACAACGATGCAGACAATGATGAGGAAAGTAAACAGGATTAAACAACTGCACTAAATCAGGGGAAACTCTTGGGACTGCGTGCACTAAATAAAACGCGAAGGCGAGCGCAGAGGCCCACCTGCCGAATCCTTGCGGTCAGCAAAGGAGACATGAAGGGTTTCCCCGGCTCGCGTAACAGCTACATACATGAGTCTGCGCTCTTCTTCTAAGGCAGGACCAGACTGCGGCGAGCCGAAGGGCACTAAGCCTTCGGAGCAGCCCACCAGAAAGACGTGATCGAATTCCAAACCCTTGGAGGCGTGGACGGTTGAGATAGTGACCATGCCCGGCCCCTGCCCTCGCAGTGTCTCAAGCAACTCCTTGGAATCGAGCTGGGATAGCTGCTCGGTAGACATTGAGCGCTGCCAGCCCGCTTCCGTCCTCACCCGGTAATGGATACCAGCTTCCTTAAGTTTGGCGCATATCAACTGCTGCTGGGCGTTGATGCGGGTTAAGACTGCGCACTCCCCCGGTTGCGCCCCGCGGCCTATCATTCGCTCAATACGGCGCACTACACCTTGCGCTTCCTGCTCGTCGCTCTCGTAGCGCATGAAGTTCACTCGCGGGCCAGAATCGTTCTGAGAATTGAGCTTGAGGTAGTCTCCCCGCTCAGGTGAAGCAGCCAGGATTCGGTTGGCAAAATCAACGATTTGAGGGGTTGACCGGTAGTCGGTGTTGAGTTCGATGTCCGCACTGACCGGCGCAAATTCATGGTCAAAGTCCAGTAAATAATAGGAGCTGGCTCCCGCAAAGGAGTAGATGGTCTGCGCAGGGTCTCCTACTACGCACACCGAGCGGTTGTGTCCCAACCACAAGTCTAAAAGCCTATGTTGCAGGGGCGAAACGTCCTGGTACTCGTCGACGGTAATCCAGCCTAGAGAGTTGCGAATCCTGCTTGCTGCCTCGTCAAACTCCTCTAAAACATGGCAAGTCATGAGCAAAATATCGTTGAAATCCATAGCCCCGTAGTAGGTCTTCTCCAATTCGAAGGACTCCATAATGTCGGCCATGCGCGTGGGGTCAAGGCCCAGAGGCGGCTCCCGGTGCGTTGCGGCACAGACACGAGCGTAATCGTCTGGGGCTATAAGCGAAACTTTGGCCCAGCCCACCTCGTCAAGCAAGGTGCGCATATCTTGCGGTTCGGGCTCGCTCTGGCTAGTAATTCGTTGGAAAGCGCGAGACATAAAAGGGCGCAAGTCTTGAACTACCTGCGGAAAATACGAGTCTGAAATATCGGGCCAAGCCTGCCGCAGTTGGTGGAGGGCAGCCGAGTGGAAGGTGGCCGCATTGACGTGTTCACTCACGCCTAGGCTACTGAGCCGCGAGCGCAACTCCCCCGCTGCTTTAACCGAGAAGGTCACTGCTAACGTGCGAGCGGGATCCCAAGCATCATTGGCGCAAGCATAGGCAATACGATGGGTAATAGTACGCGTTTTACCCGCTCCTGCACCTGCAATAATGCGCACCGGCCCTTCGAGAGCTTGGGCTGCCTGAAGCTGCGAAGGGTCGAGCCCTTCGAGCAATTGTTCTGCCTGCGCTTGCTTACTCACCCCTCCATTGTGCCAAAGCTCCTACCCGACAGCTTTCGTTTCCTGATACTTTCGCCATAGGCGGTGGATATGTGGGCAAGTTGAAGGGTTGCTCCCACTAAGGCACCGCTTGTATTAGTCTGGAGGGGTGACTGAACGAACAAAGCTTACACTCGTCGCCTTGGCATCGGCGGCCATGCCAGATGCCTACTTCACTGGCGCCCGAGCATCTGACCAAGCCAGCGCACAAGACGAGGGTATGGGAATCGACTGTGCCATCGTGCAAAATGCTTCTGGGCGTCTCTACGACGTTTGGGCCACAAGCACTCCAAAAGGTAAGAAGCGGCTGAGTAAGCGAGTTAAAGCTGCTGAGGCCTTAGAAGATGTGCGGGGCATGGCTGCCCTCGGTTTTCACATAGAGCAAGTATTAAGTTATCAGCCCGGCACTGACCCCAAGGGACCCACTGGCGATGTAGCTGTGGCGATTATGACCCACACCCCCGGTCACGCACAAAGTTTGAAACTGCTAACCAACGAAGAATGCTCGGCAGTAGGTACAGCTATCGGCGCTATTCATCGGGTAGACCCTCGGGGGCTGCGCGAGCGATTCTATCCGGCTTTTTCAACTACGGAGATAGCGAACCAACTCAAGTCTTGGATTGCCAATCTCAAACACACAGGCCATGTGCCCCGCGAAATTACGGATTCTTGGTCTCGCATTATCCGCACCGAAGGCCTGTGGTCGTTTAATACCCGCATGGTGCACGGCGGTTTTGCAGACGGCGATTTCCTCTTTACCGGCTCGGGCTTGAGCGCAGTACACAACTGGCAGAACATGCAAGTCAACGATCCTGCCCGCGATCTGGCTTGGATTTTTGCCAAACTTGACCAGTCTGGACGCGATGCAGTAATCGCTGCCTATGGACGCATTATGGGCTCTCAGCTCGATGATTTGATTATGTTGCGCGCGAATCTTTGGCTGCAAATGGAACAGGTAGGCGATTTTGTGCTCGCTCTTGAGCACGCCGATAACGAAAAGATTATCCGTTTCAAGGCTCAGGTTGAGCGCTTAGCTCAGCAGCTCAACGACCGGGTACCTAAGTCGTATGCCCCCTCAGCGGGTGCTGCTGCCAACCGACCCAAGCCCAACCAAACAGGCTCTATGCAAGACGCTCCGCCAGTCATCCCCGACGACAGTCCAACTACCGTGACCGTAGGAGTGCTGCTGCGAGAAGATGCCAAGCGTGCACAAGCTGCTCGAAAACAGCAGGCAAACGCTGGTCAGCCACCCGCTCCGGCCCCAGCACCAGCCGCCGCACAAGTTGAGGAAGATGCAACGGCGGTGCGCCCGGCCTACCGCAAGGATCAGGAACAACCAGCCGCCGGACTC
Organism: Bombiscardovia apis; assembly: GCF_033095945.1. NCBI lineage: Bacteria > Bacillati > Actinomycetota > Actinomycetes > Bifidobacteriales > Bifidobacteriaceae > Bombiscardovia > Bombiscardovia apis. The sequence goes on along the minus strand of NZ_AP026800.1, from coordinate 613,714 downwards.
ACTACGGGCAGGCATGCGGCAGTACGCCCGCCAACCCTGCCAGACATGATCGCAAGCCACACGAGCGATTCGGGGCAATCCGTACCACCAGAGGTCGAGTTTGACGAGGATGCACCTCGCAATCCAGGCCGGCACAGCAAGGCTGGTCAGGAAAGCGCGAAAATTGAACAGGTAGTCCCCAAGACTTCAGAAACGATGGCCATTGACCGAGTGAGCATGACCAACTTGGCCCAAGAGCAAACTCAGGAAAGTCACCAGAGTTCCCTGGCCCATTCAGAAACGCTTAAACCTGCACCAATGGGCCTGTCAGGCAATGATAGCGATGACGAGGCTCAGAGCATATCGTTCTCATGGTCGGCCACTCCTGGCGTTAAAGAAACACAAGACGCATCTGGTTCAGATTCGCCAGCAGACGCCGAGCAGGAGTCGAACTCCAGTATGGATCTGTTTGCAGCGAGCGCCCAATTTGAGCGCAATCACTCCGAAGACTCCCCTGAGGAAGCCGAAGACGACGCTAACGAGCGTAGCAAGAGCACAGCGAAAAGCGATCAAGGCAAGGCCAAGCAGTTCTCTAGCCGAGCTGACACTGACGCACAAACCGTAATTATCAGCAGGAGCGGCCCCTCGCCCGAGTCGACACCAACCGAGATGGTTCAACCCGACCATCCCGGTGCAAATACAGAAGGCCCCTCGAGCAGTACTCGGCTCAAGGGCACGCAAGCTGATAGCTGAATCGTGTGTAAGCGCGAATAATAAGAACCACAGCAACTGCTTTTCGGCGGAAGCTACGACATACGGAGAGAATATATGGATATTGAATTCGGCATCAAGGATGTATCACGACCCGTGTCTTTCAGCACGGATGCACCGGCAGACGAAGTTTCGGCCAGCATTGAGAGCGCCCTCAAAAACGGCGAATCTATTAACCTTATCGACAGTAAGGGCCGCCACATCATCGTGCCCGCTGGCGCTTTGGGCTACGCTGTAGTCGGTTCAGACAGCACCCGTCCTGTAGGTTTCGGGGCCCTCTAACCGCCCTGCGCAAATTCTCTATCGCCCGTATTGCCTAGCTGTTTGCTCAGGCGAGCGGGCGATTATTTCATCTACAGTTGCCTGCGGTGTAGTGTTTTCGCCCAAACGGTTAGGCTTGCCGGCACCGTGCCAGTCTGAACCTCCAGTAACGAGCAGGCGGAAGCGCTCAGCCAGCCCCAAGAGACGTTCGCGTTGCTGATCGTCGTTGTCTCGGTGCCATACTTCGAGTCCGTCTAGGCCAAGGTCAGCCAGCTGCTTAATCTGCTGGTCAGACAAGAGCACACGGTTACGGTTCACCGCTCCCGGATGCGCGACTACAGCCACTCCACCGGCGGCTTTTACCGCTTGCACAACTTCCTGGGCCGATGGCGAAGGTGTGGGCAAGTAGTAGGGGCTCTGGGCCGAGCAGGCACCGGCGAAAGCCTCGGAACGAGTTTGATAGACTCCAGCTGCCACGAGAGCGTCGGCAATGTGGGGTCGGCCCACGGTAGTCCGCTCCCCTTCTTTAACTTGGGCCAGCACAGACTCCCAGCTAATGGGATAGTCGCGAGCCATGAGCGCCACCATCTTGCGGGCGCGCTCCAGCCGAGCCTGGCGGGTCTGTTCAAAGAGTTGAGCTAGCGCGGCATTGTGCTCATCGTAGCGGTAGGCCAACATGTGAACTGATACACCCGCATCGTCAGCAGTAATCTCAGTACCAAGCATCACCGGCAGCTGGTGGGCAGTCCCAGCTGCACGCGCTTCAGCCCAGCCCTGAGTCGTATCGTGGTCGGTAATAGCCACGCCAGCCAGTCCCAGGGTTTGAGCTTCCACCACCATCTGCTCAGGGGTGCGCGTGCCGTCGGAAAAGACGGTATGGCAGTGTAAATCCCAAGCTTCAGCACCGCCTCGCTGCTGCTGCTCCATATCACGGCTTTGGCCAAGCCTGCTGCTTTGTTCCTTCAGCTGATGAGTCATAGCTCTATCGTAGGCTGCTTTGTACAAAGTTTCATCTCACCTAGGCTGTTGTCCAGTACCGGCAGGCGCTCAGCCTACTCGTTAAGCTCAGCCGCGCAGTTTCCGAGGAGCATCTATGAGTTCACCCTCTTTTGCAGCAAACACTGGTTGGCGCAATTCTCGCACTTGGACATACTTACTGGCTCTTATTGCTTCTGTAGCGGCCCTCGTAGTGTCATTCGTAATCTCAGCTGAGACCTTGCAAATGGCGCGCAACCCTGAATCGAAGCTCAGCTGCGACATCAACTCTACTCTTTCGTGCACCACGGTAGCGCAATCCTGGCAGTCGGAGATTGTCCACTTCGGCAACATGAGTTTCCCCAATGCTTTCCTAGGCATTTCGGTTGAATCTGTCTTCGTGACTATTGCCGTTGTGGGTTTAATGGGGGTCAGCGTACCAAGGTGGTTCGCTCGGGCCAGCTGGCTAGGCTCTTTCGCAGCCTTCATATACGCCTACTGGCTCTTTAGTCAGTCCATCTTCGTCATTAAAGCCCTGTGCCCCTGGTGCCTAGTGCTAACTTTCTCTGCGACCATACAGTTTATGGCCTTCAGCCACGCTAGCGTCAGCGTTCAGGGACTGCCGTTGGCCGAGGAGCGTTTTGGTGCTCTCGGCAGGGCTTTACGCAAGTATTACCGACTCCACTTTGACCTCATGGTCGATGCAGTGTGGATTGCAGCCATGGTGGCTCTAGTGCTCGTTAATTACAGCTCAGCCATCTTCTAGCCCGACTCGCTCAGGGCGCAATAGGAGTCAAGCGCGGGAGTAGGCTCGTAAGTAGCAGCAACGATACGGAGGTTGGAATGGCAAGTAGCGCACCTATTGGCATCTTTGACTCAGGCTTGGGAGGCTTGTCGGTCATGGGTGCGGTACGCCAACTCATGCCCCATGAAAACCTTGTATTTTTCGGCGACTCCGCTCATGCCCCTTACGGTACGAAAACTCCCGAAGAGGTGCAAAAACGCTGCTTCCTTATTGCCGATAAACTCGTGGAGCAAGGCGCTAAAGCTATTGTTATAGCTTGCAATACAGCCACTTCGGTGTGTGCTCCAGCCTTGCGCGAACGCTACCAGATTCCCATCGTAGGCATGGAGCCTGCCTTAAAAGTGGCCTGCGACAGGGGCCAGGGGCGCAGTCAACGCGTTATTGTAGCCGCTACCCCACTCACCCTTAAGGAAGAGAAGTTCGCCCGTCTCATGGCCCGTTTCGAGGCCGACCACACCATTTACAAGCAGCCCTGCCCCGATTTGGTAACCATTGTGGAATCAGGCAAGCTTGGCAACGAAAGCTTGGTACAAGCTACATTAGAGCGTTACTTTGCCAGCTATGACCTCACCAACATCGACTCGATTGTCTTGGGCTGCACCCACTTTGTGTTTTATCGCCACTATTTTGAGCACTACTGCCCTCCTGAACTGGCCATTATTGACGGCAACGAAGGCACGGCTCGTCACTTGCGAGATGTATTGGCTCAAGCCAATCAGCTCAATAACCAGGCAGCCAATGGCAGCGTCACGCTTAGCAACTCAAATCCTGACTGCGCAGTTAAACAACTGTCTTGGCACTTGTTAGAAAGCATGTCCTAAGCCTGCATATATGCTGCAAGTAAAGTGGGCGGCGCATCGCTTAGAGCCAGCTGCTAGGGAAGGAAACTGAGAATGAATAAACAAAAGACTGCGATTATCGACGTCGGCGGCGGCTTCAGAGGTGTGTATGCGGCGGGCGTTTTAGACCGTGTAATGGACATGGGCATCGCTTTTGATCACTGCTATGGTGTCTCTGCGGGCTCAGCCAACCTCTCTTCCTACCTTTCTGGGCAGCCGGGACGCACGTACCGCTTTTATAGCGTTTTTTCAGCGCGTAAGGAATATGCCTCTCCTGGTAATTTCATGAAAGAACACAACTTCGCCAACTTAGATTACGTGTATGGCACACTGTCTAACTCCGATGGTGAATATCCGCTTGATTACCCAGCCTTGCGAGACAATCCTGCACAGTTTACAGTCGTGGCGATGGATGCACTTACCGGTGAGGCAAAATACTTTGACAAGAGCGACATCCATCAAGATGACTACTCGGTAATGAAAGCTTCATCCTCAGTGCCAGTTGCCAACCAGCCCTATGTCATCGACGGTGTGCCTTATTACGACGGCGGCATGGCCGATCCCATTCCAGTGAGCAAGGCTTTGGTAGATGGCGCCGACAAAGTGGTGATAGTACTGACCCGCCAGCGCGACTATGAGCGCTCCCCCAAGCCCGATGTCCTGCCTGCTCGCATCTTGAGCCGCACCTATCCTAAAGCGGCAGAAAGCCTGCAAAATCGCTATGACCTTTACAACTCAGAGTTAGAGCTGGCCCACCGTCTAGAAGAAGCCGGGAAGGTACTGATCGTAGCTCCCGACGATCTGTGCGGACTCAACACGCTGAACCGCAGCCAGGAAGGCATTGAGCGCATGTATCGCAAGGGATACGCTAATGCCGCAGTCATCGCAGACTTCGTCGAAGAGTAAAGCCGCACAAGCTTCCACATACAAGGGCGGCGGGTTCCCCAACCTAGAGGGAACCCGCCGCCCTTATTGCGACTAGTTCAGTTCTTACTGCTCGTCAGTCGACTTGCCAGCCAAGCTCTTGCGGCAGACGAATACGAGAATCAGAGCGAGCAGTGCAGCAGCAGCCATCGCCCAGAAGACGTTAGCGGTCTGCGCTTCGATGCCACTGGGCACTCCGAAGAGCGAACCTTTACCAAGGCTGGGATTGGCGAGCAGCACGGAGTAGACTGCCATACCAATCGAAGCGGAGGTGTTCATTACCAAATCCAAGATGCCGATACCGCGGCCATTCTCCTCTACGGGCAGAGCTTCGGAGCCTGCATCGTAGATGGGAGTGTAGGTGATGGTGATGCCTGCGATGAAGATGCAGGAGAAGAAAGTAAGCAGGTAGAAGCCCTTGCTGATGAAGATAGCCGAGCCTGCGAAGCCCACAATCATAAGAATTGCAGCCACAATCATCGTGTTGAGCCTACCCATCCAGTTTACAACAGGGCCGGAGAACATACCAACCAAGGTGGCTACCACGTAGACGATGGTGAGGCACAGGGAGATAGTAGTGAGCGGAATGTCGTAAATCTGCTCGCCGATGACGTTGTAAATCGGCACGCAGGCAAAGTTAAAGAAGTAGAAGACGAACAGAATCAAGATGATGGTCATGTAAGCCTTGTTGGTCACGAACTTCTTACTCAAGAAGGGGTTCTTGCCCTTAGCAATCCACAAAACGAAGGCCAGAGCAGAAACAACTAGCGCTACCAGCACCCAAGGGCCAGGGAAGGAGAAGTAGATGGCGATAAGAGCGGCAAACACGGCGAAGAGAGCAATACCGAAGAAATCAATCTTCTCACCCTTAGCACCAATGTCTGGAGTGTTCTTGATGAGTACTGGAATAAAGAATACAGAGAGGACGGGCACCAAGAAGAGGTACTTCCAGTCGAAGGAGGTGATGAAACCGCCTGCGAAGACACCCACGGCTGCAGCCAGATAGTACACAGCGTTGAACACGCCCAAATACACAGCCTTTTCACGCTCGTTAAGGTACTTTACCGTCATCACCAAGAAGATAGAACCGGCCACCTGAGCACCGGCCACCTGAATCATGCGGGCTACTAACACAATCCAGAAGTTGGAAGCACCAAAGAAACCTAAGAGGCTGCCGGCGATGAGTGCAATTACACCAAAGAGGGTCATACGCTTGGGCGAAACGAAGTCACACAAGGTGCCGTAGAGCATGCAGACCACGCCCAAGACAATGCCGGGCAGGGTGCTAATGAGTGAAGCACTCGACGACATGCCGAGAGAATCGCCAATATTTTGGAATACGAGGTTGAAGGCCTGAAGCATGAGCGTTCCCAGCAGGAACACGACCAGCAAAGCAGGCAGCGCCTTCTTGGTTTTAGCGCGGTTGATTTCAAAATCGTCAACCTGTTGTTGTTCAGTCATTATTTGTTCTTTCTTACAAATCGTAGGAATGAGTCGGTCTTAGGCCCCCACCGCGGGCAAGGGCAAGCTCTTACTCGGACTGTGCAGCCAAAGCAAACAGACGCTCCTTGAAGCGCTTTACGAAGCGGTCACCATCGACATCAATAGCAACCTTGGTGTTCTTGACGGGGCTGAGCAGTCTGTTGGGGTCTCCGATGGTACGGCCGATTCCGGGGCCTTCAGTTTCGACCATCAAGTTGACAGGGAAGGTCTGCACGAGTGTGGCATCGAGCGCTACCGCGGCAGCAAGCGGGTCGTGGAGGTTGCAGCCACCCTGGAAAGCAGGGTCTTCCTGCTCGCTGATATCGATATAGTAGTCAGTCATGTCTGCCAAGAAGCGGCCGGCCTTAGTGCCCAGCTCGCGCAACTGCTGCGTGTCTTCCTTAGTCATGAGCACCTTCATAGTCACGTCGAGACCAATCATGGTAATGTTGGCTTCGGTGGCAAACACGCGGTTGGAGGCCTGAGGATCCTGAGAAATATTGGCTTCCATGAAGGGATTGCAGTTACCCGGCTGAGTAAGAGCGCCGCCCATCATCACTACCTTGAGTCGGTCAATCACATCGGGAGCCTTGGCGTACACGGCATCGAGCGTTGTCGAAGCACCGGTAGGAACGTACACCAGCTCATCTTGATCATACTTGCGAGCAGACTCGATAATGAAGTCAACCGCAGACTGCTCTTGAGCCTGCTTGGTCGACTTCGCAGGAATTTCGATGTTGCCTGTACCGTTTTCGCCATGGAAAATGCCGGAGCTAGGTGGCACAGAGAAGTCGCTTGCATCGCTTGGGTGCGAGGGTCCTTTGAAGACGGGGATGTCTTCGCGTCCAAACATAGCGAGCAGGTTCAAATCGTTGTTGACGCCAGTCTCGAGTAAGACGTTGCCATAGGTTCCGGTAATGCCGATGAGTTCTGCGTCGGGAGATCCCAAAATGTATGAGAGCGCAAGGGTATCGTCAATACCAGTGTCCAAGTCGAGAATAATTTTCTTCGTCATGATGTACTTTCCTGACTGTTCCCGGTAACGTGTGTTTGAAGGAAGTGAGCACAAACTGCATTGCCATCACCTTCGATGCACCCCTAGGAACGTTAACTGACAACTTTCTACGCTCACCAGCGAACGATACAAGCGGTTTCGACGGTTTGAATCGCCGGGCTCAATCCTCCTTGAGTCGCTTCCACTCGCTACTGCGCCCTACTATGATAAAACGATTCAGCACCGTGGTCAAATCGGCCATTCGTTGTTGATGTTCAAACCTATTTCATCGTACAAAAAACGGGCTGTACCGTGTTTTACACCGGTACAGCCCACCTGTTTGAAGCCTACGAAGCAGCTATTACTCAGTTCTCAGAGCAGTGGCCGGGTCCTGCTTGGCAGCTTTCCTCGAAGGAATCAGCCCGCCAATCAGGGTAAGTACCACGCTCAAAATCACCAGAATCACCGCACCGTTGACCGGCAGCACTGCGTTGACATCAGCAGTGCCCATGAGCTTGTGAATGATGGCATTGCCCGGCAGCAGGAGGAGCAGGCTGATTCCCACTCCTAGGAGACCTGAGAGGAGGCCGATGATGCCGGTTTCCGCGTTGAACACTTGCGAAACATTGTGTTTAGAAGCACCCATAGCTCGCAAAATACCAATTTCCTTGGTTCGCTCCAAGACCGAGATATAGGTAATGATGCCAATCATAATGGAGGAAACAATCAGAGAAACCGAAACGAAGGCTATTAAAACGCCCGAAATCACGTTGATAATCGTCGTTACCGAACTCATAATCAGGCCCACGTAATCGGTATAGGTAATCTTGTCGTCTTTCTTGGCCTTGTCGTTGTAATGGTTAATCGAATCCGTGATGGACTGCTTGGCTTGGAAGGAATCAGCGTAAATGCGAATACTGCTGGGCGCATCCCTGCTAATTAAACCAAAAGAGGTCATGTTGTCTTTGTAAGAGCCGACCTGCGGGCGCACGTACTGCTCATAAATAGTAACCAACTGCTCCTGGTTGGCATTGGCCATATATTGATCAAGGGAGGCAGCCGCAGCCTGCTGACCCATCTGGGCCGTCATGCCAGCCGCTTGCCCTGCCGGGCCAGCAGCACCTGGCATCTGCTGGGCTTGAACACCCGGCTGAGGCTGAGACTGCCCACTTTCACCATTTTGTCCACTCATGAATGCAGAACCCATAGCCGCCTTGTGGGTTTCATCTAGCGAAGCAACAAAAGCCTTAGCTTGCTCAGCCTTAGCCGTATCGTCAGCGGCCGTGTAGTTGAGGCCGGTGAGCACGTTGTGGTCTCGGTCGGTCTGCTGGTCGGCCACGATCTGACTCTTGCCTGCATAGTCAATCAAGTAATTGGTCAGCTCACGAGAGTAGCCCACACCGGCAGGTAAAGGAGTGGCCGAAGCTTTGGGGATTGGCTTGACGATGCCCACAATCTTCAAATGCACAGCTTTGTCGAGGAGCTGACTCACCTGTCCGGCGTCGTCTCCAACATACTGATAGTGTCCGTCAGCGCCCTTGACATACTGGTCGGAAGCCGGCACCAAGTCGAGCGTCTGTTTCATGGCTTGATCATAATCCAGTTTGGCCGTGTCTGCCTTCACCTTCTGGCCATTGTTGAGCTGAGACATCATGTCGTTGTAATCACTGGCAGGCTTAAGACCCAAATCGTAGAGGGTGGCCAAGGGAATTTTGTTGTGTTCATCCAGAACCAACACTATTTGGTTCTTGTCCTTGGGCCAAGACCCATGCATAACCTCATAGTTGTCGGTAATTACCTTGCCGATTGGTGCTTTGGCTTCGTCTTTGCCGGGCATGATTTCGGTAAAAATCTTAGGAGACGACTTGGCCTGTGCCTTGCCTGTCAGTGTTGCCATTTGCATCGATTGCACCTGGGAGAAGTCAGCCGTATTGCTGTCCATCGAGGCCATCTGAGAGGCCACTCCCCCTTGCTGGCCACCACCGATGGTCACGCCCGAAGCCGAGACGAGAGTGCCCTTAGGATCATGGCCGAAGACCGAGAACTTGGTGTCGTAAGAGTACTGCACGCCCACCTTGCCTACGTATTGATTGATCTCACTGTCAGGATTGTCAAGGTAGCGTTTGAAGGCACTGAGATTGTTACTGCTTATAGAACTAGTCAGGTTAGAGACGGAGGTAATAGCCGAATCATCAGGGTAAATGGCTTTACTGCCTGTTTTCCCTTCCTGATCCTTAGAGGACTGTGCGCTCTCTTGAGCCGAACCCATAATTTTATTCAGGTCGAAGGATTGCTCCTGAATAGAAATCGGGTACGAGGTCATGGTGTCTTGCTGGACTTTGTCGATATATATATTGACACCGTTAGAAACCGCAAGAATTAAAGCGATACCGATAATACCTATGGATCCAGCAAAGGAGGTGAGGAAGGTGCGGGCCTTCTTGGTTTTCAGATTGTTGAACGAAAGCGCTAACGAAGTAGCAACAGACATAGAAGCGTGTCCCAAGTTGCGATGTTCGGCAGGCTGTTCGTTCTCCTGGGTCAATTCCAACGGATTTGAATCAGAGACAATCTTGCCGTCGTGAAGCTCTACGATGCGAGTGGCATATTCGTGGGCCAACTCCGGATTGTGGGTCACCATCACAACCAAGCGGTCCTTAGCCACTTCTTGTAGAAGGTTCATAATCTGCACTGAAGTCTGCGAATCTAAGGCACCAGTGGGTTCATCGGCCAGCACAATCGAAGGATTGTTGACCAAAGCGCGAGCAATAGCTACGCGCTGCATCTGGCCGCCGGAAAGTTGATTAGGAAGCTTGTTGATATGGTCACCCAAACCCACTTCTTCCAAGGCCTTCTGCGCTCGCTCGCGGCGCTCAGAGCGCGAGACACCCGAAATCGTCAGTGCCAGTTCCACATTGGAGATGATGGACTGATGAGGGATCAAATTGTAGGATTGAAACACAAAGCCGATGGTGTGATTACGGTAAGAATCCCAATCCCGGTCTTTGTAGAGCCGAGTGGATGTGCCATTGATAATAATATCTCCGGAATCATAGCGGTCCAGGCCGCCAATGATGTTCAGCAAGGTGGTCTTGCCTGAGCCCGAGGGACCTAAAACGGCAACAAACTCGCTGTCACGCAGGTTCAAACTCACATCATCCAAGGCTTGCTGGCTAAAGTCGCCAGTCTTATATTGTTTGGTTATCTGGTGGATCTGCAACATGGGCTTTCGCTCCCCTGGTTGTGGACGATCATATCGAACGAAGCCGCCCCAACCAAGCAATCAAGGAAGCAACACTGACCGTGCTAATTTATTATTCCACATAAAGTTGACACTGTTAACATATTTGGCACAGAGCTAAAAAATGAAAGCGGGCCCTAGAAAAACATTCTGGAACCCGCTATCTCGAGCACTACAAACGTATGACTGCATCATATCCAGCATTCATGCTCATTTCTTACCTCATAGCTTCAGTACTGCAACCCCGTCTGCTGACTGGCAGCTTGCACTTCGGCAGCAGCGTCGGCCAAATCGCTCGACTGTGCCGTCATCAACGCAGAAGTCATCTGGCTATACAAATCGTTGTAACCACCTGGAGTCGAGGCAGGCAAGACAACCGTCTTAGCGTTAGCCGACTCGGCTAGCGAGCGCATCACGTCGAGATACTGGTTGAAGAGCACCACATTGTTGACTGAGTCAATATCCATGCCCACAGCGCGCAGACTCTTAATCTGGTCAACGATACCGTTAGCAATCTCGCGGCGGTAGTTGGCCTGGCCTTCACCCTGCAAGCGGGTCTTCTCAGCATCTGCTGTAGCCTGAGTCTCAATCTCGATACGGTGAGCCTCAGCCCGCTCGCGTGTAGCTTCCTTCTCGCGCTGAGCAGCATTGATAGAGTCCATAGCCTGCTTCACCTGAGCGGAAGGATCGATAGCAGTAACCAGCGTCTTGATAACTGAGAAGCCAAAGCGCTGCATTTCTTGGCCCACCGTGCGCTGCACATCGGAAGCGATGTCGTCTTTGCGAGCAAAAGCATCGTCCAGGGTGAGGGAAGGAATTGCTGAACGCAGGGCATCTTCCATATAAGAGCGCAGCTGACCGGCCGGGTCTTGTAGCTCGTAGTAGGCCGTAGCTACATTTTTGGGGTCTACACGGAACTGAGTAGACACGATGACCGTTACAAACACATTGTCTCGCGTCTTCGTCTCCAACTTCACATTGAGCTGGTTGACCCGCATATTGGTCTTATTGGCCACGCGGTCAACAAAAGGAATCTTGAAATGCAAACCTGCTAGGGCGATGGAATGGAACTTACCAAAGCGCTCAATAATATATGCCTTCTGCTGAGGCACCACGTAAATAGCTCCCCCCAGAACCATCACCAGTAGCACAACTAACACGAGCAGCGCTAATAATCCGTGCATATTTCCCTCCGATTCCTCTTATATCTATTAGCCATAAGCCTATCAGGAAGACAAGGCAGGAGCGAGGGTAAGAGTTAAGTAGGAATTTTATCCAACACGCGCTTTTTTAGCAGGAGGCGCAATTGCACTCATTGTTCAGCCGAAGCGAGGACAATAATAAGTGAGAGAACTCAGTAAAGCACTTGCCATCAAGACGGGGGCAGACAGCCGGGTGCTCAGCACAGAAGAAAGGCACAAGGATGGCAAAGCTGATAGATACTGATGTGTTCCCACTAGTTTTGGGCGGCAATACTTTCGGATGGACTAGCGACGAAGCGAACAGCAAGGAAGTACTCGACTCATACGTGGAGGCGGGCGGCAACCTTATCGACACCGCTGACGTCTACTCCGCTTGGGCTCCGGGCCACTCGGGTGGCGAATCTGAAATAGTCTTGGGCCGTTGGCTGGCAACTTCGGGCAAGCGCGACCAGGTCATGGTGGCCACTAAAGTGAGCCAGCACCCGCAGTACCAAGGACTTTCGGCTGACAATATCACCGCAGCCGCCGATGAATCCCTCCTACGCTTGGGCCTTGACCACATCGACCTCTACTACGCTCACTTCGACGACGAGAAGACGCCGCTTGAGGAGACCGCCGCCGCTTTCGACAAGCTAGTCAAAGACGGCAAGGTGCGCGCAATTGGCCTGTCCAACTATTCGGCCGAGCGCATTCGTGAGTGGTTCAAGATTGCCCACGAGAACAACCTGACCCTGCCTGTGGCCCTTGAGCCCCAATATAATCTGGTGCACCGCAAGGATTATGAGAGCGGACTCATGCAGGTGGCCAAAGATGAGAATCTGTCCGTGTTCCCCTACTTCTCGCTAGCTTCAGGCTTCCTCACCGGCAAGTATCGCACCGAGGACGACTTGAAGGGTAAGAAGCGCGAGGGCATGGTCAAGGATTACTTCACACCTGCCGGGCTCGACGTGGTCTCTGAGCTGGACCGCATCGCCAAGGAGCACGACGCTGAACTGGCTACCGTGGCCCTCGCCTGGCTCAACCATCGCCCGCAGATTGCGGCTCCTATTGCTTCGGCCCGCATTCCCAGCCAGCTGCCCGCCCTCTTGGCAGCAGCCAAGCTTGAGCTGAGCGATGAAGATGTTGAGGCCCTCAACAAAGTGAGCGACAAGGTCGGCGCCTGATTAGCGCTCTGGTACTAGCCGATATAACCCCCTTATAGATGCCAGTAGTTCTTGCTCACTTGCAAGCGTCTCAAGAGCAAGGCGGTGGCCCTGATGTCCAATAGCACCGGAACCACCGCCTTCGCCTTACTAGCATTGGCAGTGCCTGCTAGATAGCGCAGTAATCTTACTCAGCGTTAAAAACGTACTTATCCATACGGCTGAAGGCTTCCTCAATCCGGCTGAATGGCGAGGCCAAGTTCAACCGAATCGACCAAGGGTCTTGGAACTGGCGACCATCTTGCCAAGTGACACCTACATCCCAGCCAGCCTTAATGAGCTTATCCAAGCTCTTGTTGTGGCTCTCACACCAACCCTTGCAATCCAAGAACATCATGTAGGTACCTTCAGGCTTCGAAACTTCCACGCCCTCGAAGTGCTCTTGAATGTAGTTGTAAGCAAAATCAGCGTTGCCAGCCAATACTTGGCATAGCTCGTCGGCCCATTCGCGCCCTTCTGGACTGTAAGCAGCCAACAGGGCATGCATAGACATCACGTTCATCTCGTTGTAATGAGTCTTGTGCCCCATCGAAGTGACGCGGTCGCGCAGGGCCTTGTTGTAAATAATATGGTAGCTGCCGATTAAGCCTGCCAAATTGAAGGTCTTGCTGGGCGCATAGGTGGCGACCGTGTGGTTGCGGGCATACTCACTCACCAATTGCGTGGGAACATGCTCGGAATCGCCCAAGAGAATATCCGACCAAATCTCGTCGGAAATCACCGTACACTCGGCCTCTTCAAAGACCTTCATAGCTTCCTCAATCTCTTCACGCTCCCACACGCGGCCGCAAGGGTTGTGAGGGCTGCAGAAGACGGCCACGTGTATGTTGTTGTCGCGCAGCTTTTGGCGCATATCATCGTAATCCATACGCCACGTGCCCTGAGCATCCTTCTTGAGTGGAGAATGGACAATGTTGTAGCCGTTGTCGTTGAGCATGTTCGTAAAGCCCAAGTAAGTGGGACTGTGTACCAAGACCGAGTCACCGGGAGAGACGAAGGAGCGCAGAGTGGCAACCGCGGCACCAATCACACCATTCTCGTAGCCAATGGCCTCCTTGGGCACTTCGACTCCATGGCGGTCGCGCTGCCAGTCAATAATGGCTTTAAAGTAGCTATCTGGCATGGCATAGTAGCCGTATGCTGGGTGCTTTGCACGGTCAATCATCGCCTGCGGCACCGTGGGAACCGTCGGAAAGTTCATATCAGCAATCCACATAGGGATGATATCGAAGCCTTCTTTTGGCGGGTCTGGGTTGAATCCGGGCATAGCCCCCACGCCGTCAATAGCGATAGCATCCTTGCCCCGCCGGTCCATAATTGAGGTGAAATCATACTTCGTCATGACAATCCTTTCCTCGTGCGCTCTACCGACCGCATTGCTTGAACTCTAGCAGCCAGCCAGCCCACTTGACTCCATGCGGAGCCGTATATCTTATGCCCTAGCAGCTTTCAATCCGGTCCTCGCTGGCCGCAGAGCCCGCCGCGCAATACATGGGCCCACACTCTCCGTGTGTTGATATAAAATTATCACACAGTAGCCCTATCAGCAAACCACCAGTCAATCCTCACAGAAAGCGCTTTCTAACAGCCGTTTACTCATTCACAAATAGACAGCAGCACCAATTGTCACCCAGAGCCCCTCTGCCATATTTGCAGAATCATGATAATAAGTTATTATTAGTACATCTGGCCGAGCACATCGAAGCGCTGGGCCAACTCATACACAGGAAGGACACCGCAATGTCAACGCATCCGTACTCCACTTGGCGCCAGCAGGGTGAAACATACTACGTCTCCGGTCAATTACCCACCGACCCTGCCACTGGTACTTATCCAGAGGGTATTCGTGCCCAGACGCAACAGGCGCTCTCCAACCTTGAAACAGCCGTCAAAGAGTTTGGATGCGGGCGCCAAGACATCATTAAAACCACCGTCTTCTTGCGCGATTTTGCCGACTTCGCACAGATGAACGAGGTCTATGCAGAGTTCTTCTCGGAACCTTACCCAGCCCGGAGCGCTTTTGCCGTAGCCGGACTTATCCCCGGTGCAGACATCGAAATCGAGGCCATCGTAGCCTCAGGAGGAAGGAGTTAACATGGCCAACTCACCATCCAAGCCCCAGTCAACCAACCAATCCAAAACTTCCGCCAGTTCCCTCTTCAGTAAGGCCACAATTGGCGTACTCATCGGTATTTTTGTGCTGGCTGTCGTCTCGCGTTTCGACGCTAACATCTCGCCCTCGGTCGCCAAGATTCAGGAGAGCTTCCCCAACGAAGATCCATCCAAAGTTGAGTCCATTGTCTCCATCGGCTCCTCTGCCGCCATGGTTTCCGCCGTTATCTTCGGTAAGCTCTTGGAACGCCTCTCCTTCCGCTTCGTAGGCATTACGGCCTGTCTCTTTGTTTCCGTGGGTGGCTTGCTGCCGATTGTGATGCATGATTCGGTCAACGAGCTCCTCTTCTTCGCCATCGTCGTAGGCTTTGGCGTGGGCATTATTACCACCATGCTTCCCAGCTTGGAAGCGCACTTCTTCCACGGCAAGCAGCTTTCTACGCTGATGGGCTGGAATCTGGCCGTGCAAAACGGCGCTTCGATGGTCATTATGTATGTGGGCGGACTTTTGGCCCTCCAAAGCTGGGTATATAACTACTGGCTCTATGCCATTGCCGTCTTGGCTCTCATTCCAGTCTTCCTCTTCGTTCCGGCCGAGAAAGTCACCGACGACAGCAGCAGCGCCGACCAGTATCAGCTCAAGGCAGGAGCCCGTCAAAGCACTGCAAACATTGTGGTCTGCGAACTTCTAGGTTTCCTCAGCATCTTCCTCGTTGCCGTCATGTATAACAAACTTGCGGTCTAAGTAGACATGTACAACCTGGGCAATTCCGATGCCGCCGGCTTAGCTCTTATGTTCAACACTGGCGCTTCTATTGTGATTGGCCTGCTCATTAACTCCATCAAGCAAGTCTGCAAAAACATGACGATCCCCTTCTCGTTGGCTTTGTTTGCGGCCGGGGCTCTGCTCTTGCTCTTCACGCGCTCGCTCCCGATTACCTGCCTGGCAGCATTCCTCATCGGCTCCGGTTCAGCTATCATTATGGCCACCTGCCCCTTCATGCTCTCCAATTTGACCGAGCGCAAGCGTTACCCGCTGGTAATGGGCCTCTTCTCCGCCATTACGAGCTTGGGCTTCACCTCTTCAACTTGGTTCTTCAAGGCCGTATCTGGCGCTTTCAATATCGACCCGGTTACTGGCTCCTTGTGGGGCATTGTCATTATCTCGGTAGTCGTCTGCGTGCTGCTTGTCGTATTCCGCTTCCAGCAGCGCACCGATGAGAACTACTTGTTCGAGTAAGCGAAGTCTCTTCTCCCTGCTTAAAAGGGCGGCTGCACTTTCCCTGCAGCCGCCCTTTTGGCACTCTCACCGCTTACAATGAAAGAGCAAGACGAAAGTTGGGAGCAGACAATGCATTTTACGGTCCACCAGTTGGAGGAAGTCTTTCCCCTGGCCGATTTTTTGTCTGAAGCATTCGGCTCCATGGCGGAGATAGTGGTCCACGACGTGCAAAACCTTGAATCTTCCGTAGTGTATATCAAAAATGGCAAGCTCTCGGGCCGCAAGGTGGGCGACGGCACCACTGACCAAGCGCTGCGCCTGATTAAAACCGGCTCCGCCATCAGCAACGACTACGTAGCCAATTACCGGGGCAAGTCCTTAAACGGACACATTTTTCGCTCCTTTACTTACTTTATTAAAGACGATTCTCAGTCTCTAATTGGCCTTCTTTGCATCAATGTCAACGTGACCGGCTTGAACGATGCTATTGAGATTTTGACCTCTTTGAGCGGCAACAGCAATGCCCACCTGCCCCTCACTACTATCGACGAAAATCTGCAAGGCGATTCGAGTGAAACCATCAAGCGCATGGTTCACGACTCTATTGATCGCCTAGGCTTGAGCCGGGGCAAGCTTTCGAAAGAAGAGCGCCTCAGCGTCATCCGCGATTTGCACGAGGAGGGCGTATTCCTCATGAAGGGCGCCGTACCCCTCGTAGCCCCAGAAATCAACGTATCCATCCCCACCCTCTACCGCTACCTCCAAGAGTTCAAATAAAACACCACGAACACACCAACGACTGCGGTAAAAGAACCTGCTCGCCTTTACCTGCCTGAGCAACTGCCGAGTTAAAACAGTCCGGCGAGCCCCCACCGTTTTGTTACCCAACGGCCTGTACTCAATATCCCGTATACCCCTCAGTGGCCGAAAGTTCGCGATTAGGGGCAAAAGTGCGCAAAAAAGTGCCATTTTTAGGGCAAAAATGGCCGAAAGTTCGCGATTAGCCGCCAGCAAGCGCACTTTTCGGCCACCAAGCACCTAATTCCCCCCCCCGACATAGGGGGGGCTTCCCTATGATTACATTCTCTTATGCAGATACCTCACCCTCCTTGCACCTAATTGCCAGCAGTAGTGACACTCAGCAGCCTCACCGCCGCTAGCTACGGGGGTTATCAGCTCTCAAAACGGCGTACAAGGGAGGATTTCGAGGACGCTTCTTCTGTGAAATAGCGCACATTTGCGCAGCTCGCGGCCAATTCTGAATAGAACTGATGTATGGGCATAGGTCTCTTCCCGCCGCAGGAGCCAAGACATGGAAGCTGAGGCCCTCATTTTCAGGGCAAACCGTAACCTTCGCTCATGGCGACATCTTGAGTAAGCAGGTGTTAAACTAAGATCTCATGCACTGAGCTTTACATGCTCAGGGGGTTGGGGAACCCTTTTAAACTTGGGCTGCGCTGCTTTAGCACAGGTTTTCTGACAAGGCATAGCCACATTTTGTGCTTTTCTAGAGAGGGGAGTTTTATGCGCCGTTATCGCACCCTGTGCGCTATTTTGATACTTCTTTCACTAGTTGGAGTAGGTTGTGGTATCTCCCGAATAGCACAACACAGTTCAGCTAATCCCGCAAACGACGACATAAGCAAACTCCAACGTGGTTCCAATCCACCTTCAGAGACTGTGGACGGTTTAACTATCTCACCCTCACAAGGTTGGGCGTACACCAATGCTGAAACCACGGTCACACCTCCAAATCCGAAAAAAGTCTCCTTCACCCAAATCAAGACAAATGTGATGCATTCCATAGCGCTGGGCTCAGATAATCTCGTTTACACTTGGGGAGATAATAGTTTCGGACAACTAGGCAACGGTACCAGCGGCGGCAGCAGCACTCGTCCAATACGGGCCAAAACGCCGTCCGGTGTCCATTTCACTCAGGTGACCGTAGGCAGCACCTTCTCTATGGCACTGACCGACGACCATAAGATCTACGCGTGGGGCAGCAACACGTATGGGGAGATGGGGAACCCTGCTGTACCTCTCCAGATCAATCAGCCCCTGCCCCAAGCCATCGCCCAAGGTGCGCTGCCGACCTCTGAGCACTTCATCCAAATCGCGGCGGGCAACGGCTTCGCCTTAGCTCTGGGAAGCGACAACAGAATATACGCTTGGGGTCAGAACGCAATGGGGCAACTGGGCAACGGGCTCACCCCTTCCAGCAACTTACCCGTTGTGGTCGCACAAGGAGAGCTGCCTGCCGGCGAGCACTACGTGCGGATCGCCAATTCTAGTTTAAACACCGCACTAGCCTTGGGCAGCAACGGCAAGCTCTATACATGGGGAGCTAATCAATACGGGGTATTGGGAAATGGTAGTGCAATCACGCGTTCTTCGACTCCGGTGCAGGTCAAACTAGGTGCCGCGCCCGACGATGTGCAATTCAAGAGCATGGACATGGGCTACAACCACGCCTTGGCCATAGACACGAATAATGTCTTATACGCTTGGGGGGCCAACGAGAGCGGACAGCTCGGCACCGGCAACACAACTGGACAAAGATTGCCTGTGCTCGTCAATACAGGCGCACTGCCAGCCGGCGAGCACTTTACGCAGGTCAGCGCAGGATTAAACCACACGATCGCCCTCGGCAGTGACAACAAGGTCTACACTTGGGGAAGCAATGCTACCGGTCAGCTGGGCGACGATGGAGGCACCGACCAGCTCGCCCCTGTGCAAATCAATCAAGGCGAATTACCAATCTCCACCCACTACACGCAGGTAACCGCAACGAACTTCTGCTCCTTTGCTTTGGCCAGCAACAATTATGTCTATGGATGGGGAGACAACAGCATCGGCCAGCTGGGCAATGGTTCCACCGCCATCACCCAGCCCACTCCTATGGAAACCCCAATCATAGAATTCACCCTATCCGACGTAAAGTTTGGAAACACACCCGTACCTAGCCACACCGAGGATCCGGATTCAGGGGCGTGGAAAGTGCCGGTACCAATCAACAGCTCCGAACAAGTTAACGTGTATGCAGACTACCGGTTGAACTACCTAACTTCCTCAGGCGCAATGACTCCAGGCGAGGTACAGACAGCGAACTTGCACTACCTGTACCTGTCCTTCTACACCGTCCAATTCGATATCAACGGAGGTGACAGCCAAGCCCTGCCCGACCAGCGTGTACCCCAAGACACCCCGACAGCCGCTCACTATCCGAAGACCAATCCGACCAAGGAACACAACTGGTTTCTGGGTTGGGAAGACAGGCCGGGCCACTTCTGGGACTTCACCGAGCCCATTACCTCCGACATGACGCTAAAAGCCAAGTGGGAGCCCTACCGGTTCACGATCGACCCGGTCAGAGGTTCAGCGACGGGCGGCACGGCTATAAATGTGACACCGCCTGCTCCGCCTGAAGGCCTGCGCTTTACCCAAGTGGACGGAGGCTGGTACCACAGCCTGGCCATCGCCTCCGACGGCTCCCTCTATGCTTGGGGGAAAAACGACTTCGGCGCACTCGGTACTGGCGACTATGTTTCCAGCACTCACCCGGTTCGGGTCAAAACGCCAGACAATGTTCGCTTCATCCAGGTGTGCGCTGGTTGGGACATCAGCTGGGCCCTGACCGATGACGGCAAGGTCTACAGCTGGGGCGACGGACGGTATGGCATGTTGGGCACTGGTACCGACCGCGGCAGCAGCAACGTACCGGTTGAGGTGGCCATACCGGCTAGTGCCGGCCCCATTACGCAGCTCGGCGCTGGTGCCTTCCACTGCACCGCCCTAGACGATCAAGGCAATGTATACGTATGGGGCCGCAACAATTATGGACAGCAGGCCACCGGCGATCGCATCGACAGCAATCAGCCCCATCTCGTCGCTTCCCCGCCCGACGGCTCCCACTACGTACAGGTCAGTTCGGGCGGATATCACAGTTTGGCCCTGACTAGCAACCATGACATCTACGGTTGGGGACGCAATTGGGAAGGTCAACTTGCCAACGGCGACGTTGGCCGAGGCATCGTCAGCACCTCAATCGTCAAGGCCCTGCCAGGAGAGCTACCGGCAGGACGCCACTTCGTGAAAATCATCTCCGGAGACAACCACGTCTTCGCCATAGACGATCAACAGCAGTTGTATGGCTTTGGATGGAACTATTATGGCTCGCTCGGCTTTCCCTTCAGCTCTGCAATCGGAAGAGGGAGTGCAACCACGCCCATCGTCATACACTCACCGACTGGAGCGCCCTTTGATCAGATCGCTGCCAGAGGACAGCATGTTCTGGCATACTCCGACGGCGTTTTATATAGCTGGGGCGGCAACTGGTCCGGCCAGCTCGGCAACGGCGTGAAAGGTGACGGGATATGGCAGTGGGAAACTCCTGCCAGCAACCAAGGAGGCATAGAGCGCGTAAGACAAGGGGACCTGCCCGCCGGCCACCACTTCACCAAGCTCGTGTCTTCCATGGGCCAACACAGTCTGGCCATCAGCGACGAAGGACTAGTTTACACATGGGGCGACAACGAGTACGGCCAGCTCGGAGACGGTGAATCTGGCACACCTAGCAACAAACCCGAACCTGTCAAACTCTCGCAGATTGATCACGGATTACAGATTACAGGCGTCACCTTCGATGGCACTCCCTCCACCACCAGCCCTCCCACGTGGAACAGCACTAAAGGGGTATGGGAAAATGTCACCGCCCCAGACCACGCACCAGGCCCAGCCACGGTCAAAATACAGTGGACAATCAGCGGTCAAGCACAAGATGATTATCCTTTACCTTTCACTTACGACAGCCTTCCTCTGCCCGCTGCGGGAGCTACTCCCACTCGACGTATAGGCGGAGCAGCCATTATGTCCATCGGCACGATGGGTGGAATGGTTCTTGCCGGCTACCAGATTGCGAACAAACGCAGGTACAGCAACCCCCTCCGCAATAGGCAATAGGCATATACAGCAGTGCCCCGCGAGCATGAAACCTGTGGCGGATGCGGCCTTGCGACTGCGATGCTAGACTTGGTGGTTAGATACGGGTATTTTGCGTGCTTGAATTGGTTGGGGAACCATAATTTCGCCGCATAGAACCCACTTATTGATTACTTGGCTATTAAGTACCGGCCCACACCTAAAAGCGTGCTGTAGGCCGTTTTGGAGGGAAATAATGCGTAGTCTGCGAGCTGCTAGCGCCACTATCGTGACACTAGCCATGACTGTCCTTGGGGGGGGGGCAATCGGTCTCACGACCTCAGCCCACGCTGAACCAACCCCAAACACCCCCTCCAGCCAGCTCACACGCGGCAACCAGCAAACTTCTGAAACCGTAAACGGATTCACCCTCTCCCCCACCAAAGGCCCCGCCAACGCCGACGCCACAGCCACCATCACACCTCCCGCCCCGCCAAGCGGCGTCTACTTCACCCGGATCAGCTCACGCAGCGGACACAGCCTGGCCATAGGCTCAGACGGCAACACCTACGCATGGGGCAACAACCAAGACGGTCAGCTGGGCGACGGCACCACCACCAATCGCAACCTGCCAGTACGCGTCCATACGCCCGTGGGTGTACGCTTCACCCAGATCAGCGCAGGCGGCGGGCACAGCCTGGCCATCGGCGACGACGGGTACGCCTACACCTGGGGAAACAACACCCAAGGCCAACTCGGCAACGGCACCAGCGGCCCCAACGCCCCCACACCCGTCAAAGTCAGCCAAGGCGAGCTCGCACCCGGAGCCCACTACACACAAATCAGCGCCGGCGATTACCACAACGCCGCCATCGCCAGCGACGACAACGCCTACACCTGGGGAGCGAACAACGCCGGCCAGCTGGGCAACGGCACCAGAGGAGGAAACACCAGCGCGCCCGGCAAAGTCAGCCAAGGAGGGCTCACACCCGGAGCCCACTACACACAAATCAGCGCGGGAGGAATGCACACCGCGGCCATCGCCAGCGACGACAACGCCTACACCTGGGGAGACAACTACGTCGGCGAGCTCGGCAACGGCACCAGCGGCAACATCCAGAGCACGCCCGGCCAGGTCGGCGCTGGAGAGCTCACACCCGGAGCCCACTACACCAGCGTCAGCACGGGCTCGAACCACACCGTAGCCATCGCCAGCGACGACAACGCCTACACCTGGGGAAGAAACGACTACGGACAGCTGGGCAACGGCACCAACGGCTCCATCGCCAAAACACCCGTCAAAGTCAGCCGAGGCGAGCTCACACCCGGAGCCCACTACACCCAGACCAGCGCGGACGGAACGCACACCGTTGCCATCGCTAGCGACGGCAACGCCTACACCTGGGGAGACAACACCCAGGGCCAACTCGGCAACGGCACCGAGACCACCGTCACCACGCCAATCAAGGTACGTCAAGGCGAGCTCGCGCCCGGAGCCCACTACACGCAAATCAGCGCGGGAGGAGCATACACCGCGGCCATCGCCGACAACGGCCACGCCTACACCTGGGGAAGAAACGCCGAGGGCCAACTCGGCAACGGCACCAACGGTGCCGGCAACCCGCCAGACAACAGCGCCGACAAAAACACACCCATACAGGTGCGAACAGCCAAATACGTGATCGACACCGTCACCTTCGACGGCACGTCCGTCAGCCAGAAAACCATCAATACCACAACCGGCGCCTGGGACATGCACGTGCCATTACACGGCGCGGGACCAGCCAACGTCGTGGTCCACTACCACATCGACGCCCTCGGCCCCAACGGCAACGTCACCAACCCCAACTACTACACCGGCACCGTCACCCTCCACTACACCTACGCCACCGCCTACAAGGTCAAGTTTGTCTTGGGCGACGCTACCGGGCACAGCAGTAGCGCGCTGCCAGGCGACCAGTTCGTGTACTCGGACGACCCGCAGCCCATCGACTGGCCCAGCCCCGACCCCAGCTGGGAGCACCACCGGT
The DNA here is from genome assembly GCF_033095945.1 of Bombiscardovia apis. Taxonomy (NCBI): domain Bacteria; kingdom Bacillati; phylum Actinomycetota; class Actinomycetes; order Bifidobacteriales; family Bifidobacteriaceae; genus Bombiscardovia; species Bombiscardovia apis. The sequence continues at coordinate 590,758 of NZ_AP026800.1, read as the reverse complement.
TCACCGGCTGGGCCGACACCACCACCAACCAACCATGGGACTTCACCCAACCCATCAACAGCAACAAAACATTGAAAGCCACCTGGCAGGCATGGGAGTTCAAACTCTCCCCCACCTCCGGCCCCGACACCGGCGGCAACCCCATCCACATCACACCACCCGACCCCACCACCGTCTTCGCCTACACCCAAATTAGCGCAGGCGACCAGCACAGCCTCGCCATCGGCACCGACGGCAACACCTACGCATGGGGCAACAACCAAGACGGTCAGCTGGGCGACGGCACCACCACCAACCGCAGCCAGCCCGTACGCGTGAAAACACCCGCCGGCGTCCACTTCACCCACATCAGCGTAGGCGACCTTCACAGTCTCGCCATCGGCGACGACGGCCACGTCTACAGCTGGGGATGGAACGGGTACGGCCAGCTGGGCGACGGCACCACCACCGACCGCAGCACACCCACACCCGTCAAGGACCCAGCAGGCAAACCAGACACCACCTGGACAACCATCAGCGCAGGCGCGGGCCACAACCTCGCCATCAGCAGCGACCACCACGCATACAGCTGGGGAAACAACTACTACGGCCAACTCGGCGACGGCACCACCACCACCGACCGCAGCACACCCACACCCGTCAAGGACCCAGCAGGCAAGCCAGACACCACCTGGACAACCATCAGCGCAGGCCTCCGGCACAGCCTCGCCATCAGCAGCGACCACCACGCATACAGCTGGGGAAACAACTACTACGGCCAACTCGGCAACGGCACCACCAGACGGACTACGCCAACGCCCGTCAGCCCTGCCAGCAGCGGCAACCCCACCAACACCTGGACCACCATCAGCGCAGGCGAGTATCACAGCCTGGCCATCGGCAGCGACCACCACGCATACAGCTGGGGATGGAACGAGTACGGCCAGCTGGGCGACGGCACCACCACCAACCGCAGCACACCCACACCCGTCAAGGACCCAGCAGGCAAACCAGACACCACCTGGACCACCATCAGCACAGGCGCGGGCCACAGCCTCGCCATCAGCAGCGACCACCACGCATACAGCTGGGGAAACAACTACTACGGCCAACTCGGCAACGGCACCACCACCAACCGCAGCACACCCACACCCGTCAACCCGGCCAGCAGCGGCAACCCCACCAACACCTGGACCACCATCAGCGCAGGCGGCAATCACGGCCTGATTATCGGCAGCGACCACCACACCTACAGCTGGGGAAACAACAGCTACGGCCAACTCGGCAACGGCACCACCACCAACCGCAGGACGCCCGGGCCCGTGGGCATCCCCCAGATCATCGTCACTGGCATCAAATTCGACCAAACCGAAGCCACACCGACCCCCGCATGGAACGACCCCACTTGGGACACAACGGCTCCAGCCCACCCCGAAGGCAGAGTCACCGCCAACATCCACTGGACCCTAGGCGGCATCGCCCAACCCGACTACCCCCTGCCCTACGACTACTACACCTTCCTCACCCTGCCCCAGGCCGGAGCGCTGCCCATCCAACGCCTAGGCGGCGGCACACTGCTGGCGTTGTCAACCCTGACAGCCATAACCTACGCCGGCCACCAGTTCTCAGCCAAGCAGCTGAAAGTAACCAAACACACCACCACCTCCGCCCACTAACCCGCTAACCCATTGCCCCGCTGACACCCGGCGGAAAGCAGGCTACCAAAACCAGCGCTCCCCAACCACAACCGGAGGAGCGCCCCATAGCCGGCTTTGCCCCCCCCCTAAACACCAGTGCCCCGCGAGCGTAAACCCGCGGGGCACTGGTGTTTAGGGAGAATCAGGCCTTGGTTACCTGGACCTGGGGCTCCTGGGCGGAGTCGCTGGACTCGATGGTCACGCTGCTGGCCAAGGTCTCGGACGCAATCAGAGACTCAAACTGGCTGGCCTTGGGGGCCTCGGCGGCCGGCAAGGTTAGAGACAGCGCGATGCGGTCGGCAATGTCGAGGTTGGCAGCCTTGCGGGCGTCTTGGACTAGGCGAATCAAGTCTCGCGCGTAGCCTTCGGCTTCCAAGTCGGGCGTGAGCTGGGTGTCGAGGATTACGAAACCGCCGGTTGGGAGGGCGGTTGAGGCCTTGGAATCACTACCCTCAGCCTGGCTCTCTTCTACGCGGTTTATCAGCTCGTATTCGCTCGGCTCTAGGGCGATGTCGCCGTTAGGGGTTTCCACCACCGGAGTGCCGCCGTCTAAGTGCCAAGCGCCGGTCTTGGATGCCTTGATAGCGAACTGGACCTGTTTGCCCAGCCTGGGGCCAGCCGCGCGAGCGTTGACCTTGAGCTCTTGCAAGATGCGCAGACCCTGCTCCTGAGCCTGCTCAAGCGTGGAGAAGTCTACAGACTTCACGTTGAGCTCCGACTTGAGGATACCCTCGTAAGCAGCTACTGCCTGCGGGTCTTCCACAATGACTGAGAGCTCGGAGAGGGGCTGGCGCACGCGAATCTGCTCAGCTTTACGCATGGAGAGCGTGGAAGAGACAATCTCGCGTACCTTCTCCATAGCCGCCAGCAGAGCCGGGTCGTCGCGCAATACCAAGCCGAGCTCGGTGCTTTCACCGGTGGCAGCATCGGTCAAGAAGGGCCAATCCTCAAGGTGGACTGACTCGCCGCCGGTAAGCCCTCGCCAAATCTCCTCGGTCTCCATAGGAGCCAGGGGCGCAATGGCTCTAGAGAAGACTTCCAAGACCGTGTAGAGGGTGTCGAAGGCGCGCGCGTCTTCGGACCAGAAGCGGTCTCGGTTGTTGCGAATGTACCAGTTAGTCAGCAGGTCGATAAACTCAGAGGCCTTGGCGCAGGCGTCAGAGATAGCGAAATCGTCGAGCGAGCGCTGCAAGCCCTCAACAAGGCGGCGGGTGGCTGCCAGCAGGTAGCGGTCCATAGCTGGGAGATCGTCGACTTCCTCGGGGCTAAGGCGGTGAGCGTCGTAGCCCGCTCCCCCATTGGCCGCGTTGGCGTAGAGGGTGTAGAAGTAGTAAGACGACCAGATAGGTAGGAGCACCTGGCGCACGGTGTCGCGAATGCCTTTGGCGGTCACGATAAGATTGCCGCCGCGCAGGATGGGCGAACTCATAAGGAACCAGCGCATAGCGTCGGAGCCGTACTCGTTAAAGACCTCGTTCACATCTGGATAGTTGTGTAGGTGCTTGCTCATCTTCTGGCCGTCGTCGCCGAGCACGATGCCGTGGCAGATGACGTTTTCAAAAGCAGGCTTGTGGAAGAGGGCCGTGGCCATCACATGCAGGAGGTAGAACCAGCCGCGGGTCTGGCCGATGTATTCCACCACGTAGTCAGCCGGGAAGTGCTGCTCAAAATATTCCTTGTTCTCAAAGGGATAGTGGAATTGAGCAAACGACATAGAGCCGGACTCGAACCAGCAGTCCATGACGTCGGTGATGCGGCGCATTGTGGACTGGCCCGTGGGGTCGTCTGGATTGGGGCGGGTCAGGTTGTCGATGTAGGGGCGGTGCATGTTGATTTCGCCCTTGCCGTCGCGCGGATAATCGCCAAAGTCGCGCAGGAGCTCTTCGAGGGAGCCGTACACGTCTACTCGCGGGTAGGCAGGGTTGTCTGACACCCACACCGGGATGGGCGAGCCCCAGAAGCGGTTACGGGAGATGGACCAGTCGCGCACGTTGGCCAGCCACTTGCCAAACTGGCCCTCTTTGACGTTGTCGGGAATCCAGTTAATTTCTTGGTTGAGCTGAAGCATTTCGTCTTTGAACTTGGTAACGGAAACGAACCAAGAAGAGACGGGCTTGTAGATAAGCGGGGTGCCGCAACGCCAGCAGTGAGGGTAGGAGTGCACGTAGGACTTCTCTTGGAAGAGTAGGGCCCGGCGCTCCTGAGGGATGGCTGCCAAGGGGCCGCTACCATCACGCAGGTTGCGCAGAATCGGCTTGTTGGCATCGAAGACGTATTCGCCCTCATAATCGGGGCAGGCAGCGGTGAAGCGGCAGCCTTCGTCGAGTACGTCTGTGGACTTGATGCCTTGGGCGTTGAGGGTGTTCATATCGTCTTCGCCGTAGGGAGCCTGGTGCACAAGTCCGGTGCCTTCAGCGGTGTCTACGTAGTCTGCGGTAAAGATTTGATAAGCGTTGGGGCCGGGCACTGCGCCCTGAGCGGTCGCGCTTTCGTCTGCGAAGTAGGGGAAGACGGGCCAGTAGCGCCAGCCGACCATGTCGGAGCCCTTGAGCTCGCGCACAATCTGGTAGCCCTCGCCCAGTTCCTTCTCGTAGGAAGGCAGGAGGGCCTTGCCCAAGTAGAACTTCTTACCGGCGAACTGGCCCTCGACCGGCTGAACTTCCACGTAATCGATGTCGGCACCAACGACGATAGCGAAGTTGGTGGGCACCGTCCAAGGAGTCGTGGTCCAGAAAACGGCGTAGGCATCTTCTTCGTCGCGCAGCTTCACGGCCATGGAAACGGTGGTATCTTGGCGGTCTTGGTAGACATCGGCATCCATGCGCAGCTCGTGGGCCGAAAGGGGCGTGCGATCCTTGGGGCAGTAAGGCAGCACCCGGTAGCCCTGGTAGGCCAAGCCCTTCTCGTAGAGCTGCTTGAAGGCCCACATGACCGACTCCATGAAGGGGATGTCGAGCGTCTTGTAGCCGTGGTCAAAGTCCACCCATCGACCCTGGCGGTGCACGTAGTCCTTCCACTCGCTGGTGTATTTCAAAACCGAAGCGCGGCAGGCGTCGTTGAACTTTTCGATGCCCATAGCCTCGATTTGGTCTACCGACTCAATACCCAGCTCCTTTTGGGCCTCAAGCTCGGCGGGCAGACCGTGGGTATCCCAACCAAAGACGCGCTTGACCTTGCGCCCTTTCATGGTCTGATAGCGGGGAATCACATCTTTGGCATAGCCGGTGAGCAAGTGGCCGTAGTGGGGCAATCCGTTGGCAAAGGGAGGGCCGTCAAAGAAGACGAATTCATTGCTGGAGTTGTCTCCCGAGGCGCGGCGCTCTACCGATTTGTTGAAGGTATCGTCTTGATCCCAATAGTTGAGGACTTGCTCTTCCATCTGGGGGAAGCTGGGGCTGGGGCCCACCTGCTTGTTTGCGGCGCCCTCGCTTGCCTTGGGGTAGACAGATTGCGCCCGCTCGTTGGGATTGAAGGGTTCATTCGCTGATTGACTCACCGCACACGCTCCTAGACTCGTTGGCTCATTCCTAGGCCGAGGACGGGGGCGAATTGCTTCACCTGCGCGGTACCACCTCGCTTGTTGCGCTGCTAACTTGCCAGCAAACACAACCGCTTGAAGGGGCTATACGGGCCCCGCCCGCCGGTTCTAGTAGGCACTCGCAAGATTCAAGTGCTGTTCTTCCGGAAGCTCCCCGCTGATAACGGATCGTTGCTTGTTCCGACTTATCCTAACACGCCACGATGTCATTCATTTCCGATGTATGCCCGACGCAAGATTAGGGGCGGTGCACGGGAGGAAATTGTCTATTTCCCGAACCGTATTTTGACGCTCAGTGCAGATACGTCTATTATGTAATGGTAAGCAATAAAACCTTTTACCAACCTTGTATCGACAAAGTAGTCATTGCCATCACACTTGGTTGTTACTCTTAAAGAGGTTTTCCGTCGCTGGAATTATATGAAAGGCATTCTATGTACAAGCTCATCCTCGACCTTGACACTGGAATTGACGACACGCTAGCCATTGCTTATGCGCTCGGCAGTCCAGAAGTTGAGCTCATAGGCATCACCGGCACATACGGCAACGTCACACTTGAGCAGGGCGTGCACAACGACTTAGCAGTCACCGATCTCTTCGGACACAAGGAAGTGCCTGCATTCCCCGGCCTGCCCCATGCAAGCACCAAAGACAGCTTCGAAGTCTTGCCGGTCTCCGCTTTTATCCACGGAGATAACGGCGTTGGCGAAGCTGAAATCGCCCCCTCACCCCGCCAGCCGGAAGAGGAAAACGGCGTCGACTTCATTATCCGCGCCGCACACACCTACGGCAAGGACCTCATATACGTAGCAACTGGCCCTATGACCAATATTGCTGCCGCCTTTGAGCGCGACCCGAGCATCATAAACGAAATTGGCAACATCGTCATTATGGGCGGGGCGCTTACCGTGAGCGGCAACGTAGCCCCTTGGCGCGAAGCCAACATCTCGCAAGACCCGGAGGCGGCAGATGCGCTCTTTAGGTCGGGCGCACAGGTGACGATGGTTGGATTAGATGTGACTCTGCAAACGCTTCTGACCACTAAGGAAACCCAGCAATGGCGCGACTTGCACACCAAGGCCGGTGACTTCTTGGCAGATATGACCGACTACTACATTCGCGCCTACGCCAAGACTGCCCCTCAGCTGGGCGGCTGCGGCCTGCACGATCCGCTGGCAGTTGCCGTGGCCATCGACCCCAGCCTCATCACCACGCTGGGAGTCAATCTTAAAGTTGACCTAGAAGAGCCCACTCGCGGTCGCACTATTGGAGACAAGGACCGCCTCAACGATCCCGTCAAGACAACCCAGGTGGCCGTAGGCGTCGACAAGGACCGCTTCCTGCAAGAGTTCATGGGCCGCATTAGTGGCCTGGCAGCCAGCTGCTAATCGCCCCCCCACCTATCCCCTATCCCCTATTCCCCGCACTTTTATTAGCATTAGAGGAAATTATGTCTAACTCATCAACCGCCGGCAGCGCGTCGGCAGTCGCAGCAAAAGAGCAGCAAGAAATCACCAGCGACATGGCTGTTAAGGCCCTGATTCCGCTGCTTATTACCTTTATTTTGGGCACCCTGTGTTTACAAGGATTCAACCTAGTATTTACACAAATCGGCGATGCCGTAGGTGCGCCCAGCCAAGCTTCGCTCATTACCGCCATTCCCAGCATCGTGCTCGGCATCGTCTGCTTCGTCTACGGCTCCTTGGGCGACTTCGTCTCACTCAAAAAACTAGTAGTCGTTGGTATCGTCCTGCTGGCAATCGGCTCTATTGGCGGCTTTTTCGCTACTTTCTACATCAATCCCAACATTTGGGTCGTTATCGTAGCCCGCGCCGTGCAGACCGCAGGCGAACAGGTGGCCGGTTCGGTCTATCTGGTTGTGGCAACCAAGTATTTGAAGGATTCGCTCAAGGTCATCTTCTTTGGCCTCTTTACCGCCGGCTACCAGCTTTCGGCAGCAATCGGCGTGTTCGCAGCCGGTATCCTCACTTCCATCCACTGGCAGTATCTTTTCCTTATCCCCGCCATCACCGTTTTCTTCCTGCCAATGCTCTTGAAGAATCTGCCAGATAGGACCGGAAACGGTCAGAAGGTCGACACCGTCGGTTTCGTCATCTTCGGAACGGCCACAGCCTTCATCACCCTGTTCTTCTCGTACAAGGCTTGGTGGATGATTGCACTCTCCGCCCTCCTCTTCATCGCCTTCGCAGTCTACATTCACAAGGCATCCAACCCCTTCATCACGCCCGCCTTCTTCCGTAATAAGCGCTGGCTCATGGCCATCTCACTGATTCTGATTCTGTGGCTGCCCAACTATTCCTTCTCCCCCCTCTTCAGCGGCATTGCTACCAAGATGTTCCACATGACTACCTCGCAGGTTTCCATGCACGTTGTGTGGGCCTTCATCGTTGGTGCTTGCGTGGGCATCTCCTCGGGCTGGATTGTGGGCAAGATTGGGCGCAAGGCCGCTATCATCACCGCAGCTAGCATGAAGATTATCGCTTTCGTACTGGCGGTATTTTGCATCAACTGGGGCCCGATTGCCCTCACGCTGGCCGGCTGCCTCTACTACGGTGGCGGCGGTTTTCTATACTCCCCGCTGGTTTCGACCGTCTTGGACACCCTGCCCAAGGATGAGTCTGGCCGCGGCGTGGGCATGAACGATTTGGCCATCAACGTTTCCGGCTCCGTGGGCATCGCCATCATCGGCGGACTTATGAGCTCCCCGGCACTCTCCAGAGGCTCCATTAACGGCACCACCGGTTTCGCTGCCAACTATTCCAACCTCTTCCTTCTCGACGCAGCCATCATCTTCGTCGGACTCATGGTCTACTTGCTCTTCAACAAGACCATCTACAGCAAGCAGCAGTAATCGCTAGCTAAAACGCTTGTGAGGGCACCTCGCTTCGGCAGGTGCCCTCAATCATATCGGGCCCTCTCTTATATTCGTACAGCGAGCACAGAGCCCGCCAGACATCATAATGGGCCAGTGAGGGATGACAGCAAAAGCCCGGCTGCTGGCCTTGAATAGGCTCAGCAGCCGGGCTTTGTAGTATGAATCTTACTTATCGCAATCAGCGAAGTAAGCGCGCACTTGCTCAAGCGTGCCGTAGGAGGACTGGGCACCACGGCCAGTCGCCGCATAAGCAGAGACATAGGAAGCCACGCGGGCTGAATCCAAAAGACTAGACCCGGTAGCCAAACCAGCCAAAATAGCGCCCATAAAGGCATCACCGCAGCCAGTTGTATCGACAGCAGAGACCTTGAGTGCCTCCACGTGCTCGGCCACTCCATCTTCGAGCACCATAGACCCGGCAGAACCGAGAGTGACCACAACCCGCTGGAAGCCCACGGCCTTGAGGCGACCGTAAATCTCAGCCCAATCCAGCTTCTGCCACCAGCCTTCGCCAGAAAGCGCAGGAGTTTCGTCGCCCTCTTGGCTAATCAGCTGCCACATCTCGTGCTCGTTGACCAGCAGCAGGTCGACATTGTCAATCAAGTCCTGGGGCAATTCGCCTTGGAAGGGAGAATCGTTGAGGACGACCGTCAGGCCGGCCTGGTGTGCCAGCTGAGCAGCGCGCGTCACCGATTCCATAGGACTCTCGAGGCACAGGCCTAGAACGGAGCCAGAAGTCAGTTCCTTGGAGACTGAATCCACGTATGCAGGGTCGACATGCTCATTGGCACCTGCGGAAATAACGATAGTGTTTTCACCATGCTCGTCGACCGTGATGACAGTGGCACCGCTGGGCCCATCGCAGCGGGAGACGGCGCTCATGTCTACGCCAGCTTTGACCAGCTGTGTCTCTAGAAAGTCACCGTTGGCATCGGTGCCGAGCTTGCCTAGCATCGTGGCACCAGAGCCCAATCGGGCCACTGCTGCAGCTTGGTTAGAGGATTTGCCGCCGGGCAGGATGGTCAGAGGTCCGCCCACTACAGTTTCGCCGCCAGTGGGCAAGCGCTTGGTAGTGACCGTGTAGTCGGCATTCATGGAGCCGAAAATCACCACGGAGCCTCCGGAGAAGTCCTTCGTATTCAACAGTTCTTGGCCTTGCATAGTTTTGAATATCACTTTCGCTCGTGCGGTCGAACAGCCGCATATAACAGTTTACAGCTGCATGGATGGAATTGTGGAGTTCCCATCTCTTTTACAGAGAAACAATGAAGTCTATGAGTGCTCCTTTACGCTGTACACACCATCGGTGTTCACATCGTCACCTACGATTCTTGAACGCTTATGATGGCTGCTGGCTCGGGCTGGTCGGCACAACCCTGCTGGCAGGGCGGTAGCGAGTCGGCGCTGGCGGCACCGGGCTCGGTGTGGTCGAGAAAACGAATCATACCGCTACCCATATCATCGCTAGGTCTGCGTGTAAAACCGTGACGCTCATAGAAGCCCTCTTTACCGCTGGCTGAAAGCAAGCCCACATAAGCGTGATCACAGCAAGAGCGGCTAATGCGCTCAATAAGTGCGTCCAAGATGGCTGAGCCTATACGCTGACCGCGGTATTGGGGCAGCACAACTAAGTCTTTGATGAAGAAGGCGATGCGACCGTCGGCCACTACCCTACCAATTCCGGCAGGCAGACCATCGGCATACACCACTACCGAGCAGAAGCTACCATCGAGGGCTGCTCGCACGTCGGCAGGGTCGTATTCAGGAAAATGCGCAGTGGTGCGAACGCTCGCGTAAAGTTCGGGCGTAAGCGCATCGTAGCGTACGGTAACCTGCATCGGCACCTCCCCATCGAGCAACAGCTGATATAACGTTTTATCAATAACAGTTATCAGTCTAAATGCTTTACGTAAAACTGTCCAATTACGCCGTGTGTATTCATCTCAACCCCCCTTGAGTTAGCGCACCCCAAATTACTTACTGGACTCGACCTACCGAGCCGCGCAAGTCAAAGCTAGTGGGAATACTGACTGGCTGGCAATCCTTGTGGTGATCTCCGCGAATGTGGTCAAGGAGAATCGAAACCCCCTGTTGCCCCATCTGCTCCACCTGTTGAGATATGACCGCAACCTGAGGTGAGAGTAATCGGAAAGCTTCAATATCGTCGAAAGAAGCGAGGGACATTTCGCGACCTAACTCAACGCCGCGATAACGCAAGAGACTTATGCAGCTAATAGCGTCGGGCGAATAGCCGAAAATTACTGCCGTAGCCCCAAAATCAAGGATTCCATCTAAGGCTTCTTTGCGCGATTCGAGACTTTCGCCGCAAGAAAAGACCGCAGTTTTGCTGGCGCTAAAGAACTGGGGGCCCAGCTCTCGGAAGGCCTCAGCACGCTCGTTCACACTGAACGAACCCAGCGAGGGGTGAGCCACATAAGCCACGCTCGTATGGCCGTAATCACGCAGGGTGGCCAAGGCATCGCGCAAACCCGGATTGGGGTCGGAAACCACGTAGGGTACCGTGCCGTCCATGCCAGGCACACGACGGTCCACGAACACTAGGGGCAAATCACGCTCTACCAACATTTTAATTCCGGGAGTTTGGTCTCCTTGTGGCACCGCAATCACGCCGTCGATGCGCTGGCCCATAAGGCGCATAAGGAAGTTGTCTTGACGCTTGACGGACTCGTCTGAAGTGCCGATAAGGGCGCCAAAACCCTGCTCGTAAAGCATGGTCTCCATCGAAGAGACCAAGTTGGCAAAATAGGGGTTTCGCAGGTCTGGCACCAAAATACCCACCATGCGGGTAGAGTCGGAACGCATAGCCTGAGCGCGTGAATCGGGAATATAGCCCAGTTCTTCAACGGTTTGGCGCACCAGTTTTTGCGTCTCAACCGAGAAACGCCCTTTGTCGTGCAAAATCTGAGAAACTGCGGCAGTAGAGACACCGGCCTTGCGCGCCACATCCCGAATGGTGACAAACCCCATGACTCTCCCTCTCCAGCGCGGCTACCATCTGCTCCCGCATATGGGGATGGTTATCTTTTATCTAGGATAGCTTAGGGTGTTCCGTAAAGAAGCCACGCTCGCTGTTCCATAACACTTATGATAGGGGAAAGCCATAGCCCTTGCCGGCACTTCCATCATTATTAACTAGTCTCAGCTAACAAAAACCGTGAATGAAATTGTCCCTGAGTTGGTGAATTGTTGAGGTATCTATACTCTTTGGGAGGTGCCGTGCTAGCAAATATGGCCATTCGAGAGGCGTTCGGCCCTGGCGAGGGTACGCTCAGCTTCGCAGGCAGCGGTAGCGAGCGCCCTGCCGGCTCCATCGACCAACCCAAACCCTTGAGCGAACTGCCCCGTTTAGCTCGCGACACCACTTCGGAAAGCCCTTGGCCCGTCTCGGTGCTGAGCCAAAAGTATCACGACGCGGTAGCCCGCTGGCCCGGAGCTTGGGTAGAGGGGCAAATCGTTGAAATCAATACCCGTCGCGCAGGCTCTGCCTATCTGACAGTGCGCGACAATTTTGAAGACATCTCTATCTCCGTCATGGGATTCCGCGCTTTTGCCACTAAGGCCCGCGACTTCCACCAGGGCGACCGAGTCGTGATTCATGGCAAACCGGACTTGTGGACCAAGCAAACCCGGCTGAGCTTTATGGCCGACGACATTCGCCGCGTGGGCACTGGTGATTTGAAGGAGCAGATTGAGCAGCTGCGCCGCCAGCTCAAGGGCGAGGGGCTCTTCGACGCTGATAACAAGATTGCCCTGCCCGAGTTCCCCGAGCGCATCGGTCTCATTTGCGCTCCCCAAGCTCGCGCAGAAGGCGACGTTATCACCAACGCCCGCCTGCGCTGGCCCACCATTGAGTTTTCAGTAGTCCACGCCCACGTACAAGGCCCACAGTGCCCACCCGAAGTAGTGGCCGCCATTGAGCGTTTAGACGCAGACCCGGCAGTGGACGTGATTATCGTAGCCCGCGGCGGTGGCTCTTTCGAGGACCTTCTGGGCTTTTCCGACGAAGCAGTAGTGCGCGCTACTGCCGCCTGTAAAACCCCTATCGTCTCGGCCATTGGCCACGAAGACGATTGGACGCTCATTGATTTGGCTGCCGACTTGCGTGCTTCAACTCCCACCGATGCTGCAAAGCGCGTAGTGCCAGACCTTATCGAGCAGGAGGGCATGGTCGAGGAGGCCCGCCTGCGCATAGGAGCCCGCATCCAGGCATTGGTTGAGAACGAAACCCGGCTGATTGAGGGCTATGCCAATCGGCCAAGCCTCACGCAGCCGCTCACCATGCTCGACAAGCCCCAGCGTTTTGTTGACGACGCTCAGGTGCGCCTAGACATTTCCCTGCGCAGAATCGTCGATGATGCCTCGCTGACCGTTGAGAAGCTTCAGTCTTCGCTCACTGCGCTCTCACCGCAGTCCACGCTCAACCGCGGCTACGCTGTCGTGCAGACCGCAGACGGGGCTGTCGCCTCAGATGCAACGGCCATAGCCGACGGAGCCGAAATCAAAATCACGCTCAAGCGCGGCGCTCTGGAGGCCACTAAGACGACCACCGTAGAGCCGGGCAACTGAGTCGCACAGCTACAACGTTCCAAACAAAGCGTTGTACACCAACCTTCAAATGTAAGACACTATCAAGGAGATCAACATGGCAGCAGCAAAAGCCAGCAAGCAAACCGAGAGCCAGGAGCCGCTGGCCTCGACCCTGAGCGATAAGGAGCGCGAAGCTATTGCGCAACTGCCTTACGAGCAGGCTCGCGACCAGCTCATTGAGGCCGTGCAAGCCTTGGAGGCAGGCGGGCTCGACCTGGATGCTTCCATGCACCAGTGGGAGATTGGCGAGGCACTGGCCAAGCGGGCTCAGGAACTCCTTGGGCAGGTACGGGCCAAGCTCGATGCAGCTCAGGCTGAGCAGGCCTCCGCTGGGGCTTCTGCGGGCACCCAGTCCAATCTGGAGTAGTAATTCGCGTAATACGCGCACGTAAGGCCGGCAAGCAAGCGCTCTGCCGGCCTTATTCGCATCTAAGAGAGGAACCTTCCTCCGCTCACACGCCCGCACGCGCACGCACTCCCGACTTTTGCATGCTGCTTGGCTAGCGGCCCGACTCCCCCACCCAAATCGTGCCGACGAGAGCGCGATGGTCTGAGCCGGGAATCGAAAGCGTTTTGAGCTGCCCTGATTGAATGCCCCGGTCTACCACAATGTGATCAATGCCTGCAAATGGCGGAATGCCGGGCCTATCCATGGGCCAAGTAAAGGTGAATCCGTGGCCGGAATAGCGGGCAGCGTCACTAAAGCGGTTGCCCAAAAAGTCGCGGAAGGGCGCATGGTCGTAGGTAGCGTTGAAATCGCCCAAAAATACGTAGCGGGTATACACGTGGCTCTTCATATTCGAAAGCTCGTCGAGACTGCGCTTCCACTGCTGCCAGGAGCCCGGAGATGGCGAGGTGGTGTGAACTGAGACGAAGCGAATATCGCGGTCTTGGCCAAAGGTCACGGTGCCTGCTGGCATTTGAGAGGCGGAAGAGTCCACGTCGTCGCGGGCCGGCGAACCCAGCGGGGTAAGCGACCACAAGCCGTTGCCATATTTGCCGTCCGCGGAGGAGACCTTGGAATAGGGCAGATAGTCCTTAATGCCAGCCTTCTCTAAGCGCTTCACAAAGTCATCGGTCGTCTCTTGCAGGGCCAGCACTTCCACGCGATTGTCTCGCACTACCTGCACGATAGTCGCCGCATCTGCGTGGCCGCGGAACACATTAGCCGTCATCACACGAGCCGCATAGTCGTCTTTTATCGGTTGCTCAGCAGCCCCAGCCGCCAAAGCATCCTTGGGCAGCGTGTGCTCATCCGAAAAGAACGGCAGCTGCCAGGAGACGCCCACATACAGGCAGGCCAGAGCCAGCAAAGAGGTAAACCAACGGCGAGAAAGCAGAGACAAGACCAGCGCTATGAGGGCAGCGAGCGCATACCAGGGTGTGAGCGACACCACTTCGGGCACAAAGGGCCAGGCCGCAAACTGGCTGGGCAAATAGTGAGCGCCGGTGCCAATGAGCGCTATAAGAGCCAGGGCGCGAGCCAGAAAGCTGAGCACTAACCGCACTCCAGGCACCCGCCGCACTTTTGCCATCCGCCCAACTCCTATCTTAGTTTGCTCTTACTCCGATTGTGAGCGCTACCCGCGACCGCTCAGCCCGTGGCGTGCCACTATCCGCATCAACACAAGGAGGCCCACAAACAGCAGGCTCCGTGCTACAGTAGTGTAGCGTTGCCCCGGTAGCTCAGGGGATAGAGCACTTCTCTCCTAAAGAAGGTGTCGTGCGTTCGAATCGCATCCGGGGCACAAGGCAGCGCGCACCAGTTCCGCGCAGTTTATTTCACAATCCCCACTTGAAGGCAACTCCCCTAGCTCGCAGCTTCTATTGCTGCTTCCTCTTGCGCTGTATAGCAGGCGGGATTGTGGCTCACAAAACCCCAGTAGGCATCGCCGTACGACCAGTGCCACCACTCGCTCGGATAGTTGACGAAACCGGCGGCACTCATAGCATCGGCAAGTAGCTTGCGATTCGCCTGCGCGTCTTCACTTACATACGGGCATTCGGTGTAAGGCAGATTGCGCGGAGCCTCGGGCTCTTCCCCCTTCCCCAAGCGCGACGCCAGCAGCTCGAAACACAGAAAGCCGCAGTGAAAGCCGACATCGAGGCCATCAGAGTCGGTGCTAGCGGGCAAGAGTACGAGCGAATGTGGCGTAAATACCGGCGTCGCTAGCGCGCTCCCTTAATCGGGACACACTTCTCGCTACATGTGAGGCCTGCCGCAAGTTTTTCAACCAAAGGCTTCCATTCATAGCCGTGATAATCACTATATTCGAAGACTGTTCCAGATGTGACTAACCAAATGTTTTTGATAAAATATCACCATGCCTGCATTGAGCAGACATCTTCACCGACAAAGGAGGTGGCGAAGATTATATGAACTTTTCTTAGTCAATATAAGCTCTGTGTAATCGAGAAGATCGAAATATAGGTATAGAACCGTAGGCAATGCGGAGCAAAAGATATCAGGGAGTAGATGAAATGATGAATTCTTTAGACGCAGCATCGGCTCAATCGCTAGTTAGCATCGCACTGACGGTGATGCAATGGCTCATTTTCGCTGCAATTCTGATGTTTGGTGCTTTGCACACGTTGAAGGGTTATTTAGACCTACTGCAACACCCGGAGCTTAGCACAGCTCACTATGTGGCTTTGTTTTACATGATCCCATTCATCATTGCAGCAGTGATTGTTGTTGTCCTGCTACAAGTACTCAAACAACACTGAGGCAGCGCGCACCCCTCCCGCGCAAACTACTTATCTTCTCTGTAAGGCAAATTCCCTAAACGGCTTATTCTAACGAAGTCTCGTCTTGCGCTGTATAGCAGGCGGGATTGTGGCTCACAAAACCCCAGTAGGCATCGCCGTACGACCAGTGCCACCACTCGCTCGGATAGTTGACGAAACCGGCGGCACTCATAGCATCGGCAAGTAGCTTGCGATTCGCCTGCGCGTCTTCACTTACATACGGGCATTCGGTGTAAGGCAGATTGCGCGGAGCCTCGGGCTCTTCGTTGAAAGCGCAGCCCATATCGAGCTCATGGCCATCTCGCATGAGGGTCACGTCGACTGCGCCGCCAGTTGGGTGCCCGGCCACTTGCGGCGGTGCCACATATTGGCAGGTGAGCCGATATATCTCGTCTGCATCAAGCCCGGGATTGCGCTCAGCAAACCAATCTAGGCTCTCCTCAAACGACTTAATCTGCCGCCCGTAAGGCCTATACGCTTCCTTGAGATACAAGATCAATCCCTGAGGCAAAGACTGCGCGGCCTTGACCAGCATCTGCCCAACCGTGCGGCGAGCATAGCAGAACCGCTCCGAATTCGAGGCAATCTGCGAGCGCGACCAGTCCACCTCAAGGCGCGCGCCCAGCCCGGCGAGCGAAACCATCTCCTCACCACTCTCCCGCAGCTGAACAGCCAGCACCCGAGCATCATTGAGCAAAATCATCTCCATCCCCCCATTATCCCGTCCGCCCTCGTCAATACACTTTTGCAATTCATCAAACCAGCAGCTGACTTATGTGAGCAAAACTGCTAAACTGACTGATTCTTCATACAACAATCATTGAACCCATTCCAAGTGCAACGGCAAAGTAAACAGACAATTAAAGCTGGGACTCACAAAAAAGAGATCCGGCCCGCACCTTCCAAAGAAAGCCGGGCCGAACGATTGATATCTGTTTATCATGGCATAAATAAATACTCATGCTGACCAGTACCGTACAGAGAAACTACAGGTGTTGTCAAAGTTGCAGTTCACATTTGTTCTTCAATTCTTATGCAATGAGCTTGCACTTCGAGTGGGTTGAAGGTATAGGGTTTTTGGGGGTTCGGCGGTTTTGCCGGGTGGCTTTGGATTGGGGAGGAATGGGTATGGCTGGCTTGGGTGGTGCGCGTGAGGGAACTGCGGGAGCTGGGGCGCTTGATAGGCCCGTGCGCGTGCAGGAGCGGCTTACTGGGGAGCGGGCAGCTTTCCGGGCTCAGGGGCAGGACTTTGTGCGCGTTACTTTTGCAGATGGGGAGTCTCCTCTTAAGCATGCTCGCGATGTGCGCTTGCAGGGCTCGCTCTTTCAGTGGAAGTATCCGCTCTGGTATTGCAATGACGTTGGAATGGAGGACTGCACGCTCTTTGAGATGGCTCGCTCAGGCATCTGGTATACCCACAACATCGCCATAAGCAACTCCACTATTGAGGCGCCCAAGACCTTCCGCCGCTCCTCGGGAATTAGCTTGAACGATGTCACTATGCCCAACGCTAGCGAAACGCTCTGGTCGTGCTCTGACATTGAGATGGACAACGTAAGCGCCCAGGGCGATTACTTTGGCAAAGATAGCACCGGGATTCGGACCAGCCGCTTTAATCTCGACGGCAACTACGCTTTCGACGGTTGCAGCGACATCACTATCGACAACGCGCGCATCCTATCCAAAGATGCCTTCTGGAACACCAGCAACGTGACGGTCACCAACTCGCGCATTTACGGCGAATACTTGGGTTGGAACTCCAAGCATCTCACCTTCGAAAACTGCACTATCGAAAGCCTGCAAGGCCTGTGCTATATCAAAGATTTGACCCTACGCCACTGCCGTCTGCTCAACACTACCCTCGCTTTTGAATACTCAACTGTAGACGCTCAAGTTGACGGACACATCGACAGTATCCTCAATCCTACCAGTGGTATGATTCATGCCGATAGCATTGGCGAAATTACCCTCGACCCCGCCTGCATCGATCCTGAGCAGACCACTATCGAATGCGCGCAATAGCCCTCCCCTAGCCCCGGCTATCGCTGTCAATACAAGCACCACAAGGAGTTAGAAAACACTACGAAGCAACACACACGAAGTCTTACACACAAAAAGGGCCTCGCAGGAAACCACTCCTTGCGGGGCCCTTACTCACGCGCAAACGCGAGCAAAAAACTCAGATACCGAAGACTTCCTTGGCAATCTTCTCAACGGTGTCGCCCGAAAGCTGGGCAGCATCGTTCTTGGTCTGCATAATGCGGCTAATCAGCTTGTCTGCCTGCTCGTAGTTGAGCTCATTGCCCGCCTCCTTGGAGATAGCAATAATCTCGTCGACAGTCTGAGCTGCGGACAGCTTGCTTACCAATGCTTTCTCGTCCATAATCAATACTCCTTCGTTGAGGCTATGGTCGTTACTCTTCCATTCTAGTAGCGAACCGCCCGAACCGCGAGCGCCCGCCTACCCGCCTACGATAGCGCCTAAAGCTCAAATCCCAGCTCTTCAGCAGCCTGGGCCGGTACCGGATCATACGCCCAGTATTCTCCCAAGTTTTCGTCGGAAGTCAAGCTCCGCAGCTGTGCCTTGTCGATGTAGACTTCGCCGCTCAAATGGTCGGTCTCGTGTTGGAAAATGCGGGCAGGCCAGCCGTGCAGGCGCTCCTCGTGAGCCTTACCGTTCTCGTCTTCCCAGTAGGCCTTAATGTCGACCCAGCGCCGCCGCACTGCCTGGTAGCCTTCGAAGGAGAGGCAGCCTTCAAAGAAGCTGGCAGTTACATCTGAGATAGGCTCATATCGCGGGTTGATAATCACGCGGAAGGGCATTTCAGCAATCTCGCGCGGGTCGTCTTCATCGTCGCGCACATGGTCTTCGAGTACCGCAAACGCTAGCCCTAAGCCAATCTGAGGGGCTGCGAGGCCCACGCCTGGCGCTTCGTGCATAGTTTGGCGCATGGCTTCAATCAGCTTGACCAGCGTCTCGTGCTTGAGCTGACCGTTATAAACCTCGGCCTGCTGGCGCAAGACGGGCTCGCCCAGTTGCACGATGGGGAAAAGCTGGTCCTCCCCCGCCTGGGCCAAGGCCTGCTCCACGTCAGCATTGAGCTCAGCATCGACCTTCGATTCGTCTGCAAACATACTTTCCTCCACCGCTATCCAAGCCAAAACGCCCGCAAATAGGTGCTCCGGCAACGTTTTTCCGCGTATACGCTTACAAGCTCAGCTCGTCGGCAACTACCTGTGCGAGCCTGCCGCACACATCGTCGGCCTGCTCCTGGGTCTCGGCCTCAACCATTACGCGCACCAAAGGCTCAGTGCCCGAAGCACGCAGCAATACGCGGCCAGTAGAGCCCAGCAGCTGCTCCTCGCGCTCGATAGCAGCCTGCACTGTAGCATTCGTGTTGGCCGCAGCCTTGTCTACGTTCGGCACGTTGACTAATTGCTGGGGCAGCTGCGGGAAGTCGGCAGCCAGCTCTTTCAAGCTCTTACCAGAGCGCGCTACTTCTTTAGCCAAGGTCAGGGCCGTCAGCGTACCGTCGCCAGTGGTTGCAAACTCGCGGTTTATCACATGCCCGGACTGCTCGCCGCCTAGGGTAAAGCCGCCGCGCAGCATCTCCTCCAAGACATAGCGGTCGCCCACACCGGTCTGCACCGTAGCTATGCCCATATCTTTTAGGGCCAGCTTGAGCCCCAGATTGCTCATAACCGTCACTACCAGCGTATCGTTAGCCAGCTTGCCTTCGCGCTGCTTAGCCCGGGCCAGAATACCCATAATCTGGTCTCCGTTGATCATATTGCCGTCTTCATCTACGGCCAGGCAGCGGTCAGCGTCACCATCGAAGGCTACGCCCATGTCCGCATCCGAAGCCTTCACCATCGCCTGCAACTGCTCGGGGTGGGTGGAGCCCGCATTTTTATTGATATTGTAGCCATCTGGCGAGGCGTTAATCACCACTACGTCTGCCCCAGCCCGGCGCAAAGCCTCGGGAGCTACGGCCGAAGTGGCACCGTTGGCGCAGTCAGCCACGATGCGAATGCCCTTCAAGGGCTTGGGCTGAATCTTATCCGCCCCAACTGGCGCTACAGCGTTAACCAAATGCTCGATATACATGTTGGTTGCGGTGCTGGCATCTTGCGAAATGCGTCCCACGCCGTCTCCGGTTGGGCGATCCCAGTCTTGAGCCAAGACGGATTCAATCTCGTCTTCCTTGGTGTCGGCCAGTTTGAAACCGCCGCGGGCGAAGAACTTAATGCCGTTGTCGGGCATGGGATTGTGGGAGGCAGAAATCACTGCGCCCATTTCCACGTTGAGCGCCGAAGTGAGGTAGGCAATGCCCGGAGTGGGGATAATGCCAGCGTCAATCACGTCGAAACCACCGGCTGCCATACCTGCTGCCAGCGCTGAAGAGAGGAAGTCGCCCGAGACGCGCGTATCGCGGCCTATCAAAGCCCGGCGGCGGCCGTTGGTGCCACTGCCACTTGCTCCGAGCACCCGCACCGCTGCGTCACCCAAGTCCAAGGCCAACTGCGAGGTCAAATCCCTGTTAGCCAATCCCCTTACACCGTCAGTTCCAAATAGCCTTGGCATTGCACTCCTCATGTTGCGCGCGAACGGGCCGAGACCCGCGAAAAGCATACAGCACCAGCTTAGTACCCGCCCCGGCTTTCGGATAGGAGAATAGGCAAGGCCCCGCGAAGCCTTCACTCCAGCTTCTCGGGGCCTTGTAATACTTACTGCGAGCCTATGCTACATGGGGGCGCACTATGGCTTTAGCGAGCCAAACCCTCGTTGTAGTTGCGCACGCGCAGGGTGCGGCGTGAAGTTTCCACATTCTGGATAATCATGCCGCGCAGGGCCTTGGGCGCATCTTCGTGGTCTGCCAGCCAAGCCTCGCCCGCGTGAACCAAGTCGTGGGGCTCAGCCTTGTAGGGGTAGAGTCCGCCGGCGGAAAGCGGGTTCAAGATGGTCTCGGCAATGTGGAAGGTCTTGTGCTCCCAGACCCAGTCCACCGAGCTGAAGAACTTCTCAATGTAGGGAGCGAAGAGGTCCTTGCTGCCCGAGCCCGAGAAGCCATCGGCCGCGGATTCGATTTGCGAGTTGGTCAGGTCGTTGTTGTGCAAGGCCTGATCCCAAGCCCAAGCCTTGGCTGCCTTAGTGGGGCGCACAGCGCGGGCACCCATAGCGAACTCACGGTTCTCAGTGGTATCACGTTTGCTTAATTCGGCCTCGATTTCGCTCTCGGAAGCCATGTTTTGTGCGGCGAGAGCGTGGATGACTGCCCAGCGCATGTTGTTGTCGACTTCTACGCCTTCCAGCTCACTCGTGCCAGCCAGCAGGGCGCGGGCGTGGTCTTCGAAGTCCTCGTCGTCGCCGTAGCCCAGGTAGGCCTGGAGGAGCTGAAGCTGCTCGTCGGAGCCGGCCTCAGCAGCCGAAGCCAGCTTCCATAGGCCTTGTGCTACCTGTTCTAGGGCCTCCGGGCGGGTGGCCTGAGCCGTGTAGTCGTGGGCCGTGGTAGACAGGCAGGAGAGCATGTAGCGCATGCTGGTGGACTGGTGCTCGGTGGAGAGCGTGCGCAAAGTGTAATCGATGAAGCTCTGGGCCGGGTACACACCGTCGCGCGTCATATCCCACATGCTTAGGGAGACGATAGCGCGGGCCAGGCGGTCCTCGACGCGGTAGAGGTTGCCCTCCACAAACTTGAGCGAAGCCTCGTCTAGACGCAGCTTGGCGTAGGTCAAGTCGTCGTCGTTGACCAAAATCAGGTCGGGGCGCTGCTTGCCTACCAGCTCGGTAATCTCAGTGGATGCGCCGTCAATGTCGACCTCGAAGCGGTCGGTGCGCGCTACGCTACCGTCGGCCTGAGCCGAGTAGAAGCCAATGGCCAGGCGGTGGGGGCGCAGCACCGGATACTCTTCCGGAGCGCTCTGCTCGATAGACATGGCGGTAATAACGCCGTTTGCATCGGTAGAAACGTGCGAGGTGAGCGTATTAATGCCCGACTCTTGCAGCCAGACCTTAGACCACTGGCCCAAGTCGCGGCCGGAAGTGGCCTCAAGCTCGGTCAGCAAATCCTTCAAAGTGGCGTTGGAGTAAGCATGCTTCTCCAAGTAGTTGTGGATGCCCTGGAAGAACTGCTCGCGGCCCACGTAAGCCACCAGCTGCTTCAATACGGAAGCGCCTTTGGCGTAGGTGATGCCGTCGAAGTTCACCTCGGTATCGTGCAAATCGTTGATAGGAGCCACAATCGGGTGGGTGGTGGGCAGCTGGTCCTCGCGCAGGGCCCAGCCCTTCTCCCCCATGCAGAACGTGGCCCAGTCGTCTGACCATTCAGTGGCCTCAGCCGTGCACAGAGTCGACATGAACTCGGCGAAGGATTCGTTGAGCCACAGGTCGTTCCACCACTTCATGGTCACCAAATCGCCGAACCACATGTGAGCCAGCTCGTGCAAGACGGTCTCCACGCGGCGGTTCACCTTGGCACCGGTGGCCTTGGACTCGAAGATGTACTGGTCGCGGAAGGTCACCAAGCCAATGTTTTCCATAGCGCCGGCGTTGTATTCGGGCACGAAAATCTGGTCGTACTTGGCGTAAGGGTAAGGCACGCCCCAGGTCTTGGCATAGAAGGCGAAGCCCTTCTGGGTGATGTCGAAGAGATAGTCCACATCTTTTTCGAGAGCGGGCTTCAAAGACTGACGGCAGTAGAGGCCCATGGGCACAGTGCGCCCGTCTTCGTTGGCATATTCGGTGGTCCACTGAGCGTAGGGGCCAGCGCAAATAGCGGTTAAGTAGGAGCTCATCATCGGCGTGGTTTCAAAGGTCCAACGCTTGCAGCCCTCGGCCGGAGCCTGCTCCAAGGTGCCGCGCTCAGTCTGCTGGTCTACTGCCTCGCAAGACTTGGTAGGCATATTGCCCAAGACAGTCCACGATTCGGGAGCAACTACGGAGAAGTCAAACGTGGCCTTCAAATCGGGCTGATCGAATACTGCGTACACGCGGCGAGCATCCGGCACCTCGAACTGGGTGTACAAATACACGCGCCCGTCGGAGGGATCCACGGAGCGGTGCAGGCCTTCGCCGGTGCGGGAGTAGTCACACAGGGCAGCAACCTTCACCTCGTTGTGGGCCTTCAAACCCTTGAGAATAATGCGATTGTCTTGGTAGACCTCGGCCGGGTCGAGGGCCACGCCGTTGAGCTCAACCGATTCCACGCGGGAGGCAATCAAATCGAGGTAGCTCGCCGCATTGCGCTTAGCAGCGTCGAACGTGACTACAACTTCCGAAGCGAAGGTCTTAGCGCCGCGAGTCAGATCGAGGCTCACCGTGTACTTGGGGTTGGAAATGATGCTCGCGCGCTCTTCAGCTTCCACGCGAGTCAGATTTGCTCCTGGCATTCTTGCGTCCTTTTCTGCTGTATTTTCCACTACGTGCCCACTCGCCCGCGCCCGGCCCAGCTCAATCCAGCCAGCCCCGCGCCGCAAAGGCACTCATACCCCCTACTCTATCCGCAGCCCTAAGCAATTGCCCCCCAGCCACGCCGCCCCCGCCCTTGGCGAGCCCCAATCAGCTCAGCAAGCAGAAAAGACCAGCAGCCACTTCACCGCGGTCAGCATTAAGTGTTGATTAGTCCAACCAAACAACCTATAATTAAAAACGCTTCCCTTAGCAATAAGGAAGGCTCCAAGAGCCGGGGGCATTCCCCCGGCATTAAGAACTATCTTCCACCTTGCAGAGCGTCGCGCTCATAAGCTCGACCTGCTATAACCAAACCAAGAATTCAACTCCGTCTAAAGAACATTTCTTTTTGCTTCCTAACAAGTACCTGCTTCCAATGCGCGCAAGTTCCCAACTGCCAGTCCGCATCAATACTACAGCGCTTCCTACTATCACGATTGTGCGAGTATGCGAAGCCCTTGTGTCCTAGGTACAGAATCGCGCTCACCCGTAGCCGATGTCGACTCGTCTCAGTTATGCACAAAACTGCGAAACTTGGGTGAGTTACCCACATTATTAGTTTTCACCAAAATTGGGTAGTCAAAAACACTAGAGTCAGGCCTACAGGTATCCGCGCGGCAAAAAGTTTGGAGGGCGGCGATGACTTCAGAAGAAAGTCACGGTTTTACACCCATACAGCCCGATCCGTCTGCCAACTATGCAGAGCTCTTATTTAGTGCGGCACGATTCAAGCGATACCTAAAAAGCACCGACGGTGACTACCAAAAAGCTATCAGCTTATGCAAATGGAACCAAGACTTCGCGGGCCTGCTCCAAGCACAAATAGGCTACGTAGAGATTGCTATTCGTAATACCATAGACAGAGAACTGCGCCACTTGTGTGCACAAAACTTAAAGAACCCCAATTGGTGCCTTCCTGGACAGGCGCCGCAATTAGTGAACGCGTTGATCAGAGGGAATTTGCTGAACGCCCGTCAGCTGGCACTTGAAGATGCCAGAAAATGGAAGGAGCCGCACCATCATCGAGTTGATCTAACGGTCAACCATGATGACATTCTCGCACACCTCATGTGGGGGTCTTGGGTCAAGCTAATTGGCGAAGCTACGACTAGTGAAAAGACAGCAAAGCAACAAATACTATGGACTATAGCTCTATACAGGGCTTTCCCAAACGTAGAACCGACCGAAAAGGGCCGCATGTACATTGCAAAGAACATGAATTATGTTCGTCGTGTTCGCAATCGGGCAGCACACTTCGATAACTTATTCGAAGAAGCATACAAAATTAACAGCATCATCGGCGCACTTATGTCACTGCTGTCATCCATTGAAACCGGCTTAACCCATGGCTGGATCGATACAATAACCTTGCGTAGGAGCGCGCGAACTTTCAAAACGCTCGAAGCAAGCTCTTAAAAACCGCGTGCATGTCAGTATTCACAATCACGAAAATGTTTGCTAGACTGGAGCATACCTGGACGGGGTGAGTCTCGTCTTTGCTTTCAAGATGCCGACTCCATCGAGTCGGCATCTTCGTACTCCTCGAAACCGGGTTAAACGCCAAAATGTGTGCACATAGGTTCCTGGAGGTGTTAAGTCGGCGATGTAGTTGGCGCCTATCCCCGTATGTGCGCACATTAGCTATCACGCAAGCCAACATCCTAGGACTCAAACTAATCGCTGAAGTACTCCCTGTAGGCCCCTTTCGCTATTTAACTTACACTGGTCGAATACCCACACTCAGACAGTAATGCTAGACTTGGTTTAAATGAGAAGGGCGTTAGCGTGTCTGAATCGGTTGGGGAACTAGATTCGCCGCGTATCGCCCAAAGCAAGTTTCTTGAGTTTATGCGCGGGTAGAGTGCTTTCCAGCACTGGTAGCACCCGTTTGGAGGGGTTATGCGACACATTCGCACGGCGAGCGCTATAGCAGCGCTCCTGTCCTTGACCGTCCTGGGGGGGGGGGTCCGCTAGTTCAGCGCACCCAACACCAGTCCACGCTAACCCCACCCCAAACGCAGGCACGCAGCCGATACCATCAACGCAAGAATCAGAAACCAACAACGGTTTCACCCTCTCCCCCATCTCCGGCCCGGCCAACGCACCCAACACCGCCACCGTCACGCCACCAATGCCACCAGGCAATATCACGTTCACCCAGGTCAGCGCAGGCCATAATTTCTCTCTGGCTATCAGTACTCAGGGCAATATTTATGCGTGGGGTCGTAACGACCACGGTCAGCTTGGTAACGGTACGGTCGGAGGTTCAGCTAGTCGCCCAACTCTGGTAAAAACGCCCGATGGTGTTACCTTCACCCAAGTCAGCGCCGGCGAAAGGCATGCTCTGGCTTTGGCTAGTAATCATAGGTTGTATGCGTGGGGAGACAACTTCTACGGGCAGACCGGCAGCAGCACCAACGTTGGTACTACCACTCCTATTACTGAGCCCACGCCGGTGCGTGCTGGTGACATGTTTGACAACATCACCCAGATTAGTGCGGGCGGCTCACACTCCCTAGCAGTGTCGATGAAGCAAGAAGTCTTGGCTTGGGGCAGTAACGAGCGCGGTGAACTCGGCTACGATCAAGCAACCGGCGACTCACAACCCCACCCCGACCCTTTAATAGTGAAAACCATTACCTACAATCCAAAAATTACCCAAGTCAGTGCAGGAGGTGAATTTGGTAGAGGGTACTCGCTAGCTATCGATAGTAGTGGCGCTGTCTACGCTTGGGGAGATAACCAATTCGGCCAGCTCGGCGACGGTAGCCTACAATCCCCCACCAGGCCAAAGCAAATCTACTACCTGCCACACAACATCACCCAAGTCAGCGCCGGCTACGGTCACAGCCTCGCCCTTACCAGCGATAATTATGTGTATGCCTGGGGCAGCAATATCAACGGAGAACTCGGCCCAATCATCAACGTGGGCACAGACCCTACAGCCAGACCCCACCCCCTAGCAGCCAACGCCATACCCGGAACCATAACCCAAATATGCGCGGGCTCGTCCCGCTCTATAGCCCTCAACGATGCCCACCAAGCTTACACGTGGGGCAACAACAATAGCAGCCCTTCTAGTACGCCGACACTAGTGCCAGCAGGAGCACAACCAAGCAGCTTCAGTCAGGTCAGTATCGGACGAGCACACTATCTTGGTTTAGGAACCGACCAGAAAGTCTACGGCTGGGGCAGCAACGCATTCGGCCAACTCGGCAACACCGCCGCATCTCCTGTATTAACGCAAGTAACACCCATAGCAGTTACAGACCCTCAGCTCGCTATCACCAGCGTCACTTTTGGCTCCACACCTATTACGAACTATCAAGCAGATGCTGCTACTGGCGTGTGGTCATTCGACGTGCCCCAACACCCCATCGGCAGCGTCAACGTGGTAATTACCTGGACGAAGAACGATATTGTTCAAACTCCTATCACTATTGTGTATACGTATAAGAACTCGTTTACCGTACGCTTCAACCTCGCAGGAGCACCAGGCACCACGCCAGCCGCGCAAACCATTCCCAACGGCGGCAACCTCGTATGGCCCAACCCCAACCCCACTTGGACCGGCCACCAGTTCACCGGCTGGTTCACAGCAGACGGCACGCCCTAGGATTTAAGCATGCCCGTCACCACCGACCAAACCCTGACCGCCCATTGGGATGAGCGAACCTTCCAACTCACACCAGACCGAGGCCACGCAAACGGCAACACGCCAGCCACCATCACCACCCAACCCGAAACCAGCAGCCTACGCTTCACCCAAATCAGCGCAGGCGCTGGCACTGCGTACGCTATCGCCAGCGATGGTAACACCTACGCCTGGGGATACAACCGTTATCAGCAGCTCGGGGCCGGTTCCACCAATGAATATGAAACCATGCCAGTACGAGTCAAAATGCCAGCTGGAGTACACTTCATCCAAATAGCAGCCGGATGGCAGCACGCTCTGGCCTTAGGAGACGACCACCACGTTTACAGTTGGGGTGCCAATATCGGAGGCTGGCCCGCAGATACCAGCCCCAACATTCCATTCCCCAAAAGGATAGACAGCGGTCTGCCAGCCGAAGTTCTCCAAGTCAACTCCAATGACCAATCATCATCATCTTTCGCTTTAGGAAGCGACAACAAGATTTACGCCTGGGGCAGCAATTACTTCGGACAGCTGGGCACTAATGCAGGAGTAGGCATAAATATGCCCGTTCGCCAACCTACTAGAATCACAGGCGGCACCCTTCCAACAAATATCATACAAATAAGCACCGGAAACTCGTTTACTATGGCTTTAGGCAGCGATCACCAAGTTTACGCATGGGGCAACAACGACAGGGGCCAGGTTGGCAGCACCGAAGTTGGAACCGCGCAACCTGTACCTCGACGTATTACTGGTGGAGACCTGCCCGCAAGCATCACCCAAATCGACGCCGGCATCTCCCATGCTCTTGCTCTTGGCAGTGACGGTAAAGTCTACGCATGGGGACGAAACACCAGCGGCCAGCTTGGCAAAAGCACCGGCATGGGAATGTATGATACCAATCCCCTGCCTACTAGAGTTTCCGGCGGAAACATGCCAGACACCGTCACCCAAATCAGCGCAGGAGGTGAATCTTCTCTCGCCCTCGGTAGTGACCATAAAGCATACGGTTGGGGATACATAGCCGGCACAGAACCTGACTACAAACAACCCACACCAACACGAATCAGCGCAGGAAACACACCAGACACCATCATCCAAGTCGATGCAGGATCTTCGTCAGGTTACGTGCTCAGTAATGACCATCGCATCTTCGCCTGGGGCAGCCGCCAGTTAGGCATACTCGGGGATGGTACGCCAAGTTCCAATACCTTCCGCCCCGAGCTCGGGCCGGTTAAAGCGTTCAAAATAGACATCACCAACACACTCTTCGGCGACCCCACACACACCGCCACCAGCACCTACGACCCCGAACACAACCAGTGGAAACTCAACACACCACCACACCCAGTCGGCACCGTACCAGTCACCATCAAATGGAGCCTAGCCGGCTGCCCCGAAGACGACTACACCATCAACCCCGGCTTCACCTACTACGACTTCGCCCTCCCCCAAGCCGGAGCCATCCCCCTCCAACGCTTGGGCGGCGGCAGTCTCATAGGCCTCAGCGCCCTAGCCTCCCTAACCTGGACCGGCTACCAGCTCAGCCGCAAACGCCGAGCCCAACCCCGGCACACCCCAACAGCCACCAACTAAATCCCCACCAAGGCCCGGCCCCCAAAGCCGGGCCAGCCTACCAAGTCACCCAAACCCACCGGCGCCGCAAGCAAGTGCGCACGTCAATAACAAGCAGGTAAAGCTCAAACTCCCCCTCTCAGGCGATGATGATAAACTGGGTCGTAGATGGAGGCTTTGTTGGGGTTGCGGTTGGGGAACCGGGGTCGGTCAGGCAAAGCAGCAGAACACTTTTGGATATATGCACGGGGTAGTCGCGAACTTGGCGGCTGCAGCCCGTTTGGAGGAATAATGCGAAGCATTCGCACAGCAAGCGCGGTAGCCTTAGCGCTAGCTCTCACTGTCCTGGGGGGGGGGGTCCGCTAATTTTGCGGCCCCTGCACACGCAGACCCAGCCCAAGACGACAGCCTAAGCCAGCTCACTCGCGGCGGCACTCCAAGCTCCGAAACCGTAGACGGTTTCACCCTCTCCCCTACCAAAGGCCCAGCCAACGCCAGCGCAACCGCCACCATTACCCCCGCCAGCTTCTACTGCACCGCCTGTCTTTACTCAAATCAGCGCCGGGGAGTCCCACTCGTTAGCAATTGCGCAAGATGGAAACACTTACGCATGGGGATACAACGGTCAAGGACAGTTGGGCACTGGTTACACCACCAACGTGTCATCTCCCATCCGAGTACTCATCCCCATTGGAGTCCGTTTCACACAGGTGAGCGCAGGGAACTATTTTTCGCTAGCTTTAGACGAACAAGGCCGGGTTTGGCATTGGGGTAAGCGCCAAGACGGAATACGTGGCAGCCTTTTAAGACCAACCCTATTGACCAGTGGTGTTCTACCAAGCAGCGGCATTATTCAAATCAGCGCCGGAGCGTCTCACGGAATGGCATTAGACAACAATGGAATAGTCTACGTATGGGGAGGAGGCGCTTATGGAGAGAACTCTTTACCGACAATGTTTACGCCCCCTATCGTAGTGACCGGAGGAGATCTCCCCGCCACAGGTATTATCAAAATCCTTGCAGGCCAGAGAACTTCTTTCGCCATTGACCAAGACGGTAAATTGTATGCTTGGGGGGATAACGCATACGGCCAGCTCGGCAATCCCACGAATGTCAACCCTCCACCCAACACCACTTCTAAAAACCCCGCCCCAAAGCGGGTTCTATCTGGAAGTGTAACTGCCACAACCAAAATCACTCAGGTTGCTTCGGGGTCGTTTCATACACTCGCTCTTGACACTGCCGGTAATGTCCATGCTTGGGGTATGAACTTCCAAGGAGAACTGGGAACCTATCAAAACAGTGGAAACGGCGCATTTTGTGGTTCAACTACTACGCCGACCCCTACACCCAGAATCGCAACGACCAACAAGACCTCTATCAACGCGGGCTCTTCCATGTCGTCGGCACTGGACAGCAACGGCACCATCTGGACCTGGGGCAATAACCAATACGGACAGCTCGGCGACAACAGAAACAAGACCAGCTGCGCGGTCAATTACATCCCTTCAGCAGTGAACGCCGGCAGCATCACTAGCTCCACCCCTATTGCCCAGATAAGCGGGACCAACCAATATATCTTAGCGCTGGACCACAACGGAATCGTCTATGGTTTTGGATCAAACAGAGTCGGACAACTAGGCAACTCCACCAACTCAGGAACTAACACCCCAAACCCAGACCCCATGCCCACTGGAGTAGCCACTCTCAAGATGACCAGTGTGAGCTTCGACGGCGTGGCGGTAACCAATCCAGTAAAGGACCCCGCAACTGGTGTTTGGACGGTGCGCGTTCCATTACATGATGTAGGGCAAGTACCAGTGAGCATTGGCTGGAGTATGACTTGGGTCAGTTCTAGTTGGGACAGTAACAGCAGGCTACAAACCACCACCGTGACCATGAACCAGCCGGCCGTCACACTTCACTACGAATACAAGGGAACGTATACGGTCCACTTTGATTTGGGCGGGGCTCCCGGCAGCACACCTGCCGACCAATATGCCGTAATTGGCGATGATGAAAGCATTGCCTGGCCCAACCCCACACCCAGCTGGGAGCACCATTGGTTTGACGGATGGTTCACCAGCAGCGGCGAAGCCTGGGACTTCAACAGCCCAGTCAGAGCCAACATGACCCTCACCGCTAAATGGGAAGCGTATCAATTCACGCTAAACCCGAGCGAAGGCCCCACCGAAGGCAGCAACCCCCTCACGCTCACCGCCCCAGACCCGCCGCAAGGCATCAGCTACAGCCAAATCAGCGCTGGCTCCTCCCATTCCTTAGCGCTCGGCTCAGACGGCAACACCTACGCCTGGGGCAACAATGCTGCCGGCCAACTGGGAGACGGCACTACCACACGCAGCAACCGACCCGTGCGAGTCCAGACCCCTGCTGGCTTACACTTCGCGCAGATTAGCGCCAACGGCTCCTTCTCTATGGGATTAACGCCGGACGGCCGCGTCTACACATGGGGGTCAAATACCTACGGCCAGCTCGGAAATTCCACCATACCGACAGGCGGCACAGGCAGCGGCAGCACTACACCCGTTCTCGTGCAGCGCGGCGAGCGCCCGGCAGGAGTCAACTACACCGCCATCAGCGCGGGAAGCTACCACGCTATGGCCCTGGGCAGCGACAACCAGGTCTACACATGGGGTCAAAACAATCACGGACAGCTGGGCAACAACACCCAAACGATTGCGCAGGCAGCTGTTCGCGTGCAGCAAGGCGAGCGCCCGGCAGGAGTCAACTACACGGCCGTGAGCGCGGGCAGAGAGTTTTCTCTAGCCCTGGGCAGCGACCGGCAAGTGTACGCATGGGGAAGCAACGAACGGGGCCAGCTGGGCAACAACACCCAAATTGACCAGCGCACACCCGTTCTCGTGCAAGAAGGCCAGCGGCCCACCGCAGTTACCTACACGGCCGTCAGCGCGGGAGGCGCCCATGTTGTGGCCCTGGGCAGCGACCAACAGGCGTACGCGTGGGGAGACAATCGCTACGGCCAGTTAGGCAATGCCACCATTCCCACAAGCGTTTCTAACGCGAGCGCTCGAAGCACGCTGCCCCTAGCAGTCGAGCGGGGCGAGCGACCCGCAGGAGTCAGCTACGCAGCTGTGAGTGCAGGCAATAGTTATTCTGCGGCGCTCGGCAGCAACCGTCAAGCCTACACTTGGGGAGCCAACAGCTACAGTCAGCTGGGCAATGGCACCACCACGGAGCAGCACACGCCGGTACTCGCCCGGCAAGGTGAGCGCCCAACTGGGGTGACCTACACCTCTATTAGCGCGGGATACGATCATTGCACGGCATTGGGCAGCGACCACCAGGCCTATACTTGGGGCCGCAACCTCGACGGGCAGCTGGGCAGCGGTAACAACACCGACGGCAGCGCTCCAGTCTTGGTGAAGCTCATGCAGCTACTCGTAACCGGCATTACCTTCGACACGACTGACGCCAGCCCGGCACCGGTTTGGGACGCGAGCAGCAAGGTTTGGAAGCTCAAAGCTCCGGGCCACAATGCCGGTGCTGTGCCTGTCCACGTCCACTGGACGCTCGCAGGAGCCGGCCAAACCGACTACGACCTTAGCTACACCTACCGCTACACGCTGCCGGCCGCAGGAGCTATCCCCTTGCAGCGACTGACTGGAGGCAGCCTACTCGGCCTCTCAGCCCTAGCAGCCCTCAGCTGGGCCGCCTACCAGCTGACCAAAAAGCGCCGCTCCCCCCGCTCCCCCAGTAGGAGCAATCCCAGACGATAGCGTAGAAGGTCAAATTAGTCCGGGTTGCTACTTGGCTGGGGTGGGGGCGGAGAGGATTTGATGGGTGGCTTGGGTGGTGAGGGCCGGGATGGGCTTGGGCCAGGAACTCCAGGGGTCTTGGGCTTCGTTGTTGGCTTGGGGAGCTCGGATGCCAGATAGGGCTATCCAGAGGTAGCGGCGGTAAAGCTGGTCTACGTCGGTGCGTTTTACCTTCGCGGCACCTTCGTTCAACGTTTCTGCGATTCCCAAGATGCCAATTTGGATAAAGATAAGGTCTGTGCCGGTTATTTCGGGACGGATAGCTCCCTGCTCTCGGGCCCGGTCGGCTACTTGGTTAACTAAGGGGGCTATCCGATCGCGACCCCAGTCGTAGCGCTCGCTGGGCAGGTGGCGCCCGGCAAAGAGCTGAGCTAAGCCTTTATCTCGGGTCTGCATGGCCATCGAACGCTCTAAATAGTCAACGAGCCCGGCCCACGCATCAGGATTGGCAAGACTGCGGCGCAAAATCCCCTCAAGCTCGTTGACTTGCCCTACCGAGATGGCTTCGATGAGTTCACCCTTGTTGGCAAAGTGCCGGTAAGCAGTACCCACCCCTACTCCGGCTTGCTCTGCCACGTCGTTAAGTGTGGCTCCAAGACCTCTCCGTGCAAACACTTGCCGTCCCGCCTCGAGCAGTTTTTCACGATTGCGGGCAGCGTCCGAGCGCAGTGGCGCGTGAGGGTCTGATTGCTGTGATTGTGAGCGAGACATACTTCAAGCTTACAGCAAAAGAAGCAATAAGCGGATAAAGAATATCCGTTTTTGCCTTATACTAAACGGAGCTTCAATATCCGCTTATATATGGGCCACCAACCCTCTCGTAAGCAGCACGAAGCTCCCTACAAGACAAGGATGAACCTATGAGCGTTCCAGAACTAACTTTGAATAACGGCGTTCAACTGCCCACCATTGGCTTAGGCGTTTTCCAAGCCTCGCCCGAGGAGACGGTTGGGGCCGTTCGCTCGGCCCTAGAGACCGGATACCGCCACATCGATACCGCAACCGCTTACCACAATGAGGAAGCAGTGGGCCAAGGCATTCGCGAATCAGGAGTACCCCGCGACGAACTGTTTATCGAAACGAAAGTGTGGATTGCTGATTACGGAGCCGAAGCCACCCTGCGCGCTTTCGAGAATTCAGCCCGCAAATTAGGCGTTGAAACCATCGACCTACTCATTCTCCACCAGCCCGCGCCTCATCATTGGGAGCAAACGCTGGCTGCCTACCATGCACTGGAAGAGCTACTGGGCCAGGGCAAAGTGCGCGCCATTGGTGTCTCCAATTTCCAAAAGAACCACTTAGAGGCCCTGCTCAAGGAGGCCAGCGTGGTGCCAGCCGTCAATCAGATTGAGCTCCACCCCTACTTCCAAGAGAAGTCTCTGGTCGCAGCCAACGCCAAGGCAGGCATTCTCACTCAGGCTTGGTCACCCATCGGCGGCATCACCTTCTACCCCGGTTGGGGCGGCTCCGAGGCTCGCTCCACGCTGAAAGATCCAACCATCGTCAGCATCGCTCAAGCGCATGGTAAGACTCCAGCCCAAGTGATGCTGCGCTGGGGCATTCAAGAAGGCCGCTCGGTGATTCCCAAGTCAGTTAAGCCCTCTCGCATTGCCGAAAACTTCGACATTTTTGATTTCGAGCTTAACCAAGACGAGATGAAGGCAGTCGACGGTCTCGACACCGGTGTGCGCGGCGGCCCAGACCCCAACGAGTTCTAAGTCTTACCAGAAAATCCTGGCGGCCAGCTAGCAGCTCGCCCAGCTTCAGCTCTCGACTCGGAACTTTACCGGTCCGAGTCGAGCGTTTGATGCTTGACGAAGTTGAAGTCGCGGCCGCCGTAGTCTTCTATGTATTGGTAGAGGATGAGCTCCATGACCGCAATGGTGGAGATGCGGGAGCTGATTTCGGTCTTGTTGACCGATACGTCGTCGGCGAAGATATAGAGGTTGATGTCGCTCAAGTTTTGAATCGTATTGTTGTCTGGCTCAGTAATCGAGATAATGAACGGCTTGCCGCCCGATTCGATGAACTTGTTAATCATCTGCAAAAACTCTGAATCCTGACCGTCGTAGGTGAGGAAAAATACCAAATCCCCCTCGCCCACTTGGTCGGCTTTCATAGAGCGCAGGGCACGATCGCGGGGGCATTCGACTTTGAATCCCGCCATCGTATACAGATAATATATATAGTCAGTGGCGTACTTGCTCACACCCTTAGCAAAGAAATAGACTTGCGGATGCTCAGCCAAGCGGCCGGTAATCTCGTGAATTTTTTCTGGCGAAAGCACGCGCACCGATTCGCTCACATTTTTGAGATACTCTTCGCGGTAATCGCTCTGAGACACCGTGAATGGCAATTCTTTTTGGCTATTATCGCGATTATTCAAGACGGTAAATTTAATAACCGTCATAAACTCACTAAAACCTGAGAAACCAATTTTCTTAACAAAGCGCAGAAAAGTGGCGGTCGAAACGTAAGTACTGGCCGCCACTTCGCGGATGTTTTGGTTCTTGATACTGTCCATGTTTTTGATGACATAGTCGAAGAGGGCCTGCTCGCTCTTGGTGAGAGAACCCAAATGGGAATTGACAATCTCAAAGAAATTCATCGGTTGGCTCCTCCATTTCGACCAATTGAGACATCAAAAACCTGACAAGTGGACAGCTGCCGCTGGCAAGCGAACGCCAACGGCAGCAATCAGCTAAGAAACGACTGTGCCGTCGCCGTTCTCTAAGAAACCAGCAATGTTTTCCAAGGATGTAATAACAGCTTGGCCATGCTCTGTATTTTCAACAAAGTCAATGGCTGCCTGCACCTTAGGCAACATGCTCCCCTTAGCAAACTGGTCTTCGCTCATGTACTGCTTCAGTTCTTCGACTGTAACAGTTCCCAAGGCCTTCTGATTAGGCTTGTTGTAGTTCACAAACACGTTGTCAACGCCAGTCAAAATCACCAGCATATCGGCGCCAACCTGCTCGGCCAGCTTCTCCGAAGCGAAATCCTTGTCGATTACGGCTTCGCAACCAACCAGTCGGTTGCCCTCGCGCACCACAGGCACGCCTCCGCCGCCAACGGTAATGGGAACGATGCCGTCATTGACCAGCTGCTCCACAACCTTAGCTTCGTTCACATTGATGGGCTTAGGTGAAGGCACCACGCGACGGTAGCCGCGCCCTGCATCTTCTACAAACTTGTAGTCGGGGTTCTGGGCGGACTGCTCGCGAGCCTCTTCCTCACTGTAGAAGGGGCCGATGGGCTTAGTGGGATCAACGAAGGCCTTGTCGTCGGCACTTACTTCGACCTGAGTCACGACCGTAGCGACCGGCACATCGAGCCCGGCCTGGGCCAGAGCCTCGTCGAGCGCATTTTGCAGCCAGTAACCAATGCTGCCCTGAGTCATAGCCACAGCCGTGTCAATGGGCATAGGAGGATTGGACTCGGTACTGCCCGCTGCCTGCTGGAGCAGGAGGTTACCCACCTGAGGGCCATTGCCGTGAGCCACAATTAGCTCGTCGCCGTTTTGAATAATCTGCACCAAATACTTAGCCGTATCCCGCAGGGCGTCCTGCTGGGCCTGAGCCGAAGCATCATCGGTCAGAATCGCGTTGCCACCAAGGGCCACAACTAGTCTACGTTTTGCCATATTGTTTATCTCCACATTCGTTGTAATAAAGAAGGAGCAAAACCGCTGTCAGTCTTGCTCCTTCCCTCATGCAAGTACTCTCTTACTGCTGGGGAACCTGCTGGGTAATGCAGTGGATGTTGCCGCCGCCGAGCAGAATCTCGCGCGCAGGAACGCCCACAACCTTGCGGTCCGGATACAGGCGAGACAGGGTTTCCTTGGCACGCTCGTCGTTGGGATCGCCGAAGGTTGGGAAGACCACGCCGCCGTTTGCCGTGTAGTAGTTCACATAGCTAGCAGCCAAGCGCTCACCTTCGGTACGGGGCAGAGTGCCCTCAACCGCGTCCACACCCTCAGACTCCTCTTGGGTAATGGTCACAGGCTTGGGAACGTAGAGCTTCTCAACCTGAATCTTGCGGCCCTTGGCATCGGTGGAGTTCTCCAGAATTTCAAGGTTTTCCTTGGAAATCTCGTATTGAGGGTCACTCTCATCATCGGTCCATGCCAGAGCTACCACGCCGGGGCGCACATAGTTAGCAATGTTGTCGACGTGGCCATTGGTCTCGTCGAGGTAAATGCCTCGCTTGAGCCAGATGATCTTCTCCAGATTGAGGTATTCCTTGAGAACTTCCTCAATCTGCTCCTTGGACAGCTGCGAGTTGCGGCCCTGAGACAGCAGGCACTCCTCGGTAGTAATCAGCGTACCTTCGCCGTCTACGTGGATGGAACCGCCTTCGAGAATGAAGTCGTCCAAACGGTAGCGGTCCGTGCCTTCAAGCTGGCACATCTTGGCTGCCACACGGTCGTCCTTATCCCAGGGGAAGTAGAGACCATCTACGAGGCCACCCCAAGCGTTGAAGGTCCAGTCCACGCCGCGCATGTCACCCTTGTCGTTGACTACGAACGTGGAGCCGCAGTCACGAATCCAAGAATCATCGTTGGAGATTTCAATAACCTCAACGTTGCTAGGAAGCATGGCTAGAGCGTTGGCATACTGGTCGTCATTCACACCGACTGTAACATGCTCGAACTGGGAAATAGCCTTGGCTACCTCTACGAACGTCCTCTGAGCAGGCTTACCACCGTTGCGCCAGTTGTCGGGGCGCTGGGGCCAGAGAATGTAAACACCCTTGTGGGCCTCAAACTCTCCGGGCATCCGGAAGCCGTCCTTCTTTGGCGTGCTATCTAGTGTTTTCATGGGATTATTCCTTTCCGGCAAGGCTAGGGACAGCCTCGGTTTCGACATCATTGTTGTTCCGGTTTGCATAACGTACGACAATCTCTCCCACGACTGCCGAAATGATGATGCCAATAAGAATCGGCATCTTAGTTGAGATTTCATCTTCACTGCCATTTAAGGGAACGGCTGTGAAAATAATCGTAGCAACGATGAGAATCTCAGGAATCCAAGTCATGAGCTGAATCATGACCCTCCCACCGGGCACCTTGAAGGGGCGCTCACGGTCAGGATCACTCGAACGAAGCTTAAGGAAGGCAGGGAACATCATGGTGTATGACAGCAAAAGCGCCACGACGTTGAGCGAGAAGAAGGCCCAGAAGATGTTCTGGTTGGGAATCAAAGGAGCTGCAACAACCAAGATCGAAGCCACAACACCATTCAAATAGCCAGTGCCCACAGGCATACCGTTCTTGTCTTCCTTGCCGAAGACCTTAGGAAGCACGTTATCTTTAGCTGCATAGTCGGCAACATAGTTGACACCCAATGCCCAAGAAATCATCTCGGAAGCCAGAATGTACAAGAAGAGCACACCGATGAGCACCACGAACCAGTTCATGTTGCCAATCATCAGGATGAAGCTGTCAAGCAGACCGCTGGATGCGGAAAGCTTGTTGGTAGGAACAGCCACGCTCATGCCAAATGCGGAAATCAGATAGAAGAAGGCAATTAAGATTCCACCGTAGATAATAGCCTTAGGAATCTGCTTCTTAGGATCGTCCATGTCGTCGGCCATCGTAGCCACCACCTCGAAACCGAGGAAGTTGAAAATAATGACCGATAGGTTGCTCAAACTGTTGACGTTCATCTGCGGCAGGAAAGCCTTAGGCGAGAAGTCGTTAGCAACTCCCTTAGTCGCAGCTACGTAAATGCCCAGAATGGCGAGAGAGAGAATCGTGAAAATCTTGGCGAAAGCAGCCAAGTTCATAATCCACTTACTCTCGGAAATCGGCTTATTGCCCAGAATCACCACGAACCACACAAAGACCAACTGGAGCGCAACAGAGACCCAGTTGTTCATGTGCAGTCCAAAGATGGTATCTGCTACCTGCGCGAAGAGCACTGCCAAGCTCGCCATCCAAATCGGATAGTTAATCCAGTAGAGCCAGGCCAGACGGCCTCCCCAGCGCTTGCCAAAGGCCTGCTTAACCCAGTCGTAGAGTCCGCCATCGCCTGCGTATGTAGTTCCCAACTCCGAAGAAATCAATCCGTAGGGCAGGAAGAACAGAATCAGCAGGAAAATCCACCAGAAGAACTGCGAGGTGCCGATTGCTGCAGCCGGAGCTGCGGATTCCACAACCAGAATGACCACAACGGACATGAGGACTGCGTCAAACAGCCTAAACTTCTTCTTTTCTTTACTCATAATGTCCAATCTCCAAACTTAAGCGTGAGTAACGCTACTGGGAGCTTAGTCATTGTTGCGCGCATCAGGAGCGTTGCGCAGCATGAGCTCGAATTCGGCATCATACTGATCTGCGACGCTTTGCGAAGCATACTTGAGCTCGGGGTTGAGCAGGTAAACGAAGATGGCGCGCATAGCGGTCTTGCGGTTCTCTGCCTCATCCCAAACGACTGAGTAGTCGGAATCGAGTACTTCGTCGGTAACTTCCTCGCCGCGAGTTGCGGGCAGGCAGTGCATGAACTTGACATGGTCGGAAGCCTTGGAAATCATCTCGGCATCCACCTGGTACTTGGGATAGAAGACCTTCATGCGCTCATCCTTGGGCATCTCAGCATCGTAGAGGCCATACCATACATCGGTGTAGATGAAGTCGGCATCCTTCATTGCCTCGTCCACGTCTTCAGTGATGGTAACGGAGCCGCCGGAACGCTTGGCATTCTCCAAACCAATCTTGACAACGTCGTCCTTCATCTGGAAGCCCTTGGGACCAAACTGCACGAAGTTCATGCCCATCTTGGTGGCCATAAACATGGTGGAAACGCATACCTGAGTAGCGTCGCCCACGAAGACAACCTTGCAGTCGCTGAGCTTCTTGCCAGCGGGCAGGTGCTCGGTCATGGTGATGATGTCACCCAGCTCCTGGGTGGGGTGGTTGTAGTCGCTCATGAAGTTCACGACGGGAACCTTGGCATACTTGCCAACTTCGGCAACAGTCTTGTGGCGGTCTACGCGAGCGCCGATGATGTCGAGAATACGACCCAAAACCTGAGAAGTATCTTCGATGGACTCGTGGCCACCCAGTTGAATCTGGCCGGGAGCCAAGTACTGAGCGTGGCCACCTAGCTCGGTCATTGCAGCCTCGGCAGAGGTGCGCGTACGGGTGGAGCTCTGCTCGAAGACCATACCGAGGGTCTTGTTCTTGAGCAGCTGTGGGTAGTAGCCGTTCTTGATTGATTCCTTGAGCTTGATGCCCAAGTCAATCATGAACTGAATCTCTTCCTGGGTGTAGGTGTTAGTGTCGATAAAATCGCGCTTAGTCATGAGAAACTCCTTTATTTCGTGAATCATCTGAGGTTGATTAACATATTTCATCTTATGGAATCGAGGGCGCACAAAACAGCTTTTGCGGCGATGTTGGCGGCGGCATTCGACAGCTGTCACTTGTTACATTTTATGAAACATGTTTCACGGAATTTCTGATAAGAAGGTTCTCCATTGCCAGTAAAAGTGCTGTATTCCCGCCATTTTGAGACATATAGTGTGATTGCGTTCAAGCAGCTAAATCAGCAAAGTTACCAAGCCTGCCAGCATTTACCCATGCAGCGGGGCAATGCACAACGTGCGGGCCGAAACAACGGATTGAGCACTACGTTGAGAGCATATAAGCATAATAACGGAATAAACATCAGGCAGTATAAGTAGACATACTACACAGCACAGATTCATTTGACAGGCACTCACTGAGGATAGGGAGGAATGATATGGCCAGACAACATCAGCTCTACCCCACTGTCCCTCTCAGCACGACAAGATCAGGATTCAGCTTGCAAGCACTCAACCAGCTCTGCCAGTATTCGTACGGAGTTGGCAGGGGCGAGAGTATGACGCTCCTTGGCCAGCACTCCTTCCCCAACGAACGGCTGGGTTCCTACTGGGTCTTGGACTCCCTCTACTGCACTCGAACCGGCCTAGAAGGCATGATTGCGGCGCCAGCACTCAGTTCTGGACAGGCGGATTACCAACACATGGCGGTTGTTTTTGCTGGAACCAATCTCAAAGACGATGCCCGTAATGATTTACGCGCCACTCCCAGCACCTTCATCTTGCCGTGGAAGAACCCTTTCGGTCAGGCAGAGCAGGCGGAAATTCTCGTAGACAAAGCGCGATATTTAGCGCAAGAAAAGGGCTTGGTTGACCCACATATCCTCCTAACTGGGCACAGCTTGGGCGGCGGTTTGGCTCTACTCTTGGGCATCCGCCAGCAGTTGCCGGCCCAAGTCTTTTGCGCGGTAGACCCTTGGCGGGTGCTCAACACTGCCGAACGCGAGCGTGCGCAGCAATCAGACAGCCAAATGTATGTCGATTACCGGCTGAAGAATGACCGATTTACGGGCCCTCTTAACTGGTTTTTGAGTGGCAGAGCCAACCGCAGTGCCAAGGTGGTTTGGTGCGGTGACGGCGAGGCCCCCTTCGCTCACTGGCTCGACAATTTTCAGTTCGACAGTTCAGGCAATATACTGGCCGCTTAGTATGAGCCAGTGCCCCTGAACACCACGATAATGGTCTTGAGCAAAATCGCAATATCGCCGGTAAGTGACCAGTTTTGTATATAAGAGACATCGGCATATTCGGACTGTTCACTGGTAAGATCGCTGCGCCCCGATATCTGCCAAAGCCCTGTAATGCCAGGCTTGGCGAGCAGACGAGACGAGTATAAAAGATTGTATTGCGAGACTTCGTCGGGCAGGGCTGGCCGAGGTCCAACAAGACTCATTTCGCCCTTCACAACATTAAAGAGCTGAGGGAGTTCGTCAAGTGAAGTGCGCCGAATGAAGCGACCTATCTTAGTGATACGCGGATCATCTTTAATTTTGAACATCAGATGGTCTTCGATGCCGTAATCCTTGGCAAGCTGCGATTTCTCACCTTCCGCCCCCACACGCATAGAGCGAAATTTATACATTACGAACGGCTGCCCGTAGAGCCCGATGCGCTGCTGCGCGAAGATGACCGGCCCACCGTCTTCACGCTTGACCCGAATGGCTACCCAAGCCATGATCGGTGAAAGCAGTATGAGTGAAATCAGGGACAGCACGATGTCAAGGGCGCGCTTAAACAGCTTGATAGGCGCCGAATATTGCGGAAGCTGAGCCGTTAAGACTGGCATAGTGGCATCGTTGCGCAGCCGCATGGTCGAGCCGCCCAAGTCTGCGGTCGAAGTGGCTAGAGCCAATTCAATACCTGAGGCTTCGATAGCTAGCGCGAGAGCCCTCAAAGACTCGGAATTGCGCGAGACCACGTCGGTAATCAACACCGTCTGCGTGTCCATCTGCTTCGCAATTTGTGGTAAATCCATGTCGAAGGGCAAAACCACTAGCCGCTGCTCCCTGCGCGTGGTCGGCTCAAACTGAGCTGCCTCAATGACTTCATGACTACCGTTATCCTCTGATGCACTAACGGTAATCGGACACACTGCAATGGGCCGATACCCGATGCCCTTGTTGTGCTCAAGCAACTGCACAGTGTTGTGAATACCGGCAGGTGAGCCCACAATAATCGTGGCATAAGTGCATTTGTCGCGTTTACGCTCCTTATGAAGGTACTTGCGCATGAGCCAACGCTCGACAATGCAGAAGGCAGCACTAAGCACCGGCACAAAGAAGGTAATCGAGCGCGGTATGTCGATTTTGAAGGTGTAGCTTGCGGCACACATGATGAGAAAATCGCAGGGAATGGCCTCTAGTATTTTGTTGTATACGTCGTAGCCAGCCCCCATATTGTGGCGACTGTAAATGTTAGTAACGCCTAAACTCGCTATCCACGACAGAGAAATGAGCACCAAGAAGGCCACTATGGGATCGGGCAGGGCTATAGTCTTGCGCAAAAACACGTATGTAACCGGATGAATGAGGAAGATAATACCCGCGGCGAGCATGGTAATAAACGCATCAATCAGCACCAGCAGGAAGGTGTAGAACACGCTCCAGGCGGGTACGGAATAGTTGAAGAGCCTACTAGCGCGCCGAGCGTGGAGCAGGGCTGAAAACTGCGCCTGCTGACTGTGATCCAACTCGCCAACTTGCTCAGCATAGGATCGTGAAGCTTGCGCGCGAGGCTCAGCAGGTATAGAAGGGTCTACCTGGGGCACATAACCAGAGTAGGCAT
Source organism: Bombiscardovia apis (assembly GCF_033095945.1). Classification (NCBI taxonomy): domain Bacteria; kingdom Bacillati; phylum Actinomycetota; class Actinomycetes; order Bifidobacteriales; family Bifidobacteriaceae; genus Bombiscardovia; species Bombiscardovia apis. The sequence continues at coordinate 548,684 of NZ_AP026800.1, read as the reverse complement.
CTTGCCGCATAACTTCCTCCACAACCTTGCTCAGTGTATATAAGTAATCCTAGCTTCAAACCTAGGCTTTGATGTTTCTGCGCGGTGGCTGACGCATAAAGATAAGGAATCGGCAAACATACACAGGCCAGGAAGTAACCGAAATCGCGCCTATTGCAGGGCTTTTGAGCAGGTCAGCAATCGAATCTAAGAAAAGCGCGCATGCGTTAAAATTCGACTCAAGGCAGGAAGAAACACTCGACATAGGAACTCACGCAACCCGCAGAGTCCGGATTTTACTGTATTTGGGCACAATCATGATAAAGTGTTCTCATACGAGAGATGAATGGGGAGTGTTGTGCATAAAGCTAGCTTATTCCAGATGCTGCGCAAGCAACAAGCTGTAGCGATTGTTGTATTTATTATAGCATTCGCAGCTACGGCTGTCTACACCTTTACCCGCCCGCCAGAGTACACGGCTACGGCCCAACTCGTGGCTTCCTACAAGGGTAATACGAACTCAACGTCGCCAGGAGAAGCTAATTCTGGCTTGACCTATGTGCGCACTCAGATGAGCAATTACCCGCAGCTGGTCAAGACTGAATCTGTACTCAAACCAGTCATTCGCGACCTAGATTTGGACATGACGGTAGAGGAATTGGCCGAGCACGTTGATTTGGCCAACCCGCGAGGTACTTTCATTGTCAACATTTCCGCCGATTCTCGCAATCGTCAGGAAGCCGCAGACATAGCCAACAGCGTAGCAAACCAGCTGACTTGGCTCACTTCGTCTCGCTCCTTCTCCACGGGTAAGCTCTCAGTCAAGCTTAAGTCTGTACAACGGGCCGAAATGCCGCAGACGCAGAGTTCTCCCAACGTTCCCGTCTACCTCTTAGCAGGCCTCCTGCTCAGCTTCGGCTTAGCGATACTGGTGGCCGCGCTCATGCGCGTTCCCAACGAAAAGATTGGCACTGCCAACGCAGCCAAGGAACTTATTAAGGCCCCGATTTTGGGCGAGCTGACTAGCGAAGTCAAGCCCGGCAACGTAGAACTGCCGATTATCGAAGACCCGCAAAGTAAAGAGGCAAGCAACTACCGCTACATTAAGGCCAACCTCATCTCTTTGGCTGGCCGCAACTCCAAAACCAACACTGAGGGCCGCATCTTTGCCTTCACCTCTTCTCAAGAGATGGGTCTGACCACCCTAGCAGCTATCAACATCAGCGCTTCTCTAGCCGACGAAGACAAGCGCGTGCTGCTCATTGATGCCAACACCCAGCAAAGCTCCATCGCCGAGCGCCTAGGATTGACGAACACGGTGGGTTTGAACGACGTATTGGCAGGCGAAACTGAAATCGATAAGGCAGTGCAGAAGTTCGATAAGAGCAACCTCTACATCCTGCCGACCGGCAGCCCTCAATACAACACGGCTATTCCCAACCGTTCCATCTTCTTGAGCAACATGTTCGACAAAATCAAGCTGCTCTACGATTATGTGATTGTAAACACCGCTCCCCTTTCCGATGAAGCCAATGCAAATGTCTTAGGCAATTTGGCCGACGGATACGTGCTGCTGGAGTCCAACAACTCCGACAAGAAGAGCCTCATTAAGACGGTATCTAAAGTCCGCAACGGACAGACCCCGGTGATTGGCTTCATCTTTAGCCACCTATCGAGGTAATACTGCTTAGCGTTTTGCAAGGGGCCAGTCGCACAGACTGGCCCCTTCTTGTATCTCCCGAAATTCTTTAAGGGCACTTAGACGGCCCAGTGCAGTTCAACGTGAGTACGGACCAGCAATCGAGCCAATAAGACGATACGGCGGCAGCTAGGGGTCTTTACGCGCGCACAGGAGATTTACTGACTACAAAAGGGCGCCCAAAAAGTGAAAGTGAGAAACCGAGAGAACAGAGAAAGAGTCAGCTACTCTCCTAGCTTCTCTCACTCACCGAGGACGGCCCGATTAGAAGACCAAACTGCGCGACTTCTTACTCAGCTCCAAATCAGCGTCTACGTGTCGGCCAGCAGAGGGAGCCCGGCGGTAGTTACGCAAGTCCCGCACTAGGTACACAGCGCAGAACCATAAGCTGTTGAAGCACAAGATTAGGAAGAGATTGTCAAAGAAAGCATGGATAGCCAGTATGAAGAGCACTAGAACCACTACATACTGCCTGTGCCGACTCTCGCGCACCATGAGCAGGGTGTAGGTCACCACCATGGCAATAACAAAAACGATGCCATAGTCTAGGCATGCCTTCACAAAAGTGGAATCCACGTAGTTGTACTGGTTCAGCCCATTGGACATGCCCTTGGCAGACAAGCCAGCGCCAGACCACTCAATATCGTTGCCAAAAATGGAAATGCCGTAAGTGTCAATAGCCTTTTGCGACAGCGACATGCGGCTGCCGAGGGCCTTGTTTATCACATAGGTAACGATGGAGAAATGATTCGTAATGATAAGGGGGAAAACGAAGGAAGCAATCAGCGCAACCGGGAAGGTCAGCCAAGAGAAGAAGGCGTGGGTAAATCTACTCACACGTGACCTAGCAAGACCAGCAGCCCAGCGGGAGTAGCAATATCCCAGCAGGGCAACCAAGCAGGTGAGCACCACGAGCGAGCGTGAATCGGTGGCAAAATAGCAGCCCAACGCTAAGACAATGAAGCCCAGCACCGGTAGGAACTTGACCGCATTGCGGCGCACAATCAAATAAATCAAAGTGCAATTAAAAACTATTTGCGGGGCATACAGGGCGTATAAGAAACCCAAGAACTGCCGGTTGCGATTGGGAGCTTCGTCGACATAATTGGGAATCACACCAATCAACGAACTCAATACGATAAAAGCCAACATACCCAGACTGGTGTAGAGGCAGATACGTAAGACCTTGTTGAGATCGACATTACGAGCGCCGAAGATAAAAGCCAGCAGGGTGAGCGGGACAGGCTTGCCTGACTTCACGAGCACAATCACCGATAGAATCAGCAGCACTGCGAATACTGCCAAGGTTTTTAAATCGTAGCGAGACTGCCGATTGATCCACTCATTGACCACGATAAGCCCGATGCACACCACAGCCAAACGGATGTCACCATCGATGAAAGAGATAAAGGGAACCGACGCGTAGAAGGAATAATCGAGAATTTTGAGGACCATGTAATAGGCCACGGCAGCATAAAAACAGGTATTGTTGGATACAAATAGGCGGTCGTTGGTAAATTGCTGCCTATAGCTGAGCTGCTCCATCAATCCTGCTCTTTTCCTTGTGTCTTTCCCTCTTCACCGCTCAACTGAACGTGCGCCGGTGAGCGCCGAAACAACAGCGCCCGCAGAGTTCCCATTTGCCCTGTCATTTTGGTGTATATAGCAAAGATTAACAGAGAGCTTACCCCGCTGACCACGAGGCTTAGCAGCGTGCCCAACTCAGGCAGTGCTAGCTTGAGCGCTAGCAGAACTGCACCCACGAGTACTCCCCCGCCCAGCGGAACTAGGCAGACCCGGCGCAAAAAATCAAGGAAACTGGAAGCGAAGAGCTTGCGGGTCATAAGGAAGAAAATCACCACGAAGTTGAGAACAAAGCCCACTGACAGGCTGATTGCGAGGGTAGTCAGCGAGCCCAGCAAGCAGCCTATGACGATGCTAGAAACCAGTAGCAAAGCCGTGATGCAGCCGTTCCAGAAGAGGTAACCGGTCTGGCCTAATACCTGGAAAATAGAGCCGGTAGACGATAGAGACATCTGCACCCAGACCGTAAGCGCCAGAATCGAGAAGGGCAGCACCGCGGCTCCCCACTGACTGCCATACATGACTCGTATCACGTTTGCCGCTTGGAAGAAGAGGAAGACAGAGAGAGGGAAGCCAATGAGCAGTAAGAAGCGCACCAGTTTATAGTAGACTTCGCGCACAGTACGCACATCATCTTGATGATCAGCTAAAACCGGCAACAGCACTGGGTTAATGACCTCTAAGAGCACCTGATTGGGCAGCATGAGCAGTTGGTAGGACTTGGAATAGTTGCCCACCGCGGCAGGGCCCATAAACTTGCCCACCAAAATCTTATCGATGTTGCGCGAAAAGTAGTTGATGAAGTTAAAACCGAACTGACTTTTAGCAAATTTCCAAACCTTACTGAGGGAGGCACGTTCGAGGCTGCGGGCTGGCCAGACGCGCAGCAGGAGCATATTGAGAACGAATGCCACTAAGGCGGGGACCGTGAAGCTCATAACTAGAGCGTAAGCGCCCCAACCAGCGAGCGCAGTCCAAATACCGGCCACTCCCCCGCACAAGTTGCTGGCTACTAAGCGCAGGTTGACCTCCCGAAAGCGCTTGGCCTTGTTCATGAGCGCGTTGGGAATCATGTTGAACCCTTGCAGCAAAAGGGTTGACGACATGGCCAGAGCCAGCGGCAGGTATACGGGATTGCCGTAAAAGTGTGCAATGAGGGGGCCGGTGGCAGCGAACAGTATGGAGAGGATACAAGAGAAGACTATCGAGTATGAGAACAAGACGCGGTGGTCGCGCTCACTCAGACTGCGGTTTTGAATCACTGCCGGGCCTAAGCCTGCATCCACAATCGTAGTAAAGAAGAGCAGAAAGACTTGCGCGACTGCCACCACCCCGTAGTCGCGCGGGCTGAGCAGGCGCGAAAGGACCATGTTGACAGCGAGCTGAATAACCACATTGCTGTACTTGCCAAGGGCAGTGTAGAGCACCCCGCTACGCAAGCCTTCTAGCATACTGGCCAATCCTCAATTCCTCGAAGCCCAAGGCCCCACTATTCACTCCCTGAGCAACCACCCAACCGAGAGCTAATCCCGCCTAAAAATGTCCCTGCTGTAGACTTTACCCGCAGCACTTGCCAGCTCCTCATTCCAGCGATTGGCCACAATCAAACTGCACGAACGCTCAAACTCCGCGAAATCTTGGATAACCGGGCAGCCCATGAAACTTGACTCGCCCAGCGTTGGCTCATACATTACAAGATCTACGCCGCGCTCAAGCAGGTAGGCGATAATGTCTTGGACAGCTGACTGGCGGAAATTGTCTGAGTTTTCCTTCATCGTCAACCGGTAAATACCCACGAGCGGGTGGTCAAGGCCTTGGATACGCTCCAGAATCTCCTGGGCTATAAACTCCTTGCGGGTCTGATTAGCATCAACTATGGCGCTCATGAGATTTTGCGGCACTTGTTCATAATTAGCGAGCAGCTGCTTACTGTCTTTGGGCAGGCAGTAGCCTCCGTATCCAAAGCTGGGATTGTTGTAATGAGAGCCAATGCGCGGGTCTAAGCCCACTCCCCGAATAATAGCCTCGCTATCTAAACCGCGGGCTGCCGCATAGGTGTCGAGCTCATTGAAATAAGCCACGCGTAGGGCTAGGTAGGTGTTGGCGAAGAGTTTAATCGCTTCGGCCTCGGTAGAGCCTACGAGCAGCACGGGGATAGAACGAGTGCCGTCGCTGTTGACTCGTTCAAGCTCACTCGGATCTGCCGCATCCCGTAAGATCTGGGCAAATTCTTGGGCTGCGGCATACACGGCAGAATCAGTGAGATTGGCGCCTACTACGATGCGGCTCGGGTGAAGGTTGTCGTAGAGCGCCTTGCCTTCGCGCAAAAACTCAGGCGAAAATATAATACGCGGGTCTTGCAAACGCTGACTGAGCTGCCTGGTATAGCCCACGGGAACCGTAGATTTAATAACAATCCAAGCCTGCTGGTTGACTTCGCGGACCGCAGCAATAGCCGCCTCCACGCTCGAAGTATCGAAATAATTGTGGTCAGAATCGTAATTAGTGGGCGTACACACGACCACATATTGCGCGTCCGAATAGGCTTGAGCTGGGTCGAGCGTGGCAGAAAAATCGAGGCTGCGGATGCCCGCCTTACTCTCCGCTAAGAAACGCTCAATATCTGGGTCTGCAATAGGACTGATGCCCTGGGCCAACTGCTCAACTTTAGCTGGCACGATGTCGAGCGCCTGCACATGGTGGTGCTGAGCCAGAAGGAGAGCCATAGAAAGCCCCACATAGCCGGTGCCTGCTATTGCTATCTTCTGCTGACTGTTCATAGTTTCAGTATAAAGGGTATGGAGGCTTGGGCGAGTGTGGGCAGGTCGGAGGAGTACGCGCTGGCTAGCTCTCAGAGGGTAAGCTTAGGAAGCTTTGGTATTGGTTGAGCAAGACTCGGGCTGTGTGAGTTGTGTCGATGGAACGTAGCTCTTGGGCTTGTTGCTGCGAGCGCGAGTGGGTTTGCGCGCTCTGGCGGATGCGTGCTATCTCTTGAGCCCAGGCTTGGGTACCCGCTTCCAACGGCAGAGCAGTTACCTGATTGGTGAGCACCACATCTGAGTCTATATTGTTGGCCACGAGGCAGGGCAGGCCGGCACTCTGAGCTTCGAGCAGGGAGATGGGAAGCCCCTCGAAGAGCGAAGGCAGAGCAAACATGTCCATCGCTTGGTAGAGCTTACTGGGGTCTTCACTGGGGCCGTAGAAGAGAATCCGGCTGATGAAGGGGCTGCTCGCAACTTGCCTCTTGAGTTCAGCTTCGAGGGGGCCAGCTCCTACCAGCAGGAGGACCGCCTGCGAGTCACGTTGGGCCACTTGCTCGAAGCTAGCGATGAGGAATGCTTGGTTTTTCTGAGTATTGAGACCACCCACGTGGCCGATAACAAACTTGCCTTCAAGGCCCAATTCGGCACGAGTGCACTCTCGGGTTTGCCCGTCGAAGAGGAAATGCGCCACATCAATACCGTTGGGAGCTATAGCAAACGGCCGGTCTTCAAAGAGCCAGCGGCCGGCCTTGCTTCCGCATGCCAAACCGTGCGTATACGAGCGCACAAATACGGGTTTGAGGAGGCGGTGAAGGAGCTTATGGTCGCAAGTGCTGTTGTGACTGTGGGCAATGCGCGCAGAGCAATGGCAGCGCTTGGCAACCGAGAGCTCTAGGGCCATCGTTCTGCTATTGCCATGCACGTGCACAATCTGAGGCCGCTGGGCCCGCAAAATCTGGGAAAGCTTGTGTAAATATGCCACCGGGTGGCGCTTACGATTGGGCAGCGCAATAATCGGGATGCCCATAGCCTTCGCTTGAGCTGCATTGGCCGAATCTACACCGCCGCCCACTACAATAAAAGGCGCAATCTGCTTGTGGTCAAGCTGGGAGCATGTGTTGAGCACATACGCGGCAATGCCGTTGCGCCCTAAATTGTCGACCACCATTGCAACAGGGATAGGGCCTCTAGGCATGGTCAGCCACCAGTTCGCCCGCTAAGCGCTCTAAACCGCGGACGAAATTAGCCGTATTGCTCGAAAAATGAGCGCTGACACCTGCAGACAGTTTTTCAAAATGAGCAACGGTTTCAGACAGCTTGGCAATATCGTAAACTGGCAGAATACCGCCGATTCGTTTCTCAACTGCCCGGGCAAAGTCAACTTGATGGTTGTTAAGATGCTCACCGAATTCAAGCTGGCGCGGCACTACAATTGGCGTTTTACCGAGCTTGAGCACCTCCATAAAACTCGAAGGCCCGGCATGAGTAATGACCATGCGAGCCTGACCAAGATAGTAATTCAACTGGTCAATGCTCAAGAATTGGAAGGTATCGCACTGGCTGGGCAGGTAGGTAGAATAGCCGTATTGCACCACCACTGGCTCACTGATACGCCCGCTACGCACGAGTTCATCTACCTCCCGCAGCAAGCGGTCGAAGGGTTGCTCATGCGTTCCCACCGTTACTAAAATCATTGCGCCAGCTCCTAAAAAATGGGCCCTAAATTGATGGCCTTGGGATAGACCTGCTTCATCTCTTCCCATTGAACGACGAAACGATCGGCTACCGGGTAGACCAAACGCCCGGTGAGCGTAGGCTTATCGATACGGTCAAAGACCTCAATATAGATGGTTTTGGCGCCCATCAGCTTGCCGAGGTAGAAGAAGGGCACGGCCACTGCTGCACCGCTTGAGATAATCAAGTCCGGTCGCTCACGGCGCAAGAGTTTGAAAGCCACAAGCGTGTTCTTGAGCAGGTTTTTAATGTTGCGATTGGTGGGAAAATAGCAGGAATAGACCTTCTCACCTTGAAGCTTGCTGCGAGCATCTTCCTTGTCGAAAGTCACCCAGAAACGCTCCTCCTGCTCCCAAAATTGGCGCACGAGGAGAAGATGGCTCAAGTGGCCACCACTAGACCCAACCAAGCAAACTTTCATAACTCAACCCTTCTGCTTATATGCTTCAAGCCTACAGAAGAGGCCGTATAGGGCGAAATGACTACGCCTGAGCCAATAGATGCGGTCTGAGAGCGCCTGTGCTTGAGCCAATAGCTCGGGGCACTCGGCCTCAAGACGCCGGTTAAAAGCTTGCAGTTCCGAGCGATGAGCCCGGTTGGGAGTCAAATAGCAGAACCAGTGGAAGTGTCCGCAAATCTCGTCTGCCAAGCGCTGGGCGAAGAGCTTACGCCTGCCATCGGCCTCCCCTCCCGGCATAGAGCGGTATGTTGCTAACATGCGCCAAAAAACGAATTCATGCTCGCGATAGTGGGCGCGCACACCTGCCGGGCTGATGCTCTGACCGTTGACTCCCACTCGATGGCAATAGATAGGCAGGTGTAACAGTTCGACTGTCTGCACCGAGGCTAGGGGCAAGTAGGCCAGCTCGATATCTGTGTACAAGCAGCGCTCGTCGAGACGGATACCAGCCCGTTGCAAAAGCTCAGTACGATAGGTGATCTCATGCATACCTACGGCGCGCGTGAAAGAGACGTCGTCGAGCTGATGGTAACCAGAAATCTCGGCAGGCAGGCAGTCCACCAGCTCGCTAGAGCCGGTTCGCTCGTTGATGTTTAGGCGGGCGGTGACGACGCAATCGGCTTGGGTGCGCTTGAGCTGGGCTACGAACTGCGCAAGATGCTCAGAGCAATACCAGTCATCGCCGTCTAACTGGCGAAAGTAGCGGCCTCGCCCCTCTTGAATAGCCGTATTGATAACGGAACCATAGCCAGCATTCGGCTTATGTATGGCCCTCACTTGCCCAGGGAAACGCCGCTCGTAGTCTTGCGCAATGGCCAGCGTTTGATCACTACCGCCGTCGTCTATGACCAAAATCTCAATATCTTGACCTTCATCCGCCTTGACTACCGAATCGAGCGCCTGCTTGATGGTGCCTTCAACGTTGTAAGCAGCTACGGAGACGGTGAGCACGGGCTGGCTGGTCGAAGTCGTCATAGAGGTCACCCTATACAATCTTGGTGTTCACGAAGGGGCGCAGAGCCATACGGAAAAAGTCGCGAGTGTTGCGCTTGAGCTTGCCTGGGTCTAGGCGAACAGCCATACGGTAGTAGCGCCAGGCCTGTCCCATATTGCCTGCCACGCTGTAGAGGTATGTGCCCACCAACAAGAAGGATGAGGCACTGACCGCATTAGTACTTAATTCACGCTGATAGCGGGCATGAATGATCTCGAAAGCGCCGGTTCTACGCTCCGGGTGAGCCGAAATACGCTCGCCCTGATGAAAGTGATAGCGTGCCAGCGGCTCGGAAACATAGGCTGCTGGAGCCTGCTTAACCAAGCGTAAGTAGAGTTCCCAGTCTTGCAGGGCCGGCATGTGCTCGTTAAAACCGCCCAGCTGGGTAAAAAGCTCACGCGAAATGAGCGGATATGAGCAGGAGGCAATGAAATTGCTGCCCAGAAGCTGGTAGAAAATGTCTCCAGAAGGCATGGGCTCGGTTGCGAGCAGACCATCTGGCTTGTCGCTGCCGTCGTATTGGAGGATGGCGTTGCAATAAACGAGCCCGGCCTCGGGATGGGATTGAGCCGCGGCTACCTGCTGCTCAATTTTACTGGGTTGCCACTCGTCATCGTCGTCTAAGAAAGCAAGGTATTGCCCTGAGCTCTGGCGGGCTCCTAGGTTACGGGCCTTGCAGGCTCCCCCATTGCTCTCCATAGAGATGTAGCTCACAGGGCGAGTTGCACTCAACTCTTGGCAGAGAATCTCCAATGAAGCACTCAAATTGGCATCTTCGGGACAATCGTTGACCAACAGAATCTCAAGTTTAGGGTAGGTCTGATTTATCGCACTAACCAAGGCGCGATGCACAGTTTCGACAGGGCGCTTATAACTGGTAATAATAGCCGTTACCAATGGCTGCTCTGCACTCATGCTACCTCCCATCACCCGCTCATAATAGCGTACGCCAGCCGGGAGTTTCCTCTCAACTGGCGTACGCTAACTCGCCTATAACTACTTCTGCTGCTCCTGCACGTCGGTGGCGATGTCTGCCACGACCGGCACGATAACCGGGCGACGGTGAAGCTTACGAGAGATCCAACCACCCAACGTGCGACGCATGAGCTGCTGGAGCTTGTGCGTATCGTGGGTGCCGGAAGCCATAGCATCTTCGAGCTGAGCTACGATTTGATCCTCGACTTGGCGGAATTCGCGCTCGTCTTCGGCCACAGCGTTCAAGTAGACCTTAGGGCCGGAAACTACCTCGTTGGTCTCAGTATCGACTACTGCGAAGGCAGAAACGAAGCCCTCAGTGCCCAAAATGCGGCGCTGTTCAAGCTCATCATCGGTGAGCTGGCCAACCGAGGTGCCGTCGACATAGACATAGCCGCAGGGCACAGAGCCCACAACCGCAGCCTTGCCGTGATACAAATCAACAACATCGCCATCTTCGGCCAAGACCACGTTTTGCGGATCGACGCCAGTCTTGACGGCAATGAGACCGTTGGCTACCAAGTGGCGGTTTTCACCGTGGATAGGCATAGCACACTTGGGCTGCACGATGTTGTAGAAGTGCAGGAGCTCGCCCTCGTCGCAGTGACCGGACACGTGGATTGCAGCGTTGTCTTTGTTGACTACGCGCGCACCCTTGCGGATGAGCTTGTTAATCACCTTATATACGCCGTGCTCATTGCCCGGAATCAGCGAGGAAGCCATGATGACCGTGTCGAACTCGTTAATGTGGATGTCGCGGTGGGTGCCGTCTGCAATACGACCAAGCGCTGCCATAGGCTCGCCCTGAGAACCAGTAGACATGTATACGATTTCGTCGTCGGGAATCTTGTGAGCTTCTTTCAAGTCCACAATCGTGTTCTCCGGCAGGTGCAGGTAGCCCAAATCGGAGGCGATACCCATGTTGCGCACCATAGAGCGGCCCACGAACACTACCTTGCGGCCGTGCTTGTGAGCAGCATCAACCACCTGCTGCACGCGGTGAACGTGGCTGGAGAAGGAAGCAACGATAATCTTGCGCTGAGCATCGGCAAATGCCTTATCGAGAGCCGGAGCTATAGAAATCTCAGGCTTCACGTAGCCAGGAACCTCAGCATTGGTGGAATCCATCATCAACAAATCCACGCCGGATTCGCCTAAACGGGCGAACTCACGCAAATCGGTCAGGTGGTGGTCCAGAGGCAAAGGATCGATCTTCATATCGCCGGTGTCGATGATGTGTCCGGCAGGCGTACGAATAGAGACTGCAAGTGCGTCAGGAATCGAGTGAGTCACCGAGACGAACTCGAGATTGAAGGGACCCACCTTGAGCTTGTCGCGGCCCTTGACCTCAACAAGTGCGGGATTCAAATGATGCTCTTCGCATTTGGCGGCCACGAAAGCCAGGGTCAGCTTGGAGCCAATCAGTGGGATGTCTGGGCGCAGCTTGAGCAGGTAAGGCACGCCACCGATGTGATCTTCGTGTCCGTGAGTGAGCACGAGCGCCTCGACTTGGTCCAGCTTGTCTTTGATGTAGCTGAAGTCGGGCAGAATCAAATCTACGCCCGGCTGCTCCTCTTCAGGGAAAAGAACTCCGCAGTCAATGAGCAGGATGTGACCGTTGTATTCAATCACGTTCATGTTGCGGCCGATTTCGCCCAAGCCACCCAGCGGGGTGATGCGCATGGAGCCCTTGCGATACTTGGGAGGCGCAATCAAAACTGGTTCAGCCGGCTTATTGTTACCGCGCTGGCTGGGGCGAGAACCGCCCCTGCGCTGACCGCCGCGAGCACCGCCCTGGGGCCTGCCACCGCTCTTGCGACCGCCGCGAGCGCCACCTCTTGAGCGACCCTTGCCATCTTGTGCTTTGCTCTCGCTTGCACTTTCTTCTGTTGTATTATTTGTCATTTCACTTATATTTCTACTTGTGCCTCCGCCTGTGCGGAAGCGACGTTTTAGCTGCCCAGTGTTCTTCGGCGTTCTGCCGGCTGGTTAAGGCCTTGACTGTCCTTACCGATGCTGTACCGGGCACAGCGTAAAAGCTAAAGGTGCTGCTGGCACTGGCGGCTACTTGGGCTCGCCGTGCAGCAAAGCAAGTTCACTGCTTCTACGCTACTTCACTGCCGGGACTCGATTCCAGGTCCACGTCTTGCCCCTTGCGGCGGCTGTATATCCAGCCAGCGAGGGCCAGCGGTACCGCGCAGGCGGTCACTATCCAGGGAATCATCATGCCACCAGCGGGGCCATACGCATCGAGAGCCACTCCGGCCAGTGTGGAGCCAAGAGAAGTGCCGATGGAAGCGCCCGTATTGAGCCAGGAGAGGCCTTCGGTCAGGGCAGAGGAATCAACGGTGCCGCGCACAATCATGTTCGAAGTTGCGTAAATTGGGGATACGCACAGTCCGGTGATGACCTCAACAATGCCCAGCAAAACGAGGTTGTTCATGGTCAAACGGAAGCCTATGTAGCCAATCGTAAGTAAAACAAGGAAGCGGGTGAGGTGACGCCAACGCGAACCCTTGAGTTTGATGGAACCGAAAATGAGGGCACCGCATAGGGAACCGACAGCAATGAGCGCGAGTTGGAGCCCGACAATGCCTTCCTTACCCATCTGCTTAGTGAGAGCCGTAACAGTAACGTCCACTGAAGAGAACGACATGTTGAAGACAACGAAGATAACGAAAAGGAGCAAAACTGCCGGATACGACAGGGCACTCTTGGCCTTATAACGCCCTTGATGGGCGCCGGGCTTGACGATACCGCCCTCCCCTACTGGCGACTGGGCGGAACGGCCTGCTTCACCCAGCTGAGATTGCGAAACCTGTGTGAGCGCTGGCGGCTCGGTTGAGCGCATGGAAAAGAAGATGAGACCGCCGCCTACTAGGGCTACGACCGGCACGAATAGCTGGGCTACCGGACTCACCGAAGTGGCCAACCAAGCAGCGAGAATAGGGCCGAGTATGAACACGCATTCGTCAACGCCTGATTCCAGAGCGTAAGCCGTGTTGAGTAGTTCCTCACCTCTGGCACCCATCGGAGCAAGAGCCCAAGCCCAGCGAGTACGCACCAAGGCACCGAAAGCGAACTGAGTTAAGCCCATAATGATGGCAAGTACGAACAGGAGCCCCAGAGCAATGCGATTCATGGCACCAAAGGCAAAGGCCAGCATAGCCAAGGCCTGCACTGTCAAGACCACCAAACCTACCCGACGCTGACCAAAGCGGTCAAAGAGGCGGGCGTAGAAAGGCGTGACTATAGCCGCCGAAAAGGTGAAAACCGCACTCATTAAACCTGCGGAAGTCCAGTTGTTGTAAATGTGGTTGAGAGCAAGCACGATGCCCAAGCCCATCATAGCTACAGGCAGGCGGGCAATAGCCGCGGCCGCACAGAAGCCTTTGGCACCCGGCAAGCGGAAAAGCTCTACGTATGGCGACGAGTTGGAAAAACTCTTTGAGGAGGCGTTCATTGCTTGTCACCGCCACTCTCAGTACTCTCACCGCTGGCGCTCTCCTGCTGGTTGGCACCCATACCCCAGCGCTGCAACTGCTGAGAAAGTGGGGCCGCATAGATAAAGATGTCGTCGTAGAAATTGCCGTCCTGAATGCTTTCAGCTTGGTCAGCAGCGATACGGGCTGCCACACGTTCCATGCCGATATGGTCGTAGTACGACACATCGCAGGCAGAATCGGTGTGGAGGAAGAAGCGCTGCACGCCCTTACTGTCGAGCTGGCTCAGCATATCGCGCCAGAGTTTACCGCCCACGCCGCGCCCGCGAGCAGCCTGCGAAACCACGAAGAGCTTGAGCTCAGCCTGGCTTGCATCAGCCTCCTTAGACTGTGCCTCCACGCCGTCTTCTAAGCCGTGCCAAATCGTAATTCGCCGTAAGTTTTTGCGACCGAGAACGGAATCGCTCAGCCTTCTATCTACCATATCGAGCTCGGCCTGAGCCTGACTGAACAGCAGGGGCTGGCCTTGCACACGCATTAGGGCTACACCCATGAATTTTCCATCTAATTCGGCGACGCGGGCATTAGTCGTTTCAGTGAGGTAACGCAATACGAAATGGCGGGCGTTGAGCAGGGAAATCTGCGCTTCGCCTGAATCTTTGGAACTCCAGGTATTGTTGAATTCCTCCACTACTTGGTCTACATCTGCCCAAGTCATAGGCCGAATCGTTACTTGACTGGCCTGTTGGGTCGGTGTCTGCTGGTCTTGCATTTCGCTCATCTGCGATCTACCTACGCTTGTAACTGGTTTGGCGGCTGGACGGCCGATTCTCTTGCGATGCTCTACCGCTTACTCCCACCCTACGCCGCACGCGTCTGGCACGGCTAGCTGGCGAACCCGTGGACTCTAATCATTGTCGGACTGCTCAGGCAATCCCTGGACCACTTGGGCTTCAATGTCTTGCTCGCTACGAGGGGTCGCGGGAATCAAACGTTGAGAAGCATCGTCTTCACTTACATAGTAAAGACAGGCATCGATAGATTCCAGTGGTATGTTCTCCTTGCGAGAAAGCAGGAGGCGATAGAGGTCGAGTTGGGCCAATTTGAGCTCACGGTCGTGGACGCTCACCGGCCTGTGTCCGGTCTTCCAATCCACGATGGTGAAGCGCTTGGTTGCGTCGCTTGCCTCTATACCCCCAGCGAAGACGGCATCGAGTTTGCCCTTGACTATTTGCCCGGCAACTGCTGCCACGATGGGTCGCTCCACCCACTCGGGCTTACGCTGGGCCCAAGGAGAGAGGGCTAGGCGACGCTCCCAGGTAAGCACGAGCTGGCGGTCGATACGGTTCTCGTCTGGCAGTTGAGTCTGCGGTTGGTCAAGTTCTTTCAGCATTCGCTCCCGCTCGGCCAACTGATCAACTCCTAGGGCCTGCGCGGCCGCTTGGTCTTGCCCCTGAACGTTTACATCGTTGGCAATAGCAGCATCTACACCCTCAGAGGCAGGCTCTTCAACGGCACCACAATCCGCCTGCAACTGCGGCAGTATAAAGTCCGCAGCCCAAGCATGGAAGAGGGTGCCCGCCTGCGCTAAAGGCGACGACACTTGCGGCACCGGGCGCACCACACTTCGCCAGTAACGCCGCTCTTCGGACTCACGCATAGCTCCCGAACGAGCCTGAATGGCAGTCACCGATTGTGCTGACTGCCCTATCACCTGGGCGCCCACCTGTTTCAAAGCCTGAGTATCGCGCACCAGTAAGTCGCCTTGCACACCTAAGCGCCCCGAACCCATATTCAGTAAGCGCTCTGCGTGTGCATATAGAGAGTTGGGTTGGTCAAGCTGCTGGTCTTCCTGAGAGGGATTATGTACATCGTAGTGCAGCTTGCCATTGCTGGCCCGCTCTGCCCGATTCACCTGCTCTGCCGACTTGGCAAGCACCTGTCCTATTTGGTCAGATAGCCCTACTGGCCACAAGGTCGTCCGCTCAGCACTGCCCTCTACATCCAGCTGATCAGCCTCCCCTAAAGCCTGGCTCACTACCGCCCGCTCGT
The DNA here is from genome assembly GCF_033095945.1 of Bombiscardovia apis. Taxonomy (NCBI): domain Bacteria; kingdom Bacillati; phylum Actinomycetota; class Actinomycetes; order Bifidobacteriales; family Bifidobacteriaceae; genus Bombiscardovia; species Bombiscardovia apis. The sequence goes on along the minus strand of NZ_AP026800.1, from coordinate 533,002 downwards.
AGTCTTGGGCATGCTCGCCTATAAAACACCCGTGGGGCGTAAATAATTGCCTGCCGTCTTCTAACTGATCGGCTCCAGATTGGCTCTGCCAAGCACTTCCTGCCCTCACCACTTCCGACTGAGCACTCAAGCGAGTCTGCAATTCGCGCCAGAAGTTAGAGGCTTGGTCAAGCACTCGTTCGCGCTCAGACTCCCCCTGCTTCTGCTCCTCGCCTTTGCCACCCTTCGCCTTTTTGCTGTGAGCGGCGGCCTTCTTCTCGTCTTCGCGCAGAAGCAGAGCTGGGCCCAGCTGGCCGGGCTGCTCGCTAAAAGTCAAGAGTAAGTCATGGCGGGCGCGGGTCAGGGCCACGTATGCCAAGCGGCGTTCGTCTTTATGCAAGCGGCGACCGTATTCCTGCCGCTGGCTCAAATAGTCAGGCAGCGCATCAGAAGCAAATACTAGACTTTGTCCATCATCTTCCGAAAGTGAAACGGCGTCGTCTTTGCTAAAACCACTCTCCTGCCGAATCTGACCTAGGGCTTCATCTTCCATCTGCTCAAGGGTCAGGGATGCAAAAGCCTCTTCTGGAGCCAATTGCCCGTCGGCATCATGAGGAAAACGCGGCAAAATTTGAGCGTCTGCCCTCACCGGAACCGGTACAGCAGTAAGGTCTTCAAGCCAAGTATGGGCCGTAGACTCGTAAGGCATAGAGCCGCTAACTTCATCCCAATCCTGCTCGGGGTCAATCTTCAAATGGTCGCCCTGACTGCTGGGGAATACGCCTTTTTTCATACCGACGACGGCCACAGCATCCCATTCCAAGCCCTTAGCCTGGTGAATGGTCATCAGCACCACATCGGCATGCGCATCCAAGCCCGAAGCAGGCTCGCTAGGGCTCAGCCGCATGGCATCAATCCAAGCCACGAACCCGGCCAAGCTCGCGCCCACCCCTTCGGGCAACTCCTGCACGTAAGCGTCGACCTGACCGAAGAACGCCGCTAGGCTAGCTTTTGCCGAAGAAGCGTCGATAGGGCCCGTAGTAGTACGCATAGCCTGCGATACCACCACATCGATGTCGAGCCCCAGAGCCCGGGCAGCGCCCAACACGGCCTGACGCAAGGGAGCACCGACGTACTCTTGCGCCTGAACCAGCACTTGACCTGCCTTAATGAGGAGGAAACGACCACGGGGGCTGATGCCAGCGGCCTTGCGGCTCTTGAGCAGGTCGGACAGATCGTCTCGAAGGAGTACATCGACCAAAAAAATACTGCCGGGCACTAGGTCGCGATAGTCGCGTACGGCCTTGCTCCAGTCTTTTCCGGTGAGCTTTTCGTCGACTACTCCCGCCTCGACCAAGGCCTGGTATTGACTCTCTTGGTTGAGCTGGGCAGCCAAATTCGAGAGGGCACTCAAGTCAGCAGCGCTCATATTGAAGCGCGGCGAAGCGAGCAGCCGCAAGAGGGAGGCATGGTCGGTGTGGTCGCAAGTCAGGCGCAGGAGGGCCAGTAAGTCCATGATTTCCGGGCGGTCGAAGAGGGCGGAATAACCCACAACTTGCACGCTCAAACCAGCTGCTTCTAGGGCTTCCTGATAGCGCGGCAGGCTGGTCTTGGATCGGAAGAGCACGGCCACATGGGGGGCACCCTTGTCGAAACCCGCTTCGTCGCACTGGCCATAACGGGCTTTGGCTTCGGTTGCAAAGCGGACTACGCCGTCGACTTCTTGGCCTAAGGTCTGGTATCCCAAGAGTCCGAGAGTACCTTGGTCAGCATCTTCGCGAGTGCTCAGTTCTTTTACCGACACCTCCTCCAAAAGGGCGCTGGTTGAGGGCTTACCCAGTTCGCTTGCAGCGTTTAAAGGTTCAGTTAAGAAGTTGGCAGCGTCCAAGACAAGATGTGCATTGCGGAAAGTTTGCGAGAGCGTCAAAGGGTCTTGCGGTAAACTACCGAAACTTGCCGTGCCTGCCGCCAAGCCCTGAGCATTGGTATCCATGCCAAACTCGCGCTGGAAGGTCTTAAAAGCGCCCGGCGATGCTCCACGCCAAGCGTAGATAGATTGGTAAGGATCTCCAACTGCTGTAACGGCTGAGCGCCTAGGCCCTGCTTGCGTGGCGAGCGGCTCATCGTAAGGATCCTCCCGGCGCCCCTCCTCGTCTCCCGCTGATTCGGGGTGGAAGATGGCAGCTAAGAGTAGTGCTTGCGTGGTGGAGGTGTCCTGGTATTCGTCCAAAAAGACGTGGGTAAACCGGCGACGGAAGCTGGCACCGATGGCAGGAAAGCGCGTAACCAGCTGGAAAGCAGCCAAGGTAAAGTCGCTGAATTCCGCCATTCCAGCCTGGCGTTTGGCCTCCTGATAATACTGGGCCAGCGTAAGCAGTCTCTCGCGTTTGCGCACCACTTGCCGCAGCTTGTCGACTTGGTAGAGCCGGTAGTCGTGGCGGATGTTCATAAATTCAGCAAACTTGCCTGCTGGTGTCTCCTTGCGCGATTTTACTGCCCGCTTAGGCTTAGATATAGCAGCAACTGTGGGACACTTGCTGGGCACTTGCCCGCCAGCAAGCAGGCTGTCTAATTGAGCTAAAAATGCCGCATCCCAGCTCCGAACGCGTTCTACAGCGTCGTCAAAAGTGGGGCACTCGCGACTAATCATCGCATCAGAGCAGGCGCGAGAAAGTGCCAGCAGCTGGTTGACGGTACTCGTGAAAGCACCCAAAGAGTCATCATCGGAGCCCTCATCTTCGATCGCAGAATCGCCATTCAAAGCCTCTTCAAGGCTCTGCGCAGTGCGAGGAAAGAGTTCGTCGAGGTGGTCTTGAACCACGTTGGCCGCTAGCTGAAAAGCCCCAGCCTCACTCAAGGGCTGCGTGGCCTGATCCATACCCACCAGCAGGCCGTATTGGCGCACAATTGACTGGAAGAAGGCATCGTAAGTGCGCACTTCCGGCTTCAAAAACGCTCGCAAGGAGTCATCGGAATCGCTCTGACCTTGAGATGCAACAGCAGCAGATACACGCGAAAGCAGCTCGGAGGCAGCCTTGTTGGTAAAGGTCAGACCCAAGATTGATTCGGGCGGTATGTTTCGCCTTATGAGCGAGACGATACGGTTGGTCATGGTCATGGTTTTACCCGACCCCGCGCCTGCAATAACCAGTAAGTCGTCGTTAACGGGGGCCTCGATAATGGCCGTTTGTTCGGGAGTAAATTTCATCGCCGATCCTCCATCACTGAGCCAGCCAACTGCAGCCAAGCCGCACACGAACCATTGCTATCTTTTTTCTGGCATCGCTCAGCATCGAAGACCGCATCTTGCAAGCCTGTCGACAGCTTAACGCCGGCCGCAAAGAGCACGCGCGCAATCATCGTTAGAGCCCACAAGCCTTGGTCACCGCTCTGGTTTTGCCTCACGAAATCCCACAATTCCTGACTCACTCCCGGCGGTACCTGCTCGGGCAGAGGGGCGAGTCGGGCTAGCTTATCTACGGTTTTTTGATAGTAGCGAGGTAAATATTCACGATTGAGCTTACCGCCAGCAAACAGAGCGGGCTGGTAGGCGTTTTCTGGGCCGCGAGCAAAGGCGGGCGCCGGTTTGGTAGACACATCAAACAAGACTGCTTGACTTACTGGCTGGGCTGAAGCGAGGCGTTCAACGCTAACCTTGGGAGCCTGAGTTGAGTCCGTATCACTAGCAAAAGCCAATCCGAGCTGGTAGCACACCAGTTGTAAGTCGTTGAACACTTCCGGACCCGAATGCCCCTTCTTACCAGTCTTATAATCCACTAATCGAATATGGGAGACGCCCTGCACACTGCGCTCTTCCAAGCGGTCAATACGGCCCGAAAGCGTGATTGCCGTGTCTGGCCGCAGAGCCTTCGGGAAACCGCCCACAAGGGCAGAAGCAAGAGCAAAGAACTCTTCAGTTTCCAAAGCATGGTCAGGGTAGGTCGCATTCCACACATCCGTAAAGTCAGCTGGCGCAAAGATGGCCTTGAACTGCTGCTCTTGCTCAGCGCGAAGCAACGTACCCACCTCAATAACGGGGTTGCTTTCATGGGCATAATCATCAAGCGAGCTCATCACGAAATAGGATGCGATGTTGCCCACAATCTTGCGCACTTGCGCATCCCTACTGCGTATATCGTAGGCATCTTTAGGGCTTGAAAACTCGGGGAAACCTTGGACTAATTCATGGTAAATGTCCATCATTTTGTCGGTAGCGGCTTCGATAAGTTCCACGTTGCCCACCGCATCGACGCCCAACTTGCCTCGCTCAGGCCGGTCTAAGCCCTGGTTTGCAGCATCTTCGGCTACCTTGTGAATGAGACTGCCGAAGCTCATAGCTACCGAGCTGGGCTGAGGTCCGGTAAATTGGCTGCCCATAGCCCATTCGAGCGGGCAGGCCCAGATATTATCTACCGCCGAGGGCGATAAGGTCACGGCATTAGGCGGTGCGCTGGCAGGAAGTGGCTCCTCGGGCTGAACGACAGCTTGCGTAACTTCTGCCTGGTCTTCGCTCCCCTGCTCATAGAAGAAGGGCCAGTTGGCAGGATTGGCCTCGCTCAGTCCCCGCTTTTGGAGGAGCCTCAAGGTAGCCGCAGCGTCTGCAGCCTCCTCGGCGCTTATCTGCTTGGCACCAACAGCACCAGCGGCGGCCGGTAAGTTCTGCTCCTGCACCGCGTATTGAGCCAGTATCGAACGGGCAGCTGCAACTAAACCGCGCGGCCCCACTTCCAAGCCAGAGAAGCGGCTCACGGCTCCGTCTTGACTGCCAACCTGCGTAAAGTCAGCCTGGCTCATGTCACTCACCCGTTGGAAATGCTCGGGCAGGAAGCCATACACAAAATCAGAGGGCACCGTGTCGTCGTTCCACACAGCCGATATTCTCAGCTCATTCCTAGCACGCGTCAGGGCCATCAACAGGCCTTTTTCTTCTGCGTAGAGCGTGCTGTTCAGGCGCGGATTGTGACCGCCTGCAGCCTCGGGATCACTCTGCCGAATAATGCCGTAAAGCATGAGATCAGCCAGATCTTCAGCTCCGAAGAGGGTATCTCGGGCAGCCAAATTAGGCCAGACTCCCTCTTGCAGGCGGGGCAGCCACACCAGCGGCCAAGAGCCCGCTAGGGAAGCAGCTCCAGCCGGCGTTGTGAGCGTCACGGCTTGCTCGACCGGGCCCACATGCGCCAAGGAGTCGGCCTCGATTTGCATGCCTTGCACTTGGGCCAGAAAATCGTTGACATCGATGAAAGTTTGCGAGGATTGCGCGAATTGGAAGAGGCGCATCATAGCATCCAGGCGGTCGTTGGCCTGCTCACCCTCCTGCGATGCTTCGAGCGACTTGGCTTGCCAGTCATCTGCTTTACCCGCCGCCTTCCAGGCCTCCCAAAGCGCATAGGCTGGCTCGCTCGTTCCCAATAATGCCAGGCCCTGAGCGCAGGCCTCTATTACTTTGAGCGCATGCTGCAAGGCACTTACATCTGGGTCTTTGGTGCGAGCGCGGGCTATGGATTCCACACTCTCTAGGAAGCTTGCACGCAAGTCATCCTGAGAAGACGATGCTTCCCCCTCAGATTCACCCTCAGCCCGGTGAATGAGCAGGAAATACAAGGCATCCGTAGTCAGTCTTGTGTCTGCTGGTGCGGGCGAGGCCTGTCCGCCCAGCAGCGAATCATCAACGCTGATACCACTAATGGCCTGTGCCTGCCGGCGAGAGCGCTCCTGCTTGCTCACATAATCCTGCCATGCCGTCTGCAAATGACTAAAAGCGGTAATCGATGTACTCGTACTCTGCGCAGGCATCTGGGCCTGGTCTTGCGCACTTTGCCCGATGCGCGCTAAGGACTTGGCCATAGTGAGCACTGTTTCGATACGCTCCACTCGCGCCGGTCTACGCCCCTGAGCGTTGGGCAGTATCGCTTCGATAAGTGGGCTCGCCAGCAGGGTGTTGAAGCGTTGGTGCATCCACCGGGCTTGAGCTGCTGCCGGAAGGTCAGCCAGAGCCGGACTGCAACCGTTGCGGGCTTGGGCCAATTCGAGCAGGGCAAACAGACCTTGGACGCTGGGCTCATCTTTAAGGGGGCGATCGATGGAGGAATAGCGCACCGGCACGCCTTCTGCACGCAGCTTTTGCCCGATAGCATGCACGGTCGCGTTGTCGTGGGCAATGACCGCCATATCGTTCCACTGCCAGTGCTGGGTAAGGTATTCGTGCTTGATTTGCCAGATGAGGTCGTCTTCCTCTTGGTCTGGCGTATGGAAGAGCCGCGTGGAAACGGTACCGTCTGCAAGGAGGGCGTCGTCAGCATCTAAGGCAGTGATGGGGGTCGTTGCAGGCCAATGAGGCATCTTGCCAGGGCGATCAAAGAGGGCTTGAGCCTGGTCATCTTCGTTGCGAATACTAAGGCTCACCCGGGCTGCGAGGAGGTCGGCATAGGAAGCGGGCACATTATCTACATCTGCCGAATGTGACTCATTGCTGCCGGTCTGGGCAGAGCAGGCGATGGGGCGGTATGGCAGTTGGAAGCAGACCGCACCCAAGCAACCAAGAGCAGGCGGCAGTAAGGCCGGTCGCGCAGACGCGAGGTCACCATTTTCTTGCGAGGCCAGCGGCACTTGCTCTATGCGCGCAGCCAAGAACTCGGGATAGGAACCGCGGAAAGTCTGCACTGATTCATCTGCATTGCCCACCATAATCAAGCGGGTACCTTGGGCGTTGAGGGCTTGAATAAAGCCCATTCCAGCCATCGTTAAATCCTGCCAGTCGTCAATCACCAGCAGTTGGGGCAGAGCAATCTCGCTGTGGGCTTCAATCGCTTGGCAGGCCACAATCAGCAGCATAGAGGGGTCTAAGCGATACTCGCCAGGGTATGCAACGCGAATCTGCTCAGCGTATTCCTTCCAGAGCGCGAAAGCCAGTCGCCACTGAAGATTGAGTCGGTCGTGGGCATCGAGGTCGAGCTCCTGGCGGCTCAGAGCGTTCAGCACCGGGTCTTGGTCAAGCGGATCCAATCCCAGCTCAATCATGCGGGCCAACATGTCTCGCAACTGGGCAATAAATTCGTCGTCTATCTGGTCAGCTAAGCCTTGCTGGTCGCTGCTGCCCTGGGCCTTGGTCACTACTCCAGCCCAACCGAGCTCACTGGCAAAGTATCGTTGCAACAACTGGCAGGATGAGCAATCATCTCCGGCTTGCACGTGGGCAATATGTTGGGCCATAACGGCGCGCAAGAGGGCATCTTGCTCAGCACCGTTAAGCAGCTTGGGCAAAGCATGGTCGGGCAGTAGTTGACAGTAAGCGCTCAGGAGTTGAAAAGCTAAGGCCTGCAAGGTTCCCACCGGGCGGGTTTGGCCCGAGACTTTCAGATGGGATATAACTTGGCGGCTGAGCTTATCGGCAGCATGTCTGCCCGAGACTAGCAGCCTGGCGCCGCCATCGCCGTAGCGTTCGAGACCAAGCAGCAGAGCGCGGGTTGCGAACGTGGTCTTGCCCGAGCGAGGCGGACCAGCCAAACACAAGACACCACAAGGGCTCCCGTCTTCGCGCAGGAGGCTTCCATCCATCAGCTGGACCACGGCCTCAAGGGCCTGTTCGCTGTCTATGTGCCTAGCTTGTGTCATACCTATCAGCCTAGAATCTGGTCTAGTCCGCAGCCCAGCTGCCAGCGAACGCAAGGCCTGAGCATCTACAATGCCCGACTCACACTCAAAAAAGACTTTGAATTCAGCCGAGTGCTTTACTGAGCGCGCAGGACTTTACGAATAGTGTCGATGTCTTCCTGGCTGCCGCCGTGAGCCAGAATGAAATCAGCCACGCTGCCGTATGTGCTCTCAACCTTGTCAAGGGTTTCGCGAATGAGTTCGGGAGGCGTAATCACCATCATGGGCTTAATCGAATCGGGCACAGTGACGCCCGCGCTCTCAATCGCAGCTAGCATGTTGGCCTCCCAGGTACCGCTCAAATTGGCCTGAGAGGAGGCATAATCGGCGATAACCTGTTCGCGGTCAGCTCCGGCAATCGTCAGAATGAACGCCACTGAAGTGCCCGTACGATCCTTGCCTGCCGAGCAGTGAATGAGCGTGCCCTTGCCCTGTTCTGCGGCCTGAGCGGTGCGGTGCACTATGTTGGCGTAGTCTTCACCATTTTCCGCAATCAACGTCATATAAGTCTGATGGAGGAGTTCGGCCGCGTTTTTGTGTGCCTGCTCGCGCGATTGTATGTCGCTCTCATTCTCGGGCATTGAGCCGCCCAGCATGGGAATGTGCACGTTCTCAATGCCCGCAAGCTCAGGGTCGGGCAGCATCTGTGTCTCTTCGTCAGAGCGCAGGTCCAAGACGAGGCCTACCGGCGAATCTTCCATCTCATGCTTGCCCTGCTCGCTCAAACCAGCCAAAGCTTCGGAACGGAAGAGTATCCCGGGAGCAATATGCCCGCTTTCGGTTGCCATTCCGCCCAAGTCGCGGAAGTTATACAGACCATCGATATGGTTGACTTTGTCCATTATGTCCTCTTTTACTTATCCTCACAGCCCGCGAGAGCTAGAGAGTCGCGCCAATCACCGGTAATAGAGCTACTCTACACCGCCCTGTCACGCAGACAGCACACGCCAAAGCTCTTCGCTCAGGCCAGATACTCCGCCCTCTCGCATAGAATGCGATTACTAGATGTTCCTTAAAGAATGACAGCGGCAGCAGGAGGTGAGAGCTTGTCAGAGATACCCCCGGCTCCCACTCACCCACGGGCGCCCCATATCCGCAATATGCACTACATACGACCTCTTGGCTCAGGCGGCACCTGCTGGGTCTACCTCTACCAGCAAGCTGAGCCCCAGCGCAATGTAGCCGTCAAGGTCTCCAAGCAGCGCGCTAGCCATAGTTCGCACGAGCTTTTCCTTAAAGAAGCCACCTTCATGGCCCGCTTGTCTGAGCACCCCTCAATTTTGAGCATTTACTCGGCCGGAGTGAGCCGAGACGGGCGCGATTACATTGTGATGGAGTACGCCCCGGGCGGCAATTATAAGCGCATTATGAAAACGACCCGTCTGAGTGAGCAGGAGGCGCTTGACTTAGGAGTGCGCATCGCGTCGGCCCTATACACAGCTCACCAGCAGGGCATTATTCATCGCGACGTAAAACCGGGCAACGTGCTCGTCACTGCCGACCAGCAGCCAGTTTTAGCTGACTTTGGCATTTCCGCTTCCACTTATCAAGCTTCGCAGGCCAAGGGTCTTTCGATTCCCTGGGCCGCGCCCGAGATTATTGCCCACAAGTCCGGCGGCTCCGAGTCCTCCGACATTTACTCCTTGGGAGCCACACTTTTCGGTCTGCTGACGGGGAAGTCTCCTTACGAATACGGTTTTCAGGTGCACAGCGAACATGAGTTGTCGCACACCATCATGACCCAAGAGCCTCCTAGGCTGCGCAAGGGTGAGGCCAGCGAAGATTTTGAACGTGTCTTGCGTAAAGCCATGGCCCACAGCCGGGAGGAACGCTACTTTTCTGCCCTTGATTTTGCCCGAGATATGCAGGTGTTGCAGGCCCGCTTGTATGGGAAGATGACGCCGCTTATTGCCAACGATACTGACTTCTATCCCACCAGCGAAGAGTTGGGTATGAGTGGGCGAATGGTAGAGGCGGAAGAAGGCTACGAGGAGATCCCCGAAGAAAATGTAGCACTCGAATCAAGCAGTCAGGCTCCACGCCCACCGGAAGGAGCGTCTGGCCGTAGCCTGCCAGCGCCCCAGCCACCGACCGCTCCCAGCAGGCTACGGAGCATTGGCAGCAGTGAACGCCAGCTGCCTCCGCCTCCGAAGCTGACCATGCAACAAGCGGCCGAGAACCCCAATTCGCGCGCAACTTTCCAGGTTAGTGGCAATCGACTCACGGGTCGCGAGATGGCTACGGGCAAGCAGCAGCAGATTCTTGTGGCCACCATATCCGCCCTGCTCGCAATCGTTCTAGCGGTGGGCTTGGGCTGGGTTGCTTGGAGGCATGTTGATAGCGTCGGTACTGCGCGCCAGCAAACTACTTCGCCGCATTCTTTCTCGAACTCTGCTGCTAGCTCTGAGCCAGTTCCGGAACTGACAAACGGGGAAGGCCATTGGGAGGGAGACTACGCAGTCTTTACCTGGACCAATCCCAAGCCCAAGCCCGGCGACAGCTATCTATGGCAGCGCTCCCAACCCGGAGCTCAGGGCAAGGTCGATAACTGGCAGCAGGCCCAGCAGGTGAAGCAAGCGAATGTGAGTGTCGTCCAAGATTCAGGCGAACAAACATGCATTCAAGTGGCCCTTATGCGAGCCGATAAGCGCATTGCAGCGCAGGCGACCACGATTTGCTTGGCCCGCCCCTAGCTAGCTGTTTCCATTTTGCTGCCGCATTAGTTTGTCTATTGCGCATTTTTCGTAATCCCATTTTGGGTGCACTTATGCCTTTTTATATCTACATTGTGAGACAAATCATTCCAAATCGGCCGTATTCTTTTTCGTTTTTAGCCCGTCAGTAAGACTCAGACACATTCGACCACAGGCCTTTTTCGATACTGCTTTCACATTCGACCACATTGCCCGTTTGAGCATGACCCTTGCGCTCGCATGCCCTAGCCTTAACTCCCAAGACATAGTGATATCAGGAGGACGAGTGAGCACCATCAGAGGCAACCGCCGGAAGCAAAACCAGCATTATCAAACGAAGAATTCTGCAATAAGCGCCAGCAAGCTGAGTTCGTGGGCGCAGCTGGGGCTCGCCGTTCTCGCAGTTATTGGCGTCAGTATTGCCGCTATCGTTGTGCGCACAGTAAGCCAGGAGCGCACTATTGTCGACGACGGCACGGTCTGGGTGGCCTCTGCTAGCGAGCGCAAGCTGGCACGCTTTAATCCGCGCATTAGCGAAACCGATGCCGTGATTCCCGCCCCTGCCCAAACCAGCGAACTTGACCTAACGCAATCAGGCAACACTACCCTCATGAAGACCGGCCGCACGCTAACTAGTATCGACCCAACCCTCCTCTCCCCTGCCCAATCCATCGAAACTCCCGAGGGCTTGCAAGCACTGATAGGCGGCGAAAGTCTGGCCTTATTCGACAGGCACAGCGGCAGGGTTTGGACCAGATCCAGCACTGCGCCCCTGCCCAACCTCCAAGCAGAAGAGCCCTCCTTGCGCTTGGGACAGGGAGGAGCTATCGGCGTAGATACCGGCGGTATTTTATATGGTTTTCGTTCCCATGATGGCTCTGTAATTCGCATGGACCGACCACAGGGCAAGGCTTTTCAAACTTTGGACTCCATCACTGGCGGACACCCCTTGCGGGCCGACGCTTTGGCCATAGTCGGTAGCAGGGTGCTTGTTCTCTCAGACCGCACACTCTACTGGGATGCTGGCAAACTGACCCTGCCCGGCAAGGGGTCGCTGCGCTTGCAAGCCTCTCCCGTCGATAGTCTCCAAAGCGAAACTTGGGCCGCAGTGGCCCACGAAGGCGGCCTCTATCTGATAAACCTCGACCGGCCTACTGATGAGCCGCAGTCGATAGTTAGCGGAGGCAGCGGTAAGCCAGCGCAGCCCGTCTCTTCTGGCGGATGCTGGTGGGCTGCTTGGGCCAGTACCGCCCGTAATTTCACCCGCTTATGCACGGCAGACCAGGAGGAATCGCCTAAACCGCAAGCCAAGCAGGGTGGTAAGGCACTCCCCCAGGCAGAGCAAGCGGGCTTGGATTCCCGAGTGCAGACGTTGGGGTCCATCAGTCCGGAATCGCAGCTAGTCTTTCGCACCAATAAGCGGCAGGTGGTCTTAAATGATGTAACTGTCGGCTCTATGTGGAATCCACTCAAATCTACGCATGCGATAGGCATGAGCTGGCAGCAGAGCTCCGTGCGCCCTGCCAGCGAGCGCACAAGCAACAGCAGAGCCGATAACGGAGGGCAGCTTATGCGCGACTGCGCCAAGCAAACAGGCGAGATTGAGGCCCAAGATGACGAGTTCAGCATGCGCGCCGGCTCAAGGGCCATCCTTGCCCCTTTAGCCAATGATGCGCAGTCTGGTTGCCTCATATCGAGCCTGACCCAAGTAAGCAGCAGCAACAAACGGCTGGGTCTCACACCGGTAGCAGACAATCGCAAGCTCCAAGTCGACGCATCGCAGGTCGAGGAGGGCAGCGTTCGTATCAGTTACAGCATCAGCGACGGGCGGGGGAAGAGTTCCACCGCTTCGATTAGCCTGACCCTGCTAGATAAGTCCAGCAACCAGCCGCCGGCCCTCCTCCAGCAGCAACGGCCTTGCGAGCTCGAAGCCGGTGGCAGTGCAGACTTCAACGCTTTAGAGGGATTCGTGGACCCAGACTCAGACCCGCTCTTCCTTACCGGCGCACGCAGTCTTGGCGGCGAAGCGGTTTCGCTCAGCGCCCGCGAAGACGGCAAACTGCGCCTTCATGCTAACGAGTCAGCCAGCGGTCAAGTACCCATCGAGGCCACCGCCAGCGACGGACAGGCTCAGGCCAGCAGTATCGTCAACTGTACGATTGCGCCAGCGCACACCCTGCCCGCACAAGCTGACCCTCTCATACGCTCCATGCAAGTAGGACAGCCGCTCAATATCGACCTCTCCTCGGCCATTCACGGCAGCTCAGATGCGGCCGTAAAACTTCTAGAAGTGCCCTCTCCTCCAGAGCTAAGCATCACTACCGACAGCGACCGGCTCAGTCTCAAGGTCGAAGCTCGAAGCGTCGGCACTTACTATCTGCCCTATCGAATCGCGCAGGCAGAGCAGGAATCTCAAGGCCTCTTGCGGCTCCAAGTCAGCAAGCCAGCTCGCAATTCCGCCAAGCCCATCACTGCCGACGATACTGCAGTGTTCAACTCAGCTGGTCAGGCTCGCATAGACCCGCTCGCCAACGACAGCAACCCCCAAGGTGGGCCGCTCGCCCTCAGCTCTTGGTCTGCCGAGGGAGCTCAGCCAGTAAGGGCAATCATAGTTGACCACCGCTTCCTGCAAGTGCAAGCTCCGCAAAGCCTCAACCGCCCAATCGCTCTCAGCTATGAGGCCAGCAATAGCGCCGGAAGCAGTAAGGGCCAGATTCGAATCCTGCCACCCATCCAATCTGCCTCGAAACCCGGCTTAAGCGCCCCCAACCTGCAAGCGGAAGTCAAGGCGGGCAGCAAAGTGAGCATACCCATACTCAGCCGCATCAGCAGTGAGCGCGGCGACCGCCTCAAGCTCTCCCCCAAGCTCGAACCACAGCCCGGCAGCCTCAGCAATTTTGCTTTTATCTCAGGTTCAAGCGTGCGCTATTGGGCGGGTAATGAGCCTGGTCAGGCACGCTTGCTCTATCGAATCAGCGACTCCCAAGGGCAGAGCGCAACTGGTGTCATTACAGTACAGGTCAATGCCTCGCAAGCAGCGAGCTCACAGCCTTTAGCACTCTCGCCAGTTGAGAGCCAAACAGTGGCCGGCGCTCAAACCAAGGTTGCTATCGATATACAAACGCCCGAAATGCAAGGCGAAGAGTGGAGGTTGGCAGGGATAGGTTCACAATTTCCGCAGCTAGGGCGGATTCGCCAAGTTGGGCCGAACTTCCTGCAATACGAAGCGTATTCAAACGACCACGGTATTGATGATTTTACCTACCTTTTACGCGGTAAACATGGGCAGCAAGCTGAGGGCCAGATTCGCATGGCGGTGACAGCTGGGCAGGCAGGATCTAATCTGATGGCCCGAGACGACGACATACAACTGAGGCCCAATACGCCCGTAAGCGTCCCCGTACTTGCCAACGATGTAAGTGAAAATGGGCAGAATCTGACCCTAGATCACAAACTCGAACTCAACGGTGTAGACAAGGTCAACGTAAGTGATCACGCCATCTCACTGACCAGCCCTGCGAGCGCCGGAAGCTCCTTCATCAGATACCGGGCTCGCAACGAATCGGGAGCAACCAGCCAAGCCAACCTACGTATCGTTACCAATCCCCAAGCCGAGATTGAACCGCCGATGGCTGCCGACTACTGGCTCACTCCCGCCCAAGCGCAAGGCCGGCAGCAGGTGAGTATCGACCTAGCCCCCGCCATTGGCAATCCTTCCGGGCCAGCGAGCGACCTCCAATTGGGGCTCAACCCTACTGCCAGCGCACCGCAAGGCCAGCCAACAGGACCAGTCGGCTCCTCCCGGCTCACCCTCGAATTAGGCGAACAGCCGCGCACTGTCGCATACACCGTAAGCAACACCCGCCACGGACTAACCTCTACTGCTTGTGTATACCTACCGGCCCAGGGAGACTTTCCACCTAGTCTTAAGGAGGGAGTTACACCACTCAAAGTGCAGACAGGAGTAAGGACGCTTATTCCTATCTCAGATTACCTGACCGTTCGGCCGGGCAGTTCAGCTTCAATTCTTTCAGCCCAAGCGGTTCATGCCAACAAAGCAGACGGCTCTGAGACTTACATCGATACACATACGCTCGCTTTTACTTCCGCCACTAACTATGCGGGCCCAGCAGCCATCAGTTTTACCGCAACAGACAGTGATACCGACCACTCACCAGCCCATACGGCAGTAGTCACCATACCCATCGAGGTAAGCGACGGTAAGCCGCCTGCACCTGTTTTTACCCCGCCAGTTCTGGATGTAGAAGCCGGAGCTCCCGAGCAGGAGATTTCATTGCGGCCCTTCCTCAGCACCCACTCAGCAGAGCAAGCGCGCAAACTGAGCTTTTCCAGCCACAACCTTAGCAAGCCCCTATCAGCCAGCCTCAACCAGCAAGGCATCCTAAAACTCCACGCGGCCGCCAGCTCTAGCATTGGCAGTAGCGCTAGCCTGCCTTTACGCATTACTTACCCAGGAGGGCAAATTCAGGCTACGCTCACACTTCGAATTATAGCCAGTAGGCGGCCCCTGGCCCAGATTCCCGAGCGTAGGCTGAGCTTAGCTGCCGGGAGCAGCAGACGTATCAATGCTCTGGAAGGTGCCTTCAACCCCTTCCCCAACCAGGCCCTACGTGTCAGTAGCGTCGTAAGCACTTCGCCAGGTTTGAGTGCGAGCATTCAGAGCGAGGGATGGGTACAGATTCGCTCCGATGCTGTGGGCGATGCCGTGAGCGGACAACTGGTGCTCGCCATTGCAGATGCCAGCGGAGCCAAGGAGCGGGAGGTGAGAACCAGCATATTAGTGGACTTTATCAACTATCCCTTGCCGCCTAGTCTGATAGCATCGAGCTTACAAGCTGGAGACGGACAGGTGAGCGTGAGCTGGCAACCGAGCGCCCCGCGCGGCTCAGCCATTACCCTCTACCAGCTGGTGAGCATTAGTAACCACGGCCAAGTCAGCCAAGATTGCGATCAAGCCACGAGCTGCACCCTACACGGTCTGAGCAATGGCAGCGATTACAGCCTTAGGGTCCGGGCCCGTAACGCGGTGGGATGGTCTGAGTTTTCAGCCCCACTGGCCGCCAGACCCGATACCAAACCGGCCCCGCCCAGCAATCTGCGTATTGACGGCAGCAAGCAAGAAACCCTGCATATTGCTTGGGATCCACCCGCTAACTCAGGCAGCCGAATTGCCGGATATACGCTCGAAGCCAGCGGACCGGGCTGCGGTTCCAGTAGGGGGCGCACGCCGCAGTCTACGCAGGCCACACTCACCGTACCCCACAGTTCTGCCGGTCAGATTTGCACCGTAAGCGTGAGTGCCGTTAATCAGGCAGGTCAAGGCCCGCCAGCGAGCGCGATTGGCTCCACTTGGTCTTCTCCAGATGCCCCAGTCTTTGAAAGCATCACCCAAAAGCCCGGCAGCAAGCAGCCAGCGAGGATTGAGGTGAGATTGCGGCCAGGAAGTTTGCACGGACATCCCTGCTCGGCAGTAGACCTCAGACTGGCTGACGTAAGTGGCGAGCAGTTCGCAACTTCCTTTCCTTGCAATCAGTCGGGCGCGAGCGTGAGCGGAGAACTGACCATACCGCAGCAATTCGCGGGGCGCTCGCTCACCTTCGAGGCCGTGACTCGGGCGCAAGGGCCGGCAGATTCCAACACATCAGCTACAGCCCGCGCCGTATATACCTTAGAGAGGATTTCCGAACATGAACGCAGTCGTTAACGACCAGACCGCGCTAGCAGATAGAACCAAACTGCCAGCAGATAGTTCAGCATTGGCTGATGCCACTTCCGCCATCACGGACCAGACCCGCCTGCCCAGCCGGATGCCAAATGTTAGCGCTGCCGATGACACCCGCTTGCCAGTTCGCCCACCCAAGGTAGCCAAGCAGCAGACGGTAGCCAAGGTGCCTAGATTACACACTCAACCTGCGACTGCAAGGCCTGAGCTCGCAAACAATACCCAGTCTTCTCAGCCATCTAGCAGCCTTCAAGGAGCCTTCGAACGCTTAGAAGAGTCCGTGAGTCGGGTCATCGTGGGCAAAAGCCTAGCTATTCGCTTATGCTTAACCGCTGCCTTCGCTGGAGGGCATATCTTATTGGAAGACCAGCCAGGTACCGGAAAAACGCAGCTGGCTCGTGCCCTCAGCCAGAGCCTAGGCCTAGACCACAAGCGGATGCAGTTCACTCCCGACCTCCTGCCCTCCGACCTGCTGGGCGTCACCATATACCAGCAAACTAGCAAGCGCTGGAGCTTCCGGCCCGGCCCTGTTTTTACGCAAGTTCTCTTGGCCGACGAAATCAACCGAGCCTCGCCCAAAGTACAGTCAGCCCTATTAGAGGTTATGGAAGAAGGTCAGGTCACGCTTGACGGCCACACCCGAGCCCTAGCAGGCCCTTTCATCGTTGTAGCAACTCAAAATGACAGCAGCCAATTGGGCACATACCCGCTGCCTGAGGCTCAGTTAGACCGCTTTCTTATCAGCACCAGCCTGGGAGACCCCGGCCATGAGGCCAGCCTAGAGATTCTCACTCAAGCGGGGAAGGAAAACAATGCTCAAGCGCCCGCTAGTTTGGGCACTCAGGCCTTCCAAGAGCTCCAGCAGCAAGCGCGCGCAGTCTACGCGAGCCCCGCCATTCTCGAATATGTAGTGCGCCTGCTTGAGGCCAGTCGCCATAGTGACTTGATTGAGCGAGGCTCCTCAATTCGTGGCGGGCTGGGCATAGTCTCCTGTGCCCGTGTCTGGGCCGGGGCTCAGGGCCGCGATTACGTCATTCCCGACGACGTTCAAGCCTTGCTGCTTCCAGTACTTGCCCACCGCATCACGCTTAGCCCTCAGGCCCGCATAGAAAGAATCAGCAAGCGGGAAGTCTTAGAAGAAGTTAGCGCCTGCGTGCCGGTGCCTCAAGCTGGTGAGTGCACATGATGGCCTCTACGCTGCGGCTTCCCCGCTTTTTGCGGCCGTATTCTGCTTTGAAGCCTGTTCGGCAGCTCAGTTTGCGCTGGCAAGAGATACACCCAAGCCCTCTGGGCTGGGCACTCATCCTACTCACTCCGCTCTCAGCCCTTACATGCTGCTGGTTGGGCTGGCAGGAGTTGAGCGTGATTGCCATCGGCGGCTTAATTCTGCTGACCAGCTCCCTATGCTCGTTATGGAAACCTGTAAAACTGCAAGCCGCTCTTGCCCGCCCACTTCCGCTGCTGAGCACGGGACAAAGCTGTCATCTTGATTATCAAGTCAGTAATACCGGCCGCAGACCCGCCCGGCCCTTGCAAGTGGAGCTGCTGGCAGGTCAAGCGCGGCAGCACATGTGGCTTCCCAGTCTCACGAGCAATGCTGAATGCCAATGTTCTTGTATCTTGCAGGCCGAAAGCCGGGGTGTGAGTACGCTCGGACCACTCGCCATAAGTCTGAGCGATGCTTTGGGCCTCTATAAGCGCAAAGTCAGCCTCATATCCCCTCAACCCCTGATTGTCTGCCCGCAAACAGTGGATCTGCCAACTAACCAAGCAGTACCCCGTTCTGGCACTAATAGCTCGAACAGTTTGACCCCCGCTCAGGCTGGTTTGGAGTTCCACAGTTTACGCGACTATCAGCCGGGCGATGACCTGCGGCAGGTGCACTGGGCAGCCAGCGCCCGTTCCCAGCACTTGTTGATTCGGCTGCCGGAACCCGAGCTAGAACACAGCTCAGTCCTATGGCTATCTACCGCAGCTAGCACTTATACCAACCCAGCTGAGTTTGAGCTCGCAGTAAGTCTCTTAGCATCGATTGGGAAGCGGGAGACAGCCTTAGGAAGAAGGCTGCTAGTACATGCGGGCTCTCTCCCTCATCATTCAGCCGATACAGACGATTGCCTGAAATATTGCAGCACCCTCCGTTTACACAACAATCCAGGGTTATTACAGAGCCAACAGCAGCGCGATAACCCACTGCTTTCATCCTTCAGCCAGTTCTCAACTATCACCCGATGCTACTTTGTTCTCGGTTCGCGAGAGCCCAGGAAGCAACTACTCCAAGCCATGGAAGAGACCGGGTTAGGAAACCAATCAGCCGGCGCGGTCGTTATCATTGCCAGCCTAGGCAGCGAGACCTCTAGTCAGATACTAGCCAGTCTACCTAGTATTCGCATTAGTCGGCTCGAAGAACTCCCGCAACTCTTGGAGGCCTTATGAACATTCAACGACCATCGCACTTACCCCAGCCTCAGGCTCCCCTAGTGAAACTTACCCTAGAACCTAACAAGGATAACCAATCAACAGCTTGTCTGTGCGGACCTGCTGGCAAGCGACAGCAGGTGCTCGCCCTAGCCTTGATAGCTGCCATAAACCTGTGCTCTAGCACCCAATTCATGAGCTTGTACGGCTCTTGGGTCAAGTGCTTGGGACTGGGCTTAGGAGCGAGTTGCGCCGGGATTGCGGCTGCATGTTGCGGCCGTCTGCGAGGCTGGTTCGGGTTGCTTTCGCCCACTTTGGCTCTAGCCGCCCAATTCCTGCTCGGCCCCAGTCTGGCACTCTCTGGCCCTCGCCGCTGGAGTTTCCTGCCTTCGCGGTCTTTACTCGCTCAAGGTTTGCGCGCAACAGCAAGCTCTTGGAAGCTGTTTATCCACTCAGATCTACCCATTACCGAGCCCGCGGACGCTTGGATTGCTCTATGGACTGTCATACTCTGGTCGAGCTTCCTATCGGCTTGGCTGTATTCTGCCGCTCAGCAGGCAGCCCAGCAGACCCAGCTCCTACTCTTATCAGGCTCCCTTCCCTTGGGCACGCTAATTCTATCCTGCCTGTTCACACCCACACAAAACTGGTATTGGGCCGTTCTGGGAGCTATCACCAGCGCAGTTCTGCTCCTGTGGACTTCGTGGGTGACTGGCTTGCGGGCGCCCAAGCAAGCACTCCCCCGTTTGATGTCCATTAGCCTTGCAGGCACTCTCGCCTTCGGCACCACTGCATTGCTACCACTACAACGTGTGAGTCTTCGCGACTTCTATGAGCCTCCCTTATCTCTCACAGCCGTTTCTAGCCCCTTGAGTGACTATCGGGCCTATTACAAGCACTGGCTCAAGGAAGAGCTTTTCCAAGCACAAGGCCTGCCAGCTGATACTCCTGTTCGTCTCGCCGTCATGGACTGCTTCGATGGGCAAGTCTGGGGATTCTCACCCTCCCCAGAGCCTCGGAAGCAAGAGAGCTACCGCCGCCTCAGCTATGACGGCGCTCTGAGCCAGGACAGCAACCATACTCTACCCACAAGCGGCTCCCGCCTTGCAAACGTGCGTTTCTCTTTGAGTCCACAAATGGAAGGACGTTGGCTTCCCTCCATCGGGCAAGCACTCACTTATAGCAACTTTCACGGCATGACTTCAGAGCATATTTATTACAGCCAAGCGCAGGCAGCAGCTCTTACTAATCAAGACTTAGCTGGCCCTGTGTCATATCACGAACGCGCCCGGCTACTTTCAGCTCCCTCCCGGCAAGCCATAGCTGGCAGTCAGGCTCAAAGCATTCAACAAGCAGCACTTACAGGAGCACCAGCCGGGTTAGAGGAAGCAGCCATTCACTACGCTGGGCAAGGACTGGGGCTCACTGACGGGCAGAAGGCCCTCAATATTGCCGACCGCTTACGGCAGGAAGGCTGGTTTTCTCACGGCTTGGCAGGTTCTTACCCCTCGCTTCCTGGGCACGGCTCATATCGCATAGCCAGCATGCTCAAGGCCCAGCCCATGGTGGGAGACAGTGAGCAGTACGCCTCACTCATGGCCCTTCTGGCTCGCCAGAGTGGTCTTCCCTCACGTCTTGTGCTCGGTTTCCTGCCTCAGGCACCACAGGGCAGTATTGACAGCGAACGCACCCCGCCAGCCTCTCAACAAGCCCACAGCAGCTTTCGCGGCAAAGATGCGCAGGCATGGGTAGAAATCAATTTTACCGACCTTGGTTGGGTGGCCTTCTATCCCACGCCTCCGGCCAGCCGGCAGCCACAGCCGCAAGCTCAGCCAGAGCCGGAGACAACGAAATTGCTTCGGCCGCCATCAACAGAACTCGTCCAACCCTTAGTGGAACCAGAAGCGAGTGACCTGAGCTCAGCTGGAGCGGACTCTGCCGGCAGCAATCCCAATCCACCATCCTTTTGGGAGCGACGGGGGCCACTTATCAAACGTATAGGAGTTTTAAGCCTGCCGCTGTGGCTGACAGGCAGCTTGCTAGCAGCTTTGATGTTGCTGCAACGACGGCGTTTATATCGTTATAAACACCTAGGTGACCCAAGAGCACGGATTGAGCGAGGCTGGGCCTACCTTGCTGGGGTGGCTGGTCAACACAACCATCGAGCACTGGGCACGCGCAGTCAGCAGGCACAGTCCATTGCTCAGGCTTACACTCAGCAGCTCAGGCGGCAGCTCAGGCGGCAGGAGCAGCGCCAGGACAAGGCATTCACTGAACTCTGCCACCAACTGAGCCAGGAAGCTGACCAAGCTAGTTTTAGTAGTTCACCCTGTAGCGAAGCCCAGGCCCTGCTGTACTGGCAGCAAATCGAGCAAGCACGAGCGTATCTCATATCTGCCAGCAGCCGAAGCCGCAGATGGAAACTTCGCATCTCGACAAGTCCTATCCCCTCACTTGTAGTCAGGCAAAGAGCAAGGCCTAGCGCAAGTCTCAGCACAAGCACTAGTGCAAGACCGCACCCGCGCCAATCAAGTATGCAAGCGAGCAGACTAGCTCCGTTTGCGCGATCCCCCTCTGCAAAGGTCAGACGATTATAAAGAAGAGGTCCGCCCCAGTATGGACTGGAGCGGACCTCGTCAGTAAACTACGAGAGCCTTTATGAGGCCCTATTTACTCCTCAGCCGAGGAGAAGGAAGCGTCACTGTTGCCGCTAGTGGCAGAGTGGTTTTCCTCGGTCTGGCTGTCGGTAAAACCGGGGTCATTGCTGCCTTGAGTTTCGTCCGAGTCACCAAAAGCACCTTCGGCTAGATCAGCGGCACTTTGAGCTGCTGTCTCACCGTTGGAAGGCAATTCGAGACCGGCGATATCCAGGTTGTCTTGACCGCCCTGATCATTGAGGAAATCATCAGGGTTGAAGTCATCGCCCAGCTTCAAGTCGCCGAAGTCGATGTTGGAGAAGTCCACATCAGCCAAATCAGCATCTGAAAGCTCGCCGTTCTCGTCGCCACCCAGCCCGAAGTTCGGGTAGATGGTGTCGCGAATAGCCTTATCGGGCTCCACCTTAGCGTTGCGGTAACGAGCCAAACCGGTACCGGCCGGAATGAGCTTACCGATGATGACGTTCTCCTTCAAGCCCTTCAGGTCGTCGACCTTCTGACTCAAGGCGGCCTCGGTGAGCACTCGCGTAGTCTCCTGGAAGGAAGCAGCGGAAAGCCAGGAATCCGTGGCCAGCGAAGCCTTGGTAATACCCATGAGCTCGGGGCGACCAGCAGCAGGCTTGCCACCAGCCTTGACGGCCTTGATGTTGGCAGCGCGGAACTTAGCCTGATCGACCAGCTCGCCGGGCAGCAGCTCGGTGTCGCCAGAGTCGATGACCGTCACGCGACGCAGCATCTGGTGAACGATAACCTCGATGTGCTTGTCGTGAATATCCACACCCTGAGAGCGGTACACGGTGTGCACCTCGTCCACGATGTTGACCTGAGCGGCGCGGGGGCCAAGAATCCTCAGAATCTTCTTAGGATCAACAGAACCCTCAATCAGCTGAGTACCAGCTTCAACGTGCTGTCCATCCTTAACCAGCATGGGAGCGCGGCGGGTAACCGGGTAGCTCAAAGGCTCGATAGTGCCGTCGTCTGGGCTCAGCGTGACTAGGCGACCACGGTCAGTGTCCTCAACCTTGATCGTGCCGGGGAACTCCGCAATCGGAGCCTCACCCTTAGGCGTACGGGCTTCGAAGAGCTCGGTAACACGGGGCAGACCCTGGGTGATATCGGATGCCGAAGCCACACCACCGGAGTGGAAGGAACGCAGCGTGAGCTGAGTACCAGGCTCGCCGATGGACTGAGCAGCGACAATACCGACTGCCTCACCCACGTCGACCGGACGCATGGTAGCCAACGACCAGCCGTAGCACTTGGCGCACACGCCGCGAGCGGACTCGCAGGTGAGCACGGAGCGGGCTTTGACCTCTTCAATGCCGTGAGCCACCAAGTCGCGCAGGGTATCCATAGAAAGCGGATCGTTGCGCTTGTAGAGTACGGTCTTGCCGTCCTTAGGATCGATAACATCCTCAGATAGCAGGCGTGAGTATGGACCACCGTCGGCAGCCTTGACCAAGACCAAGTTGCCGTTCTCGTCGCGCTCGCCCACCGTAGTAGCCAAGCCACGCTTAGTGCCGCAGTCTTCCTCGCGCACAATCACGTCTTGAGAGACATCGACCAAACGGCGGGTCAGATAGCCAGACTCTGCGGTACGCAGTGCCGTATCTGCCAGACCCTTACGGGCACCGTGCTGGGAGATGAAGTACTCCAAGACAGACAAACCATCGTGGTAGTTCGACTTGACAGGACGAGGAATAATCTCACCCTTGGGGTTAGCCACCAAGCCTCGCATACCAGCAATCTGACGAATCTGCATCCAGTTACCGCGAGCTCCGGACTGCACCATGATGTTCACGTTGTTGGCATCGTGGAAGTTGTCGCGCATAGCGTCAGCAACCTTATCGGTGCACTCGGTCCAGAGGTTAATGAGCTCTTGTCGGCGCTCTTCCTCAGTCAAGAGACCCATGTCGTACTGAGAGTTGACCTTGTTGGCCTGGTTCTCGTAGTCATTGATGATCTCAGAACGCTCGCCCGGCACCACGATGTCGGAGAAGGCCATGGTAACGCCAGACCAAGGAGCGCGGGTGAAGCCCAAGTCCTTCAAAGCATCCAAGCTAGCAGCCACCTGAGCGGTCGAGTAGCGGGTTGCGATGTCGTCGACGATGCCAGCCAGCTTGCCCTTGGCCACCTGCTCGTTGACGAACGGGTAATCCACAGGCAGGGTGCGATTGAAGAGAATGCGACCATAGTTGGTAGCAAACAGCTTCGTGCCGTCTTTGAAGACCTCTTCCTTGACCACGTCTGGGCTACCGGGCTCAGGGTTGATCACCTTGAGTTCACCGGGCTCCCAATCCTTGGGCATAACGAAATCTTCGGGTACACGCAGGAGAATCTTGGCTTCCATGTCGATCTCGCCCAAGTCCAGAGCCATACGGGCCTCTGCCAGTGAGGAGAAGACGCGGCCCTGACCCTTGGCACCATCTACGACGGTGGTAAGGAAGTACAGACCCAGAATCATATCCTGAGACGGCATGGTCACAGTGTGTCCGTCTGCGGGCTTCAAAATGTTGTCAGAAGCCAGCATAAGCGCGCGAGCCTCGGCCTGAGCTTCGGCAGACAGCGGCAGGTGGACTGCCATCTGATCGCCATCGAAGTCGGCGTTGAAGGCGGCGCAAGCCAGAGGGGGCAGGTGGATAGCCTTACCCTCGACCAAAATCGGTTCGAAGGCCTGAATACCCAAGCGATGCAGCGTAGGTGCGCGGTTGAGCAATACAGGATGCTCGGCGATAACTTCCTCAAGCACGCCCCACACAGCTGCGTCACCACGGTCGACCAAGCGCTTAGCAGACTTCATGTTCTGAGCGTAGTTCAAGTCAACCAAACGCTTAATCACGAAGGGCTTGAAGAGCTCCAGAGCCATAGGCTTAGGCAGACCGCACTGGTGCATACGCAGGGAAGGTCCGACCACAATCACGGAACGACCCGAGTAGTCCACACGCTTACCCAGCAGGTTCTGGCGGAAACGACCCTGCTTGCCCTTAAGCATATCTGCCAAGGACTTGAGCGGGCGGTTGGAAGCACCGGTGACGGGGCGACCGCGGCGGCCGTTGTCGAAGAGCGAGTCCACAGATTCCTGCAGCATACGCTTTTCGTTGTTGAGCATAATCTCAGGCGCGCCCAGCTCAATCAGTCGCTTCAAGCGGTTGTTGCGGTTGATGACGCGTCGGTAGAGGTCGTTCAAATCGGAGGTAGCGAAACGTCCACCATCGAGCTGAACCATAGGACGCAGGTCGGGCGGAATCACCGGGATAGCGTCCAAAACCATAGCTGCCGGATGGTTGCCGGTAGTTAAGAAAGCGTTCACTACCTTCAGACGCTTCAAAGCGCGGGCCTTGCGTTGACCGGAGCCAGTGGCGATTTCCTCGCGAAGCTCCTTAGAAGCAGCTTCCAAGTCAAAAGCCTTCAAGCGCTCCTTTATGGCCTCAGCGCCCATGCAACCATCGAAGTAATCACCATAACGGTCCTGCATTTCGCGCCACAGATCCACGTCGCCTTCCATATCTCCGGGGCGCAAATCCTTGAAGCGGTCAAATACAGAGCTGAGACGCTGAATCTGATCGTCGTAACGCTTGCGAATGTTGGTCATGTCGCGCTCAGCACCGTTACGCAGCCGGCTCTTCATGTTGCCCTTGGCTTCGTCAGAGTTCTCCAGCTCAGCCAAATCCTCTTCCAGCTTCTTGGAGCGCTTGTCGATTTCAACGTCGCGCTTCTTTTCCAGCTGACCAATTTCGTTGTCGAACTCGTCTTGCAGGTCGGGCAGGTCTTGGTGACGCTGATCGTAATCTACCTTGGTGACCATGTAGGCCGCGAAGTAGATAACCTTCTCCAGATCCTTAGGAGCAATGTCGAGCAGGTAGCCCAAACGCGAAGGTACGCCCTTGAAATACCAAATGTGGGTCACGGGCGCAGCCAGCTCAATGTGGCCCATACGCTCGCGGCGCACGCGGGAGCGAGTAACTTCCACACCGCAACGCTCGCAGACGATGCCCTTAAAGCGCACACGCTTGTACTTACCGCAGGCGCACTCCCAATCGCGGGTAGGTCCGAAGATCTGCTCGCCAAAGAGGCCGTCCTTTTCGGGCTTCAAGGTCCTGTAGTTAATGGTTTCAGGTTTCTTGACCTCGCCGTAGCTCCAGCTACGAATATTGTCGGCGGTGGCCAGTCCAATTCTCAGTTTGTCAAATGCATTGACGTCCAACACTATGTTGTCCTGTCTTTCAAATTCTTGGCAGCTCGCGGGCTGCTGCTTCTTCGACTCTTGGGGGGTTGCCAGCGCTAGTTTCGAGCACTAGCAACCCATGTTGGCTATCGCCTAGCGGTATTCGGGCTCGGCCGCGCTCTGGTCTGCCTTAGCAGAAGCGTCTGGCCTAGCTCCAATATTGAAGCCCAAGTCTCCGGATGCGTCGACGGGGTCGTCTTCCTCGTCTTTCATCTCGATGACATTGCCTTCTGCATTCAAGACTTCCACGTTCAGGGAGAGAGACTGCATCTCCTTGAGCAAGACCTTGAAGGACTCGGGGATGCCTGCTGGCGGCAGGTTCTCGCCGCGTACAATCGCGCCGTAAGCGCGCACACGGCCGTCCACATCGTCGGACTTGGTGGTCATCATCTCGTGGAGGGTGTAAGCGGCACCGTAAGCCTCAAGTGCCCACACCTCCATCTCGCCGAAGCGCT
This sequence comes from Bombiscardovia apis, assembly GCF_033095945.1. Classification (NCBI taxonomy): domain Bacteria; kingdom Bacillati; phylum Actinomycetota; class Actinomycetes; order Bifidobacteriales; family Bifidobacteriaceae; genus Bombiscardovia; species Bombiscardovia apis. Next base: position 507,182 of record NZ_AP026800.1, on the reverse strand, counting down.
GACCGCCGAACTGAGCCTTTCCGCCCAGCGGCTGCTGAGTAATCATGGAGTAAGGACCAGTGGAGCGAGCGTGAATCTTGTCGTCAACCAAGTGGTGGAGCTTGAGCATGTACATGTAGCCCACGGAGATTGGCTTGGGGAAGGGATCGCCGGTGCGGCCGTCGAAGAGCTGGGCCTTGCCGTTGTCTCCCACAAGCTTGTTGCCATCGCGGTCGGGCAGGGTGGACTTGAGCAGGCCGCGAATGGTTTCGGGGCGCACACCGTCGAACACGGGAGTAGCCACCGGAGTGCCCGGCTCGCCCTTCTCCGCGCCCTGGGGCACGTACTTCTTCCACTCGGCTTCCATGTCAGGATCCAAGCTAATATCCCAGCCAGCGTGAGCAATCCAGCCCAAATGCAGCTCGAGCACCTGGCCCAAGTTCATTCGGCTAGGTACACCCAAGGGGTTGAGCATGATGTCGACCGGAGTACCGTCTGCCAAGAAGGGCATGTCTTCCTCGGGCAGAATGCGCGAGATAACACCCTTGTTGCCGTGACGACCCGAGAGCTTATCGCCCTGAGTAATCTTGCGGTGCTGGGCCACGTATACGCGAATCATGCGATTCACGCCGTTGGGCAGCTCGTCGCCGTCTTCCTCGGCCTCTTCGCGAGTGATTTCCTTGACCTGGATTACGGTACCAATCTCACCGTGAGGCACACGCAGAGAGGTGTCGCGCACCTCGCGGCTCTTCTCACCGAAGATGGCGCGCAGCAAGCGTTCCTCAGGGGTCAGCTCGGTCTCACCCTTAGGAGTGACCTTACCGACCAAGATGTCGCCGGCCTCAACCTCAGCGCCGATGCGGATAATGCCGCGCTCGTCGAGGTTGGCCACTGCATCCTCGCCCACGTTGGGCAGATCCCGAGTAATCTCTTCGGCACCCAACTTGGTTTCGCGGGCATCAATCTCGTATTCCTCGATGTGAATGGAGGAGAGAGTGTCGTCGCGAACCAGACGCTGGGAGATAATCACAGCATCCTCGTAGTTGTAGCCGTTCCAAGGCATGAAGGCGACCAGCGCGTTCTTACCCAAGGCCATTTCGCCCTTTTGAGTGGCGGGGCCATCTGCCATGACCGTGCCAGCTTCCACGCGCTCGCCGTTCTTAATCAGAGGCACCTGGTTGTAGCAGTTGGTCTGGTTGGAGCGCTGGAACTTAGCCAAGCGGTAGGAGGACTGCGTGCCGTCGTCGTTCATTACGCGAATCATGTCGGCGGAGACGTAGATGACTACGCCCGGCTTTTCGGCCACAATCACGTCGCCAGAATCTACAGCGGAACGCCATTCGGAGCCGGTACCCACCAAGGGGCGTTCGGACTTGATCAGCGGCACAGCCTGACGCTGCATGTTGGTACCCATGAGTGCACGGTGGCCCTCGTCATGCTCCAAGAACGGAATCAAGGAAGCACCTACGGAAACCATCTGGCGTGGGGACACATCCATGAGGTCAACTTCGTCGATAGGCACATCGACTGCCTCTTCCTCAGCCTTACGAACCAGAGCCTGCGAGTCCACAAAGTGGCCGTCGTCGGTGAGCTCCTGGTTAGCCTGAGCGATGGTGTGCTCGCCCTCTTGATCAGCGGTCATGTAGATCACATCATCGGTCACCTGACCGTCGACTACCTTGCGGTAGGGGGTCTCGATGAAGCCGAAGGGGTTCACGCGAGCAAAGGTTGCCAGCGAGCCAATCAAGCCGATGTTAGGGCCTTCAGGAGACTCGATGGGGCACATACGTCCGTAGTGAGAGGGGTGCACGTCTCGCACTTCCATGGAAGCACGGTCGCGAGAAAGACCGCCGGGGCCTAGGGCCGAGAGGCGGCGCTTGTTGGTCACACCGGAGAGCGGGTTGTTCTGATCCATGAACTGCGAGAGCTGAGAAGTTCCGAAGAACTCCTTGATAGTCGCGTTCAGGGGGCGAATATTAATCAAGGACTGGGGGGTAATGGCCTCAGCGTCTTGAGTAGTCATGCGCTCGCGAACCACACGCTCCATGCGGCTCAGGCCGGTACGCAGCTGGTTTTGAATCAGCTCGCCCACCTGACGCACGCGGCGGTTTCCGAAGTGGTCGATGTCGTCTACGTCTACGCGCAGCTCAACGTCTTCACCATCGCGCTTGCCGGTAAAGGTCTTGCCGCCATCATGCAAGGTCATCAAGTACTTAATGGTGCCCACGATGTCTTCGGCGTGGAGGCTGCGATCGTTGAAATCGGCTTCCAAGCCCAGCTTGCGGTTGATCTTGTAGCGACCCACGCGCGCCAAGTCATAGCGCTTAGTGTTGAAGTAGAAGGACTCCAGCAGGTTGCGGCCAGCCTCGGGCGAAGCTGCATCTGCGGGGCGAATCTTGCGGTACAGGTCGGTCAGAGCCTCGTCTTGAGTCTCGATAGGCTCCTTGTCGAGAGCGTCGAGCACCAGCGGGTAGCCCTTGAAAGCCTTGCGAATCTCGGCCTTAGACATGCCGATGGCCATCAGGAAGACGATAGCGGACTGCTTGCGCTTGCGGTCTACGCGCACACCCAGCATATCGCGCTTGTCAATCTCGAACTCAAGCCATGCGCCGCGCGAAGGAATAATCTTGGCGCCGAATACTTCCTTGTCGGAAGTGCGGTCGGGCGTACGGTCGAAGTAGACACCGGGAGAGCGCACCAGCTGCGTTACGATAACGCGCTCGGTGCCGCCGATGATGAAGGTGCCGTGAGGCGTCTGCAAGGGAAAGTCGCCCATGAAGACGGTCTGGCTCTTAATTTCGCCGGTCTCGCCGTTCTCGAACTCAGCGTTCACGTAGAGAGGCGCAGAGTAGGTGTAATCCTTCTCTTTGCACTCCTGCACCGTGTGGCGGGGCTCTTCAAAGTAAGGGTCGGAGAAGGTCAGGCTCATGGTCTGAGCGAAGTTCTCGATAGGTGAGATCTCCTCGAAGACCTCAGCTAGGCCAGAGGTGTGAGGGGTGATGTTAGTGCCGTTGGCCTCATCTTCCTCAACCTTGCGCTTCCAGCGTTCGTTGCCGATAAGCCAATCGAAGCTATCGGTTTGCACGCCGAGCAGGTAGGGCACGTCGATGGGCTCTTTAATAGAGCCGAAGTTGACGCGGTCGGAGGCCTTGTGCAGCTTGATTGCTGCTTCGTCGGCGCGAGCTTGAACTTTAGTACTACTTTTTGCAGCTTTAGTGGCAGCCAAAATGGACTTTCCTTATCGTTCGCCGTATTCGATAATTCTTGCTTGTGTGCGTAACCCCAGAGCAAACGCCTTCAATAGCCACTATATGCCAATACGCGGGCGCTTCCTCTATGACGCATGCCCGCTATATGACACACCTCATACGAACTCTCAACCATACCACCTCCCGCCCCATTACGCAAGCAGCAAAAATGCCCACGAAACCCCACACTCCTCCCCCAACTTGCGCCAGAGCTATTTCCAGTTACAAATACGTAAGGAATAATGCTAGAGTTAAAGCAAATAGCCAAAACTGTGAGTCCAGTTGACCGTTGGGGAACCGGAGTTGGGCAGGCCGCAGCGCCCAGGCGCAGGTAGCAGTTTTGAATCGATAACTTATGTTGTAGGGGATTATTACCATGCGTCGTTTACACTCTGCCAGCGCGGCTGTGCTAGCACTAACTCTGATTGTCCTTGGGGGGGGGGGCTATTCAACTAGCCCAAACCGCACACGCTGACCCCGCGTCACCCCACTTCCGCGTCAACCCCAAGAGAACCACAGCCTCAGGCCGCGCAGACCTCACCATTAGCCCATTTACATTAGCGGGCGTTAATTTTACTGATGTTCAAGGCGGCTATACTCACACCTTAGCGCTTGACGAAACAGGCAATGCCTACGCATGGGGCAGTAATCAACGAGGTCAGCTGGGAACAGGAACTACGGTTAACCAGATAAAACCTGTTCCCGTAAAAATGCCAGTCGGCGTCAAATTTGTCCAAATAAACTGTGCGTACTATGAACACTCAATTGCTCTTGACAGCAACGGAAATATTTGGGCATGGGGTCGTAACGACAAGGGGCAATTGGGATTAGGAGATACAACTGATAGGTTGGTGCCAACGTTGGTCCCCCCTACTGCCGGAGTTGCTAAATTTACCAGTATTGCTGCCGGAGACGACTATAACATCGCTTTAGCAGACAATGGCAAAGTATATGCATGGGGCAACAATGACAACAGTGATGAACTCGAGCATCAAGGTAACGGACAACTCGGGGTCGGAGATACTATTAAACGGCTTAGACCTACACCAGTCGTGGGTATTCCCAGCACAGTTAGAATCACCAGCATCAGCGCTATGGGATTCTTTTCCATGGCCCTTGGAAATGATGGAATCATTTATGAATGGGGTTCAAACCGAAATGGTGAAATCGGAAATGGCACTGCAGGCATTTATCTTTATGTAACAACCGCTTCGCCGGTAAATCCTCCAAGTGGGTATCGTTGGACAAATGCAGTGGCCAGTGGGCACACCGCAATGGCTACAGCCAGCAATGGTGTCACTTATGTCTGGGGGGCCCCGCAATGGGGGCAACCTGGAAATGGTTATATGAATACATCAGAAACCGTCAATTGGGTTACACCTGTTGCTGCTTCTCCACTAATGCCAGCGGGAGTATCGATCACGAGTTTGGTACGAGGTGCTTGGCACACTCTCGCTATTGGCAGCGACAATAAAATCTATGCTTGGGGTAGAAACTTATGGGGCGGTCTTGGCAGCAGCAGCGTCCCATCAGGCGCAGCAGCAGCAACGCCTGTTCAAGTAACCATGCCGAAAGGAGTCAAATTCACACGCATCGCAGCAAAGAATTGGAGCTCGTTCGCCATCGGAGATGACGGGAATACTTATGCATGGGGTTTGAATAACTACGGACAACTAGGCGTTGGCGACACCACGATGCGAACAATTCCGACTCGTGTGGGTGGTGCTATTGGCATTGATAAAGTCACTATTGATGGGGTTGTTGCTAGTGGAGTGAAGGATGCTACAACCTATGCGTGGTCAGGTAAAACACCTGCTGGTACTCCGGGTACGACGGTTGATATTAAAGTGGATTGGAGTCTGGTCGGACTCGGTGTTCAGCCCAGTGAAACCTACCAGCTCTATTACCTCGACCTCTACACCGTCAAGTTCGATTTGGGCGGCGCTCCCGGTACCGCCCCGCCAGACCAGCAGCGTGAGGAGGACAGTGGCAAAACACTGGATTGGCCTACCACCCCGGTATGGGAGCATCACTGGTTCACCGGCTGGTACACCGATACGGGCGAGCCGTGGGATTTTTCTCAACCAGTTACTTCGAGTATGACTTTGACTGCGGGTTGGGAGGAGTATGCGTTTAAGCTTTACCCGGCTCATAGTCCTTCCCAAGGTGGGGTGAGCTTATCGGTGTCTGCTCCAGTCGCGCCGCACACTATCACGTATTCGTCCCTGTCCGCGGGCCAGGATTACACGCTAGCGATCGGCTCTGATGGCAACGCATACTCGTGGGGCTCCAACCAACACGGCAGGCTCGGCTCGGGTAGCGCAGACATGCAAGCCCATCCTTCGCCTTCACGCGTGCACCTACCCGATACGGTACGCGTCTTACAAGTAGCAGCCGGTAGTTCACACGCACTCGCTTTAGGCAGCGACCACCACGTCTACGCATGGGGAGCAAACACTCAAGGACAAGTAGGAAACGGTACTAGTACAGACCAGAACACTCCCATCGACTTAACCAACACCGGTCGACTACCCTCTACCATTATGCAATTGGCAGCCGGTGATGATTATTCACTAGCCCTTACTCGTGATGGCCATCTCTACACATGGGGTTCCAACCAATACGGCACCCTCGCCACTACCACTAACGCTGGCACCACTACCCCTAATAGCCTGCCCACTGACGTGAGCGCTGCTGGTAGTTTACCTACCACGATTCGTTCTATCAGTGCTGGCAGCCGCCACGCTCTAGCCGTCAGTAGCGACCGTCACGCCTATTCGTGGGGAGCTAACGAGTATGGTCAGCTCGGCACCAACACCAATCTGGGCACTGATACCGCGCAACCCAGTCCAGTTGACCTCACCACAACAGGAGCCCTACCCGCTACCATTGCCCAAGTAACGGCTGGTAGCACTCACTCACTCGCCCTGAGCCAAGACCAGCACACGTACTCATGGGGCGATAACCAGCACGGCCAGCTAGGAGACAGTACCACCACCAGTCGCAGCACACCCACAGACTTGAGCGCAGCCGGGTTTCTCCCCTCTAGCATCAGCCAACTCGCAGCAGGAGAGCACACTTCCATAGCGCTCACCACCAACGGACACGTACACACTTGGGGAGTCAATACTAGCGGCCAACTCGGCAACAACAATACGGGCGTGACTCAAGCCACCAGACCACTCGACATCACTACCATCAACGCTTTACCAACCATGACCCGTATCACAGCCGGACGCAATCACACGAGCGCGATCACCAACAGCAGGCAAGTTTACAGTTGGGGAGCCAACACAGCAGGCCAACTCGGACAAGGCAGCAGCGACACCAATCAGCACAGTCAACCCACACAAGCCCAAGCCACACAAGCTCTCACTGTCACAGCGCTCACCATAGGCACCACAAACACACCAGACACACCCCATTGGGACACCGCCAGTAACACTTGGCAAGCCACCAGCCCAGCCGGCAACCCCGGCCAAACCACCAGCACCATCCACTGGAAGCTAGGAACCTATGACCAACCCAACTACATACTCCCCTTCACCTACCACTACACACTACCCAGCGCCGGAACAATACCACTCCAACGCATCAGCGGCAGCCTTGCCCTCACCCTCACACTCAGCGCCAGCCTCGCCTTTACAGCAAACATGATCCATCGCAGGAAGAGGAACAACCACATACCCACAAAACAAAACACTAAGACGACTTGTTTAGGTGAGGCTGCGCCAAGGTAATTCGATTTGTACATAGGTCCACTATTTGCTTATGAACATTGTAACCTCACTCGCATTTGAGAAGTACCAGCCCGTTTCACTGATTGGGGATCAGCGGCAGCAAGCACGAATTGCTTGAGGCATGGTCGTTTTGAAGTTACACCTTACAAGGGATAGCCTGCTGGTTTTCGTCATTTTTGAGCACTTGGATACTGGGAGCGCTACTTTGAACCACCATGTCTGCTTGGCTAGCTCCCCTCCGCAAGCACATACGCTTATGTGCTTGCGGAGGGGGCCTTGCCATGCTCAACCATGAGGCTGGCGTAGGCAAGCGGACTCTCAGTAGTGTTAATTTGTTACCAAGAACCAGTTCCGCTCTGTTTTTGGGCATTTACACTTGCATCTGAAAGGAAGCTCACACCCAGATTACTGCTACTATCCGAGCCGGTAAGCAGTGCCCAACGGGGATTTTGCAAGGTCTGCGCTGCGGATATCTCCTGTTCATCTACTAGGAAAGTTTGCTGGCCGTTTGCGTTCAATTTGCGGTTCAAGACAGCAGTTTCCGCTTGATTGTTGGCATCGCTAGAATTGATACCTGCGCTCAAAGTTACGATAGTATCTCCCAAGAAGAACCCACTTTTCTTTGCCTTGAGCGGGCTGCCGGTTACGCCATTCATGGATTCGAAAAGTGAAGCAACGCCATTGACGCCATCGGAAACACCACCGGCCCAAGACTCAGTATTTGCATAATTATGCCAGTTAATGAGCCTGCCCATTTTGTGGTCTGCGGTGATGCCTTCGAGAGCAGAGGAATCAACGGTGGGCCAGTAGCCGTCGTTGTAAGGATGGTCGGCAGCCTACACGCAGAGCGCTCCGCCCCCCCCTGATAGTACTGTCCCAAATCGCCGGCAGCATTGAGAACTGGGTTGATATAGCTCAAATACTTGTTTCGGTAGGCTGCGTCAGAATTGCCTTGACTAATAGTGGCAAAATATACTAGCACGTATTTACCTGAAAGCGCACTTTTGGCAGCTGCCCTAAACACTCCCCTGCCGCGAGTCATATCCATAAGCTGCTCATGATACATCAGAGGCAAAAACCTGTTGTCCAAGTATTGATAGACAGATTTGAGCCATGAGATGGATTCCAGCTGCGCACTACCTTGGAACATGTTGGCCAAACTTGCGACCTTGCCCAGTAACACGGCTCCATAGCCGCCGTTGTATGGAACTGTGCCGTGCTGCGCAAAAGAGTCATCTGTATAAAACCCGTCGCCCTGTGTCACAAGAGCAAAGGCCGCTCCCATTGACGACAATTCCTGCGATTGCTGGGCGGAATCGTCGGATTCAAGCCCCATCACCAAGCTGACATAACACTTGTCGAGTGAGTTAGCACCCGTCTCAGATACTCCCATTGAGACACTTTTGCAGGTTAGGCAGGAAACGCTTAAAAATAGTTTGAAAGTCTTGCACCCTGCTGGGTGTTCGAACAATCACGAGTGAAGTCGAGTATCTTAACGAAATCTATCGGTATGCCTATCTCAAAATGCCACCGATTGCCATAGATTCTCGTGGGAACCGTATATGCGCGTGCAGTAAACCAAGTCCATGCTTCCACAATCTGACTTTTGAGCTCACTGCTGTGATAATAACTCGAATCCGGAGTCTGGTAAATCGTGGCCATTCGCAAGATGTTGTCAGCCGTGTCATTGAGCCGAGCGGAATCTGTAGCCCAATTAGGTAAGTCACTAAATAAGTATTGTGAGTTGTTGAGCGTGAGTTTGCTGAGTACTCGGGCTTCAATGTCCTACTCGGTACTAGTTATAATGGCCGCCACTGTCATATCATTGCGCGTATTGGGCTCGCCAACCAATTCATTTTGTAGGTTGTCGAGCGTTTAATCATTGCCCGATGCCATTGCTAATCACGAAGTGCCAGAAAGTAGTCCCGCACTCACCGCCATTGCACAAACCACCGCCAGCAGCGATACCTGTCCTAAATAAGTTGTCTTTCTCATGTCTTCCATCCTCCTTGGTCGAAGATAACTGCCCCTGATGCGCGGCTCCTGCTGGCATCATTGCACGGCATACCTTTGATTATAATCCCAAAAAGAGTCAAGTATGCAAGGCATAGATTACGAGTGCAAAAAAAGAAAAAGTAGCTACTGGACTATGAGAGGGATTACTTCGGAGGTGACTTTGGGGTTGGACTTGAGGATGAGCTGGGCCTTGTAGGTGCCGGGGTTAACTCGCGGGAGGCTTTGGTCGGAGAGGCATTGGGCACCCGAAGAGTTGGCATTCCAACGCAGAGGCTGGTCGTCATGGTCGCCTTGGGCCATGAGCAGGAGGCGGTTGTCAACTGGGCAGGAGTCGGAGCGCCAGATGGTTTGGTCGCCGGAAGTGATGACTAGCACGCGCGAATCGTTGGAAGCGTCGATAAGGCAGGAGTCCGTACCCTTGTGGGCGATTACGGCAGTGAATTCAATGTATCCACCCACGGTAGTTGTGGGCTCCGGAGCCGTGAGTTTTAGCTCAGTGTTGGAAGAACCGCAGTTGGGCACGCTCGCCTTTTTGGTCTCCGTAGGCTTCGGCGAGGGCTTGACCGGTAGCTTCTTCGAGACGCGCTTGCTACTGCTGGCGCTTGAAGAGGGAGTAGGCGCAGGCGCAGCGGTACGCGCACTATTCGAAGCAGTCGAGCTAGTGTTGTCTCCCCGCCAGCGGTTGAGCGAACGCACGCCCGCAGCGATGCCCCACACCAAGCCCGCCACGAGCAAGACCGCGATAAGCAGGGCAACAATGCGCCGCCTACGGTAGACCTTGCGCTGCTGTTCGCTAATATTCCTCTTCGCCATACTGCCCTATTCTAGCCGCTTACCGGGGCAAACGGATAGCTCCGCCCGGCTCAATCTCTATGAGACCATCTTCGTCGAGCGAAGCCAAGCAAGACCCCAACTGTGCTGCGTCGCTCCAGAGCTCGTCGACCTGCTCTTTTGGCAGCGTTTGGCCCGAATCCAGCGGGCGCAGGGCCGCTAGGACAATACCGCGCACCTGCCTATCCGTGCCTTGGAATCTCTGTCGAGGACGAGTACGCCCCTCCCCTAGCCCGGGCCGCCCAGCTGCGAGGAAAGCGCACATATCGCACAGCGGGCACTCCTGGCAGGCGGGAGACTTGGCCATGCAAACCAAGGCACCCAGCTCCATAGTGGCCTGATTCCACACCGCAGCCGCCTCAGCACCCTCGGGCAGGGCCTCTTGCGCCAGTTCGCGGTCTTGGGGCTTGGTGGAGCCTCCGTGCGATTCCACGCCTGCGAATACGCGGGTAAGTACGCGACGGATGTTCGTGTCGAGCACAGGCACGCGCTGGCCATAGGCAAAAGAGAGCACCGCGCTGGCCGTATAGTCACCAATTCCGGGCAGGGAAATGAGTTCATCGTATGTTTGTGGCAGCTCATTGTTGAAGCGGTCGCGCACTTGGACTGCGCACTCCTTGAGCCGCAGGGCCCGGCGGGGATATCCCAACCTCCCCCAAGCAGTAATCACCTCGGCTGCGGAAGCATTGGCGAGCGCGGCCGCATCAGGCCACATTCGCATCCAATCCTGCCAATACGGCACCACCCGGCTCATCTGCGTCTGCTGGCTCATAACCTCGCAAACCAGCACCCCCCAAGGGGTCGACCGCCCAAAGCGCCAAGGCAAATCCCGAGCATACTGCTCCCACCAAGCCCCCAAAGCCCGGTGCGCCCGGCCGAAGCTGGCTGTCTCAATCTTTGCCTGTGTCATAGTCCATCTATTGTGGGCCAAACGCCTGACTTTAGTTCGCCTGTCGCTTGACGAGGTTAGGTTAGTGCTATGAGCGAACATGTTGAAGAAGGATCTGCGGCCGAGGGCGTGCAGGCTATGTATGAGTATGGGTATCGTAAGGCTGGGTATGGGCCCGACGAGCTGGTGACGGATGCGCATGGCAATCCTATTGCGGTGACCGATGCGATGATGAAAGCGGAGGATGCGGCCAAGCAGGTTACGTCTACTCCCCACTTGTGCTACTACTCGCCACGCATTCCTGGCAACACGGGTTCGGCCATCCGCTTGTGCGCTGTGACGGGCACGATTCTACATTTGGTGGAGCCGCTGGGCTTTAATTTGAAAGATACGAAGCTGCGCCGGGCGGGCTTGGATTATCACGACATGGCCCACGTGGTGCTCCACCCCAACTTCGATAACTTAGTTGAGACTATGCCCGATTCGCGCATTATTGCTTTTACCGCGCATGCGAGCAAGCTCTACACCGAGGTGGAATACAAGCCTAACGACATCTTACTCTTTGGCCCTGAGCCCGGCGATATTCCCGATCCTATGGAGATTATGGGCGGGCCGCACGTGGCTGAGCAGGTGCGGCTGCCTATGAGGCCTAGCCTGCGCTCGCTCAACTTGACCAATTGCGCCTCGATTGCGATTTATGAGGCTTGGCGACAGCTGAACTTCGCAGGCGGCAAGTAAGTAAAGTAAGCAAAACCGGGCCGTGCTGCGCTGGCAGGCCCGGCAGGTTGGGGTTTACGCTTCGCGAGCTGTCGAAGAAGATGGCAGGGCTGCTAAGGCACGGGGCTGGTGGAATCCTTTGCGCTCGAACTCTTGGGCAATCTGCTCGGCTAGGGGCTTGGCTTGGCCCTCGCTGACCAGAGCAATGATGGAGCCGCCGAAGCCGCCGCCGGTCATGCGAGCGCCGTAGGCACCATTGGCCCGGGCCACTTCGACCGCCGTATCGAGTTCGGGCACGGTAACCTCGTAGTCGTCGCGCAGGGAATCGTGCGAAGCGTCGAAGAGTTCTCCGGCACGCTCAATATCGCCAGCGTCGAAGGCTTCAATGAACTCCCCCACGCGCCCAATCTCGGTGATAACATGGCGAACTCGCTTGCGCTGGGTTGGGTCACTGAGCTTAGCTATGACCTCTTGGAGGGCCTGCTGGGGATTGCTGGCAGCCGCTACTTGGTCAGCTACCACGCGCAGGTTGTCTACGCCCAGCGCGGCGGCGGCATCTTCGCAAGACTTTCGGCGGGCCGCATACTGGCCGTCGTTGAGCTGGTGGAAGGCTTGGGTGTCGAGCACTAGCAGCTCTAAGCCCTTAGATTGCAGGTCGAAAGCCACCTGTTTGACCGATTCTAGAGCGCTCAAGCCGGGCCTGCAATCAAGCAAAATGGCGTGGCCCTCTTGGCAGCGCATGGAAGCCGACTGGTCCATGCCGCCGGTTGAAGCGCCCGCCATATCGTTTTCGGACTTGATGGCCGCTTCTATCAGCCTTAGTCGGCCTTGGTCGCTGCCGCCAAAGCCTAGGCCATACACATCGTCGAGAGCGAGAGCCGTGGAGCAAGTCATGGCAGCAGACGAGGAAAGTCCGGAGCCTACTGGCACGCTGGACACGAAGGCAGCATCGAAGCCGCGCACTTGGTCAAAGCCGACCTGGCGCAGGGCCCAAGCCACACCAACCGGGTATGCGGCCCAGCCCGTCACGCCGCCAGCCTGCAGCCCACTCAGCTCGGCATGCTCGCTCTTGGAGGGGTCGAACGACGAAATAATGCGCACTTGTGTGTCTTCGCGCGGGCTCAGGGCTATAAAAGTGCGGTGGGGCAAGGCTATGGGCAGGCAAAGGCCAGCGTTGTAGTCGGTGTGCTCGCCGATTAAGTTGACTCGCCCCGGGGCCGACCAGACTCCGCTTGGTGCTTGGCCGAAGGTCTTGGTAAAGAGGGCGGCGGCTTCTTGGGCACCTTGGCCCTTAGCGCCGGTGGAGAGCGCTTCCACAAATTCGACGGTGCTCATGCTGGGCTCCTTTGCTGCGTACATGGCTATTTTGCATGCTGCCGGACCGGTTGCGAGTCGGCAGTTTGCTACTTATCTTTTGCGTCAGACTTGACTTCGACTCCCCTAGGCTTGGGCTATGTCAACTGGGCCGATTTCGTGGAAGCGAGCGGCTATCAGTTCTGGCGTGGTATCGGATATCCACACTCCCATGCCCGACTCTGACCCGGCCAAGTGCTTGACTTTATTTGCATCTCGGCGCAAGGAGAAGAACTGCAAGTTGAGGCGGTAGTTGGCCCTGCGCTCGTCGTGAACCGGCGCCTGATGCCAAGCGGAAATGTAGGGCAGGTCCATACCCTTGCCGTCGCCCTTGTCGAAGAAGGCATTGCCGCGCTTGAGCAGGGCTGAGTAGATTTCGGCTAGATCCCAGCGCTCTTGGTCGTTGAGCTGGTCGATGGTCAAAATGCCGTCTCGCACTGGCACCACGTGAACTTCGAGCGGCCAGCGGGCAGCAGCGGGCACATACGCCACCCACGAGTAGTTGCGCATAACAATACGCTCCCCCGCTTCTAGTTCGGCGGCCAGAATATCTTCGAGAAGGTTGCCGCCGGTGCGCTCGTGGTAGGTCTGCGTCTGCTTGAGCTCGGCTTCCATGCGCGGGGCCACGAAGGGGTAAGAATAGATTTGCCCGTGCGGGTGGGCCAAGGTCACGCCGATTTCTTGCCCGTGATTTTCAAAGGGGAAGACTTGTTCGATGCCTTCGAGTGCAGAGAGTTCGGCGGTGCGGAAGGCCCAGGCTTCCACTACGGTGCGCAGGCGTTTAACCGACAGCTGGGCTGGCAGAGAGTGCTCGTCGGGGTCGAAGCACACTACTTCGCAGCGCCCGTTGGCCTCGCGTACGGGCCACAGTTGGTTGCCATCCACGTAAGAGGTTGAGAGCTTGAGTCCTGGCACCTGCATCATGGAGGGGAAGCGGTTCTCAAACACTACAACGTTGTAATCCGTGTCGGGCACTTCGCCGTCTTGGTAGGGATTGCCGGGCTTGCGGACAGCCAGCGGATTACCGCTTGCCGTAGCACCCGGCCCTGCGGTAATGGGCCTGTTCATGCGAGCCGTGGACATAGGAATCCAGTCGCCGGTCAGCGGGTCGCGGCGCATTTGCGGGGCTTGGGGGGCCACAGGGTTTCCTTGGGTATCAACTCCGGGCCCAAAGCGGTCTGCTAGGGGGCGCGGATCGTGCAATTCGCGCGTCTTAGCACCACTCACATAGGCCGGATCGTCGTCGAAGTAAAAGAACTGGCGGCCATCAGCCAAGGTGGTCGGCGTGATGCGGATATGATCAGCCGCGTATGCTCCTGGCCGGTAATGCTCGGTATGGTATTGCGTCGGTTGTTCTTGCCCGCTTTGGCTCATCAGAACTTCCCTTCCTATTTCTTGGCGCGAGCAGCTACTCCTGCTCAACGCTTGCGTCTACTGCAGCGTCTCCCACTTCTCCCGAGGGCGCAAGCACGAGTTCGCGCACTAGGGACTTAGTTTCTTCGACGGCAGGCAGGTCGAGACCATCGTCGGTCACCACTGTGTCTACTTGGTCAAAAGAAGCGAAGAGGGAAAGCGAGGTGCAGGACCACTTGGTGTGATCCGTCAAAATGATAGTGCGGTCGGCAATCGACATGAGCGCCATATCAGTAGCCGCCTCAAGGGAGTTGGGCATGAGGAAGCCGCGAGGAATGGAAACCGAGTGAGTGCCCAAAAAGACGGTATTGACACGCAGGGAGGCCACAACCTTGTCTGCGATGGGGCCTACGAGCGAATTGGACCGGGTGATGACGCCGCCGGTCACGATGACTTCGACTTCCTTGCTCTCCATAGCTTGGACCAGCTCAGCCACCGGAATCGAATTAGTGAGGATTGTGATGCCCTCACACTGGCGCGATTCTAGGAGATGCTGGGCAAATACGTAGGCAGTGGTACCGCCACCGATAGCGATAACATCTCCAGGCGAGACGTAAGAAACAGCCCGGCGAGCGATAACGTCTTTGAGGCCCATCTCCATCTGCGACTTCACCGAGAAGAGAGGCTCAGCTAAGAGGGAGGAGGTGGTGACTGCGCCGCCATGGACTCGCTTGAGCAGACCTTTATCAGCCAAGTCTGCGATGTCTCGGCGGATGGTCATAGCAGATACGCCCAGCTCTTTAGACAGGGCCGTGATGCGCACTGCACCCCGGGTACGTAGCCTGTTGAGGATGAGATGCTGCCGTTGCGAAGAAATCATACGAACATTATCGCACACATTCGCCCAAATATGCAAGGCGACTGGAAAGTGAGATGAATCCATAGTAGCAGAGGAAACAATCGCCCTATGATGCGCCTATTCTCCTGTGCAAACTGGGCGACCCGACTATACTAAGAATGCACATGCAAACGATTCAATGTTTAAAACAACGATGTAAATGCACAAGGCCTAGCGTGCAGGTCGAGCCCGGAAGAACTTGCCCACCCGTTGCAAGCCCCAGCGACTCACCCGGACCATAGCCTCTACAACGATGGCAGTATCCATCTTGGAAGCCCCGCGCTGGCGCTCTACAAACACGATGGGCACTTCCACGCACCGGCCGCCCACCGCTTGAATCTGGCGGAGCATGTCGATTTGAAAAACATAGCCAGACGAATGAACCGCGCTCAAATCAATCCGGCGCAGTATCGAGCTACGATAGGCCCGGAAACCGGACGTAACATCTCGTACATGCAGGCCCAAGGCCCGGCGGGCATACCAAGAACCGCCGCGGGAGATGAGGGCGCGATACCAGGGCCAACCAGCGGTCTTACCGCCGTGCACCCGCCGAGAGCCAATCACGGCGTCTACCTGGGGTCTGTTCTCCAAGACGCTCAAGAGCCGAGGCAGATCTTGAGGGCGGTGGGAGCCGTCCATGTCCATCTCACAGATAATCTCGAAGCCGCGGTTGAGCCCCCACGCAAAACCGGCTAAATAGGCTGGGCCAAGTCCGCGAGGCCCCTGCCGGTGCAGTACCGCTACTCGCTTGTCTGACTGGGCCAACCTGTCAGCAATGCGGCCGGTGCCGTCTGGAGAATCGTCGTCTACTACCAGGATGGTTGCGGATGGGCAGGCCAGTAGAATCTGCCGGATGGTCAGGGCAATGTTGTCTGCCTCGTTATAAGTCGGCATCACCAGTAAAACTTGAGGAGCCAGCGATTCCTGCTTGGGCTGAGCGTGTTTACTAGCAGAAGAAGGGGGCTGCTGATCAAGCCCCTCAGCACTCATAAGAGAGCCCCCGAAGCTGAGCGAAGACTGGTGTGCGGCCGAACCATCTTGCCCAATACACAAGCAGAAGCAACCTCACTCACTATAGCGGCGTAAGCCTTGTAATCAGCCAAGATTCACCCCTTCATCTCTTGCGAACAGGTCGGACTACAGCAAAACTCCTTGCGCCAGCTCAAGGCCTGCCCCCCTAGATTGCCTCTCTTTTCATTCTACGCAACCCTAAGCCGCGTGCATGTCAAAGAGCTGCGGGCGAAGTCTCAGACCGAAAATCCAACTATTTCCAATCAAGTAATGGTTGCTCTCTTTACAGCTGGTAACTGCGCAGCTGAACCTTACTCGTGTTGGGCCGGAGCTGCCGGAGCTGCGGGCTGAGGCTGAGCGGCTGGCTGAGGCTGGGTTGCCGACTGCTGTGGTTGGGTCTGAGCCTGCGGCTGAGCTGGAGTCTGGGGCTGGGCGCCCTGCTGCTGTGGCGTAGCGGGCTGCTGCTGAGTGGCCTGTACCGCCCCTAGATACTTAGGCTCAGGGGTACCGTAATTGTTGTCGGCAGGAATACCTGCAGCCGCCAAGTAGTCGTTCATGAACTTCTTCCATGCGGGTGTAGCGATATACATGCCGTACCAAGAGCCGCGAGATACACCGTTGATGGTCTTGCCAGTGAAGGAAACCTGCCCCTCAGCGTTACCCACTGCCACATACGCAGCCACCTGGGGCACAAAACCGCCGGTAAGCATGTACTTGTCTTCGTGGGTACCAGTCTTGGCGAAGGTCTTGCGTCCGCCGTCAAGCTGGGTTGTCGAAGCCTCGCCGCCAGGCTGGACCACACCCTGGTTCAGTGCGTAAGCTGTAGTTTCAGCAATCTTAGGGTCGATGGCCTGATGGCAGTTGGCTGAGGGAACCTGAATCTGCTTATTGCGCTTATCAGTCACCTTCTTAATGGCGATCGGCGAGCATTCCACGCCCTTAGCTGCGATAGTGGCATAGACATTAGCCATAGTCAGCGGTGAAGAATTGGAGGAGCCAATCGTCATGGAAGGCTGGAAAGAGCTCTCCGAATACACGTCCATCTGGTCGCGGGGCGAATTATGATAGCCCATCTCAGCTGCAGTATCAGCAATCGAGCACAAGCCTATTTGCTGGGCCATCGAAGCCTGAGTGGTGTTATGGGAACGCACGAGCCCCTGCAAGGGCGTCTCGGGATTGACCGTGCCGCCACCGGAGTTAGAAACCGCCCAGTTGTCTCCGCCGAAGCCATATTCCTGACCGCTAGCAGTCTTGCAATTGAAGGAGCTCTTGGGGTACGAAGTAGTGGTGCGCAGGGGCTGGTTGATGGACTTGCCATTCTTCATCCAAGCCACCATGTTGATGGGCTTCCAAGTTGAGCCTTCGGGGAAGCCGTAGCCGCCACCATCTACCTGGTCTACCGCAAAATTCATAGCAGTACGAGTGCCGCCGCCAGAGTTTTCGGTAGCGTCGTAAATACGGTTAAGACCGAAGCCAAGGACTTCACCGGTACCCGGCTTAATGGCAGCCATAGCCACCTCGAAGCCCGAAGGATCGTCGACGGGAATAGTGGCCCGAGCTGCGTCCATGGCAGCCGTATTGGCGTTGACATCCATAGTTGTGTAAATATCCAAGCCGCCTTCTTTAAGGAGCTTGTTGCGAGCCTCTTGTGTCTTGCCGAACTCCTTAGAGTTCATAATCTGTTTGGTCACGTAATCACAGAAAAAGGCTGCGTCTCCAGCCGCCTGGCAACCCGCGTCTACGTTCTGCACGTGGAGCATCTGCTCAAGAGGCTTGGCCTTGGCCTTATCTCGGTCGGCCGCGGAAATATAGCCCTCTTGCTCCATCAGGTCGAGCACAATATTTCGTTGCTCCTGAGAAGCCTGCATATCGACAGTAGGATCGAATTTGGCAGGGTTCTTGGTTACAGCAGCAATCGTCGCTGCCTCGCCCGCATCCAAATCTTTAGCAGCTTTATTAAAATAGCGTTTGGCAGCGGTCTCCACACCATAAGTATTCGTACCGAACTGGGCGATGTTCAAGTAGCCCTGCAAAATCTCGGCTTTGGAATACTTCTTCTCCATCTGCACAGCAATTAGCATCTCGCGCATCTTGCGGGCAATAGTCTCTTCACGCGCATGGTATTCGGCAATCGGGTCGTTGTCTTCCTCGGCCTGATTCATGAGCACATTCTTCACGTACTGCTGGGTGAGGGAAGAACCACCCTGGGTGTCTCCCTGCTTCACGTACGTTTGGATGAAAGCACGCAAAACGCCTTGAGTATCAACGCCTGAATGCTCGAAGAAGCGGCGGTCCTCGCGGGCCACAACAGCCTTCTGCATGGTGTCAGAGACCTCGTTAAGGGGCACCACGATACGATTTTGCGCATAAAAAGTCGCGATAACCGTGTGGCCATCTGAGGCATACAAGCGCGACTGTTGGGGCAAATCGTTCACGTTGAAGTCGACATTGTCAACGCTGAGATTCGGCATCATGTTGTTGGCAACAGCATTGACCCCGTATACTCCGGGCAGGAGGAATCCAGAGACTACCACGCCACCAGCTACACAGAAAATCAGGTAAGCCAGCAGGAGCGTGAGAAAGCGGTGGACTGTCATCGACTTCTTGTTTTCAGGCATAGTATCCATTCTAGAACTTCCGCTCTACCTGCGAGCGCTACCGCGCCACGCCAACCAACAGCCTCGCCGCCCGGTATTACATGCGAGAACGACGAATCAGAGCACCGGGATGGTAAATAATGATGGTGCGACCTTTACGAGAAATCCACTTACGGTTGGAAAAGTCCATGAGCGCCTTATTGACCGTCTCGCGTGAAGCACCCACGAGTTGAGCCAGCTCCTCCTGAGTTAAGTCGTGAGGAACCATCAGCCCCTTCTCGAAGGGCTCGCCGAAGCGGGTGGCTAAATCTATGAGCGTCTTAGCCAAGCGAGCCGGCACATCCATAAAGACTAAATCTGAGATGCGCTCATTGTTGGTACGCATACGGTTTGCCAAGACTTGGAGCATATCCACAGCCACGCGAGGATGATGATTGAGCCAAGCAAAGAGATCCTCGCGTTCAAGGGCTGCCACCTGGGAATCGTTAACCATGACCACTGCCGAAGCTGTACGAGGACCACCGTTTGGATCAAAGACCGGAATCTCGCCCATGATTTCGCCCCGGCCGTGGATGCTGAGCAGCTGCACGCGATGGTCTGGGGACTGTCGAACTAGTTTGACCCTACCTCGCTCTAACAAATACATGCGGTGGTCGGTGTCTCCCTGACGGAAAATAGTCGACCCCTTGGGCAGTGTGTACTCCTTGAGTGCGCCCAAAAGTTGGTCGGCTTCTTGCCTTGGAATTTGTTTGAAGAGCGCGGTCTGTAGTAGAGCACTGTCCGCTTGGGGACTGTCGTTAGCTTTACGAACCACCACCATCCAACTTTCTTTTCTCAGCGAGCATCGTCTTCGACCCTCGTGCTTACACGTGATTATGCACCCACACCTACCGAGCGTTCGTTCAGACTCTCTACGGACATTAGGTCTTGTACATTTTTGCCTTTCCCATCATACGATATCGGCTATCCATTCATCGCGAGCAAAACGTGTGGCAGCCAATTCTTGCCCCTTTTGCTCTATGCTCGCACTCACCTTCGATAGCCGGGCTTGGGGTGCCAGCTGTGGTATGTAGGCCACGAGCGCCTCTACTAATTGGCGCTTACTCAGGCTAGTTTGGCGTTTGAGGGGATCGACACGAGCTTGTGCCGAGGGCACGGCTTTGTCTCGCATCTTCTCGTCTGAGACCTTAAGCACTTGCAACATGGCCTGGGTATCAATGTCGTAGGAGAGCATGTCGTGATGGAGCAAAGCCCCACTCTCGCCTTGCTTGGGAGGCAGGCGTCGCTCGGCAGCTCCACCGATTTTACCCCGACTGGAGGCGATATCGTTCATTCCCGACCAGCCGGCGTGAATCCCTAAACGATTAAGTCCTTCAACCAGCCACAAGTCGCACAAGCGGTAGGTCCAGCTGGCATCGAGGCCCTGAACCGCTGCGATTGGCAGGTAGAGGGAGTAGGTGATGATATTGCTAGGTTGGGCGAACATGGCTCCCCCACCGGTCACACGGCGCACAATAGTAAAACCACGCTGGTGTGCTTGATCAACGTCAACTTCACTGCTGAGCGACTGGAAGCGTCCAATCACCACTGCTGGGCTGCTCCACTGCCACACTCGCAAGGTTGGCGGTTGGATGCCTGCTTGTACAGCCTCAGCCAGCGCCAAATCGAGGGCCAACTGCTCGGCTGGTGGACGCGGAGTATCGAGGATAATCTGGAGGGGCATTTGCCGCCAGCGCCGAGCTAAGTCTTCGCGGCGTTGCGGGCTCATGTCTGCCGGCATAACCAGCTGACTGCCTTGAAGTCGGGGCTCCGAGCCCTGCGCTGGTTCGCACACACCCATTACGAGTTCGCCAGCTTCGGGCGCTTGAGCTAAGGCCCGGCACAAGGCCAAGGCTATCGTACGCCCGCTGGCTCCGATAAGGTCGCTGGCTGCATCGCGCGCAATCACTTGAATGAGGGCTTTCTCCACCTGCTGGCACTGCACTGGCAGACTGAACTGCTCAATACAGCTTTCCAAGGCCTTAATCAGGTCGAACTGATCACTCGCACTCTCAACGAAAAAATCACCATCAATACGGCAGGAGGCAATGTTGACTTGACTCTCGTGAACCCGCTCAAGCTCGACAGAAACGGCCACTAACTTGCCGCCAGTCAGCTTACATTCGCCGCGAAATCTCCCCAGAGTTCTTGCTTCCATTGCCTAATGCAGCCTGCTTTCAGTCGGTGAGTTCAATCCCATAGGCATCTTGGTGGCGGGCAGAGCCGGGCTTTGAGGTCAAGATAAGAATGCCTTCTACAATGCCCCAAGCCCATGAAACTGCGGGGCCGATAAAGAAGAAGAAAGCACCGATGCAAGAAATCATAAGCTGAGCCATGCCCCTGCCGGTGTTGCCCAAGTAGAAGTTCTGTATACCAAAAGCACCCAAGATGATGCCCAGCAGACCGGCAACCAGTTTACTGTGGGGCTTGCGGGCAGCCTCTGGCGCAGCGTTAGGATCCATATACATGGCTTGCTGCACGTTCTGCTGAGGAATCTGCTGGCCATAAGCGCCCTGGACTGGGTGACCGGGCTGCATCTGTCCGTAAGCAGGCTGACCGTATGCAGGCTGAGCTGCTGGCTGCTGACCATTAAGCTGACCCGAGTACGGCTGCTGTTGATTGGGCTGCTGACCCGCCTGGAATCCCTGCTGCGGTTGAGCCGCTTGAGCATTGACTGGCTGAACGTTAGTTTGCTGAATGTTAGTTTGCTGAGCGTTAGACTGCTGAGCGTTAGACTGCTGAACATTGGCCTGCTGAGCGTTAGCATCCTGCCCATATTGAGCAGCAAGAGCCGGCGCGGTCATAGACGCAGCATTGTCTGCCGAAGGGCCGGGAGTTTGAGCTGCCTGCATATCAGGAGCTTGGTTCTGCACTGGCTGGTAGGAATCATAAGTCACACCATAAGCAGGCTGAGTCGTTGCAGGATTAGCAAACTGGCTCTGCTGAGGCTGGCTGCTTTGAGTCTGCTCAGGCTGATATGATGCCGGCGTTGCCGAAGGCTGGCCATAGTTTGAAACCTGCTCAACAGAAGCTCCCTGCTTGGGCTCAGATTCGGCCCTGCGAGGCTGCTTCGAAGCCACATCGGCAGAGTTCGCATGCGTTTCGAGCTGGTTTGCGTAAGCGCCAAAATAAGCAGCATTATCGCTGTAAGTATTGGATGATTCAGCAGGGGTTGCCGGCGCAGCAGTTGCAGGAATTGAATAAGACTGCTGGTCTTCGGGCTTGCTCTCGGCTAGTGGATTGCTAGGTACAGCAGCTGGGGCTGGGCTCGAAGGCTCAAGACCAGAGGCCAAATATGCATCTGACTGATAGCTCGAAGGCTGGAACTGGGCCGACTGGTAGGGCTGGTTCAGCTGACTTGACTGATTTGACTGATTTGACTGAATAGATGCCTGATCAGCAGCCGAAGAACCAGTTGTCGAATCCTGCTGGCCATAGCTATTGGGCAAACTTGAAGCAGCGGGCGCAGCCGAATCCATAGGAACTGCCGGGCTGGGTGACCAAGGCTGTGTTGCTGGCTGAGCGCTGGTTGGAGCATTAGTCGCAGCGAGCGGTGACTGGTCTAGCGCGGGCATCTGCCAGTTAGAAACCTGCGAATCGGACTGCCAAGGCTGGCTAGATTGCCCGGTCTGCTGGTACGGGTCAGAAGGCATTTGCCCAGGAGCTGCGTAAGGCGAAGCTGGGGTCGGGTTTACCCAAGCCGAGGAGTTCGAAGGCTGGCCAATCTGAGGAGCTGCCCACCCACCACCTGCTACTTGCGGTATCGAAGGAGTTGCCTGCCAAGGCTGCGCGGCCTGCTGAGCGTTGTTGGCAGCTGCCTGGTCGCTCCCTATGTTCTGAGATTCGTTCTCGCTCATACTGTTCCCTACTACTTCGCCACGATCCAGCTCGCTGGTGTGCAAGCTGCGGTCGCCAGTTACCTGCGGCGTTCCCCGGTTCTGGCACAACTCATTAGTCTAACTATAACCTGAGCCCTGTAAACTCCAGCAATTCAGCCCTTAAGCAGGTCAGGATCGTCTGGCTTGAGTATGGACAAGCATACGGCATTCTCCAAAGCTAGCTCCTCCCACTGCCGGTAGCGGCCCGTAGTGCCCCCGTGCCCCGCTTCGACTTCAATCTTCACTATCGCATCAGCAGCAACTGCCGACTCTTGCAGTCGCGCCACCCATTTGAGTGGTTCTACGTAAAGCACTCGCGTGTCATTGAGGGAGGTAGTGGCGAAAATTTTAGGGAAATGTTCGCTGCCGAAGCGGGCTTGGCGCTCCTCGGCTTCGGGCACATTTTCGTATGGAGTGTAGGCCTTCATATAACGGTAGACATCCAAGTTATGTAGGGGGTCTCCCCACTCATCCCACTCAGTGACCGTGAGCGGTAGTGAGGGGTCCAAAATCGAGTTGAGCGCATCTACAAAGGGCACGTCTGCCTCAATACCCGCGTATAGCTGAGGGGCCATATTGGCGATAGCGCCCATGAGCAAACCACCTGCCGAACCGCCGTTGGCCACCGTACGAGTGGGATCAATCCAACCGGCTTCTTGCAGGGCAGCCGTGCAGTCGATGAAGTCTTCAAAAGTGTGGAGTTTCTTGAGTCTGCGCCCTTGCTCATACCAGGCGCGACCCATCTCTCCCCCGCCGCGCGTGTGGATGCAAGCGTAGACTACGCCGCGGTCCAGCATACTCAAACGGCCCACCGAGAATCCCGGATCGGAGGCTATTTCATAGGAGCCGTAGCCGGTGATGAAGCAGGGAGAGCCGGAGCTTGAGGCAGGTGCCTCTCGACCAGCAGCTTCGGGCCAAGTCAGCGCAGCAATATCGCTGGGAGCTTCCAACCGCTGATTGCTTAGACCCTCGTCAGCTCCCTCTAGGGCAGGCACCAGGCCCCGCCGCCAGACCAGAGATACCGGCACCTCAGCTCCGTCTCGCACCTTCACCCAGAGCCTGCGCTCAGCATAGTTGGCCTGGTCAAAGTCACCCAAGACTTGAGCCCGCTTCAGCAGCCGATCCTCGCCAGTAGTCACGTTCAACTCGTGAAGCTCGGCAGGAGCGGTGTAGGAGGCGAACGAATAGCGCATGGTTGGCGCTTCGTAGGAGGCATTATCGCCGGAAGCAATAGCGTAGATTCTACTGATATCGCCGCCCGCAGGCTCAACCTCTCTGAAGGACCAGGGCCGGCCCGCTTGCAGGTCTTGCGCAGCCTGGGCAGTAGGGATAACCGCTAAATGCATGAGACTGTTGGCCCGGTAGCTGAGCAGGGCAAAATGCTGGTAAATGCCCATGCCCTCAATGCTGAGCCCGCGAGCGCCCTGCAAAATCTGAGGATTGCCTTCGCGGTAGTAGGGCTCATTGAGCGAAATGGACTGGTCGGAGCCAGCATCTTCGCAGCCGTAGGGCGAACCTTGGGCTATGACTACGCCTTCGTCGAAGCTGAATGGCGGCTGGTGGCTTCGCATGTCTATAAGGCGCACGCTAAAGTTGGGATTATCCAAGTTTTGGTAGACCACGGCCACGGGAAGTGGCAGGCCATCGCCGCCTTCGGGAGCAGGCAGGGAGGCAAAGGATACGTCGTATTCCACACCATCTTGGCGCTTGATGAAGGGCTTGAAAGTGCCTTCTGGCTCGTCTACCGAAAGCAGGAGCACTTCACTCGTGGTCTTGGAAGAGCTGCCAATCACTACTGAACGCTCGTCGAAGCTCAGGCCCACACCCACCCAGTAGCGCTCGTCTTTTTCGGTAAAGACGCACACGTCGCTGCTCGTGGGAGTGCCCACCTTGTGACGCCAGACAGAGTAAGGTCGCCATGCTTGGTTAACTTTGGCGTAGAAAACCCACTGAGCATCGGGCGTTAGCACAGGACCGGACGACACTTGGTCGATGCGGTCAGGCGTGTCTTCGCCCGTTGCCAAGTCTCGCAGACGAATGTCGTAGCGTTCATCGCCATTGGTATCAACGCAGTAGAGCATCCAACGCCCGTCTGAGCTCACGTCGAGGCCACCGAGCCGGAAGAAATCGTGACCTTCTGCCTCACGATTGTTGTCGAAGAAGACTTCCTCGCCGGGCATTGAGCCGGGAGCGGATGTGCGGTCTATCTCGGGAGGGTTCCAATCGTTGGGGTCTGTGACCGGCATTCTGCACTGCATAGCGTACTGGGATCCCTCGCGGGTGCGAGTGAAATACCAGTAGCCGTGCATGCGGGTGGGCACCGACATGTCGGACTCTTGAATGCGCGATTTGAATTCGTCGAAGAGGCGGAACTTGAGTTGGTTGAGCGGCTCTAAACGCTGCTGGCAGTAGGCGTTCTGGGCTTCTATATATGCTTTGGTTTCGGCAGAGTCCTTGTCTCGCATCCACTCGTAAGGGTCAGTGAATTCGTCGCCGTGAATCTTGCGGATGGCAGGGCGCTGGAGGGCTTGCGGCGGGTTGAGGCCGGCTGAGCGCGGGGTCTCATGAGCTGAGTAGGACTGGCGTAGAGAAGTCATGCCCTGATTATAGACGTGAGCGACGGCAAGTGCTTTGCAGGTAGGGCAGCATGGTTTTCATGAGGTTGGCTCCGGTGGTGCCGTAAAAGACAGGCACATCCATCTCGGGGGCGGGCTGGTTGCCGGTCCAGTCAAAGGAGGGAAGGCTTGATTCGCGCGGGCTGAGCTGGCGAATACCGATGGCTAATATCCGCCCTGGGTAACGGCGCACTACCTCGGCGTAAGTAGTTGGGTCGCGCTGACCGTCGTCTCCGAAGAGGATAAAGCGCATCTTGGGGAAGTCAGCCATGAGCTGCTGGATGAACTCGTGCTTGTGCTGCACTGTAGTGGGCACGAACGTCTTGGGCCTAGGGTCGAGATCGCGCAGGAGTAAGGGCCCTGCAGGGAAGCCGTGGTCGCGGATGAAGAGGCGAATCGTGCGCTCCACATTCCAAGGCGAGGCCGAGAGGTAAAAGAAGGGCATGTCTACGTCAAGGTCGCGGATGCGCGTGTAGAGCACGCTCATACCAGGCACGGAGGCGCGTTTGGTGGGATTCGAGAGCAGAAGGTTATAGCCGGCTTTGAGACGGCTGGGGGCCTGCGTCACCATGATGGTGTCGTCTACATCTGAAATCACGCCGATTCGGGCGGAAGAGGCCACTGTGTAGAGGGTGCCGGGCACAAGTGAGCGCTCGTTGACATGGTAGGTCACTTGGTGAGGCCCTACGCTCAAGTCGTGTTCAGCTACTAAATCGAGGTATCCTGAGCGGTCTGAGCGAGCGAACTTACTGCTCTGATTACGCGAAGGGTCTGGCGCATCGTAGAGTTCAGAATCGCCCAATTGCACCGTTTCTAGCGGTTCAGAATCAATGGCAATCGAAACTCTGGTGTGAGGGGCCGGCACCGTCAAAGCGGTCCAAATACCTCGGCTGGCCGAAGCGCTCTCAGGACCTGGAGGTGCCAGAACTGTGCGGCAAATCAGGCGGGAGTAGTGCTCGGTACCGTAACCCACGTATGGTTCTACCCGCGGATACCAGCCCATTCTACGGCAGAGCGCAGCTGAAGCCCTGGCCCACATATCAAAGCCCGTAGTGGCACCCATGCGGGCAAGCTTAACCGGTAGAGACTGCTGGTCGAAGCGCTCGTGGGGTGCGGCAGCATCAAAGCTGGTAGCCACATGACGGGCGCGAATAGGCCTGCGCTTGTCTCGAGGGTCTTCATGAGTACTGCTCATGCGACCGCCTCTCTGGCTTGATGGGGCTAGGCTTATACCTTTTCGAAGTTACTGGGCATCTATGATTTTGGCATACTCTTGGGCACTCAGTAGCTCAGGCTGGTCGTCGTCGAGTTCCATCTTCAAAATCCAGCCTTCACCGTAAGGGTCGGAGTTAATCACAGCTGGATCGTCGGAAGCGGCACGGTTCACATGAGTAATCGTGCCAGCGACTGGGCACACCAGAGGCTCAACTGCCTTGGACGACTCCAGCTCGACGATTTCATCGCCGGCATCCACGTGGGTGCCCATCTCTGGCAGGTCTAGGAAGACTAAGTCTCCCAACTGCTCTGCCGCATACTCAGTGACTCCCAATACTGCCGGCGAGCTCGAAGTATCCATCCACACGTGGTCTTGCGAGTACGCTAATTGCTCGGGCACGTCTAAGCGCTCCGAGTTCTTCTGTGATTCTCCAGTCATAGCTCCAGCCTAACTCTAGGGGTCTAAGAGGCCAAAGCGCTAGCCTGGCCCAACTCGTTTACTCTTTAGCGCACCGCGTGAGTGGGCTGTTCACCGACGACTTTCACCATCGTGCCAATGGGACAGTTGTCGTAAATCCATTGCGCATCTTGTTCGTACATGTTAATGCAGCCGTGTGAGCCGCGATTGGCAGCGTCTCCGTGGGCAATAGCGTCGTAGTTCCAGCTAGCCGTGTGGAAGCCTTCCGAACCGTTGTAGTAGGAGACCCAC
Organism: Bombiscardovia apis; assembly: GCF_033095945.1. NCBI lineage: Bacteria > Bacillati > Actinomycetota > Actinomycetes > Bifidobacteriales > Bifidobacteriaceae > Bombiscardovia > Bombiscardovia apis. The sequence goes on along the minus strand of NZ_AP026800.1, from coordinate 480,094 downwards.
TTAACGTTGGGAGACACATAACCGGGGCCACGCATGGTCTGAATAGCATAGCGCACGTTGATAAAGAAAGTACCAAGGTCGGATTCATCACCGTCGCGAGGCAGACCGGAGCAAATGGGGAAAGACTTCACCTCAGTCGTGCCCTTATAAGCAGTAGCCGTCTGCGTGCTCAGGTTAACCTCCACCCACATGTCGCCATCTGGCACATCGTAGCGGGCAGTGCGCGATTCCACCTTGTGAGGCTCCACGTCGGCAGCAGCTTGGATAGGCGCAATCTGACCTGACTTGAGCTGGTCCACAATCTGGTTCGCAGCCGAATCTGTGTCTTTGACCTTGACCCCGTCAACACCCTTAGTGGTAACGATGAGGACCTCGCCTTTGGAGTTCTTCACGTTCTTTTCAGTCACTGGGTCTTGGTTGAGGTTTGCCGGCAATTCCTTAGCAGCATACGCTTTGACCGCAGCCTTATCGTAGGTCAAACTAATCTGGCCCTTGCCCAAGTCAGAAACCGGCTTAATCCACTGAGCTACCTGGTCGATAGGAATCGTATAGTCGTCGCTCTTATCACTGGTAATAACCATAGGCGTTGCCAAGCGCTTGTTAGCATCGTCGGCAGCCTGCACGGCCACGTCTTTCTTGATAGGCATATCAATGTCGTGGTAGCTAATCTTGACCGTGCGGCCCTGGCCCGGTTCGTTAGCAGTCTGGCTAATAGCAGCCTTCACACTCTCCAGCTTGGGAGCTCTACCCTGATTGCCTTCTTGCGCCACGAATTTCTTAGACGCTTGGTCGTAGTTAATAGAAGAAGGCACGGCCTGCTTGTCTTTATCTACGAAAGCTGCAGTCAAGAACTCATTCATCTTGACGTCGTCGCTCGATAGGCTCAGCGGCACCGAAGAATGCTGGAAGGGGTTAATTTTCACCAGGTCGCTAGAGCTTTTTGCGCTCAGAATCTGGTTCACCGTAGCATCAACGTCGCTGGTAACGCCCAAATCTTTGAGCGTGGCCTTGGTGCGCCCGCCCTGACTATCGTTAATAACGAAGTTGGAAGCAGCCACCTTTGCCGAGACCAAATCCTTGAGCTCCTGCGCATCTTTTCCAGCTACACTCTCACCAGCAAAGCTCACGCCTGGCGCCGCCCGATGCTGATAATAGGAACGAGCGCCAAAGAAACCAAGGAGTATGGCCACAAGCACTGCAGCCAGCACGCACAAGCTAATAATCAGCGCCAATTGAGGCTTCCTGGAGCGCGCTGCATGGCTTACAGGCTCAGAAGTATCAACCTGCCAGTTCGCGCTCGACAAGTCTTGGCTGTTTAAAGGCTGCTGGAAGCTAGCTGCGGGCTGCCCATAATTGCCAGGCTGTGCGAAGGTCTCTGTTGGCTGAGCTGCCACCATCGCAGGCTGAGCAACTCCAACCGGCTGCTTGGCTATAGTATCGTCGGCGATAACCTGCGCATTGTTGTAGGCAAACTGCGGAGCTTGGCCAGGATTAGTAATGTCTTGCGGATAAGCACCCACAGGAATCTGAGGCGCCTGATCCGGCATCGTGCCGTTTAAGGGAGGAATGATGGTAGTGCGCTCTCCTGCATCACCCGCGCTCGCCAAGTCTCCCAAACCGTTTTGCCCGCTCGCAGCGGCATCCCGGGGAACCTGTGCGTTGTAGTGCACGTCGTCAGCCATAGATCACCCTTCCATAATCTTTGCAATTGCATTCCACTATAAACCCAAGGCGCGAGACCTTCACAAATGAACGCTCCCACGGCAGTTCACTTGACACTCAGGCGGTTTTATAACTCTCGCCCGTACCATTGTTCAATCATATAGCGAGCTACGGAAGCCTTGCCCGGAGCGGACATACGCCCGGTTGCCAGCGCTGCCGTGTATTCATCACGGGTCATCCAGCAAGCGCAATCCGTCTCTTCATAGTCCACCACGAAAGCCTCGCTCAGGGCCCGCGCCTTGAAAGCCACCATCAGCGAAGCAGGGAAAGGCCAAGGCTGAGAGCCTAAATAGCGTATCTCGCCTAAGGGCAGTTGCAGCTCCTCCATTGCCTCGCGTTTGGCAGCATGCTCAAGGTTTTCGCCTGGCTCCACGAAGCCAGCGCAGAGCGAATAGAGGCTGGGTTCCCAAGCGCTATTGTGCTCCAACAACAGGCGGTCTTGACTGTCGACAATCGCAGTAATAACGGCCGGTTCGATGCGGGGGAAGAGGATACGAGCAGGGTTTTCTTGGGTGCACTGCTGAGCCCAACCGTTCTCGCAGGGCGCAATCGGGGCACCACAGTAGGAGCAGTACCGCTGCGCATTGTGCCAAATACTGAGTGCGAGTGCACTCGTGGCAAGGCCCACATCACGCGAGAGTCCACGTGGAGCAAACTCCTTCACATCCAGCCATTTAAAACGACTTTGGGCACTCTGGGCGAACTGCTCCACCTGTTCCCGACCTGGCTCGTCACTCAACTGTCGGCCAGCCAAATCAAGATCGAGCGCGAAGAAGTGTTGGTTCCCTGCCGATCCTAAGAAATACAGGGCAGAAGGCGCTCCAGCGAGCGGCCGCAAACACGAGGGCAGGTATTCGCCTGGCAGTAGGGCCAAACGCAGCAGGCCGCCACCCAATTTGGCCTGTTCCAATGATTTGAAAGGTAAAGCCACCCGCTGGCCACTCACCAGCATCACCGAAACAGAGCCCTCCTGCTCAAACTGTTGGAAGAGGTCGGGATTCGAGCGCTGCTCGCTGGCATAATCCACCTGAGACTGCGCTAAGGGCAAGAAAGGCAAGGCCTGAGTGAGTGAGAGCGGAGTGAACAAACTCTGTGGAGAATCCAAGGTTTACCTTTCAACAGTAAGCGCTGCTTGGCCCACGCGATTGACCAAGGCAAGCAGGGCGCTGGCCACCTGGCTGGGATGCTCGACAGCGCTGAAGTGGCCGCAGTCAGCAATCCTAGTGAACTCGGGCCGACTGGCTTGCAAGGCATCGACGATTGGGCGCATAGCCTCGGGAGGGCTTGAAGGATCAAGTTCGCCGGAAATGACCGCACTCGGCACTCGCACGCTATCCAACACCTTACTCTGATCTGGGCGGCCCGCTGCCATCCGCTGCCGCCAAGCGATTCCCTCAGGGCTCTGCGATTCAATCCAGTTAGTAAAGGTTGCAACGCACTCAGCAGAACGCTTAACCGTGGAATCTTGGGGGCCGGCCTGAGCAAAGTGCATAACGCTATCAACGCTGCCGGTACTTTCGCACTCGCGAGCGATGCACAGGCGGTTGGCCCGGCTTTCAGGCTTGTCTGCGGCCGTTGTGGTGTCGCACAAGGCAAAACCTGCCACCATTTGCGGGTAGAGGCGCTGGATGGCAGTTACGAGGTATCCGCCCATCGAAAGCCCTACCCAAATGGCTCGTGTATGTCCTAAGTCAGTAAGCAATTGAGCGTAGGAATCGGCCATGCGGTCCAACGCTTGCGGATAAGCGCCGTCTTGATCTGCTCCTCCGGTCTCGCCTTCGCTGGGCACCGGACTGACCCCGGCTCCAGGCGTATCAGGCGCATATATGGGGAAAGGTTCCAATCCATCCGCCTGCGCTTGCTCAGTCAGCTGCCGGGCGCACTCCAGCCACATACGATGGTCTACGGGGAAGGCGTGGACCAGCACTACCGGAATCCCCGAGCCCTGCGCTACAACGTGGTTTACTATCTTCATCTCACTACTCACTTTTCCTCTGTTCCTCGCTATGCGCTACCTTGCCCTGCCATGTCTGCATGTTTAAATCTTCACGCTAAGCCTTTACAAGACTCCGGCCCAAAGCAAAGCCTGCTGCAAAATCTTTCCGTGGCCGCCGGGCATTTGGTCAATAAAAAGATCAAGCGTCTCGCTTTGGGGCTCCACCCATTCCACGTCGAGAGTTTCGTCTTGAGACTTGCAATCGCCAGCTACCGGCACTAAGTAACACAAGGCGATGGAATGCTGGCGGGGGTCGTAGTATTCAGAGACGCTGGGGGTAGGGAAAAACTCGGCCACGCTGAAGGGCTGAGGGCTGGGAGGCAGCACTGGGAGTGCAAGTTCGCCCAAGTCTTTGGAAATATTGCGGGCCAGAGCCTCGCGAATGCTCTCGTGGTAGAGCACGCGGCCGGTAATCAGAGTGCGCTCGATATTGCCTTCGTCGTCAACGCACAGAAGGGTGCCAACCTGGGCAACGCGCCCTGCGGTGTCGATTCGGGCCGGCACTACTTCTACGTAAGTCATCGGCAGCTTGCGCCGGGCCCACTCTATCTCTTGTGAACTCAGCCAACCGGGCGGATTATCTTGGCCGGAGCCGCGGATGAAGTCTTCAGGCGTGATGTTAGAGAACTCACCGCGCGCCCGGTCCGCGTCGAAGTCGGAGTCGTCGGGTATTTCATCATGTAGCACTGGCATGATTCTATTATCTAGCGTAACGGCAACGGATTCAAGCCCACAGCCACCGACCGCGCTTTCGCACAGCTCGCAGCAGTACAAATGCGCCAAGAGCATATATTCCAGCGGTGATGGAATGCTGAGAGTAACGGAGCGGTTGGCCCTAGCAAGACGAGGCGCAGAATTTTTGAAGGAGCAGTATGGCAACGGTAAATCTTAACTCGCAAAACTTCCAAGAAACTATTGAAAACAACGACTTAGTATTCGTGGACTTTTGGGCCACTTGGTGCAGGCCTTGCAAGGCTTTTGGGCCCATTTACCAGAAAGCTTCTGAGGCCAACAGTGACATCGTCTTCGGTAAGGTCGATATTGACCAATGTCAAGATTTGGCTGCCGCGGCAGACATTCAGGCGGTTCCAACCCTGATGATTGCCAAGCAGGGTCAGATTATTTTTAAGCAGGCCGGCGCTTTGCGTGCCTCTGACTTAGACGACGTTATCAGCCAAGCTCGCGCAGTCAATCTTGAGGAAGCTGCAGAAGAGACCGCCAAGTAAGTTGTGAAGAATACATAAGATGTAAGTTTGACCATCTTGTGTATTAGCGCTCGGCATAGCGAGCCGAAAAGGAGCGCTGGCAGTAAGGATAAGCTGCTGGCACTCCTTCTTTTTCTGCCGTAACCCGGCCGACCCAACTGTACAGATGGGTCAAAAGAGAGTAAAATGTGAAAGTGGTGTGTTTTCCGATAACGCTCTTGAATGGCTAATTCAGCATCGAGAGCCGCATGCTAGCGCGTAATTCGTAATGAATTTATGCATTTGAGCTTATCGAGGATCTGTAAACAGAGCAATAGGAGCGTAATGCCGTCCCATCGCAGGAGCCGAACTGAGGCTTTGAGAGCGCTGACCAAGCGTCAGTGGATACGACTTGCAGCAGGTTGTGCAGTAGTCACTATGGTGATTGGTGCTGGCTTTGCTTCCCGCGGGTTCTACCAGTCTCAAGACTCAACGCCACATCCTGGAGCGACCGCATACTCTGCAACTCAGCCTGAATCTACGGAAGTTTCCCGCGATTCGGTGCGTACTGCCCTCTCCAACCGCGCAGGTGGATCAGGCGCAGGCACTTCGTATGTAACCGTACAAATCAACGGTGTCAACAAAGTAGTCTTGGGCGAACATTTCACTACAGTGAAGTCCGTACTCGACGCCGGCAACATCACTTTGGAAACTGGAGATCAGGTCTCCCCCTCTCTCGATGAGAAGGTTTCCGAAGCTACCACCATCAAGATTGAACGCTGCGATTCTGAGGTCAAGACCGAGAATTCCGCCATTCCCTTCAACACTATTGAAGAAAAAACCGACTCCCTCCCCTCCGGCACCAAAAAGGTGAAGACCGAGGGTAAGGAAGGCGTGATGGAAACTACCAGCTTGGTTACCAAGGCTGGTTCAAAAGACATTTCTAGCAACATTTTCGCTTCGTTCGTCAAGGAAGCTCCTGTTAACAAGGTCATTCAGGTAGGCACTGGTTCCGTTGCTGTAAGCGCACCAGCCGCTGCCTCGGGTGCTCCTGCAGGCGCTGCTGCTACTACCGCTCCCGTGGGCGAATCACAGAATATAGCCCACCAAATCGTCGTGTCTAAGGGCTTGGGCGAGGGCGAATTCACCTGCCTAGTACAGCTGTGGAATAAGGAATCTGGCTGGCGGACCAACGCAGCCAACCCATCCGGTGCTTACGGCATTCCTCAGGCTTTGCCCGGCTCTAAGATGGCCTCCGCTGGCGCTGACTGGCAGACCAACCCCAGCACTCAAATTAACTGGGGCTTGGGATACATCGCAGGCCGCTACGGCACACCTTGCGGTGCTTGGGCACACTCCCAGTCCTCCGGCTGGTATTAAAGCCCACTACTAACGCGCTTACTAAGCCCCGCCGCTGACACATTGCGGTGGGGCTTTCTTGTATGTCTCGCTCTTTACTTCTCCGCTCCTCATTTCTCAATCCTTACCATTTACGGGACGATTGAGCACAACAGACGGGCAGGAAGCGGGTCTATTCTATTTCTGCTGAGCATGTACCCGGTCATACCAATTGTTGAAAACACCACTAAACGCGAGCGGAAGCTATGGAAACGGCATCGGAACAGATGCACTGGAGCGGGGGAACATCACTTTACCGCACTCTTCAATATACGAACGACCGCCCGGGGGATTGCTCCCGGGCGGTCGGTGGTTGAGTATCTGATGGTGAGGTTAACCCTTAGAACATGGCTTGCAGGGCAAAGTCTAAGATGAAGAGCGCGCCCACGCACCAGATGATGGGGTGAACTTCTTTAGCTTTGCCCTTGCAGGTCATGGTCAGGCAGTAGGTGATGAAGCCTGCGGCCACACCGTAAGAGATGGAGTAGGAGAAGCCCATGAAGATAGCGGAGAAGAAGGCGGGAATGGCCTCGGAAAGGTCGGACCAGTCAATCTCGCCGAAGGTCGACATCATCATGCAGCCCACGATAACCAAAACCGGGGCCGTGGCCGCCTGAGGCACAGCGGAAATCACCGGGGCAAACAGTGCGGAAAGGGCGAAGCAGCCTGCAATCACTACCGAGGTGAGACCCGTACGGCCACCTGCTGCAATGCCCGAGGCGGACTCTACGTAAGTGGTGGTGTTCGAAGTGCCGAAGAGAGCGCCGATTGAGGTGGCAGTAGCGTCTGCGAAGAGGGCCTTGTCCATCTTTGAAGAGAAACCAGTGCCGTTTTCAAGGGCCTGCTCGTCGGAATCGGAGAAGATGCCGGAGCGGCGGCCAGTGCCCACGAACGTGCCGATGGTGTCGAAGGTGTCAGACAATGAGAATGCAAAAATCGTGACCAGAACAATCGGCAACTTGGCTGGGTCTGAGAAGAGAGCTGGGAAACCTTCGGGTTTGAAGATAGCGAGGAAGGTCTGCGGCAGCTGGGAGAAGGCCTCCCCTAGGTTGATGGACTTAGCCATCGTGGTGACGCCCATTGGAATGCCGATAATAGTTACGGCGATGATAGCGATGATGAAGGCGCTCTTGTTGAGGAAGGACCAGCGGCCCTTGAAGTTGCAGACCAGCAGGATGATGGTAATGAAGAGGCCGATAACGAAGAGTATGGTCTCGGGCGCTTTGAACACTGTAAGGCCCGGATTGGCTCCCGCAGCCGCCGTATCGTCTGGGGTGAACTTGATGATGCCGACGTTGAGCAGGCCCACGTAAGCGATGAATACGCCGATGCCGCCGCCAATAGCGTGCTGCAAGACGGGCGGAATAGCTCGGATAATCATCTTACGCAGCTTGGTGGCCGTAACGATGATGTTGATGATGCCGCAGAGGAAGACCATAGCCAAGGTCTCCTGCCAAGAAAAGCCCAAGCCTTTGACCACGGTGAAGGTGAAGAAGGCGTTGAGGCCCACGCCCGGAGCCACACCGTAGGGCACGTTGGCTACGAGAGCCATGACTAGCGTGCCGATGATAGCTGCAATGATGGTTGCAATAAAAACGGCCCCCCAAGGCATACCAGCCGAGGAGAGCACCGTGGGATTGACTGCGATGATATAAGCCATCGCAAAGAAAGTGGTTATGCCCGCGACCACTTCCGTTGAAACTGTGGTATTATTCTCTTTAAGCCTGAATAGCTCGCGCATAGTTCTCCTATGTATTGTCATGATTTGGCGATCCGACAAACAGAAGAATATCACGAGCCCAGGCTTTTCTTCGTTCCGTTTCCAAAATATGATATTCGGCCCTCATATTGCCCGCTTCACTGGCTTCGAGCGCTAATCGTTCCGCAGTCTCTCTCCCCCCCCCTCGCCGCACCCCACTCACTGGGCAAAACCGTATCAGCGCAAGCAGCCGCAGAAACCAAATGGCCGAAAGTTCGCGATTGTGAAGGATTTTCGCGAAATTTGTGCCATTATTTCCGAAAAAGTGGCCGAAAGTTCGCGATTTCAGAAAAGTACCGCGAACTTTCGGCCATTAGGGCTGAGCTGAGCTGTGTGAGGTCGGCGGAGCTAGAGACCGGCGAGGAGGAGGTGGGCGGCGACCATCATGAAGGTGCTAATTACGGCAGTGAGGGCTAGGGTGAAACCGGCGAGCTTGGCGTTGCCTAGGACTTTGTCGGTATACATGGTGGCGAAGATGGCCGTTGGCGAGAGGCAGCACAGGGCCACGGCTTGGCGAATGAGCGGGTCGAAGGGCAGCAAGAACCAGGCAGCCGCGGCGAACGCAACCCCGCAGGGCAGGCGCCAGGCAAGCACTTTGCCCACGGCAGCGAAGTCATCTCTGCAAGCGGGAAGGTCCATCAGCATGCCCACCATCAGCATAGAGCAGAAGGCGTTGGCACCCGCGAAGGGCTTACTCACCAGAGCCACCCAGCCCGGCAGGTTGATTCCGGCCAGCATGAACGCCACCATTAGCAGGTAAACGTCGAAGGAGGGCGAGCCGAAGAAGCCCTTGGCCACGCCGCGCAGCAGGGAGCGGCGATGGAGGCGACGGGCATCGGAATCACTCAGGTTGTCCGCGGGCAGCGTGGGCGCGGAGCCGGGATGCTGATCCGGCAGTGGAATACCGGGCTTAATGCGCAGGAGCGACTGGGTCATAACGGTAGTGCCAGCCGCCACCATCGTCGTGTTGCCAATGTCGAACATGGCAGCAGCCACCAGCACTTGCGGCCCAATGAGCGCCTGGAGCATGGGGAAAGAGAAGCAACCGATGTTGAAGCCCGAGACGTTGAGCATGCGGAAAGCGCGGTTGGCCACCGGCGTGTGGCGAGAAGTAAAGAAGACACACAGAGGCGGTATAAGCGCTGCAATTAAGCCAAAAAGTGAGATAAGCAGAAAGCTCACATGGTGAGGGTTAGTAGCAAAAGAGTAGATAATGGCGCCCGGCAAGACTAGGTTAAACTCCGCCGCCTGCACCACCCGGTAGTCGTTGGCCCCAAAAACGCCCGCGCGCTTAAGCAAATACCCAGCCACAATAATCAACAGCAGCGTTCCCGGCTGAACCAAAACCCCCATAACCCCCGCCTCCATTCCAATCCGCCGCCGCTCCTCCCCCATCCTATCCCAGTTTCTCTTTCTGGCTTCGTGCTCTGTGTTCAAGGTTCAAGCACAACACAGTGACCACGTCTTGGTCGGTTCAACATGATATTGTCATATAAATAGTTGTGCACTCCGAAAATGAGGGTACTGGCCGATTGGGGAATTTGGCTTGTATGCTCGGAGCTTGCACACCATAACACGCTTAAATTGTTCACACACATTTTTGTAAGGGGAATCCATTGCGCGCACTTCAACGAACCTGCACAGCCGCAGCGTTAACCGCAGCCCTACTCATCCTGGGGGGGGGGGCAATCTAAAAGCCCACGCTGAGCCCACACACCCCTCCGCCACACCACACACGCAACCTTCCCCAGCCAACACACCTGACAACGACGTACAGGACACCACAAGCAATACCGACAACACCACGCATAGCAGTCAAAACAGCGATGACTCAATACAGTCCGGTATACAACCCAAACTCATGACTGACAGTGATTTCACCATCACCCCTGACTCAGGACCGGCTGAGCAAAACAGCGAAATCACCGTTTTACCCAAGCAACCCCAACACAGCGTTATCACCGCCATCAGTGTTGATAACACCCCAGTCCAAGCCACCACACGCAGCACAAGCAGCTGGCAATTCACCCTGCCACCCCACCAAGCTGGCGAGTCAACCATTACCATCGACTGGACCCAAGATGAGCAAACCCAAACACCAGCTACTTTCACCTACCACTACAAAACCGCTTACACAGTCAGCTTTGACCTCGGCGACGCACCAGGCACCAACCCGCCTTCACAAACCATTCCAGCCACCGACCAAAACCGAGCTAAATTCCCCAATCCAACCCCCACATGGGACAACCACTACTTCGACGGCTGGTTCACACCGCAAAACAAACCTTGGAATTTCGCCACCCCCGTAACACAAGACCTCACTCTCACCGCTAAATTTGAACCCTACCAATTCTCAGTCAGCACCGATCACGGCCCAGCGATAGGTGGAAATACCATCGACATAGATGCTCCCAAACCGCCACAAAACATTTATTACTCACAGGTAACAGCAGGTTTTACGCACACCCTCGCCACCGGCTCAGACGGCAACACTTACGCATGGGGAAACAACGCATCCGGAAAACTCGGGAACCCAGCAATAGGAAAATTTTCCGGCTCACCAGTCAGAGTCAGCAAACCCAGTGGAGTCCACTTCATTTTATACGCATTAGGCCTTTCAACTTCCTATGCTGTTGCAGATGACGGCTTTTTATACGTTTGGGGACGGTGCAGTGTTATCCTGCCCTTTGAAAAAGAGTGTAGTGTACCGACTCAAATTGCACTCCCAGATTTGGGAGATGACAGTATCTACAGCATCGACTCCGATTGGTTCACCCCCACTCTGCTCACCAAAAAGGGAAGAATCTACCGATATAACACGATAACTAAGTTATTCGAGATCGTTGACTTAAGCGAGCTTAAAACCGGCGAATACCCCATCGAAGTTAGTGTCTTCACTTTCGAAAACGCTGCCGCCTTGTTGACCAATACTGGCGCAATTTACACATGGTCATGGAGATACACTTTGCACGGAGTGCTAGGAACTGGGGTTGAACAGGTTGACATTCGTCGACGTCCGGGTCCAATACTGGAAGGGGAAGCTGCAGGAGAAATATTCACTCAGATTCAAGCCGGCAGTGCCCACCTCTTAGCTTTGACCAAGCAAAACCACCTTTACACTTGGGGCTCTAATATGAACGGATCGCTCGGGTTCCCAAAGAATGATCCGTACCAGACTTCTACACCCATGCAGATACAAGAAAGCGCATTCCCTGCAGATTTCATACCAAAACAAATATCTGCTCAGTACGACACCTCCTACGTATTAGACTATTCTGGTCGGTTATACGCATGGGGAGCTAACTTCTACGGACAAGTGGGACATGACACTGCCGAAAATCAAAGCTATCAATTCACTCCGATAGCAACTGACTTGTCACCCCTCCCAGAAGGCGTCACACTCTCGTTTGTCAACAGTGGTTCCCATCATGTAGTTGGAATTGGCACGGATGACCGACTCTACACGTGCGGGAGCAACAATAACGGAATAGAAGACACAACAGATCCTATCTCAACACGACAGCTAAGACGCGTATTACAGCCTCAAGTCAGTTTGGTTTCAGGAGCTTTTGACGGTATTCCCATCGCAGCACCAACTCAAGACCCCGAAACCAAACTGTGGCACATTTCCCCGCCAGCACATGATCCCGGTCCAATCACCGCAGCTGTGCAATGGCAACTGGGAGCCGACCCGCAAGAGGACTTCTACTTTGAATATACCTACGACCAACTTCTCCCCGCAGCAGGCAGCTTTCCTATCAAACGAACGGCAGGGCTCGCCTTGTTAGCAGCCAGCACCCTAGCAGCCAGCGGTATCACACTACACTTTCACCGCAAACACTCAGTGAAAGGCGAACACATCAGACAAACAAGCTGATAACAAAATACTTCGGGTTGTGCTTTATAATCCCCAATCCCCCGAGCACAAAACCCGGCCTGAATAATGTGCCCTCCTGCCATCATCTCGGCAGGAGGGCACACCTCTACCCATAGCAACTATCCGGTGCAAGGGCACTACGATGATGTACGTAAAACACAAGAGTCAAACAATATAGCCCAAGAGCGTAATATTAATTTTCTATTGTACTCAGGCGGCTTAGAATTGGGGGGTGGCTGGCTTTGGGCTGACCTTGGATGCTTAGGAGGCTAATGATGGCTGAGCGAGGTTCTCGGGGGAATAAGTATTGGTCTCAGAAAGACCAGAAGCAGTATGAGCATGTGGCGGCTAGCGAGGCTGAGCGCGGGCAGAGCGAGAAGACTGCGGAGCGCATCGCGGCGGCTACCGTCAATAAAGAGCGCAGGCGCGAGGGGCGTACCAAAGAGCAGGAATAAAAGCGAAAGTAGGGCGAAAAGCGAGCGCTTTATATAACAAAATGGGACAGAGCAACTGATGCTGTAGCCCATTTTCTCGTTTAATTGACGGGGTTTAGCCGCGTAAAACAGCAGCCGCTACCCAACCAAACCACAACTCAGCCGAAGCGGCCGGAGATGTAGCGTTCGGTGTCTTCTTCGTGGGGGTTGGAGAAGATGGTGGTGGTGTCGTCCATCTCGACCAAGTGGCCGGGCTGGCCCACGGCTTTGAGGTTGAAGAAGGCCGTGTAGTCGGAGACGCGGGCGGCCTGCTGCATGTTGTGGGTCACAATCACGATGGTGTAATCCTGCTTGAGCTCGTTGATCAAATCTTCAACGGCCAGCGTGGAAATGGGGTCGAGAGCGGAGCAGGGCTCGTCCATCAGCAGCACTTGCGGGTGCACTGCCACTGCGCGGGCGATGCACAAACGCTGCTGCTGGCCGCCTGAGAGGCCGATTCCGGGCTTGTCTAGGCGATCTTTGACCTCGTTCCACAAGTTGGCGCCGCGCAGGGCCCACTCGACCAAATCGTCGGCATCAGACTTGGAAATATGCTTGTTATTGAGCCGGATGCCGGCCAGTACGTTCTCGCGAATCGACATAGTCGGGAAGGGATTGGCCCTCTGGAAGACCATGCCCACGTCTCGGCGCACGGCCACCGGGTCCACATCCGCCCCATACAAGTCCTGGCCTTCTAGCAAGACTTGGCCCTTTACATGGGCGCCGGGCGTAATCTCGTGCATGCGGTCGAGAGTGCGCAAAACCGTTGATTTGCCACAGCCCGAAGGCCCGATGAAAGCGGTGACTTTGTTGGCTTTAATGGTCATGTTCACGTCTTCGACCGCTAGAAAATCGCCGTAGAACACGTTCAAGTGGTTAATGTCGATACGCTGACCCATTAGTGGCTCACTCTCTGGCAAATTCGGCTACAATCCCACGCACAGGCGGGCTGGGCTCGATACTGTACACACGTCATTACTACTTCTCCTGCACCGAAAAAACCTTGGAAACCAAGCGGCCCAAGAGATTCAAGACCAACACGACCACGATAAGCGCCAGCGCCGCAGCCCAAGCCCGCTCCATGCGAATACCCGCCACGCAGCCCGCAGGCGAGCCCGGACCACACACAGCCAAGCCCTGCGAATACTCGTTGTAGACGTAGACCGGCAGTGTGGTCATACGGCCGGAGAAGAGGTTGGGATTGGTGGAGGCGATGAAGCCCGAAGCAATGAGCAGGGGCGCAGTTTCGCCAATCACGCGGGCAATGGCAAGAATCACGCCGGAGACGATGCCGGGCAGGGCGGTACGCAAGACGATTTTGGTAATCGTACGCTGCTTGGTCACGCCCAGTGCGTAGGCCGCCTCACGCAAGTCGCCGGGCACGATGCGCAGCATGTCTTCCGAAGTCTTTACGACTGTGGGAATCATCAGCAAAGAGAGGGCTACCGAGCCGGAAAAACCGTTGACTGTGCTCGGTCCTACCAGGGCGGCAAACATAGAGAATGCGAAGAGGCCGGCCACGATCGAGGGGATGCCGCTCATCACGTCGACCAGCAGGGAAATTGCCCGAGCCATGCGGCCGCCGGAAGCGTATTCTACTAAAAAGACAGCGCACATGACGCCGATAGGCACCGAGATAATCATGGCTCCAGCTGTGACTTCCAGCGTGCCGATGATGGCGTGAAGGATGCCTCCGTGGCCCCCGGTTGCAGTGGGATTGCCTCCCACGACGCCCGACATGTTGTGGGTCAAAAAGTCCCAGTTGAGGCGCTTCAGCCCCTTGGACAAGCTGACCCAGAGGACCGAAATGAGCGGAATAAGCGCCACCACGAAGGAGAGCGCAATGAGACCAGTCATGAGTGCATTGCGGCGTTTGCGGGCGCGAATCGAGGAGCGAGTAGGCCTAAAGCGGTCGAAATCGATGACCGGCTTGGCGGCCAGCTGGGCGCTAGTATGACCTTGGGCCGATGCCAGACTGACGGAACCGACGGAACCGATTGACCCGTTAGACCCGCTAGCACTGCTGGAACTATTCGCGCTCTTAGTGGCTGCTGCACTCACTTGGACACCCCCTTTCCGGTGATACGGCGGGCTAAGAAGTTCACCAAGAAGGTGATAACGAAGAGCACAAGGCCGGTGGCGACCAACATAGCCACGCCCATCGAATCCGCTTCTGGGAACTGGGAGGCGATATTGGCGGCGATAGTTTGGCTGGTTGAGGCCTGCAAGATGTGCAGGGAATACGAGAAGCCGGGCGAGAGAATCATCAGCACGGCCATAGTCTCACCAAGCGCGCGGCCCAAGCCCAGCATCGAAGCCGAAATGAGGCCAGAACGAGCGAAGGGCAGCACCGCCAAGCGGATAGTCTCCCACTTGGTTGCACCCAGGGCCAGAGCCGCCTCCTGCTGCAAGCGCGGTGCTTGGGCGAAAATATCGCGAGCTACCGAGGTAATAATGGGTAAAATCATCACTGCCAAGACCAGCGCCACCGAGGCTACCGAGCGGGCGGGAGCGGCTGCCGGTCCTGCAAATATGGGAATCCAGCCTAGGTATGTAGCCACCCAATTCCAGAAGCCGGTAATGGCGGGAACCAAGACCAGCGCACCCCAGAGACCGTAAATGACCGAAGGAATGGCAGCTAAAAGGTCGACTACCGAGCTGAGCGCAGTCGAGAGCTTGCGGGGGGCATAATGCGTGATGAAGAGCGCAATTCCGGTCGAGACTGGGAAAGCCAGCAGCAGCGAGAGCCCAGCTATAAGAATGGTTCCGAAGAGGAGAGGGCCTACGTATGATGCGAAGTTGGAAGCGCGGCCGCCGCTGAGTGATTCGAGAGCGGAACTGCGAACTGCCGGGTCGCCGGTGAAGGCTGGTAGGGCGCGCAGAATGAGGAATATTGTGACCGCTGCGAGCGCCAAAAAGATAAGAATTCCCGCTGACCAAGCGCAGATTTTGAAGACCTTGTCTGCTGTGCGGCCGGGGCTGGGTGCGGTGGGAGCAGCGCTGGCTTCAGCAGGAGCAGCAGAGACATCGACCGACACGCTGACAGCGTCTGGATCCACCCCTTGCGGGTTCTGCTCAGCCATATTAGTGGCGGATTGAGGGGCCAAAGTCTTGCTCATGAGGCCTCGATTGCTTGTACGGATTGCATGACTTGCTCACGAATGGCAGGGGTGAGCGGCACCGAGCCTGCGTTGGCGGCGGCCTGCTGCTGCCCGGCCTCGCTCGCCAAGTAGCTGAGCCAAGACTTGGCAAAGGCAGCTTTCGAGCCGCTCGCATCGCGCTGGTAGGCCTGGCAGGCGATGTCGTAGGAGACCAGCAAAACCGGGTAAGCGCCGGGCTCCGCAGTCTGGTAATCCACCTTCACGAGCTTACGTAAGGAGCCCTGAGGCTGAGCCTCATACTTGACTTTGTCCATCATTTTGGAAACGCCGCGCTCACTGGCAGGCACGTAGGACTCCCCCACCTTGACCGCCACCGTGCCCAGCCCGGAAGTCTGCGCCGCATCAGCGTAGCCAAAAGTGCCCTCCGCCTGCGTGAGCGTCATCACCAAGCCAGCAGTGCCCTTGGCGCCCTGCCCCACGTTGTTCGGCCAATTCTCGCCCGGCTCGTAGGGCCAAGCGGGGCCAGCTGCGGCCTTCAAATACTTAAACAAACTCTTGGTTGTGCCCGACTTATCGGAACGGTGCACCACAGTAATAGGCAGGTCCGGCAGGCCCACGCCCGGATTGAGCCGGGCCAAGCGCGCGTCGTTCCAACGGGTAATCTGCCCCTGGAAAATCGCCGCAATCGTCTCGGGCTCCATGCGCAGGTGCTTACCAGAATCGTTGAGCCCGACCGAGGGCAGGTTGTAAGCAAAAGCGATGGGGGTCACATAGACCGGCACTTCAAAAGCAGTACCGCGAGCGCAAGTGGACTTGGACTGCTCCAATTGGGCCGCGTTCAAAGGTTCGTCGCTGCCCGCCCAAATGACTGAGCCGTTGAGCAGGGCCGTAACTCCAGCGCCGGAACCAGCGGGATCGTAAGAGATGCGCGCCTGATTGTGGCTGGCATGAAAATCAGCTATCCAAGCCTCGTTGGCCGACTGCTGGGAGGAAGCGCCCGAACCTGCGAATTCGCCCTGCAAATTGGGGCCGCCATCCGCGCCCGAAACACTCGAAGCGCCCGAAGCGCCCGAAATAGCCGAAGATGCCGGAGCGTTGTCTCCGCAGGCCGCCAGGCCAAACGCGAGAGACAAAGCGGTCACCACGGCCGCCCCTCGGGCGAAGGTAGGTTTGTGCATGCCATTTCCTCGACTCGTCTGCATTACCAGCTCTCCCTAGCTTAACCGTACGCACCGATGATTCAGCCCATGTTCGCGCCCAGTCGCAATCCCCCACCCAAACCCCAGCCCTGCGGCTCTTTTATATTTTTTTATAAATTACTAATACACTTGTTTTTATAGGCATTCCGAAATCATATTGCATTCAAAAGGGGCACCGCGATGAGTACAAATCCTTTCAAGCCCACTGCTGGCCATTTACCGCCATTATTGGTCGGTAGAGAACCGATTATTGCAGACTTTGAAGAGGGCTTAGCCGACGGCCCCGGGGCGCCAGGTCGGCTTATGTGCGTCACAGGCGCACGAGGAGTCGGAAAAACTGTTATTCTTACCGAATTTGGCAATATAGCTAAAAGCCATCATTGGGAAGTTCTCGACGAAACCGCATCGAGTGGCCTGGCCGAGCGCCTTGTCGAGCGCCTGCAACCCACCAAGCGTCAGCTTGCAACCACGATTAAACCAGAAATTACAGGGCCTCAAGGTATCGGTGCCAGCCTTGGTCAAATCAGCATCTCCTCTCAGCAAATGCCCCTCACCCTACGAGAAGCCTTGACTCACCGACTTAACAAGATAGAGAAGCGCAGCAAGGATCGTGGGCTTTTGGTGACCGTCGACGAAACACAGGCCGCCGACCGCAACGATCTTGTAGCCATAGCCACCGCCGTTCAGCACCTCATACGCGAGAACAGAAACATCGCCTTCGTTTTCGCCGGCCTGCCGACCATCACATCGAAATGGCTGAACGACGAGCTGCTGACCTTCTTGCGTCGCGCCCAGCCCGAGCGCCTCGCAGACGTGCCGCTGCCCGAGGTCGAAACCGCTTTCAGCAATACCTTCGCACAATCAGGTATTACCTTAGCTGGCAATCCCCTCACCGAAGCCACTGAAGCCACGCAGGGCTATCCTTTCATGATTCAGCTTGTTGGATACAACATCTGGCGAGTGGCCAACCGGCACGCAGCTGAAAACCCCGTTGTTACCGAAGAAGATGCTAGTAAGGGCATTGAGGATGCCCGTCGGCGCCTTGGCAACACTGTCCACGGCCCCGAGCTCGATGGCCTATCTCAAGTCGACCGCACATATCTCCTTGCCATGGCTAAAGATGACGGCCCGTCCTTTACAGCGGAAATCGCCAAACGCCTCAAACAGAGCCAAACTTATGCCAACATCTACCGCACACGACTACTCGATGGCGATTTCATCAAGAATGCCGGCTGGGGCCGCGTTGACTTCGCCATCCCCTACCTGCGCCAATACTTACGCGAGCACGATGCCTACTACATGCAGCAAGAGTAAGCACACAAAAGGCAACTGACTCGCTCCGACCAACAAACAGCAGCTTACCAACCGCATCTTTTACAGACTGGTAGAGCGCCACGCTCTAATTGCAGAAGCAGACCTAGAAGCCATGTACGCCCATGCCAGCGGCCGAAAACTCGCACACTTTTTCTTGGGTTGCGAGGTATGTGCCGTTTTTGCGTTCTCAGTGGACAAAAACTCGCAACTTGGCTCGTAAGGTGCTAGCTGTCGGCTGCTGGGAGGCGGAGCAGGGAATACAGGAGCGTAAGTTGCAGACGCGGGTGACTCTAGGTTTCAAAACGGCAATGGTATACTGCAAACATGACGGCGGTAACACCGCGATACGGATACGAAGCCTCGGCCCAATCGGCCGGGGCTTTGTTGGTTCATGAGTGTGGGCTTATAGGAACTAAACGCGTTGTTTTTGGCCTGGCATACAGCCCCAAAGCTGCCTTAGGCAACGCAATCGGCATCAATCACTCGGCGAAGACACCGGCTCAGCTGAATATCGTTACGCAAAACCGTGCCCTTGCAACGGTTTCCTTGTTATCGCTCTTGGCAGGTCAGTATCCAAAAACTGGTCTGGCTCAAGGGTTTAGCAACAGAGACGTAAGTTGTGGAAGCGGGCGGGTTGGGCGCTGAGTCCAGGCCGATGCTAGACTGGGTGCAGATTTGTTGGAATCTGCGTTACGCGCGCCTGCGGTTGGGGAACGGCTGGGCTGCGGTTAGACGCACACAAACTTTGAACGGTGCCACAGGGCACCGTATATGACTTAAGGGGTACAGGTATGCGACGGTTTCGCACAGTAAGCGCCATACTGGCGCTTATCTCCATGAGTGTCCTGGGGGGGGGGGTCCACCAGCCTGATCACCCCACCCCAAGCGCACGCTAGCGAATCCACCCAATTCCGCCTTAACCCCAAGTCCGGCCCCGCCGCCGGTGGCACCGCCGCCACCATTACGCCGTACACTATAGGCGGAGTGAAATTCACCACTATTAGCTCCAAGCTCGAACATACTCTTTCCATCGGCGATGATGGTAACGCTTATGCTTGGGGGGATAACACTTACGGCGAACTAGGCATCGGCGATCTCTCCGGCGGGCACACCACGCCGACACGAGTCCGTATGCCAGCTAACGTGAAATTCACTCAAATCAGCGCAGGAGGATGGCATGGTAATCATTCTCTCGCCATCGGCACCGACGGAAATGCTTATTCATGGGGCATGAACGACCACGGACAACTAGGCTTAGGCGATACCACTAACCGGACAACACCACAAATCGTCAACCCACCAGCAGGAGTTCGATTTGTAAGAATTGCAGCCGGGTACGCATCAAGTTTCGCTCTTGGCAACAACGGTAAAATCTATGCTTGGGGCAACACCACTAACACGGAAGGTGGCTCAGGCTCTGGCGTTTTAGGAGTTGGAGACAACAATGATCGTTACTCACCAACCGAAGTTGTTGGCATTCCTAATACTGTAAAAATCACCACGTTCAGCATCCTAGCTGATTTTGTTATGGCTTTAGGTAGTGACGGACTCATTTACACATGGGGTAATAACTCTTACGGCCAGCTCGCTACGGGTGACACCGTAAACCGTAATTCAGCCGTTGTAGTAAATCCACCAGTTGGCACCCAACGGTTTACAAGTATCAATGCTGGCGAATGGGATGCCACCGCAATTGCTGACGACGGATACACCTACAAATGGGGAATCCGCAACAGGGGTGTCTTCGGAGATGGTACCGGTGACACCGATCTCGGTGGCACACCTAATGTTCTAATTCCTACACGGGTGACAGTCACTCTGCCAGGAGGGGCTGGCATTAAAAGTCTCAGCTCCGGAGGACATCACACTCTGGCCATCGGCACCGACAATAAAACCTACGCATGGGGATGGAACGGACTGTACCCCTATGGGCAATTGGGTGCAGGGATTACTACCGCAACATGGAAAACAACCCCAATACCAGTGAATGTACCCTCTGGAGTCACTTTCATCAGCGTTACTGCCGGTGCTTTTAACTCAGCAGCCATAGGTAGTGACGGCAACACCTACATGTGGGGCATGTCGAAATTCAACAGCACAGGAGGAGCCCTCGGCGACGGCGCTACCGTCAACCGTAATACTCCGGTGCGTGTGGGTGGGCCGATTACGATAACCCGAGTCACGTTCGGTGGTATTGTCACGCCGGGTACGGTGACACCGGTTTCGAGTATTTGGACGGGGAATACTCCGCCTCACGCTCCTGGGGACGTGGATGTGATTGTTAGCTGGACCTTGAATGGGTTTGCGCAGCCTAACGAAACGTTAAGGTTCCGGTATTTGGATACGTTTACCGTCACCTTCGATCTTGACACCGCACCAGGTATTCCACCGGGCTCGCAACGAGTGTTAGAGGGGTCGAAAGCAACATGGCCAACGCAGCCCTCGTGGGCTGGGCATGGGTTTGTGGGCTGGTTCCTCAACGGTAAGCCCTACACCTACAACGAACCCGTCACCGCTAACATCACCCTGACCGCCCATTGGGAGGAACGAACTTTCACCTTCACGATGGACCCGAACCGAGGGCCTAACAGTGGCGGAACGAGCGTTACGATTACCCCGCATCCTAAGGGGTCGAGTGTGCTGTTTACGCAGGTGTCAGCAGGCTGGTATCACACACTCGCCATCGGCTCAGACGGCGACCTCTACGCCTGGGGGAGAAACGATGCCGGACAGATAGGAGACAACAGCACCACCAACCGACTACAACCCACCAAAGCGGTCACACCAAACGGAGTCAAATTCCTCAAAATCAGCGCAGGACCCAACAACTCCTTCGCTCTAGGAAGTGATAACCGTTGGTACGCTTGGGGATTCAACACGAGCGGCCAACTGGGAACTGGCACTACTAGTAACCAGTTACGACCCCAAGCTATCAGCATGCCCACTGGAGTGGGCGCGTACACGCAGGTCAGTCCGGGAAGAGACCATACCCTCGCTATCGGCGACAACAGTACTACCTACGCTTGGGGAGCCAACAACAGCGGCCAGCTCGGCGACAACACTACCGTTAACCAGCTCAGCCCAGTCGCAGTGCAGACACCGGCTGGCGTCTACCAGTTCACTCAAGTGAGTGCCGGTTCCGGTCACTCCATCGGCATAGGCGATAACGGGCAAGCCTACAGCTGGGGATCCAACCAATACGGCCAACTCGGCACCAGTGTCATCAACGTAGGTAGCAGCAGTAGCGTACCCGTACAAGTCCAACTACCCGTCGGGGTGAGCACGTTCAAACAGGCCACGGCTACTGCCGACTGGTCACTAGCTATCAGCGATACCGGCCGTATTTACACCTGGGGCTACAACGGCGACTACGAGCTCGGCAACGGCACCACTGTTAACCAGCCACTACCAGCCGAACCAAGCATCCCCTCTGGTATTACCTTCACCAATGTCACCACGAATAGTGACAGTGCCATGAGTATTGGCAGTAACGGTAGTATCTACGCTTGGGGCTACAACGCTTCAGGCCAGCTCGGCACCGGTAACCAAACCAGCCCAACCCGGCCTATCGTCGTCAACCCCAAGCCCGGCACCACGTTTACCAAACTCCTCTCCGGTTGGAAACATGCTATCGGCATAGACACCACCGGTGGTATCTGGACCTGGGGTGACAACGAGTACGGCCAACTGGGTGACAAACAAGGCGGGCCGGGCAAACTCAGCCTGACCCCCGTCAGCGCAGGCATGCTCTACGACATCAACGTCACCGCCGTCAAATTCGGCAACACCCCAGCCCAAACCGGCCCCACCCCAAACGGTAGTGCAGGCACCTGGACCGTAACCTCCCCCAGAAACAACGAAGGCGGCCCAGTACCCGTAATAGTCACATGGACCCTAAACGGAACAGCCCAACCCGACTACCCCATCCACAACTTCATCTACCCCTTCATCCCCCTCAACCTCCCAGCAGCGGGAAGTATCCCCCTGCAACGCCTAGGCGGAGGCAGCTTGCTGGCCCTCAGCCTTATGGCGGCAGTAGTGTACGCAGCACTGCAAGTCAGTAGTCACCGCAAGCGTGGCAAGGGGCGCCACCTACAAACGGCCCAGTAATCAGGGAAGTTTATCTTGAGACATCGCACTACTCAAGTGGTGCCTCAAGTAAGCAGTGAAAAGCCAAAGCAGAAGCCAACAACCCAAAGTCGCAAAGCCAAAAAGCCAGCAATGCGCAAGCGAGCTGGCGGCGGGGTTGGATGTGAAGCAATAAGCAGTTCCCCTTGCTGAATTCCAACCCCGCCGCCAGCGCCCGGGCACCCAACCCCACAATCACAAACCAAATTAGAAAACTAAAGATTCACTTCCCAAAACTAACTTAGCCAGAGCCAGCAACCCAAACAGCCCCAAGAGCTCAGCCCCTCCCCCGCTCAGATCCAAATAAGCCCCAAACCATCGGCAAAAATAGCGGCAAAAATAGCGGCAAGAAGAGCGGCAAGAAGAGCGAAAGTGTTAGTGACTTACCTGTAGAAACGCGTGAGGAAATAGTTGACAATTGCCAAACGCTGTAAGCATAAGGGGCGTAGTATGGTGAAGTGGGATTAGGCGCATCTTTTCGGATTGTTCTAGCCGAGCGGGAGCATGCTTTGCTATGCCCTGCCAGCGCAATTTAGGCGATTGGTCCTCCATCATCAATGGAACCGTGCGAACACATGGGATAACTAACTGGTTCGGGAGCCGGATATGACCCCTCCACCCGTTGGGCGATCAGAAAGAGGAAGTGGTTGTGAATGAGGAAACCAGAGCTGACTGCAAGCAAGCAGGCGCTCAGCAGAGAGGCATCATACGCTAACGGAAAGCTAACCAAACCGGCGCTTATTTCCCTCTCTGTACTCACTGCTATCACGTTTTTGGGCAATTTTACGCAGCTCCAGCTGGCGAGCGCTCTGCCCACTATCGTAGCCGAATTCGGTATCACTTTAACTACCGGCCAGTGGCTGACTTCGATTTTCCAGCTGGTTATGGGCGTCATGGTGCCACTCACCGGCTTCCTCACCAAGCGCTTCTCCACCCGGCAGATCGTTATTACCTCGATGACGATTTTCACGATCGGTTCGCTTTTGAGCTGGCAGTCCACTTCCTTTGCGCTCGTACTCTTCGGCCGTATGCTTGAGGCGGTTGGAACTGGCGCTATGTGGCCGGTTTTACAGATTACCGTCTTCTCGATTTACCCGCTGGCCAGGCGCGGCATGGCGATGGGCACGGTGGGCGTGGCTATGAGCGTGGCCCCGGCTATTGGCCCCGCTTTTGGCGGCTGGCAGACCGATTCGCGCGGCTGGCGCTCCATCTTCCTTTCTCTCGCCGTTTTAGGCGCTGTGGCCCTGGTTGCCTCCCTCTTCCTCTTGCGCAACTTTGGCGAGGTAGACAAGACTATAAAGACTGACTTTTTCTCGGTGGCGCTTTCAATTTTCGGCTTCGGCGGGCTCATGTTTGGCTTCACCAATATTGAGAACTTCTCCATCGCTAGCCCTATGGTGTGGCTGCCGATGATTGTTGGTATTGCAGGCATTGTCTGGTTCGTGTTGCGCCAGCTCCACAAGGAGAAGCCGCTGCTGAACTTGCGCGTGCTCAAGGTGAAGAATTTTACGGTGGGCACGGTTATTGCTTCGCTCTCCTTCTTCGCTTTCAGCTCGGTTACCGTGATTTTGCCGCTCTACATTCAGACGGACCGCGGATTTTCGGCGACGCTGTCTGGCTTGGTGATGCTGCCCGGCGCTATTGGCACTGCTATCGCCCAGTTCTTCGGCGGTCGTTTGCTGGACCGCATGGGTGCCCGCCCGGTGGCTTTGACGGGCTGCTCTATTCTCTTCATCGGCACGGTGGGTATGAGCATGATTGGCTCTACTACTTGGATTGGCATGGTGTCGATTCTTCAGTTTGTGCGCCAGATTGGTATGGGCTTTACACTGATGCCACTGACGACTTGGTCGCTAAACAACCTGCCTCCTAAGGAGCTTTCGGCTGGTTCGGCAGTGACGAATACGGCCCGGCAGATTGCTGGCGCTGTGGGCGCGCCTATCTTGGTGATTGCCATGGAGACGATTACGAATGCCCGCCAGCAGTCCTTGGGCGGCGGTGCGTCTACGCAGATTGCTTCGAACATCTTCGGCGTGCAGTGGGCCCTGCGCATTTCGGCTCTTATCTGCTTCGGCATGCTCACCCTGGTCTACTTCGGCGTGCGCGGCGAGGATGCGGGCTCGGGCAGGGCTATGTCTCGTATGATTTTGCGCCACATGCATTTTGTGCATATTCCCGGTACTGCTAACGCCCGCCAGTCTTCACAGACCGAGTGCGAGGCTGTGCAAAAGGAGAAGACGGCCGCTGCGCAGATGACTACGCCGCCTATTAACGCTCCTGCTGATACCAGCGAAAAGCACTGAGCCGAAGGGCTGCTAGTACAAGTTAAGGGCTGCGAATGCGTAATCATAAACGCATTCGCAGCCCTTTTTTCTTGTATTCGCCGATGCGCAAGCCGCCGCTTACTGCTTGGGTAGCGGCTGGGCCGGGCAGGAGTGGAGCACGCCCAGCATGGCGGTTTTCTCTGCGCTAGTGACCGTCATCCCATACTTGGCTTTGACCCCTATCTGCCGTGACACGTATGAGCAACGGTAGTCCACTTGCGGCGGTAGCCAGTAGGCGGCGGAGGCTGAGCCCTTGTCTTGGTTGGCTTGACCGTCGACTGCGAGCAAGTTGTAAGGGTCATTGCCCATCTGGTAGCGCCTGGCGGTATCCCACTCGCTTGCCCCAGATTTCCAAGCGTTTTCGAGGGCGACTACGTGGTCAATTTGCACTAGCGAACTTGTCTGCGCCCCTCGCACAAAGTTGATGGTTTTGCCAGTGTACGGGTCTTGGAGCACGCCGCTTTTTACCTTGCAACCGCCGGGCTTGGTGTAAGTCACGTTGCGCAGGTCTCGGCTGAGCACGTCTTCGCGCACATTGCAGCCGTTACCGTCTTCGTCGGTCTCTTTGAAGCCGAATGACTTGCGGTCGTAGTGCTTTTTAGGCTTGGGATTGTCGACCACGCTCAATTGTTCCAGGGCTTGGGCTGCGTCTCCACTGGCCGTGTAGCTGCCGGTCATCTGGGCCATGCGAGGGCTCACCCGGGGCAATACAAAGCCAATAGTAATGCCTACTACTACGGCGATGACTAGCAAGATGAGTATGCGCTCGGTGAGCGAAGAGGAGCGGAAGCGCGCTGAGGACGGCGGCTGCGGCCAGTCACCAAGGCCACTATTGCCGCTGCCTTTGGGCCGGTATGCGCGGTTCGGACTGCTACTCCCCCGCTTGGGCGAGCGCGGTCGAGTATTATGCCCGCCGGGCCGGCTGCCGTCATCTGCGCCCGGCCAGTTGGGCTCTCCTGGCATGCTCATTGCAATTCACCCCCTGCTCTTGTGTGCTTGGCTCTTGTGTGCTCGCGTAGTGCATCAGGCGTAGGTGAAGGTCAGCGGGTCGTGGCCTGCGCGCTTGGGGCTGTCGAGCGCGTCGATGCTGGCATGCTCGCTCTCGCTCAGGGAGAAGTCGAAGAGGTTGAGGTTGTCTTGCTGACGGTTGTGGTGCACTGATTTGGGAATAATGATGGTGCCGTTTTCGATATGCCAGCGCAAAATCACTTGAGCCGGGCTCACCCGGTGCTGCTGGGCAATAGCTTCAATCACTCCCCCGCCAGCCTCCAAGTCCGCTCCCCGAGCCAAGGGAGAGTAGGCTTCGACGGCAATACCATGCTCCTTGCAGTAGGATACGGTTTCGCGCTGCTGCCAGGTGGGATGGAGCTCAATCTGGTTGATGACCGGGTATTCGCCGGTCTCCGCGTAAAGCCGCTCCAAGTGCTCGGGTAGGAAGTTGCACACGCCCAGGGATGCGACCCTGCCCTCGGAGCGCAGGCGATCGAAGGCCTTCCAGGTTTGCCCGGAGCGCCAGTTGAAGGGGGTAGGCCAGTGAATCATATACATGTCGACGTAGTCGGTTTGGAGAAGTCCTAGCTGGCGGTCGAAGGCGGCGAGGGCTGAATCGTAGCCCTGCTCGGAATCCTTAAGTTTGGTGGTCAGCCAGAGCTCACTGCGCTTGGGGCCGCTCGCATATCCAGCTTGAGCCAAGCCCTGCCCTACTCCGGCTTCGTTGTCGTAGCCTGCGGCCGTGTCGATGTGGCGATATCCTACTTCTAGGGCTGAGCGCACTACGCTGGCGGTCTGGTCGTTGGCTACTCGCAAGACGCCAAGGCCCACTTGGGGAATGGCCGAACCGTTGCTCAACTCGATATTGGGAATCGTTCTCATAAGATTCTGGGCTCCTATCCGCTCCGCCTGCGCTTGCCTGCGTCCACTACTTGCCATTTCTGACTCCTACTGTAGTAAGAATTCTGCCGAATTGACAGCGGTGAGTCCATTGTGGTCGAATGTGGGCGAGCCCTACTGCCAGGCCAAAACAAAAGGGGCCGGTGGCTACAATGCCAGACTCCGACCCCTAGAATTACTTATCAGCGCCCGAAGGCGTGTGCTTTAGTGCTGGTTCTCCAGACGATGGTAAATCTCCTCCATCATCAAGTCCTTCTCGAATTGCTCAGGCGTGGTGGACTCATCGATGGTCGCTAGCTCAACGCCTGCCATGCGAGCGAAGTCCTCCCAAGCCTCGCGGCCTACGGAAGTGGTCATGCAAGTGTGATGGGCGGCACCGGAACGCAGCCAGCACTCAGCCGACACCTTGAGCGAGGGCTGGGGCTTCCACAGGGCGCGGGCGGTGGGCAGCACCTTCAGAGAACCTTCGGGCTCAACCACGTCGACCACGTTCATAACCAAGCGGAAACGCTCACGCATGTCTGCCATAGAAACCACGATAGCGTCCTTATGCGGAGCCACAGAGAAGACCAGGCGGACCGGATCTGCCTTGTTGCCAATGCCGAGCGGGTGAATCTCCAGCTTGGGCTTAGCAATAGAACCAACGGAGGGAGAGACCTCAAGCATGTGCGAGCCCATGATTTCCTCATGGCCGGGCACGAAGTTGTAGGAGTAGTCCTCCATCAGGGAAGCGCCGCCTTCGAGGCCTGCGCCCATAACTGCGCCGATACGCACCAGCATCGAAGTCTTCCAGTCGCCCTCAGCCGAGAAGCCAAAGCCGTACTCGGAGGGCAAGCGCTGAGGGCCAACGCCGGGCAGCTGACTCAAAGTGCCCAAATCCTCGAAGTTGTCGACCGCGGCAGTTGCGCCGTAGTCGTTCATCATATTCACCATGCCAGCCTCTTCCTTGGCGGCAGTGAAGAGGGAGTCGTAGCGGGCATCGAGCAGCTCAGGAGCCACGTCATACTTGGCCTTGTAGTCCTCAATGAGGGCCTTAACCTGATCGTCTTTAACCTTGTCTACGTAGGAAACCAGCTCGTTGACGGCCCAAGTGTTGACCTGGGTGCCAAAGACGCGCTCGGCCTCAGTCTTGTCGCCTTCGGTGACGGCCACGTTGCGCATGTTGTCGCCCCAACGCATAACGCGCATGGTCTGAGCAGCATCCCAACCGGCGCAGGCGCGGGCCCAAGTGCCAATCTTCTCAGCCACTTCGGGGTCGGTGTAGTGACCGACGACAATCTTGCGGGCGATGCCCAAACGAGTAAGAATATAGCCAAACTCGCGGTCGCCGTGGGCCGACTGGTTGAGGTTCATGAAGTCCATATCGATGGTATCCCAAGGAATCTCGAAATGGTGCTGGGTGTTGAGCTGGAGCAGGGGCTTGGTCAGGACTTCGAGTCCGCGAATCCACATCTTGGCCGGGGAGAAAGTGTGCATCCAGGCCACTACGCCGATGCAGTTGGGGTTGGAAGAGGCTTCAGTCATGAACTGCTTAATGCCGTCCGAGGACTTGAGCGTGGGCTTCAATACGAGCTTGGCTGGAATCTTGCCGGTCTTGTTGAGCGCGTCTACGATTTCGGTGGACTGCTCAGCTACCTGGCGCAGGGCTTCCTCGCCGTAGAGGTCTTGCGAACCGACGCCGAACCAGATTTCCTTGCCTTCAAAGGGATTGTTCATCGTTGTACTTTCTTTCTCAATTGCCAGCTGCTGGGAGCCGGGTGGGATTATTGCAATACGGCTGGCTCAGTGCTGGCCGTAGACGTTCTGATAGCGGTCGTTGAGCTTGGCAATGTCTTCGGGGTCAATCTCGATAATGTCGCCCAATTGCGCGGCAGCCCACATGGTGTGCGCTACTTCCTCGGTCATGGCGGCGGCTTTGACAGCCGATTCTGCGTCTTTGCCTATAGTGAAGGGGCCATGATTTTGCATGAGCACGGCCGGAGAGTTGGGATAGTCCTTGAGCGTCTCGACTACGCCCTTACCGATGGCTTCGGAGCCGATAAGACGGAAGGGGCCTACGGGCACTGGTCCGCCGAATTCGTCGCCCATCATGGTGAGGCCGCAGGGGATGTTCTTTCCGGTGGCTGCCCAGGCGGTGGCGTAGGTGGAGTGAGTATGCACCACTCCGTATACGCCCGGCATATTGCGGTAGATGTAGGCGTGGGAGGCAGTGTCCGAGCTGGGGGCCTCAGAGCCGTCAACCAAATTGCCCTCAAGGTCGGTGACCACCATCGACTGCGGGGTCAGGTATTCGTAGCGCACGCCAGAGGGCTTAATCACCATCAAATCGGCAGTACGCAAGCGCTGGGAAACGTTGCCCGCGGTCCATACAACCAGATTCCACTTAAGCAACTGCTCGTGGAGGGTGGCCACCTGCTCGCGCACCTGCTTCACTTCGGCCCGCACCTCGGGCGAAAAATCAGCTAATGTTGCCATGTCTACTCCTTTGTTTGGTTCTCACTCATAGGTATTGCATCGTTGGAAAGCTCAGGATTCTAGCGGAATGCTAGCGATGGCTGCTCGCTCAATAGGCAGGCCTTGCTGGAAGCGGGCGAAGAAGCGCTCGAAACCTTGTACATCGTTAGCATCCGGCTCTTCCGTAGTGGACTGCGCGCCCTGGAAGACGCTGGCATCCAAATAGTCCGCCAAGTTGCTATCAGCATGGCGCAAGTAGTCAGCCAAGACTGCCATGCCCCAAGCGCCACCCTCGGCCGCGGTCGACATGACCTTGATAGGAGCGTTGAATGCAGCTGCCAGAATCTTTTGCGCTACCTGCGGGGTGGTAAAAATACCGCCGTGGCCCACTAGCGAATCGACCTGCACGCCCTCTTGCTTGGTCATCACATCCATACCAATTTTGACCGGAGAGAAGGCCGAGAAAAGCTGGGCGCGCATGAAGTTGGCTAGGCTCATGCGGCTTTCGGGGCCGCGAGCAAAGACCGGGCGGCCTTCGTCGAGCCCGGCTAAGAACTCGCCCGAATAGAAGCAGTAATTGATGAGTCCGCCCGCATCCGGTTCGCCCTCCAAGGCTGAGCGGAAGAGGGTGGCGTAGAGGTCGTTGGTTTTCATCTCCATGCCAGACGCCTTGGCGAAGTCGGCGAAGACTTTGACCCAAGCGTTGAGGTCAGAGGTGAAGTTATTGGCATGGCTCATGCCTGCTGGGTCGCCCGCCGGGGTGGTGACGGGGTCGACTTCGGGGTGGAGGGCATTGAGCCGGCGCTCCAAAACCACCATAGCGAAGATAGAGGTGCCAGCCGAGACGTTGCCCGTGCGGGGGCGAACGGCGTTGGTAGCAACCATACCCGTGCCTGCGTCGCCTTCGGGAGGAGCCATCGGAATGCCCGGCTGAAGGGTGCCAGTGGGGTCTAGCAGCTCAGCACCTTCAGGAGTCAGCATGCCCGCATCTTGGCCCGCCAGTAGCGGCTGAGGCAGCAAATCCTCTATACGCCAGGGCTGAGCGGCCACCTGTGGCAACTGGCTAAAGACTTGCAACATGGCCTTGTCGAACTCGTGGGTTTGAGAGTCGATGGGGAACATACCCGAAGCATCGCCAATGCCGAGCACCTTGCGGCCGGTGAGCTTCCAGTGCACGTAGCCGGCCAACGTAGTGAAGAAAGCCACCTGCGGCACGTGGGCTTCTTTGTTGAGGATGGCCTGGTAGAGGTGGGCAATGGACCAGCGCTCGGGGATGTTGAATTGGAAGAGCTCGGAAAGCTCCTCGTGGGCCTCGTGGGTGTTGGTGTTGCGCCAAGTGCGGAAGGGCACGAGCAGGTCACCCTTGCTATCGAAGGGCAGGTAGCCGTGCATCATGGCCGAAAAGCCCATCGAGCCTACGCTGGTGAGCGGCAGGTCGTAGCGCTCTTGCACATCGGCAGCGAGCGCCGCGTAGGCAGAGCGCAAGCCCTGCCACACTTCACTGAGCGGGTAGGTCCACAGGCCGTCTACTAGGTGATTTTCCCATCCGAAGTCGCCGGAGGCCAAGGTCTGGTAGTGCTCATCGATGAGGACCGCTTTAATGCGGGTGGATCCGAACTCAATGCCGAGCGAGGTGCGCCCGCTGGCAATCGCGTGGGCTGCTTCAGAGCCAGTTTGCTTGTTGTCTGCGTTCGCCATTGCGCAACTCCTTTGTGACCGGCGCTACGAACTTCTTCGTACGCATAAACTCCTGAGCGAATGGGAGCAAAACCGCATCAGTCCGCAATTGTTAGCGCTCACATTGCTGATCACAATTGTATCGAGAAGGAGGAATTCAGGCAAACTCGGGCAGCCCCGGCGAGGCGCGCGGTAAACGTTGTAAATTCGGGCAAACAATGACCATCTCAACACAGAAGTTTGCAGAAATTATTTTCTAATGGCGCACAGCATGGCCCAGAGAAGAGCGCAACACCACGTCGGTACCAATGAGGCCTACTCCGTGATGCGTTGTTGGGAAGTGGGCCTGCTCGCCCTGGTTCATGAGGGCCAAGACCTGACGCATGGTGGCAGCACCCAAATCAGCGAAGCGCGGGCGCACCGTAGTCAGCGGCGGATACATGTTGTCTACGGTCGGAATGTCGTCGAAGCCCACGATGGAGATGTCTTGCGGAATGCGCAAACCGTGCTCGTGCAAGGCTCTGGCAGCACCTACGGCCTGATTGTCGTTGGCCGTGACCACAGCCGAAGGGAGCGCCCGGCCGGTCATGCCCCGCTCGTCGATTAAGTGGTTCATTAAGGCATACGACTCGCGGGCCTGCCAAGTCTGCGAGCGCACCACTGCCGTGCGAATGCGATATTTCTTAGCCGCCTGCCGCCAAGAATCCAAGCGGGTTGTAGCATCGCGCCACCCACTAGGCCCAGCCATATAGAGGGCCGTGCGATGACCACGCAAAGCTAAGAGCCGGGCCACTTCTTGCACTGCCCCCCACTGGTCAATGCCAGTAAAAGCCAAGCGAGATGAATCTGGCGAACGCCCCAAGACTTCATCGGCCCGCAAGGCTCCGTGAGTTGAAGTGACGATGACTCGCGGCTGACTCACCTGAGCCTTGCAAGCCGCCTCAAACATGGCATCGGTGGGAGTCAGGAAGATGAAAGCGTCAACGTTTTGCTGGAGGAAGTTTTCGCACAGCTGCTCAAAATCGGCCTGGGCGCAATTGCTTTCATCGACCATCATCACCGACATAAACAGGCCGTGGTCGCGGGCGATGGACTCAATCGAAGTGATGGACGAGACCGGGCCGAAGTAGTTCACGCCGCCAGCTACGAGGCCGATAGTGCGCGAGCGCGAAGAAGCCAGAGCCCGGGCGGAATTGCTGGGCCGGTAGTCCAACTCCTCGATGGCGGCCTGCACCTTGGCCCGAGTGGCATCGGAGACGTCGGGCGAATGGTTAATCACGCGAGACACGGTCTGGTGGGAGACACCTGCCAGACGGGCCACCTCGAACATAGAGGGGCGCTTGGAGCCTTGAGATCTTCCCCTGGCCATAAACCACCTCTCTCTTCTCGACCCGAGCATACGCTGTGCCTACTCCCCCAGTATTGCAGAGCCTTCCAGCCCTATCAAGCTGGGCCACTTAGATCAAATGCCAGCTGATGCGATGGTAGTCACTGGGACCGTGTGCCACAATGGCTGCTTGGTGGGTGGCCGAGCCGTATCCCTTGTTGTGGGCCCAATCGTAGGGCTCATATTCGCTCTTGCTCTGCGCTAGTTCAACCATGAGCTGGTCTCGGGTGACTTTTGCAATCACCGAAGCGCAGGCCACGCTAGCGCAGGAAGCATCGGCCTTAACCTGGGTGCCCACTTCTGGAGCTAGGCTCACCGCGGGCGCATCTAAAGTAGGCAGAGCCTTAGAAATATAGTCGTAGGAACCATCGAGGATAGCGCACAAGCGAGGCCGACTGCCGCCTTTCGCAAGCCGCTCTTCCATCTTGAGCTCATCTTCAATAGTGGCCAACGCCCGCAAAGCCGCCAAGCCGAGAGCATGCATGATGCCCCACTCGTCGATTTCCTGATTGCTAGCAGCGCCCACCGCCCAGGCCAGAGGCCAAGTTTTGAGTCCTTCGAGCATGCCCTCGCGAACTCCAGCCGAGAGCATCTTGGAATCAGCTAAGCCCTCTGGCACCGACAAATCGTTGACTGCAGAGGCATCGAGCAGGGCAGCGCCCACCATGACGGGGCCAGCCAAAGCACCGCGGCCCACTTCGTCGAAGCCCACAATATAGTCGGCACCCTGCTGGGCTAGGCTGCGCTCAGCGTCAAGGGTGGGGCGAATCTTTGCCGCGCTCATCGTTGGTAGCCTTGGCTGCCGGAGCTAGAGCTGTATTGGTTGTTGTCGATGTCGGGCACAGCATCAAAGACGTCGTGGTGGTTGTTGAGGCGCTTCCAGTGGCTGAACGGCCAGCACGTGCGCAGGGCCACGCCGGTAATGTTGTCAATCGGCACCATACCGCCCTGGCTGTCGTTGAGATGGTAGCGAGAATCACTGGAATTGGAACGATTATCTCCCAAAACAAACACGTGACCAGCTGGCACATGCACCTCAAAGGGGAAGGAGCTGGGCTCAACGCCCTTCTTCAGATAGGCCGATTCATCGACGGCTTGGCCGTTAATCATGACCGGTTTACCGTTGCCATCGCAGCGGACTTTATCGCCGGGTAAACCTATCAGACGTTTAATCAAAAAGTCATCGTTGGTCTTAACCTTTTCACGATCGGAATCCAACCAGCGGTCAGGATCGTGAAAAACGATAATATCGCCACGTTTGAGATCGCCCGTATTGAGCGTCAAGTTTTGCGTGGTGATGACCCGGTCGCCCACGGCCAAAGTGTTTTCCATGGAGGGCGAAGGAATAAAATACTGGCCCAGAGCAAAGATGCGCACACCCAAAACCAGAACTACAGGCACCAAGCATGCTATGAGGAGGCTAGTGGCCACCTCTACGAACTCATAGCGAATGGTCTCAGGCATGAGCATACGGGCAGCATGATGAGGATGCTCAGCGAAAGCCAGGCGCACATCATCTCCCGAGCGCGGACGGCCCCATTGTAGGCGTGGGGTTTTGGACCGCGAGCGACGGCCCGCATTGCCCTTGCTGCTCATGCAGCCCCCTTTCAACCCTCATACCAACCTATATCAGCATCTTACAAGCACGTGGGGTCCGAAAGCCTAGTGACTTTCGGACCCCACACACTACTACTGCTAGCTGAGAGCAGCCTGAATTGCTACCGGACTAGCCGACAACAACTGCTTAAGCCTTGTTTTCCTTGGCATCACGACGCTCCGGAATGCGAGCAGCCTTACCGCGCAGGTTGCGCAAGTAGTAGAGCTTAGCGCGACGCACACGACCGCGGCGAGTGACCTTAATAGAGTCAATCTGCGGGGAGTGCAGGGGGAAGCGACGCTCCACACCCACACCAAAGCTGATCTTGCGCACCAGAACGGTCTCGCGTACGCCCTGGCCAGAAATGGCAATGACAATACCGGAGAAGGTCTGGATACGGGTGTGATCACCTTCGCTGATGTTCACGTTTACTTCGATGGTGTCGCCAGCGCGGAATGCAGGAATAGCTTCCGCAGACTTCATATGCTTGGCATCGAATTGCTCAATAGCATTCATAATATACCTCCGTCACCGCCGCATATCAGCGCAGCTTGGTTCATGGGCAGGCCCAGCCGAAGCTAGCCAGCCCGCATCTATCCCTTGCCAGTTACCCAGCAAAGAGCGCCAATCCGCCAGTCAAACTGGCTAGACCTTAAGAGAGCGAGCCTATGCGGCAGCCCAACTCTCGGCACAATACTTATCCATTCTACCCCGACTTGGGGACGCTCAAGGCACGCAAACAGAAAAAGCTCAGGGCTTGCCATGCAAAAGCCGGCAAGCCCTGAGCTCAGTTAGCCCAATCGCCTTAGTGGCGGTGGACCCGGTAGAAGTTAATCAGAGCCTTGGTGGACTGATCTTGCTGGGAGAGCGCCACGTCATCTTGAGAGATAGCCGGAGTAATCTCCTGGGCCAGCTTCTTGCCCAGTTCTACGCCCCACTGGTCGAAGGAGTCAACGCCCCAAACGGTTCCTTCAGTAAAGGTGATGTGCTCGTAGAGAGCGATGAGCTCGCCGAGCGCGTAAGGGGTCAGTGCCTCACCGAAGATGGATGTGGTGGGGCGGTTGCCGGTGAAGACACGGGCGGGCACGATGGCCTCGGGCGTACCTTCAGCGCGCACTTCGTCGGCCGTCTTGCCGAAAGCCAGAGCCTTAGTCTGTGCAAAATAGTTGGCCAAGAAGAGCTCGTGCACGTCTTGGTCGCCGTCCTTGGTGGGGTTGGCGGTATTTGCGAAGGCAATGAAGTCGGCAGGAATGAGGCGGGTGCCTTGGTGAATGAGCTGGTAGAAGGCATGCTGGCCGTTGGTGCCGGGCTCGCCCCAGTAGATTTCGCCGGTCTGGCAGGTGACAGGGGTGCCGTCCCAGCGCACGGACTTACCGTTGGACTCCATCGTGAGCTGCTGGAGGTAGGCCGGGAAGCGGTGCAGGTACTGGTTGTAAGGCAAGACGGCGTGGGAATGTGCGCCAAAGAAGTTGACATACCACACGTTCATCAAGCCCATCAGAGCCACTACATTGCGCTCAAAAGGCGTGGTGCGATAGTAGGTATCAATCACATGGAAGCCTTCTAGAAACTCCTCAAAGCGCTCGGGCCCAAAGACCACGGCCAGCGAAGTGCCGACGGCAGAATCAACCGAATAGCGGCCGCCCACCCAGTTCCAGAAGCCGAAAGCATTCTTGGGGTCAATACCGAAGTCCTCAACCTTGTCGAGAGCAGTGGAAACGGCCACAAAGTGACGCTTCACAGCCTCGGTGCGGGCCTCGTCGGAACCGTCAATAGCGCCTTGGTCTTGGAGCTTGTTGAGCAGCCAAGTACGGGCATCGCGGGCATTGGTGAGCGTTTCGAGAGTGGTGAAAGTCTTAGAAACAACGATAAAGAGCGTGGTCTCGGGATCGAGATCGCGGGTTTTCTCAGCCAAATCGTTAGGGTCGATGTTGGAGACGTAGCGGGCGCTAATGCCGGCATCTGCGTATGGTTTGAGAGCCTCGTAAACCATAACGGGGCCCAAATCGGAGCCACCGATGCCGATGTTGACGACGGTCTCAATCTTCTTGTCAGTCACGCCCTTCCACTCGCCAGAACGCACCTGGTTGGCGAAAGCGTAAATACGATCTAAGGTCTCGCGCACATCACTAATCACATCCTGCCCGTCGACCATGAGCTCGCCCTTGTCTGCTTCGGGGCGACGCAGGGCCGTGTGGAGCACAGCGCGATCTTCAGTGTTGTTGATATGGGCGCCTGTATACATCTGCTCAATACGCTCGTCGAGCTTGACATCTTTTGCCAGCTGGGCAAAGAGTTGCAGGGTTTCGGGCTGAATCAGATTCTTGGATAGATCGAAGTGCAGGTCGCCAGCGTCGAAAGAGAGCTTGGAGGTGCGCTCAGGGTCTGCGGCGAACCAACGGCGCAGATTGATGCCCTCGCTCTGCAAATCGTTGAAATGCTGCTGCAACTGGGCCCAAGCTGGGGTCTTGGTTGCATCCACTGGAGGATTGATGGCCATCTGTTGGTCCTTTCATAGACAAACGCGTCGTCCGCCAGCCTCCGTAGGCCGAGCGAACCCTTTGTGCTACCCCTTACACGGTACTCACAAAAGAGGACAGAAGAACACAAAATAGCAAAACGCGCCCGTTGGGATGCTCCCCTACTCGATTCTTTTGCCTCTGTTCTATTTGCTCAGGCCCACCAAACGCAAGAGCGGCTGCCGGAACCAACGGTCGATCACGGCCACGATAAGGGCGAAACTGCAAGCAAAAGCGACACCAGCAGCAATAAAAGCCAGCAGTGAACCAGAAGCAAGCACTTGGGCCAACAAGCGAGCGCAGAAGGGATCCCAGAGACCATAGGCCAGCGCTTGCACAATATAAAAGCCTAAGATGCCCGAGGCCAGCGCTTGCACCGCCCGAGAAGTAAAGCCGGGAGAGGCAGTTTGCAGGAATTGCGGTCGAATGGAACACCAGAAAGTCGCGCTCAAAGCCAGCAGGAAAGACAGGAGCGAGGTTGACTTAAATGACAGGTTATACAAGCCCGCGCGGTTGCCGCTCATGGCCAGCATGCCGGTAATTGCCAGCGTAGCCAGCAGGAGCAAGACTAGAGCCCATCCCCATAAACGCGAGGAACTCAAAGCACTGGACTTGCCCGCAGCCAAGACCTGATGCTGTGCAATGCGCCAAGACAGGGCCCCAGCCAAAGCGAAGGAGACCAAGTAGGTGAGCGCGCTCATTTGCTTACGCCAATCCAAAAGTCCGCGCTGGCTAGCATCGCCTTGGGCCACAAAAGCAATATAGAAGTTGAGAGTATAAACGGCTATGACTATGAGACAGAAGGCGGCGCGGGCCCAAGTTTTGCCGCCAACAGAGCGCAAGAGCCAGGCCCAGATGGGAGCCAAAAGCATAAAGAGGGCATAGAGCCAAATGAATTCGAGGTTGGAACTCAGCCACCACAGGCTCCCCGCGCCCGGCACTTCGACCACAAAGTGGTTGATAGCCATGAAGATAAGCGCATAGAGCGCGAGGGCAGCAAACACCGCGAGGCAGCGGCGGGCAGCGGCCCGAAATTGGCGACGCCAGTAGCCTTGCGTGCCCACCTGCCGGGCGATAGAGGGCACAAGATAGAGGGCGGAAATCATATAGAAGACATGGTTGCCCAAGGCACCTAAGAGTGCCAAAAAACTCAAGAGCCAGAGGGCCCAGGGAGTGTTGGCCAGCGCAGTGAGCGCACTCGAATCTACTGGCAGACCCGGAGCTAGTCCAGCTGGTAGCGGGTGGGTGATGCCAAAGAACCAGGGTGTGAACACGTGAAATACTGAGATGCCGAGAATTGCCACCAAACGCAGGGCCTCTACCCGTATGTTTCTGGGCTTGGCAGACCGCGCGGGTTTGGATAACGCGTTGGACTCAGCGGATGCAGTGAGTTCAGCGGACTCAGCTTGAGTATCTTGAGCGCCCTGCTCAGAGACAGCGGGCGCGGCCGAACCCCGAGCGCTGCCTAGCTGCTGATTCACCTGCCCACCTTTCGCTACCTTCTCGGCTTTCTCTACCTAATGTCTTGACTGAGCGCGCCTTACAGAATGCTCTCTTGGCCGTCTTCCGAAAGCTTGGAAACCATATCTTTAACTTCCTGACTGCGAGCGCGGGGGGCTATGAGCAGAGCATCGGGCGTATCGACCACCACCATGTCGCTCACACCCAGCAGAGCCACAGTGCGCCCGGCTGCTGGCACGACCACATCACCAGCCGAATCTAAGTAGCTCACCAAGTCACTATCGCCCAAAATCTTGATATTGCTCTGGCTGGAGGAGGGCAGAAGAGCGGCTACCGAATTGAAATCGCCGATGTCATCCCAGCCAAAACCACCGGGAACTACTGCCACGCCGCCAGCCACAGACAAGGGCTCGGCCACTGCGTAATCAAAGGCAATCTTCTCAATACCGGCCCAGTGCTCGTCCATAGCTACCTGCCGCTCTTGAGGGCCCCGATCCCAAGCCTGAGCAATAGCCATAACCGAAGCATACAAATTAGGCCGATACTGCTTGAGGCAGTCAAGCACAACGCCTGCGCGCATCACAAACATACCAGCGTTCCAACGATATTCGCCGGTGGCAAGATAGGCCTGAGCAGTAGCAGCGTCAGGCTTTTCTACAAACTCAGTCACTAAGCGGGCATCAGCAGCGTCTGGCACATCTTGAGCCAGCGAGCGCCCCTGATGAATGTATCCAAAAGCAGTAGAGGGGCGGGAGGCAGCGATACCGATAGTGGCCACATACCCGGCCCTGGCGGCGGCAACAGCCTGGCGCACCGACATGGCGAAGGCGTCGTTGTCGCGAATGACATGGTCGGCCGCGAAGGAGCCAACTACAATCTGGTCTCCATGCCTGCGGGCCAGAACGGCCGTTGCTAAAGCGATGGCAGCAGTGGAATCGCGAGGCACCGGCTCGGCAAAAATCGCATCCGAACCCAAATCTTCAAGCTGTGTGCGCACCGCATCTACATGCTGGGCGCCGGTCGACACCACGATGTGGTCAGCCCCGCAAATGCCAGCAAGACGGTCAAAGGTGCCCTGAATCATGGTCTGCCCTTGGCCCAGCAGGTCGAAGAGGAACTTGGGCCGCGCTTTTCGGCTCAGCGGCCACAGGCGGGTGCCCACTCCCCCGGCTGGAATAATGGCGTAAAAATCATCCAAAGTCATGCCCCTATTCTCGCAAGGTGTCCGTACATGCCGCGCTGGGCAACCCGCCAATTCGACAAATCGAGAGTGTAAGCTACAATTTTCTATTGTTGTCGCTTGATAGCACCCACGTGGAATGTGGTGGGCATTCGAGCAGATACACAGGCCACTTTAGCTCAGTTGGCAGAGCGTCTCACTCGTAATGAGAAGGTCGACAGTTCGATTCTGTCAAGTGGCTCTCAAGTCTGGTACTTTCGTATTATCTTACATATCCCACATTTTTAGCCTGATTTGGGCATATCTTGAAACGCTCGCAATAAAGCAGTACAAAGTGCGTAAAGAAGGAGAAACTCAACCCTCGTTGGTCGATGAACCAAGTGCGCACGGGGGGACTTGAACCCCCACGACCGTAGTCACAAGAACCTAAATCTTGCGCGTCTACCAATTCCGCCACGTGCGCAGAGCAATGGTGCTTATTTAATGTAACACAACCTCAGGTCTGAATAGAAGAATGCGAAACGCAAAAAGTGGGAGAAAATCCAATCCGGTGGGGCAGACCAATAGCATCCCCCGATAGCTGCCAATCCGCCCCATTCCGGGCACCGATTTCCCTTAACCGTTTGAGCGACCTAACATTGCCCAAAAAGCTTAAATAAATCGGTAGTAACATTTAACCACATCTTCTCAACGATGGCAAAAACTCTACGCTCGTAGAATAAGCAGTATACAGAACGACTGAGCATGCAGGCGCCCGGCAGACTGAGAAAGCACTGCTATTGGCTGAGACTAGGCACTGTGACTCCCACGAGAAATCCTGCGGTGGCGAACTACCATCTCGCGTCGCTGACAGCAAGCTAGGGCAATAATCCCTATAATGCCAGCAAACAAGCCAATGGCCCAAGATCGTAGGAGGGCATCTTGAGGTCCATGCTCGGGCTCGGGAATACTGCGCGGAATGGGAGCCCTACGGCCCGTTATGACCAAACGCTGCGTGTTGACTCCGTAGGGAGTGCAGGTCATGAGCGTGACCAAATCTTGGCCCTTCACCACCGTATAAAAATGGGCATCGTCTGGGTCGACCACATGAATGCCTTCAATCCGGTAGCCCATGGTGCGACCTAGCGTATTAACGTAGAACACATCTCCGGTTTTGAGCTCGTCTAGGCGAGTAAAGAGTAGAGCTCCTGGCAAGCCTCGGTGGCCAGTAATGACGGCGTTAGTAGAGGCACCTCCGACCGGGAGGCTGGTGCCGTACAAGTGGCCCGCGCCCAAGGAGAGAGAACGGTCGGAAGTGCCATGGTAGATGGGCATATTGACGGAAATCTTAGGAATGCGAATGGAGCCCATCAGCCCATCGCCCGTATCCAAGGCCTGCTGGTAGTCACGGTCGCGCGAGGCCAGCGAAGCCCCACTTGAGCCCGAAGCCTGAGCGGGGAGAAAGGGATCTGGCGCCTCCCCTAACACACCTTGGTCTCCGGTCGCAATGGTGCGGTTATAGGCCTGAGCACGCTCGAACTCCTGGGCTATGCGCCCCTGAGGCCAAGCGGCAACCCGTTCGCTCGCCCGGTTCACCTCCTGCCGCTCTTGCCACGCATGGCGCAATTGAGTAGCAGGAATCCACAGGAGGGCACCCAAGGCCACAGCCAAACACAAGGTGATAAGCACTCGTAAGAGCCAATCTGCTTTGCTATGCCGGGGCTTATGGGGGCCTTCCTGCTGGCCATTTGGAGGGAAGAGTGCCGATTGAAAGTTCAGATTTGCCCCGCATCCCGCCTGCGCTTGAAGGCGAAGAGCACGCCGGCCAACACCAGCGCAATCAGGGCAATCATAACCGCTAGGATAATGCCCGCACCGCCGGTCATAGGCAGCTGGGAAAGCGAGGAGACGTTGAGCACCACGATGGCGTGGGAACCGGTGGACGGCGAAACGGCAACCGGGTCAGTGGCCGTATAGGTCCAAGAACCGGCAGACACCAAATCCCAAGCGTCGCCCGCATTGGTGAGCTGCGGGTGGTTTGAAGTGCTGTCGGGGGTAATCTTCACATCGAAGGAGGGCTTGAACATGCCCGAGAAGGTCGCTGGCGGGTTAATCTCGGAAACCGTGTATTCGCCAGCACCCAAGCCGTCGACGAAGAGGTGGCCTGTGGGCACTGCCTGGTCTGGGTGGGTGCCCGCATAGGAGCCGTCAGACACCAGCAAGAGGTCATCGGCGTTCGTGTTCTGGTCTGCTACGAGCTTGTAGCGTCCCGGAATCGCCACGTTTTGCGCGTCTTTAACCTGCTTAAACTTCAGGGCGTCCGCCGTGCCCTTGACCTTGACCGAGAAGCTGGCACCAGTCAAATCACGGTTGTCGGACTTGGCCTGCTTGCTCAACTCAAAGTGGTAGAAGTAGGCGTTGGCAGCGACTTGGTTAGGCAGCGCGAAACTGTTATGAGAACCGCCGTTGCCCTGATTATCGGTGGGCTGATTGCGCTGATCGTTCGAATAAGCCAGCTGCACGTCATTCTTAGCCACGCCGTTGACCGCATCATCGGTGAGCTGCATGTAGTACTTCACGGTGATGGTGTCACCAAACTTGAGGCTGGTAATTACAGGCGAAAGGTTGAAGTCAACCGAACCATCGCCGTGTGCATCTACTACAAAGCCCGCCGTGCCGCCATTTTGCTCAACAATGCTGGTCTGAGTGCCGCCCGCAGGCCCGGAAGTAACCGTCACAGGGTGGTTTTGGTCGCGCGCAAACTTGAGCCCGGAACCCGGCTTATCTTGCAAAAGATATTGATAGTATGTATAGCCAGTCGTGAGCGGTACATTGCCGGTAATCTCGTATTGTACATACCCGCCAATGGAAGCAGAAGAGCCCATAGTTGGGTCTTGCACAGCCTTCTTCGCGACCGTGGGCTGATCGTTCTTGACCTCTATCTTGCCCAAGATGGGAGCCGTGGGCGAAGTCTCGTTCTTAAACTGCGTGTAGCCCTGGAAGCTTGCGGTCACACCCACAGCAGTGCCTACCAGCATGGGGATGGAATTGGAATAGTTGCCACCCGAAGCCGTGGTATCCACGATGATATACAAGCCCTGCGGCAGGTTGTTGAACATACCTGGAGCACTGCTTGCCGTCGTAGAAACACCCTTACTAGTCAGCAGAGCGTTGAAACGGGAGTCAGAGACGAAATTAGTAACGAAATTACGCAACTTGCCTGCGTAAGCTTGGTCGCGACTATTAGAAGTCTTGTCTTCTTGCGAGACACCTACTCCGCCCTGGGAAGCAAAGCCCAGCCATCTTGAGGACACCTCACCCACCGGATTGTCGACGAAAGCAGGAGCGGGAGCAGAGGGGTCAATCTGGTTAAGAGCGCTAGTAGCAATCGGCTTCGCATCGGCATCGGTGCCCACCGAAATCGAGGTGAGCTTGCCGCCGCTGCCGGTATTATCTACGTTGGCGCTCACGTATATACCCACCCGTAAGGCCCTGTAACTATGGCCCTGAATGGCATCGTTGCTACCGTTAATAGCAATCGAAGCGTTGGTCGTTTTCAGGTCGGGATTGGGCACTTCGACATCTGCTGCAGCAGTGGAAACTCCTAGC
The DNA here is from genome assembly GCF_033095945.1 of Bombiscardovia apis. Lineage (NCBI taxonomy): Bacteria > Bacillati > Actinomycetota > Actinomycetes > Bifidobacteriales > Bifidobacteriaceae > Bombiscardovia > Bombiscardovia apis. Next base: position 437,866 of record NZ_AP026800.1, on the reverse strand, counting down.
AAAGAGATTCCCACTAGGGTTGCAGCCGTGGCAAGCATGCCGGCTCCCCTACGCATCACATTTCGTATGTTCATATCTTCTCTCCTCAATATTACTCGCTAAAAATGCAAGCTTTTGTTATCACGACGACGCTTGTATATAAGCGCTGTGAGCCCAAGCAATACAGCAGACCCAGCTATGAGCGCACTAGCAGCAATCTGGTGCCAAGGCACAGCTCCTGCAAGTGGTATGGCCATGATCCGAGGGATGGGTTCTATACCGCGTGTTTCGAGTGCAGACTCATTACCCGCCACATCGGTAGCCCTCACCCCCACAGTGCCGTTAGTAGTCATGCCAGAAGGAACAGGAACGCTCCAAGTGCCATCATTAGCAATGTTCACCTTCCCCGAATTACTGCCGTCTGGCCAAGTCACCACTACAAAACCGCCCTGCTGCGGACCAGCTCCCGGCGCTGAACTCACTGTTGCTCGACCCGAGACTACCCTGTTGCTGGCCATAACTATGCCAGGCTTGGGCGGGACCATATCAATCTCGAAAATCTGCGAGCCCAAGGGCGAGCGCAAACCATTAATAGTCTGTAGCCAAGCCCGGAACACGTAGCGATTATCTCCCGAAACCGGCTGAAAACCGCTGGGATTGCTAATACTGGCCTGCCATTGAGTAGACGAGGTGCCAAAGTTGGGTTGGCTGCTCACCGCTATTGGTGTGGCTGAGGGATTAGCCACCGGCAGAGCCTCTACTTGGAGACTGGAGCCATTGTGAGTTGGGTGGAGAGCACCGTCTACTTGACCGGTGGAGCCCGCTGGCAGTTGACCATCGACCGTGTGAGGCATAGTCAGATGCACCACAGTCGGAGCCGGGTCTGGAGCTGTGTAAAAGTAGACCCGCACAATATTGGAAAAGTCCGATGTAAGAGTTTGCCCCGAATTCAACTCAGTTAAGTATGCATGGTAACGCCGGGAACTGCCGTCTATGTTGGCTTTACCATCGACTATCGTGTTGGCATCCACAATAGACCAGTTGCCTTGGTCATCAACTTCTGTGCTGCCAATCTCCACTCCCCTGCTGTTGTAATCGTTAGCTCCTTGGCTGGTGGAGTCTTGAATGGGATGTGAAGGATCCTCAGCAAAGAGCGTGACCATGTAACGACGCTCAGGGTTACCATTGTTGGCAGCTTCATGTCCAACCGTCGCAGTGCCAGTGACCGTCACCGTTGAGTTGTTCACATAACTGTCTTGGGTCGGCTGACTGATGGTAGGTGGGTCTGGGCGAGGAATCTGGTAACGGCTCATCACCGTATCGATAGTCCAACCCGTGTTGATCCTGCTAGCAATCTCGGCCTGAGACATACTTGCGGTAATGCCCGCGTCCGGATTGTAGGCTTCCTTGTTGCTGGCAGTCGCACAACCGGTAGTGGAGCCATCAGCGTTGGTAGTGATAGGCCAAGTAACCAGCTTGAAATAGCCGTCGAGATGGTCTTGTTGCTTGGCAATTTCAAAGTTGATGGAGCCATCAGGCAGCTGAGCATTTTGCCCACCGTTTCCGGGCCCGGGAGCCATCAAATTATTGGTCTTGCCGTTTTGGGCCGGCTCGTTGAAGGCCGGCCACGTGTTAGTCATCTCAGGAGGCGTTCCCGGCCCTATCGGATGCTGGCCGTCAACCCGCTGGGCAGTTGGGGTAAGAGAAGTTACAGGCTCCCAATATTTGCCCTCTTTAAGTCCAATCCACTGATAATAGAAGGAAGTGTTGCGCGAGCACGGATAAGGCCCTGAGCTATCCGTATAGCTACGAGCCGGGTTGTACCAGTATACGAAGAATGACTTTGGCGGTGCAATCCCGGGCGCACTGTGGCCTTTAAAGCCATAATCTGCCACCATGCCCCAGTTAGCTTGACCTCCGCTAAAGAGTGTGGGGTAAGCATCCCAACCCACAAACGACATGGGCCCATTGCAAGCACCACCAGCGCTGCCAATACCACACTCGGGCGAATATACATACGCCGGATAGTCTTGAGCAATATTGGTCACAAAGCGAGAGTCAAATTCTTGAGATGGATTCAAATAGAGCGTATCGATGCCTTTATTCCATAAGGCATAATCCTTACCTGCTATAGCGTAGACGAATTGATTGAGTTTCGCTCCACCCACCTGCTTGTAGTCCACACGATCGGTATCCGAGCTATCGTAGTTACCAGAAGTGGAAGCATCCGGATAGTTCACATCGCCCACTAGGGAAATGGTCAAATAGTCGTATTTTCCAGAGTTTTCAACCTGATGAATCGTGTAGTACTGGGCTTGGTTGGCGGCCCAGCGGGCAGCACCGTCTTCACCCATCGTATTTAAGTACTTGGCTCTCGAAAAATACCAATACGGGTTGTCATTAACTGCCCAAAAAGCGTAAACAAAGGAAAGACCGCACTTACCCGTGTCGTCATGCTGCCCCTCTGGAACACAGTTGGGATCCATCTGCCCGTGAGCCAAACGAAGCACGAAATCCATGCGTAGCTCATCATTTTGCGTATCCATTCGGCTGTTATAAGCCAACATGCGATACAGCACAGGCTTTGGATCTGCTGGTGTCGAATCAACGGAATCTGCGTAAGCCTGCGGCGTTAGTGGGCTCGAATTCAGGCTTGGAATCATAAATATAGAGCACACACCTACGCATGCAACCAGCGCGCACATAAGTCTGTGCCAGGAGAATTTTCTGCTCTTCACTGATCTCTCCACCCTTCACTGGCAAGCCGCGCCAGTTTTGGTTTACGCGCCGTGTTCGCTTTCTGCAAGAAAGCTGAGCTCCGGCGCTAGCTCTACCTACTAGTGTAGAGAGCCAGTGGTGGAATACAAAAATAGAGCCTTGCGCGAAGTGTGGGAATAAACCGGCGCGGAGGGGTTATAGTAGGGCAGATACGAGCGTAGGCATAATCGCCTTGAGAGCCTTACCTCGGTGAGATATTGCATTCTTTTCTTGCGCACTCAGCTGAGCTGAGGTCAGCTCTATTCCTGCTTCAAGAGCACGCTGAGGCTGGTCGTCGGGCACAAAAATCGGATCGTAGCCGAAGCCCTGTTCACCGCGCGGCTCATGGATAATATGGCCCGCCATACGGCCTGTGCGAATAAATTCAGTGGGCTTACTTTGTTCGGCAACCACTTCTTGCCCCGTTCCCGTAGGCAAAACAAGGGCAGCAGCGCATACGAACTGAGCGCCCAGCTTGTTGACAGGCAAGTCTTGCAATTGGGCCAGCAGCAGGCGCACATTGGCTTTGTCGTCGCCGTGAACCCCGGACCAGCGTGCCGAAAGAATGCCCGGAGCGGCACCCATCACGTCAACAATCAGCCCCGAATCATCGGCGAGCGCCGGAAGCCCCGTGCGTTTGGCCACATCCTCGGCCTTGAGCAGGGCGTTCTGTTCAAAGGTCACGCCCGTTTCAACTGGGTCGGGAAGACCAAGCTGGCCGGCCGAAACCAGTGTAAACTCAGCCATCTGTTCATCTCGATCAGCTGCGACCGCGTCCAAACTTTTTTGCAAGATAGCGCGCATCTCGCCCAGCTTGCCCTCATTATGCGTGGCGACGACGATTCGCCTAGCCTTATCTTGCGCCATGACTAACCTTCTGCCTGCTCGGATGACACTACTTGCCCGATCTCGGCTGCCAAAGCCTTGCGTTGCATAGCTTGGAGGGCTTTATTGCCTTTGGTTGCTAAATCGAGTAGGGCGTTCAACTCTTCACGATTGAAAGGCTGGTGCTCGGCTGTGCCTTGAACCTCAATGAATTCGCCGGTTCCCGTCATGGCCACGTTCATGTCGGTCATAGCCCTGCTGTCTTCTACGTAGGGCAGGTCAAGCATGGGCTTACCGTCGATAATACCTACTGAGACGGCGGAAATTTGCGAGCCGAGAGCTTTCTCAGCGCTCTTAATATGGCCCTTGTGCTCGGCCCAAGCCAAGGCATCGGCTAAAGCAATGTATGCACCAGTGACCGAAGCGGTGCGAGTGCCGCCGTCTGCTTGTAGCACATCGCAGTCAATCTGAACTTGGTTCTCGCCAAGGGCTTTCATGTTCACCACACCGCGCAGGCAGCGCCCAATCAAGCGAGAAATCTCCTGCGTGCGCCCTCCTACCTTGCCGCGCACCGATTCGCGAGAGGTGCGGTCAGAAGTAGCGCGAGGCAGCATGGCGTATTCTGCCGTAACCCAACCTAGGCCGGAATCCTTGCGCCAGCGGGGCAGGGTGGGCGTAAAGGAGGCCGTGCACAAGACGCGCGTATTACCGCATTCAATCAGCACGGAGCCTTCGGGGGCCTGGGTCCAACCGCGCGTAATGCGCACCGGGCGCAGCTCGTCGACTGCCCGCCCGTCTGGGCGCACAACCGTGTCTTGAGAGAGCATATCTGCAATTGCCACCATAGTGTTGCCTTCCGCTTGCGCTTGATTAGCGCTCAATACCAACCAATAGTTCTTACTTTATATATAGGTATGCCGTTGTACGAATGCTTACACGGTGAGGGCCGTGCGTTTGGGCATTATGCGGTCAATGAGGAAGAGCGCTAAGCCCAGAGCGAAGCAGGCCACCAAATATTGGGCGGCGTTTATCACGAATCGCTCCCAACCTAAGGCAGCCAAATCTATGCCAGAGTAAGGGTAATCGCTCGCCCGACTGCCAGCACCCAAGCCAGGCCAGACGGCCGCACGAATCAGCACGAAGGCCGCGTATAGAGGCAGGTAAGCCATCCATGAGAGCGTGAAATGCCAAGGATAGCGCCGGTGGGCATCGAATAGGAGGAAGTCGAGGACTGCCATAGCAGGAACCAAAACGCGCGTCATCAGCGCCAGCGGAATGCCCCAGACCCGCAGGCCCGCCAGCAAGCCAGCCGAGCCTTCAAAAGTCCAAGCCGCCAAAGCACCAATCAACGCATAGAGGGTAGCAAAACCCTTGAGCCAAGCCGGGGGCTCCGTGCCTTTTAAGAGAGCCGCAGCTGCCGCCCAGAGCATGACCACCGCCAGCAAGAAAGTGGCTTGAAAGTCGAGCGGAATCCACGCGCGCGCAGAACCACTCAGCCAGCCTTGATAAGTGCCGGCGAGCGCGAAAGCCACCAGCACAAAGCGGTAGATCGAGGCCAAAAATCTCATAGGGTTCAGCTTATGCCTAAGCCTTGGCAAGCTCAGGAGCGAGGGTCAGCAGTCCAGGAACTGAGCCAAAGATAGGGCTACAAAAGGCGAGGAATGCTGGGGCTCTAAGACATGCCGCTCCTAGTGAAGGGCTCAACTTCTATCGCCCGGCGCAGCTAAGCTGGGAGGCAAGCATGCAGGCGGCTCTCCAAGCTCACGCCCACCGAGCTGCACTGTTTGCAAGCATCAGCGAGTTTTCGTAAGGCGCGGGCGAGCGCGCACAAGACTGGGAGTCAGCATGAGTATGGGTGCATCAGCAGGCGCATCGACCGCTTTATTGACCGATATGTACGAATACACCATGCTCGATGCTGCCCTGCAAGACGGCACTGCGGAGCGCCACTGCGTGTTTGAAGTTTTCACCCGCCGCCTGCCGCAAGGTCGGCGCTACGGGGTTGTAGCGGGCACCGGGCGGCTTATGGAGGCCGTCCGCGATTTTCGGCCCTCAGCTAGCGATATCCAATTCTTGGCCGACCGCCATATTGTGAGCGAACCCACCTTGCACTGGCTGGAAAACTACCGCTTTTCCGGGCGTATCCGCGGTTACCGGGAGGGAGAGACCTTCTTCCCCAACTCCCCCATCTTGCAGGTGGAAGGCAGCTTTGCTGAATGCACCCTACTTGAGACGCTGATTCTGTCGATTTTAAACTACGATTCTGCGGTTGCCTCGGCCGCTTCCCGCATGGTTTCGGCTGCAAACGGCCGCCCCTGCATGGATATGGGCGCTCGCCGGGCCAACGAATGGGCCGCAGTCTCGGCAGCCCGCGCAGCAATCGTGGGCGGATTCCAGGGCACATCCAACTTGCAGGCCGCCAAACTCTATGATTTGCCCGCCATCGGCACCGCAGCTCACTGCTTTACTCTTTTACACGACTCCGAGCGCGACGCTTTTGTCTCGCAAATTCAGGCCTTTGGCAAAAACACCACGCTCCTGACCGACACCTATTCCATTGAAGATGCAGTCAAAACCGCGGTAGAAGTGGCCGGACCCGACTTGGGCGGCGTGCGCATCGACTCGGGCGACTTGGCCTCCCTGGCCCAGCGCGTGCGCAACCAGCTCGACGAACTCGGCGCTCACCAGGCCAGCATTACGGTTACCAACGATTTAGACGAGTATGCAATTGCTTCCCTGCAAACGGCCCCGGTGGATTCCTACGGCGTGGGCACCCAGCTGGTCACCGGTTCGGGGGCGCCCACCTGCTCAATGGTCTACAAACTGGTGGAACGCGAGGGAGCAGACGGCTCAATGGTTCCCGTTGCCAAGCGCTCTAAAAACAAGGCGACGGTGCCCGGACGCAAGGAAGCCTTCCGCTCTTACGAATACAATTTGGCCTCAGCCGAGCATGTTATTTCTGGCTCAGCGCAGGCTTTAGCTGCCTTCCAAGCTCCTGAGGATTGGCGCGACTTGCTAGTTTCTTACATGGAAAACGGCGAAGCAAACCCTGAGTTCCTTGGGGCTGATGGCTTGATGCGGGCACGCGACCACCGGGCCAAGTCCCTAGCCGAACTGCCTATCGCTGCTATGAGCCTCTTGAGCGGGGAGCCAGTTATCCCCACTCAAGAGCAGCTGCTTTAGCTTAAAAACCGCCCCGCTTCATCTCCTCGTAAATGCGCTTGCAATCGGGGCAAACGGGGTACTGTGAAGGGTCATGCTTGGGCACCCAGACCTTGCCACACAAGGCAACTACAGGCCGGCCAGTCATCTTAGACTCAGCGATTTTGTCTGCTGACACATAGTGCGAGTAGCGGTCAGAATCGCCCGTGTCGGACTGCTCGGTCTGTTCTCGCGTCTCGGGGCGCTCCAAAACGGCCGTGCCACCACCCTCCTCCGGGCTCGACAACGGCGCACTTTCCTCATCAATCCAAGAATCCATAATCTGCATCATGCCCCTATCATACCCACCCAAGTCAACCCCCTCATCCCACAGCGCAGTATTCTTGTCTGTAGTGATTACTCACAACTGAGGTTGCTTTCACCAACAGAGAGGGAGTGGATGGTGTTTCAGCGCATGACTTACTTTGTTGCTGTGGTGGAAGAGCATAATTTTTTGCGGGCGGCTGAGCGCTGCGAGATTTCTCAGTCGGCTATTTCCCAGCAGATTAAAGCCTTGGAATCTAAGCTGGGAGTAGCCTTGCTGCGGCGGGTGGGGCGCAGTTTTGAGCTCACGGAAGCCGGGCAGTATTTTTACACTCAGAGTAAGGCCATTTTGCAGTCGGTGAATCAGCTCAGCCAAGAGACGGCCAGGATTGCCAGACAGTCACGCTCTCCCCTGCGCGTCGGCTACTTGCAGACCTTCGGCTCGCGCGACTTTTACAAGCGGTTACTGCCTTCTCCCAACGCTTCCCACAGGTTGACCTGAGCATCAGCCAAGGCACCCACGAACAGCTTTACTCCCAGCTCACTTCGGGCCGAATAGATCTCGCTTTTAACGACCAGCGGCGGGCGCTCTCCGGTCATTTTATCAACGAATACCTGACCTCCAGCCAGTTGGTTGCTCTCCTGCCCAAGCGGGCACTCCCCCAAGCTCGTGAGACTGTCTCCATCGCCGATATAGCTGAATTGCCCTGCATTCTGGTGGCCAGTCAGGACCAGCGCCAAGACGAAATTGACTACTACCGCGACGCTTTAGGCCTAGGTAGCCGCTACCTATTTTCCGAATCTATCGAAGAAGCGGAGTTGATGGTCGCCGCCAACAAGGGCTACCTCCTGCTCGACGAACGCGGCCAGGGGCAGGTTTCGCAGCAGGCAGGCCGGACACTAGCGCTGAGGGGCGGCGAGCGCAAACTAGCGCGCAACTACTACGCCTTCTGGCTCCAAGGCAACTCCGACTACTACATCGAAGCCTTCGCCCAAATCCTCAAGGAGCAGTTCGCCCCGGATAGTTCCAAATAGAATCTGAACGCCTGAAGGCAAACCGAAAATGAGTGGATAGCCGTTAAAGGTGTATTTTCTCCCATTCGACACCCACAGCACCCACCTCAGTTACTCGGTTTAGAGGCTTTGTAATCAACGGAAGCGCACGCTCTGCAATCCATAAGTAAAACTTATCAATTCCTGCCAAAATTGAGATTGTTTGCCCAACCTCCTGCCCCTAGCATTCCTATGTATGCAGGCAAACCCGCCACGCAGGCACTAGGTAAGGGAGGAATTATGGCTATTACCCAGTTCGCCCATGACTTTCATGAGCGAATGTTTCCGGGATACCAATCCGATTTTTTGCGCACCGACCCCGAGTTCATCGAGCGCTTCGACAACTTCGCATTCGACGAGGTCATCCACCAAGCTGAGCTCGACGACCCCACCCGGTTTATGGTTATTTTGGCCATGCTTTTAGGCTGCCAAGGCATTGACGAGTTTACGGCCATGCTTCCCGCGGCCCTGAATTTCGGCCTAGAAGCGGTCAAAATCAAGGAAGTAGTTTACCAAGCCGTTGCCTACTTGGGCATCGGTCGAGTCTTCCCCTTCCTCAAAGCCACCAATCGAGCTTTGGAAGATGCCGGAATCAGCCTGCCCTTAGAGCCGCAAACCACCACAAATTCGGATGAAGCAAGCCGTTTGCGCTCTGGCATTGAGGCGCAGGTAGGCATTTTCGGCGAGAACATGGTCAATTTTTGGCAGTCGGGCCCGCAAGACAGCCAGCACATCAACCGTTGGCTAACGAGCAACTGCTTCGGCGACTACTACACCCGCAAGGGACTGTCCGCCAAAGAGCGCGAACTCATTACCTTCTGCTTCTTGGCCGCCCAGGGAGGGGCCGAGCCCCAACTCGTCTCGCACGCGGGGGCTAACTTGCGCATAGGCAACGACAAGGATTTCCTCATCCCTGTCATCTCGCAGGGCATCCCCTTCATTGGCTACCCGCGCAGTTTGAATGCTTTGCGTTGCTTGCGTCAAGCGGCTCAAGATGCGCAAGGAGAACAGGGTGAACAAGACGGCGCCAAATCAACAAGCAATCCAACCAATAAGTAATAATCACCAGGAGAAATATCATGGCAACTCAAACAACATGGCTCATCACCGGTATTAGCTCGGGCTTTGGGCGCGAGATGGCTCAGCAGCTGCTGGCCGCGGGACATACCGTAGTTGGGACTGTGCGCAAGATAGACGCTATTGCTGACCTCCAGGCCCAGTATCCAGATACGCTTGATGCCCAGATTTTGGACGTAACCGATGTGGAGGCCGTTCACCAAGTCGTGGGGCAGGCATTCGAGCGCCACAGTAAGATTGATGTGGTCGTCAACAACGCGGGCTACGGGCTTTTCGGCGCCGCAGAAGAGCTGAGCGATGAGCAGATTGACCAGATTTTGTCTACTAATTTACTGGGTTCCATTCAAGTCATCCGCACTGCCCTACCCCACCTGCGCCAGCAAGCTTCGGGCGCTATCATTCAGATTTCATCTTACGGCGGGCAGGTGGCCTACCCCGGCAACTCCATGTATCACGCCTCAAAGTTCGGCATTGAGGGCTTCGTGGAGTCAGTGGCGCAAGAAGTCAAGCCCTTCGGCATCCGCTGCCTGATTGTGGAACCGGGCGGAGCTCGCACCGAATTCCGCTACGGTAGCGCCCACATGGCCAAGCTCATGCCCGAATACGACGGCCCGACTCACGCTTTCCTCAAGATGCTGGATCCTGCCAACGGACTAGCTCCTGGCGACCCTGCCAAGATGGCCGCACGCATCATCGAAAGCGTCGACGACCCCAGCATTCCGCTCCACATGGTCCTCGGATCCGAGGCCCTACGCAACACCATCGCCCGCCTAGAGGAGCGCCTGGCCGAATACCGCTCCGAAACCGACCTGGCCCGCTCCACCGACATCACCGACTAGCCAGCAACCCAATAACCCGTAGGCCCCAGCTCGGCTGGGAGCAGGGGCCTACGCGCTTACATGGCGGCAGAAATCACAATATTTAACCAAGCAGCGCCCAGCACCTGTTCACACTCCAACATCAATGCGGGCAGTTAAACACAGAGCTAATGCACAAAGGAAAAAAGGAAGCAAGAGGCTGTCGGTCTCAGCGAGGACGTGAGAATACACCCTATTAGCACGGAATCCAACGTCACAAAAGCTTTCAGCAGATTACTTAACTTTGCTTAAGTCTGACCATATTCGACGCAGTGAATCTGAATGTACCGTATCGGGTTGTCCTAAAACAGAATGAATTTCTTGCACTGCTTGTTGACGAAATACTTCCGTTGTGGGATTTGGCACTAAGGGCAGTGAATCAACTTTTCGGCAAATTCTTTTTGTTAGCAGTGCAGCTTCTGATTCGTTCAGGTCGACACGTGATTCCAGTTGCATCACTAACGCTTTGAGCTGCTCTCGTTGTGAATAACGTGACCGGTAAACTGCTTCTTGCTGAATCGTATGCGCATTTATTCTAATATTCGATAGCCAAAGGACGCTCAGGATTGCAGTTACTACACATTCAACAACCAGAGGGATAAAGAACCCTGCCGGTAGCCACGCGCGCAAACCTACCGTTGGAGCAGTCCACGAAACATTCCAAGCGCAGAAGTATAGACAAGCAATAAACGCCTGAATAAGATATCCGACCGTAGGGAAAACGGTCTGTTCTGCAATTATTCTATGGTACAAACTCATATTGTGAGCAGCTGAAACACTTCCTCGCCGAGCATCAGCCAACCAAATCATCGCGTTGAACCCGAGCAGAAAAACCATAACAATGAACTGGGCAGGCGGAGCAAAACCATAACCATATAATTGCGTGCCAAAAGCTATACATCCGATTAAGGAGAAAAGTGTAGCAATAATTGAAGTAATATATTTCATATTGGTCCTTCTTTACATCTGGTTTAGAATGTCCTTTTTCTTAGCTTCATATTCTTCGCTGGTGATGAGTTCTTGCTCAAGCATTTGCTTCAACATACTAAGACGTTGTACCGAGTCTGCTGCTGACTCATTCTGATTCCCTTGTAAGGATCCTCCTGATGCACTCATTGCATCATTAACCATTTCGGGGAGCACTTTCCCCATTCCGGCGCCAACTGTCAAACCTAAGCCAGCACCAAGCATAGATCCCCCATCCGAACCAGGATTCGCTGCAGCTTGGTTTACAGCATTGAGCACTTGAGCTTGTTGGTAATTAGTTCCATAGGTTTGATAAGCTGCCTGCTGCCCCTGCGCAAATGCTGCCTCACCTTGCCCTTGCGCCATTCTCCCTATGAACTGCTCGCGATTCTTACTTATGAGCTCTTGAGCTCTCTGACGCGCTTCATTATCAACAATATCAATTGCTGCAACGCTGAAGTTCTCTATATCTAGCCCGTAGTCCCCAGCAACTGGTTTAAGCTCCTGTTGAATATAATCTGCATATTCAAGAACATTAGCGGGAACTTCGATGAGAGGTCTTTCCCAACGTGTCAATTCTCGTGTTAAAACCGCTACTATATGCCCCAGGAATTGATTCCGAAAATACTCACGCAAAGATTCTTGATCTGCCAAATCATAGTTGTTGCCAATGAGCTGTGTTAAGAATACAGCAGCGTCAGTAACCCTTATACGGTATGCGCCTCTAGCCCGTACCTCAGTTTCAACGCCAACTCCCTGGAACTGATCCACATACGCTTTGTCATACACTTTAATGGGCGATTCTGTACCCCATTTGATTTCACGACTAGTAGCAGTACGTACAAAATAAACTAAGCAATGGAAAGAAGATACAGACCCCGAAAGAGCGTTACGCAGACGAGAAATGAAGGGGTAGTTTTCTGTAGTCAGAGCAAAAGAGCCGGTATCAAAAACCTGTTCAATATTGCCTTCATTAACGAAAATTGCTTGTTCACCGGGGCCTACAACGAGTGTGCTGCCATTGTTGAAATCTTCTTCGGGATTTTTATATATTAATGTATCGTTATTCGAGCGGTTTTTAAGCACTTCCACAAAGTGTTTTTGCCCACCGACATATTGTTTTTCATTAGGATTCGTCTCAAACAAGGCCATTCCACACCTCCATTTCATTCCGTATTGACTTAAAAAGTTCCTAGTTTTACCTTTTACAAAATTAAAAATGGAAACTAATCGTCGTACTCATCCCACAAGCTAACCAATCCATGAGCAGACATCATAAACGATTCTTTCCCTTCCAAATTATTGGTTTTAAGTTCGAGCTTTTTACCAGTTTTCATGGATATGACACATCCATAAACATCGAGCCGAATATCTGAAATATTTTTAAAGCGATAGACGTCAAAGAACGTTCTCCCTTCCGGTAGCGGACTGCACGTTCCATCAGAAGTACCCTCATACATTGCAGAATAGATTTTCTTGTTGCCGAACATCCACACAGTTATAAATGTATGGAGTCCGCTATGCTCAATGTAAGAAATTGGCTCAATCCTGCCAACTTCTTCCTCGTCAAAGATGCCGCACACTTGCATTGCGGCCTTTTTACGAATGTTTGCAATATCGGTATTTTCAAAAGCAGTCATAGCTTTCCTTTATAAGTTCAGTTTGAAGCAGTAAACGTTCATCTATTCACACACAAAGAGTTCTTTACTCGAACACCTGCTCAAAACGTATAGCTCCAGTTATTCATTGATAAGGGCATCAATATCCGTAATATCACTTTCACTTAGACCAGCAGCTTCAGCTTCTGCCATGACTTCATCGGAAGTCCATGCATACTTCACAAAGCGCTGCTCAAAGAGTTTGCGGATAATTCGCGATTTAGCACAGTAATACTGCGGGAGCGGGTTGATTGCAATTGCGTTATCAATCATCTGCACAATTTGCTCAGCCTCTTTCAATTTAATTTGAAACGGCTTTTTGCTTTTCAACCGAGCCAGCGCAATATGGAAAGTCACATCTGCATCTTCGAATCCCTGCGCAGAAGCCTGCTCAAATTTATTAATCGCCTCACCATATTCGCCCCGATCGAAGAGCGTATATCCAAGCGAAGCCAAGACTTGCGGATTATCCGGAGACTTTTTCAGAGCATCCTTATACAGATCCAAAAATCGCGCAGAATCCTGATATGCGGCTTTTCGCACTTGTTTAACATTTAAAGATGTTAAAACAATTCTTCTACCGCAATACTCGCAATCTGTGCTTTCTTTCAAGATGGATGCCCCACATCCGGGGCACACCATCTCTTTATCAACTGTTGGCATGATTATCTCAACGACGTCCCATCTTTCTGGTCATCTTTTCCATGCCTTCTTGCATCTGACGAGTCTGCTCTGCTTGCGCAGCTAACGCTCTCTGTGACTGCTCATTCTGCGCTTCCATGTTTTTCTTCATTTGCCTGTGCGACATTTCGAAACCTCTAGCAGTTGCATCCAGGCTCTTCAGATAGAGATCGTCAACTTCCTTGTACAACCCGGTCGCTGGAGCATGCAAAGTTTCTGCCTGTCCAATGGAAGCGATGAAATGCTTAAAGAAACCTGCCCACTCAGCAACCAACTGCTCAGAAGCTGAATTGTCCATGTTTTTAAATATGAAATGGCAGACTATACCGGCGATAAACAACACGAAGCCAAATACCTGAAGGCTCTCATTCATCAACATCAGAATGCCTAATATGATTAGCGCAATTTTTACAAGTAAGAAAATTAGATGTTTACTTTTTAGAGAAGAGACTTTAGCAGCAATCTCACTCTTTTTTTGGGGCAACTGTTGAGAAAAATCCGTATTAAGCTGATCTAGCTTTGTATTAAACTCGTCGGGCAACACACGATCAGGGCCTTCTAGATTGGCTGTCTGCACCTGCTGTAGTTGCTGCTTTGCAAGATTGTATGCCGTCGACACTTCAATACTATTGTCGGTTTCTAATGCAGCCAGATTGTCTTTATACGACATCTACGCTCTCCTTTTTGAACTTGAAAATGCCAGGAGAGCCGCATCAAAATAAACTAGCCTAGAGCACCCCCCCCCCCGTTATTGGGGTATGCTTGTGCTGCAGCCAGCGTTAAAGTTTTCATTGAAAGAACGGCCCTCCTTCCCCTTATTACTTGTAGCGAACCCTCTGTTCGTTACAAGCAGAACTTTATCACAACCCCTAGGGCACCCGAGATTAACAAGAGTTGAGAGCTATACACAACACTATTCTTGATACAGTTCGTGTGCTCACAATTTCCGTCGTCGCAAAGTTTCATATACATCGCATTGTATACGAATTCTGAAAATGCAAACCCCCTAAAAGTACAAAACGTATAAAGATATCAGCATTAGATACGCAAGCTGCGCAATGGTCAAACAGAAATCAAACACACAGTCAATCTCACTCTTAACTTAGCGGCGTAACCTATCAGCTATCAACAATACGTATCTTGTGAAATACAGCGGTGACACCAAGGGTAGTCAGCAGCGCGACAGAGAGATTACCTAAGCCATGTTGAAGGAACTGAAGGAGAGTAAACAATGGTAAACATAAGCCGCTGAGACGCTAGCGAATATATCGAAATGAACAAGATGCCATTGATTATCTTAATGCGGTTGCAGAACTGGATGGCCCTGCACTTTTACAGGCAGCGGTCGGCGATATTGCCAAGGCGCGAGGCATGGGCCAGATTGCAAAAGAAGCGGGAGTGGGCCGAGAAAGTCTATACAAGAGTCTCGAACGCGAGAGCAACCCCTCGTACCACACAATAATTAAGGTAATCCGCGCATTAGGTGGCCGAGTTGTTGTAGAGCCCGCGGGCGCGTGAGTAGTGGTAAGTTCAAATCTATAAACTGCCTTACGCAATGCAATTGTGACGTTTGAAGGCAGGGCGACACAAACACTTGGGCGCAGCGATCGGCTCTCCTCCCTCCGCGGTAGGCTGGTGGTATGACTATTGCTGTTTGCCCTGGGTCCTTTGATCCGGTGACCTCAGGCCACTTGGATGTTATCGAGCGTTGCGCTTCTTTCTTCCAGGAAGTCCATGTGGTAGTGGCGGTCAACATGGCCAAAACACCGCTCTTTTCGGAAGGCGCGCGCGTCTCGATGATTTGCGAGGCCCTGCGTGCAGACGGCTACCCAAATATTACAGTAACGTCGACTAGCGGTCTCATTACTGACTATTGCACGCAAGTGGGCGCCTCCGTAATCGTGAAGGGGCTGAGGCAGAACGGCGACTATGAGGCAGAGCTTGGGATGGCTCTAGTGAACCGTCAGCTAGCAAACGTGGAAACCCTCTTCCTGCCAGCAGACCCGGTACGCGAGCATATTTCGAGCTCGATTGTGAAAGACGTGGCCCGGCACGGCGGCGATATACGCGGCATGGTGCCAGATAACGTGGTGGAGCAGTTGCAGGCAGCGATGAATACAGGAAAGAGTTAAAGATGGCGCAAGCTACAGGTGAGAACCAGAGCAAGAAGCAGGCGGGCAGCCAGACTCAGGAGCAAGCGCAGCAGACGGCACAGAACCAGCCTGCAGACCCAAACGCGCGTTTTAAGCCGCCAGCATCCGTTACGGACCTGCCAGCTCAGAGCCGCAAGACCGCAGCGGTAGAAGACAGCACTCGCTCCTCTTATATAGTGAAGGCCAAGCCTGCCGGAACTCGCGAGAACACGGCAGTCAGCACACATACCAACACGAGCGCTGTGAGGAGCGCTGCCCGCAATGCAGGCACCAAAACAGGTACTTCGCTGCCCTCGGTTCGGCCTGGCTCTCCTATGGATACGCAGTCGGATATGCCGTCGGGAATCCACCAGGCCACAACGCCCGCGAAAGCCATGCCTGCTGCTTCGGGGCAGTTTACCGCCCAATCTGCTATCCAGCCCGCCGCAAAGGCAAAAACTTCCAAAGAGCAGGCCGGGCAAGCAGCTCCGGAAGCCGGCTCCAAGCCAAGTGTGGGTGCAGCTCCAGCAGGAGCGCCAGCCTCTCCTGCCAAGTCCGCACCACTCAAGCCGGCTCCTGCTAAGCCGGCCGTGAATGAGCCCGCAAGCGCACCGGCAGAAGTAGCAGGCAACCCGCCCAGCGCTGCAAACGCCAGCCCGGCCCAGCAAGTTGGTTCTCCCTCGCTTCGCCGCCTGGCAGACCTGCCAGACTTGCAAGAAGACGCGCAGCCCTCCCCATCCCCCACTTCGCGGGCCGAGTTCACTACCGTCTACGACATTCTCGACAAGATGGAGAATATGCTTGAGGAGGCTAAGTCTTCGGTCTTTGCTCCCAGCATCGCCAAGGTGGACCGCGAGGAGTTTATCGGCGCCTTAGACGACTTAAAGAAGATGCTTCCCGTGCAGTTGGAGCGCGCTTCGGCACTCATGCGCGAGTCCGAACGCCGCCTCGATGCGGCCCAAACTCAGTCCAATGCCATTGTGTCTGAGGCTCAGAGCCGTGCTGCGGACGTAGTCAAGGAAGCTGGCGAGCAGGCCGAGTTCTTAGCAGGTCAGGAGAACGTCGTTGCTATCGCTCAGCGCAAGGCTCAGGCCATTATTGACCAGGCTCAAGCTCAGAGCGATAAGCTCGTCCAGGGGGCCAACGAGTATTCAGCCAAGGTAATGGAAGCGCTGGGAGAACAGCTAGGTCACTATCAGCAAGACGTGCAGGCAGGCATTGAAGTACTGCGTGAGCGCGAGCGCGAGGCAGCTTCCAAATTAGATCAATCCTACGCGGAGGAACAGTAACTATGACACATGCGGCAAGCTCGCCTTGGGCGGTTTCCGTGGCCCAAGTGGCACAACGCACTGGGCAAACTAAGACTATTGACGCCGATTTTCCCGCTCCAGAGGGCATTGGCGACGACATCGTTGGCGTAAACGAGGGCGATCTGGTCCACGTGGAGGGCAGCTTCGACTCTATCGTTGACGGGCTCATTTTGAACGCCCATATCAGCGCCCCCATGCACGCGGTCTGCACCCGCTGCTTGAAGCCCCTCTCTGGCTCCAAAGAGCTCGATGTGGTAGTTTTCTTCCCCTATGAGATGGAAGAGGAGCAGCACACACAAGACGACGTGGATATCGTGGCTGGAGAGGAAGAGGCCAGCGATGGCAACACTTACCCGCTAGCAGACGGTGGCACAACGGCTTCCTTTGAAGCTCTCTTGCGCGACAATCTTGTCGATGCCATGCCTATGAAGGTCTTGTGCAAGCCGGATTGCCAGGGATTGTGCTCCCAGTGCGGCATTGACTTGAACGAGCATCCGGACCACCATCACGATGTGATTGACAACCGCTTTGCTGCCCTTGCTGATTTGAAGGCTCAGTTGGAAGAAGAGAGTTCAGAGCAGTAAGCACTAGCAAATACTCGGGTTCACTCCTTTCGAGAGGCCCTGACTCGCGGTAGTTTGCGACGCATTGCACTTGGTTTTGGCTAGGGTGTGCGCTAGAATTGCTGAACGCTTAAGCTCAATTGATTTCGATCGAAATAGAGGAAGAATTATGGCACTGCCAAAGTATAAGACTTCGCGCGCTAACACTCACATGCGTCGCGCCAACTGGAAGACCCAGGCCGCAAACACGGTTACCTGCCCCAACTGCGGTGCAGCTACCCTGTCTCACATGGCTTGCCCCACTTGCGGAAGCTACCGTGGCCGCGTTTACCGCGACGCCATCCAGTCGAAGTACGCCGCTAAGTAAGCGAACACGCGGGCGCTTGTGCGCCATAGACGTAAAAACAAGAACCCTGCCATCGACGGGTGGCGGGGTTCTTTTATACTCGGGAGGTAGGGCTCTTGCTAAGGGCTCGGGAAGGAGCAATATGACAGGGTCAGCATCGGAGCAAGGAGACGAGACGCGGGCAGCGGAGCCCACAGCAGAAAGCACCCAGAGTTCCCCCGCAGGTCAGGCAGAACTGCCCGCTCGTAAGCTCTTTCAAGCCTTAGGCCAGACGCTTGGGCCAGACCTGCTCATTCACGCACTCACCCACCGCTCCTTCGCCCACGAGCACGAGGGCATGCCCAACAACGAACGCTTAGAGTTCTTGGGCGATGCCGTCTTGGAGCTGGTCTCAACGGAGACGCTCTATAAGGTTCACCCCGATATGAACGAGGGGCAGCTGGCCAAGATGCGCGCTAAAGCCGTCTCGGAAGAGGCTCTTTCTGCCATTGCCCGCACCAAACTCAACTTGGGGCAGTACATTCTTTTGGGCAACGGTGAGCGCGAAAGTGGCGGGGCCGACAAGGATTCGATTCTGTGCGACACTGTCGAAGCGCTTATCGGCGCGGTTTTTGTGGAGCATGGCATCGACGGCGCCCGCAAGACAGTCCATCTGCTGGTAGACGACACTCTAGCTGAGGTTGCTACTGAAGGCCCGGCTTTGGATTGGAAGACTTCGGTCACGGTAAAGGCCCACCAACTGGGCTTAGGTAACCCCACATATCGCATGTCTGTTTCAGGCCCTGAATATGCACAAATCTTCACTGCTGAATTGGTGCTGGAAGGCACCGGCTCGACGATAGGTCAGGGCAAGGCTTCCAGCAAGCGCAAGGCTCAACTGGCAGCCGCCGAGGTGGGTTGGAAGGCACTAGATAAGCCCGAAACCGTCAACCAGCTCAAGCACGAGCAGGCAGAGGGCAGGAACGCAAAACGCAAGCAGGAGCGAGAAATCGCAGGAGAGTCCGCACAGGACTAAGAGTCTGACTGAGTCTTGCTTGCTTGTAGGCAGCCCGGTTCACATCCGCACCAGAGAGCCGTTTTGCCTGCTTCTCTCGCACTTTCTAAGAGAATTTTCCCACTATCTGAACGTTTCATCCCAAAATCTGGCAATTGCGTTTAGTATGGAAGAAGACCCTAATGAGAGGAGCCCCATGGCGTCACCAACACCTCTGCAAGCATTCAGCTCGATTCCCAAGGAGACTGAGCCTCGCAACGGCGAGAATTCAGTAGCTCCGGGCGAACCAATGACCGGAGCACAGGCCCTGATTCGCTCGTTGGAAGATCTGGGTGTCAGCGTTGTGTTTGGCCTGCCGGGCGGTCAGATTCTGCCGGCTTTCGACGCAATTACGCCCGAGACTAAGTTCCGCTTTGTGCTCACTCGCCAGGAACAGGCGGCTGGGCAAGCTGCTGAAGGCTATGCGCTCTCCACCGGTCGCGTAGGCGTGTGCTTAGTCACTTCGGGCCCCGGGGCCACAAACATGGTCACCCCTATTGCCGAGGCCACGATGGACTCGGTTCCCTTGGTGATTATCACCGGGCAGGTGGCGGCCGACGCTATCGGCACGGATGCCTTCCAAGAGTCCGACATTATGGGCATCACCTACCCCATCGTGAAGCACTCCTACCTAGTTACGAACGCGCAAGACATTCCGCGGGTGCTTACTGAGGCCTATTACATTGCACAGTCCGGGCGGCCGGGCCCTGTGCTCATTGACTTAACGAAGACTGCGCAGACGCAGAGTATGCAGTATTCGTGGCCTCAGAAAATGATTCTGCCGGGATACAAGCCCACTACCAAGGCCCACGGGCACATGCTGCAAGACGCGGCTGAGCTCTTAACTACTGCCCAGCGCCCGCTGCTTTACGCTGGCGGCGGTGCGGCTCGGGCTCAGGCCAGTCGGCAGTTGACGCAGCTGGCTCAACTCATCAACGCTCCGGTCGTTACGACTTTGGCTGCCCGCGGCGTGATTGCAGACGGCGACGAACATACTTTGGGCATGCCCGGCATGCATGGCTCGGTTGCAGCAAATGGTGCGATTCAGGCCTGCGATGTGCTGGTGGCTATCGGCGCCCGTTTCGATGACCGCGTAACCGGCGACTTGGAACACTTTGCACCCCATGCCAAGGTAGTCCATATCGACATTGATCCGGCCGAAATCGGCAAGAATCGCCGTGTAGACGTGCCGATTGTAGGCGATGTGGCACAGGTGCTCGACGATTTGAACGAGGAGATTCCTCAGGTTCGTGAGCGGGTAGAAAGCGCAGATTTGGCTCCTTGGTGGCGCCGGATTCACGACTGGCAGTCCGCGTACCCTACCTCCTATGAGAGCGCTCCGAACGGTCAGATTGAACCGCAGTGGGCTGTACAAGAGATTGCCCGACTGGCAGCTCCGGACTCGATTTGGGTCACGGGTGTAGGCCAGCATCAGATGTGGGCCAGCCAGTTTATTGACTTTGAGCGGCCCTCCTCTTTCATCTCCTCCTGCGGACTGGCGACTATGGGCTACGGGCTTCCGGCTGCTATCGGCTCAGCAGTAGGCGCCGCTGACACTCACCCCGTCTGGCTTATTGATGGCGACGGTGGTTTCCAGGTTTCAAGCGAGGAGTTGGCAACGGCCCGCCAAGAGGGCTTACCGCTCAAGATTGCCATTCTCAACAACTCGGCTTATGGCATGATTCGCCAGTGGCAAGACCTGTTCTACAATGGCCACCACTCCCAAACCGATTTGGGAGACGGCGATGAGGACTCAGCAAGCGAGACCAGTGCTACCAACTCACATGCGGCTGCCGCAAAAGACAATCGCACTCATGCAGTACCTGATTTCGTCAAACTTGCTCAGGCTTACGACTGCGTGGGCTTGCGCGCTTCCAGCAAGGAAGAGACCACGGCAGCTATTGAGCAAGCATTGGCTATCAACGACCGCCCAGTGCTGATTGATTTGCGCGTGTGGAAAGATGCCAAGGTGTGGCCTATGGTGCCTCCCGGCGCTTCTAATAGCGAGATTATTTACCAGCCCGGCATCACCCCTTTGGCTGACCAGTCAGAACAGCGTTGAGAGAGAAGGCAAGCATGGCTCAGTATTATGGAATTCGCCCTGGCTCCCAGCCGCACACGCTTTCGGTGCTCGTAGAGAATCGCCCCGGCGTTTTGGCCCGCGTCACCGGCCTGTTCGCCCGCCGTTCCTTCAATATCGATTCCCTCTCGGTCTCTTCCACCGAGAGGCCTGACATCTCGCGAATTACGGTCACTGCTTACGCTGACCCGGATCCGTTAGAGCAAATTATTAAGCAGCTCAACAAACTCCTGCACGTCTTGAAGATTGTGGAACTCGACCCAGATCAGGCTGTGGAGCGCGAGCTGGTGCTCATCAAAGTCAAGGCCAACGAACGCACTCGCTCTGACGTATTGGAGATTGTGAAGCTTTTCCGCGTGCGCGTGGTCGATGTGCACCCAGAGACGCTCACTATCGAGGCAACGGGCGCTCAAGGTAAGCTCGATGCGCTCATGGGTCTTCTGGCACCCTTCGGAGTGGTGGAGCTAGTGCGCTCCGGCGCAGTTGCGGTCACTCGTGGTCCCAAGGCTTTGAGCGAGAAAGTTCCGGGAACTGAGATTGGCGAGTTTATGAACCGCTAAATATTGCTTGACAAAGTCCACTATCACAGAGGTGTCATAACCTACGCTGATAGTGGGCTTTTCTTGTATTGCAGCAAGCATTCAGCCCTCAGTTTCATCCGCCCTCCAAGCCTCGCGCTACATTTGAATATCATGCCTACATACGATCTCGGTTTGGAACACGTTTCGCTCTCCTACGCCACGAAAGACATCTTTGACGATGTAACCCAGGGCGTCTTTGAGGGCGACAGAATCGGCATCGTCGGCCGCAACGGCGATGGCAAATCAACCCTTTTACACTTACTGGCAGGCCAGCAGGAGCCAGATTCGGGCCGAGTCACCCGCCGCGGCGGACTCACCCTCGGCATGCTGGACCAGCGCGACCCCCTCAACGACGCAGACAGCTTACGCCAAGCAGCACTAGGCAACCGCGAAGACTACGAGTGGGCTGCCGATGCACAATCACGCGAAATAGTTGAAACCCTGCTAGCGGGCATGGACTTGGATGCGCCAATTG
This sequence comes from Bombiscardovia apis, assembly GCF_033095945.1. Lineage (NCBI taxonomy): Bacteria > Bacillati > Actinomycetota > Actinomycetes > Bifidobacteriales > Bifidobacteriaceae > Bombiscardovia > Bombiscardovia apis. The sequence goes on along the minus strand of NZ_AP026800.1, from coordinate 416,028 downwards.
GTTCGCTCTCGGGCGGACAACGCAGGCGTGCAGACTTGGCCCGACTCCTGCTCAAAGACTGGGATATTCTGACCCTCGACGAGCCCACCAACCACCTCGACATTTTAACCATCCACTGGCTGGCTGAACACCTCAAGAATCGTTGGAACAAGAACGCTGGTGCCCTACTGGTCGTCACCCACGACCGTTGGTTCCTCGACGAGGTCTGCTCGCGCATGTGGGAGGTGCACGACGGCGCGATTGACCCCTTCGAGGGCGGCTACTCCGCCTATATGCTCCAACGCGTAGAGCGCGACCGCCAAGCCGACGTGACCGAGACCAAGCGGCGCAACCTAGCACGCAAGGAACTAGCCTGGCTGGCCCGCGGTGCCCGAGCCCGATCCACCAAGCAGAAGTTCCACGTAAAGGCCGCTAACGAACTTATTGCCGACGTGCCACCCGTACGCGATACGCTCGAGTTAAAACGCATGGCTACCTCCCGCTTGGGCAAGCAAGTGGTGGACCTAAAAGAGGCCACAAAGTCCTATCCCCTAGCCACTGATCCTGAGCGCAGCCGCACTGTAATCGACGATGTAACTTGGCTTATAGGCCCGGGCGACCGCTTCGGCATCGTCGGCACTAACGGCGCTGGAAAGTCCACCCTGCTAGGCCTCATTGACGGCACAATTGAGCCCACCAAGGGCCGGGTCAAAATCGGCAAAACCGTAAAGTTTGCAGTGCTCACCCAGCGCTTAGACGAGCTGGAAAAGCTCAGCGAATACAAGATTCGCGAGGTCTTGAGTCGTTATAAGGCCTCCTACGAGGTTGAAGGCAAGGAAGTCACGCCCAACCAGCTCATGGAGCGCCTGGGCTTCTCCTCCGCCCAGCTGATGACGCGAATTGGCGACCTCTCGGGCGGGCAGAAGCGCCGCATGCAGCTTTTGCTGATTTTGCTCGACGAGCCCAACGTCTTGATTATGGACGAGCCAGGCAACGACCTCGACACCGACATGCTGGCCGTAATGGAAGATCTGCTAGACTCCTGGCCCGGCACCCTTATCGTCGTATCGCACGACCGCTTCCTGCTGGAGCGCGTAACCGACCAGCAGTATGCGCTCATAGACGGCAAGGTCTTACACCTGCCCGGCGGCGTAGACGACTACTTGGATATGGTTGAAGGCGACAGCAAGGCGGGAGCAGGAACCCCGGAGCAGAACCAAGGAGGCCAAGATTCTGCCCTGAGTATCACTGCCAAGGAGAGTGCTCAGCCGGCGGCGCAGAGCAAGGCCGAGCGGCAAAACCAGCACGAGCTAAGCAAAAAGTCGCGTGCTATCGAACGCAAGCTGGCCAAGCTCAACGGGCAAATCGAGCAGCTGCAAGCGCAAATGGCTAGCCACGATCCTAGCGATTACGCCGGTTTAGGCGAGCTCAACGAGCAGATGAAGGCAGTGCAGGCTGAGATAGACCCCTTAGAAGAGGAATGGCTCAGCATCGGCGAGCAACTGGAATACTGAGCAAGTAGCCGGGCGCAATTACAGCCCGGCTTCTCCCCTATTTGGGGACGCTCAGTCATTGCAGCAGCTCCAGAATCACAGCTCTGTTGGCACTTATCACAGCTGCAAGAACGTCTCATTCAGCTTTCGATAGGCTGGGCCGAATAGGTGGAGCACCGAGCCGCGAAGGCCGAGAAGATTGAATCAGCCAAGGGCTGCATGAGTGGATCAGCGCTCTGGAAATCTTCAAAAAGTTGAGCTATTTGCCCCTTCTTGAGGCCATCAACTACCTGCGGCTCGTCTAACCACTGCTCAAAAATCGGAGCCGTCACTTCGACGTGGAACTGAAGCCCCAGAGCCGAACCCTTACGGAAGGCTTCGACCTTTGATTGGGCAGATTTGGCCAGCAGCTTAGCACCCGGAGGCAGGGTCACGCAGTCGGCGTGCCATTGCAAAACCGATGTCTCCTTCTGAACCCAAGACGACACGGCATCGTCTGATTCCACCCATTTGACCTGAGAGAGCTCGCGCTGTTCTTTCTTGCCAACTACTAGCTCGCCACCCAAGGCCCGGGCCAGTATTTGATGCCCCAAACAGATGCCCAGCACCGGCAGCTCAGCCTCCACGGCAGCCTTAGCCAGCTTGGTCTCTGCCTTGAGACCGGGGAAGCGTTCGTAATCGTCGGCTCTCATGGGCCCGCCCATGAGCACCAGCCCGGCCAATTCACCCGGCTCGGGCAATTGAGGTTTCTTAATGCTGGCCACCGTTAACGTCTCGGTTTCCAGCCCCACATCTTCGAGGTTCTCTCCCACGCGACCGGCCCGTTCCCAGTCAGCATGTTGCAAGATAAGCACTTTGCGTTTTGCCATACCTCCCATTGTGCCACTAGGGGCAGCCCACTCCCCGACCGCCATCCACCATAACGGGTCTAAACACCAATAATTCCAAGACCTAAACCGAGCGACCAACCCGCGTACGCTCTTGCATTTTATTCCCAATGGCGAACACCTATTCCAAGAACACGAAGGCCAACAACCAGTTTGAACACACTTCTACAAGAAAAATGCTAAACTGACGATATTGTAAATAAGTGCTGAACGCTTGACACAGGTTGGGGAACCAAACAAGCAAAGCCATTCAAGAAGCTACCAGCACAAATATATAAGTTTTGATAGGCCAAGCGCTCGGCAGCGCGCACAGGCCTCGCGGAGGGTTTTATATGCGTAACGTACGAGCCACGAGCGCTACCGTACTACTACTATCCTTGGCTGTCTTTGGGGGGGGGGGCTGTTAGTTTAGCGGCCACCATACCAGCTCACGCGAAACCCGCGACTCATAGCGCCCAACCACTCACCAGCAAAAACGCATCCGCATCTGCACCGGCGCGTAATACGCAGCCTGCAACAACAGCGGCTCGTTCACTTATTCGTCTGAAACCACGCGGCGGCAACTGCACCATCGACAGCAGCAGCATCGCAGCCTGCATCCCCGATTCCAACCTTGCCGATAAAATTGCTACAACGCTCAACACCACCACCTCTGCTACTCTCACCACTACCCTCATCAACAGCCTCGTCTTTTTAGAAGCAAGCCACGCAGGAATTACAAATGTTGAAGGTATACAACACTTCACCAACCTCGAAAAACTACACTTAAGCAGCAATCAGATTACCGATCTCAGCCCGGTCACCGGACTACCTAGGCTCACCACTCTGAACGCAGTTTATAATCAGATAACAACCACAGGCCCCCTCAACAATCCCAACCTCGAAAGCCTCGACTTATACCAGAATCAGCTCACAAACATAGCTAGCATCAATTGGAATGGGCTCTCCAAGCTCGAAATCCTTAGATTGGAACACAATCAGCTTATCGATATCAGCCCGGTCACCGGACTACCAAATCTCATCAGGTTGAGCGCACCCAACAACCTGATCACTACCGTTGGCGATCTTAACAATCCTAACCTCACCGTGATTGAACTAGACGGAAATAAGCTCACCAGCCTAGCTAGCGTCAATTGGAACAGCCTCACCAAACTCGAGACCCTCAAAATAGGCTCTAATCAGTTCACCAACCTTAGCTCAATCACCGGTCTACCAAAACTTACATATTTGCACGCATTCAATAATAAGATTAACGACATCAGCAGCACCAACTGGAACGACTTCGGTAAGCTTAGAGATCTCAACTTAAGCAAGAATAAGATCCCCAGCATCAGCGCACTCACCGGCCTAACCGACCTCACCAGGTTGTATGTGGAGGATAATCAGGTAACTAACCTCGGCAGCCTCGATTTCCCCAACATCGAACTCATCAATTTAAGCCGCAATAAGATCCCCAGCGTAGCCAGCGTTAATTGGAACAACCTCACCAAACTCCAAAAACTTTATCTGGACTATAATCAGATTACCGATTTCAGCCCAGTCACCGGATTATCGAGCCTCACCTATCTCACTGTATTCTATAATCGGATTGTAACCACAAGCGATCTCAACTTCCCCAACCTGACATATCTCAACCTAGGTTCCAACAAGCTATCAACTATAGCGCAGATCAGTTGGGGCAACCTCACCAAACTCCAAGAGCTTGCTTTGCTCAATAATCAGATCACCGATATCAGTAGCATCGACTGGAGCAAACTCACCGAACTCCAAAAACTTCATATGTCCTTTAATCAGATTACCGATCTCAGCCCAGTCACCGGATTATCGAGCCTCACCTATCTCAATGCATCCTACAATCAGATTGTAACCACAAGCGATCTCAACTTCCCCAACCTGACCGAACTCAGCCTAAGTTCCAACAAGCTATCAACCATAGCGCAGATCAGTTGGGGCAACCTCACCAAACTCCGAACGCTCAACCTAGACAAGAACGATATCACTGATATCAGTAGCATCACATGGAACGACTTCACCAAACTCCATGAGCTCACCTTGGACAATAATCAGATCACTGACCTCAGTAGCATCGACTGGAGCAAACTCACCAGCATCACCGAGGCACGATTCGTTGAAATATCCGATCAGAAGCTGCGTTTGCCAGACGCGCCTGGTTACGCAGACGATCCACTCGTCGTAGGACCTGCCACCACCAGCACCAATACTTATGCTACGCCGGCCAAAAACCCAGATAACAGTGATAAGGCATCACCAGCCGGAGGCACTTACCACCCTAACGATGGCACCTACACCTGGGAGCGCACCTACCCCGGAGATTACCAATACTCGTTTACTAGTACCGTCACCTTGCCCTATGCTTCAGCAACCATCAGCTTTGACGGAACCATCTCCCAGCATGTGCCCGGATACGCGGTACTCTTCGACCCCAACGGCGGCACCCTCCACACGCCAAAGGGAGTGCCAGTCCTCACAGCCGGCAGCACCATCAGTGCACCAAGCATCAGGCCCTCAAAAAGCGGCGATTTCGTTCTCCTAGGCTGGTATACCCACCCCACCGAGGGTATCAAATGGGACTTCGATACCATGCCGGTAAACGGCAACATGACCCTTTACGCCCGCTGGACACCCGCCGCCATACTCCCCCACACCGGAACCATACCCCTCCAACAATGGAGCGGAAGTGCGCTACTCGCCATGAGCGTACTAACAGCAGCAGGATACGCAATCCACAAAATAAAACAACACCGCAGCTTAAAACCCCAACACACAACCAAACGCAAACAAAGGTAAACACTAAAGCTCTTAATACCGACGCACCAAGTGTTGACCTCTACGATTGAGCAGCAGATTTTCTTCCTTGCTGATGTCAGGATAAGCAAGTAGGCTTTTGTCTATGAACTTGAGCTCTGATGCGCGTAATTCCAACGATTCTGTGAGCCCGGCGGCGGCAGGGTTGAAGCTGTACGACACGGCTTCTAAGGCCGTGAGCGCCTTTGTGCCTATCGAGCCGGGCAAGGTGGGAATCTACGTGTGTGGTGCTACAGTACAGGCTTCTCCGCATGTGGGGCACGTGCGTACGACGCTAGCTTTCGACGTGATTCGCCGCTGGATGACCAAGCTCGGCTACGACGTGACATTGATTCGCAATGTGACCGACATTGACGACAAGATTCTGAGCAAGGCCGCGGATGCTGGGCAGCAATGGTGGGAGCGCGCCTTTATCTACGAGCGCGAATTCACCAAGGCTTACGACCAGCTGGGTGCCCTCCCCCCTACTTACGAGCCGCGGGCCACGGGGCATATTCCACAAATGATTGACTTAGTCATGCGTTTAATCGACCGTGGCCATGCCTATATTGTGCCCGACGCAGAGGGCAATCCTTCGGGAAACGTGTATTATGATGTGGAATCTTGGCCCGAATATGGCGCTTTGACTCATCAGGAAAGCGGCACTCAGGCCGCCGACGAGCAGGCTGCCGTAGCCGATCAAATGGGCCCTTCGGTAGACGCCCAGGGAGAAGACAAATACAATCCCGCTGGCGAAGACGACTTGGACGCAGCTTCGGTCAAGCGAGGCCCGCGCGACTTCGCCCTCTGGAAGGCTTCCAAGCCCACAGATCCTATAACTGCCCGCTGGGTCACTCCCTTCGGCACTGGTCGCCCGGGCTGGCATTTGGAATGCTCAGCCATGAGCAGGCGCTACTTGGGAGCCGATTTCGACATTCACGGCGGCGGTCTCGACCTGCGTTTCCCCCACCACGAGAACGAAATGGCCCAGTCTCACGCAGCTGGTTGGGGCTTTGCCCACCGCTGGATGCACACCGCTTGGGTGACGCAAAAAGGCGAGAAAATGTCCAAGTCGCTAGGCAACGGTCTGGCCGTATCGACCGTGCTCGACACCTACCCGGCTTGGGTAGTGCGATACGCGCTAGTTTCCGCCCACTACCGCTCCATGCTGGAGTGGTCCGACCAGAGCCTGCACGAAGCGCAGTCCGCCTACGAGCGTATCACCGGCTTCGTAGAGCGCGCCGGCAAAGCCTTGGGCTGGCAGCCTTCCCGCGAAGAAGTGGCTGCTCTCCCCGTTGAGCTCTTGCCCGCAGATTTTGTGGCAGCTATGAACAACGACATCTCGGTTTCCGAGGCTCTAGCCGTGGTCTTCGCCCGCATTCGTCAGGCCAATGCCAACATGAGCGAAGGCTCCAGCAATGACGGACAGAATCAATTATTGAAGGACCTACTGGCAGTCCGTGCCATGCTCGACGTCTTCGGCCTCGACCCGCTCGACCCCCACTGGGCCCAGCCCGGACAAGGTCAGCAGTCCAGCGCAGCCCACGACGCTCTGGAAAGCCTAGTCTCCCAAGAACTTGCCAACCGCCAGTCCGCCCGCGCCAACAAAGACTTCGCTCAAGCCGACGCCATCCGAGACCGCCTAGCCCAAGCCAACATCATCATAGAAGACACCCCCCAAGGCCCCGCCTGGCACCTAGAGAGCTGACCACAAGAGGTTTTTGTGGTACAATTTTTAAATGTTCATCATCTCCTCGGCGCTTAAACACGATGTCACGCCAGAAGATGCTGTCTTGGTAGTAGACCAACTAATACGAGCCTTTGAATTACAAGAGGAACCTGCCAAAACCTTATACTTAGGCTTCTCGTCAGAGGGAATACCGCTCGAAGTCGTGGTGTTGGAAACTTCAAAAGGTCCTACGATTATTCGCCATGAGAATGCGCAGTAAATATATCAAACTATTACAAGGGAAGGAGCCGAAAATATGAGTACGTACACGATGCTTTCAGAGAGCAGTTTCATTCCTGAAGAGGCGGCTCTTATCCGCAAGGAAACGGCTCGGGCAGAGCGTGGATACAGCTCCGCCGAACTCGAAACCGCAGTAGAGCGCACTCCAGGCCGCCCCTTAGCAGTGGGGGCAACTCCAGCCTCCACCATCATTAAGGTAAGGCTTGACGACGAGCGTGACCAACGACTGAATCGATACGCTCGACAGCACGGTCTGAGCGTGAGCGCGGCGGTGCGGGCACTTCTTGATCAGGCTTTGGCGAAAGCGTAGCTCCTGATTGGGCTTTGAGCGGCTAATAGTAGATAGAAAGCTTTTCTCCCGAGTGACCGCTAGAATTGGAGCATTATGGCTGCTTTTTCTTCTTTGACTGACAGATTGTCGAACGCTTTTACGCACTTGCGCTCTAAGGGCAAGCTGACTGAGGCCGACATCGACGGCACTATTCGCGAGATTCGTCGCGCCCTGCTCGATGCCGACGTCTCGCTCGATGTGGTGCGCTCCTTCACCGCTAAGGTGCGCGAGCGCGCGCTGGGTGCCGAAGTCTCCGAGGCTTTGAACCCCGCCCAGCAAGTGGTTTCTATCGTCAACGACGAGCTGACGCAGATTTTGGGAGCTGGCGTTGACCGCCCTCTCAACTTCGCCAAGAACCCACCAACGGTCATCATGCTGGCAGGTTTGCAGGGTGCTGGTAAAACTACGCTGGCTGGCAAGCTGGGCTACTGGCTCAAAGATGCGGGCCACACCCCCCTGCTGGTGGCAGCAGATTTGCAGCGCCCCAACGCCGTAACCCAGTTGCAGGTGGTCGGCGAGCGCGCAGGCGTGCCCGTATACGCCCCCGAACCCGGCGTGCAGACCCGCTCTTCCGATGTGGTCTCCCCCGGTCAGGCGACTGGCGACCCAGTGCAAGTGGCGCGAGACTCTATTGAAGAGGCCAAGTCTAAGCTCTACGACACGGTCATTATCGATACGGCCGGCCGCTTGGGCGTGGATCAAGAGCTGATGACCCAGGCGCGCAACATTCGCGACGCAGTCAATCCAGACGAAATCCTCTTCGTTATCGACGCCATGATTGGCCAAGACGCAGTCACCACGGCTCAGGCCTTCGACGAGGGCGTGGACTTCACAGGCGTGGTGCTCTCCAAGCTCGACGGCGATGCCCGCGGCGGTGCAGCACTCTCAGTGGCATCGGTGACCGGCAAGCCTATTCTCTTTGCCTCTAACGGCGAGGGTTTGAAGGACTTCGAGGTCTTCCACCCCGACCGCATGGCTTCCCGCATTCTCGACATGGGCGATATTCTCACCCTGATTGAGCAGGCCCAGCGTGAGTTTGACGAGGAAGAGTCGCGCAAGGCCGCCGAAAAAATGGCCGAAGGCTCTTACGGTTTAGATGACTTTGTAGAGCAGCTCCAGCAGGTGCGCAAGCTGGGTTCGATGAAGTCGATTTTGGGCATGATTCCGGGCATGGCTCAGCACCGCAAGGAGTTGGAGCAGCTCGACGAGAAGGAGATTGACCGCACTGAGGCCATCATCCGCTCAATGACTCCCGCCGAGCGCCGCGACCCCAAGATTATTGACGGTTCCCGCCGCGCCCGCATTGCTTACGGTGCAGGCACTACTGTTTCCGCGGTCAACGGTCTCCTCCAGCGCTTTGAGCAGGCTGCGAAAATGATGAAGCGCATGAGCAATGGCGCCCGTCAGATTCCCGGCATGCCAGGCTTTGGCGGCAAGCCCTCGAATTCGAAGAAGGGCAAGAAAGCTAAGAAGAAGGGCAAGGCACGCTCTGGCAACCCCATGAAGCGCGAGCAGGAGGAGCAGGCCTTACGCGAGCGCCTTGCAGGGGGCGGCAATAAGCCTTCGCAGGGTGGCTCCGCTTTCGCCAAGCAGACCCCGCAAATGCCGGAGATTCCGCCGAACTTGGGCGGTGGCCTCTCGGGTCTCTTAGGAGCCTGAGCTCCCGGTGAGTACTTTGCTCTGGACCTTCCTGGTTCTGTGCGCCCTATGGATGGCCTTGCGCTTCCTGCCTACGGGTTGGGATTGGCATAGGCCTCTACCCGAGCTGATTGCGCTTATTCCGCTGCTAGCTGGCCCCTTGATGGCCTTAACCCTCTGGGCCCTGCTGGCAGCCGCTTGGCCCCAGCTCATACTGGCGGTGCTATTGCTGACTTTGGAAGCGATTTGGCAGCTTCCCTTCTTGCTGCGCCTGCCTCCGCGGCTGCTTCGCTCTGTAGTAGGCCTGCCCGTATTCAGCCAGTCGGCCCCGCAAAATAGCGAATCTGAGCTTCAAAAAAGCCTGCGCTTTATGACGCTCAACTGCCGCTATGGTAAGGCTAGCGCCGCCGCCATAGTGGAAGCTGCCCGCCAGCAGAACTTAGACGTATTGGCCTTGCAGGAACTCTCCGCCGAGCTGGTTGCCAGCCTAGAGAGCGAAGGGTTGAGCCAAGTCCTGCCTTATAAGATTGTTGGGCCATCTACTGCCGACGACAACGGCGGTTTTAACGCTCTCTTTTCGCGCATTGAGCCCCGAGTTCAGCAGCCGGTTTCCGTAACGCTGCCGGCCTCCGCAGTACCCGTCATGACTTTGGAAGCCTTAGGCAAGACTATTGAAGTAGCGTCTGCCCACCCCAAGTCTCCCCAGCGCGGCGGTTCCAACTGGGGTGCCAGCATTCTAGCCCTCACCAGCCTGAGCCCGGTTGCCCCCCTCGACCCGGAGCAAGCACACCTGAGCCCGCAAGTCCCGGCCGAGCGCGAGAGCGTAATTTTGGGTGACCTCAACTCCTCGATTCATCACCCCTCCTTCCGCCGCCTGCTCTCGGACGGCCGCCTGCTTGACGGCGCGGTCTCCCTCCACGCCGGCATTCACCCCACCTTCCCCGCCTCATGGAAGGCCCTGCCCCCACTCATAGAAATCGACCACCTCCTCCACTCCCCCGGCCTGCGAGTGCGCGCCATGAAATCTCTGCTCATTCCCGGCTCCGACCACATGGCCCTCACCGCCACGTTACTGAGCAGCCATAGCTAGGACTGAGATGTAGTTCTGCATAATCTTGAATCCACTCACAACGGTGGAATCACCATATTCCGCATGTGTTTGATCAGTCTCAAAGCATGCCGTAATGTTAGCTAGATCACATTCAGCGTGGTTGGCTTGGCAAGTGGAAGCCTAGGACTTGCCAAGATGTAGTTGGGTATATTAGCTGCAGAGGATACCGGTCCGGTGGTTTGTGGAAAGACCAACAATAGCCATGACGTTCCTCTCAGCCAAATAACAAGAAACCATCGAGGAGTCAAATGGTCTGGTCTTCAATGGCGCCCATGATGTCGTTAACCATGTATAAACGGTCAAATTAGGGAAAAGTTAATGCAGAAGCATCAATTAAGCAAACGCACACGTTCCATTATTCGAGCCTGCTTAATTGGTGCTCTGACATATAGCATTTTATGGTTAGCTGCCTCCTTGTACCTCCGCAAAGAAGAGCAACATTATCAAGGGAATTTGCTCGCTTGGAATACTTCAGTAAGCCTACTCAACGGGATTAACGATCAAGTCGAAAAAATGCCAAAGTCTATGCGGGGCGGTGTAAAACCGGCTGAGAACTATCCAGCATTCGATTCGAAGGCCGAGAAATGGCTATTGGGCTCTCCCGCATACCGCAGCTCACCTTTTATCTGGCAACAAGTCTCAGATGCACTGCACAACAGAAAATGTTCCATCAATCTTGAAACAGCCGAGAATTTTAATATCCAGCAGGCACTGACCCTCCTCGATGACCTCTCCAAAGTTCAAGCCAAAGACAGCTGACCGCGCCTTTGTTCGATGGTATGAACTTATCTGCCCTGTGAGATATAATTGGGCTGTTATTCATGTGAGCGGGCCCTCTCAAACCGTTCGCTTGAGGAACGCGTGGTGCTCGAATTGTATGCCCCACATAGAGTTCGGATATCACATTTCTAGTTACAAGGAGAGCCGTTTTGGCAACCAAGATTCGCCTGAAGAGAATGGGTAAGAAGTTCTACGCCTTCTATCGCGTCGTCGTAGTCGATTCTCGCAAGAAGCGTGATGGCAAGGTCATCGAGGAGATTGGTACTTACAATCCCAACACCCAGCCTTCTACGATCAATATCGATTCTGAGCGCGCTCAGTACTGGCTCGGCGTGGGTGCACAGCCCAGCGAGCCCGTATTTAACCTGCTCAAGATTACTGGCGATTGGCAGAAGTACAAGGATCTGCCCGGCAAGGAAGGCACTTTGAAGGTGCCCACCGCTGGAGCAGACGCACAGGCTCGCATTGAGCAGGCTGAGAACGAAGCTCAGAAGCTCAAGGCTAAGAAGTCCGAAGCCGCAGCTAAGGCTAAGGCCGAAGCTCCTAAGGCTGACGAGGCTGAGACTGCCGAAGCTACCGCAAACGTTGAGGCCGCAGCCCAGTCTGGCGAGGAAGAAAACCCCGCTGCTGACGCTGAGTAAAGCCCTTTCATAGCGATTGGAATGGTGAACTATGCTCGCACAGGCTGTGGAACATCTGATTAAGAACATCGTCGATTTTCCAGACGATGTTTCCGTGCGCTCCAATGAAAACGCTCGTGGCGAACTGCTGCGGGTGCGCGTGAACCCGGAAGATATCGGGCGCGTAATTGGTCGCAACGGCCGCACTGCTAACGCGATTCGCACCGTGGCTCAGGCCATTGGCGATCACAAGGTGCGCGTAGACATTATGGATGTGCGCCAGTGAGCCAGGTCGCATCTGACCGCTCGAATGCAGACCCTCAGCAGTCTCGGCTGTTGAGGGTCTGCCGTATCGGGCGCGCCCAAGGTCTCAAGGGCGAAGTCAACGTTTACGCATTCACCGACGAACCAGAGCGCCGCTTCTCCCCCGGTTCGGTCCTCACTACTGCCGACGAGGCTCGCGCCTTTACGGTAGTTTCCTCTAGGCGCTTTAAGAGCCGCTGGATTGTACTCTTTGAAGGCATCGAAGACCGCAATGCTTCTGAAGCTCTCAACGGCATTGAGCTCTACGCTCCAGCCGATCCTCCCGGCGAGGAAGAAGACGACGACGCCTGGTATTTAGACGACTTAGTGGGTCTCGAAGTCCGCATGGCCGCCAATAACGGCCTTGGACGCCCCGCTGGCGAGCTTATAGGAACTGTGGCTGGAGTTATTGACGCTCCGGCCCAGCAGCTCATAGAGGTGGCTTTACAGGCCAGCAACGGCAGCGAACCAGCCCCCGCTAGCTTAGTGCCCTTCGTAGAGCAGATTGTGCCCGAGGTTGAGCCCGAAGAAGGCTATATCGGCATTGACCCGCCCAAGGGCCTCCTGCCTCTGGACTGAGCAAACAGCAAGAACCCCTGCCCGGCAATAGCTAGGCAGGGGTTCTTGCATAAGCAGTGCAAGCCGCTTGCATACGCCGATTACATATCTTCAACGACCAGGTAATTCATATCCAAAGGCCCGTGAACGCCCACGACTAGCACCATTTCAATATCGCCAGTGTTAGAGGGGCCGGTAATGAAGTTGATGTTGGAAGTGACCAGCTCGCCCGACTTGAGCATGGGATCGTAGCGGTCCATGGCCTGACGCGAGCGCGGCAGAATCCGAGACTTGCGAACAATGGCCAAGTAGTGGACCGGCAGGAAGTGGAAGGTGCGCCCCTGCCCCGGCGTGGTAGCCGCGGTAATGGTGCCCGACTCCGCCAGCAGGTAGTCAGCGAAAGCAATAGCTGCGCCCGCATGCTCGGCCGTCTGAATATTCTCCTCGCGACTGGCATCCGGCTTCCAATAGGTAGGCGCCGGGTCGGTGAGCCCCTGCTTCCAGCTCTCCAATCCAAAGTCTGCGTAGAGGTCGGAGGTGGGTAGGAGGAGGTGGTTGTGGTCGTCGGCCTGGTAGGGGTCGTCTTTCATATCTACCAGCTTGGCCTTAATGAAAGCGTTGAGCGTGGCCGGCAACTCGGCTTTGGTAGTGGTCTGGAAGGTGACGTGCACCCCTTCGCTGTTCTTACGGGCAATCTCTAGGAGCTCGTCTTGGCTCTTGCCAGACAGGGTAGTCTCCGGCAGGTCGTTGACCGGCACGAGCGGGTTGTCGGCCAGCTGGTGGCGGGCACGGCCGCTCTTAGTAGCGAGATTGTTTAGGAATACTTCGCGGTCAGTCATGCTGGGCCTCCCCTCGCTTAGCCTTCTCCGCCTTGATTTCTTGCTGGCGCTGAGCCGTGTGAGCAGCAACTTTGGGGTCTGCCTCGACTGGCTTGTGGGTCTTATACCACTTGCGGAAGCCGTCTTTGTGGGCTGGTGGATCCGGGAAGTCGCGCTCCTTGGTCCACCCGCCGAAGACGAAGGGCATCCAAGACAGATGCTTGCCGTCCTCGTAGAGGTTCTTCACATTCTGCGGATTCTTCTTAGCAATTACCGAAGTTCCGGTGTGTGCCACACCTAGAGCCGGGCGGAAGAGGGAGGGATGACCGGTGCCTAAGCCCACCACGCGCATCACCGCATCTTCAATCAGCTGGCTCTGGTGGAGGTCGTCCATCATAATTTCGCGATGCTTGACCAAGAGCTTGTGGAGCGGAATCTTCACCGGGCAGGTGGCTGAGCAGGCGGCACACACCGAGCAGGCATAAGGCAGGTCGGCGAAGTCGTCGTAGTTGCCTTCGAGCACGGGCGAGAGCACCGAACCGACTGGGCCCGGGTAAATGGAACCGTAGCCGTGGCCGCCAATGTGGCGATAAATGGGACATACGTTGAGGCAGGAAGCGCAGCGGATGCACTGCAAGATGGGCTCGAAATCAGTGCCCAGAGCGTTAGAGCGGCCGTTGTCGAGAATCACCACGTAGAAGTCTTCGGGGCCGTCAGTCTCGTCGGCAGTCTTGCGGTTGGTGAAGGTGCAATAGGTGGTTATCTTCTGCCCTACTGCGGAGCGGGCCAGCATGTTATCCATGGTCTCGGCTTCTTTGAGGGTGGGCACCAGACGCTCCATGCCCATCACCACGACCTGAGTCTTGGGAATAGCCATGCACAAGTCAGCGTTGCCCTCGTTGGTATCGAGGTTAATCCAGCCGTTGTCTGCGATGGCAAAATTGCAGCCGGTGATGCAGAAGTCATTCTTGAGGAAGCGCTCGCGTAAGACCTTGCGGGCAAAGCGGGCCAAGTGCTGGGGATCGTTGTCTCCCTCATAGCCCAGCTTCTTGATGAAGACTTCGCGGACTTGGTCGCGGTTCTTGTGGATGGCAGGGAAGACCAAATGCGTAGGCTCATCCCAGTCGTCTTCCTGCAAGATAAACTCGGCCAAATCGGTCTCAAGCAGGTCGAGGCCGGGAATCTCCAGCAGGGCCTTGTCGATGCCAATTTCTGTGGTAACCATCGACTTTGACTTCATCACATGCTTGGCTTGCTTCTTCTTGGCCAGCTCTACTATGAAGTCGCGCGCTTCTACGTCGGTTTGCGCAAAGAAGACGTGACCACCATTCTTTTCAACGTTGTCAGAGAACTCTTCCAAGTAGTCGGGCAGGTAGCGCACCACGTGCTGGCGAATCTGCTCGCCCAAGTTGCGCCAATCCTCCCAGTTGCCGAGCTCCTGGCGGGCACCTTCGCGCTTCACCCACTGGGCGTCCTGAGCGCTGGCAATAGCTTTTTGTGCAAACTTATCTTGCTCTGATTCCTTGACGCGGGTCAGAAAATCGTGGTCGCTGTTGCGAATCATCGAAGCCGTTTTCATACCAGGGCTCCTTCCTTGGAATCCACGAACGTAACCCGGCTCATATCCACATTGTGGTTGAGCACTTCGGCCAAGTGCATTATGGTAATCTTTTCACCCCGGCGGTTCAGGCGGCCACCAATGTTCATTAAGCAGGCAGGATCGCAGGAGATTAAGACCGAAGCGCCGGTGCTGAGCACATCGTCGACCTTCTCGTTGACCATCTGCTTAGAAATCTCTGGCTCCTTCATGGAGAACATACCGCCGAAACCGCAGCAGTTTTCGATGTGAGGCAGGGGCTCCATTTTTAGATCCTTGACGTTGTCAAGAAGAACGAAGGGGCTGGTGCGCTCCCCTAGCAGGCGGGTCATGTGGCAGGAGCGATGGTAGGTGCCCACTGCGTCGAGCTCAGCGCCCGCATTCTTAATTCCGAGCACGCGGTAGACGAACTGCGAGAATTCGTAAGTCTTATCGGCCATCTGCTTAGCCTTGGCCTGGTAGTCAGGCTCGTCTTTCAGGTGGAAGGGAAGCTCCTTGAGCATGTTTACACAGGAGCCAGCCGGGCCCACGATGTAGTCTGCATCGACTCCCATGAGGGCATCAATCTCGTTATGCATGGTATGGCGAGATTCTTTAACGTAACCGCTGTTGAACGTGGGCTGAGCGCAGCAAATCTGCTTCATAGGCATGTAGGTCTCGCAGCCGAATCGCTCCAGCACTTCGACCATTGCCTTCGCCACATTCGGGAAGAGCATATCGACCACGCAGGTGGAGAATATTACGACCTTCATATCGACTCTTTTCGACGAGCTAATACTACCGTTGCGCCCCCGGTTGCGTTTGGACTGATGCAGACTACTCAGCCCGTGATTGACATCCGAACTGGCCAGGCCTTATACAGCATTGATAGGGCCTAGTCAAGAGCTACTATAAAAATCATCTCACCAATTACAGACTCAACACCCCGAAAAGCGGGAATCTCCATATTTAAATAGTGATTCGCGCCACTTTACGCAGGGCAAGAACGTTTTCTCCCTCGATGAAATCACATCAGTATTCTGCTGAGAGCTCACAGAGAAGAACTTCAATCCTTATCTGCTGTATTACGGCTCCACGCCACCATATATGCCGCCGCCATAGCAAGTACCAGCGTAATGAGCACCAAGGCAATAGTGGAGGAACCAGTCTTTGCCAACACGCGCACCACCGGATTGCTGTTGGAAAAATCAGTCGAGATTGCACTGTCTTGATCGGCGGCCGCCTTGGCCGAATCGCTCGCGCCCGCAGCCCTAGAGTCCGGGTCAGTAGACGGAGCAGCGCCCGCAGCTTGTTGGTCTGGCTTGCTGGGAGCAGCCGGTGCAGATGCCGCAGCAGGTTGACCGGTGTTAGAGGTGCTAGCACTGGAGGCCGGCAGGCTGGAATAGGCCAGCGTGTAAGTCACCGGACTGACCAGGTTGTTCACGTCTGGCAGGGCGCGAGTCAAGTTCTGAGCGGACTGCTGGGGCTGGAGCGTGACGTTAGTAAAAGTGGCGCCGATTGCAGCAGGGTCTAAAGTCCAGGTGCTTTTAGGACCAGAAAGTGAGGGAATTTGCGCCGAGACGAGTACGGAAATATCTTTTTGCGTAGTAAATACAAAGTTGAGCGAATGGGCATTGGAGCCTAGACCCTTGCTAATCGACAAGTTTACGTAGTCGACTTGGTCGGCCTGCAAGATGCCGGAGACTTCCCTACCGGCTGCATCGTACCAGCGCACACCTAGCTCGAAACCTGCATCGCGCATGCTTTGAATCGTAGCTTGGAGCTCCTGGCGGTTGAAGGAGAGCGAAGCCAGCTGCTTGTGGGTCAGGTGCAGGCCAGGGTATGCAGGCTTGGCAAGACTGAATTCCTTCATGATGCTCATTGTTTGCGTGTCATCATCGTCGGAATAATAGGCTGGTTTGAAGTTGTCTCCCACAATGGACTGAAGCTGGGCTAAATCGTCAGAGGTGAATTTGCTACCAATCTGGAAGTCGAGCGAAGCGGACACATCGATAGAAGAATCCTCTTGGCTTGTTTGAGTAGCGTGGGCAACCGTCCAACCAGAGGGAACGCCGCTGACTCGCACAGCAGCAGGCTTAGCTGCCAGCCGGTAGTTGGTGCGATTAAATACAAAGCTGTCTACGGGCTTGCCGTCTGCACTCAGGCTTACACCAGCTAGTTTAGGATTGACTATTGCTGCTTGAGCGTTGCTGGGCGTGCCTACAATCACAGCCACAGTAAGTGCCGCAAGGCCTACGATTCCAGCTACCAACCGCTTCACAGCCACCTTCACACCTGACATATTCGCCCCATCACCTGTTTCATCGCTACGCAACCGTATGATTCATGTCTCACACGCTAGCATTGCGCTCTCCTATGATAATCCTGCCCCGGGTCTTTGGCCCAACCCTCACAATACAAATGTGGCTGCTAGCAACAATCGTTGATAACAGCCACATTTCGAACTATCGAACCTGAGAACAGGTCAGACTAGGGTCTAAGCATTCAGCGAGTCCTACGGCTCAGCAGCAGACCACCAGCGGAGACAAGGGCCAGAGCCAGAGCAGCCACAAGCACAACACTTATCGAAGAACCGGTACGAGCCAGCACGGACTTTTGCGCAGGATCCTTAGCTTTAGTCTCACTCTTAGGAGCAGGCTTAGCAGCTTCAGGCTGCGCAGGAGCGGCCGGAGCCGGAGCAGCAGGAGCAGGCTTACCAGGAACGGCAGGAACCGGTGCTGCCTGAGCCGCTGCCGCAGCAGCTGCGGAATAGTTGAAGACGTAGGTAACAGGAGCAGCAGTGGCGCCCGCCGTCGTACCGACGAGAGACTTTACAGCAGCCTTAGGAGCCGCAGCAACTGGCCTGATCGTTACAGAAACGGAACTGTCAGTGAACGTGTTGGACAAAATGCTCCACTCATCGTCAGCATGCCATGCAGTTCCCTGAGACTGGCCACCGGCGATAGGACCAAGATCTGGCTCGGCAGTAAAGATATAGCTCATAGAGCGAACGTCTTTGCTGTAGTTCGCAATAATGTCAAGCTTCAAGTACTTTACCTCTGAGCGCTCAATAGTTTGGCGACCTTGAGCGTCGTAACTAGCGCGGCCAAAGCCAAAGCCAGCAGCACGAGCAGCCTGGTAAGCAGCCTGATCCTTATCGTTCAAATTGAAGGAGAGGTTGACCAGTTGCTGTTGGCTGACCTTCATACCAACATATTCGTGCTTATCCAAGCTAAAATCATTGAAAACAACTGGATTTTTAACATCGGTGGAATCGGTGTAATAGGAGGGCTTGAAGTTTTCGCCAACGGCAGCCTTGAACTTCGCGGTATCTTCTGGCGTAAAGTCCGAACCGAGATGAATGTCGTTCTTATTCCGGTCCGAAGAGGAGCTCTTCTTAAGAGCATTGTCGACAGTCCAGCCCTTAGGCACACCGGTCAGGTCTACGTATGCAGGCTTTCCGGGAATCGTGTAAGTAGTCTTGGTGTAATCAAAATCAGTTAAGAACTTGCCGTCAATATTAACTCTCACCGTTTTGAGTGCGGAGTCAACTTCGGCTGCGTGCGCAGGGTGCGTAGCAGTGGCGACTGCAAAGCCCATTGATACCGTGACTACAACCGCAACGGCAGATGCCACCTTCTTATATGTATTGATAAAAGAACCCATGGCCCCCAACCCTTCTTTTTCCTTCACTAACTCGCAACACGCGGAAACGTTCCCTCGACACACTCCGACGCAGACAAATACGTTTTCAGTGTCAACCTTACAATACTTTTACGACTTATACACAAAATATTCTCAGAAAGTACAAAACTCATGCCTGCGCACAATCTTGATAGAGTCGAGGTGAAGAGCTAACTCGATGAGAGTGGAGAGAAACGCATGAATACAAGCTGGCAACTCCTGCTGCTATACCTGCCCAGCATCGTTTTTGGGCTCCTGCTCCTGCACGACGTGCACCACGAACCCCGCCAGTTCCGCAACGCCATCTGGCTGCTCCTGTTTGTGGTCAGCCTGGCTGGCACCCTCCTCCTGCAATTCGGCAGAGAATATCTGCTGCTGCCTGTAGCCCTACTGGTGGTGGCAACACCAATATTGGTGGTTGCTTTCCTACTCATTAACAATGTCATCGTTGTAGGCCACGAGGGCCTGCGTTTGTCGACTATCTTGCCCTCGCTGCTGGCCCTGTGCATCTTGGCGATGATGACGCTCTTCCCCTTACTCTCCGCTTATCACGCGCCCCTGTGGCTCACCAGTCTAGCGGGATTAATCACCCTTGAGGGAGTTTGGTTCTTCTTCACTTTTGCTGCCCTTTTGCTCTACTCATACCTTTATCGCCTGCTGCCTCGCAAGCGCCTGTATGATTACATCGTTGTGCACGGCGCTGGCTTACTGGGAGACCAGCCCACTCCGCTTCTCAAGGGTCGGCTCGATAAGGCATTGCAATTGTGGGAGCAACAAGGCAGCAAGGCCACCATCATCGTCTCGGGTGGGCAAGGTTCAGACGAAGTCATCTCTGAGGCGCAGGCCATGGAGCATTACCTGGTGTGCGAGCGCGGAGTCAATCCAGCCTCCATTGTGCAAGAGGCGCAGTCGACCACTACCCTCGAGAACCTGCAATATTCTAAGGAAATCATCGAGCAACGCTGCCAGGGCCGTGACTACCGGGCGGCCTTGGTCACTAGCGATTACCACGTATACCGCGCCAGCGAGTATGCCAGCAAGGTTGGACTCAAGGCCGACGGCATCGGCAGCCACACCAAAGGCTACTACTGGCCCACCGCTTTTATCCGCGAATTCATCGCCGTGAGCCGGGCCCACCTGTGGCCTTACATCGTTATAGGAGTTTTCTGGCTGATCCCCACCGCCATCGGCTTGCTCAATAATCAGCTCTAGGCTTGCCGGAGTGCGGGAGGCTGGGTCTGCCCTTGGTTAGGATGGGGAGCATGAAGATTGACATCGTTTCCGTGTTTCCCGAATATTTTGACGTGATGCAGCTGAGCTTGCTGGGCAAGGCACAAGCCAAGGGGCTGCTGGAAGTGCGCACGCATAACCTGCGGGATTGGACCCACGATGTGCACCATTCTGTCGACGATACGCCAGTTGGCGGCGGAGCCGGAATGGTAATGAAGCCCGAAGTGTGGGGCGAATGCTTAGATGAACTACTTGGAATCAGCGCCGAATCCAATCAGAACTCGCAGCCAGGGCAGGCAGCCGAAGCTAAGCCAGTACTCATTTTCCCCAACCCTTCGGCGCCGCTCTTTCGCCAGGCCGATGCCACCGAACTGGCCGGGGCCAGTCAGCTGATCTTCGGCTGCGGGCGCTATGAGGGCTACGATGGTCGCCTGCCCAGCTACTACCAGCAGCAGGGCTACGATGTGCGCGAGTATTCGATTGGCGATTACGTGCTGAACGGCGGCGAGGTGGCGGTAGCGGTCATGCTTGAGGCTATTACCCGCTTAATACCGGGATTTATGGGCAATCCCGACTCGATTGTAGAGGAGTCATACACCGGCGCCGAGCCGCTTTTGGAATACCGGCAGTACACGCGCCCGACTTCTTGGCGGGGGCTCGATGTGCCAGAAGTCCTGACTTCGGGCGACCACGGCAAGGTCGACCGCTTCCGGCGAGATGAAGCCCTTGAACGCACCTCACAGATTCGGCCAGACCTGTTAGAGCGCTTGGATTGCGCCGGACTCAGCAAGAAAGACAAGGCCAAGCTCGAAGCACTGGGCTGGGATGTGAGCGGCGAGCACCCCCACAAATAGTTGAGGCCAGGCCGCAAGCCCCCCCTGCGCAAGCCTCCTTGCCTTTGCCTGCCTAGCGCTTACTCTTTAACGCAGTAATAGACAGCGGTCTCACCGTAGGACTTGCTCTCTTCGAGATTCCACCCCTGGGGCAGCTGGGGTTCAGGCGAGCGAGTGGACCGCTCTAAGACCACCAGAGCCCCTGAAACTGCGGCACCCTGCTCCCCCAGTTGAGCCAAAAGCTGGTCGCAGTCGACCGATTCCATAGCATAGGGCGGATCTATAAAAATAAGGTCGAAGGCCTTGGCAGGCGCAGCCAGATAGCGTTCTACTTTATTCGTAATCACCTGAATGGAATCGTCTTCCTGCCAGACAGGAGAAGCCTTGAGCTTGGCTGCGCTCTGCCCAATAAGCGAGGCGGCCTTGCGCGAATATTCCACCGCTACCAGCTGGCGGCCGCCGCGGGATAGGGCTTCGAAACCTAGGGCTCCGGTGCCTGCGTAGAGGTCGAGCACCCGAGCATCGTCGAGGTAGCCTTGGGCACTCAAGTGAGAGAATATAGCTTCCTTGGTGCGGTCGGTAGTGGGGCGGGTGCCTTTGAGAGCTGCAGGGATGGGCATTCCCTTAAATCTGCCGGCGATAATACGCATGGCTCCTACCTTCCGATATCTCTTGCAACACCTAGATAAGTGCTTGCATTAATGGACAATGTCAACTATTTACCTGAGCCTTTCCTTGGCTCTAGGGCTCAACTCAGGTGGAAGTCAAGAACGTTTCGTTGCCCCGCGTAAAGTCGAGGGCCGCACCAGACAGCTGCACTTGGCCCTTCAGTTCCGGGTCGGCTTCTAGGAGGGACTGGGCCTGCTCTCGTGCCTTAATAATCATCTTGGCATCGCTCACTACCCGCAGGAGCTTCAAGGAGGAGCGGCCGCCGGACTGAGCGTCGCCCAAGACATCTCCAGCCCCGCGCAATTCGATATCTGCCTGCGCAATTTGGGCGCCATCAGTAGAAGTGCGAATGACCTCTAAGCGTTGAGCTGCCAAGGAATCTGGCTGGGCTCTCGAAACTAAGAAGGCCCAGCTCTTGCTGCCACCGCGCCCGACTCGACCGCGCAACTGGTGAAGCTGGGAGAGACCAAAACGGTCGGCATCAAATATGGCAATAACCGAGGCTTGGGGCACATCCACGCCCACCTCAACTACCGTAGTGGCCACCAAAATCGGTGTCTTGCCCGAGGAGAAGTCGGCCATTACTTGCGTCTTTGTCTCGTCGTCATCTCGGCCAGTGAGCGTGGCAATAGGAATGCCTGCCAGTTGGGGCAGCGAAGCCAAGCGCCGACTGATTTCCTCAACCGAATGGAGGGGCTGCGCAGGCTCAGATTCTTCGCTCTCCTGAGTTGCATAGGGGTCAAGCTCCAAGAAAGCGTTCTCGTCAGTAGCTTCGCAGGCCACTGCCTTCTTCGATGCCGCTTTGCCCTCACCGGCAGCTCCCGTCTGCTCGGCAGGATCGTCCTCGTCAATGCGGGGGCAGACCACGTAGGCGCGCTCCCCCGCTTCGACCCGCTGGCGCATCAGGAGGAACATATTGGCCATGGTGCTCGAATCGAGCTCGGGAATCACATATGTTTGCACCGGTTTTCGGCCGCCGGGCAGCTGGGTCAGCATGGAAATATCCAAGTCGCCAAACCAAGTCATCGCTGCCGAGCGCGGAATGGGTGTGGCCGTCATAACCAGCAAATGCGGAGCTTTCTCGGACTTGCGGCGCAGGGCCTCGCGCTGCTCTACACCAAAGCGATGCTGCTCGTCGATGACCGCCAAGGCGAGATTGGGAGCTTGGAAGGTCTTGGAAAAAGCGGCGTGAGTAGCGATAACAATGCAGGGCTGGCCTGAAGCCGAAATAGCTAGGGCCCGGCGGCGTTCGGAGAGCTTCATACCGCCCGTTAAGAGGACCAGAGGAACTGGAGCTTCCTTATTCACATGACTTTGTCCATCTTTTTTAGGAGCGTCATCGATAGAATCGTCTGCCTCGGCTGCACTTCCCTCGCCGTCAGACTGGTCCGAGCTTGAACTGCTGAGAGCGCCCAGCATGCGGCCGATTGACTCAAAATGCTGCTCAGCCAAGACCTGAGTCGGCGCCACCAGCACGGCCTGATAGCCTGCTTCGACCGCTTGCAACATGCCCGCCAGAGCTACTACCGTCTTACCCGAGCCCACCTCGCCCTGCAAAAGCCGCTGCATGGGGTAATCCTGAGCCATGTCTTGGCCGATTTGGTCAATGACTTCACTCTGACCGCTGGTGAGCTGGAAGGGCAGGGAATCAACAAAACGCTGCTCCAGGGAGCCGGGCTGCGGCTGAGGGCAAGTGTAAGTCTCAATTTTGCGGGCTTCGTTGCGTGAGCGCAGCAGGGCAACTTGCGAGACGAATGCCTCCTCAAAGCGCAAAGTCTCGGCTGCTGCTCGGAAACCAGATACCTGACTAGGCGTGTGCATACTCACGAAGGCTTGGGCCCGGCTCAGAAGGCCATTGCTGGTCCGCACCGACTCGGGCAGAATGTCAGGAACGGCGGCAGCTAAGGCCTGAGAGTCTATGGGAGCGGCAGTGGAGTCAGACTCGGGGCCTTCAGGCGCAGCATCTACAGCGGGGGCAGCAGCAGGAGCGTCAGAATCGGCAGAATCGGCAGCCGGCTCTGGTGACTGAGCTGCGGGCGCTGCCAGCATACGCATAAAGCCGACGATAGTCTCGTGAATATGGTCCGAAGATATGCGCGAATTGGCATGGTAGACCGGACGGGGGCGAGACACCTTTGCGAGGGCCTCTTCAACCGAGTCAGCATCTGGGCGAATAGAGCCGGGCAGTAAGTCGGAAGCCGAACCGCTGGGAGATTGAGCCACGACTAACACTTCGGGATGAGTGAATTGCAACTGCCCGTTGAAGACGCTGGGGTCTCCCGCTAGCACCACGCTTATGCCCAGCTGGAGCCGCATCTGCATCCAGTCAATGTAAGACTTGCGGTGGGAGAAGAATACTAAACGGGCCGTTTTACCAGCCATACCGCGCTCGGGAGCGTAGTCGCTATCGTCTATGAGCACGTCTAGGCGAAAGCCGCGCCTGCCTCCCATCGGAACCGCTCGCACCTGCTCCACGCGAGCCGCCAGAGCGCTGGGCGTGCCTACTACCAGTTCGGCAATAGAGCGCACCGGTACCGGGTCAGTTACGCGGAAGGGGTAATAGGTGAGAGCATCAGCGACGCTGACAATGCCAAGAGATTTGAGCGCACTGACCCGACGTTTGTTGCTCAGAAGCGACGATACTGCGCTAGTGAGCGAAACCGTCTGTGCCGTGGTCATGCTTCCTCCTGCCCGTTGTTTCGACTATATCCGAAGCCCAGGAGCCGCGAGCCCTGCTGTAAGCGCAAATACAAAGACCCCCAGAGAGAACTCTGGAGGTCTATAAGTATTGGCCGAGGTGACTCAGGCAGCTACGCGCTGCACCTTGCCAGCCTTGAGGCACTTGACGCAGACGCGAATGCGCATGTTCTCACCGTCGACAGTAGTGTGAACCGACTGTAGGTTGGGACGGAAGACGCGCTTATTGCGAATATGCGAATGCGAAACACTGAAACCAGCGCGAGGACCCTTGCCGCACACTGCGCAACGAGCTGCCATGATGACTCCCTTTGACGTTATTTTCTAAGTCTTCCAGTGCATTTGATTCCGCAACATGAGCGTAGACTCAAACACACAACTTCTCTATCTTACCTCAAGTATGGACCAAGAGCAAGCTCGGACCGTGTTTAGAAGTGGCCACTGAAACATTCTCCGATAACCACATCCACCGGAGAATCCTTCTCATCGTTCCTTTAATATGTAACTGTAAGCCGTCTTTCCTATTTTATTGTGTAGCATTGAATAAAATGTTTTCACTGTGTTGAGCACAATTTTGCTTTGCTGTTCTTTTCATACTTGTTTTGTTGCTTATGCTCGGCAGTTGCTCGGCGTATGTGCTTATGTTTGGGCCCGGCGGGTATTTCACCGGTTAGAACACTGTGTTTCTCGGTTTTTAGATTGCGGTAGAGCCAGTACGTGTCACCCAAGAACACTGCTGCGATAATAAGAGTCCAATAGGGGAAATCCGGGATCGTAGGGCGCGCGGCTGCGGCTTTCTTATCCTTCTCCGGTGTGGGATAAATACGCTGACCAGTAACAAAAATGCGCTGTGTGTTCACACCCAAGGGAGTACACGTCACCAAAGTAACCAGGTCCTGGCCTTCTACTGGTTTCAGGCTACGTGTTTGGTCAGGGTCAACGACCTGGGTTCTAACTACCTCGTAGGTTAATACCTCACCGAAACTAGAAAGCGTGAACCGATCACCTTCCTTAACCTGGTTTAGGTTGGTAAACATTGTAGCCGTGGCTAAACCTCTGTGCCCGGTCAGTACGGCGTGCGTGCCTTGGCCTCCGACCGGTAGGCTGGTACCCTCTAGATGGCCGATTCCTTGCAGTAAGGTGTCATCGCTAGTACCATGGTAAACCGGCAGGTCAAGGCGGATGCCGGGTATTTGCAAGCGCGCCATCAACCCGTTGCCCGCGTCTAACGCTTTCAAGTATTGCTCGTGCTGGTCTTTACCAGCTTTACTCACAGGCTGGTTCGTGTTTGCCCGGTAGGATGCGCCCGCATGCAGGTCATCGTTGTAAGCGCGAGCCAAAGCCAACTCATGTTGCGCTTTCGAACGGTCCTCTGTCCTAGAGTCAGGCACGCCGTGGGCTATCAGCCTGGACTGCTCGTACTGCGCTACCCACGAACTCGCCGTAGGATAGAGCAGCGAAACCGTACCGGCTAGCACTAAGACGAACACGAGTAAGGCTGAACCACGACCAGACTTAGCCGGTTTCACGCTTTTGTTGAGTGGTTTCTTAACCATGTACTTACCCCCCTCCTCACTCAACCACACTGGACCCCTTATAAGCGGGAAAGAGCAGGGCTAGCCAAGTAAGAGAATCTGACTAACCCTGCTCTACCACTATTACTCAAGCAGCCCGGCAAACTATCTGGGGGAAGCTACCTGCCAGGCACGAACCCACACCACACTTGACAATTAAGCGCGGCGTTTAATAACAAGGAACACAGCCGCACCCAGTAACAACACGCCAGCCACCGTCAAGACCACTAGGCCTGCAGCACCGGTTAACGGCAGAGGGGGCATACTATTCTTACTATCCTCAACCGTCACATCAACACCGTTCGTGACACCAGTCTTCACGGTTACCGGGGTAAACGCTGCCGATCCGGTAGGCAACACGTAACCAGCAGGTGCTTTGATCTCCTTAATCACGTAGCAGCGTTGAGCTGCGTCGGCGGGAGCGTTCTTCGAATCCGAGACAAACAAGCCAGGGATGGTGACTTTACCGCCAACAGCGGTGACGAAACTTGCTCCTGAGCTTACGGTCAACGCGTTGCCGGTGGCTTGAGCGGTTGAGCAATCGGCCGCGTACGGGGTTTGTGCTTCATACACCTCAAACTCAGCACCAGACAAGCCACTACTATGGTCAGCCGCATCCAACTTGCTGATAACCACGTCACCCCAATTAGTTCGCACCTCAGGAGAAGTAGGAGGAGCGGTCGGAGGATTAGACGGAGGAGTCGTAGGAGGCGTGACGGGTGGGTCAGGCGTAACCTGCGTATCCGAATACAGTTCCGCCTTATTACGGATAATACCGTCAGCACCAAGCGAGTTGACCTTACCCTGGAAAGTAACCACGATCTGCTTACCAGCAATAGTCTTCAACCACGCTAAACCAGCCTGAGTAAACGACAAGTCCACATCCTGACCCGTTACTGTTTCCTTCCAATGCGTGGCCGGCACAGCCGTACCGTCTACTGTTACCGATGCCACCTTCACATCAGTGAGCCTGCTATCCATCGGATCATGCACCACATAATACGAGAAGCTGGCGTTGTCTGCTATCTTCGCCACACCAACCGTGACCGGGAAGGAGACAATAGAGCCCAAACCAAGACCAGTCTGCTCACTTACTGTTTTGTCGATGGAGCCCACACCGTTCTTGGGGTACACGTTCACATCATAGAGCCAACCATTGGTGGCTCCTGAGGGGCGGGCGTTATCAGGGAAGGGGATCGTCACGATAAAGGGTTGAGCGATATCCACTACCTGGGAAGGGTGACGGGTCTCAGCCACCACATACGCGCCAACCGGCAAGTTAGACGCCGTCGCTAAACCAGTCGCATCCGTGGTTACCTTCACACCCGGAGTAGTAAGCGCGTGATTGTTAATCGTGGTCGTAGCAGCCGACGCATCATCCAGTACGGAAGGAGCAATCCAGGTGGCCATCTCATCCCAGGTCGCGGGATCGCTCATATCCAAGCCAGCCACCCGATACAAGGTGAACTCCACATCCTCAATACCCGGCGTACTAATACTCGCTGAACCATCAGGAGAGGCGGTCTCACTCGTACCATTCTGCCGCTCGTGCTTATGAATAATCACTGATCCAGTCTTCGACTGATCAATATCACCATACTCAGGAGCCGACGGCAGTGCTACCGCAGCACCAGTCAACCCCAACGAAGCCAACGACACCGCAACAAGCGCAGCCTCCCAAACCCGAACACCTACATGTTTCATAATCATCTTCTCCTTCACACCGCCAACCCCAAAGCGTTAACGGCACACCATTGTTCACACACTGTTAAGCACCCATCACACAACCCAAGCCACACAGGCCTAAACCACGCAAACAGGCACACTGTTCACCACCAGCCACTCCCCCACGGCTAGTCACACCAGTCAAGGACCATCACGACTACCCCCACCAGCACACACAACCATCCGAGTAACACACTGGGATACAAGCCAAGTCACGAAGCGACCAGCACAATGCACACCAGCACACGCACAAGAACGAGGTACCACACCTATCAGCTTGTTCATTGATGCCGCCCCCTCGTCAGCGTTGACAGCAACCGACGCGAACGTGACACCCCAAACAAGCCCGCACCCAACAAGAACGCCAAACCAAGCAACAAGTAAGCCATCACACTAACCCCACCAGTAAGCGGTAGGCCAGGCATGCGCTGCTGCACATTCACAATCCGACCCAAATCCACACTCACATGAGCCGAATCAACCGTGAACGCGTACTCTTTCGTATCAGCCACATACCCTGGTGGTGCTTTCGTCTCCGTCAACACATACGAGCCAGCAGGCAGGTACGCTACTTTGAACCCAGCCCGAACCGGGTCAACATCAACCTGACCTGCCTGACATGCGCCAGACGTATCACAATCAACAACCAACCCCAGTGAAGTGCCTGTCACATCAGAGACCGCACCGCCAGAAGCACTGGTAATCTTCCACTGCGAACCAGCCAACGGTTTCACACCACCAGCGGTCGGACCCGTCACCTTACTCCACGACAGCGAACCCGTCAGCAAGCCAGCATCAGAGGACGACCCTTCTGAACCAGCCACCGGCAGGGTCACGTTTGCCACACCATTAGCATCAACATCAGAATCAATAGCTCGATCCGAACCCTGAGACTGTTTCGTAAAGCCAACCGACTTGCTCTTATCCACGCTCACCCGATACGAGCCAGAACGCAAGTTCATAAACGAGTACTTACCAGACCCATTCGTCCACGTATACGTAGACACCGCATTACCCAAACCATCCGTACCCGCAAGACGCACCAACAAGCTCTTCACCACCGGCTCGCTCGCATCACGAACACCCCCACCATCCAAATCCCACCACACCTGACCAGACAGGGACGAGCCAACAATCTTCTGCGCACGATCAACCGGACCCACCGAATCCTTCAAACCAGTTATCTTGGCGTACGCCGTGTTCGAAACCACATCACCTGTCTTATCGCCCACCACATCAACAGCCACCGTCGCACTAATCGACTCACCAGACGCAAACACACCCGGACGAGTAAGACGCACCGCCTTCGTATCAGCAACAGTCACAGGACAGCCAGCAGAGCCTAACTGCGATTGCGAACACCACTTCACCGACGCAGGCACCGCCACTTTCGGATCCCTGGGCACGTTAGAAGAACTCGTATACTCCACCAAAACCGCATTACCCGGTAAGTCACCACGAGTCACCGTCACCGACTTAAGCTTCGCCGTACCAGAGAACGAACTACCCGCCACACCAGAAACCGGCAACACATCAACCAGCTCAGGATTAGTAAGCCCACCAGTCGTAGGCTGCGAATTACGTAAACTCAACTCCCACACATTCGACTCAACCTGCTTAGCCCCAATACGATTCACCTCAACCGCAGCCGTCAAATTACGCTTATCAACCGCCACACCAATAATATTGTCAACCCGCACAGCAACCGTCGACGTACGAGACACCAAATCAGACTGATCCGCATCAGACCACACCACCACACTATTCACATACGAACCATCATCAGCCGCACCAGACACCCTAGCCGCCAACACCACCACAGGAACAGGATCATTCACCACCTGACCATCAAACACCCACCGCACATACGTCTCACCCACAGCACAAGCCGGACGCCTCGCATCAGAAGGAGTCGACGACTGCACCACACTCGGCACC
This sequence comes from Bombiscardovia apis, assembly GCF_033095945.1. Lineage (NCBI taxonomy): Bacteria > Bacillati > Actinomycetota > Actinomycetes > Bifidobacteriales > Bifidobacteriaceae > Bombiscardovia > Bombiscardovia apis. The sequence goes on along the minus strand of NZ_AP026800.1, from coordinate 386,810 downwards.
GGCCTCGTACCACCACCCCTACCATCAGACGGCACATACTCCAACGCCGCCGGCAAACAATCCTCCAACCACACCGAATGACCAACCGGATCAGCACCACCAGCAGACGTCAACGACGCCCGCAACTCAAACTCCACCACATCCCCACCAGTAGCCGCCACCTGAGGCACAAACACACCAGAACTACCCTTACGCACACCAGAAGCCACACCCACCCTCGCATGCGCCAACTTCAAACGATCACCCGGAGCACCAGAATGATCAGCCGAATTATACGACGACACCCAAGTCTCAGGTGATGCCAATGCTTCCGCGAAAGAGACTTCTCTATCAACTTCTATATCAGTGGACCATATAGGTAAGAGTGTGCCATCAGGCATATTATCCGCAGCGACCGTTAGCCCAATCTGAATAGTGACAGCAACCCGAGAAGCAACAAGTCCAACAGGATCGGGAGCTACTACGTATGTGCGCACCCTGTTTACTGCCGTATATATACCTTGAGCAGCTTTAGTAGGATCATTACCGGGCACTTTCTCTGGCGCATCATACCAAGTGACTCCAGCACTGCAGCTTGAATCAGCACCAGAAGACGGCTGTGTGGCAGTACCGGCATATTGCACTTCTAAGTGTGGCGCGCGAGAAGGGTCATTTACCGTCCATGAGTCATCATTCCACATGCCCGACACCCATACAGCTTCATTATGAACTGGATAACCATACAAGGTGTCTTTAATCTGATTTGGTAAATTAAGTCTAGTCAGCTGTGTTTTTGTACTATCCCAAGCGCTGCATGACAGGTGTGTAACAGGGGTAGGCATACCAGAGTTCGAACCACCTAGCCATAACTGCGTAACTACACGCTGCCCAGGAGCAGCCTTGTTTTCACCGCTACGATAGGTTCCACCACCCGGCAGACCTGCCACTTGTATGGACATGCCCGGTTCAAATATTTGCCCTGGAGTATTATTGGGGTCACCGGGAATACCGCCAAATACTGCATCGAATCCACCGGGAATTCTCACCCACAAAGGAAGTTGACGATAATCGTTATATGTTGGCTGTTCTGAACTAGTCAGTACATCGCCAGCTTCAAATCCTTTCATCCGTATATTCGTATATGTGGGCCGCGTTTGAATACTCCAAGTTCCATTGCTGTAGTAGCCAAATTCTTTAATCGTGTCAATCGGCACATATACAGATAGTGGCACAGACACAGCGTAAGCATACTCCGCAGGAACAGCACGTCCAGATGTATCAGTTTTAGGTACAGTCTTAAGAGACCAATCAGTGCTCGCAATTGAAATTGTTGCAGCCGTGCTGGGTCCAGCCGGTTGTGAAAAAGTTACATTGCCAGATTCACGTACCGACTTATCAGTACTGCCTCTTGGCGCTACAAAATTAGGAGCCCACCCTATTAAGTTAATATCATCGTGCACAGATGCCCCATACTTTGCCCTACCACTTGGGGTTTCCAACTGCTGGTATTGAGCTTCCGTCAAATCCGGAAATAGCTTCCTCGGAGACAAATCGACAGTTACAGTAACGGGCTCAGTTGCAGGCATAGCACCCTTACCATTCGCCTTAGAATAAATTGCTAAAGAATATCCCGTAAACATACACATACGAGTGCTGTCTTGTGGACAATATGCCAAAAGTGGCCCCCAAGTTCCACCCGTGTTTTCATCTGTTTGGATGCCGTTCATAGTCAAATCCCACTTCAATGAAGAGGAAGCACGAACACTAGGCAACGGTTTGTTCGTTACTACATCAGTAAGGTTGTCACCTTTAAGAGTTAACGCTTTGGGAGTAAGTACAGCATTGTTATGAACAGCGTTACTCACCTTCACCGACACAGCAAACGATTCAGCAGCGGCATCCCTATCACCCACATTGCACGACAACGTCTGCTCAGACAGGTCATCAACAGAATTCGCTGTATACGGTAAACTCACCTCACCAGCACTCGCCGGCACAAGCGACGAACCCTGACCACAAAACGCAGGCAACCTATCAAGCATCAAACCCTTAGGAAACACAATACGCACCGTAGTATTCGCCGAATGCACACCAGACACACCAAAATCAACACGATACGTAATCAAATCATTGACACGCACAATACCGTTATGATCACTAGCATCATCACCAGCTTTATCCACCACATCAAACGGCGGCGTACCATCAGCAGACACCACCATCGAAACCGAACGAGTACCAGCCTCAATCCTGGGAGAGAGCACCTCATACGCGTCAGCAGCCCAACGATCAACCGTGGCAGTAGCCTTACCCCACGAACCCCTCACCCAACCAAGAGCCCCACCCCAACCAGAACTCACCGCACCCAACAAACCCGAAAAAGAAGAACCAGAAACAGCAGTACTCTTACCAACAGAAGAAGAGAGAGAAGAGAGAGAAGGAGAAGGAGAAGAGGGAGAAGCAATATGAGCAGCTGACCCCGTATTAGCAGCAGTGTTCACCGCGGAACCCTCTGTTGTTACACCAGGATCAACAGAACCAGCAGAATTTAAAAAAGCAGCAGCAGAAGTAGAAGCTGTATCAGTGCTGGTAGTGGCAGTTGTTGCACCAGAAGCGTGTGATGAGTCAGCCCAAGCTGAAGCTACAGAGTCCTGGGGGGGGGGGTCAAGCTAGCAGCACCAGCAGGCACCGTAACCGCGCCAAAAAGGCATGCAGAAATCGCGGTCAATACGACCTTGCTCACCACCATCGAGAGCTTCGACACGATCCATCACCCCTAGCCCAACACAGGCAAAACACACGCAAAAAAAATAAACAACCAACAGCCGAACTGTATCCCCCAACACGGCATAACGTTCCCACAGTATACACACCACCCCAACAACAAACAACACCATTGTCATTCACCAACACACGCGCACCATAAAGAACAAAATATCCGTTGCCTATAGTACAAGTGCAATGGGGCGCTTTTGCAAAACAGAGCAATCACATATATATGGACTCACGCAATGAAGCTATATTGAGTTATTCTTATAATCCTTTTGCGCTTTTGTATTCGATTGGTTAGTGTTTAACGATATGGGAACATCATGAGACGCGGAACGCAAATGTGTAATCCGTAGCATTTTGCTGGCATTTACGGTGGAGAGCTACTTTATTGCTTTTAACCGTAAACTACTACCCATCCATGGCTACGTTTTAACTAGTTGGTTTTAGCTAAAGATTGTGGAGGGAGATACCTATGAAAGTGCTTGCGATTATCATGAACGCTCTGAGCTTCCTTGGCTTAGCTCTCACTGTCTATATGCAAATGAAAGCTGGAGTCTATAGCGACGAGCATGCCGACCTCTATACCCAGTTCAACCAATCACAGTCGAATCTTTTGTGGATTTGTGTCTTGCTGTTCTTTATCCTTTTTATACTTTCACTCTCAGTGCTGATCTATTCCTCAGAGCAAGCAAAAAGAATGACCCTTCAATGAAAAGGCAGAGAGGGCCGGAGCTTGGTTGGCTCCGGCCCTCTCTGGATGCATCGTCTCGCAGGAATTCCTAGGCCAAAAGCTCAGCGGAGGCGAACTGGCTGTTGTAGAGGTCGGCGTAGAAACCGCCCTGCTTGAGCAGTTCGTCGTGGGTACCGCGCTCGATAATCTGGCCGTGGTTCATAACCAGGATTAGGTCAGCGTCGCGAATCGTGGAGAGGCGGTGGGCAATTACGAAGGAAGTGCGGCCCTTGCTCAGAGCATCCATAGCCTTTTGAATCAGCTCCTCGGTGCGGGTATCGACCGAAGAAGTAGCCTCGTCCAAAATCAGGATGGGCGCATCTTGCACCATGGCGCGGGCGATGGTCATCAGCTGGCGTTGGCCCTGGGAGAGTGAAGTGTCGTCAGTCAAAACCGTGTCGTAGCCCTGAGGCAGGGTGCGAATGAAGTGGTCGAGGCCCACAGCCTTGCACGCTTCCACTACTTGCTCGTCGCTTACGCCCTTCTTGGCATACACGATATTCTCTTTGACAGTGCCGCGGAATACCCAAGTGTCTTGCAAAACCATGGAGAACTGGTCGTGCACATTCCAGCGCGGCACATCGCAAGTGGGAATGCCGTCGATGCTGATACTGCCCGAGTCGAGCTCGTAGAAGCGCATGAGCAGGTTGACCATGGTCGTTTTGCCAGCGCCAGTGGGACCAACTAGCGCTACCTTTTGGCCCGGCTGAGCCTCGGCAGTGAAGTCGCGAATAACCTTGTGCTCACCATCGTAGGAGAAGTTCACGTGCTCAAACTTGACGTGGCCCTCGACCGGCTTGCCCTCACCCAGCAGCCCTTGCTTGCCTTCTTCGCCATCCATCTCGGGCTCGTTGAGGAAACCGAAGACGCGCTCGGAAGCAGCAGCCGTGCGCTGGAGGTTTTGGAAGGCCTGCGCGAACTGGCTCAGGGGCTGTGTGAAGAGGCGAATATACATCATGAAGGCCACAATCACGCCGAAAGTAATAGTGCCGTTCATGGCTAGGGAAGCACCGACCACACACACTGCCACGTAGCCGAAGTTGCCTACGAAGTTCATCAGAGGCATCATCAGCGAGGAGAGGAACTGCGACTTCCAGCCCGACTCGTAGAGGTCTGCGTTGTAGCGCTCGAACTCCTCAATCGAGTCTTTTTCGCCCGAGTAGGCCTTGACAATTACGTGGCCCGCATACTTCTCTTCCACGTGACCGTTTACATCACCCAGAGCAATCTGCTGGCGCACGAAATACTTTTGGGAGAACTTCATAATGACCATCATTAAGATAGTGCCCACAACTGCTGAACCGATGGCCACGAAGGTCATAGTTACGTTATTAAGGAACATCATAATGAGCGAGCCCACAAAAGTGGTAATCGATATAACGAGCGATCCCAAGCTCTGCCCTAAGGTCTGGCCGATGGCGTCTACATCGTTGGTAATGCGCGACAGCACGTCACCGTAGGAGACCTTGTCGAAATATTTTAAGGGCAGACGGTTGATTTTCTCCGAAATTGCCTCACGCAAGTTCTGAGCCGTACGCTGGGTCATGGTAGCCATAATCCAAGACTGCACATAGGTCAACACGGCGTAGCCCACGTACAGGCCCACCAATACGAAGCAAATGCGCTCCACATAAGCCAAATCGATAGAACCCAAAACCGGCTTGCCGTGGACGATTGCGGGCATGCCCTTGGCAATAGCATCGGTGACTTTCTTCAGCCATTCCGGGCCCACAATCTGGCAGGCAGCTCCTACCGCACCAAAAATGAAAGCAACAATAACGGCTGGAATGTATCGCTTCGAGAAGCGCCCCAGCTGTTTCATGGCTGTACCGAAGCTCTCCGGCTTTTCCACCGGTCCGGGGCCACCCATAGGGCCATGCCCACCCCGAGACGGCCGGGCGGCCGCCGAACGCTGTGCTGTACTCATTGTCTATTCAAACTCCTTGTAAAAACTAACTCAAGCATCAATATGGTGTGCAAATGCGACGGGCTCACGCGGCCAGCTCCTTTTCGGTCAGCTGGCTTTTGGCAATCTGCTGGTAGACCTCGCAAGTTTTCAGCAACTCTTGGTGGGTGCCCTTACCTACGACGCGGCCCTGGTCCAAGACCACAATCTGGTCGGCATCCATGATGGTGCCGATGCGCTGGGCCACAATCATCATCGTGGTCCCCTTCATCTGAGTTTTCAAAGCGTCGCGCACTTCGCGGTCGGTCTTAAAATCGAGAGCCGAGAAGGAGTCGTCGAAAATCAGAATCTCCGGCTTCCTCCACACGGCGCGGGCGATGGAGAGGCGCTGCTTTTGACCACCTGATACGTTAGAACCGCCTTGGGAGATATCCGAGTGATAGGTATCGGGCATGCCGGAGACGAACTCCTCAGCCTGAGCCACGCCCACCGCTTCCTTAACGCGCTCAAGCTTTTCGGCATCATTCACACCCTCAGCTTGGTCGCCGTAAGCCACATTCGACTCGACAGTTCCGCGGAACATGAAGGACTGCTGAGGCACGTAGCCAATCTTGTCTCGCAAGGCCTTCACCTCGTAGTTGCGCACGTCTACGCCGTCGACCATGACTTCACCACCCGAGACGTCGGCAAAGCGGGGCACGAGATTAATCAGCGTGGACTTGCCCGAGCCGGTGGAGCCAATAAAGGCAATCGTTTGGCCCTTATCGACCGAGAAGTCGACATGCTCCAGAATCGGGGCCGAAGCGCCGGGATATGTGAAGGATACGTCATGGAAAGCTACCTGACCTTCGCTGCCAGGTTTGCCGGAGCGCTCACTGCCGTCGGTGATGGAGGGCTTAGTATCGAGCACTTCCATAATGCGGTGGGCGGAGACGTCGGCGCGCGGCCAGAGCACGAAGACCATGCTCATAAGCAAGAAGGACATGATGACCTGCACGGCGTAGGAGGAGAAGACCACCATATTGCCGAAGAGGGTGATGCGATCTTGGAAGCCGGCGGCATTAATTAAGTAGGCGCCAATCCAATAGACGGCCAGCATGAGACCGTTCATAATAGTGTTCATCACTGGCATCATCAGGCCCATCGCGCGGGTGGTGGAGAGCTGAGTTCCGGTCAACTCGTCGTTGGCCTTGGTGAACTTGCTTTCCTGATAGTTTTCAGCGTTGTAAGCACGTACCACCCGCAGGCCGGTCAGGTTTTCGCGAGCCACTTGGTTGATATTGTCAGTCAGGGCCTGCATCCGCTTAAACTTCGGCATTACGAAGGCCATTAAGAGCCCCACGATGACCAAGAGAATCACGACTGCAATTCCGGTAGCCATAGTCCACTCAAACCCCTTGCCCGCAATCTTGCAGACGGCCCAAACGGCCATAATTGGGGCCTTAACGAGCATGACTAGACCCATGGTGATAAACATCTGCACCTGGGTTACATCGTTGGTAGAGCGAGTAATGAGCGAGGCGGTTGAGAACTGGCCCAGCTCAGCAGTCGAGAAGGACTCCACCTTGGCAAACTCCAGCGAGCGCAAGTGCTGCGAGAAAGACGAAGCCACGCGCACGGCGAAGTAGGAGGTGAGCACGGCGCAGGCCAGGGAGAGGAAGGAGACTAGGAGCATCTTGCCGCCGGCCTGCCAAATCTCGCTCATCTGACTGCCCGGAGTTTCCACCTGACGGGTGATGTCTGCCATGTAATCGGGTAGCTTCAAGTCCAGCCACACCTGCGTCACAATGAAGGCGATGACCAAGAAGAGTTGGCCCACCTCGCTTTTGGACAGATAACGACAGATTCGTATCATTGCGCTCATCCTTTTGATATTTCGGTAAGCATTTCAAGTGCTTATATCTCTTGCTTGCCCAACTCACGACCCAGCGAAGAGAGCCGGGCCTTGGTGGGAAGTTGATAGGAGGCTAGGCCTTAAACGCATCGAAACGGTTCGACTTCTTGCGAGACAGGCGCCTCAAATTTTTTGGTTGTGGGCTGTGAGCGAGCGTATGTATCACGCCGCCCACTAGACTGCTTTAGCCGGCAGTTAACTCCGTCTGGTTCTCGCCTACTCGCATTTGAAAACGCAAGCCTGAGTAGCGGCAAAAGAGCGAACCTAAACGGATGAATTCGCGGGTTTGCGTCTCGCCCATTTGTTCAAATACCCAGCAAATATCTTCCCTCATCATCTCGTGAGCTTTTCGGTTGCGCTCGCTGCCCGCCTCAGTAATGGAGACGTGCACATTGCGCCGATCTTGCTCATCACCCTCTCGGCTCACAAATCCCTTCTCCTCCAACGATTTCAGGAGTGAAGAGACCCTGCCTGAGCTTAGGTGAGCAATTTTCGAAAGTTGCGAGGGAGTGAGGCTGCCGAATTGTTCGAGCGCTCGCAAAACGACTGATTCTCCGCGCGCCGCCCGGTTCACTTGGTCGGGAACTGACTTGCGGTGTTCCATAACCAAACGAGAGAGCTCTTCGAACGCTTCCTCCGCATAGGTCATAGTCACACCTCCCACTGCTTGATATAGGAATCACAACATCTCTATATAGAATATCTTCTACCCAAAACTATTTCGGGTAGAAGATATTATTTCACACTTTCTTCACACAGTGTGGTCAAGCAGTCATTTCTTTGGATTACTTGGCTTCGGGAACTCGCGTGGGCATGGTCATACGGTCGGCCTCCGTGATTTGGCGGATGGGCTTGCAAGGGGTGCCGTAGGCCAGAGTGTGGGCTGGAATGTCGTGAGTTACTACGGAGCCCGCACCGATGACGGACCCCTCGCCAATGGTGACGCCGCCAACCACCGTCACGTTTGCTGCCAACCAGCAGTTCGAACCAATGGTGATGGGAGCGCCATATTCGTAGTCAAAAGGCTCACCGGACGCGGAATTGCGCAGGTTGCGATCCTCAAAGCACAGGGGGTGCAGGGGCGTCATTAGCGAGACATTGGGGCCCATCATCACGTTGTCTCCAATGGTGACCGGGCACACATCGAGCACGGAGAAGTTAAAGTTGGCAAACACGCGACTGCCGATGGTGGTGTGAATGCCGTAATCGAAGAATACCGGGCCCAAAATTTCACTCTCCGTACCCATATCTGGCACGAGCTCCTTCATAATCGCTTCGCGCTCCTGGCGAGCAGTCTCAGGCAGGGCATTGTACTGGCGGCAGAGCTCGTGGACCTTATCTCGCAAAGCTGCCAACTCCGGATCGCCCGCATTGTAGAGCTCACCTGCCAGCATGCGCTCCCGTTCGCTGCGCCCGTCTGCTAGATTCTGGTCGTTAATCTCAGCCATTGCTTTACCCCTTTGGAATCGGCATTATTGTATAAACACTTTAGCGGACGCCGTTGAGCCACTGCAAACCATAGCGCCAGCGAGCGCCCGGCGTGTTCTATCACGCTCTCAGCAAGTCGGCTCCTCTGCGATTACAATAAGTTTTCAAGGAGCATACAGTGGCAGTCAGAGCTCCATACGGGAGGAATCTGAGTGATATGACGCTTGTTGAAACGGATCCGGGGCGCTCGGCTATGCAGTTGAGCGATCTTGCCCTGGCCTGGTTGAAGCATAACTCGGGCCGTATTGTGTTGCTTGTGGTCGTCGTGATTTGCGCGGCTTTGGCCTCTCGGTTTGTTTCGGTCATCATGCGCCGCACCTTAGAGCGCACAGTCATTCCTTCTGCCTCAATTTTCGTTAACATCATTAAGGCAGTTATTTGGGTTTTCGCTGCGGCAAGCGTGCTTCAGCCCGTGTTCGGCATCAACCCTACTACTGTGGCTACGGCTCTTGGCGTTTCCGGCTTGGCCTTATCACTAGGCTTGAAAGATACGATTGCCAACATTGTTGGCGGTTTTGGGCTCATGCTCAGCAAGGTGATTCAGCCTGGCGACATCATCTCCTTACAAGGCATTACCGGTACCGTTAAAGACATCAACTGGCGCAACACTATTGTGGTCGACCGCGCAGGCAATGAGATGTGGATTCCCAACTCGGTGCTCAACACTACAGCTTTAGAGAAGATTCCTGCTGCCGGCGAAGCGGTAGCGATAGTCTCTTTCACTGTTCGCGGAGGCGAAAATCTCAACGATTGCGCTCAAGCCATCGCCAAAACCGTTGAGCGCGCCACCGGCTCTCTCATGATGCCCGGTAACCCGCCCGTCGTGCAATTCCAAGGCTTTTCACCCTACGGAGTGAGCGGACAAGTAGTCATGTTTGCCAAGCAAGGCATCGCAGCCGCCTCCATGCAAGATGCAGCCACCCGCGCCCTCTCCGGCCAGCCCTACCTAGTCCAAGGCTCCCCTAGTCCGCCTACTCCCGCCTGAGCTGCCCCGCAATCTCCTCTGACACCGCCAGTCTCAAGGGCCGCCTGCCTACGTATTGAGCTAATCCAGCCCCTTCGAGCTGCCCCAAGTATGCACGGGCACTCTGCTTCCCCAAGTCGAGCTGCTCGGATGCCTCGTCGAGGGTCATTCCCTGACGGATACCACATAAGTGCTCAATCATGAGAGTTTCTAACAGAGAAGCGGCAGGCTTAGGGAGGTCAGCTTCTTGGACCAGCTCCCTGCACAAGCCTTGAGCCTTGGTCTGCTGCCCCGCCTGAACCTCGAAGAGCTCAATCAGCTCAGCCTGCCCTTGGGCAATAAAGTCCAGCACGGCTGCAACAAAGAAGGTTAATTCGCCACAGTTGAGCTTATCTTCTGCCTCCACAAAAGCCTTGTAATAGGCGTTTTTATGCTCCCCTATAATCCTTGAAAGCGAGAGTACGGTAGGCAGTGTTAAGGAATCAGCAAGGGATAGGGCCAGTAGGTAGCGCCCCGTGCGGCCATTACCATCGTAGAAGGGATGTGCATACTCGAAGAGAAAATGCCCCATAATGGCAGCTGGAAGTTTCGGTATCTGAGAGTCGTTGAGTAAGTCCATCATTTTAGTCAGCATGGAACCAATACGAAGCTCGCCACTCACACCCTGGTGAAGTACCCCATGCGGCCCATGAACGTCAACATCGTGAGCACGAAACAGCTCGCCATCTGGCCAGTCCTCCTCCGCCACTTCACCTAAGACGACAGCATCGTAAACCCTACGAATATCTTCTAAAGACTGAGGCGGCGCGGCTTTCCGATGAGTCAGGTTGATATAGAGCTTGGCAAACTCGCCAAAGCGCACTCCCCGAGCACTTCCCGACTCCTTTGCTGCTGCCCTCACCGCAGCATCTGTTTCCGCCCGAGTACTGCGCACACCTTCCATTTGATTACTGGTCAGCAGCTCCTCTGATATGGCCTGAACAACATAGTGCTCTTGCACTTGCACAGGCATAGCCTCCCACAAGTGCGCCACCTGCCGCTCAGCGCACAGCAGCTCTTCCATACGCAAACTCAAGAAGCGAGGCATCGCCACAAACAGCTCACCCAAAGAAGTCACAATCCCCGTCCGAAAACTCGAATCTGCCTCCAGCCGCTGCCAAGCCAAAGCCTCATGATTGCCCACGTCATTACCCGACTGATCCGCATGAAAAATCCGCGCCAAAGTCTTATATTCCAACACCACCACCTCCCTTCGCCAGCATTTCATCACCCTTATTTATATAATATATAATTAACAAGAGACAAAGAGACAGAGCAGCAGCGCATACTTCAAAAACATATCAGCAAGCACCCAAACCCGCCCCTACCCCTCCCGAGCAGAGAGCCACTCGACGGCTAGTTGGGTGCGATTGGCGAGGTGGGTTTTGGACAGAATAGCAGAGATGCGATTGCGGACTGTGCCCTCGCTGAGGTAGAGGTTGGCGGCTATGGCGTGGTTATCTAGGCCATCGGAAACTAGGGCAACTATTTCGCAGTCGCGGCTGGTGAGGGATTGAAAGCGAGGCGGTAATTGATTGACTAAGTCAAGTATTTGCTTGTCGTCGGTTGCTTGCCTACCTGGTTTTCTGGGATTAGCTTCGGATTCAGAATCAGCGGCAGACTCGAGCACAGACTCAGCCTGAAGCTCAGACTTCGGCCCCGAATCACCTAGGGAGAGCTGAGCCAAAGTCTCCGAACCCAAGACCACTTGGCCAGCCATCACCGCCTGCAAAGCGGGCACCACCGAAGACACGTCTTGCTTAATCAAGTAGCCCTTCGCCCCCAGTGCTAGAGCGCGCGAAATATAGTGTTTGTCAGCAAAAGTAGTGAGAAACAAAATGCGGGCAGCGGCATCGAATGCAATGATGCGCTCGGCAGCCTCTAGGCCATCCATACCAAGCATTTGCACGTCTATTAGTAATACATCTGGCCTGCCGCCCTCCGCCATATAGCAGTCGAGCGCAGCCTGGCCGTCGTTGGCAGTCCAAAGCACTTGCGCAGCGCCCGTTGCGGTCAAAATAGTGGAAAGCGACGAGCACACAATAGCGTCGTCGTCTGCAATGGCAACCTTCATGGCTCTACTCCTTCTCGCTCGCGCCATTCCAAGGCTCCTTGGGCAGTGATACAAACACCCGCCAGCCGCGCTCGTTGGGCCCACTCACTGCGGTACCGCCCAAAGCCCTGGCCCTCGCCTCAATATCTGCCAATCCCATCCCCCGCAAGGGTTCAAGGCCAGCCGAGCGTTGGGCATGACCGCCAGTCCCCATGCTAGCGCCCGCCACCGGCTCACTCACAACCGGCTTGGTCATGCCGAGCCCACCGGGGCCAGGCTGTTCGCCACTTGCACGAGAGGCTTGAACACGCCCATCATCTTGCACTACCAACTGCCAAAAAGCGGGCAAATCGCGCAAAACCACCGAAGCTGAGCGAGCCGGCGAGTGGCGGGCCGCATTATTGAGAGCCTCACGAATCACCGCGGCAAGGCAGCGAGCTACTGGTGCCGGAGCCGATGCGATATCGTTTTCAACAGTGATGTCCAGCTGCCCAGCACCGCCCAAATCCAGCGAAGAAGCCGCCGACTGAATCTGGGCCGCAAAGTCTGTGCCCTCATCTTCCAAATCGTGCACCGACCGGCGAATCGTAGTCATAGCACCGTCTAAAGTCTGCCCCAACTCAGCAAAAGAGCGGGCAGCAATGTCGTCTCCCTGAGTTTGAGCCAGCACTTGCCCGGCCTGAGCCTGCATAATGGCGCGAGTAAGCTGGTGACCCACATTATCGTGAATCTCGCGGGCAATGCGAGTGCGCTCAGTCAACCGCGCAGTCCGCTCAGCATGAGCCCGCTGCTCGCCCAAATCCCCAATGCGGGCCCGCATTTGCCGAACCGTATACCGCCGTAGGTCTTCGGTTTGCATCATGCGCTGGTTGGCCACTTGCAAGCGAGCGCTATTAGCTCCGGCCAGAAACGTTAATACAGATGCCAGCAGAATCACAAGCGCCGCCATTTGCAAAGAACCGCGGAATCGCGCGAGACCTATCGCAATAGGGAGCATCCACGCCAGCGCCGGAATGAGCACTAAGAACAACCAAGAAGAGGTTGCCTCACGCTGCGATCTTCCACAAACGTCCACAACCCAAGAACGCCAAGGCTTGCGACCGCAGCGGAAAGTCGAAACTTCAACCATAGATTCCGAGCCCCAAACGCCCATATTGAGACCAGCGTCGAAGGCGAGGACGGGTACAAAGACAAGCCAAATCGGAAGAGCAATCGAGACGAGAGCTAGTACAGCATCGGCCCACAAAGCGCTATCTCGCGGCCACAACCACTCATAAAAGCCACCAGCAGCCACCACAGCCACCAACCCGGCCGCCAACGGTTCAGAAAAACCGCCGCTCCACCAACCCCCACACAAAGCACAAAGCCCAACAAGCCCCAACCGCGTTATGATTCGTCCCATTAGTTGGCCAACCTCATTGCGCAACTTGTGCTTAGCCCGCGCGACATCATCGTTGAGTCGGCCAGCGCTTAAGGAACCGGCCAGAAGTCAGCTCGCTATGGACAATCTCATACACATTCTTCCCTAACTTTGCGCATTATTGCACCGAAATGGTCTCTTATTTCTTCCTGATTGTGCAACACTGTCTCGTCTTCATCGGCTCCGACTTGAGCAAGCTTGCTGGCGTACTCTTGTAGCTGCGAAAACAAACGAGCTGCCTTGTTCACGAGCCTTGCGCTCGCCCTGATAAATCACATCTTCCGACAGCGGGATGCCGTAATAGACCATAGTCATATCTACCCCTTTCGCCTGTTCATACTCATCTTAGAGTACCGCGATTTGTAATCCAACTCTGTTCGCCATCCACCATAAACATCAAGCCGCGTAGAAATCGTGACAAATGTCATGGGGCGGAGGGCGGAGGCGGGCGCAAGTGGTGACTGGGGTCACTGGGGGTGGCGGGGGTGGGGTGGAATGATGGGGATATGGATAGTTTACAGAATTTTGGGCCGGCGCTGAGCGCGAGCAAGTTGGTGAAGCGGTATGGGGATATGGTGGCCCTGGACCACTTTGACTTGGACGTGCGGCGCGGCGAAGTATTCGGCCTGCTGGGCCCCAACGGCTCGGGCAAGACCACCGCCATCAATTGCATCCTCTCCCTGCTCACTTTCGACTCGGGCTCGGTGCGCATTTTTGGCAAGGAAATGAGCCCCACGGCTTACGACCTTAAGCGCAGAATCGGCGTAGTTCCGCAGAATATGGCCGTTTTTAACGAGCTGAATGTGCAGGAGAATATCGACTACTTCTGCTCGCTCTACGTAAGCAACAAAGCCGAGCGCAAGGACTTAGTCGAGCAGGCCATCGACTTCGTAGGCCTGGGCGACTTCCGCAAGTTCCGCCCCGGCAAGCTCTCAGGTGGCCTCTTGCGCCGCCTCAACATCGCCTGTGGCATCGCCCACCAGCCCGACCTCATCTTCTTCGACGAGCCCACCGTGGCCGTGGATCCGCAGAGCCGCAACGCCATTTTGGAGGGCATCGAGCGGCTCAACGCCCAGGGTGCGAGCGTGGTCTACACCAGTCATTACATGGAAGAAGTCGAGCAAATTTGCACGCGCATCATGATTATGGACCACGGCCGCCGCATCGCGCTCGGTTCCGCAGACGAGCTCAAGGGCATGGTCGAAGCGGGCGAGCAAATTACGGTCGAAACGCTCGACATTAGCGAGTCCACCCTAGCCCAGATTCGCGCCCTCCCCCTAGCTCAGACCACCGAATACAATGGCCAAGAGCTGGTTATTCACTGCCGCCAAGGCGAGCACAACTTCCAAGATGTGCTGGCAGTCTTAGAAAGCACGGGCACCTCTTACGGCCATCTCACCAGCCGCCCGCCCTCGCTCAACGACGTGTTCCTAGAACTGACCGGCAAGGAACTGCGCGACTAGAGCGCAACCGCGCAAACAGTCAGCAGTCCAGCCGCCTTAAGGAGCACTTATGTGGAACTCATTCAAACTCAACGTCAAAACCGCGACGCGCAACCCCTCTGCCCTCTTCTGGGTCTTAACTTTCCCGGTCATTTTAGCGGCCATGCTTATGGGCATGATTGGCAATATTCAAGATGACTATACTATCGCCGCCCAGCCCTTCTCCGTAGTCAACGACAGCAATTGGCAGGCCAACCGCGGGGCTCAGGAGCTTGTAAAAGCCATATCGGGAGAGGCAAAATCGAGCAAAAGCGGCGAGGATACGACCAGCCATCTTATTGACTCCACTGCCGTATCCTCGGCAAGTGAAGCCCGGCAGCGCTTGAACCGCCAGCAAGACATCGGCTACATTTATGCCGACGATGCAGGCCAGGTCAACATGGTCCTCTCCAGCAAAGATGCGGCCGAAATCCAGTCCGATTCTTCCGCCACTAAGGGCATCACGGTCAGCATTATGGCGTCCTCTTTTGGCCGCCTTAACCAGACCGGTTCCGCCCTTGCAGCCGTAGCAAAAACCAACCCTCGGCTGCTGGCAAACCCCAGTTTTCAAGCGCAAATTCTGTCTGGCAACGACACTTATACTCGCCAGATTCGCCTGACTCACCTGAAGCCCACCGTGACCGCGCCCTACTTCTTCGCCGTCTTGGGCATGGCTTGTTTGCTGGGCGCTTCCACCACTGCGGCCATGATTGGCAACACGCAGCCCAATCTTTCGGCCCTAGGCGCCCGGCGCTCCACCTCGCCTCAGCCCAAGTGGCTTCAAGCGTCCGGCGCCTTCCTTGCCTCTTGGCTCTTCTCTTTCGTTTCCCTGCTGGTGGCCTACGTGTTTATCCGCACGGTCTGCAAGGTGGAATCAGGCGGGCGCGACCTCATAGCCCTAGTGGCGATTACGATTGGCACCTTCATGTCTACCGCTTTCGGCACGCTGGTGGGCTCAATTCCGAAGGTTCCGCTGCCCACCAAAATGGGGCTGACCGTAGCGTTAGACTGCACGCTCTCCGTGTTCGCCGGCCTCTACGGCACGCAGTCGATGGATATCAACTATGCAGTTGCCGAGCGCGCACCCTTCTTCCATTTAATCAATCCAGTCAAGCAGGTGGCCAACCTCTTCTACGACATCGTTTATTACGACAGCTTGGCACCTTTCGCCCGCACCTGCGGCATTCTGGCCCTTATGAGCGCCCTCTTCTTAGCTGGCGCCGCCATTCTTTTGAGGAGACAACGCTATGAGTACTTGTAAAACTGCCCTGCGCATCATCTGGGCACACAAGTCCTATTTCTTGCTTTACCTAGTTGGCATGAGCGCTATTATGCTCATTATTGGCGGCTCCCTCATGCAGTCGGCAGTCAAAGCCACGGCTTCCAGCTCCGTTGGGCAGTTTGAACCGGCCCGGGCTAGAATCGCAATTATTAACCGAGACCAAGCCAGCCAAACCGGGCGTGAGCTGAGCCAAGGCTTAAAGAGTTACTTGAAAAAGTCATCTACCGTGGTGGAGGTAGCCGACGACCCCCAAGCCCTGCAAGATGCCAACGTCTCGGGCAAGAGCAATCTGACCGTTTTTATCCCCGAAGGCTACGGCCAGCAATTCGTGGACAAACTCAACGATTCGCTCGCCGCTGCCGTCGCTACTACTGCCGCGCCCCCCACCAGCAATCCAGAGACCGCCACCGCCCAGAGCCCCGCTTTCCCCAAGGTTGAGGCCTCCGCTTCCTACAATTCCAGCCAAGGCAGCTTGGCCCAGCTCCAAGTCGACTCCTACTTTGACGGCCTACGCACCGCGGCTCTGTCTAGCTTGGCTCAGGAAACAGCGCAAGCCCCGCAGCCGGTCGATGCAGCCGCACTCAAAACCGCTTCGGACTACACGCTCGCCCACTACAGCAGCAACCAGCCCGCCATCAAAGTGCAGGCCACCAATACAGCCAGCAGCACCACCTTGGCCGCCGGCTTTGCCTCAACCGTAAGCCTGGGCGCATACCCGCTTATGTCTGCACTCACCGTCTGCATCGCTACCCTCTTCTGCGCTTTCAGCTCGGCCGACCGCCACCGCCGCCTCCTCGCCTCGCCCCTGCCCACCGGCTCCATGAACGGCCAAGAGCTCCTAGCCGCCTTCATTTTGGGCGTCGTTGCTTGGGTTTACATGATCGCCGCCACGCTGGCCACCGCCGTGCAGGTGGGCAGCTCCCTCTCCAGCCTAGGTTGGGGCCCTATCACGCTGAGCTTTATGATGATGCTGGCTTTCATCGCAGCCGCCTCCGCATTCGGCTTCATGCTCTCCCAGTTCAACCCCTCTTCGACGCTCATTAACGCCGTCTCGGTCACCTTCGGCCTGGTTATCATGTTCACCTCTGGAGCCTCCAGTAGCGCCACCCTGCCCCCGGTCATGCAGACCATCGGCAAGCTCACCCCCGGCTGGTGGTACAGCGCCGCAGTCACCGCCGCAATGGGCGTGGACTCCCCCGGCCAAGGCCTCTCAGCCCGCAGCTCCACCGCCTGGCTGCCCCCACTGGCCATCGTCCTCCTCTTTGCTGTGGCATACATAGGAATCGGCCTCATGGTCTCCCGCCTCACCCGCACCCAAGCCAAGCTCGCAGCCCCCACTGCCTCTGAACCCACCTTGGTTGGCTGAGGCAAATTACACCGGTTCAATCCCCCAGTGTGGCGCCCGTACCCAACAGGAGCAAACCGCGAGTTACTTGGCTCCACGCAAAAATGTAGCGGGTGTCCTCTTCTTGAAGACACCCGCTAATTGGGAGACCGCTTCACACTTATTTCTCACATAAGCCGGTCGAGTCGTCCCTTGTTCATTTGACAACAATATAGCATGTACAAGTAGCAACGTTCAAGCGCTCTCATGCTTAGATAACCAAACAATAACTACCGGCATTCATCTTATGAACCACCATGCTCGTAGGCATCACCAAAAGCATGCTCGAAGCACAACACATAGAGAACATCAGCTACGCGTTTGCCGAGCATAGCCTTTTTGCCCTGACCATATCGAAAACTCAAAAATTGTCCGACACTTTCGACATCCAATCCGCTCGGAACTGAACAACGAACACTAGTATCAGAAATTCTCTCGAACCCTAAGCCGTGCTTAGGATCCAATTTCAACTTTTGTATAGACCGGTCCGATAGCATAATCAAACGCCGAACGAAAGCTTCAAACTCCTTACTCTCATTCGACTTCAAGATTTTCTCATCCATATATCGAAAAGAAAACTTAAAGTAAGAGTCGCTCTCTTGAACCCCAGACGAAGCCTGGCTGATGGTTTGAGGCTTGACCTTTGGCCGCTGTCTTCTTGCCATCAATGAGCCTTACTGATGGGAAGCTACGGTATCAATCCCCGAAAAATACTGTCGAATTGCCTCGTTTGGAATAACAGTACTTTTTTGGTCTGGATTAAAGCGATCCTTCCAAGGAGCGGTGTCATGCGACATATTCCTGAGCTTCCAAGCACTGTATTGGCCGTATGTATCCCAGATTCCCGCAAGGAAAGAAGCTGTATCTTCGTCAATTAGTGACCAATTGTAGTCGGAATCAGGCGCCAAGTCATCGCTCGAATATTTCATTTCACGGTAGACTTCTGGAACGACTGGACCGTGAGCCCAAGCCTGAATCGGTTCCGAAAACAGCGGTTTACCATAACGAGCCAAATAATGCCCTTGAGCATAGTACAGCAGCTTTTGAACCTTAAGATTCGTTAAATCATCACCATCTTGATCGTCGTCATTGTATGCCCAATTTATAAACCACTGAGCAATTTGTTGCGCTGAATATTTTGCCTGTGTCACTGTTCTCATCCCCTTCCACCTATTTACTTCGAGAGTTCTCACACCACTTCGTTTACTCAACTCTCTAACATCACCTATTAGAAGTCTATCCGACCATCTCTACCAATACACCTGTGATTTTAGCTGTTCCACACACCGCTCAAAATCCCTGGTATCGCCTCAAACTGGGCACGAATCATACTAAAACACCCAAGCGCAACAGCACGATTTGACCAGCACTTAGACGGCGAAGAGGCGGAAGAGGTGGGTGTTGAACCAGGAGTAGCCTAGGTCGGGGCCGGGGAGGTAGTGGTCGCCTAGGAGGAGGCCGCGCAGTACCCAGGCTTCGAAAATACACAGAATTGCGGCCACTACTAGGTAGGCAACGAGGAGTTGCAGGCCCGATTTGCGGCGGGAGCGAGTCACCTGGTCGAGCTGCTTGGTCATGTAGCCCAAGGCGCTGCCCAGCAGGATTAGCGTGGTAATGACCAGCAAATACATACGGTGGTCTACGGTCTTGCGCACTTGGTTAAAGGTAGGATTGATAATGGTGGCCGAAATGAGACTGCCCTGCACTATCAGCCTCTTGTCGTTGACGAAGCGGGGCCAGCAGGTAAGCAAAGTCACTTGCGCCTGGCCCTGGTGCGCTTTAAGCACTTCCACCTGGTTCGGATTAACCAGATCCGTGCGATCCACCCGGTAGGTGAACTCTCGGTTGAGGATTTGCACATGGATAGTGTCGCCCTCTTTGACTTGGTCCAGCTTGTCGAACACTACCGAATCAGTCAAGCCGGAATGGCCTGCAAGCACGGCGTTGGTATTAGTCACATCGTCGGGGATAGACGTGCTGGCCACATGCTCAACCCCCTTACCGGGCGAAGGCTTGCCACGACCGAAGTAAATAGGCTCGTTGAGCTTGATAGATGGCACTTCTATCTGCCCCATCACCGGAGTTTGGACCAGCGATTCGATGTGCTTATAGCCCTTGGGAACTGCGTAGGTGTCGTAGACAAAGGGATCCTTGACCTGCTGTGTATTGAGCGAATGGTTGTAGTCGTCGATAGTGCGCTTGTAATCGTTGAGCTGGGCTTGGCTCTTACCGCGGATACTCTCACCGTAAGTGACACTCACACTCTGGTGGTTAAGGCTAGTCACCTGCTTAGAAACCACGGAATACGACCAAAATGCGTAGCCCATAATCAAGCTAACAATGGCGAGCGCACCGAGAATTTTGGTACCCAAATGCCCTTTTTGGGTATGTTTGCCGGGGTAAGCGGCGTGGGCCATCCGCAGCAGGCAGGATTCACGGAGTTTGTGTGCCTTGCGCGACTGCTTCAGAACCGGGGCCGGGTTGGCCTTGTGGACTTTGCGAGTCTTACGCAAGTATGGCTTTTTATGACGCATAAACGCTAACTATCTGGAGGGCAGGCACGGTTATATCTTTCCTGCACGCGGGAGAATGTCGAAGAAGAAGGTGATGTGATGGTCGAACCAAGAGTAGCCCAGGTCGAAGATAGGCAGGAAGCCGGTACGCATCATGAGACCAAAGGAGGCCCAAGCGCAGAAGATGCCCAGGAAGATGAGTAGCCAGGCAGCGGTAAGTAACTGTCGCCGGCGCTGCTGAATCTGCTCGTAGGTGTATCGCGTGTGGCGGATTGCACGCAAGATGACCCGGCGACGCCAAGCCGAGAGTTTGGATACAGAATCTTGCGCTTGTGTTTGTCTTTCAGTAGGTGGTGCTGGGCCGACCTCTGAGGAAGCATCGGACTCCGCGCTCAGATCTTGGTGATCTGTTTTTCTGCTGCTTTCAGACTCGGAGTCGTTCTCTTGAGCCACTTTTCGAGCGTTGAGCTCTTGGGTAAACTCACGCCGCCGGGCCAGCAAGAACCAGACAATAATACCCGCAATAAGAAGGGTTATCAATAAGGCCCACAGGACCCAGATTGGCACGCCCGGCGAAACAGTTGGAGCCACGTTGTCGCCGATATATTTAGCTCTCACCAAGTAACGCTTGTTGTTGACACCGTAAGGGTAACAGGTGAGCAGAGTGACCCAGTTTTCACCCAATTCCGGCTGAATGTCAGAGGTATCGGTGGGCTCGATAATCTTAATCTGGTCCACCTGGTAGCTCATGTGGCGGTTGAGCACGGTCAGCTGGAAAATATCACCATCTTGCAGCTGGGTAATGTTGTCAAAGAAAATGTGGCCCACAGCGCCCGTATGCCCGGTCAAAACTGGGTGCACACTGGCCTGAGTAGTCGGCAGCTGGGTGGTAACGATGTGACCGCCACCCTCCAGCAAGACCTGGTCGCTCGTGCCGTGATAAATGGGCTGCTTCATGTGGATCTTTGGCGCATCAATATACGCCATCATGCCTTTTTCATCCACGTTCAGAGTGCGCTCATAGCGGTCCAGAGGCGGTGCCACTCCCCTATACTTAAACGGATCTTTCAGGGTAGGCGTACCCAAATCAATGTTGTATTGGATAGCATCAGACCACATTTTTTTGATTTGCTTGGGGCTGAGCTGGGCCACTTTCTCCTCGTAGACGCCAATAGCCTGCGCCTGCTGACGGTAGTTGACGTAGTTAATAATGAGCGGGTAGATAAAAATACCAATACCGACGCACACAAACACTACAGTAACGAGGTTGATAATCCAGTTTTTGGAATAGCGGTTGCGGGCCAGAGACGGATCTCGCTCTATGGCCTGAGCAATAATCGCCTGCTTGTGCTCTTTAGAACCTGGCTTGGGAGCCGCATGAGTGTGGCGTTTGGAGATGTTACTCATTTAGTAGAGCCTTTCAACGCGGCCGCCGATAACAGAATTCAGCTGGGCCGAGGTCTGCTTGGGCGTAATGGCAATCCACACCTGACCGCTCAGGCCGTCGTATTGTGTGGCCTTGGGCTGCCAAGTAGCGGAATCGTAATTCCTCATTAAGAGCGGGCCGTTAGTTTTCATGGCGGACTTAAAATTGGTTGCCGCCTCTGGCGTTTCAAACTCAGCGTAAGCGGTCTTGAGCGAGGAGCAAACCACGCCAAAGGAGAGTCCGGAAATATCTGACTCACCCAACTCCACCCAACCCTGCTTGCACTCACCGAGCGCAGAAGAGATAACCTGCTGAGCCGTGTCACTATGTTGTAGGGGCGCCTTCTGTATTTGCACACCAAAGAGACCGCGTGGATTGTTGAGTGCAACCGCGTAAGAAGATGCACTCACCGCTAGGGCCAGCAGGGCTGCGATGCCAGCCAAAGCGGTGCGACTGCTCACAAAGCCGCCGCGAGCCCGCCTGCGTGCAACGATGTAGAGACCGCAAGCAAACAGGAGGGTTGCCCCAGCAAAAACTCCAGTCACCCAATAGCGAGGTATGCGCTCCATCCAATGCAAGTGAACCATCACATAGGTGGGATTGACAGCACGCAGCATGTCGAGGCCGGCAGCAACGCAGGCACACAGGGCGAGCCCGTAATCTACTCTTCTAGCATTTTTCATGGTCTATCACTGCCCCAAATCTGCTATTTCGCCGCCCAGCAGGTGGTGCAAATTCTCACCCTCGTGCATGGGAGTAATGGCCAGCCAGCGGGTACCTGAAACCGAGCAGAAATGTTGGACTGCCACGTTCTTTTCGGCACTCATATAGTTGCGCATGAGGGCCGGGCCGGCTTTGTCGACAATGGAAGCAAAGTGCTCTTGGTCGGCATCGTGAAAGAACTCAGCATACATAGTATGTTGCGAAGGGCACATAATACCGAAGGAAATACCTGGCATGTCAGCCTCTCCCAAACTCAACCACTGGGACTTGCAACCGGCAAGCTCACGTTCAATCACAGCTTGTGCTTGCTCAGAATTTCCGAAAGGAGCAGCGGTTGCAGGGCGCCCCATAACCCCCACTGGGTAGAGCGAAGCAACCAGCAGGGAGAGCGCAGCCATAGCAACGCCAACCACTCCCACGGTAGTGGCACCTGGAGCAACTGGTCCCGAACGCGGGCGAGGACGTGTGCGCACCAGAGCCGAATGCTTGCCACTGCGGGCCCGACTGTGGGACCGAGAGCGGGCATAAGAAACCGAAAGCCTAATTCGCACTACAATCAAAACCAGCAAGAGCAGCAGGGCACAGGCGAAGGTGAGCCACACCAGCTCGGAGCCCGGCAGCCACTGTTTGAGCCAAATGTTGAAGCCGTCGTGAACCGAGCGAGCTAGCTGCACTCCCCCGGCAGCAAGCGTGCAGAGAGCCAAGAGCCAAGATACAATGCGAGCGAGCACCTGCTCAGGACCTAAGCTGGAGGCGGCTGAGGAGGTGCTGCGATGATCATTCTCGACGGGCACTACTGACTTATGCAACGAAGCTAGTCCTTTGTTTGAGGATTCTAACGATGAAGCCCACAAGCTGCGCCCGGCCATAAACCGGTAGGCGCAGCCTGTGAGCTAGTGGGCTTTACTTATCTGAGCTGCGGTGGGCACCACTGCGCTCAAAGTAGCCATGTTCCTTGCCCCAGCGCACGCTGTAGACGCTTCCGAAAGCAACACCACCGGTAACGAGCGCGAGAGCACCAGCCACACCCCAAGGCAGTGCACCGGTTTCGGGCAGCATACCCTCATGGCCTTCAATGCCGTAGGTGATGGAGCACACGATAGAGAGACCTGAGCGAGCCGGAATATCTACCGTGGGGTTAAAGTAGGTCGAAACCTTATAGGAAACATCATTCTTACTAACGCTCTGCTGATCGCTGGGCTGCGGAACTGCGGAGTCGTTAGGCAGAGCATTGACCTTCAAATCGTAGGAATTGATGGCGCCCGATTTACCTACATAACTGCCCTGGCATGTCGGAGTCTGCTTCTTGCTCATGGTCATCACAGAATCCTTCTTCTGCTGCCCCACCTTGACCTTAGGTAGGCCAGTGGTGACGGTGACCGACGAATTCGGCATGCCAATAGCAATCTTGGGCAAATGGGTTTGCGAGGTCGACGCTGGCGACTTGCTGTCAAGCAAGACCGAATCGCTGGCCGTGGAAGGCGCATCCTCAGAGGTATCGAGATTGTACTTAATATTGGCAGGCTCAGCTAAGTCGCCCACTGACTCCTCATCGGAAACCCTTGCCACGATGCGCATGGAAACACTCACATCGTAATATTGGTAGTCCTCAATTTCACCAGGCTGAACGAAGTATTCCTTGTCGGCTGCCGCAGTGAAGGGCATCGGCCCACCGAAGGCTTGAGTAGTGTCGTCGGCCGGTATCTTGCTGTTCATCAAATCAGCGGGATCGCCGCCTTGCTCTTTCCATAGACCGTTGGTAACGACCGCGAAGCGAGCCTGAACCGGGCTTACTGCACTCGACGAAAGCGCTGGCACTGTAAAGGTGGAGTAAGTTTGCGCCGGATCTCCCGAACCGTCGGCCTCACCACCGGCGTAGGCAGCATAAGCAAGCGTGGATTGAACGCTAGTCCACCCGCCTAAACGGCCCGGAGCGGCCGAACTCTGCCAGCCCAGCACTAAGTTGGGCGCGCCCTGAGCAGCGTCGGAAGCCGCCAAACTTCCGCTAACTTTTGCCTTAATACAGTATGTGTATCCAGAGATTAAGTTGGTGCCTTGCAGGGGCTGGAGCACTGTGTCAGTGTAGGTGGGATTAGGCGAACAGTAAGTGCTCACATCCTTAGTTTGATCGACGGGCATCAGGAGCTGTATGCCGTCGTCGGTCTCACTATGCGACTGCCCGGTCACTGGATCCGCACTGCTTGAATTCGCGTCTTGGTCAGGCGAACCATCCGAGTACAGGCCCAGCTTGTCTCCCAACTGCATGCCGCTTGACTTCTTATAGATATTAGTCAAAGTCTGTGGATTGCGCAGGGAGGGACCCTTCTGCTTCTTGGTGGTATTAAACGGACCAACGTTGGCGGGGCGCCCCGCGTTTACACCAGTCGAACCGCTGGCATCACCAAAACTGGCAGCGCCGGTCGAGATAGCGAAGTTAATCTCAGGGTTCTGGAAGTAGGTGCGCATATCCACCTTGGCATAGGTGGCCCATTCGGGGCTGCCATTATTCCAAGCCGGGTCTATCTCGCCCATCTTCTGGTTGCCATCAGCATCTAGAGGCGGGTTGGGATCCACGTAGGGGAACTCCTTGGCTCCTTGGCAGGGCCTGCCACTCTCGCCAGTCTCCACCGAGATGTCTCCGCCCACGCAGGAAACAGTAGGAATATTGGCAGAGCCGGCCGGATCAGCACCCGTTCCTCCCACTACCGAAGCCCAAGTCTGGAAAGCATTCACATTGTCAATTCGCGGCTGCACCAGACGCACATAATAGGTGCCATACGCCGAGAGAATGAACGAGTAGGAGCCGTCGGCACTCGTCGTAGTTGTACCCACGAGCTTGCCGTTTTTATCATACAAATCGACTGTTAAGCCCATCACGCCCGCATCTTTGAAGCCGCTATAGTCGGCATCAGATTTCGAATCCTCGTAGACCTTACCCTTTACAACGATGAGTTCCTGAGCCGATGCGGAATCTCGGTTACCTCCCGAATCCGACAAGGGGTTCTGGATAGTTGTTGACCCGTACGGGGTTGCGATTGACGGATTGTTAGTAGTGGTAATGATATTCATTACACCGTCAAGCGGGTTGACTCTCACCGGATACTTCGTGGCGTTCATAGGCGTCGTCATAGTCGAACCATCGGAAGGCGTAAACCTGCCGTAAAGCGGATAGTAACCAGAGAAGAGGAAGTTACCGCTGTGCACACCCATACCGACAACCCAGTTAGCAGGTGCGCCGTAACCGCTGGGAGAAAAGGTCTCACCGTGCTTAGTCTTCGTCAACACACTGTAGCGCCATGGCGTATCTGGAGAACCGTCAGTGATGCTCTTTTCGTTACCATTAAAGACAGTATTAGGAGCTATTTTCAGGATTTCAGTGGTTCCAGTATTGGTATATGAGCCCGATGTTGCCGCATATACGTAGAAGTTTCCAGATGCATCCAATCCCATATCGGGGCTGGCTTGTAGGCCTCCCGAATACGAGCAAGCCGCATTATAGGTACGTTTCGCCGCTTCATATACGCCATTGGCTCTACAGGCAGCCGGCTGATATTCCTGATTGTAGATGGTGGCAGACAACTGATCTTGAGGAGGAGTCGTCATACTCTTTTGCCAATCGTTGGCCTGGACTGGGCCTGAGAGCGAGAAGCTACCATCGGTAGGATCCCAAATGCTGTAGGCAATACCACCATCGTTTTGCATGACGCTTGAACCGCCGCGGTTGACGACATTACCACTGGTAGTTCCGTTGACGTAGAGCAGACCAGTCACCTGATCCATCTCGCCACCGGTAGCCTGAGAGCTGCCCGTAGCCGGGAAGCCGAAGCTACCGCCGCCAGAGCTATCGCTACCCCCGGGCGTGGGCATACAAGTCCAAAAGATATTAGTATTCGCACCGGTCGTGTCGTGCGGATCTTGGCCAGCTTCATAGTCGTCAAAGCGCAGAACTGGAGTATATAGGCCGTTCGTAGCATTGTTCACACCCGAACAGCTCAAACCGCCGACTGACGTACCGCCCGCCCAAGACCATGTGTACAGTGAGAGCGTACCGTTAGGATTTCGCGCTTCACCACCGAAGGCACCTATAGCTTGAGAGGTGAAAATATAGGAGCTACCTAAAGCATTTTGGGAAGCCGTCTGCGTCTTGGTCGGCTTCACATAAACAGAAGCATTAACGCTCTGATTGAGCGGCTTACTATCCTCAGCGTCTTCCGTAAAAGTATTCTTCATAAACAGCGGATAGAGCTGATCAACCATTCGAGCAGTCACAGAGCCCGACAAAGGTGAGGCAAGATTATCTGTGGTCCAATAGGTGTGCTCTTTATCGAGATGGCTTGGTTGGCCTTGCTCGTCTTGGAAGACTGCCTGGTACCCATCGACCGGCTGCCACTGCGTAAGTGGAGAAGCGGGTGCCTGGTGGGCCAATTTCGGCACAGTTTCAGCAGCGCTTGCCGCGGACGCACTTGTAGTATCTTGCGACCCAATACCAATGAGCATGACTGCCACGGACCCTACTACGAGCCCAGCAGACAGCATTCTACGTACATTTTTTCGTGTTGCAAACAGCTTTGACGTCATATCAGTTCCGCCCCGCCGTCATATTACATTCCTCGCCCTTGGTTGTCGTCTTTCCTAAAAACGGCAAAACCTGGTGTGTGCGGCCCCAAAAGCCAGCACTTTCTATCGAATAATTCAGCGACTTCTGCGTCGTCTGAGTCTTGTGAACCCCTCGAACACCCCTACTATAGGCAGTCGAAACCTGCCCAGGCTGATTGATGATAAGCGCATGTATTGGACCTGCCGTCCAATTCGCGTCAATCCCAACCTTGGCATAAACACATGTCAAATGACGTCGTGAAATCACCGTCATGTCTCCTCCCCCCGGAGAATACAAGTCTGTTAGTTCCCGCTTTGCAGCTGGGAAGAAAGTATGGACCTAGAGGCCCATGGTTTCAACAGTGAAGTCGAAACCAGGAACCTCTAGGAACCATAAACATTAGCGAGTAGTGGCCTGTGCCTTGCTAATGCGGAAGCGTACGTAGAGCGTGATGCCTACGACAGCCAAACCGAGAACCAGGAAGATTAAGATACCCTGGCTACCGGTGAGAGGCAAACCAATAGGAGCCTCGGCAGGAGTGAAGTTCTTCATACCCACAGAAATCGGCTTATTGTTTGCATCTTTGAAGTTAGCGTTGACAATAGCACTGTCTGCGCTGTAAGTAGCACCGAAGATGTTGGTATCGATCTCAGGAACGATGGAGCCAAAAGCAGCAATATCCTTAGCGGTCTTGCCAACATACTTGCTGAAGTCCACAGAACCAAAATCGGTGCTGGGAGCCTGGTAGCCCTTAGGAGCAGCAACCTCGACGAGGTTGAGCTTGCCAGCGGAAGCCGCAGTCAGCCAAGGGCTGTCTGCAACGGTGTCATCAGGAAGGATGGAGTTACCATTGGCATCGGTTGTGAAGTTGCTGTCCTTGAACAGAGGCAGAGCCGTGAAGGTCACGATGCCCTTGTTGTTGGAGGTAGCGGTTACGAAGTTACCGGTGTTGGCGAAGGTACCGTCTTGCAGCAGGAAGCTGGTCGGATCGGAAGGATCGCTCAGGCGGAACTCTGCGCCTTCGAGGCCTACAGCGGAAGTGGTGTCGGTCTTGACGAAGTTGAAGCCTGCGGACGAAGAACGTACGTCGGCTGCACCTTCGGGGTTGGCCTTACCAGGAGTGCCATCAAAGACATCGGCGTTGGCAGTGTTCTGAAGGGTACCGGCAGCGCCTGCAGCGCTATCACCAGCAGCAGTTACTGTAGCAACGTAGACCACGGTCACACGAACCTGCGCGGGGCAGGAAGCGATAGCGGTCTTGAAGGAGTTAGCTGCAGCAGGAGTCGGCCAGAGGTCGACGGTCATGAAGTTAACGCCTGCGCCAGAGTTACCGTCTGCGAAGAGCGGAGCATCTTCATTAGCAGGAATACGCTTGGGATCGTCGGTGCTGGTGGTTGCAGTATAGTCAGTGCCTTCCACCAAATCGGTAGAAGCGCCGCCTGCGCACTCCCAGCTCACCTTAGGCTTGCCGGTGACGCTGAGGCTGGAGGAGAGACGGTCGGAGATACGCACCTGAGGCTGAGTAGTCGTTCCGTTGATCTCGGAAACATCCAAGTAGCCATCGCCTGCTACAGCAGCACCGGTGGTGTTGCCAGTGGGGTTGATGCCCTTGGAAGCGTCGTAGATGTTTTCCGACAGCGTGTAGGTGAGCTGATTGCCGACCTGGGCGATGTTGGAGCCAACTACAGACTTGTTGATCTGGTTGCTGGTGAGGTTCTTCGGGAACACGGAGAGGTTGTAGACATAGCCTGCAACGTTGCCCGTGTTGGTGGTGAAGAAGGGCAGACCAAAGAGGTTGGGCTGAGAAACCGTAACGCCAGTAGGCTTGTTGGTCTCCTGAAGCACGTAGTAGTTCACCTTGGAGAAGTTGGCCCAATCCCACTTGAGAACGCCGTTACCATCGGTGATGCCTGTCTTCTCAGCAGCACCGACCGTACCGCAGTTCACGGTAGGAGCGGTGGCGGTACCAGCAGTGTTGGTGCTGGTGATCTTGAGATCAGAAGCCTTGCAGCCTGCGTCCAAGGTAATGGGGAAGAGCGAGAACTCGACACCCTGTAGAGGAGTGCTGCCTGCGCTAATCAGCTGTGCATCTTGAGACGAACCGGTTGGCGTAACGCCAGCGTCGGTCTGCTTGTACTTCGTAATAGTCAGCGATACAGGCTGATTCGTCTGCATCTTGCCGGCAATGAAATTGTCAGTAGTATTGAATGTGTCTGCATGAGCCACAGAAGGCAGAGCTGCCC
Source organism: Bombiscardovia apis (assembly GCF_033095945.1). Taxonomy (NCBI): domain Bacteria; kingdom Bacillati; phylum Actinomycetota; class Actinomycetes; order Bifidobacteriales; family Bifidobacteriaceae; genus Bombiscardovia; species Bombiscardovia apis. The sequence continues at coordinate 357,916 of NZ_AP026800.1, read as the reverse complement.
CTAGGCCAAGCAAAGAAAGAGCTAAAACGCCAGTTAAGGCAGTCTTGCTCCACACATGGTTCTTGTTAGTAACCACGATATAACCCCCGATTATTTTATTATGAAACACACTGGCCAGAACAAATAGATTGAGTTCTGGTTGTGCAAGCTTCATATTATGGACTAAGTCCACAATTGCAAAATAGGAGTCACTTAAGGGCTGAAAGTCAAGCGCGAGTAGGCAAATAGCGCTCTTTTATTCTCCAAGAGCGTATACGACACGCGACAGCTTCGCCTTTTCTGTGATTTATATCACACATTGATTTCACGTTTTCTTCACATCTCAACTTGACGTTTACTGCAAAACACCTTCGATAAGCTGCGTTATGATGTCAACGTAAGCAATGCCAGTGGTTTCCCAAGCCTTAGGATACATAGAAATCGGAGTAAAACCCGGCATCGTATTAATTTCGTTGACCATGATACTGCCGTCTGGCAACACGAAAGAATCAACACGGCTCAATCCGTGGCAATCCATGGCTGTGAAGGCACGGGCGGCCGTCTGGCGCACCAACTGTAAGGTTTCATCAGGCAGATTGGCTGGAACTTCAACATGCGAGGCCTGGGCATCCATGTATTTGCTATCGAAATCATAAAAAGCGTCGTCAGCTGGGCGATCCAACACAATCTCGCCAGGCCAAGACGTCTGCGGCTCTTGACCTGCCACTGGGTCAAAGACCGCACATTCAATCTCGCGCGCAGTAATCCCCTGCTCAATAAGCACCCGCCAATCATGGCGAGAAGCTTCAAACAAAGCCCGAGCCAAGTCCTTAGCGTTTTCAGATTCCACCTTGGTAACCCCGAAGGAGGAGCCGGCCCGCGAAGGCTTTACGAAGACAGGGTAAGTCAGGCCAGCCTCGCGCACAAGACCAACCAATTCATCGCCAGCCGCTTCGATAGACTCGCCTCCTGCCAGCGTGCGCGCATCGACCGTTATACCCGGGGCCACAGGAATGCCTGCCGCTGAAAGCACAATCTTGGTAAAGTGCTTATCCATGCAAGCAGCAGAGGCAAAAACGCCACAGCCCACGTAAGGCAGGCCCATCATCTCCAACAAGCCCTGCACAGTGCCATCTTCGCCGTAGGGGCCATGCAAGACAGGGAAAACTGCGTCAATATGACCTAGTGAAGTGAGCGAGCGAGTCTCTTGGCCCAGCGTCGGCAGCTGCTCAGCTCCTGCTTCCCCATCACTAAGCTCTTCGTGGACTCCCGCATAGAATCCATCGGCTCCCTGAGCTAAGTCAATCACAACCGGCCGCGCGCTCGGCGTAATCGAAACCTGGGGCAACGAATCGCCGCTGAGCTCCCAATTACGCGGATCTTCGCCGTCTACTATCCAAGTGCCCAAGCGGGTAATGCCCACCGGAATCGGCTCAAATCGGTCGCGGTCAATAGCTCGCAGGACTCCAGCTGCCGAGATGCAAGAGATGGAATGTTCGTCGGCACGGCCGCCGTAAAGCACTACGATGCGCTGCTTTGCCATAATTTTCCACACTCCTTGGCTCGTCATTAGTCAGTCTCAAAAAGCACCCGGATAACTTTCAGACTCTTCTCAGTAGAATAGGCGCACGCATGGTCCTCGGGGGCAGACTCGGTTCAAGGCCGCCTCTCAGACCAGGTACACGCATAAGCATTTATTCGGCGATAATTGAGCCGCCGAAAAGCTCCTCAATCATGCCGGCACAGTTCAAGCCGTCGTTGAGCACATGGCTCATGGCAGACGCCAGCGGAGTTGCAATACCCAAGTTGTGGCCCAGTCCCACCACAGCGTCGGTGGTAGGTACGCCCTCGGCCACGCCTTGACTGGCCTGAGTGGCTTCCTCAATACTGAGCCCCTTGCCCAAGTTGAAGCCAAAGGTGTAGTTACGGCTCAAGGAGGAGGCACAGGTGGCCACCAAGTCTCCCACTCCTGCAAGGCCTGCGAAGGTCTTAGCTTGAGCGCCGGCCGCCTCGCCTAGGGCCGTCATCTCAGCCAGTCCGCGGGCTTGAATCATGGCAGCAGTATTTTCGCCATAGCCAGCGCCGCGAGACATACCCACGGCGAGCGCGGTCACGTTTTTCAGAGAACCACACATCTCTAAGCCAATAACGTCGCTGGAAACGAAGGGCTTAAAGTAGGGCGCTTCGCAGGCTTGAGCCACCTGCATTGCAGCTTGAGCGTTGGTCGAAGCCACGACAGTTGCCGAGGGCTCGCGGGCAGCGACTTCCTTACTTAAATTAGGGCCCGAAACGGCTGCAAACCGCTCTGCAGGCAGGCCCAGCGCCTCTGTTACCACTTGGTCCATGCGCTTACCACTCTCGCGCTCAATGCCCTTCATGAGGGAAACTACGATGGCGCTATCCCCCAGTAGCCCTTTAAACTCGCCCAAGGCCTCGCGGGCATGCTGGGCAGCAATCGCCACTACTACAATGCTGGCATCTTGCACTGCTTGAGCCCGGTCGAGGGTTGCAGTAACCCCATCGGGCAGGCGGTCGATGGAGGGCGTGCGCTTGGGGTTGCGATGCTCTTCATTAATGGCACGCACCACCTCGGGCTCAATGGCCCACATGGTCACCTGATTACCGGCATCAGCCAGCACCTGCCCAAAGGTGGTACCCCAGGCACCTGCTCCTAGCACTGCGATCTTGGTCATGCTACTCCTTGACGTTGCGAATATGTGCGCCACCCGGCCAACGGCCCTGTTGCTCTGGGCGATCCAAGCCTAACTATCCTATGCCCCTTGAGCTCAGCCTTCAAGTGCAGCCGCGTCGTGGGCCGACTCTCGGGTGAGTGTTTGAGCCGTATAATCCGGTCTATCAGCGCCGAGAGCTGGGGCTGGATAGGTCTGAGCAGGCCTAGGCTTGCGGGTCATCGTGCGGAAATCGAAGTAGCCTTCGGCTGGCGGGTCAATGCCACGAATCTCAGTCATGATGACTTCCATACGCTCACGCAGACGGCGGCAGAGCTCGTTGACGGCTTCTTGCGGCGGTTCTTCTCCCCAAGTGTCAACGTCGGCCAGCAAGTCGGAATAGTCCATCGCATGGTCGTAGCACATGACCACGTTTTTACGAGGCCAAGGCCACCAATGGTTAATGGAAGCAGCTCCCCAAGTCACGCACGGGTAGAGCGGCACCATGTATCCCAACTGACGGGAGGCCTTGAGCGCGATGATACCTACCCCAGGCTTGAGCGACATAGGCCACTTGAGGGGGTCACGGGTGACGGTGCCCTCGGGCCAGATTGTGAGCGGCCTGCCGGAGGTAATAATCTTGATGGACTCCTGCTCAATCTGTTGAGCTTGGCCAGACCTTCGGGGCACCGGCTGCATGCCCACCCAACGGAACCATCGGCCAATGAGCGGCCAGCGGGCCATCTCCGCTTTTGCCATATAGCGCGGTCGGCGGCCCTGGTGAAAGAGTGCCATCATGGGAACGAATACGTCGAACTGTGTTACGTGAGTAGCGGCAGTAATAAATGTACCGGTTTCTGGCACCTGTTCCAGCCCCCAAGCATAGGTCTTGCAAGAGGCCCGAATCACCCTTGATGCGCCTTCGAGCAAACGGGAGGTGGCCTTGGGATTCTGTTCGTCTATCTCGGCCTGGTTGGGCGTGCGCGGTCCTGCTGGGTAGTAGCGAGTTGGGTCTACTAAGTGGTGGAGCTCGCCCAGCTTGGCTACTTGCTCACAGAGTAGGGGCTCCACGGCCGAGCGCGGAGAAGGTTTGCCTTTGGATACCATACTGCTATTGTGCCTCAAGGCCTAACTACAGACCAAACCCGGCAGTAGATAGCCGACTTTATCCGCGTTCTTGGCGGCCTTATCCGTGCCTTCATAAGTTCTTACAGCAGCGGGGAGGTAGCGCATCTGCACCACCTCCCCGCTTGATAAGCTATGCGTTTAAGCCACGCGGCTCAGTCCACGCGAGCGTTAAGAGCCGTGAGCTTATCTCGGAAGTCCTCATAACCGCGATCAATCAACGATATACCGTGGACAGTGGAGGGGCCCGAAGCAGTCAGAGCTGCAATCAGATGACTGAATCCACCACGCAAATCTGGCACGTCAATATCGCGCCCTTCGAGCGGAGTGGGGCCCAGAATCACTGCCGAATGCTTGTAATTGTGCTGCTGGAAGCGGCAGGGCAGGGAGCCCAAGCACTCGCGGTAGAGCTGGATAGTGCCGCCCATCTGCACCAAGGGCTTAGTAAAGCCAAAACGGTTCTCGTAGACCGTCTCGTGCACAATCGAGAGGCCCTTGGCCTGGGTCAGTGCCACCACCAGCGGCTGCTGCCAGTCAGTCATGAAGCCGGGGTGCACGTCAGTCTCAATAGCAACGGGCTTCAAATCGCCGCCCGGATGCCAGAAGCGAATGCCCTCATCAGTAATGTCGAACTGTCCGCCAATCTTGCGGAAGACGTTGAGGAAGGTCATCATCTCGGGCTGAGTAGCGCCCTGCACGAAGATGTCGCCGTGGGTAGCCAAAGCGGCAGAAGCCCAAGAAGCAGCCTCAATGCGGTCAGTCAGCGAGGTGTGCACGTAGCCCTTGAGCTCCTTAACACCCTCGATGCGGAAAGTGCGATCTACGTCTACCGAGATGATAGCGCCCATCTTTTGCAAGACAGCCACCAAATCCATAATCTCAGGCTCAGTAGCAGCGCCGGAAAGCTCAGTCTTGCCCTCAGCCTGCACGGCCGCCAGCAAGGTCTGCTCAGTGGCACCCACGGAGGGATAAGGTAGGTGAATCTTGGCCCCGTGGAGGCCGTCTGGCGCAGTGATATGGATGCCGTCCTCGTGCTCTTTATCGACCTTGGCACCGAGCTTGCGCAGGGTATCTAGGTGGAAGTCGATGGGGCGCCCGCCAATGTTGCAGCCACCTAGAGCCGGGATGAAAGCCTCGCCCAAACGATGCAGGAGGGGGCCCGAGAAGAGGATGGGGATGCGGGAAGAGCCAGACAGGGTGTCAACGTCTGCCACATCTGCCAACTGCACACGCTGAGCATCGATAGTGACTACGCCTGCCACTTCGTCGACATCAACCGCCACACCATGCAGGCGCAGCAAGTCTGAAACCACCTGCACGTCGCGAATCTGAGGCACGTTCTTCAAGACCGACACGCCGGGAGCCAGTAGGGCCGCGACCATAGCCTTGGAGACTAGGTTCTTCGCGCCACGCACGTGAATACTGCCATGCAAAGGCTCGCCACCAACGACGTGCAAGACATCATTGCGGGGGTCTACTGTAGCCATTCAAACTCCTCTTGTGCGCACTGTGCGCCCGCTCAGCAGGCACACATCCAAATATGCGCCCGTTAACTATTGCTTAAGTTTGCCACAGGGGCTGTAAGTGCTCGCCAAAATGCGCGCGCAGCCAAATTCACTAGGAGCACACAGAATCTGGGAATAGCTTCCCGAGTCTGGCTCAAGCTGTAGCGCAGCTGCGAAACCACTCCCTTACAAGCCGGCGGGACTAAACTCCATAGCAGTGATTCCCACCTGCATCAGCAAGTAAATAACAAACCACAAACCACCCCAAGAAGCGTAAATGCCCTTATAGGAACGGTTGTTCTCAATGAAATTGGCGATGCTGGTGCGGCCCAAATACAGCACTAGCACGCCCAACACAATTCCCGCTAGCAGCAAGATAAGATTGACCCAGTTTTGCGCCTGCTGAGACAGACTACCCAGCAGGAAAGTCAAGCCGTTGGAGATGATGAGATTGTTGAAAACGTGTAAGACGATAGACCAGAAAATCGAGTATTCACAAGCCACATACCCCAAGACGAGACCCACACAGAAGGCGAAGAGGCCCTGAGAGAGGTCTGAGTGGAAGAAGCCAAACATGGCGGCCGAAGTGACGATAGCGAAGACCTTGCCGTAGCGCTTGAGGGCATTCATAATCACGCCGCGGAAGATAATTTCCTCCACGATTGGACCAAAGAAGGAGGCGTAGACGAACATAGCCAAGGTGCCGGAAGCGGCCTCGATTGCCTCGGTGGTAGTCGAAGCAGTGAGGTGGAGCTGCTGGGTAACCCAAGTGAAACCGGTATCGTAAATGGTGGAAATCGACTGCCCGGTAAAGAGCAGGGCAACCGCTCCCCAAAAGACCAGAGGGGTCATCTTGTGCTCGGCGCGGTGGAAGATGCCGGTTGTCGAAGTGTCAGCCAGCTGGCGCTTGTGGGTCAGGATCCAAAAGACGAAGGCCGTGGCCACGCAAGTGAGATTCATCAAGCCAGCGAAGGGACCATCAATCTGACGCAGGGCCGTGTCAGCAGAGACGAGCTGGTGGCGCATGCTCTGCAAAATCATTACGAAAGCTACTGCAACGGCTGGGCCTATGAGCTGCATGACCACCAAATAGAGAATGAGCGAGCCAGATTGCAGGTTGAGAGTAGTGCGAATCTGCTTGAGAGGAGCATGCGGCAGCTGGGCAACCGAGTTTGTAGGAGCCGCAGTCGACGCGACCACAGCGGCCGAATCGCCCATAGGAACTGCCTGAGCTTCCTGCCCAGCTTGGTTTTGTTTGTCCGAAGCCCGCCATAGCTGCCTCATAGCTGCCCCCTCTTTCCAACCGCTAATCCGTTATGTATTGCGCCTGCCGCACCTGCTCAGCAAACCACTTCCATGCCGCAAGCTCACACTAGCCCAGCGGCGAATATTTCTTAACTCATTTCAGTGTAACGCCACCCCACCTGCGCAGCCAGTAATAGGAACCACACTTGCGCACAATCTCACAATCCCGAAGCAAGATACAGCACGAAACCGCAGCCGCAGCAGGAGTGCCCGCTGCCCTACAGCAAGAGCCGCCAACCGATTAGCAGCAGCTGGATAACCACCACGACTATGAACCAGGGAGTGCCCCAGGCAGCATATATATTCGGCGGCTGTGGTTCGCGCAAGCAAAATGCCTGCAAAGAGCGGCGGCTGCAATACAGGGCCAGTCCCCCTAAAAGCACCATCACAAACCAGAAGACCAGCTGAGTTTGGTTCAATGCTTGGCCCCGCAGCCCCTGAGCCGAAAGTGAGAGGCGAAGCAGATTGGGCAAGTATGTAGCGGCAATATTGCTGACTATGTGTAGGGCAATGGGCCAAACCAGCGAATATTCACAGCCGATGAACCCCAACACTATCCCTAGTATGAAAGCGAAAAAGCTCTGAGAAATATTGCCGTGGAGCAGGGCAAAGAACAGGGACGAGGTGACGATGGCAAAGACCTTGCCGTAGCGTTTCAAGCCCTGCAAGATAGCGCCGCGGAAGACTACTTCTTCCACGATTGGACCCCACAAGCAGCTATAGATGACCATGGGCGCCGAGAATGAGGGCGAGCCTACGATGCCGAAACTAGAGAAGTCCGAAGTTCCAATTCCCCCAACGGTTTGACGCACCACGAAGTCGTAAAAACGAGATATAGACTGGGCTGCAAGCGCTAGGGCCAAACAGGTAACGACAACAGACAGACTCATAGGCCGCCTGGAGCGGTGGAACATGCCGTATGGGCCCGGATCTTCAATTTGCGAGCGGCGGTAGATAACGGTGAAGACGAAAGCGGTAGCAGTGGCAACTAAGTACAGCTCGACTGCTGCCCAACCGCTTAAGTTGGAAGCCACCTGCTCGAAGGAGGAGAAACCTTGTGAAGGAAAGCGCTGGAGAGCGATGATAATAACGCCGAGCGAATAGCCAATGAGCTGCATAGCAATACCGTAGAGAAAGACGAACACCGCCTGCGAGGAAACTTCCTGGCGGACTTGGGCAAGCGCCGGACGCGAAAGAGCGCGGGAGATAAGCGCCGGCCTCTTAGCTGCAGACTGCGCAGCTGGCAATTGGGCATGTTCGTTGGATTGTTTCACCGAAGATTTCGCCGGATTAACAGCTGATTGTGTGCTGGAGTGTTGGCTCGCGCTCAACGCATGCTTGCCCCTCATACCACTCCCATTATTTACGCTTGCGCCATACCTTTACGCGAACTTCTCTATTGGAAAAGATACACCGAGCGCAGCACAAGGCCTAATTACTAGGGTTTTAAAGCATATTTAAGAGGATGTTTTGAAAAGGAAATGTGAATATGTAAGCTAGAAGTAACATAATGGACTTCCAGCGTTCACAATGTGGACTCTACTATTAGAGGGTATGGCACAATCTTCATTTATAACAGCAGCAGTCCATACCTGCTTCCAAGATGCCATGCCAGTTTCCGAATCTGACCAAGGAGATACTCTAGGCACAGACGAGGACATCATCCACACTAGCGTGGGTGTGCTGGACAAGACAGTCAAAATCCTGGAAGCACTCGAAACCGGCCCAGTTAGCTTGGGTCATCTGGTCAGTGCCACAGGCCTGGCCCGCCCCACCGTGCACCGACTGGCTACAGCACTTGAGCAACACCGGTTTGTGTGCCGCGACGAACACGGGCGCTTTACACTCGGTTCTCGCTTTAGCGAACTAGCAGCCGTAGCCGGAGAAGATCGACTGCTGAGTGCCGCCAGCCCTATCCTGCGAAGCCTGCGCAACCGCACCGGCGAATCCGCACAAATTTTCCGCCGCCAGGGCGACCACCGCATTTGCATAGCAGCTGCCGACCGGCCTACCGGATTGCGTAACTCTATACCAACCGGCGCTATTCTGCCCATGCAGGCAGGCTCGGCAGCGCAAATATTACTGGCTTGGGATCCTCCCGAGCGCATCCATCAGGCCCTCCACAAGGCCCGGTTCACTGCCGCCAAGCTGGCTGACGTACGCCGCCGAGGTTGGGCCGAATCTCTCAATGAGATGGAGCAGGGAGTCTGCTCGATTTCTGCCCCCATCCGCGGGGCTACCGGGCAAGTAATGGCCGCAATTTCCATCTCCGGCCCTATGGAACGCATGAGCCAAGCTCCCGGCCGCCATTATGCACCGCTTGTAATGGCCGCTGGCAAGTATCTGTCTGAGGCCATACAAGGGTCAATTACCAGCAGGGAGTGAGACTGTTAGTCTTAGCGGCCACCGCATTCATAATTGAGCCTGCCCACGCCGCAACCCCACCCTTTGATAGTGGGTGCATGCGACCGGGCAGGCTCAATTGTTAGAGCTTAGGGTGGTGCGCTGGGAGATGGCTCACTCGGGGCGCTTGTAGCGCGAACCAATCGACGCAATGTAACTGGCAGCAAGCGTAGCCACACTGCCAGCCACCAAACCAGGTTTGCGCAAAAGGTCAAAGGCCTCACCCTTGGAGGTGGGCACATGGCTCATAGCGAAGGTGTAGGCCTTGTTGGAGCTTGGGCGCCCTACTATCTGGCCGAATTCGAGCAACTGAGTACGCGGCTGATAGGGGTGACGAACGTCAAACTCGAAGAGCCGGGCCGAACGCTTAGCCGGGATAGGCCCGTACGAGCCGAAACCGCAAGTGGGAGTAGCACCCAGAGTGATGCCGTCGACGGTGCCCACGAAGCCGTTGCGGTGGTCGTGGCCTGCGAAGAGGGCAAAGTAACCAGCCTTTTTCAAGATGGCGAACTCGCCAGAATCGTGATCCGGACAAGACACGCCCTCGCCAAGGAAGGAACCGGGCAGGGTCTTGGACTCGTCGAGCACATAGCAGGCCGAGTCGAAGGAACGGTAGCCCTGGATGGCGTTGGCCGTAGTGGAGGGAACCGGCTGCAAGAGCTGGTAAAACTGCGGAATCGGCATGTGCTGGAAGGCCATTGAGGGCTTGCCGTTAAAGCTGGGCACCTGCAAGAGGAAGTCGAGAGCGCGGCGGGAGGGAGAACCGTAGCCACCCTGGCGGTCGTAGTCGCCCGAATCTACCAAGACTAGGCTCATCAGCTGCTTTTGCCCCTGAGCATCGGCCACGGGCAGGGCAAAGGTTCCTGGCTCACAAACGTAGGCCTTCTGGTCAGCCATTTGAGAGGCAGGCAGGGGTCGGGGCAGGTCTGGGCGACTGCTCGCGTTCGATTCTGGGTTTAAGCAGCCCGGGAATTCGCGATATATGGCGTCCATTTGGTCGGTGTCAAGCCCGCACTGGAAGTCGTGGTTGCCATAGGTGACAGCAAAAGGAATCCCGCGTTCTACTAGCGGCGCTACTATCTGGGAGATGGTGTGGCGCACCGCATCTGCGCTGGCTTGCAGCTCGCGCTCCCTGCGAAGCTCCGGACCTTGAACCGGCTGAGCTGAAAGCGCGCCCGGATTGGTAGCCGAGTCGCCGCGCTGAAGCTGCTGCCCACCCGGCTTTTTGCTACCCGGAGTGAGCCCTTGAATCGCGTCGCCCACCCAACGGCCCATCGACAACCCAGCCGAATACACGGAATCGAGGGGCGTAGACCATCGACGCTTACGGAAAGTTTTCTCAAAAGCAGTGTCGTAGCCTGCAATCTGGTTGCCGGTAAAGACTACCAAGTCGGGCCGGGCAGCGTCGCAGGCGGCAGCAATTAGCCGAATTGTGTCGGGCGAAACCTTCGGCCCCTCCTGCACATCCGCCAGCTGGAGCACGCGAAACTTGCCAGAATGGTGGAATTGCAGACGCCCCAGGCGGGCAGATACGGAAAGCGGCCGGTCATCTTCCCCAGCCTCAGCCGACTGAAGAGTCTTCAAAAGACGATGTGCATCACTCATACGTCCACCCTACTTCACCCCGGCCCACCCCCGCCACAAACGCACCAAACCTCCCCCAAGCCCACGCTAGCGGCCGAAAGTTCGCGATAGCAGTCGAATCTGCGCACTTTTCGGCCATTATTAGCCCAAAAATGGCCGAAAGTTCGCGAATCAGAGTTTTAGCCGCGAACATTCGGCCACGTCGGCGCCCGATAAGGCCAAAAGCTCGCGAATCAGCAATCCCCCCCCCGCGAGCTTTTGGCCACTTCGGTGTGGGGCAGACAGCTGGGCCAGAGACGGTTAGTGGCGGAAAACTCGCAACCGGTGACATTTGTTGCGAGTTTTCCGCCACTTTTCTTGCTTCAGTGGCACATAACTCGCAACCGTTGGGAATCAGTGCGAGTTTTTTGGCCACTGGTCTGTCTGGCGGGGGGGGGGGCTGCGGCTTGCGGAGGGTGGGGTCGGGCGGAGAGAGTGTTAGTTGGGGCACAGTTTGGGGTGTGTAGGGGCGGGGAGGGCGACGGGAGGGCGTTTTTGAACGGGCGGGTTGGTATATTGGGAGCGTTCCTACTTTTGAGAGGTTGAGTCGCTTATGATACACGGGCAACGGGCGTTGCTAGATGCCGACTTAGAACAGGTTGTCGGCCGACTCCACAGCGAGGAAACCTCCGTAGCGCCCTATCGCGAGGACTACCGCCGCTTGCTCGACAACCACGGCAAGATGATTCGCGCCTCACTCGTGCTCATGTTTGGCCGCGCCCAAGCAGGCAGCAGCAGTGAACCCTTTGCGCCCGAAAGCCCAGTAGTCACAGGGGCCGCCGCTATCGAGATGCTCCACTTGGCCACGCTCGTTCACGACGACGTGCTCGACGAGGCAGACACTCGCAGGGGCCAGCCCACAGTCCACACCATTCACGGCAACAAGGTCGCCATCTACTTAGGCGATTTAATTCTGTCGCGTTATATGGAAATCATGGCCTCCATCGCCCCCACCACCAGCTTCATACAGGAGCAAGCGAGCACAGTCTGCGAAATCGTGGGCGGCGAACTACTGCAAGAATCCGGCCGCGGCAACACCAGCGTGAGCCGAAACTACTATGAGCACGCCATTCAAGGCAAAACTGCGGCGCTCTTCCGCTTGGCTTGCACCACCGGCGTGCACTTGAGCGTCGACTCCCCTGCCCCCGAACTTTTGGCTGCTGCACACGACTTTGGCCAGCACCTAGGCATGGCTTTCCAAATCATCGATGACATCGGTGACTTCGACGTGGCCCACAACTCCGGCAAGCCCAAGCTGGAAGACATCCGCGAACAGATTTACACGCTCCCCGTCATCCTCGGCCTAGAATCCGACCCGGCTTTCCATAAAATAGTAGAACTGCGCGACCCCCTCAAGGTCTTGGACTACCTACAAGCCCACCCCCAGCTCATCGAAGGCACCAAAGAAGCAGCCCGCCAAGAAATCAGCCAAGCCCAGCAGGCCCTTGAGAGTGCCCCCATCAACCCTAAGGTCGCCAGCATCCTCAACGCCCTAGCCCGCAAGCTCGCCGCACAGGTCTAAGACGATTCCTGAAAAGCATTGCACCCAAATTTCGGTAATCCACACGACGCGGGAAAACGCTCTTCTGCCAAGGTTCTAAACTATTGCGAATTTAGCAGTAGTTTTATTTGTCTGTTAAAACTGCTCGTTCTCCCACCGCCTGCTTTACTCGGCTTGGAGGTCGCCTACGTCTAGTTGGTAGAGTTGGCGGAAGCGGGGGTTGGATTGGTAGAGCTGGGCGGGGTTGCCTTGCATGGCTATGTGGCCGTCTTCTAGGAAGATGACTTGGTCGGCGTCTTCTAGGCCCTGGAGGTGGTGGGTGACCCAGATGAGGGTGCGACCGGCCGTGGCCTTCATAATCATGGCCATCAGCTCACGCTCGGTAACTGGATCGAGACCAATGGTGGGCTCGTCGAGCAGAATCACCGGAGTGTCTTTCAAAACGATACGCGCGAGAGCTAAACGCTGGCGCTGACCGCCCGAGAAGCGGATGCCACCCTCCTCAACTGGAGTATCGAGCCCGGAAGGCAAAGAGCGCACCACATCGGCCATTTGGACGGCTTCTAGAGCCTGCCAGACCTGCTCGTCGCTTGCATCTGGATTGCCCAGGCGAAGGTTAGACGCGATGGTGGTGTTGAAAAGGAAGGGCTGCTGATTCAGGTAGCCAAAAATCTCAGGGCGCGAATCTTGCAGGGCTGCGACCGGCTGCCCGTTGACTGCAATCGTGCCCGATTGCGCCTGCAAGTCGCCCAAGAGCAGCTGCAAAATAGTCGTTTTACCCTCGCCGGAGGGGCCCAAAAGCGCCACGTTCTGACCGGCTGGGATATGCATAGAGAAGTCGTTGAGCAGGGTTGGCTGCCCGGGGCCGTACGCAAAGGAAACGTGGTCAAAGTCAACGCTCGCAACTGGCTCTTGCAGCTTGACTTGTTGAACGGGCTCGAACTGGCGGGCTTCCACGCGCTCGGTGAGGCCATTGAGGTGGTTGAGCGAATCAGTGTAGAGGGGCACCTCGGCCACGGCCTGGGAGACCACGATAAAGCAGTCAACCAACGGGAAGAGGCAGAGCACTACAGCGGCCGCATAGTCGGCAAGCGTGTCTGAGCTGGTGAGGAATAGCTGGGAGCCCACAAGCAGGACTACTGCCATAAGAGCAAAGACCATTTGGATAGCAAAGTCGCGCCAACGCTCGAAGCGCTTCTGCTCCAGCTGGCTGTCCATAATGCGGGCGAAGTCTTTAGAACCAGTGGCGGCGAACTCGCTCTGGCGGTGGGTAATGACCCAGTCAGACAGGCCCAAGTAGCTTTCGGTGACCTGCGTGTATTCGTCTTGCTTGCGCGCTTTTTCCACGGCATAGTGTCCGTCGGAGAAGGCGAGCGACATGAGCGGAATCAAAATCAAAATCAGGGCGAAAAGCACGAATAGCAGGAGCGACGAGACCAGCGAGAAAGTGCCCACGGCAATCGAAACTACCAGCCACATAAGGTAGGCCACAACCGTAGGGAAAATGGTGCGCAGGTAGAAGTTCTCTAGGTGGTCTAAGTCGTCGGCCAGCATGGAGAGCACGGTGCCGGTGCGCTCATGCTCAGTAAGGAAGGACGCATCTTTGGAAAGCGTGCGGTAGAGCTGAACGCGCAGCTTGGAGACCACACGCAAGACCCAGTCGTGACTGCGAGTGCGCTCTAGGTACTTAAATACGGGCCTGCCGATGCCGAATGCGCGGGTTAAAACCACAGGCACGTAGACCACGAAAATATTGAAGGGACGGCGGGCCGAGCGGCTAATCAGGTAGCCTGAAGTAAACATAAGACCGGCAGCGCAGACGAAAGTCATGGTACCGAGGAAGAAAATGAGCGTTAGCAAGCCCTTGTGCTGCTTGAGATAGGGCCAGAACCAGTGGTCCTTGTGCCACACGCGCAGGTAATTCGTGCGCCCGGCCTGCTCGCCGCTCGCCGCTTGAGTCTTGGTTTCAGTTGAGGTATCCAGCAATCTGGTTGCCTCCCATCTGATCGATAAGCTGATCCAAAGGACCACCCTTGCCTATGAGTTCTGCGGGCTCGCCCTGGGCCACAATCCGCCCCTTGTCTAGCATGATGACCTGATCCACGTCGGCCAGCCAGTGCAGGCGATGGGTGGCGAAAATCACCAAGTGGTCTTTCATAATCGGCAGGAGCGTCTGCTTCAAGTCGTATTCGGTTTCGATATCCAAGTGCGCGGTCGGTTCGTCGAAGAGGAGAATTTCGCGCGACTTGTCAAGCAGGACTCGGGCCAGGGCTATGCGTTGGGCTTGGCCGCCAGAAATGCCCCGGTGCCCCTCCCCTATCAAGGTTTCTAGACCTTCGGGCAGTTGGGCTAGCCAGCTGTCGAGCCCGGCCTGGTGGGCAGCTTCAAGGGTGGCTTCTTGGCCGGCTTCCTGCGCGTAGAAGCGGATATTGTCGCCGATAGTGCCCGAGAAAATGTAGGGCACCTGCGGGATGTATGAAATATGACGCTGCCAGGCTTGAGCGTTGAAATGCCTGAGTTCTTGGCCGTCGAGGCTGATGGAGCCGCTGGTGGGCTGATTAAAACCAGCTAGAAGCTGGACCAACGTAGACTTGCCAGCGCCAGAGCGACCAATCACGGCTACCTTGCTGAAACCGCTCAGATTCAGGTCTAAGCCGGTCAGGGCGGGCGCTATCTGCTCAGCTGCCAAGTCTCCTGCGCCCGCGGAAGCTGCCGCTTGTTGGGGGGCTGCCGGATCCTTGCTCGAACCCGCGCTCTTACCCACTTGGGTGAGGTCATCCTCGCGCAGTTTGGCGGGATAGGTAAAGTTCACATCAGTCAGATTCAACTGGCTTTGGGCAGTCCAGCCAGACCATTCCAACTCGCTATCTTGCTCAGGCTCAGTGCGGTTCAGCAGCGCTTGCATATCTTGCAGGGCGTTCTTACCATCCAAAGTGGCATGGTAGTCGTCGCCAAACTGGCGGATGGGCAGGAAGTAGTCAGGAGCCAAAATCAGCGCCAGCATCGAAGGAAAGAGGGCTACAGTGCCATTAATGAGGCGATTGCCTAGGAATACGGCCATCATGGCGATAGCCAGCGTGGTGAAGAAGTCAAGAGCAAAAGTAGAGGTGAGGGCCACGCGAATCACCGACATAGTGCGCTTGCGGAAGCGGTCGGAAACCGAGTAAATTTCGTGCTCATACTCGTCTGCGATGCCGAGCATTTTCAAGGTAGGCAAGCCCAGAATAGTGTCTACGAAGCGAGTGTTGAGCTTGCGGAACTGGGCGTATTGCTTGTTGGAGCGGTCGCGGGCAGCTAGGCCCAGAATCGCTAAAAAGAAGAAGAGCAGGGGCAGCATAAACAGTAGAATAATGCCACTAACCGGGCTCTGCGACCAAATCACAACTAAGGTGATAATCGGAATGAAGGTCATGTCCATCATCTTGGGCAAGACCGTCTGAACATACATTTTTACTTCATCGAGACCATCGATGAGCATGGTCACCGCAGAACCGGTGCCGCGCTGGCTGAGCGCTGCTGGGCCCAAACGGAAGACCTTCTCTTGCACCTGCGGGCGCAACTGACGAACCACACCATCGGCGAACGTGCTCGACAGTTTCTGCTTACCCACCTCGCACAAGTGGCGGCATATAAAGGCCAGCAGGAAGGCGAGTGTGGGAATCAAGAGAGAGGACATCGCCCGGCGGTGCCAAATCTGCACCAGCGCCCAGGTCAAGCCAATGGCCTGACCTGAGATGCAGGCTCCTTGAAGGATTGAGAGCACCGCCAGCGCCAGCATTTGACGTTTGATGCCAGCGAACTGAAAGAGACTCTTATCTATCAAGTGAATGTCCTCTCCGATTGAACAAACTGCTCAATTGAGCATAATTCTCAGTGAGCCACTACTACCGGGCGCACATCGGTCATGCTTACATCGCCAGACACCAAACGCTTGCGCTGAATGAAGTAAGACCAGATGAAGTAGGCCAGCATGATGGGCAGGAAAATGCACAACACGATGGTCATAACCTTGAGCGTGTAAGGCGAGGCGGATGCGTCCTGAATGAGCAGGCTCTTCGCCGGATCGTCCGCAATCATCACGCGAGGGAAGATACCGTTGAAAATCCAAGCAATCAGCGCCATAAGCGTAATGCCCGAGGACGCGAAGGCGAAACCACCGCGATGCTTGATAGCGCTCAAGTGAGCGCAAACCGTGGCCACGAGCACCACGACAGTGAGCAGCCAAGTTGAAACCGGGCGCGCGCTGTAGAAGTCCGTCATGAACATGGAGAGAACCACGAAAACCACCAGAGCCGGGTAGGCAATCCAGTAGAGCTTAGCCGTGGTGTTGAGCATCCTGCGAGAGTCGCCGGGGCCCAACTTGAGGCTCAAGAAGTGCAGGCCGTGCAGGAAGCAGAAGAATACTACTGCAATGCCGCCGACTACCGAAAGCCAGTTGAAGACACCGAAGAAACCGACCCAAGCATTGCCTTCATCGTCCATAGGAACACCCTGCATGAAGGAGGTGAGCAGCATGCCAAGGAAGAAGGGAGCAAAGAAGGAACCAATAAAGTTGGTCCACTGCCAGATGTTGCGCTCCTTGGAAGTCAGAGCGTGGCTTGCGAACTCAAAGGAGGTGCCGCGCAAAATCAGGGCAACCAGCACCAAGAAGAGCAGGATGTAATAGCCCGAGAAGAGCGAAGCATACCAGAGCGGGAAGGCAGCAAACATAGCGCCACCAGCCGTAATGAGCCACACTTCATTGCCGTCCCAGTGAGGACCGATAGCCCTCATGAAGAGCGCGCGCTCGTCTCCGTCGCGGGCGATAAAGCGAGTTGCCATGCCCACGCCGAAGTCAAATCCCTCAAAAAGGAGGAAACCGGCGAACAGTAAACCAATAACGCCGAACCACATCACTTGTAGGAAGCTCATGCCAATGCCACCTTCCTTGAAACGGGAGCAGCTGGAGTAGTAGCCCCAGTGGCTGCAACCGGCTTATCACCATTGTCTGGCTCGTAATCTGGCCCCTGATGCAAGACACGGCGGGTGTAGAAAATCATCACCGAGCCCATGAGCAGGAAGAGGAGGAAGTATACGATGCAGGAGAAGAGCAGCTTTGGAGCCGTGCTCGTAGGCGAGATAGCGTCTGCGATGGTCTGGTAGCCGTAGACAATCCAGGGGTAGCGCCCCATCTCGGTGACCATCCAGCCCGAAGTCGTGGCCAAGAAGGGAGCAAAGGTCATGAGACCCATAATCCACAGCTTCCAACGGCTCTTCCACATAGTGTTTTTCTTCTTGCGGGTGAACCACAAAACCAGAATCGAAACAAGTGCGAAGCCGAAGCCAACCATGACCATAAGCCTAAAGACCCAGAAAAGCACGGTAGTAGGAAGGTAGTAGTTCATATCTTCGCCGAACTTGGCATCGTACTTTTCGTGGAGTTCTTTGTTGACGGAGTTCATGCCCTTCACATAGCCGTCATCCTTGCCGTAGTAGAGCTTGGAACCAGCACCGGGAACGTCGAGCGACTTCTCAACCTTGTGGTCCTTTTCGTTAATGAGAGCCACAGCCTGCCAAGGAGCAGGATCGCCGGTATCTTCGTAGATACCCTCGATAGCAGCAAGTTTCATAGGCTGATCGTAAGTAATATACTTGCCCTGAAGATCGCCGAAGTAGATAGCGCAGGAGGCACCAACCAAGCCCATAACAGCGGCGATGCGCATGGAACGAGTGAACAGATCTACCTTAGCAGCGCGAGTACCGTCGGCTTCGACAGCAGCCACGTCGCTCTTGTTCTTCACACGCATACGCAGGAAGCTCCAAGCAGCGCAGCCCATCACCACGAAAGCGCCGGTGCAGATAGCAGCCGAAAGCACGTGGGGGAACTCAATCCACAGCTGCGGATTAGTAATTAAGTCTTTGAAGGAGCGTAGGCGAGCGTGGCCCGTCTCGGTGTTGATCTCGAACCCCACTGGGTGCTGCATGAAGGAGTTTGCAGTCAAAATCCACAGTGCAGAGAGGATGGAGCCCAAATTGGTGAGCCAGATGAAGACGCAGTGCCAGACCGGCTTGAAGCGGTCCCAGGTGAACATCCACACGCCGATGAAGGTGGACTCCAAGAAGAAGGAAACCAATGCCTCAATAGCCAGAGGAGCCCCGAAAATGTCTCCCATGAAACGTGAGTAATTGGACCAGTTCATGCCAAACTGGAACTCCTGAATAATACCTGTAACAACACCAACGGCGAAGGAGAGCAGGAAGACCTTGCTCCAGAACTTCGTCATCTTTTTGTACACTTCCTTCTTGGTGACCACATACATAGTCTCCATAATGGCTACAGCAAGACCAACGCCGATAGTCATAGGCACGAAGAAGAAGTGATAAATCGTCGTCATCGCAAACTGTATTCGCGACAACGTCAATACGTTACCCATTTCCTTCCTTCCTTCTCTTTATTTTTGGACTGATTCTTGAGCGAGCCGCCGGCTACCTGCTGGCAAGCATGGCCTTACAATCAGCTAATTCCAACACAGTACGATAGTTAGTAAATTGCTTAACTACTCCTACTGCTAAGCCTTTCAGTTTCATCTGACCCATAATTTCAATTTGAGCCACACCTGAGAAGGGACCTAGGGAACACACGGTCCCTACGCTCTTGAAGGTGAACTTCTGGCTTGGTTGCCCCGCTAAGCGAGCAGCAATGTTCGCAGCTGCACAGTTGGCTTGGGCAATCGAAATCTGAGCGGTAGTTGGGTAGAGGCGGCCGCTTTGCGGATCCGGGACTGCGCTAACATCGCCGATCAGAAACTCTTCAGGGTGGCCTTCTACAGTGAGGTCTTCCTGCACGACTACGCGGTTGCGCTTGGCTGGGTAGCCCGAGGCTGAGATAACTTCGCTGCCACGCACGCCGGTAGTCCAAATAACGGTGTGGCCCGAGAATACTTGATCATTGCTGACCACTTGGCCCGGGCGGATGGAGGTAATAGGCGTTGACGTGTGGAACTCAACGCCCTTCTTACGCAGGTAATTAGTAGCCCAATCAGCCAGGCCGCGCTCAAACATAGGCAGAATACTGTCTGCCGCTTCGATGCAGGAAATCTTGACTTTTTCGAGCGGGAACTTGTACTGCTTGGCCAACTTGGGCATGCGATAGACCAGTTCGCCCAAGTATTCGATGCTAGTGAAGCCGGCTCCACAAACCACAATGCTTAAATCTTGCTCATCCTTGCTGGTTTGGTAGCGGGCCAAGGTCTGCTCAAGATGCTGGCGGGCAGCAACAGCCGTGTTGATATCTACCAGGGGCAGACTGTTCTCTTGCGCGCCCTCAATGCCGAAAGTCTCGGATTCAAAGCCGAGAGCATTGACCAAATAGTCGTATGAGACCGGCTCTTGCTGGGACAGCAAGACTTGGTGCTGGTCGCGATCGATGCGCTGCACTTCGTCGATGATGACTTCGACACCTTTAGGGGCCACGCTCTTGATATCGAATGTGATGTCGCTGGGCTCAAGGGTGCCAGCCGCAACTTGGTGGAGCTGCGTGGCCTCATAATGATAAGTATTCTTATTAATCAGAATAATTCGTTGGTGCGTTTTGGCACTGGCAATCTGCCGGGCTGCCCGTAGACCTGCATACCCGCCACCTAGAACCACAATCGTCTTCATAAACTCCCACCTCTTGCTCACGCTTCGCTGTCGCAGCAATTAGGCACGCACGAGTTACTAGGCTGCGCCACGACAGCGGCAGCCCAGCCACTGTAGATACATCTCTAGTATAGGCGGAAGTGAAGGTATTGAAAAATACGGCTCTCCCGAAACACCGATAATCGAGCTTTAGTGTAATCAATCCCACACTTGCGACGAGAACACGGCAAAAACACCCGAGTTTTATTCATTTGTAAGTATCTGCATAGCACTCAAAATTGCAAGCAACATGCCCACTCGCGCTGGCGATTGATACCATTAACGGTAGGTAATTGCTCAAAGAAGGCAGCAATTTTTAGGGGGAAAGGTGCAATCGATGGACGATTCTGTGCAGCTCTATGGAAGCATGAGTCAGAAAGTGGCCCTCCAACTTACGGTATGTGGGGCAGCGCTGGCTGGGGGCGTTTTACTCTGGTGCTTTATGACCACTTGGAGGTTCGTAGGCATTGCAATCGCAGTTATTGGCGGAGTCTGCGAGTATTTCATCGTTATGCACAACCCCAAAAACACCACTAACCCCGGAAATATTCGCCGCGCCTACGGTTTCAATCCCTCAGAGGTCGAATTCGTGCGCAACAACCAGAATTTTGTGAGCGAAGCCATCAAATTCGCCAGGCCCGGCGAATACCAGATCCGCATTACCAATACCGAGACGGGCGACCCCCGCCTCTTGACTGCGGTCGTCGGCTTAGACCACGCTATGCGGCTCTACGAAGGCGATACGCCCAGCGACTTGAATATCATCATGCCCGCATCTTCCCGCAACTCCTGAGCTGAGTCGCACGAGATGTACCTAGTGCGCCACTTGCTCACTGCTCGCATCTGCGAAAGAGATATAAAACAAGCGGTGCCCTAAGCTCGGACTTGCGAAAAGATTTTCAGATACACGATGGCCTTACCATAGACCAGCCAAGAATAGCCTAAGAGGGCAAACACGGGGAATACGAAGGGCACTGCCACGAAGATGCCTGCCAGCGCAGCGTCAACAAGTAAGAGCAGGCCAAACCATCCCCAAGCACCGGGCGGCGTGGCCCTTACATACTTGAAATACTTGCCAAAGTAGAGGCAATAAGGGCCATACGTTTCGAGCAGGAAAGCCAGTGCCAGACTCGCTAGCGCTAGGGCAACTATCAGCCCGGGATACTTGCTGAAGTCCACGCAGACCCACACGATTGATACAGCAGCAATTGCTATCACTGCAAGGCCAGCATAAACTTTTCCAGTACCGCCCCCACCTGAGAGCATCTTCTGCGCCATTTTGGGCTTGAACTGTTTCCACAGATTCGGGTCTCCACCACGCAGATAGTGGAACATGGCTGCATAATTGGGTTGGCGCACGAGGGGCAGGGTACAGACCATTGCCACGAAGATAGCGCTCGTTATGTTAATCAGAAAGGTCTGCCCGACCATGCGCTTAGACGGCGCGCGCATAGGTAATTTAGGGCAAAATATGCGGCTGGACTGCTCACTACCAGGAGCGTTAGAGGCGCTGTCGAAGCTGGCCCGATTAGCAGGCATATCTGGGGTATCGAGCTGGTCAGCATTATCGCTTGACCAGTCAACTTGGTCAGTCTCGCGCTGCTGAGACCACAACCCCATAAGAATCTCCCCGTACGCCAGACATACCCCAATACCTAACGGCCTGTATACGCAAAAACGGCTCCTCGCAACCGCAAGAAACCGCCATTTACAACAAAAGCTGGGGTACCAGGACTCGAACCTAGAACAGATGAACCAGAATCACCCGTGTTGCCAATTACACCATACCCCAATGGGCTCGTGGCAGCTGCTGAACACAGCTACTACCAGACCTTGTACCTCCAACCGGATTTGAACCGGTGTTGGCGCCGTGAGAGGGCGTAGTCCTAGGCCGCTAGACGATGGAGGCTTACCTATCCGTTGCGCCATGACCCGGTAACGAGTCAAGAACACAACGAATAAGAGTATATGTTAAGCGAGGTGCTGATGCAAGTTATCTAGCCTTCGGAGTGTCGTATCTTTGCCGATTATCTCCATGGATTCAAAGAGCGGCGGCGAGACACGGCGGCCAGAAACAGCTACTCGCACAGGGCCAAAGGCCAAGCGCGGCTTGTAGCCACCATCGTCAACCAAAGCCTTAGTTAAGACTTCATGGAGGTTGTCGGTGGTCCAATCAGCCTCAGCTACCGGCGAAAGTGCCTGGGAAGCCAGCTCCAAAACGGCAGCCGCAGATTCCTTGAGCTGCTTGCGAGCATCGGCCTCAGGCTCCAAGTAATCGTCTTGACTCAGCAGGGAGCCAACCATGCCAGCCACCTCACCCAGCAGGCGGACGCGTGGCTGCACCAAAGGAGCGGCAGCACTCAAGACTTCCCTCTCGCGAGCGCTGAGCTCATTCCAAGCATCGGCAGAAACCAACCCCTCACGCTTCAAATACGGCAGCGAGCGGTTGATGAAGTCTTGCGGCTCAAGCATGCGAATATGCTCAGCATTGATGGCCGTAGCCTTGTCGATGTCGAAGTGAGCAGGGTTGGCCTTCACGTCGCGAATGTCGAAGTGCTCAATGAGCTCGCTTATGGAGAACACGTCGCGATCGGGGCCAATGGACCAACCAAGCAGGGCCAAGTAATTGAGCAGACCCTCAGGAATGAAGCCGTTTTCGCGATGGAGGAAGAGGTTGGACTCAGGATCTCGCTTGGAGAGCTTCTTCTTGCCCTCGCCCATCACGTAAGGCATGTGGCCGAAGAGGGGCATCTCTTTAGCGATACCCAGCTCCATGAGATAGCGGTAGAGGATGACCTGGCGCGGAGTTGAGGACAGCAGGTCTTCGCCGCGCAAGACCACGTTGATGCGCATGAGGGCGTCGTCAACGGGATTGGTCAGCGTGTAGAGCGGGTCGCCGTTGGGGCGCACAATCACGTAATCGGGAACCGACCCGGCCTTGAACTCAATATGTCCGCGAATCAAATCGTCGAAAGCGATGTCTTCGTCGGGCATCTTGATACGCAGGGCGGGCTTGCGACCTTCCGCTTGGAAAGTGGCCTTTTGCTCTTCACTTAAGCTGCGGTCATAGCCATCGTAGCCGAAAGCCTTGGGCCTACCGGCCGCGAGATTACGGGCTTCGATCTCTTCCGAAGTGGAATAGGATTCGTAAGCATAGCCGGCCTCAAGTAGTTTGGCAGCCACATCGCGGTAGATGTCGCCGCGCTCGGACTGGCGGTAGGGAGCGTAAGGGCCACCGACCTCAACGCCCTCATCCCAGTCCAAGCCCAGCCAGCGCAAGGCATCGATAATCTGCTCGTAGCTCTCTTCGGAATCACGGGCGGCATCGGTGTCTTCGATACGGAAGACCATCTTGCCGCCGGAGTGCCGAGCTTGGGCCCAGTTGAAAAGGGCCGTGCGCACCATGCCCACGTGGGGGGTGCCAGTCGGCGAGGGGCAGAACCTGACGCGCAGGTCAGCTGGGAGTTCGGGTTTCGCGGTATTGTCTTGCTCTTGACTCATACCTCTATTGTGCCCCGTTAGCCAGACGTTCTACACAGGGCCCCGAGAGGAGCGCTCAACCGCGGGCTTGCTCTTGCTCGCGTTCTTTGCTGTAGTGCTCAGGAATAAAACGCTTTTGATCGTGGAGCTTAGCCCATATCACTGGCTTACCAGCCTCCAGCGAGCGCGGTACGTCTAGGATACGCTGGTTGGAAGAACCGCGAAATTGCAGGAGAGAGTTCTTCTCAGTCTCAATATATCGCCCGTCCACCAAAATATCTATATACGAGAGCAGTTCGACCTTGTCGGGCGTCTCGCCGGGGCGCATGAGCTCTTCCCAAGTGTAGCCGGTCCAGCACCAGATGTCTTTGCCATGGCCGTATTCCTTGCGGATGCGACGGGCCAAACCTAGGAGCATGGGGGTGTTGAGCAGGGGCTCACCTCCGAGGAAGGTAATGCCCTGCACGTAGGAAGGAGCCAAGTCTTTGATGATTTGGTCTTCAAGTTCGTCGGTGTATGGATGACCGGCTTGAAAATCCCAGATTGAAGCGTTATAGCAGTTTTCGCAGCGGAAGGGGCAGCCGGAAACGTAGATGGAGGAGCGGATACCTTCGCCGTCGGTCATTACTAAGCGCTTGTAGTCAGCCACGATACCCCGACTGAGCTTGCGCCCGTCCCACTGACCTGCCTTGGGATTGTTGGTGAGAGGGCAGGGAATACTTGGGCCGCGTCCACTCTCCCCCGCTGCAAAGTCGCGGTGGGCATTCGCCGTAGCGATAAACCCTTGAGACATAAGTCTTATCCTCTTTCTGAGAATCTGCTAGCAGTCGACACAACCAGACCTGCACTACTCTTACAACTACCTTAGGCATGACAATCGCGGGCTGCCGAAACTCCAGCAAAACCCGCGATTGCCTTATATGTAAGCCCTCAACGGGCTGAGTGTTTACTCTTCGACGTCGTCAAACCACTCTTTGGTGGAGCCATCTTTCAAGACCACATGGCCGGTTTGCCCTTCCATATGCTTGACACGGTGGGCGATTTCCTCGTGTCGGCCGTGAACCATCGGACGCTGGACAGGATTACCCAAGTAACCGCAGGTGCGCTTAGTTACATTGCACTGCTCAGGATCGTCGTTGCCGCACTCAGGGCATTTGAAGCCCTCTTCTGTGGGTGCGAAGTCACCCTCGTAACCACAGACGAAGCAGTGGTCGATGGGCGTATTAGTGCCCAAATAGCCAATGCCAATGTCGTAGGCATAGTCCCAGACCGCTTCTAGGGCCCTAGGATTGGGCTGGAGGGAGGGGAACTCGCAGTAGTTGATGAAACCGCCCGAAGCCAGGTAGGGGAAGTCGCGCTCGTAGGAGAGCTTCTCCATAGGAGTAGGGCGCAACCACACTGGATAGTGGAAGGAGTTGGTGTAGAAGTCATGGTCGGTCACACCGTCGACTTCGCCGAACTTCTCTTGATCCATGCGGCAGAAGCGGTCAGTCAAAGACTCAGCAGGAGTGGAGTAGACCGAATAGTGATAGCCCTCAGCCTTTTCCCACTGCTTGCACAGCTGACTCATACGCCGCACGATGGAAAGAGCAAACTCCTTGCCCTCCGGATTCCAAGTGTGGTCCTGCATCCAATCCTTGCCAAAGAATACCGAGGTGGCTTCGTACAAGCCTATGTATCCCAAGGAAATAGTGGAGCGTGAGTTACGGAAGAGCGTATCAACCGAATCTCCGGGCTTCAAACGGCCAAAAGCACCAAACTGGTAGAGCGTGGGAGCATTGATAGGTGTGGCCTGCTTGCAACGCATGATACGGAATTGCAAGGCGTGATGTGCCACTTCCATACGCTGATCGAAGAGCTTCCAGAAGCGGTCTTGGTCACCACGCGATTCGAGAGCGATACGCGGAACGTTGACTGTGACCACGCCCAAGTTCATACGACCCTCTTCTTCGTCTTCGCCGGTTTCGGGATTAATCCAGCTTTGAAGGAAGGAGCGGCAGCCCATAGGAGCCTTAAAGGATCCGGTAATCTTAATCAGGTTCTCATAGAAGACCACATCTGGATACATACGCTTAGATGAGCATTCGAGCGCCAGCTGCTTCATGTCGTAGTTGGGGTCGCTTTCATCTGCATTCAGGCCATGTTTAATGGTGAAGACCAGCTTGGGGAAGATGGCCGTATGGCGGTCCTTGCCCAATCCACGAATCCGCACTAGGAAGATGGCGCGCTGGATCTCCTTGGCAAACCAAGAAGTGCCTAGGCCAAAGCCGACCGTTACGAAGGGGGTTTGACCGTTGGAGACACGGTTGGAGTTAATCTGATACTCCATAGTTTGCATAGCATCGTAGATGGCCTTGCGGGTCAAAATCTTGGCGTAAATCTGACGCTGGCGCACAATTGCAGGCGCGTCCAAATCAAAGGGAGCGTCCTCTCCCAAGGCTGGACGGTCATCCATGTGTAGCCAGTCAGCTTCGCGAGCCTTCAATCCGCGCACTACTTCCTTAGCAATCTCGATGGGTTCTTCGTCTGGCAAGACAGCTTCAGCCATCTTATAGTTCTTGTCATAGTCAAGACGGGCGTAACGCTCAAGCATCTCGTCGGCGCGATTGACGGTCTGACCGCCGTACTGGGAGCCCGCAATATCTTTAATAATCTGCGTAATCTGCGTGGCCGCAGTACCGATGGACTTTGGGCTATCCATCATGGCATTGCCTAGCTCAAAACCATGCTCAAGCATATCGCCGAAGTCGGGCAGAGAGCAGTTGGTCTCGGCTGTAAAGGGTGAATAGTCAGCATCATGGAAGTGGATGTCGCCCTTGAGGTGGGCATTCGACACATCCTTGGGAAGCATCTTCAGGGCCGAAGCCTTGGAGACTGCACCGGCCAAAAGGTCGCGCTGGGTAGCGTACACATTGGCGTCTTTATTAGCGTTCTCGCGCACTAAAGACTCATCTTTGGAAGTCAGACGATGCACTGCCTCGTTGACATCGGTAGCCTTAGCGCGGGCAATATCGCGGTTGAGGCGATAAGAAGTGTACGCGCGAGCAATATCGTAGTAGTGAGCATTAACCAAAGCATGCTCTACCAAAGTTTGAATGTCTTCGATCTTGACCGGGTTGGTGTAGCGGTCATGAATCTCAGACTGCACAGACAGCGCCATATTGCGGATTTGCTGCTTCATCTTGGGGTCGACTTCGGCATTAACCTCAGCGAATGCAGCTTCGACGGCATGCATGATGTTGATAGGATCAAAATCAACGATTCGACCATCGCGCTTCTCAACGAGAATGCCTTCGACAGTGTCAGGCGCAGCAGTAGCTTTGCTGCTTACCTGATCCATCATCACCTGCGTATCCATATCCGCTGCTCCTTCAGGCAGGTCAGAACCCCTTCTGCACCCGCATAACTACACTCATGTGATTTCCGATTGCTCTATAAGCCTATCACTAAAAAACACAATATCTAGGGCACTAGTCAAATTTCATCACTATATTTAGTTGCAGCGCAGTTTCCAAAATATACAACGAAAGAACACAACAATCTTCTTTTTCCATAATCGGCCCCACTACAAGGAAAGCTCCACATCGAGTTCCCAACAGCACATTTCGACACGCTCAAACACCTCCGACACGCCGTCAGCATGTCTAGACCTCCCCTCACTCAGGCGAACACAGAAAAGCCGACAGCCCCCAACAAGGAACTGCCGGCTCTCAATCCACGAAACTAGCAACAGCTAGCCGAGTGCACTCTCAGAATTGCGTAATCATGCCATCATAGGAAGAGACGAAACCCTCCTTGACCGCGGCTACCTGCATCTGTTCGTAGGTGGTTAGACCATTGTGCGAGAAGTGGTTAGCCACAAAAACTGTGTCTCCATCGGCCATTCCAGACGCAACCATGCGATCGCGAATGTCAAGGTTGTCTTCAAAACTCATATGGACATCTGAATCAACCGGTGCCAAGGCATGCGTACAATCAAGCGAAACATAGTCATACTTAAGCCCCGCCCGCTCCATGTCTTTCCAAGCGGAATCATAAAATGGCGCAGTATCGTGGGCGTAGAGTAGTGATTTCTCCCCGTCTGTAATGCCATAGAAGAGGCAGTCGCCAAAATGATGACCATGACGGGCTTCAAAAGCATAAACCGTGTATTTTTTGCCATTGCCTGCCACAATCTCAACCGACTCCCCCGGATGCATGCAGTGGTAGGTCAGCTTCGAGTAGTCATAGTGCTCTTCCAAGAAGAACGCCCTCTCGTAGAAGCCCTTGACCGTCTCCGAGCCGTACACATCCATGTGAGTAGGATTGTCGTTGGCATACAAATCCATCCGATAAGCCAGATCTTCGCCATAAAAATGGTCGGAATGCCAATGAGTAATAAACAGCTTGGTAATGCTCGGCAAATCGAACTTCTGATTCACAAAATGATGATAGGTATCGCCAGGAAAATCCAGCAAAACCGCATCGTCGACCAGCGCCTGAGACTGAGTCCGAATCTCTTTGCCACCAACCTCAAGCGCACGCTGGCACATCTCGCACTTGCAGAAGATACCCGGAATGCGCTCAGCAGCGGCAGTTCCCAGATGTTGCATTTTCATAACATTCATTCCTTAACTCTGATAGAAACACACACTTGCAATATGACTTACGCCAGTGGGCCACTTAGGCCATAGCAAGCGCCGCGTCCTCTTGCTTACGACGCTGCAAAATCACCCGGTTACCAAGGAAGCAGGCCACGATTCCCACTAGGCTGAAAACGGCCAGCATGGTAAAGATAATTCTGTAGGCGGTCTGGGTGTCGAATTTGTCGATAATGGCGCCGAAGAGCGGGTATGCAAAGAATGATGGGCAATAACCAATGAAGGAGGCAATAGACATAGCCGTAGCCGAAATATCCGCATCAACGCCACTTTCTCCGATGGGCGCATAATAGACTGCACGCAGAGCCACGCAGATGAAAGTGACGCAGCAGCACAGGATCACAACAGGAATCATCAAGTTGGAAGAGTGCGGTGTGACGATAATTGCCACACATACGAGCGCTACCAACACATACAAGAGAATCATCCACTGAGGAGTTGTCTTGAAGCGCTTCGTTGCCAGCACACCCGAAAGTCCGGCAGCAATCAAGCCCATTAAGCCCGAGTTTACGATGCCGAAGATGCCAGCCGCCGCGTCGGAAAGCTTGAAGGAAGCCTGTACGAAGGGTAGGAAGTAGGTGTTAGCAGCTACATAAATGAGATAGGTTGCGGCTGCACCAAAACCGGTGGTCCACACAATCGGCATTTTCATGGCCCGCAGCACCATAGCAGCACCATTGCGTTTAATCTTCGGCTCGCCTTCTTTGCGCTGATCCTGCAAGAAGTCCTTAGGAATGAACTTCAAAACTACGAAGGAGTAGAGCATCATGAATATGGGGTAAACCGTCATCGAAAGACGGGCACCAAACATATTGGAACCGCCAACAGTGAACATAAATAGGGTGAACCACGTTAAGCACAATCCCACACCCGAACGAATACATTCCTGGACACTGAAGGCCGCTGCCTGAGTCTTTTCGGTTGCCAAACCCTTGGTGGACTTTTGAATGGTGGGCCAGTAAATAGCGTCACCAAAGAAGCCGTAAGCCGCGAAGGCGATAATGAGGAACCAGTAAGGCAGGTTAGGCACCAAGCCCAAAATGAGAGCAAAAATTCCATAACCCCAAAGATCGATTGCTATCAGTTTACGAATCGGCAGCAAGTCCTGAAGCCAACCCAGCAGAGCGTAACCGAAAATCTGCACAAATCCGATGAGTCCAAGGAGGAAACCCAGCTGCGCATTCGAGACACCCAGAGCTTGTCTAAAAGGCTCGTAAATCACACTCTTGATACCGGACCACCAGTAGATACAAGTCGAGAAGGTGATGATCAAGAACGTACCGAACTTGGCTTTGTCCATCCCGAGATAGTTGAGTAAAACTTTAAACATGAGTACTCTCTTTATGCAACATTGCCACTTCTACCAACATATTCGGCACCCAACGTAAGCGCTTACTCTCTAAACACATTGCTAGGCTCCTACTCTGTATACAAAATGACAAAACGGCAGGGCTACAGCTCCAGCGCTGCAATAACAGCCCTTTCTTAATCGTATTCCGATTCCCATTAAACGGAATATTTCAACTATATTCTCTTTTTGCTGTAATACGAAACTATCTTTCCATATTGTGGACACGAGCTTTTTTCGTAAGCGATTATTTGCTCTAAGTTTGTAATCTTCGGCAACTCATGGCCCACTCAACGACTTCTGACGAGCACGGCCCCGTGTATACTGTTCGATAGTTCGCGCGGTTGGTGGCAGCAGCCGCGTTTCAAGGATCATATTCAAGCAGGGTGCGCCCATTTGGGGCGTGCGCTGGCGATTCGAGATGTCGCGCGGGCTCCTCACCTTCCCGTCTAGCGGCTCGTATCGCAGGAACGGAAAGTAAGGTGACAACAGTGAGGATTCCCAGCAAGGCGCCAACGAGCGCAGCCCAGCCTTCAATTCCCAGCAGGCGTAAGAACCGCTGGCTGCCTACAATTACCGCAGCAATCTCAGCCGCCGCCCTCACGCTCGGACTCTCTGCCTGCGGCAGCAATGGCGCGACCAGCGAAGCCCGGAGCAA
This sequence comes from Bombiscardovia apis, assembly GCF_033095945.1. Classification (NCBI taxonomy): domain Bacteria; kingdom Bacillati; phylum Actinomycetota; class Actinomycetes; order Bifidobacteriales; family Bifidobacteriaceae; genus Bombiscardovia; species Bombiscardovia apis. The sequence goes on along the minus strand of NZ_AP026800.1, from coordinate 328,021 downwards.
CGACGATTCTATCTCCTTTATGCTCGACTGGACCCCTAACACCAACCACGTTGGCATATATGTAGCGCAAGAATTGGGCTATTTCAAGGATGCTGGTGTCTCAGTCAAGATATTACCTACCGCCCAAGCAGGAACCGAAACCTCGGTTGAAAACGGGGTTGCCAATGTGGGTTTTTCTAAGCTGAGTAATTTAGCAGCTTTCAACGCCAAGGGTTCTGACTTGAAGCTCGTCTTTAACCTAGGTCAGCACTCCATCGCCCGCTGGTGCTCCCTAGCTTCGCGCACCGACATCAAGACCCCCAAAGACTTCGATGGCAAGACCTTTGTAAGTTTCGGCTCGGCTGAGCAGACGGCAGTAGTGAAGACCATGATTCGCAACGCCGGCGGCCAGGGCGACTTCAAACGCGCCACTTCCGGTACCAACACCTTCGCCACCCTCACCTCAGGCAAGGGCGATTTCGCAGGTTTCTACGTGACTTGGGAGGGCGTCCAGTCCGAATTAAAAGGGCCAAAACTCAACTGCTTTACCCAATCCGACTGGGGAGTGCCCGGCAACCCCGACCAGACCGGCTTCGCAGTCAAATCCTCTTGGATCAAGGATGAAGCCCATCGCAAGGCGCTTTCCAAGTTTGTGCAGGCCAGCAAGCGCGGCTATGACTGGGCCCTAGCCCACCCTGACAAAGCCGCAGACATCTTGGTCAAGCAAACCCCAACCGCTCACATTGACCCTCAACAGGCCCGCACTTCGATGAAAGACATCGTCAGGGAAGGCTACTGGACTAGCAGACCAGGTCAAACAAGCCTCAGCGGCGCTATCAACATAGACGACGCGCAGACCTATTTGGACTTCCAATACCAAGCTCATTCCTACCAAGATGGCAAAGGACAGCCCCTCAAGCAGGCCCCTCAAGCCAAAGACCTATGGACCGATGAGTACGTCAAATGAGCAAAACTCCAAACCCAAACCGCCTGATAGCTGATTCACCAAGACGACGGCAACAGTGGCGGCGCATCATAGCCCCAGCAATTACTATCGCGGTCCTGCTTGGACTGTGGCAGATTTGGGTTGCGGCAGGTGGCATTTCAGAACGCATACTGCCCTCACCCAGTCAGATTGCGCAAGCCACCGCCGCCACCTGGCCCGAGCTCATGACAGCCAGCGCGATAACGGCAGCAGAAGGCTTCGCCGGCTTCATAGTCGCCAGCGCGGTTGGCTTGCTCATAGGAGTAGGTCTCTATTGCTGGCAGACCCTTCACGATGCCCTCTATCCGCTCATCGCCGCCGCCCAAATGGTACCGCTCATCACCATAGCTCCGCTCTTCATTATTTGGTTTGGCTTCGAACCAGTCGGCAAGGTGGCTATTGTTGCAGTATTTGGCCTCTTCCCCATCGCCATCCAAACCTACCGGGGATTGGCAGCGGTGCCCAGCTTCTACCAAGATGTAGCACTCACCTGTGGAGCCAGCCAAGCTTGGACCCTGTGGCATGTGAAACTGCGCGTCGCCGCCGGGCAGATTTTCTCCGGTTTGCGCATCTCGGCCGCTTACGTCTTTGCTACTGCCTCGACGGCCGAATATTTGGGAGCCCAGAACGGCTTAGGCATTTGGCTTCAGTCAGCTTTTAACTCATTCCAAACTCCGCTCATCTTCTCGGCAACACTCGTGATAGTAGTACTCACAGCGGTTCTCCTAGGACTCATTGCGGCCGTCGAACACTGTACTATTGACAGTAATGAGGAGTCCTCATTTCTTAGATGAAACGGGCAACTGACCAGCAAGCCAGCGGGCACACAGTCTGTGTCCTAGCTAACATAGCAACTTTCGTTACCCTTCCCCACACATTTCTGTCATAATTGTAAGCATGCACTTCGCATGAAAACGTCAAAGCGAGGGCAAGAGAGCGGCCTCAAAGGGGCGCGGAGGGAAGGATAATATGACATCATTCGACAAAGATTCACAGTCCACTGGGGAACAGGGAAATCAGGACGGCGCGGGTCAGACGCCCGCTTTCGGACAGCCCCAATCTGAGCAGCCAGTTCAGCCAGTGCAAGCTGCACAGCCCCAGTACGGCCAGCAGCAGTATGGTCAGTCTCCACAGGCCCAGCAACCACAGCAAGCTCAGCCACAGTATGGGCAGAATGCTCCGGTGCAGAGCTACGGTCAGCCACAATACGGCCAGCAAGCTCAGCCACAGCAGCCACAGTTCACCCAACAGGGCCAATTCATGGGAGGCCAGCCATCAGTTCCCCAAGTCCCTCCCACATATAGCGGCGAACTGGGTGCCAATGGTCAGCCCGCTTTCAACCAGCCTTGGTACGGCATCTCCTTCGGCGCTGCAGTAAAGCGGTTCTTCACCAAGTATGTCGACTTCACTGGCCGCGCTTCCAAGGGCGAGTTCTGGTGGCCCGTGCTCATGATCGCTCTGGTAGACATAATCTTAAACATCATCACCAGCCCGATGGGAACCGTGGGCGATTACATTGGTTATGTTTGGCGCCTAGCCATCGTGCTGCCCATGCTAGCAGTGACCACGCGCCGCATTCACGACAGCAACACCGCAGGCTGGTGGACTATCCTGCCCGCCGTCCTCACCTACGGTGGCTTGGGAATTATGTACAGCACCATCAACAGCTTGGATCCAGACATTTTGATGTACCAAGACACGAGTGCCATCGATGAATCTACTCTGATGACCATTGGCTGGGGTGTTATTGCTGCATGCGCAGGCCTGATTATCTGGCTGGTCTTTGGCGTACGTCAGTCCAATCCGCTGGGCACCCGCTTTGACAAGCAGTCCCAAGATCAGGGCCAAAATCCAAACCCCATGCAGTAAGCAATAGCGGCCAGCAGCTGGTTTTCCCACCAACTCGCTGACCACTTGATGCGCACTAGTTGCGCTATGTAGACCCGAATAGGCTTCGCCCCGCAGCTCTAGAGTTCGACGGGCGGCTTATTTGGGTCTTCTGGTATATGGGCAAACTTAGCCATAAGCGCTTCACGACTCTTGCGCTCGTCCTCTTCCTTGGCCTTGCGCTGAGCCTCGTCTGGATCCCAGAGCACGTCGACCTTGTGCTGCTCCCACTCACTTTGTATCGAAGGGGCCATTGCGAGCGCAGCCTCCTGTAAGCCATCGCTTCCCTGAGCCAGACGTAACAACTCACTCAGCTGGTCATTTCCCACATAGTAGCGGGGAATCTCTAAGCGCTCGTTGAGTTCATTAGCTAACAACAAGACAGGCAAGGCCTTTCGTTCGCTCCCCTCTTGCAGGTCAAGTGCTTGAGCCATCTGATACACCGTTTCCATCGATATAGCCAAGCGCTGGGCTACAACAGTCGGTTCTGCACTGGCTTCAATCTCACCGTTGCGAGGGCACACGGCAGCGATTGCACTCTCAACCACTTGCTCAGCTGCATCCGTTTCTTGCTCGCTCCAGCCAGCATCGCAGTATTGAACTGCTGCCCGTACTTGAGCAAAGTCGCAGCTGCGCGAATATCCAGCCATAGTATCGCAAGCGTCGTTGGCAGCCAGTAAGGCATCTACTATCTCTTGGGGACGGCCAGGAATCTCGTCGGCCCCCTCATAGACGAACTCAGCATCGGGAATAGTGACATCTAGGCCGGTCATGACTCTAGCCATGACCCGTGTAATGCGTACCTGCAAGTTTTCGCCATACTTAGCATCGTTGTCGAGCTGGGTGGCATCAGTGAGCGGCCACAGACTGATGAGCGCCGTTCCTGCCTGACCTGCCTGCTCAATCGCAGACACTCCTGCTAACTGCTCAGCCAGCTGCTTATTAAATTCACCCATCATCTGCCCTCCTTGGCCTTGGCGTGCGCGGCAGTGCCGTTTACCCTACTTGCCATCATAAGCCATCGGGAACGCTACTGAACCCCACTTGCCGGGTTTGCATATGTGATGCCGAGCACGTTTTTACTCTCAACATCGAAGGTAATGGAAGTGACGGATGCCAGAGCGGTATGACGCAGGAGCATATTGTGCTCAGGTTTGCCCGTCTCCAGCAGTCGGCGGAAGGCCCATATAGGCGATTCGTGGCTGACTGCGATGATTTGCTGGCCCGGGTAGCGCTCAACTTGCTCGTAAGCAAAGTCACGCATGCGCTCAGCGATGGCCCGGTAAGACTCGCCCCAGCTAGGTTCCATCAGATTGCTCATGAGCGACCAGTTAGCAGGCTGGAGGGCCATGAGCGGCCAACGGTCCTTGCGCTGCCCCCTAAATTCGTTGCCCGCCTCGATGAGTCGCTCGTCACTCATGAGTTCCAGGGGTTTGCGACCCTGGCTCTTGCGCATCTGGTTCATACCATCGGCAATAATCTGCGCTGTTTCCTGGGCGCGTTCGAGGGGCGAAGCGTAGACGGCGACAACAGCTTGAGTTGCGGGATTGAGGGCCATAAACCGCGCCGTTGCTGCTGCCATTCTTGCCCCTTGCTCACTCAAGTGGAAGTCCGGCAGGCGCTCGTAGAGCAGGTGGTCTGGGTTGTAGACCTTGCCGTGGCGGACAAAATGAATAGTAGTTGCTGGCAAAATTTAATCTCCTCGATATTTGTTAGCGCTCACAGAAATCTAATTTTTCTGCGTGTCGTCAACTCGTTCCACTAAAGTTTTACACGGATTGCCAGTGGCCACAAGTCGCGTCCCAATCTGCCGAAATTCCACAAGCACTCACCCTGTTGGTGAAAGGAATCTGATGTCCAATCAGGTCATCGCTGCCGTCAAAGAAGCAGGAAACCGCATTGTAGGCGGATATGCAGAACTCTTGAAAATGCCCGGCACCGCCCGCTACGCCGTGGGAGCCGTGATTGCTTCTATGCCCGCACCTATGGTGGGTATGACCATCACTATCTCGGTGCAGCACTACTACGGCTCATACTCGCTGGCAGGCGCTTTAACGGCCACTCAGGCGATTTCTATGGCCATCGTGGGGCCCGTGCTGGGCAAGCTGGTAGACAAGTTCGGCCAGCGCCGCACCGCTATTCCCACCATTATCGTGTGGATGATTGCCGCAATCAGTCTTATTACTTCGATTACCCTGCGTGCTCCGGCTTGGGTGCTGTACTGCCTGGCTCCCTTCATGGCTGCCATCCCGCCGTGGGGCGCTATGAGCCGCCACCGCTGGACCATGCTGCTCAAGGGCGACCATATTCGCACTGAGCGGGCGCTCTCCTTGTGCGGAGTCTTTGACGAAGCCATGTGGGTAGTCGGCAATCCCCTAGCTTCGATTTTAGCCGTTTATTCCGGCGTTCTCGCCTTCGCATTTACCGGTGTCTGCGTGGCAGTTGGCGCTCTCATGTTCCTAGGCGCCATGGGCACCGAGCCTCCCTCACAGACTGAGCTGGCCCGTAAGGAAGGCATCACCCGCAAGGAATACCGCGCCCGTCAGGCCGCCATTCAAGCCAAGATTCAGGGCGAGGAGCGCAAGTCGAGCTTCTGGAGCGCAGGCCTCATCGCAGTGTGCGTCACTTGGTTTGGATTGGGTGCCTTCCAATCAGCCGCCTCCATCTCGATTATTTCCTTTGCCACCGAGGAAGGGATGAAGCAGTGGACCGGCTTCGTCTTCGCCTGCTTCTCCTTCAGCTCACTCATTGGCGCCCTCCTCTACGGCGCTAAAAGCTGGGCTACACCGCTCTGGAAGCGCTTCTACTTCTGCCTGTTGGTGGTCAACTTGGGCATTGCAACCTTCCTCTTCGCCCACAATTTGTGGACCATTATGCTTATTTACTTGGTTATCGGTGTTTGCCAGTCGCCCACTTGGATCAACGGCAACCAGCTCATGCTCCACTTGGTGCCGCCCATCCGTTTTACCGAGGGTATGGCTTGGCTCAACGCTATGAACTCCATAGGCTCCTCGGCGGGCTCGGCCATAGCAGGCGTATTCATCGACCGCTACGGCTCCCGCGGCGGCTTTGGCGTAGTCACCACTCTGGCCTTAACCAGTCTTGTTATCGCCTTCGTTGGTTTTAAGCAGATTCGCAACTCTACCGAGCAGCCAGACTTAACACTCATGCCCGCCTAGAGCTCAGACTCCCTAGATTCCGCCCGCGTTCCCTTGTTCACAGGATTAGGTACGCGGGCTTTTGCTTGTCTCAGATCGCGTATCAGCTTGAAGCACACCCCTTGCGCTAAAATGCTTTATTGTGCGAAAACTCATTGAACAGGTAGCGAAATTTGGCGTAGTGGGCATCATTGCCTTCATCATCGACATCGGTCTGATGAACCTCCTCCTTCACTTCCATGTCAACAATCTAGTTGCTAGCACTATTTCATTCCTGATTTCTCTGGCTTTCAACTACTTAGCCAGCATGAAATACGTGTTCACCCACCGCGACGATATGGCTCGCTGGATGGAAATCACTATCTTCTTCGTGGCCTCCGCTATTGGCTTAGGCATCAACGAAGTGGTCATCTGGCTGGGCACTTCCACGCTGCCAGCCGATGCCATTACTAGTATGCACGGCAAGTACACGCTCTACTCCAACGTTGCCAAGATTGCAGCCACGGTCATTGTCTCCATCTGGAATTTCGTGATTCGCAAGTGGCTACTCGACGCTCCCGCCCCCGGCAAGCAAGTCTCCGAAGCTTCTATATCCCACCGTTTGGGCGCTTATTCCTTAACTCACAGCCCTTTCGGCTGGAAGTGAGCGCGGCTGGGAGCTAGTCTTAAGGAAAGCAATACCGCAGCTTACCCTGAGCGCGGCATTTTTTAGGAGGACTATCATGCCAGTCATTCACACCCATGTCAGCACACCTTTAAGCACTGAGCAGCGCGAACACATCAAGGCCGCTTACGGCAAGGCCATTCAGGCAGTTCCCGGCAAGTCTGAAGGCTGGCTTATGTGCCCCTTTGAATCTGACATGCCTATCTACTTTGCGGGAGATGACTCTAAACCAGCCGCCTACGTGGAGGTCAACGTATTTGGCTCCAACGTACCGCGATCGGCTTGGGAGCAGCTTACGCAGTCTATTATTGCCACTCTAAGCAAAGAGTTGGGTATCCCCGGCGACCGCACCTACATCCGATACACGGCCACCACTGACTGGGGCTGGAACGGTTCTAACTTCTGAGGCAGCTCACTATATCGGGCCTAGCCTCAAAGCCCGGCCATGATATGCGAACGGCTCCTAAACTTCCTCAGTGGAAAGTTTAGGAGCCGTTCGTTTGAGCCAAAAGCTAAGCGCTTGGCTTAGCTGGCATCAAGCTCACTTCTCGCCGGTCACCTTAACGGTGAAGGAGGCGGAAATTTCAGGGTGAAGAGCCACCGTTGCGGGGAACTCGCCCGGAGTCTTGATAGTCTCCACCGAGATGGAACGAGGCTCTACAGAAGCCTTAGCAGCCAAAGCCTTAGCAATGGCTTCGCTGGAGATGGAGCCGAAGAGCTTGCCAGATTCGGAAACCTTGGCGCTGAGCTCTACAACGGTGCCCTCGATGGCGTTCTTTGCCGCAACGGCATCCTCTCGGGTAGCCAGCAGCTTGGCGCGGCGGGCGCGGCGCATGGACTCAATCTGAGATGCAGCACCCTTGGTCCAAGTGAAGGCCAAGCCCTTAGGAATCAGGAAGTTGCGGGCATAGCCGGGCTTTACCTCGACTACGTCGCCGGAATGACCAAGATCGCCTACGGTAGCGGTCAGAATGACTTTACTTGTCTTTGCCATGGTGATGCTCCCCTCAGCGACCGGAGGTCTGGTAAGGCAGGAGGGCCATCTCGCGGGCATTCTTGATTGCCTTGGAGATCTCTCGCTGCTGCTGAACAGTTACGCCGGTGATACGACGAGAACGAATCTTGCCGCGGTCAGAGATGAACTTACGCAGCAAAGCTACGTCTTTGTAATCAATCTCGTGAACCTTGGCTACGCTCAGTGGGTTCGGCTTCTTCTTAATCGGCTTGACCGGCGCTTGCGGCCTTTTGCGTGACATCATGTACTCCTTAAAATTTGAACAACTTTACATCTGCGATAACGAAACGTATCTAGCGGGCAGCTTAGAACTCGGGTTCATCCCCAGAACCGCCAAAATCATCGGAGGAACCGAAGGAGCCAAACGAGCCACCAGAGCCGTTGCTAGGGGTAGACCATGGGTCTTGGGCCGGGGCCTGCTGGGCTGGTGCTTGACCGCCTTGGGCAGGACCACCAGCAGGAGCAGAAGCTCCACCCTGATAGCCGCCTTGGTAACCGCCGCCTTGCTGAGAACCAGCGAAGCCGCCGCGACCGCCATTGCCGCCAGCACCTGAGCCGGAGCCCTGGGTACGGGTGACCTGTGCGGTACCGCGGGTAAGAGCAGGACCGACCTCGTCTACACGCAGCTCCACTACCGTGCGGTTGTTGCCCTCACGGTCTTGGTAGGAGCGCTGAGCGAGACGACCTTGCGCGATAACACGCATGCCCTTAGCTAAGCTGGCTTGTACGTTTGTTGCCAGCGGAGCAAATGTGGAATCCCAGGCTGAGCAGCGCAGGAAGAGCGCGTCGCCATCCTCCCACTGCCCCGAATTGCGGTTATACTGCCGCGGCGTGGAGGCAATCGTAAAATCGGCTACAGTACCACCATTAGAAGTAGTACGCACCTCAGGATCAGCGGTGAGGTTGCCCACTACCGTGATGATTGTATCTCCTGCCATAATTCTTGGCCTTTCCTTGTAATCCTTAAACGGATTCCCTTGCTCCTAGAAGAGCCTACTTGGCGTCCTTGCGAAGAATCTTGGTGCGAATAATGGATTCGCTCAAGTTCATCACGCGGTCTAGCTCGTCGGACACAGCAGGCTCGCAGGAGTAATTAATCACTGCATAGTTGCCTTCAGTGTTGCCATCAATCTCGTAAGCGAGCTTGCGACGGCCCCAGTAATCAGCCTTATCGATGGAACCGCCTTCTTTAGTGACGATTTCCAGATACTGCTCAGACAGTTTCTTCAGGGCGCGATCGTCGAGAGACGGATCAGCGATGAACATCATTTCATACTTGTGTTGAGACATCACCCACCTCCTTTGGACATACTCGGTCGTGGACTTTCCACGACAGGAGGGTGTAACACACTACCGGGCGGCCAAAATCCAGATGATTCTAGCCACTGACAGTACTCGCAATATTACATCCAAGGCCCGACTGCAGGCAAGGCTTATCTCACTACTACGGCGAACTTGCGGGCGTTGTAGATTTCTTCGAATTGGGCTCGGCTCAGCCAGTAAGAACCAGAAATGGGGTCGGATACGTGAACCTGGCCGGCGGGAATGTTGTAGCCGTCTAAGGTCACAGCATGGTTATTGTTAACTGCTGCTCCGAAACTCCACCGGCCCCAGCGCACCGGCTTAAAGTTAATCGTAACCCATGCCACTACTGGATTGCCTACCCGCACCTCGCTGATGAGCGCGTCCATGGGCTGACCGGAGATGTTCTGCACATTGCCATACTGCTGCCCCCAGCCGGTCAAAGGAGCCGGATAGATAGCGGAATACACCGACGAACTCTCCCTGAAGGGGCTACCCACGAAGCCGTTGTTGGGGTCCCCATTGGGCGAGCGCGGGATGGTATTCAAAAAGGAGCGCAGGCTCCAGTCGCTCAGCTTGCCCTTATATTGCAAGGCTTGGAGCAGTGAAGCACCCTCGCAACCGCTAGGTGCTCCTTCGGCGTATTGGTTGTATGTGCGCACGTTCAAAATCCGCATGTCTGCGAAGGACTGGGCCGCCTCGCCCACCCCATACCAAGAGATACCTTCGTAGCGCCATCCGCGAGACTGGAGCATATTGCGCTCATTGCCGTTGAGCGTGAAGTGATGGGCTCCCGGGCCCCGATCGTTGGGATTGTAGAGCCGGTAAACCGGGTAACCATTGGGAGCCGCAGCTTGCCAGCCGATGCCCTCATAACGCCAGCCCTTAGAGAGGACCATATCTCGCTCGTTGCCGTTGAGTGAGTAGAAATGCTCGCCGGAATTGGGGTTATACATGCGATAGACCGGTGTGCCTTCAAGAGGAGAGCGCCAGCCCACGCCCTCGTAATTCCAACCCTTGCGGCGCAGGAAGTCACGCTCATTGCCGTCTCGGGTGTAAAAGTGCTCACCGGTGTTGTGGTTATACATGCGGAAGAGCTCAGCGTTGGGCACATTTTCACCGCGCAGCAGCTGCGAACGCTCGAATTGAATGTCTTCCTTGGGTGCTTGCGTGCTGTCTGCCTCGGCTTTACCGGCCTTGAGCGGCGCTTCCAACTGCACAACTTGCCCATTGATCACAGTGCTCTGAGCCGCCTGCGCGTCCAAACCTTGCGCAGCAGCCCCATTGGCCCCCAACAAACTCAACACCAATACCGCACTCGTGTACGCCCCACGCATCCTCATCCTCACAGCCCCTTCTGCTTCACTCTCGGTAGCTGCTTCTTTGGCTGCTATCCATTACCGTTGCCCACTCATTCCCAAAAAGACGACGAACTTACCAGTCTAGCGATAGCTGTGCCCGTTTTCGAGTCGTCTGTGCATCTCTCATCGAGTTATCCACATTTGTGCTGGCCGAGTTGGTCTAGGTCGTATTCTTCCCTACACTTGGGGGTTATGACATTTCAAGCTAGCTCAAACCAAGCCCTGGTTTCCATCATCGTACCCGTATACAACGCTGAACTGTATCTAGAGGCCTGCCTTCGCTCAATCCTAAATCAGAGCCACTCGCAACTCGAAATCATTGCAGTAGATGACGGGTCTACAGACCACTCCGGCAGCATTTGTGATCGCATGGCTCAAGAAGACGACCGCCTGCGGGTCATTCATCAGTCCAATGGCGGTATCGGCAAGGCGCAAAACCGCGGTCTCGATGAAGCCCGAGGAGAATATATCGCTTTTGTAGACAACGACGACATCCTCGACCGCCACAACATTGAGTTTCTCCTCAAGGCCATACAAAACTCCGGAGCCGATATGAGCAAGGCGCGTTGGACCCAGTTTGGTGCTTCTCAACACGCTTCCATAGCTGAGCTGGCCGAGGTGGGCGCTCCCGCTCCCCGCAGTATCACGCTATTGGTGCAACCCTTCCAGGCCTATCAAAATGTGTTTTGTAAGAGCCTGCGCAAGCTAGCAGACTTGAGAAGCAAGAAGGGCGAGGCTCAGTATTTCAATGAAGCCAATTGGTGCCGACTTTACAAGCGTAAGGTGTGGAAGGATATTCGTTTTCCCGAAGGCGTCTATGCGCAAGATGTGATGATTGCCGGCCAGCTTTACGAACGCATGCTATGGGTGGCTGACATCGACCTACCGCTCTACTACTGGCTGCAAACGCCGGGCTCGGTCACCCACTCCAATAAGGAACCTAGCTTCTACCACGACAACATTGCGGCTGGGATAGCGAACTTTAAGCTGGCTCTTGAGCACGATGTGCGCCCTGCCCGCAGCACCTACACCATGCTCGATGGTTTGCGTTCCCTGCGCACAGTCAGCAGGCAAACAGGCCGCGACCAAGACTTGTACCAGAGCGACAGGCGGGCAGTTCGTCAGCTCCTACGGCAGTTAGACCCAGCTACCCTGCTCTCCTGCTTGGGTCTGAGTATCCTGCGCTCAGCCGAGAAACGGGTGTACGACCTCAAGATTAAGAACATGGCTTAATAGCGGCCTTCGCATGTAAGACGAAAGGGCTCTGAAACTGAGCATAACTCGGTTTCAGAGCCCTCTACTATTGAAAGCGATCAGGTATTATCGCGCACCCAGAAATTGCCCGAGGTGCGGGAGAGGTTGGGGTTGTAGTAAGGATCGTTGTCAACAATCGTTGCGTAACGCTCCCGGAACTTGGCTGCTTCCCTATCCAAACGCGCTTTCTTTTCCGCACTCTTCACGTCGTAACCGCGTGTGAGCGACTCGTAGTGGTAGAGCTCAACTTCGTGGGCCCATACGTTATCTCGACCGAGTTCGTCGTGGATTCTAATGCACAAATCCACGTCGTTGTAAGCTACCGCCATGTCTTCATCAAAGCCGCCAACGGCTTGGAAATCCTCAGCTTTGACCATGCAGCAAGCGGCCGTCATGGCATAATAGTTGACATTTTCCACTAATCGACCGAAGTAGCCCAAGTGAGTGCGGGGGCACCCGGCCTGAATGTGGCCCGCAACGCCGCCCAAGCCTAAGACGATGCCCGCGTGCTGAATCGTCTCAATCGGATAGTAGAGCTTGGCGCCCACCACGCCCACGCGCTTCATCTGAGCGAAGGAAACCATGCGGGTCATCCAATGGGGGCTAATAACCTGGGTGTCATCGTTGAGGAAGAGTAGGAACTTACCGCGCGCCTTGGAAGCGGCGATATTGTTGATGCGCGAGTAGTTGAAGGGAATGTCAATCTCTTCAATGCGCAACTTGCTCCCCATAAGCTCCTGATAGTGGCTGTAGAGCTTGTGCATGGCCGGGTTGGTTGAGCCATTGTCAGCAATGATGACCTCGTAATTGCTGTAGGTCGTCTTAGCGATGATGGAATCCAAGCAGCGCTCAATGTTGTCGTAGCCATCTTTCGTGGGGATAATGACCGAAACCATGTCATCTCCCGAAACCGGATAGTGCACATTGTAGATACCACTCGGCCCAGCACTCACTACCTGGGCACCGGTCCCCCGCCGTTCCATAGCCGACTGTAAAGCCCGCAAGCCAGCATCGGAAGCATAATTCTTAGCTCCGCTGCCCGATGCTGTGGACGAGGCCAGCGTGCGCCAGTGGTAGAGCACCTTGGCGATGTGCTGGATGCGCTCAGGGCTGGTCTGCTCCACGAAGCGCAAGACCATGTCGTAGTCTTGAGAGCCCTCGTAGCCGGGCCTAAAGCCGCCGATTTTCTCAACAATCGACCTGCGATAGACGCCCAAATGGCTGATGTAGTTGGTCGAGAGCAGAAGGTCGGGCGCGTAATCAGGCTTGAAATGCGGGTCTGAGCGGTGCCCTTCCTCATCTTCCTTGTCTTCATCGGAATAAATCAGGTCTGTATCAGGCTTCTCATTGAGGCGCTTGACTACCTCAAACAGGGCCTGGGGAGCCAATTCATCATCGTTGTCGAGCAGGGCCACGAACTCGCCGGTAGCCAGTTCGAGAGCCGAGTTGCTGGAGCGTGAAATATGGCCGTTTTCCTTACGGAAGACCACCTTGATACGCGGATCCTGCTGGGCATAAGCCTCCAAAATGGGCTTAATGCGCTCATCGGTCGAGCAATCATCTGCCAAGCACAGCTCCCAGTTGGGATAGTACTGCTCCCGCACCGAATTGACGCACAGCTCCAGCCAGTGAGGATCCACATTGTAGACAGGCACCAGTAGCGAAATAACTGGCTGCTGCTTGAAAGCTGCGACTTGAGCACGCACCTGGGCCGGGTCGTAGTGCTCAGTGCGAGCAATGAGCTTACGGTAAGCCTGCTCCTGCTGGCGAGGCACCAGATATTTGTCACTCAGCTGGTGGGCCAAACGCCGCGGGTGACGCAGGAGGCCGAGCTTGCGCATAGCTTCGCTGGCCTGAGACAGAGCCGCAATCGCCGGGAGCTTCAAGGGCAGGGCCAGCTCACCAGTTGGGGAGGTCAAGACCAGCTTGGGGCTTTGGGCCCGCCAAGTCTGATAAGCACCTTCTTCCACGCTGATGCGAGCCGCAAAGCCCACTTCCACATCGGGCTTGGTATGAAGAGTCATATTGACATCGGGACGCAGACTCCGGTGCAGTTGCTCGATTTGGGCAGCAGAGCTTTCACTCAGAGACAGCTGGGCAGCTTGACCTGCCTCCCGGTCTGCAGCCCAGCCTTCGACCACAAGGTGGCGGCCATCGTTCGATACCTTCACCCGGTCAATGGAGCCGCACACCGAGTTGGAATCGCCCTTTGCAGACGGGAAGTAAACTGTAGCGAAGGGATCACTGAGCCCTGGATGCGAGCGCAGATAGGCAGCAGCATCGTCGGAGCTAATCACCAGCGCCGACTTAGCCAAGCGAATGAAGGAGCTGTAGGGCTGCCAGAGGGTGGTGAGACCCTGCTCCTGCCGGGCACGAGCACAGAAGTCGATACCGCGCAGGCCGGCAGCGAGGCTGGTCTCAAAGCCCTTGAGTTTGCGGAAAGATTGGGCACTAACGAGTAGGCAATCTTCCGTTACTGCGAACATGTCGTGGGGCAAAATATCTCGGAAGTAATAGCCGATGCCATGGTCCCACTCCCCTCGCATTTCGAAGGGATGGCCCGAGCGCAGAGCCCGCAAGGTAACGCCGGCATTCTCTACCATCTGAGACTTGCTAAAGATTTTGCCCCCCACAATGCCCACGCCTTCGGGGCGGGTGTAGTTGACCATCTCGGCTAACCACTTGGGGTTGTCTGGTTTGAGTCCGTTGAGGAAGACCAGGAGCTTTTGGCTCTGCTTGAGGGCAATCTCGTTGACCTGCTCGGCTTCGGCGCGCACGAAAGTCACGGACGGATAATCGGTGCCGGCCTTGAGCTGGGCAAAGAGCTCGTCGCTGTAGCCACTGGCGATGACGGCCACGCTGGGCTGCTGGGCCAACTGGTAATCAATCTTGTACGTGCCCAAGTTTTCGAGCATGCGCACCTTGCCGGGCATCTGCCGACGCTCAAGTGCTGCTTCCACAGCCTTCTGCCCAGCCTCATAGGCATACATCTTACTGGTCGGATCTCCGGCCACTGAACTGGCTAAGGTGCGCCAGTGGTAGAGCATGTGAGCAATGTGATGGACACTCTCCGCCTGCTCTGTGGCCCGCAAGACGAAGTCGTAGTCTTGGCTGCCATCGAACTCAGCGCGCAAACCGCCCACGCGCTCCTGCAAACTGCGCGACACTACTACAAAGTGGGTAATGTAATTGTGGCTAAGAAGCAAATTGGGCGAAAAACCGGGCTTAAAGAAGGGATCAAAACGCACGCCTTCTTCAGTCATCTTATCTTCATCAGAATAGATGAAATCACGAGACGGGTCTTCGTTGATGGCTCGCACCACCTCGAAGAGGGCCTGAGGAGCCAGTTCGTCGTCGTTGTCCATAAAGCCGATATAGTCGCCGGTTGCCATCTCAATAGCGGAGTTTGTGGCCTGAGCAATACCGCCGTTGCTGCTGCGCTCCACCACGCTGATACGCGCATCGCTTTCGGCAAGTTCCTTCAAGAGCGGGCGCACGTGGGGTGAAGGCGAGCAATCGTCGGCCAAGCAAAGCTGCCAGTGCTCATACCACTGGTTTTGCACCGAAGCCACGCACTTGCGCAGCCAAGTCTCTTCAACGTTATAAACCGGCACCACTATCGAAATGAGCGGCTGCTTCTTAAAGGCTGCAATCTGCTCGTGAGCTTGGCTCTGCGTCATGTTTTCATGCTGGGCAATCCAGCGATCGTAAAACTCCTGGTGGTCGGTCACCCGCCTCCTGAGCGCATCTGTTAAATCGCGGAAACCAGAGGGAGTCCAAGCGCGGGAAAGATAGCGAGCTGCGCTGCGAGCCTTGCCTTTGAGTTTATCGCTTTGCAACTGGCGCTCAAGTTTGCCTGGTTCCAAAACCAGTGTCTTGTCTTTACCATTGAGGGAAACGACCAGCCTGCATGGGGTTTGCTCGTTGGGCAGTGTAACACTAAAACCGGGCTTGGAGCCATCTTCCAAGCTATACATGGCAGCAATCTCAGGGCGGGGCTGGCGAGTCAGGCTCGAATCCTTGCCTTCAACACGCATCCTGAGACCGCGCTTGCGCAGCTTGTCAACAGCCCAACCGGCAATAACGACCTTGCCCGTATCGCTATCGCGAGTTACCGTGTCGAGCTCAATCTGGTAATTCATCGAATTGTGGAGCAGCATTTACGCCCTACCTTTAATGAGTTTTTGTGCCCGTCTGCGCAGTCGCACGAGCAAGCGAACACATGGATTATTTCGTAAGCTATACCAATAGTCCAGCTGCACCATCTGATGCTGCTGGCGGGTCCGAATCTCTTGCGAAAGCTTGGCCAAAGCCGGCGCTGGAATGTGAGACAGCGGGTAGACCTGCGCCCGCACCGACAGCTGCTTGAGCGAACCGGGCGAGTGGAAGTAGACTTGGGGATCTGCTGCCATGAAGAGGTAGACACCTTCGAGCTCAATGTCAGCGTTCGTGGACATATTTAACGAATCCAAAGCACCGGATTCGGCTTTCAAACCAGTCACCAAGCAGGGCTCTTCACCAAAGTCAACGCGGACCACTTGCTGGTTTCGGCAGTCGATGTCGAGCTTGGTTTCCTCACGCAAGGGGTAGGCCGCGGGCGCCAAATTACTAGCGTTCATGTTGGTAGACTGCCCCAGATACACGCGAACAGCCTGCTGGTAGAAGCGCACAACCGGGTTGGCAGCGAACTGGATGGACTGATTGTAGTCAGTCACCATCTGGCTGTGGCGCACAAGATAGGAGCGATAGACCTCACTCATCTCGAAGGGCTGCTGCGGACGCTGGTTCAGACGCTCCATCAGACCCGTAAATACGCCGTCGATAGCGTATTGCTTGACGAACTGCTCTCGGTGCTCACCCTGGAAAGCACAGGCCTGAGCATATCCATCGACGATAAGCTGGGCCAAAAGCTGGGGCTCTAAGCGCGACTTGGCGCACTCCTGCTGGGCCTGTACCAAAGAGGGCGAGCCGCCTTGTGAACGGCCAGAGAAGTTGAACTGGGCAGCTTGCTCACAGTTGCTGGCATTCAAATAGCCCGGACCGCCGAAACGGTCGTAGAGGAAGACCGGCACTCCTTGAACTAAGCAGTATTGGACAGTTTTGCCGATTGAAATTACGCAATCATACTGGTCCAAGAGCTCAGGAGAGGTGAGCTGAGGCTGGCCGCCCACCACATCGTTCAAAATGTCAACCTCGATACCCTGCTGGCGGAGCACATCAGCAGCCTGCAAGAGCTCGGAAGGAGCATGATTGGAAACAATTAATACCTTGGCCAGCTGCTCGTGCATGGTATGGGGCTGCTGGGCGAAGGCTTGCGGAGCCGGATTAGGATAGAGAACCAACTTATCTTGCGCTGCGAAATACGGCTTTTGCGCTTCCAAAGTGCTGGGCGCATTGCAGACAATCAAGTCAGCAAGCCCATCTTCCAAACCGTAGATGTAAGGCTGCTCTAAGTGCACTTCCCGGTAGGGAGACATGTGGGCAAAAATAAAGCGAGGGCGCTGGACGGGCTCTTGGGCCAAATCTTCAATCAAACTCGCCGGCAGGACTTCGTGCTGAACCCAGACGAGGTCAAAATCGCGCGCGTGCAGGAGGGCGGACTCCTCGCTGCTGCTAGTAATAACGCTGATGCCGGACTCTTCCAAGAGGTCAAGCATGGGGGCCGCAGCCAGCCAAGCATACATGGTCACCCGGCAGCCTTGTGCCTTGAGGTAGTGTGCTAATTCGTAGGCTTGTACTTCACTGCCACCGATGCGCACGAGCGAGCTCTGGGTAATGAGAACCCGCTGCCCCTGCCACTGTGCTGCCGAACTCATTACGACAGCCTAACCTTGACCTTTGGATGGGTAAGGCTCTGGTCATAGAGTTTGGCCTTCTTAATCTGGAATTGGTAAACCGCAGACTGCTTGAGCAAGAGGTCATCGCCCGAAGCCGCAGCGATATTGATATGGTAGTCGCCCGAAGCAAGCACGTTCTCGATAGCGAAGTGGATGCGATGCTGGCCCTTGGTGAAGGTTTCCTTGTCGGAATTGACCTTGTTTGAGGTTGCCAGTGCCACGCGGCCTTGCTGATCAATCAGGTTGACAGCAAATACGCCACGCTCGATGTCTTTGGCGCACTCGAAGGTGACGTCAAGGTCAAAGTCTTCGTTAATCTCCAGCTGCTGGGCCTCTTCCCCGTTGACTAGAGTCTTCACATCTACGAGCTTAATGCCGTTGCCTTGCTCCAAGCGCACCGCTTCGTTATCTTTTTGCACGACCTTTTGCTGCTGCTCAAGGAAGTAGTCCGAGTAAGCATTGGCAACGTCGTCTGGCAGACCATACTTGGCAATCACACCGTCTTGAATGAGCATGGCCTTGTTACAGAACTTGCGCACATCGCCCATAGAGTGCGTGACCAAAATGATGGTTTTCTTCTGGCGTTTGGCCTCAAAGAAGTAATCCTGGCACTTCTTTTGGAAGGCTTCGTCTCCCACGGCCAGCACCTCGTCAAGGACCAGAATGTCTCCCTGAGACTTGATAGCGACAGAGAACGCGAGGCGGACCTGCATACCCGAAGAATAGTTCTTGAGCTTCTGCTCCATAAAGTCGCCCAGCTCGGCAAACTCCACGATGTCGTCGTACATATCGTCGACTTCTTCGCGGGTGAAGCCCAGCATAGCGCCATTGAGGTATACATTCTCGCGGCCGGTAAGCTCAGGATTGAAGCCCACGCCAAGCTCAATGAAGGGAACCAACTTGCCGTTGACCTGCACAGAGCCTCGATTAGGCGTATAAATCTGCGAGATAATCTTCAACAAGGTGGACTTACCAGAACCGTTCTTGCCCACGATGCCAAAGAAATCGCCCTTTTCAATCTCAAAAGAGATATCTTTCAAGACGTGCTGTAGGGTGTAGCCCATCTTGCCCCGCACGGTATTGAATAAGACACCCTTGAGACTGTTGGTCTTCTCATAAGGCAGCTTAAAGTCCTTGGATACGTGCGAGACCTTCAGCGCTATATCGTCAGGCAAATCCTGATTCGTTGTTTTCATCAGACCCATTTATACCAACTCCGCAAAGAACTTAGACTTCACCGTAAAGTAGTGCACGCCGCCGAAGAAAATCAGCAAGGTGAAGACAACCGGCCAGCAGGCGATAAAGAAGTTGCTCTCCCACTGCCACAAGGTGGGGTTGGCTGGCGAAATAAGCACGTGGCGGGCATCCTGCACTATCTGAGCAACCGGGTTGAGCAGCAAGTCGAACTTGGCGTAGACCGGGCCCATGGCTCCTGCCTTGGAAGAAATCATGCTAATCGGGTAGATGATAGGCGTGGCGTAGAAACCAGCCTGAGTCACTACCTCCCAAATCGGGTTCAAATCGCGCAGGTTCACGTAGAGAGCGCTCAAGAAGAAGGCAACGCCCAAGGACAAGACGTAGAGCTCAAGCACAATCGGGAAAATCAAAAGATTGGACCAAGAGGGCTTAACTCCGTTGACCAGAGCGAAAATAATCACCACTACAAAGTTAAAGCCAAAGTTGATGAAAGCGCTCATAGATGAGGAAATCACGATGACGTACTTGGAGAAGTGAATCTTGCGCAAGAGGTCGCCGTGCCCCACAATCGAGAGCATGCCGCCGGTTGTGGTTTCGTTGAAGAAGTTCCACAAGATAATACCCAGCAAGAGGGCCACAGCGAAGTGGGGTACGTCTGCGCCAAAACGCATGAAGCGCACGAAGACCACATACATGATGGCGAAGAGCATGAGTGGCTTTAACACAGACCACAGGTATCCCAGAATCGACTGCTGGTATCGCAGTTTAAAATCTGTAGAAACCATAGCCTTCAGCAGAAGGCGGTTCTTCTTAGTGAAAATCTCAGTGATTTTCAATAGGTTCTCCTTGATTCACGGATACATCTATCAGCAAGCTGCTCACACTAGCAGCTTGCGGCAGTCATCAGCCTAGCGCGCAAGTCTACGCTCAACTCTAAACTCAACCGAGCTTTTTGACCAAAATCTTGTTATTTGCTACGTCCATTAAATGCTGGCCGTAAGGCGACTTGCCGTACTTCTTGGCAGCTTCTACCAACTGTTCACGCTCAATCCAACCATTTTCGTAGGCAATCTCTTCGGCTACAGCTATGGGAAGACCCTGTGCCCGTTGCACGGTACGCACAAATTCGCCCGCCTCGTACAAGGAGTCCATAGTACCGGTGTCGAGCCAAGCGTAACCGCGGCCCAAGGTCTGCACGTTGAGGGAACCGTCTTCCAAATACATGCGGTTCAAATCGGTAATCTCAAGCTCACCACGGGCCGAAGGCTTGACCTGCTTGGCAAACTCAGTCACGCGGTTGTCGTAGAAGTAGAGGCCGGTGACTGCGTAATTGCTGGCCGGATTCTCGGGCTTCTCTTCAATGCTGATGACCTTGTTGCTCTGGTCAAACTCCACCACGCCGTAGCGCTCGGGGTCGTCGACATAGTAGCCGAAGACTGTCGCACCCTTGTCTGCGCTGGCAGCCGCACGCAAGGTGTGACCTAAACCGTTGCCGTAGAAGATGTTGTCTCCCAAGACGAGAGCACAGGGCTCGCCGTCTACAAACTCTTCGCCTAGGATGAAAGCCTGCGCCAAACCGTCTGGGCTCGGCTGCACTTTGTAAGAGAAGTGGACACCATACTGCTCACCGCTGCCCAAAAGGCGCTCAAAATTGGGCAAATCCTGCGGGGTCGAGATGATGAGAATGTCACGAATGCCGGCCATCATCAAGACGCTTAGGGGGTAGTAAATCATCGGCTTGTCGTAAACCGGCAGCAACTGCTTAGACGTCACCGTGGTTAGCGGATAGAGGCGTGTACCAGAACCGCCCGCCAGAATAATGCCTTTCATCAGTTTTGCACCTTCCTCAAACTGTACGCTCGTCGATAAAGTCGAAATCAGAAAACAGCATACTGTATCAAACTGTTCTCGCTGAGTCCAGCGCGCATATCTGTGCTGGACTTGCGCAATCGGCTACGAACTAAGCCTCAAGCTGACCGGCAATATAGTCGCTCATGGACTGCTCCCAATCGGCAGGTTGGAAGCCCAGAGCCTCAATCTTGCTGAGGTTAAGCGCAGAATTGACAGGGCGGGGCGAGACTGGCTCACTGGCCTGTGCGTAGTAGTCTGCGGTTGAAACCGGGCGCACTTTGCTTCCGTTGCCGTTAGTCTGCTCGAAGACAGCGCTCGCAATCTGCGCCCAAGAGCGGATAGCTCCCGAACCGGTGAGATTGTAGGTGCCATAAGGAGCAGCCGAATCAAGCAAGTAGAAGATTGCCTTAGCCATGTCAGTAGTGAAGGTCAGGCGGCCATACTGATCGTCGACCACGGTAATCTCATTCAGAGCATTGTCCGGATCGGCTACGCGGTCGGAGAGGCCCATCATGGTCTTCACGAAGTTGTGCCCTTGGCCAATAACCCAGCTGGAACGCACTATGTAATGACGGGGGGCAGTAGCTACTGCAATGTCTCCAGCAGCCTTAGTCTGGCCATAAACGCCCAACGGAGCGAAAGCTTCTTCTTCCGTGTGCTCCTCTTGAACGCCGTCGAAGACGTAATCGCTAGAGACATGCACCAAAGTAATCTGATGCTCGCGAGCTACTTGAGCCAGCAGAGCCGGGCCCTGAGCGTTGGCCTGCCAAGCTACCGGGCGACCTTGAGCGGTCTCAGCCTTGTCGACAGCTGTATAAGCGCCTGCATTGACGATGGTGCCGTAGAGCGACCAGTCAAACTTGCCGTAAGCTGAGGGGTCGGAGAAGTCGAAGGTATCGATGTCTGTGAACTCAAAGCCCTCTAGGCCACGCTCTTCTACATACTGACGGATGGCCTGACCCAGCTGACCGTGGGCACCGGTAACGAGCGTGCGCCGGGGAGCCATCGGCTTCACGTCCTTGAGCATAGGATGGGCCAAGTCGGCCTCAGAACGCTCGCTAGATTCCAGAGGAATAGGCCACTCAATGTGAAGCTCGGGGTCGGCCAAGTTCACGAAGGTGTACGTTTTCTTCTGCTCCATAGACCAGTGGGCGTTAACCAAGTATGTGTAAGCGGTGCCGTCTTGGAGAGCCTGGAAGGAGTTGCCCACGCCACGAGGCACGTAAATTGCCTTGGAGGGGTCGAGGCGGGTGGTGAAAACCTGGCCGAATGACTCGCCAGGACGCAAATCTACCCAAGCGCCGAAAATCTCACCGGCTGCGATAGAGATGTACTTATCCCAAGGCTCAGCGTGGATGCCGCGGGTAACGCCCTTGGTGGCGTTGAAGCTGATGTTGTTTTGGACCGGACCAAAGTCAGGCAGGCCCAGAGCAGTCATCTTGGCGCGCTGCCAGTTTTCCTTGAACCAGCCTCGGTTGTCTCCATGCACTGGCAGGTCAAATACTAAGAGGCCGGGAATATTGGTTTCCTGAACCTTCAACTCTTGCTCAAATGTTAACGACATGCCTCTTACAGCCTCTCCCGTCGGCGCTCCGACGTACTCCACAATTGCTCATACAAGCCAGTAGCCCTGCCGACTCTGAACTGACCTGCCATGCTAGCAAGCCAAGTCGCGTGAAGGAGCCGACAGGGCGGATGCAGGTTATTGGCCCTGCTGTTGGTACTTCGCTTCAGTCTTTGCCTTGGCAGGCTCCCACCAATCGCGGTTGCTCTCATACCATTCGATAGTTTGGCGCAAGCCAGACTCGAAATCAGTATGCTGGGGCTGCCAGCCAAGCTCAGTGCGCAACTTGGTGGAGTCGATGGCATAACGACGGTCGTGGCCAGGGCGGTCTTGAACGTGGTCGAAAGCATCTTCTGGTTGGCCCATGACGCGCAGAATGTCGCGCAAAACGGTGATGTTGTTGCGCTCACCGTCGGCACCAATTAAGTAGGTTTCACCCAAACGGCCCTTGGTCAGAATGGTCCACACAGCCGAGGAGTGATCCTCGGTATGAATCCAGTCACGCACGTTGAGTCCGTCGCCGTAGAGCTTGGGGCGGTTGCCTTCCATAATGTTGGTAATCTGGCGGGGAATGAACTTCTCTACGTGTTGGTAAGGACCATAATTATTGGAGCAATTCGAGATGGTCATACGCACGCCGAAAGTCCTGAACCAAGCGCGGACCAGCAAATCAGAGGAAGCCTTGGTTGAGGAATAGGGCGAAGAAGGATGATAGGGCGTCTCTTCGGTGAAGCGAGCCGGATCGTCCAGCGCCAAGTCGCCGTAGACCTCGTCGGTGCTCACGTGATGGTAGCGCACGTCGTACTTGCGGGCGGCCTCTAGCAAGCGGAAGGTGCCGTCTACGTTGGTCTTGACAAAGGGCTCGGGATTAGCAATCGAATTGTCGTTGTGAGACTCAGCCGCATAGTGCACGATTGCGTCGTGGCCGGGCACAATCTTGTCAAGCAGTTCAGCATCGCAGATATTGCCATGTACGAACTCAACCCGGTCTTCGGGCAGGCCCTTAATATTGTCGATGTTGCCGGCGTAAGTGAGCGCGTCCAAAACGGTTACGTGCACATCGGGGTGGTTATTGACCACATAGTGGACAAAGTTCGAGCCAATAAAGCCACATCCACCAGTGACGATAATGTTGCGAGGTGAAAAGTTTTCAGTCATATAGGCAATACTACTTCCCCTCGCAGAAATTCTTGTAGGCTAGGGTCACAGAGGGCTGCGGGCAGCCGCACAAATAGCAATTTTCAAGGAGAACGGGTGAAGCGTGTACGAGAAGTAATAGTTAGCAGTCGCTTACCCATGCTTATTTTCCTCCTGCTTGCGCTCGTGCAGGGCTCCTATTTTATGAACGCCATTGGCCCGCTCACCATTCCCGACGCTGATTTGAACGCCAACACCTCTTACGCTATTGCTACCGGGCAGATTTTTAACCACCCCGAGCACAAAAAGGATGCCTTCCAAAATCCAGTTAAAGTGCAGTATATTACTGGCGATTCACGTATGTTGTCGCACAAGGGTATAAGCAACGAACTTGTGTATACCATTACTGCCAATCCCTTTGTTCGAGACCCACAACTTAAAGCTCAACAGTCAGTAAACCGAGACGCAGCTACCACCATTACGGTGCCGGATACAAGGCTCCACAACCGCTCCAACCAATACTTCCCACTGGTCTACCTGCCCCAGGCAGCAGGTATTTGGGTAGCGCTTACTACCGGTAGTTCACCTTACGAAGTCTGGCAAGCCGGACGCATATCGAATTTCGTAGTCTTTCTACTACTCATGCTCGCCGCCATCGCGCTTATTCCCAAGGCTAAGTATTTCCTCGCCTTAGCTGGATCCGTTTCGCCTACCATTTTCATAGCTTCCAGTCTCATGTCGGATGCCTTCTTTATCAGTATTGCTGCCTGCTTCCTTGCTCTCTTCTTCCGCGTGAGCGAGAGCCGCGGGCCGGCAAGCCAAGCGCAAATGATAGGTCTTGTAACACTCACCGTGCTCCTCTTCTATTCCAAACTGGTCTATGTGGCGCTCGCCATGCTGGTATTGGCCCTTCCCTCCCACATTTTTACGCCCAAACGCAAAGCAATCTTCACCGGCTCTTCAGCAGGGATTGCTCTGATCACATATGCCCCGTGGAATCACTGGTTTGGAGGCACACTGGCCAACGCAAATATCAGTCAAAACCGCCATTGGCTGCTCAACAATCCGCTTGCTGAGTTACAAACCATCACTTGGAATGTGGCTTTCTTGCCTCAAAAATTGCTTGCGCTTGAGCCTATGGTGGGAGAGGTTCTGCTCGTTGTGGGTCTGTCTTGGGTTGCTCTCCTGCGCCATCTGCCGCACGAAAGCCAGCAGCAGAGTGAACGCTTAGGCCTGTGGTGCAGTCGCAACCGCTATCGAATTGTCTCAACAGTGGCGTTTTTGGCTTGCTTGTATCTGACCTATTTGGCATTGTCGATCACTTGGAATCCCATGCCCAAACTTGATAATACTTCGGAGATACTAGGCTTCCAAGGGCGCTATCTTCTGCCACTTATCCCCCTCTTGGCGAGTGTGGCCTTCCCTGCGCAAAGTATAGATTCGCTTAGAGTTGCGGGCCACGCTGAACGCCCAGCATTTGAAACCGCAGTCGAGAGTGAAAACGTAACTAAGCTACTATAAATATATGAGCACTGAGAGTGGAAAGCAGACACGCCCTGGGCAAAGCCGTTTACCTATGCCCAGCCAGTGCATATTAGCTGTCTTGCTCACGCTACTCACCTTCGGGCGATTGGCTCTATCGCTCACCTTGCACATGTGGTACGCCTACACGCAGCGCGCAGACGATGCCCTCCTGATGAGCTACTCACTACCGGAATACCCACACAGCCACGATTACTACAAACTCGCAAAGAATCAAGCTTACGGCTTCTTTTTACGATTCGTATCTTGGAGTCATATCAATATTGATCTCGTATATTTTGGGGTTTGGCTTTTAGCAGCCTTATGCACTGCCTTCGCACTCTATCGCTTTTTCCATATCACTTGGCTGGCTGTGGTTTCCTACTGCTATATCTTGTACAACCCCTTGGCTTTTGAGAACTGGCTGGGCACACGCATCTACCGCAATTCGCTCATTGTGCCATCCCTTTTTATCTTGTTAGCTCTGCTCGTCCTCTACCTCACCAGTACACCACTGCCCCAAAGTGGTAAGTTCCGCCCTTTCATCGTAGGCACTTGGGTGGCTGGTCAGGTATTGTTTTACTGCCTGTTAGGCGCGGTTTTCGCCTTTATCTACGACCTTAAAGAAGACTCTGTATGGCTGCTGCCCATGTTTGTGTTTGTAGTAATAGTCAAACTTATCCAAATCTTGCGAATGCATGGTAGTTGGATGTACAGAGGCATAGCACTATCTATCTGTTTACTCCCACTCCTTAGTGCAGCCGTCACGGTAAAAGCCGTCACAACCTACAATAAGCGTAACTTTGGTATAGCATTACTCAATACTCGAACTCAAGGCCAAGTCGCCGGATTCGTCTCGAGGGTTTACCAGGTCAAGAGCGACCACCAAACACCTTACATTTGGGCTCCAGCAGACTCCTTAGACGCAGTGGAACGAGTCTCGCCAACTTTGCAGTCCAAGCCTGAAATTATGGATTATGTGCAGCATAAAGACTTCGCAGCGCCCGACATCCACATTCACCCTTTAGAGGGCGATTTCCTCACTTGGCAGATGATTGCGGCCATCGACAATTCGATAGGTATGGATCATGAGCCTCAAATCCAAGACTTCTTCCGGTCAGTCAACCAAGAAATTGATGCTGCTTTTCACAATGGTGATTTGAAGCACACAAATAAGATAGCACTCTCTAGCTCACTGCCTGCCCGAACGCCTGCTCAAATCGGCGATCTTTTTGGGCCAAGTTTCGATATGATGGGCGACACCCTGACTCTTGCCCGTTATTACGAATTACCCCACAATCGCAATACCACCAATATAGGTAAACACGCCATTCCTAATCGAATAGGTTTGCGGCAGCTCAACATCGACATTCACAATCCCAACCCCCAAGTCTTGCCTTGGCTGAATATGGAACAGGCGAGAGCCATAGTGCAGGTAATTGTTGTTATCTATCGAATTGCAAACCTTGCAGCCTGCTTAGCATTTGCGCTAACCTTAGTGTTGGGCGCTAAACAGCTGTGGTATAAACATTGGAATGTTGGGCTAGCAGCCACCGGTTTGAGCTTATGCTTAGTGCTGTACGCATTCGTATATGCGTTCTCTGTGGCTTGGTTTATTGAATATACGCGCACAGCCTACTACCAGTTTTTCTTCACTGTTGGCTCTATTACGCCCTTAATAGGCGTGGCCCTGCTGCTGAGCCTCGGCAGCCTCGTCTCTCTGCAACAAGCCGAAACACTCAACTCCCGGGCCCAACATCGTAGAGCTCCCCACCGCGGGCAGCCTTCGCACAAGGCCAGAACGAATTTAACCTTGCCTAGGGTTATCCGCCAGCTTTAATAGTGAGCTCCATACCAAGCAATACCCTCGTTACGCCAGCCTAGTGACACGAGCTTGTTGCGCTCATTGCCATTGACCGTAAACAAATGCTGGCCGGAGTTGGGGTTATACACGCGGTAGATAGGCACAGCGCCGCCTGAACGCCAATTGACACCTTCTTGCCGCCACTTATATTGAGTAAGCATGTTGTACTCGTTACCATTGAGCGTATACAGATGCTGGCCTTGGTTGAGCGAATACAAACGGTAGACTGGCGCACCATCGGCTGGAGATACCCAAGCCACGCCCTCAGCGTTCCAACCTCGTGCCGAAAGCTGACGATACTCGACGTTGTTGGACGTGAGGAAGTGCTCACCGGAATGGGAATTATAAAGACGGTAGATGGGCAGTTCGCCGGGTGCCTGCACGGTAGCTACACCGCAAGCATTCAAATCTACTGCGCCAGAAATGCCGTTCACACGGCCGGTGCTGGTGTATTGCCAGCAGCGAGCGTTGTTGGGGAAGCTAAAGAGCGGAGTCGGACCATAGGAAGCAACCCAATTAGTCTTAGAATGAATACTTGCGGCATTGAGAGCAGTGTTGAGGTAATAAGGGTAAGAGTATACCGACAAATTGCCGTAGCCGCCGGCCTGCAAACGACCATACCAAGCATTTACCATCGAATTGTAGACCGCGGGACTGGTTGGATGCGAATGACCTGCCCAAGCCCAAGGCTCCAAATCGTAGTAGACCGGGTAGCTCAAGTCTGCGGGATTAACCCCGGCCCGGCGCAACAAATCGACTACGCTGTTGCCCTCGCGCGCAGCCGTATCGCTATCATAAGCGTATGAGTAGAGGTAAATACCAAAGGGGATGCCTAGGCGCTTGCACTCGCTAATGTTGCGCAAGGCCTGAGTGTCGAAACCATTGCCCCAGCCGTAGCCAATGCGTATGATGGCACCTTCAACGCCAGAATTGCGAGCCGTATTCCAATCAATACTGCCCTGCCACTGGGAGACGTCTACCACGCCTTTAGCCTGCTGAGCAAAAAGCGCATTGTTGGACTGGAAGAAAGCCTGACTGCCATTGTAGGAACCCCAATGAGCCCCGTATTCACCATTTGCCAAGGCAGCTGCGTATGTCTGAGCTTGAGCCGGTTTTGAGTCGCCCAAATGCTGACCTTTGAACATAGCACTGGCACTGCGGGCTGAAGGCTGATTTTCGTGGCCCGACTTGAGTTGGCCTTTCACCTCGCTCACCGGCACAGGCACGAATGACTTGCCTTGCGTTTTGGCCAGCGGATCGGCAGGCTTGCTCTCGGTTCCCACAATCATGGGATCGCTCACCTGCTCACCAGTGGTAACATTTTTGAGCGCGCCGGAAGATTCCACAACCAAATCCCGAGAAACGAGCATGGCATCGTCTGGAATGGCGGAGGCCACGGAATCGGGCAGTTGGTCAGCCGAAAGCACTCCTTGTACACTGCTCTCATTGGCATTTAAGGCAGCACTGACACCATACTGCGAGTTTTGAGCAGTGTGTGTCCCGGCCAGCCCAGACACTGCTGAGGGGGCAGCCATAAGCCCTGCCGAAGTAATGAGCGCACAAAACTTAGTAAAAACTGTCATTCTATTTCAACATATCCCTACGATAGCAAGCAATTAACATTTGAGTTTGAATAGCATCAGCTTACTGGAAAACCAGGTATCCGAACACAAACCAGCCATAGGTGCTACAGGACTTCCATAAACGCGCTCTACTGCACGATACAGACGCGAATTCGCGAAGCAACAACCGGACCGAAGATTAGAGAAGTTTGCATATCAGAAGAGGTAGTGGAAGACTTGTTGATGAGAGAACTTTCATCCACTGGCCAGGAAAATTCTTTAACCAACCGCACGCTCACTGCCTCCGAATAAGGCGATTGGGAACACACCAAGAGGCGAGTGCCCACACTCACTCGCTCGCTTTGCAAGTATCTCAGCATCTCGGAGTCTTCATCGCTCACTCGTTCAACCTTTACCAGAGCACCATCGGGAGCCTCAGAGAGAGGTATCGAATCGTCTCTCAAAGGCAGACAGCCGTCTGCCAGCGGAATCGAATCACCGTGAGGATCGCGATCGGGGTGGTCTAAGAGCACATCAACGCGCTCTACCAAGTCGTCGGAGACTGCATGCTCCAAGCGCTCGGCTTCGTCGTGAACCTCATCCCAGCCGTAGCCCAAGGTCTGCACAAGGAAGGTTTCAATGAGTCGGTGCCGGCGCACCATCTTTACTGCATATTGCCGGCCCAAGTCACTGAGCACCACGCCGCCGTAGGGCTCATGCTCCACTAAGCCTGCCGCAGTCAATCGCGTAATAGCGCCAGAAACGGTGGAAAGTTTAACATTCGCCTTCTTGGCGAGGGCAGAGGGCTGCACTGGGCGCGGGTCCCACTCCTGCAGGTCCCAAATCATTTTGAGATAGTCCTGCGAATTTGCAGATAAGTCCTCCAAAGTCATAGGGCAAGTCTAGCAAAAGACTGTAATACGGGCGCACACCCCCGTTGTCTATTTACAAGTGCAACGGTGGTTGTTGGTTTGATTGTAGTAGGTTGTGGGTCTCTTCCTGCCAGGCCTGGGCGGGTGTCCTCCAGTCCAGGACCTTCAGGGGTGTGTGTTGATGGCATCGACGATGTCATGGAGCTCGCCCCCGTCTAGGCCGTCCAGGTTGGTGCCTTTGGGCAGGTGGCGGCGCAGTTGGCCGTTCCTGTTCTCGTTGGACCCGCGTTGCCAGGAGGAATAGGGGTCGGCGAACCAGGTGTCCATGCCTAGGGCGTCGATGAGCTCGAAGTGGCGGGCGAACTCGGTGCCGTTGTCGCAGGTCACGCTCAGGCGGGCCTTGGCGGGTAGGGCTTTAAAGATGGAGAGTTGGGCGGCTATGGTGGCGGCAGCGCTCTCGTCGGCGATCTTGCGCACGATGAGGAACCTGGTCTTGCGTTCCACCTCGGTGTGCAGGTTGCAGGCGCCGGCCCCGATGACGCTGTCGGCCTCCCAATGGCCGAACTGTTCGCGGGTGTCCACGTTTTCGGGGCGTTGGCCGATGGGCGCGCGCCGTGCGATCACAGGCCCCTTGCCCCGCCGTCCCTTGGCCTTCCTGCGTCGCCGGTGGGCGCGGGCCAGGTACTGGGCCCATTCACGGGCGCGCGCCTTGGTGGAGTAGATCCACCAGTACACGCTCTCGGCGCACACGCGCATGCCCGGGTCGTCGAGGAAGGCCAGGGCCAGCCAGCCCGATATGGCCGCCGGCGACCAGCCAGCCCTCAATCCCCGGGCGACCTGGTCCCACAGGCGGTCGCAGGCCAGGCGACGGGGCCTGCGTGCCTTGGCCCGGCACCGCTCGGCCTTGCGTTGGGCCTCGCCGGACACGTAGTAGCGGCCCGTCCACGGCCCGGTCTTGAGCCGTCGGGGACGGTAGGCCGGTAGGCCCCGGCCTGGTTGGAGGGCAGCCACGTGTTGTACTTGATCTCACGGCTGACCGTGCTGGCCGGACGACCCAGCCGGCGTGCGATCAGGCGGATGGGGTCACCGGCCGCCGCCCGCCCCGATCAGGTGGCGTTCCTCTGCCGAGAGGTGCGAATACGATATGGTCATGGTGCAACACCTTTTTCTCCTGGTTTTTCTAGACAAATCACCATTGTAGGAAAGGGTGTTGCACTTGTACTTAGACGACGGGTCTTCACAAATAAAGTGACAGATACGATATATTTGTCACGCTTGCAGAAAGCCGTAGGTATCAAGAAACATAAGTAAGGAGAACTATCGTGTTCAATGTATTGCTCGCAGGACTTTTGTCTATTTCTCTTGCCTCGCCTGCAGGAATGTATGATGGCGATGCTTCTAATGCCATGTTGGACACTCAACCTCAGGTAACAATGGCCAAGAGTGAGGCAACTTGCGATCGCGAGTAAAAGGTTCTAAGTAACCGGTGCCGCAGGCTGAGGGGAAGAGCAGCGACGATTTGTTGGACAACCGCAGCATCAACTTACGGCAGGTGCCTTGCCACGGCCAGGTCGATCGAACCTGACCAAAACATGGAAGAGGAGCAGCCGTTCCTCGAATCGGAGTAGGTTAAGTATATCACTGCATGAAAGGTGGTGCGTCCATGCCGAACCCAATTGTAACTCGACTTTTGTCTTGCGAAGGTGATGACTATTTGCTGTTCGCGGAGCAACCTGTCGAGGATGGTCATGGCGCTTGGGAAACACGGGTTGGGCTCCTCCAAGGCGATAAAGAAATCTTGTCACTGACAATCGGTGGCTGTGACAGTTTACAGTCCCTGCTGCTTGCATTGAGTGTCGCAAAAAGCTGGCTGGTAGCCAAGGGTGGATTTACTTTTGACGGGAATAACGATTTGATGCTGCCCGATATTTAGTGTTGCTAGCAGAAACCGAAGAGTTAAACCCACTCTTGGCTTTATCTCACCCGAATAGAGCCAACGAGGACAAGCGGCGTCGGGTGCCCTCCGCAGTGAGGGGCAGGAAAACGCACAGACACGGGGGCTACCCGGCCAGTGTGGCCGTATGGTCATGGTGCAACACCTTTTTTCTTCTGGTTTTTCTAGACAAATCACCATTGCAGGAAAGGGTGTTGCACTTGTACTTAGACGACGGGCACCAGGCAAGTCACACTTAAGTACCGCCCTGTCAATACGAGCAGAGGTGATGTTCTTCACAAGTTCGATGTGGAAATGAAACACGGAAGGCGCTAGACTTCGAGGTGTCGAAGATTCTTGTTTGATAGTTCGTATTCCTGCACTATCGGAAAGAATTTCAGCAGCAAAAACTGACTCCAACAAGTCGAGGACACCATGTCGAGCACACCGCGAAGTGGGCAAACGCCTGAACGCACAGGCAACACGCAAACAAGCCAATCTTCCAACCAAACCCACCCGCTGGTTCAAACCGCCAATGGCCTCTCCCTGCAGGAGATTAATTCGACAGTGGCAGTGCCTAAGGAAAGCGGCAACTTCTGGAAGAATCTCTTTGCCTTTTCTGGCCCCGGAGCCCTAGTAGCAGTCGGATACATGGACCCCGGCAACTGGATTACTTCCATCGGCGGTGGCGCACAATACGGCTATCTGCTCATGTCAGTAGTGCTTATCTCCAGTCTCATCGCCATGATGTTGCAATACATGTCTGCCAAACTGGGCATCGTAACCGGTCTCGACTTGGCCCAGGCAACTCGCTTACACACGGGCCGTAAACTCAGTTTCACCTTGTGGATTTGCACCGAGCTGGCCGTGATGGCCACTGACATTGCCGAAGTAATTGGCGGTGCCATAGCATTGAAACTCCTCTTTGGCATTCCCCTTATCGTAGGCGTGGCGCTCACCATACTCGACGTGCTCATCTTGCTCTTACTTACGCACGTGGGCTTCCGCCGCATCGAAGCCATCGTCGCCGCACTCATATTGGTTATTATGCTGGTCTTTGTCTACGAGGTCATTTTAGCTCAGCCCAACGTGCCCGCCATGATGGAAGGATTCATCCCCAGCAAGCAAATCCTAGGCAACGGCGAGCTTACTATGGCCCTCGGCATCGTAGGCGCGACCGTTATGCCCCATAACTTGTATTTGCACTCGTCCATTGTGCAAACGCGCAATGTTGACCGCTCAGACGACCAGCAAGTCTCTAATGCAGTCCGCTTCGCCACTTGGGATTCCAACATTCAACTGACCGCAGCTTTCGTTGTCAACTGTCTCTTACTCGTCTTGGGAGCAGCCATGTTCTTCGGCCGCGGCGAGGGTCTAGACACCTTCACTGCCCTCTACAACGCTTTAGGAAACCAGTCCATAGCCGGGCCAGTAGCTTCCGGACTATTGAGCACCCTCTTCGCGGTTGCTCTACTGGCTTCCGGCCAAAACTCCACGATTACCGGCACTCTGACTGGGCAAATCGTTATGGAAGGCTTTATTCGCATGCGCATTCCCCTGTGGTTGCGCCGCCTCGTAACCCGCCTTATCTCTATTATCCCCGTCTTGGCCTGTGCCATCATATTTGGCGGCAAAGAATCGGCCCTCGACAGCCTTTTGGTTTACTCGCAGGTCTTCTTGTGTGTGGCCCTGCCTATTTCGATGGTGCCGCTCGTGTGGTTCACGTCCTCTAAGAAGATTATGGGTAAATACGCGAATCCCAAGTGGCTAGCCGTCATCGCTTGGGCAGTGGTGGTCTTACTTACCGCCCTCAACGCCCAACTGTTAGTGCAAGACATAGGCGAAATTATCGCCCTCTTCTAGCTGATTCGCCTAGCGTGCTACCTCTGCTGGCGAAGTGTACACGCGCAGGCCTAGTCTCAATCCGACCTTTGTGTTATTATCAGTTGTTGTGGTTGAGCAGTCTGCTAGTTTCTAGCTCCTGACTTCCGCTCGGAGAATTCGCCTAGTGGTCTATGGCGCACGCTTGGAAAGCGTGTTGGGTTTACGCCCTCACGAGTTCGAATCTCGTATTCTCCGCCAGCAGCCCGAAAGCTTCGCACAGCAAGCTTTCGGGCTTTTTCATACTCATTCAAATCAGGAGCTAGCTGACCTGCCAGTTTACTGCTTGACTCTATTTCCAGCTGCTCTTCGATATGAGCATGCCTTATCTGCGCTCTTTGAAATACGTGAAGAGCTGATTCGCCTTAATAGGAAGTAACGCCAAAGCCAATCCAACTTGTGCAAGAATCAGAGCCGCAACAAGCATGGGGGTCTCGACGGCTAATAGTTGCAGAGCTTCATTATGACTGGTTGCCGACCTCACTACTAGAAGCAATACTGCTGCGCACGACACAAGCGCAGCTAGACTCCAAGCCCATGTTTCCAAAGCAAAGATCGCCCATATACTGCCTTTCTTGATACCACAGTGAAGGTCATCTGCTATCTCAACTCGACGGGTGCGAACGGAAATGAAACCTAAGAGCAAGGCAGTAAAGGGCAGAGCGACCGTTAAGTATTTACTGGCTCGCTTCCTATATTGTTCCCATCCGTCGAAGCTACTGCCTAAAGAGTTGTTAACTTGTTTAATCTGCAGGGGGTTCATAGTGCCAGGTGTGCTGATGGCAGTGGCCGTCAACAGATCGCTAGCTGCGGTATTGCTCGGAGCGACAGTGGCCCAGCATTCGTCAAAAGGCTCTTGGCTAGTAGAAGGGTTCAAAATAGCGTACGCAATACGCTGGTCGCGACTATCTTGAGGCCAAGAAAAAACAGCTGCCACATGCATAGGACCAGAATCAGTAGCAAGGATGTCGCCTGCTCTCACCTGTAGCGTCTCAGCAAGTTGACTAGATATCCATACACCAGTCTTGTTATCGACTGAAGGAGTAAGACGCAAAACCACAGCTAGGCTAGGAGTAACGTTGAAACTCTCTAGAGGAGCAGCTGGCATTGCAGACAAGGTAATCAGCGGTCCAGCTTTGAGAGCTCCCGAACTACCGATTGGACGGTCGCTAGCAATTGCGGGGTGCTGCGGTTGGGCAGATTGCTTGGATGCGAAAGCTGTCGTTGTCTGATGTAGAGCTATGCAGCTTGTTGAGCTAATCTGCCCCTCAGATTGAACAAGATTGATGGCAGCCCCTGATGTCGTCCACATTTTCGATTGGTTTTGCAACGCTACAATTGTGCCCAAATCCAATCCAAGTATGCCCATTGAGACAAAGCTGAGCGTAAGCAGCCAGAGTATAGTGCGGTTCGTACCGCTAGCAATATCCCGCCATGCTTCGGAAAGAATAGTATGAACTTTCATGATGCTAGCTCTCTTTTCTCTGGTTAGATGAATCATTTATAAACTGACATGATGAAGAGATAGGTCAATAATGCGGGTGCAAGCAGCTCTAGTATTGGGATCATGGGTTGCGATGGCCACGATGCAGTCAGATTGAGCTATACCAGATAAGGTGTGGTCTACATCGGCGGCAGTAGATTGGTCTAATTGTGCGGTAGGCTCATCGACCAGCAATAGGTCTGGCTTACTCGCAACAGCTCTGGCAAGCATGAGTCTCTGCGCCTCGCCTCCAGACAGTTCTCTGAAGTCGCGGGCGCATACACCGGTCAGATGAAAGTCCTCCATGATTGCCAGAGCTTGGCTCTCAGCTTCAACCCGCCCCATGCCTTGGCCCAGCAGGGGTTGAGTTACGTGGTCGATGGCTGTACGCCGCGGTACACCATGTGGATTCTGAAAAACCCATCTGACCCGACCAATATCGCGTCGTTCTACCGAGCCCGAGACAGGATGCTCAAAACCAGCTATCAACGACAGCAGGGTTGATTTACCTGAACCTGACGGCCCGCAGATGCCAACGATTTCGCCGGGCACCAGACGGAAGTTCAAATCTCGAAAAAGCCAAGGCGCTGCGTGAAAGCGATGCCCCAGACCGGTAGCCCGTATCTGCTGGCCCCTTTCATCAGCATTCGTTTCCAAACACCTATCCAAGGCAAGTATCCCAAGCGATGGAGCTTCGTCGCAGTATTCTTGTATTACTTCGTTATCAATGCCACTTCTATTCATGAATGTTAACTCTTTCAACGGCCGGTGAGGCCGCGCAAGGTATTTTTCTAATACTTTGACCCAAGTAGACTTGTTCTATCTTGACAGTGTCATCTTGAGTTTGAATTAGAGTCGCGCCCAATGAAGATCCGACGATAGTGACAGGAGTAGCTTTGACACCGTCAGTAGACACACAAGCGTTGCTGCCTTCCTGATTCATTATGGCCGAAGGTGGAACTTTGATAGTTTTGATTGGCTCGCCCAGTGTCAAAGTAGCTTTAGGTTTCTTCGCAGGATCCGCCTTCCACGTCCGATACGCCTCGCTATCTTCTATAGATGTAAGGAAAACTTGGTCACTAACTTGTCCATTCAGCACAGCCAAATCAGTTTTCTGTTCAAAAGCTCCGAAGGTCCTTTTCCCCTCACGCAAATCCGCGGGCACTTGGTAGGTGAGCCCGGTCAAACGGCCACCCGTTTTCATCACCTCACTGTTTTCTGCCAATGTCGTGTTCAATCCAGCCGAACATTGAACTGGAATAACCGTATTAGTCGGTATCCATATCGTGTCGGCAGGCCCGATACTGCCGTCCGGTTCCACTGCTCCAGCCGCACGCATAAGTGCCTTGGTTCCACGAATGGTGGCAGGGCCGTAACTACCATTGCCTTCGGCCGCATATCCCAAACGTCCCAATTCCTGTTGAAACGCTAATACGTCAGCACCCTTCTCTCCCCCCTTCAACTCCCGGTAGATGGGCATAGCGGTATGCAAAGCAATCACTGGCCGACTGTCTACCGATAGAACTTTCTTACCCGAGTTGATTATTACCCCTGGAGAGCACAATGCTTCGGTGACGGTTCCGTTGGTCCGAGTTGTCAGGCTCTCTGCTGGACTCGTCACAGGGGTAACTTCTATAGTGCGTTCATCATAAAAATGTTGAACACTCGCTGGCGTGCGAACAGGTACTTGGTCAGCTTCCAAACCCTGCGGCGTGGGGGCTGGCATCAGGAATGCGGTAGCACATACGCCCAAGGCCAGAGCCGTACAAGCTGTCACTACCAAGGGCGTGAGGATTCTAGCTGTCATCGTTTTGCACTCCTTTTCGTATGTGTTGCGTTATTCAGCTTGATAGGCTATGCCGGATCCGAAAAGGCAAGCCTGAATGGTCGGTTCCTTAGGGTCAAAGTGAAGTTTGGCCTCAATGTCTTTGGAATCGCTAGTATCCAAAGTATCTTTCAGCTTTTTACCAGTGAGCGTGGCATCACCCATACCCGCTTTGCGTATACAGGAAACAGCGGCCTCATGTGTGTCAGATAGAAGGTCAGGGTTACTTTGCTGGATGCTATAGAGACTCTCGATAACCTTGCTCACTCCTTGGGAACAATCGCTCATGTCTTGCATAAATCTGTCGGTCTCCTTGCCCGGATCAGGCAGGGGCGTAATATCCTTCGACCGGTAAAGCCCGTTGGGAAGTTTGGTCCAAGTCTGCTTCCATCCGGACCGACTCATGCATTCACTCTGACGACTATGGGCAGTCTCGTAATCTTCGGCACTAATCTTGCCGTTGTTCTTAGCCCGTTCAAGCACTTCACGTTCAAAGGCACTGAGCTTGTCTGACGCAAGCTCTTCATCAAAAAGAGCGTCTAGGCTAGAGGCCATCTTGGCCTGACCGTCGGTTGTTGCTTCTTCCTTATGCTTCCAAGGCGCTGAACATCCCGCGGTAGAGAGTATGAGTAATATGCTGATGATTGACGCAGCTATTACTTTCGGCATAGATGATTGCTGTAGTTTTGAACCCATAATAGTCTCCTTGTTTACGCCGGTCGGTCATTTAGTGTTGTAGTCAGGGTCGTGGTAGCCGGGAACTTCAACTTTGCAAGAAGCCTTAATCTTGTCTCGTTCAGTGTCGTCTGATGAAGTTTTCACGCTCCCTTGCTCTCCGATAAACTCATAGACAATCTGACCGTCCGAGCCAATGCTTGCCGGCATGCCCTTTGCCTTCAGACAATCTCTATAGCGCTCCGCGTCATTGCGGCTAGGAGGATTCTTATCTTTAGGCACGCTTCCTTGCCCTCTAACTGCAGTATCCGGAACGGGAGCTGAATAATCTGAATCAGATTTGGTTTTCGCATCAGATGTAGCTTGGCCTGAAACCGAACCACATCCCGATAAGGATATGCTTATGAAAGCAATCACGATTGAACTTATTAACCTGCTTACTGCCCCAACTGAAGTATGCATTTTCATGGTTCCTTACTTCCCTTCCGAATTGATTCCTCTGAATCTTCTGCACTAACCGATTAGCTGATTGAACAGAGTGACACTGTCTATCAGTAAAACTGGTCTTGGGTGAGCCCTAGGTAAATGTCGCTCTTACCTAGAGCTCACCTTGGTAGGGCACAATAGGAATTAGAAACTCATTCGATGGCCAAGACAAGTGGCATCTAACAACAAGGAAGGAAACCGGCTAATGAGAATTCTTGTTGTCGAAGATGATGATGGTTTGGCAAACGTACTGAAGGATGCCCTGAATCATGAGGGATATCAAGTTTCGCTTGCTAGCACAGGAATTGAGGCTCTCAATCGTTTGTCCGAAGAATCCTATGATCTAGTGCTCCTAGA
Source organism: Bombiscardovia apis (assembly GCF_033095945.1). NCBI lineage: Bacteria > Bacillati > Actinomycetota > Actinomycetes > Bifidobacteriales > Bifidobacteriaceae > Bombiscardovia > Bombiscardovia apis. The sequence continues at coordinate 290,371 of NZ_AP026800.1, read as the reverse complement.
TCGGGATCTACCAGTGCTCAGCGGTGATGAAGTGATGCGTTCCATTGAGCGACTGGGACTGTCAATCAGAGTATTAATGCTTACCGCCGCAGGACAAGTGGAAGACCGAGTCAGTGGCCTAAATCTAGGAGCTGACGACTATCTGCCTAAACCCTTTGCTTATCCGGAACTTCTTGCTCGAATACGGGCTTTACAACGCCGAGATAGCGCAGATTCGCGCACTCTTTTAACCCGAGGCCGACTCAGCTTAGACACTGCCCGACGTCTCGCCTACTGTGATGGAACACCCTTAAACCTTGCCCCAAAAGAATACGGAATCTTAGAGGAGCTTCTGCGGGCAGATGGCGGGTTCGTGCGGACAGATGAGCTGCTGGAACGCCTATGGGATTTCACCATGTGGGAGCAGAACGAAGTGGTGAAAGCTGCCATCTACTCGCTCCGCAAGAAACTACCAAACGCTCATCTGTTGGTTTCCAGCAGAGGTGAGGGGTATCGAATCCCATGAGAATACAGAGAGCAAAACCTCACAGCTTCCGCACAAAGCTCGCCATAGGAGTTGGTCTGCTATTCCTTATCATGCTGGCCTTAGCCATAGTTGTGCAAAACGTTTCTCTCAATCGTGCCTTTGACCATCAAATACCCATCGGTCGTAGTGTGGGAACAGATTCAGTACCAGCCAGCCCTGAAGAGGCAGGACATAAGGGCACTGTGACGAACAAGAACGAAGCTTGTCAAGGCCTTGGCTGCCCACAAGCATCAGCATCTTCAGGCAACGAAGCCCCTGCAAACCAAGGCCATGATAACGATATAGGTGCCACACTCAGCGGCCAAGTGCAAGTGGTGAGAGATTCAGTTACCACATGGATGTGGTACAGTTCGCTTGCGGTTTTCGCTTTATTTGGAATGCTATCACTAGCGCTTATCTGGAAACTAACCGGAACAGTTGTCAGACAGTTAGAGTCCATCAGCAGACAGGCTGCAAATCTAGATTTGAATCAACTCGGTGAGCGCATCGTCGTTGACAAGCCGTATACCGAAATCGGCTCCATGGCAGGCACTCTTAATACTATGCTCGAACGAATGGAAAAATCTAGCCGAGCCCAGCAAAATTTCGTGCGCAACGCCTCACACGAGCTCAGAACTCCTATTACTACCATCGGAGCAAGCTTAGAATCGCTCATCAGTCAAGGGCGAATCAGCCCGGATGTTGAGCCTACAATCAATCGAGCTATCGAAGCCAACCGCAAAAGTGGCGAATTAATTACCGCCCTACTAGAACTTTCCCGCGTTCAATCCGCCACAGAGTTTAAGAATCAACCTGTTGAGCTAGAGCAGCTAATGAAAGACTTACTACGCAGTCATCAACAAGAAATACAAGCAAAACAGTTGGTTCTTGATGTATCTGGCCTCGTATCCACTACTGTAGCTACCGATTCACAATATATCGAAATTGCACTTGATAATCTTCTACGCAATGCCATCATCCACAACATTTTCGCAGGACAGCTCACCATTTCTGCTGACACTGCTGGCACATCCCACAGTGGTAAGCTCACATCTCTCCATATCATCAACTCAACAGATGAGATACAGCCTGCTGGGTTGGCGGATTCGGAAGTTTTAACGCGATGCTTCTATCGTGGAAACTCGACCCGGTTGTCCAACAAGCCCGGTTACGGATTGGGTCTTTCTATCGTTAAAGAAATCACGGACAACTTGGGCCTCCAACTGGCTCTACGGTATCCTGAAGAAGGTGCTTTTGAAACCACGATAACGTTTACAACTTCAATCTCTGCTTAAGCCTTTCACGTATCGGCCTGTCCTAGGATTGGTTTGTGGCGCACATGCACATGCATTTCTTTACCCAACGGAAGGTCGATTAGTGAACAAGGCAGAACAGCGTAGAAAAACCGGGGAGGCTCTTCTGAACGCAGCAGCACACGAATTTGAATGTCGTGGCTACGAGGAGACCACCCTACAAGATGTCGCCAATCGGTTAGGACTGACACGAAGCACAGTACTGTTCCATTTCAAATCAAAAGATAAGCTCAGACAAAATCTCATCGAGTGGAGCAATGAAAGAATCTCTCAATTTATGGAGCCGTGTGAGGATCTTAATGAATTCCGCAATACTCTTTTCCGATTGGCTGACACGTATCGTCACGAAGCAGTCATCCGAGCTGGCTTATTACTACAAGAAGAGTTAGTAAGAAAAGGTGAGACCACTCCTGCAAAATGGGAGACACTTTTAGAGCAACAGTTCGAGATTGCTCTATCCAAACAAAACCGCAACGGCTGTGCAGAGATTGCGCCAAAAGCATCAACCGTAATGTTTATCGCGGTAATGAAATCGAATGTATGGCTTGACGACAACCAAGCCGATCAAGCTCTCTCATACCTATTCACCTCAATTGGGATAATTTCCAGGCAAGAATAACTCGATGTGAGAAGCTTGCCTAAATATATATTGACTGAACAGTCAGTATATATGATATGCTTGCTCTACTAGCCATCTGACTAGTAAAAGTAAAAAGCAAAAGGATCAACATGAGCTCTTCAAAGTTAACTCAAAACCATACTGGAATGATGCGTAAATTTGGAGCAATCGCAGCAGCTGGTGTAGCAAGCATCGCCTTTATGGTGCCGACAGCTTCGGCAGCAGGCAATTATCGCATATACGCAGGGAGAGATTACGCCAGCGCTCAGACTTCAACCAATCGAGGAACTCAGGGCGCTTCCTACGCCCGTCACGGTAACCGTTCAGCTTCGAGCGGTTGGACACGCTCTCACAGCAGCGCATACGCAGATTGTGGTTGGTCCAATTCATACGCAGCACAAGTCTGGTTCCGCTGATTCCCGCCGAGTTGTTGCTGACATTTGATTCAATGTCAGCAACAACTTTTGCAAATCTATAGCATTTTTACCTTTCACTAACATAAACTTTACTAATTCAATGCAGAATAGCGAGCCACAGGTAACAGCGACTAAAAGTCCGGCAACGTGCGACCGTAAATACAAGGTCTTCGGTAACAGGTGCCGTAGGATAAGAGGAAGAGCAGTAACGATTTGCTGGATAATGACAGCAAGTGCTTGCAGTTCACGCATCACATCAACCCGGTCAGCCATATTCGGCCAAAGATTGGAAGAGGGGACAGCCATTCATTGAATCAGAGCGAGCTGTATATATCTCTGACCGAAAGGTAATCCATAACAAATCCGACTGTAACCAGGCATTTATCACGCGAGAATGATGGCTATTAATATTTGCAGAGCAACCTGTCAAAGATGGCCGTGGTGCCCGGGAATTACAAATTAGTCTCCTCAAAGACAAATAAGAAAACTGGTCACTTGCAACCAGTGAATGCGACAGTTTACGATCTCTACTTCTTGCCTTGAGTATCACAAAGCGCTTTTTGAACGCCAAGGGTGGGTTCAATTTTGAAGATGGCAACGACTTAATGCTACCTGATGCTTAGTCTTGCTGTCAGCAAACGAAAAATTAAGTTGGCATTGGTTTTTCTCTCATTCAAACAGAACCGATGCCAACTTTGCTTATATTCAGTACGAAACCAAGTGCCTGTTACGTTTTCCGTCCTACGTTTTATCTCTGTCAGATGAATGGGAGACACACAGAAATTAACTCGTATCTACTTGAGACAGAATGGGAGGGGGGGGGGCAGCGCATACATCATGTTCACAAACCTTCAGCGGCACGATTACAGGACATGAGACATCATCCATCTGCATGTCGAAGTCACAATGATAGATGACTCTTGACAGAACATACAAGGAATATGCCCCCCCCCCGACTACAAACTTGTACTCCTTTTATGTAGTTCTTGCACCACTTTGCCAACAGCATACGGCGGGATGTACGGCCTAGACTGGGGGTGAAGGTTAAGGAGGTAGCAATATGGCCAGCAATAGAGCTAGGTTGAATGCTCACAGATCCAATCACAACCGCAAGGACGAGAAGAACCTTACGCATCAGCAAGCAGGCGCAGCTTTGCACCATGATGAGCCAGGCAAGGGAGAGCATGAGCCCAAGTCGGGAGGCGAAAATCACACCGAAAAGCGCACCGTGACGCTCGGCAGTGAAAGCAAATCTGAATCCACTCTCCAGTCCCAGAACACAGAAAAGCCGGAGAGTAAGCACCAAGCAGACAACGGTCAGCACTCTGTCAGCAAGCAGACTTCAGAGGCTAGCAGCACGACCGAGAACGAGCGCAGGTCTGAAGCTGACCACGCAGACGAAAACTCAAACCACGGCGAGCAAGACTCCACGAAATCTGACCAGACTGCCGGCGCAAGTCATAGCCAGACTGCTCACACACAGCAAACTCAGCAAGATACTCACCAGCCCCAACAGCTCCAGCAGCAATCTAGCAGCAATAAGCAAGATGCCGACTCCTCCAAGCAGGGCGATTCGGTAGCCGCACAAGCCGGCAGCTTGGCTGGTGCTGCCGTGCGCAATGTGAAGAAGAACAGTCGCCACAACCCGCTGTATTTAGGGCTTGCTGTTGCCTTCGCTACTGCTTCGCTGGGCGTGGCTTTCTCGACTTTCCCCATTATCTTGTCGCTGCCCATTGCAGGAGTGCTCTTAGGCATTTCCGTCTGGCTCATGGGCCATGTGGGCATCATCAACTTGAGCGATGACTCCCAAAGCAGGCGCCACCATAAGCTCCTGCGCCTAGGCACTATAGGAAGTTTGCTAGCCACACAAATCGTGGTGACCGACATCTTCCTGTTTACCCGCTTAGGCTCGGTGGGCCCCCACCAATCCGGTATCGTCGTCGCTTGGCTGATTGCCACCGCACTTGAGACTTTGGCCGCAGGAGTCATCATCGCCGCAGACCTCCATCACCGGCATTAAGCAACACACCCCCTGCCGCCGCTGTGCTTCGACTAAATCGTTGAGCCCAGCGGCGGTTTACCATGCGCTCGTTTCTTCTAGGTTTGCGAAAAAGTCCGGCCTTCGACTATATTAGTTAGTTAGCTAACTAATAGTTTTGCATATCGCAACAATCCACGAGACGAGGAGGTGGGCATGACGCGGCCATCTGACAGCAATACAAGAGCCATAGACCCAGCCGTGCGCCCCACCAACTACTACCGTCTCATTAAGCGGGCCATCAACCTAGGCAGCCGGGCCCTCGACGCTTTCGCCGCTCAATACGGACTCACCGGCAGCCAAATGTCTATCATCGACTACTTGAGCACCTGTCCCGGCTACGCGTCCGGACAAGGAATCCTCGAAAGCGAATTCGACGTTCAGGGCTCGACGCTCACCGTCATGTTGCAGCGCATGGAAGCTAAAGGATTACTCGAACGCGTCTCCTCCCCCGAAGATGCCCGCAAAAAGATTGTGCGCCTAAGCCCCAAAAGCGAGCGCCTAATACCGATCATCACGGCTTACATCGACCAAGAACAGCTTCGATTTGAACAAGTCTTCACACCGGAGCAGCTCTCAGCTTTTGAGCGCATGCTTTCGTTCGTGGGCAATCCCGACGAATTCGTCGACCAGCAGCCGCCCCTATAAGCGCACAAACGCTAAGCCCGCGCGGCCCAATTTTTTCTGTTATATCAAACATCTAAGGAGTTACTAGTCAACCATGAATACCCCATCGACCCAGGGCGCTCAGTCTGCGCCTAGCTCGGATCGCATCTCCCCCAAGGTTATCTGCGCCTTTATTTCTGCAGGCCTGCTCTCATTCTCAGGCGTTATCGTGGAGACCGCTACCAACGTCACCTTCCCCACGCTTATGAACGAGTTCGGCGTCTCCACCGAACGAGTGCAATGGATGACCACCATCTACCTGCTGGTTGTCTCGATTATGGTGCCGCTCTCAGCTAGCTTCAAGGCCCGTTTCCGCAGCAAGTCCCTCTTCATCGCTGCCAACCTCTTCTTCATCGTCGGCCTCATTCTCGATATTGCCGCCCAAAACTTCCCCATGCTGCTGGCAGGCCGCGTAGTGCAGGGCCTAGGTACCGGCATCGCCCTACCGCTCATGTTTAACATCATCTTGGAGCAGGTTCCCGCCCGCAAAATCGGCACGATGATGGGTATGGGCACGCTCATTACCGCTATCGCCCCAGCCATTGGCCCCACCTTCGGCGGCCTTGTCGTCACTAGCATGGGCTGGCGCTACGTCTTCGTCTTTATCCTGCCAATCCTAGTTATTTCGCTCATTATGGGCGTATTGAGCATTGAGCAAAAGAGCGAACTGCGCAAGGTCCACTTCGACCTGCTGAGTCTGGTCTTCATTGCTCTTACTTTCGGCGGCCTCATCTATGGCTTTAGTTCCATGACCACTCGCTCCTTCCTGAGCCTGCATGTGGCCGGCGCTATGCTGGTGGGCGTCGTGGCTTGCGTATGCTTCGTAATGCGCCAGCTCAAGTCCAGCAACCCCATCTTGGACCTGCGCACCCTGTCCAATCTCAACTTTGCGGGATTCATTCTCACCTTCTTCCTCGTGCAGATTGCTTCCTTGGGCCTCTCGTTCATCCTGCCCAACTACATGCAGCTGGTGAACGGCTCCTCCGCTTTAACTTCCGGGCTCATTGTCTTGCCCGGAGCCTTGCTCGGTGCCGCGTTCGCACCCTTGGGCGGCCGCATCCTCGACACTCTCGGCCCAAAGCCTCCGCTCATGACCGGCCCAGCGCTCACTATTGTCTCCATGGTGCTCTTCTTCGTATTTGGTAAGAACCTGGGCAACGGTGGCATCTGCGCCTTGTATTTGCTGTATATGGCTGGTATGGGCATGAGCTACGGCAATATTATGACCACCGGTTTGAGCCAGCTCAGCCGCCAAATGCAGTCTCACGGCAACGCTCTCTTTAACACGGTCCAGCAGTTCGCCGGAGCTGTGGGCACGTCTGTGTGCGCGGCTCTAGTAGCGGCAGGTCAGGCGGGCGCTTCCAGTAAGGCAGTCGGCACTGCGAATGGCTCTACTCTTGCTTTCGGCGTCTTGGTCGTGGTGCTTGTTATCGAATATCTCACCATTATCAAGGTCTTGCTCAAGCCCTTCCCTGCCGCTGGCGATGCCTTAGAAAACTAGTACAAACGCAGACCAGCCCGCATGTTTGCGGTCACACAAAGCCCCTCTTCCCTGTGAGCAAAATTACAGGAGAGGGGCTTTGTGCATTTATGTGAGCTTTTGCACAACGCCGCAGGGCTTGTCGCGAGCGCGGTTTAGGCAATAATTTCAAGTAAACGCACACTCAATAGCACACAAGCGGAAGGAACATTACAGGCTTTTCTTTGCTAAATTAGGTCTTGCGGGTGCAATGCAGTATCACGCAACACATCCACACTGGTCCAGAGCAGTTTGCCCGTGGGTGACTTCACAACGAGCTAGCAACTGCGCCGATACAGCAAGGATTACAGGAAGGAATACAGATGGCAGACGAGAAAGACAACGAGACAATCGTCGTAGACGGCTCTCTGTTCGAAAAAGACGCCGAAACCAAGACTAAAGAAGCTAACAAGGTAGCCGCACGCTTCGGCATCGGCCAAGAAGCTTTGCAGGGCGTTGAAGACTTTAAGAAGCAACTCACCGATCACAAGGCTTGGGATTTGCCCTTCATGGGCTATGTGAACGAAGACGGCTACGGGTATGCGTACGTGCCAGATCAGGCCGTAGCACCTGGCGGCTGGGATGCTCACAAAGCATTCGAGGAGTTGGCGCCAGATGTACAGACTGCATTCGCCATCCGCATGCTCTTTACCCACCGCGATCTGGACCGCTACGGAGCCAACATGTTCCTCCACTATGAGCGCGGTCTCAACGTACGCTTCGAGATTCCAGTCTCCGAGAGCTACTGAGTTCGCCGCATCTACTGAGCTGTCTTAATTTCGGGCCAGCTCGTTAATCTAAAAGGGTCTAGCTATCGCCGTTAGAGCGAGGCTAGGCCTTTTTCGAGCGCCACCGACGACGCTCTCAGCGCGAAGTGAGGCAAATACTTATACCATCCGCCGCTCAAGCATGCCTTCAACAGAAATAGGCTTCAGGCCGTGCGCATTAACCATCGCCAGCGCCTGCTCGAAGTGAGCATGCCAGTCCTGAGCGCGATGACAGTCGGAGCCTAGACATACTTCGAGGGGGTGCTCTGGGCTGTTCAAGTGGGCAACCAGCTCAGCAAGCCGATTATACAAGCACTCCCGCCCATATTTCACCATACTCTTTGTGTTCATTTCTATGACTATGCCCTGGCGAGCACAAGCTAAGAGAATGGCCTCAATCTGTGGCTGATATTGGTCGAATAGCGCATCACTCGCTAAACTCTCTCGGTAGCGGAGGGGATAATCCAAGTGGGCCAGAACTTGCACTTGACTTCCGAGTTTCTCCACGCCTTCCAAGACCATATCGAAATATGCGTAGGCGTAATCACTGTCACTCAGATCCCGATGAGCTTCTGTCTCAATATAATCGTGGTCACGATAGGCATGAAAGCTTAAGAGGCGCAAAGCAATCGGTTGGCTGGCTAAGATGTCTTCCAATTGTTGGAAGTGCTCACGGCTGTAGCCCACCTCCGCTCCTACAACCGTGGTGAGCGACTGGCGAGATTCTTCCTCGATGGCAGCCATATTCCGATTGATTTGCACAAAATCGGGGATGTCATCCATATTATTGTGAGCGCTATTATGCAGTTCTAAGTGTTCTGTAGTTACTAGCAGCCTGTTATCCGCATCGAGATAAGATTCGATCGAGCTGTCGCTATCGAACGAATATTGAGAATGAGCATGGAAGTCGGCCAACATGCAAACCTCCAATCCCACGCAGAGAGCGCGGTTAGTTGATTAGGCCTCCGAAGAGGACTATGAGGATGGCTGCTAGTTCGATAATGAAGAACATGGTGAAAGCGGACCACGAGTGGGTGAGAGCGTTCCAGGGGGAGTCTTTTTTGACTGCTATCAGAATCGCCACAAACAGTACGGCGAAGATGCCCATGGCGCTGATGGCAGCTAGAATCCCTAAGTTGGCAGCGTTGGCCAGCACGGCGGACTGCTGATAGACCACATACGTTGAATACCAGAAGTTGATTTTGAGCAGGCAGAGGCCGGCGATAAGCTGTTCAGCAGCCAGGCCAATGACGAAAACAATACGCCAGAACCAAGCCGAATATTCGACAATCGACATGCCAATGCCCACTAAACCAACTAGGGTAACGGTCCAAGAAATCAGGGCGATACCGCGCGGGTCTATAGCGCTCACCAGCCGCAAAACGCCGGCCGTATGGTTGAGGGCAAGCGTGCGACCAAACCAATAGGGCAAAATGGTAGCGAGCAGGGCAGCACCGGTAAAAATAACCCAGCGAATCGGCTTAGCTTTGCGCCGACCAATGTCTGCCAGCGAATACTGGGATTCGGCGATGGTAGCCTCTGGATGGGCCGAAACTTCTTTAGGCTGCACCTCTTCCCCTTTCTTGCAGATGGTCCGGGCGGAGCGCTGGGCTTGGAACAGGCGCAAAACGCAGGCTGCGAACTTACTCAGTAGCTTTCATTGTACGAGGCTCGCTAGCCAAAGGCCACCGCTGAGCGAATCTTGCCTACTAGTTGATACTGGCAGTTAGAATCGTAGCAATGAAGAACGGCCAAGAAACTTTACCTGCGAGCGCTGAGCAGGCCTCCAATTCCCGCCCCTCCCCCACTACTCGCTGGGGCGGGCGGGCGCTTGGGCATGGCATCGCTTGGGTCTTGACCGTACTGGCTTGCGCTTGGGTTGGCTTGTGTACTGCGGTGGGGCCGATTTACCGGGCCAACGACACTATTGCCCACTTTGGGGCCTTGAATTGGCTGCTTGGGCTGGTCACTTTCGGCATAACTCTTGCGATTGTCTATCTGGCCGCAGCTTGGACGAAGAAGTTGGGGAAGGGGAACACTGCGCGGGGCCGGGTGAATATAGGTGCCCGAACTGCCTCAGCTATTCGCTCTCGGTCTCAGAACTTGGGCGATCGTTGCCAAGTCAGGGCTGCTGCTTCTCCTCGCTGGCGGCGCGCGGGGCGTATTATCATGCGCTACACCCGCTCTTGGCAGTCTATTATGGTGGTTTTGCTGCTGGGCTGGTTCTGGGTGTGGGCCACACTCCTAGCTAGTTTTGGGGCCGATGTGCTATCTCAGGGCAGCGAGGTGGCCTCTTGGCTCGATTCGCTCAACGGCGTGCAGCTGCCCTACCGCGACGGCTCAACCATTATGGACGTGTATCCCACAGCCCACTATCTTTGGCCCGCGCAACCCACTTACTTGACCGACCAGCATAACCTCCCGCTTACCCTGCTCTACGGTAGCGTTATGGCGCTTTCCCGCCAGCTTACGGGAGCCGCAGACCTTGGCCTTATCGTGCTGGCGGGAGCGCAGCTGGTGTTTGCTGCTTTTTGTGCTGCCGCTACCGCCAACCGCTTCTTCCAGCCGGCGCAGGTATTCACTTGCGCTCAGAAGCCCGCCAGCCAGCCCGCACTGCCCAGCGCAGGCCCTCTGGCGCGCGCCCTCACGCTCGCAGTCCTCTTGGCGAGCCCCTTGAGCTTCTTGAGCACTATCGCCCTGACTAAGTCGCCGCTCTTTGCTTGGGCTTGCTTGTGGTGGCTGGGCATCGGCTATGAGTTCCATCTTGCTCGCAGGCGGGGTCTCACCATGGCACTCCGCCACCGATGGGCCCTGCTGTTTTCGAGCGTCATCATGCTGGCCTCGGCCAAATATGCTGTGTATCTCGTGGCTGTTCAACTGCTGCTGGCTCTCGCTGCGGACCGCAAACACTGGAAGACCTACTTGCTTTGCCTCCTCCTGCCTCTGGTAGCTTATGAGGGCACTCTGGGGCTGCTGGTGGGCTCTGGAGCTGTTATTAAGGGAGACCCGATTGAGGGTAAGAGCATGCAGCTTCAGCAGATTGCCCGCGTAGCCCAGCGCAATCCAGCCGGTATTCCCCAGTCTGCGCGCGAGAATTTGGCTCCGATTCTGGATCTCGATGCCGCCGCTGAGGCATACAATCCCAACGATGCTGACCGAGTGAAGTCTTCGGGCACTGGAGATAAGCTTACGGTTTACCGCTGGCGCACTGTGACTGCTAACGATATGAAGCAGTTGAACCGAGCTTGGTTGCAGATAGGACTACGCAATCCGACCCTATATGTTGACGCCTTCCTCGCTGAGAGCTACGGCTATTTTGACTTGGGCGATTCAGCTTATGTGCCAGTTTCCTATTATGTTGACAATGGTAATGTGCAAGACAAATCGGCATGGATCCGCTACTGGTGCCACGATTGGCGCGGATTCGTAGGCTGGTTTGCCCGCGCTTGGGCGGCTGTGCCTGTCATTGGCTGGCCCGCCAAGGGTAACTTCTGGGTGGTTGCGACGCTACTCTTGCTAGCTTCTGAGGCCCTGCGAGGGCGCTGGAGAGACTTGCTGTATCAGGCTCCGCTCCTCCTAATTATGGGCGTTATGGTGATGTCTCCCGCCAACAATTTCGAGCGCCATATACTCCCCTTAGTGTTCGCCTTCCCCTTCCTCATACTCGCCTTCCACCGCCAAACGCGGCTGGAAGAGTCTGAGTCTTCAGCGCAATAGTCTCGAGCTCGCGCACACCCATGCTTGGCTAAGTTACCTTTGATACTCATAGTTAGTATCGTTCGACGTCAGCCGCACAGCCGGGCATAAACAAAAAGCCTGCAGGCAACCAATCGGTTACCAGCAGGCCTGAGTAAAGCTATAGCTTTAGAGCATTGCCAGATCCAGGGGCACACCCGGGCTCATGGTGGAAGCCACGGTAGCCTTGGTGATGTAGCGGCCCTTAACGGTGTTGGGCTTGAGGCGCTTAATTTCCTCGCTGACAGCGTGGAAGTTCTCGGCCAGAGCCTTCTCATCGAAGGAGACCTTGCCAATCAAGAAGGACATGTTGCCGTTCTTGTCGACGCGGAACTCAATCCTACCGCCCTTAATTTCCTTAACGGCCTTGGCAACATCCATGGTTACCGTGCCAGTCTTGGGGTTGGGCATCAAGCCACGAGGACCGAGCACGCGGCCCAAACGGCCGACCTTGCCCATCATGTCGGGCGTTGCCACCACGGCATCGAAGTCCAGGTAGCCGCCGGCAACCTTGGTTACGAGCTCGTCATCGCCAACCTCGTCGGCGCCAGCTTCAAGAGCTGCGGTAGCCTGGGGGCCACGGGCGAAGACCAGCACGCGGGAGGTCTTACCAGTACCGTTGGGCAGGTTGACCGTGCCACGAATGAGCTGGTCAGCCTTGCGAGGGTCCACGCTCAGGCGGTAGACAGCCTCAATGCTCTCGTCGAAGCCATACTTGGGCATGGTCTTCAGGAGGGCAATGGCCTCTTCCGGCGTGTACAGGTTGGAGCGATCAATCTTCTCCAGCGCTTGACGATACTTTTTTGAACGCTTTGTCATCTGCTTCTCCTATCAGCAGTCGCGGTGTGGGCTAGCGTCGCCCTACCGACGAACTTTCAGTCGGTGACGGTGATGCCCATAGAGCGGGCAGTGCCTTCGACGATCTTCATGCCTGCCTCGACGTCGCGAGCCGACAGGTCGGGCATCTTGGTCTCAGCAATCTCGCGAACCTGGGCCTTGGTAACGGAACCGACCTTGGTGGTCAGCGGGTTGCCAGCACCCTTCTTCACACCGGCTGCCTTGCGGAGCAGGTCTGCTGCGGGCGGAGTCTTGGTGATAAAGGTGAAGGAACGATCCTCAAAGACAGTGATCTCGACAGGAATAACCTGGCCCATCTTGTCTTTGGTGGCGTCGTTGTAAGCCTTGCAGAAGTCCATGATGTTCACGCCGTGGGAGCCCAAAGCAGGACCCAGTGGCGGTGCAGGATTGGCCTTACCGGCCTCAATCTGCAACTTGATCAGCGCAGTGACTTTCTTCTTCTTTTGAGCCATTACTGGTTCTTCTTTCTACGAAGCGGTTCATCCGACAGGCCCGAAGCCCATCTCCCGCAACTGTTACTTTCTAACACTTGGAGGCACAGAGCCTCTCAGCGCAAGTTTTATTATTATGCCACGCTCACCAGACCAGAGCGTCCAAGCTATCAGACGATTTTCTCGACCTGATCGAAGCCCAGCTCCACAGGCGTGTCGCGACCGAAGATGGACACCAAAACGGTGAGCTTCTGCGTCGTGGGCTCCACCTCGGAGACGGCGGCAGCCATGGTAGCGAATGGACCTTCGGTGACGGTGACTTGGTCGCCCACCTTGTAGGAAACCTCAACCATGCGCTGCTTGGCTGCTGCAGGCTTGTCGCCAGCGGCCTTGAGAGCTTCAGAAGCAATCATCGGGGCCATCATCTTGACGACTTCCTTGCGAGACAGCGGGGCAGGCTCCTTGCTGGGGCCCACGAAACCGGTAACACCTTCGGTATCTTTAACGATACGACGAGCGTTTTCATCAGGCATCATACGAATCAGCACATAACCGGGCACGCGCACGCGGCTAACAACTTTCTTGCCCTTGTCGGTGTGCTTCTCGACCTCTTCCATCGGCACTTCAATCTGGAAGACCTGATCTTCGAGACCGAAGGAGACGATACGGGATTCGACGTTAGTCTTCACACGCTTTTCGTAACCGGAGTAAGTGTGGAGCACATACCAGTTGCCTTCTAGTGTGCGCAGCTGCTTAGAAAACTCGTCGACGGCCTGCTGACCGGGGTCAACGCTTTCGGAGGCAGACTCTTCGCCCTCGGCTTGATCCATAGTCGAAGCTGCTTCTTCAGCCGGGGCATCGGTTGGCTGATAGGAAGCCATGGCTTCTTCGGTAGCTTCAGCTGCAGCCTGCTCGACCTCGCCCTCAGAAGGCTTGTCGGATTCAACCGGCGCAGGGGCAGACTGCTCTTCAGCAGTTGCCGGCGTTGCATCAGCGGTAGGGGCAGTCATGCCCTCCTCATTCATTGCATCCGCCATCTGATCATCACTCATGAACTGAGCCACCTTCTCAAAAACTAGTAATTACTGGAAATCAGCCGAAGATCAGCATAACTAGCTTACCCAGGCCGAAGTCAAGAGCCGTAACGAAAATCATCAGGAAGAGCACGAAGAAGAACACGGCCACTGACCAAGAAAGAAGTTCTTTGCCAGATGGTGCCACGACCTTGCGAATCTCATCAAAGACTTGCTTGATGAACATGCCGATACGCTTGAAGATGTTCGGCCTTTTGGGCTTGCCGACCTTGTCCTTCTGAGCCATATTCATCCTTCGTTAGTTCCTGATTCCAACCATTGGCAGGGAAGGCGGGACTCGAACCCACAACCTACGGTTTTGGAGACCGTTGCGCTACCAATTGCGCCACTTCCCTAAGGGATACTTGCCCATACTACTCAACCCGGTGGATACCGGAGAGCTACGAGAGCAAACGCCCAAGTTTCTACTGTAGCCCAAGCCCTCGATTCCGTCCACCCGCCCCGCAGTGTCGCCCCAAGTTTAGCTCCTAGCGACAAACTGCGAGCGAATCACACGACAAACATTTATTCGCCATCCACTGCCAAGTATCTCCCTATCAACTACCCGTGTTGCCTCCTTAACACACCCCAACACGTCTTTAACATACCCCAACGCATGTTACACTTGTTACAGATATTACATTTATTTACAGATAAATCCGGTAATAGCTACGACTCATTAAGAGCAAGATAGTTGGCATCTTTTGGTGGAGTTGCTTATATACCGAGAAAAGGGGCGAAGATGTCGAACACACTTACCATGGTCCCCGCTAAATCTATTACAGACTCCGACTTAGAAGAGCTCCGCAAAGCGCTTGCGAACATGAGCAAGGATTCGCCATTGGCCGTGGCAATTAGGCAATTCTTATTGTCACAAGACAGCTCAATTACTGTGTCTTCAAAAGATTTGACACCTGCTCAAGTTGCTCGACTGTTAAAAGTTAGCCGCCCCTACGTTTATAAACTTATGGATCAAAATCTACTGAACTTTCACTATGTTGGGTCTAACAGGCGCATCAGCCAAGATGACTTGTGGGACTACGTCAACCGCGGCGAGCAAGGCCGTTCTGAATACGCAAGCGCACTGTCCAATCGCACTGAAGACCTGCGCAAAATTGACCAAGATGCCGCAAGCTACACTGAAGCAGACCGCAAAGAACTCGCAGAACTCTTCAGTTAGGCAATCGTTTACTCAGAACCAGACTCTGGGGATTGAAATATCCCTTTTATAACTGGCTGTATGCCCTCGCAGTGAGGGCATACAGACTTGCCGCATGATTCATCTTGCGTAGGCACAAACCACTTACCGCACAATCCTCTCACTGAACGTCCTAACACCAAGCCTTGGGCAAGCAGCGTTTTATCTGTGTAGTGTAAGACAGCCTGTGCCGGCGGACTCTTGCGCATTTGACACACTGCCTCTGCTACCCCAGTTTCGCTAACTGTTGCGGCCACTATTTGAGCGATTCTCGCCTCGGTAAGCCAAGCTTCAACATGATATGTCTGGTAATCACAACCTTGGCGGAAATCCACCTTGCTCTCATCTGGCTGCAGATAATTGACTAGCCTAAGCAAACCTTCTTTTGCGAGTGTGTCGCCAGGATCAGTCAAACTAACGTCAAGCAATAACAGCCCTTCTTCTCGACCGCTCTCTTCTAACAAAAAGTCAGCCGAAGCATCAACTGTGATACTGAGTTGTATGTATTTGATTACTGTATGCGCGATTGTTGGAACACTACACTCGACTGTGCCACCTTCTGCTGAAACAGCGCATTTTACAGCTTCAAAGAAGTCCTGTATAAGACTAACTTCAACCTTTTCAGCTTGCTCAATGGCCTCTTCTTTAGTTCGCGCAACATAGTCAACATTTTTCGGCAGCCAATCACTGCTATGTGATTTCTGTAGCTGCCCAGCTACTTGACTGTGGAATTCATCGTGTGAAGCAGCGAAAACAACCCACGGATCTCCTTCTTCATCAAAAATAAGAGCCGCTCTCAATCCGCCAGCTGCTCGAATCTCATACACATTGCGCCCAGCCGCTTGACTTGCTGCTTTGTGGGGATTGGTATGCACGTATTCAGCTGATACTTTGCTGGCCGATCGCAACAGCTCATCATCGAGTTGAGAAAGAGTAAGCCCAAACAGTGGATTTTCTTCACCCGCTGCGTATTTTCTATGAGCTTCATCCCATGCTTGTTTGGCAGCATCAGAATAGTTTGCTAGCTGCTTAAGCGCTTTGAGAGTGGGGCGAACTGGTCTCATGCTACACAAGTTTAGCCTTGAGCAAAGAAAACCACACCGAAAGAGAGACACGAAATGCGGCATGCATTGTGGGTTAGAAGCTATACCAAGACGAGGGTGTCGCGGTGGATTAGGGGGTGGGAGTATTGGGGGCCTAGAGCCTTGGCTAGCGCGGAAGTGGTTTGGCCTAGGAGGCGGGCTGCCTCTTCTGAATCGTAGGCGGTGATGCCTTTGGCTATGTGTTCGCCAGAGTGGTTGCTGACCCAGACTGGGTCGCCGGCCGAGAATTCGCCCTTGACGGAGCTTACGCCTGCGGGCAGGAGGCTGGCTCGGCCGCCGCAGACAGCCCGGGCAGCGCCCTCATCTGCGACAAACTCGCCGCGGGGTGCAGAAGCGAACTTAATCCACAACCTGCGGGCACTCCCCCGGTGTTTGACCGGCGCGAAAGCCGTACCGACCGGATCACCGAAGAGGGCAGGGCCGGCAGAATCGGCATTCGTGAGGATGACGGGCATGCCCGAAACAGCCCCGATCCGAGCGGCTTCGAGCTTGGTACGCATACCACCGGTGCCCAAGCCAGAAGTGGAATCTTCGGCTTCGATGGTCTCCATAGCCTTGACCACATTCGGCACGAAGGCAATGCGTTGAGCGCCGGGCTTGGTGGGAGGCGCTGTGTAAAGTGCGTCCACATCAGTGAGCAAAACCATGGCGTCTGCGCGCACAATATTGGCCACTAGCGCCGAAAGATGGTCGTTGTCGCCGAAGCGAATCTCGTTGGAAGCCAGAGCGTCATTCTCGTTGACAATCGGCACGACACCCAAGTCCAGCAGGCGCTCCAAAGTGCGCTCGGCATTGCGATACTGGGCGGGCTGAATGGTGTCTTGAGCGGTGAGCAAGAGCTGGCCCACACGCAGGCCAAACCGGGCGAAAGCACTCTCGTAATGGGCCATTAAGATGCCCTGCCCTACGGAAGCTGTGGCCTGCTGTGTGACCACGTCTTGGGGCCGCGAATTAAAGCCGAGCGTGCCGAAGCCAGCAGCAATAGCGCCTGAGGAGACCAAGACCAGCCTTGCGCCCTGCAAGCGGGCCTGAGCGAGAGCAGCAACCAAGGCTTCCAGCCGCTCCACACGCAAGTGGCCGGAAGGCGAGGTGAGCGAGGACGAGCCGACCTTCACGACGACCGTGCCTGCCTGCGCTACCGCCTGGCGCACCTCGCTCTCGCTTAGCCTTGCCACTCCTGCCTCCTCAGCCCGCTTTCCTACTCTTGTATTCTCCTACTGGTCCTGCCCCGGATGGAGAGCCTTGCCGATAAGCCCCTGGGTATCTTCGGGGTCGTCGTCGATAGTCGGATCCGCCCAGTGACCGGCCTTGCGCTCAGCAGCCATAGCCTCGCGTACTGCCTGCTTGGCGTCCATCATCTGACGATACTGGGCGCGACGCTCAGTGTTGGTGCGGCGGTGAGCGCGGGTCTCGACCTCTTCCAATCGCAAATCCTTACCGCGGCCCGTCATGGGCGCACCGTCGAGCATTTCTGCGCCGGCTGCGATGGTGGGATCCCAATCGAAGTCCACCTGATCGCGGCCTGTGCCAATACGCACTTCGTCGCCAGCGTGGGCTCCGGCCTTGCGCAAGGCATCTTCCACTCCAATCTTGGCAAGGCGGTCGGCCAAGTAGCCCACAGCCTCGTCGTTGTCGAAGTTAGTCTGACGTACCCAGCGCTCAGGCTTGGTGCCGGTCACGAGGAACCAGTAATCGCCCAGCTTGTTTTGCTGACGCTCCACCTTGAAAGCCCCGGCAAAATCGTCGCGGCGGCGTGGGCGGGCTTCTAGCGGGCGAATGACCACGCGCTCGCCCTCTTCCTCTGCCAGCTTGGCGGCAATCTGCGCCCTCAAGCGAGTCACAAGGTCGGCCAGGTAATAGCTCAACTCTTTGAGACCCTCATGCGAGGCGGTGGAGATAATGAAGACCTTATGGCCCATCTTCTCGAACTCGGGCTTGACGAACTCAGCCAATTCCTTAGCCTCAGGCAAGTCAGCCTTGTTCAGCACGATTACACGCGGGCGCTCAGCAATAGGAATGGCACCGAGGGGCAGTTCAAGCTGCTGGCCGTAGAGAGACAGTTCCTGCTCAATAGCCTCGTAGTCGTTGATGGGGTCGCGGTCGGCTTCCAAGGTGCCGCAGTCGATGACGTGGGCCACAACTTCGGTGCGCTCAATGTGGCGCAGGAACTCTAGGCCTAGGCCCTTGCCTTGGGAGGCGCCGGGAATGAGGCCGGGCACGTCTGCCATGGTGAAGCGGTAATCGCCGGCCTGCACTACGCCAAGGTTGGGCACCAGCGTGGTGAAGGGGTAGTCAGCAATCTTGGGCTTGGCGGAACTCATGGCCGCAATTAGGGAGGACTTACCGGCTGAGGGGAAGCCCACCAGTGCCACGTCGGCAATAGACTTGAGCTCCAGCATGATGTCGCGCTCTTCGCCAGGCTCGCCTAGGAGCGCGAAGCCGGGTGCTCGGCGGGTCTTGTTGGCCAAGGAACGATTACCTAGGCCGCCCGCACCGCCCTGGGCCACCACGAAGCGGTCGCCGGGGTGGCTCAAGTCTGCTAGGCGCTCGCCGGGGCGTTTGCTCTCGCCTTCGCGACCAATAGCAGTGAAGATGACCGTTCCGACCGGCACTGGCAGGGTCAAGTCTGAGCCCTTGCTGCCGTCTTTATCGCCACCCAAGCCCATCGTGCCGGAGTCGGCTGAGCGGTGGGGTAGGAAGCGGAAGTCTAGCAGGCTGGTGGCATTCGGGTTGGCCTCTAGGATGACCGAACCGCCATCGCCACCATCGCCACCATCGGGCCCGGCTAGAGGCTTGTACTTTTCCCGCCGAATGGACGAGGCGCCGTTACCGCCGTCGCCACCCTTCACATGGACGGTCACGCGATCGACGAATGCACTCATAACAACTACTTTCTTGCCAAACGAGCTTGCGCAAGGATTGGCCAAATATACAACAAAAGCCGCGTCCGACTAGGGCGCGGCTAATAAAGACTTTGAGTTCGTACTAGACGAAATCAGTCCGAGACGACGTCAACAACCTTGCGGTCGCGGCGCACGCCGAACTTCACATTCCCGTCAGTCAGAGCATACAGGGTGAAGTCCTTACCCAGACCCACGTTCTGCCCGGGGTGGAACTTGGTGCCGCGCTGGCGAACCAAGATGTTGCCTGCAACGACAGACTCGCCGCCGAACTTCTTCACACCGAGGTACTGCGCGTTAGAATCGCGACCGTTGCGCGTACTAGACGCGCCCTTCTTATGTGCCATGTCTTGTCCTTTCCCGACTAAAAGCTAATGGTTCGCGCTTAGGCGATGGCCGTAATCTTGACGGCGCTCAGCTGCTGGCGATGGCCCTTACGACGAGCTACACCAGTCTTGTTCTTGAACTTCTGGATGTTGATCTTCGGGCCCTTGAGTTCATCGTCAATGACCTCACCCTTGGCGGAGATCTTTGCCAGATCCTTGGACGCCAGAGTTACCTTGGCACCATCGACGACGAGCGCGACCGGAAACTCGACCGACTCACCCTTCTTGGCTGCCAGACGGTTCACCTGAATGACGTCACCGACCTCGACCTTCTCCTGATGGCCTCCGGCCTTAACAATCGCGTACATAGCCCTACCTTGCCTGTGTTCTCTAAGCTGCCACTCGTCTGAACCTTCATCCTGCCACTTTGGAGCAGACGAATTCAGACACCAGCTAATCAGTATATAAGCAAGCGCACCACCTCGTCAAATGGCAGCGCGCCGACGAAACACGTTCTAGTTTATGCCTCCTCAGCGACATCTGAGCTGGCTTCGTCTTCTTGCCCTTCATCCGAGCCTTCGAAGTCCTCGCTATCCCCGTCATCGCTAGGGGTATCGAAGCTCTCCTCAAGCTCAACATCGGTATCAATTGCGCCCGACTCGCTGAGTACTTCCTGATCGAACTCCTCAATGTCGTCGTCTTCAGCGCGGTCCTCGGCAGCCTTCTCCGCAGCCGCCGCAATCTGCGCCAGCTTGGCCTTTACGTCAGGCGAAGAGCCCTGCGGTGCCGGCGGCTCTTTCGGCGCTTTCGCGGGAGTGTGACTGTGCTTACTGCCCTTCACGAAGGGGTCGCCGCCCTTGACTGCGTATGGGTCGTCATACTTAGTAGAGACGGTCGGTTCATCGTGCAAAATAAAGCCACGGCCCTTGCAGGTTGGGCATTCCTCGGAGAAGGCCTCGACCAAGCCCTGCCCCACGCGCTTACGGGTCATTTGCACCAAGCCCAGCGAAGTGACCTCAGCCACCTGATGCTTAGTCCGGTCGCGAGCTAGGCACTCGACCAGTCGGCGCAGCACCAAATCGCGGTTGGCGGGCAGAACCATGTCCACGAAGTCAATCATGACCATACCGCCGATATCTCGCAGACGCAGCTGACGGGCAATCTCCTCAGCAGCCTCCAAGTTGCACCGGGTCACGGTTTCCTCAAGCGACTTGCCCTTGCCGATAAAGCGGCCCGTGTTCACATCGATAGTGGTCATGGCCTCGGTGCGGTCAATCACCAGAGAGCCGCCCGAAGGCAGATACACCTGGCGCTCCATGCCCTTGCGCAGCTGGCTGTCAATCTGCCACTTGTCGAACACATCCTTGCCCTGATGCTCCGCCGGATCCCAGCGCTCAAGCTTGTCTTTCAGGTCGGGAGCCATCGTCTCCAAGTACTGCTGAATGTGGTCGTAGACCCGCTCGCCCTCAACCATGAGCTGGTTAAAATCGTCGTTAAAGATGTCTCGCACCACGCGAATAGCCACGTCGGGCTCGCCTTGCAGCAGCTTAGGCCGCTTGCCGTGCCAGAACTCCTCGCGCTTGGCTTCGATTTGCGTCCATTGACGCTGCAAGCTCTCCAAGTCCTTCTCGATGGCCTCTTCGCTGGCACCCTCGGCAGCCGTGCGAATAATCACGCCCATATCTTTAGGCGCAATCTTGGCCACAATCGACTTCAAGCGAGCGCGTTCCTTATCGGAGAGTTTGCGCGACACGCCTGTCATTCCGCCAGAAGGCACCAATACTAGGAAGCGGCCAGCAAGAGTCACCTGCGAAGTGAGGCGAGCGCCCTTATGCCCAATCGGATCCTTAGTAACTTGCACCAGCACCGGGTCGCCGGACTTGAAAGCCAGCTCCATGCGGCGCGGCTGCCCGTCTAAGCGGGTGGTATCCCAGTTCACCTCGCCGGCGTAGAGCACGCCATTGCGGGCCTGGCCAATGTCAACGAAAGCGGCCTCCATGGAGGGCAAGACGTTTTGTACACGGCCTAGGTAAATGTTGCCCACGGCAGAGACTTCGTCAATGTCGGAGACGTAGTGTTCCACCAAAATGCCATCTTCGATGACCGAGATTTGGGTGTGCTTTTCCTTCTCCCGCACCACCATTAAGCGGTCAACGTTTTCGCGGCGGGCGAGGAAGTCCTGCTCAACCAGCTGGGTTTGGCGGCTGCGCTCGCGACGGTTGTCGCGCCTGCGCTGCTTCTTCGCCTCCAAGCGGGTAGAGCCCTCAATATCGGTGATTTCGTCTACGTACTGCTGGCGGCGGGAGCGGCGGGCGGGCTGCTCCTCTTCCGCGTCCTTGGCTCCGCGGCGACGACGGCGGCGACGGGTCAGACCTGAATCTTCCTCGTCTTCCTCGTTCCGGCGACGACGGCGGCGTGTACTGCCTTCAGCTTCTTCTTCGGCAGCCTCTTCCTCGTTCTCTTCGCGCAAGTCTTGCTCAATGAGCTCGACTTCGTCGGCAGCCTGGCGCTCCTCAGCATTTAAGCGGCGGGAGCGACGGCGGCGGGGCTGACTGCTCTCGTCGTCTTCAACCTCGCGCTCCTCCTCACGCTCATGCTCCCGCTCGTCTCGGCGGGATGTGTGGCGGGCGCTAGCGGTGCGCGTCTTGCGGGTGCGGGTCTTGCGAGAGCTCGGGCGCTCCTCCTCGCGGCTGGACTCGTCGTCGTCTTCCGGTTCACTCTCGGCCGCGCTCGCTGAGCGGGTGGGGATGATGGGCTCTTGGAAGAGCAGAGAAGTCATGGGCTTAGCGGGTGCCTGGGCGCGGGTAGCCCGGCCAGAACGCGTGCTCTTAGGCTCTTCAACCGCAGACTCTTCGGCCTTGGAATCGTTGACTTCTGCTTCCTGACTGCGCTCGCTACTGCTGGCGCGAGTGCGAGTGCGGGAGCGAGCACGCTGGCTTGAGCGCGGCTCGTCATCTTCGGCAGTTGCACGCCGGCGGCCACGGCTGGAACGCTTAGGCTCTTCGCTGGCTCGATCTTCGTCGTCATAATCGTTGCGGTCGTTGCGATTGCTACGCTCGTTGCGTTCGTTACGTTCGTCGCTTTCCTCGTCCTTGGCGCTTGCAGACCGGCTGCGACGGCGTGATTCGCCTGCCTGACCAGAGCGCGTCCTGCTGCTCGCAGTAGTCCTACGGCTGCGCGAACGAGTGGAAGTGCCCTCAGATTCGGAAGATTCGGAAGATTCGGAAGATTGAGCAGCATCGTCGGAATCAGCCTCGCGGCCCGAGCGCTCTTCACCGGACCGCTCACTGCTGGCAGCACTCTCTGCGCGAGAACGGCGACGGGTCGTGCTTGCACGGCGACGCGAACGCTCTTGCGGCTCTTCCTCGTTGTCGGTCTGCGCTGAACGGTGCGTTGAGTCCTGCGCTGGAGTCTGGTTCTGAGCTTGACTGCGGCGAGTGCGACGGCGGGGGCTCTCGTCCTCGCTACTGTCTGCCTCTACCTGCATGGGCACATGGGCATCAGCAGCTCCGGTGCCACGCACCACTCGCCGGCCGGTCCTGCGCCTGCGAACGGGGTTGGTTTCCACCGCTTCGCTGCTCTCTGTATTGTGATGTTCACTGTTGTGAGAGGTCTCGCTCATAGCTGAGTCCTCGCGCGTTGTATCTGGCACAATGCTCCTAGCGACGCGCTGCACCGCCTCGCGCTCGCGGCACCAGCGATTCTTCACACTGCGCTCTCACCGCAGCCGCGCACTATATGCGCATCGTCTGGACGCCTTCTGTAAAAAGTCTTCCTGAGCGTGGACGGACACCGTCGCCTGCTGCTAAGCAGTGAGCAGGGGGATCAACGCCTACGCTTCACGGCGACCATGCAGAGTCGCCACCCTTCTAGTATCGCACACTTTTTATCCCCTGCAGTAACATCTGTGAGCGTTGCACAATTCTTCTCCCGCAATCACCCCTGCATTCAGTATGTACGCCAGCAAAAAACAACAAGTTAGGTTGGTATATACAATCAAGCAAATTACACAGAACAGGTTCAAGATTTGCTTGTACAGCAGGAAAAAGCTGGAATTGCGGTGCTGTTCAGCTGATAATGCTAGACTGTCTGCTATTCATGTGACTTTGCTTGCCTTGCGGTTGGGGAACTCGGGCACTGCGGTCCAACTAGCACGTTTCGCTTTATTTTGGTACAGCAGCTATTTACGGCTGCTACCGCCGCTTTGGAGGGGTTATGCGTAAGGTACGCACTGTGAGTACACTCTTAGTACTCATGTCCTTGACTGTCTTGGGGGGGGGGGTCCGCTAGTTTAGCGCGCCCCATACTCGCCCACGCTGATTCCGCAGATTTAGGCTTTTCTCTTGATCCAGATCACGGCCCAGTCGCTGGCGGCAACGAAGTCGCCATCAAACCACCTTTCCAAACCAGTATCAAATTTAAGAAAATAAGCTCCGGCAGTACTCATATTCTTGCCATCGGAGATGACGATAATACTTGGGCGTGGGGTTCGAACGATCCCACCTTATTGGGTTCAGATACGCCAATCGTAGGATCAGTGCTCCCCGTAAAGGTTAAAACACCAGCAGGGGTAAGATTCACCGAAGTAAGCGCGGGCTGGTACCACAATCTCGCCATCGGCAGCGATAACCGCATCTACGCATGGGGTAAGAATACTCAAGGTCAGTTGGGCAACGGCAGCACTATAGACAGCTCAACTCCGCAACTCGTAAACCTGTCTGCACCAGCTGGTGTCCGATTTGTTAGCATCATAGCCAGTGGTTATTGCACCTCCTCATACGCTCTTGACAGCGAAGGCAACGTTTATGCATGGGGAAACAACAGATGGGGACAGCTAGGAGTCGGAGATTACAATTGGTATCCAAGCCCCACGCCGCTGAATAATCCGGTTAAATTCACTAGTCTTAGTTGTAGCGGCGAACACTGCTTAGCTATTGGCACCGACAGTAGGACTTACTCATGGGGGTGGAACAATTACGGCCAGCTTGGAGACGGCAGTACAACGAATAATCCTTCACCCACTCCTTTTAACACTCCAACTCAATTTACCAGTGTCAGCGCTGGAGGCCAGGCTGATTGGGGATATGCAGGTGGTAATTTCATTGAAGGCTACTCTCTCGCTCTCGATCAACTCGGGAATCTGTATACTTGGGGATTCAACAATGTGGGTCAGCTGGGCAACGGCACCACTACAAATCGTTCCACTCCCCAGCAAGTCTCCACACCTGTACCATTCACCCGCATCAGCGCCGGATCATACTTCGCTCTTGCATTGGGCAACAACGGCAAAGCATACGCTTGGGGTTCAAATAGCAGCTATGACAACCAATATTCAAGCGCCGGTATTCTAGGAGACGGCACCACTACAGACAGGTATAGGCCCACTCTGGTAGCATCTCCGGCCGGTGTAGAGTTCGCAGATGTAAGCGCAGGATGGATCCACTCCAAAGGCCTTACCGCGGAAGGCAAAGTCTACTCATGGGGCCCCAACCAATACGGGCAGCTCGGCGACGGCACAACAACATGGCGCACCACCCCTGTACCAGTAGCAAAGCCGAATATTGTCGTCACTGCTGTACGCTTTGACGCACTCGCTACCGGCACTCCCCGGCACGATACTGCTGAAGACTTGTGGTACGTAATTGCACCCGGGCATCCTGCCGGTACCGTGAACGTCTATGTAGATTGGACACTGAACGGCGCACCTCAAACTAGGGCTACTCTCAAATATACATATAGAACTTCTTACACAGTTCATTTTGATATGGCAGGCGCTCCCGGCACCGCCCCAGCCGATCAACACCCCCTATCGAGCAATGACGAAACTATTACTTGGCCTAATCCGATGCCTACGTGGTCTCATCATTGGTTCGATGGCTGGTTTACAACTGACGGAAAACCTTGGGATTTCAACGATACTGTCAGTTCATCTATGACTCTAACGGCAAAATGGGAGGAGTGGAAGTTCACTCTTGACCCCGACCGTGGACCAACTACAGGAGGTAATACCGTAGCTATTACTCCGCCTCTTGCCCCGCAGGGCATCAGTTTCAGTCGGATTAGTAGCGGCAGTAAGCATACCCTTGCCATCGGCTCCGACGGCAACACCTACGCATGGGGGTCGAACGAATATGGCCAACTCGGCGACGATAGTTCGAGTAACCAAAATCTGCCAGTACGAGTGCTTGCTCCAGCAAATGTGCATTTCTTACAGGTGAGTGCGGGCAGCGAATTCTCAGCTGCACTCGGCTCCGACGGCAACATCTACACTTGGGGCAGAAACTCCGCAGGGCAACTGGGCAATGGCACTCTGACTAACCAACCCACACCAAGACGTATCGCACAAGGTGTCTTACCAGTCGGCAAACGATACACGCAAGTCAGCGTCGGAGATAGCCATGTTTTAGCCCTTGCCAATACCAACAGGATATACACATGGGGTCAAAATGCAGAGGGGCAACTCGGCGACGGCACGCAGATTAACCGAAGGCTGCCAGTTCAAGTTCAATTAGGGCCACAAATCGACGGCGTGACCTTTACTAGTATTAGTGCTGGCGACAACCACTCCTTGGCCATCGGGAAGGATAACAACACTTACGCCTGGGGCCGTAATGTCGAAGGGCAGCTCGGCATCGGCACTAATTCAAGTCTAGAAAAGTCACCGGTTAAGACCCAGTCGGGTGCACTCCCCGCCGGAGCTCACTTTACGCAAATCAGTGCGGGCGGCCGCTATTCTTTGGCCGTAGATAACAACAATAACCTGTACGCTTGGGGCGACAACCAATCGAGCCAGCTGGGCGACGGAACGACCGTGGGCAAGAATGCGCCGACTCAGGTGAATCCTGGAGTTATACCATCCGGCGTCAGTTTTACCCACATAAGCGCGGGCGACAAGCATTCCTTAGTAATTGACTCCAACGGAGACGCTTACACATGGGGCAGCAATGACAACGGCCAGCTCGGAGATAATACGAGCGGCAGCAACCGCTCCACGCCGGTGAAGGTACAGCAAGGAACGCTTCCAACAGGAGTTCGTTTGAACCAAATCAGCGCAGGAAGCACACAGTCTACAGCCATCGGTAGCGACGGCCACGCATACACATGGGGCGGGAACGGATACGGCCAGCTCGGCTCAGGCAGCAATGGTGCCGGTAATCCGCCCGATACGACAGCGGACCAGCACGAACCAGTCCAAGTTGGATTGCAAAAACTCGTAGTTACCGGCGTTAAGTTTGACCAGACAGAGGCCACGCCCGCGCCAGTTTGGAATGCCGCAAAAGGCGTATGGATAGTAAAGGCCCCCGCCCACGAAGCACAGCTCGTAACTGCCAATATTCACTGGATACTGGGAAGTCAAGCCCAAGATGACTACCCTTTGCCCTACACCTACGAATTCTTACTGCCCATTGCAGGAGCAATACCGCTGCAACGCCTCACCGGTGGCAGCATGCTCTGCCTTACTCTACTTGCAGCGCTTGTATACGCAGGCTATCAGCTTGCCCGGCAGCGCAAAAGTAAGTCGTCTTTAGATTCGAAAGTACCGCAAGAGCCGGAACGAGTATAATAAATGTTTTACGATATTTTAATTCATCAAAGAATCAATCTGCTCCTGTGCCAATTGCCAGCGAGAAGCCATAATCTCTTGGGAAGCGGCATCTAAGCGATGCACATGAGCTAAGGGCGTAACTTGGGCGAGCGCAGCGCGTATTTGCGCAAGGTATTGGGCTGCTTGGTCTGCGGTCACTTGGAAGAGAGATAGGGCCTCGGCTTGCATGAACGAAGCTAGGCTAGGGCTGGGATTTCCAAAGAGGGAAAGCTGATGTACCTCTGCCTTGCTGCCTTCGTAAGGTTCTGGATTGAGGTCGAAGGCCGGAGCTAGCTGCCAACTCTTGCCAATGCGTAAGAAACCATGGTTGCGCAAGTGATCGTCTAAGTTGCCGATGACCGAGCCGAACGCTGCTCGAAGCCAGAGCTGGCGAGTGTCAGCACCAATGCTGGCAGCAAAATCTGCGAAGTCTAGCCAGTCGCCACCCTGCCCGTCCGAAGCATCGAGCGCAGTCATTGCAGAAATGTAGGGAATGCGCTGAAGCTGGTTGCTTTGCTCACTTGACGAGCGGTCAAAACGCTGCGTAAGCAAAATAGTTCGCTTGCGACCCGCCTCGTCTGCAATGCTCAGTACACGATGCTGGGGAACGCTTATGCCCGCTTTCTGGGCCAGCTCAAGGGTCACAGCCTCCCAACCAATAACATCCCAGCGGTCGCCTAACGGTTTAGGGAACTTAGCTAGCCAGAGGTTGCCGCCGTCGCGAACACTTGCTTTGGGGCGAGCGCCTCCCAAAGAGCCGGTAGCACGATAAAGGCGTCGCAAAGCTGTTTCACTCACCTCTACCCCTTCTTCAACTGCGTCGGCAGTGTTGAGCAGGCCTGGTAAATCGGTGAGCACGGGTACACCATCGCTGCCAGATAGGGGTTCACCATCCAAGAAGAATCGGTAAGCGCCCTGACGGGTGAGATCATTAACACCAAGCAAGTATTCAATCTCGCTTAGACGGGAGCGACCTAGGGAGCGTTGCAAGAGCTTTCGCCCCCAGCGGTCCGGCGCAGCATCAGAAAACGGACCCAGCTCTTGCAGGGGATATACGCCAAGCGTGAGGGGAATGGCAGGTGCCAGCTCGTATGACAGCGGATTGTTGATATAGGAGGCAGCGTACTGGAAGGAGAGACCGGTTCTGTTGATGTAGAGCTCGCCAGCAAGGACTTCGCTACCGTTGCCTAGGGTGGTACGCACCTCTATTTGGTCAGGCAGACTCATACTTGCTTCCTCACGCGCTGGGGAAGCTGCTGGTTGGCTCGGAGGCGGCCTAGGTCGGTTTGGAGGGGGTCCGCGGCGGCGACCATAGCGTCGGCCATGTGCAAGATGCGGGCTACGGAGAGTAGGGAGTCGGTGCGTACTGCCTTGCCGTGTTCTAAGTTGTGGACGGTTGTGGGGCTCACGCGTGCCCGCTTAGCCACGTCGTCGACGGTCAGGCCCAAGAGTTTGCGCTGCGTAGTGAGCTGCTCCCCCAAGACGCGCAAATCCCGCTTCACCGCAGTAGGCACATATTTCATCTCTTCCCACCTCCTACGAGCCAACCATCAATCCGTAATCACTAGAATACTACAAACAAAATTACTTAATCACCAGTATACTATTGGTTAAGGAAGAGAACAGTATTGGCAAATCACCACCGCCTAGGACCTTTGTAAAGCACTCACTCGTTGAGAACTGATGCCCGTGACTTGCGCCACATCGCGTACAGTAAGTCCTTCCCTACGCAGTAGAGAGACAACTTTTCGAGACACTTTTGAGGCTCGCTCCTGAATAATGCGAGCTTCAGTACGCACCTGTAACATCTCTTCCACAGCTTGCATAGTTTCTTTATCCATAACCGGCAGCACGCGAACTTCCTCGATTTCCTTACCCATTAGCGAAGCAGCATCGCGCACCATATCCTCAACCTGATCAAGCCGTCGAGTCTGAGTAAACAGTCCAGGAATCTCGTCTACTTCAATGGCCCACCAACCGTCATGACGCTCGCACCGTGCCGTTACATCCATCACTTGCAATTCCTCTCTATATAGCGGATTATTCCTTGAGCAGTGTGCTCGTTAATCTCTCGGTGCCTAGGCACCATTGCTAGCGCTTTGCCAACAGTAACCTTGCTGTGATTAGCTCCTTCTTCCCACTGTGTGGTAAGCCCGTTCGCGCGAGCGATTTGAGCGATTCTTTTCTCAAGCCTCTTGCGCCTCATCAGTAAAGCCTATCTGCATTGACTGTGATAGTCAATAGCTGTAGATTATTTAATTCTATCCCTATTGAACGAAATGCTAGGTGGTATTGCAACTCCCTTCGCAATCTCTTACCTCCAAGCAACACAAACGCCAATAGCTGCGTAAATCGGTTCTCGCATAGCCGCTCTCGTTTCAATTCTTTTATTTGTTTTGCGCCCATAACAACCCCTTATATTGATGCCTATACGTCGCGTACTTTCGAAGCTAGCAATGCTGGGGAGTCGAGGGAAAGCTGTGGGGGCAATGTGGTCGAACGTGAAAAATGTGGATAACACGCCTTGGGCTTCCACATGGTGGGATGAGCGGGGGCGGTGGGGGCTGGGCGTGGCATGATGGAGGGGTTGAGCTAAGGGAAGGGGTTGGAATGGCCGGGCTTTTGAGCGCCATGGAGGGGTTCTTTATTATTGGCGTGGTCATCGCGGTGGGCTATGTGGCGGCGCGCTTCCGCGTGGGCGGCCCGACGACTCAGATGGTGCTCAATAAGTACTCTTTCTT
The DNA here is from genome assembly GCF_033095945.1 of Bombiscardovia apis. Lineage (NCBI taxonomy): Bacteria > Bacillati > Actinomycetota > Actinomycetes > Bifidobacteriales > Bifidobacteriaceae > Bombiscardovia > Bombiscardovia apis. The sequence goes on along the minus strand of NZ_AP026800.1, from coordinate 260,578 downwards.
CGTTTCCTCGCCCTGCCTCATGTTCGCAATTTTGGCCAAAGAAAACCTAGGCGTTATCGTTCACCCCAGCATTGTTGTGGCCTTCCTTTCGGCGGCAGTAGTGGGCCTCATTTTCATCGCTCTCAACGCCTGCTTTTTCCACATGCGCGCAGCAGATGCCACCATCGGCGTTTTAAATTCACTCTACTTAAACTCCAACAACATCGGCCTGCCCGTTGCCACATACATTTTAGGCAATCCGAGCTTAGTAGCCCCCATTCTCCTCATGCAGCAGGTGCTCTTCACCCCGCTGGGCTTAATCACGTTAGACGCGACGACTTCGGGCCAAGTTTCGCTCAAAAATATAGCCAAGCAGCCTCTGAAACAGCCGCTTCTGATTGGCTCTCTGGCAGGCATCGCCGTCTCTGCGCTCTCCGCCCGCGCCGGTCACTTCATCATGCCCGACTTTATGTTTAAGCCCCTCGACATGATCGGCGCCTCCGCAGTTCCGATGATTTTAATGGCTTTCGGAATGTCCTTACACGGCAGCAAACCCATGCGCGAGAAGACCGACCGGCCGGCAATCATCACCGTAGTCACGCTCAAAAATGTCATCATGCCCATCGCCGCCTTCTTGCTCTCCTACTTCCTCATGGGATTCCGCGGACCGGAGCTCTACGGCTGCGTGGTTCTGGCAGCGCTTCCCACCGGTCAGAACGTTTACAACTACGCGGCCCGCTACGAAGTCGGTATGACCTTCGCCAGAGATGGAATCCTTCTCTCCACCCTCACCTCCCCCATCACGATTGCCCTTATCGCAGCCTTACTCTCGTAAGGAATACAGGGCTCTCGTAGGGCAATCGGAGGGGCAAGCAACCCACAGCAGAGTTTTAATCGTCGGCTCGATAGTTGAGCAAGTTGAGGCTGGCAGCCACCCGATTAGAGGCGAAAGCGCCTATGGACACTAGGCCAAAGCACAGGGCAATTCCCCCTGCGAAAGAGAGCATGGTCTCGGGCTGGGTCATGGCTTGCGAGACGAACGGCATCATCAGCAGGGCCGAGCAGAGGGCAGAAACCACCACAACCACGATCAAGGGCGAGAGCACTTCGATAAAACGCGCCCGGTTCAAAGTCTTCGTATCCATACCTTCTAGAGCCAAAGCGCGGTATTCACCCTCCTGATCGTAGACGTTACCAGCCTGCATAATGCCGCAGGAAACGGCAGCGAGCACGGCGGCGAACGCCAAGGTTAAGAGGCCACCAGTGCCAATATCGTGCCCGTATTGGATAGAGGCAATCTCCTCGGGAGTGCTGCCCGCGGTGACCGGAGCCGAAGCGTAAGCAGTGACCGAAGTGATACCTGCAATGAACACGGCCAGGGCAATGCCGGAGACGTTGCGCCAAGCCCGTTTGGGATTGTCGAGCACGCGGCGCATGGCAATTAAGCTGGCGACACTGCGCGGACGGCGAACCTTGCGGCGAGCGCTGGCAGAAATGACCCAAGGCCCCAACAGATTCAACAAGGCGTAACACAGCATGAAGATTCCAACGATGAAGACAGTCGCGATGACCTGTCCAAGATTTTCTAACAACGATGAACGGAAAGACATCAAGGCGAGCGCAAACGTACCAACCACTAGGAAGAGCCGCCAGACACCGGGCTGCTTTGTTGAGATGCGCGATGAGACTCCCAGAGGCGTAATCGCAACCTTGCGCAGGGCCGAAAGCGAGGCTAGCAGGGCCAAGAGAGCGACACCGAGGGCTGTGAGCGCCAAGGTTGACAGACCTACCCAGAGTTCCGAGAAGCTAAAGTGGCGGCCTTGAAAGTTGAGGAGCATAATGGCGGGCACCAAGGCCAAGTAGCCCAAGATTCCTGCGAGGGCACCGGCCAGGGCTTGGATGGCGGTGTCGAAAGCAGTCAGGCGGACCACTTGGGCAGTGGTGGCACCTGCGAGCCGTAGGGCCGCCAAACGCTCATCCCGGCGGGCGGCGCACAGGCGGGCAGCTGAACCTGCGAGACTGGCGAAGGGCACCAGAAGCAGGAGGCAGGCGAAGAAGGCGAGGGCCACGTAAGCGTTGTTAAAAGTGGTCTCCAAGCTGATTTGCGAACCCTCGGGAGCGCAAGCATTGAAGAGGCAGGCGAAGGAATGATCGGGAGAAGCCCGCCAAACGAAGCCGTGGACTCCGCCCAAGATGGTGAGAAAAATGGCCGTGGCCGCTCCGAACGCAATCACAGCTAGCGCAGTGGTGTGGGAAGAGGTCGAGGATCCGCGACGGTTGAGCATCCGCCAGAGTTGGACCGTGCTCATCGGGCACCTCCTTGGGTTTGTGCGCCCTGATTGTGAGGCTGTTCCTGAGCCGGCGACTGGACCGCTGACTGAACTACTGACTGAGAGGGCATACCCGAATCTGCGCTTACAAACATGCCGTCACGCATGGTGAGGGTGCGCGAGCAATAGGAAGCCACTTGCGGGTCGTGCGTTACAACGATGACCGCAGCACCGGTAGAGCGGGCAGCACCAGTAAGGATGCCCATCACTTCGTGGCCGGTTCTTTGGTCGAGCGCGCCGGTCGGCTCGTCTGCAAAAACTACGCTGGGGCCAATGCTGAGCGCGCGAGCAATAGACACCCGCTGCATCTGCCCGCCAGACATCTCCCCCGGCCGGCTCTGAGCAAGCTGCGCCAAACCAAAGCGGTCCAACCATTGCATCGCTTCTTGAATCGCCTGCCGGTAATCCATACCTCCCAACATGAGCGGCAGGGCCACATTCTCGACCGCAGGCAGCTCGGGGAGCAACTGCCCAGATTGGAAGACGAAACCAAAGTCGGTGCGCCGCAGCTTGGTGCGCTCAGCGTCGCTCAGAGCGCCCAGCTCTTGGCCGCGATAGACCACCTGGCCACTATTGGGGCGAATAATGCCGGCCATGGCATGCAAGAGAGTAGATTTACCAGACCCGGAAGGGCCCATCACTGCTACCGATTCGCCCTGAGCCAGTTGGAAAGACACGTGGCTCAATGCCAACGTATGCACGCTCCCCGCAGCAGCACCGGCATTGAGCGCGGCTGAGTGCGAGGAAACGGAAGGCCCAGCTTGGTAATCCACTACGAGGTTCTGGCAGCTCAGCACCGCTTGAGAGCTTGGCGTAGGGTTGGTCTGATAAGCGTATGGCGCGCCGGTTTGGGCGGCGACTGTTTCTCTTGTGTTCATAGCTCCCAAGGTAGTCAGCGCAAGGGGGGCTAGGGCATCGGGCGGCGGAATGATTCTGCGAGCTCAGGGCAAGGCTGAGCTCATCCTAGGGGATGATTTGGTATTACTCCCTAAGATGGTTCCCACTTCCGCTTAGTCTCAAAAAGCGGAAGTTTACCAACTTTAGCGAACTGGCGGCAAGGCTGCGAGACGGTCGTAGAAGTCGGGCCAGTCGCGGCCGAAAGCGCCCAGAAGTTTTTTGCCAGCCACTTCATCCAGCGGCACCCAAGCCAGCTCTAGGCTTTCGTCGTCGTTCATGTGCGGCTCAACGCGGTGGTCGGACTTTTCGCGGGCGAAAACCGTGGTGTAGGCCCAAGGCCCGTGGTCTTCCACATACGAGCCCACTACGTCGATATCTTGCGGGCGAATGTTGGCCTCTTCGTAAGACTCACGCAGGGCACCTTCCACCGGGCTCTCCCCGTTGGCAATCGCGCCGCCGGGCACACCCCAAGTGCCGCCTTCTGCCGACCATTCGGCCCTGTGTTGGAGCAAGACTTCGCTCACCAAGCCGGTTTGCGCATCTGAGCGAGCCAGCAAGACTCCGGCAGCACCGTTGAGCCCCCAGTGCAAGTGCCCGCAAGCACAGTCAATCCAACCATCGCCGGGCTGGTGAACGTTCTCGGTGGGAGCTTGCGACTGCTTGGGGTTGACCGCCTGAGACCGCTCGCGCTCGGTCTGCGCGTTCCACAAGTCGGCCCACTTGAGCCCCAGTTGCTCTACCAAACCGCGCAAGGTAGGCACGCTCAAACCAATCACGCCACTAGGATCGCCGCCATCCACGCGATCGATAAAAGCCGAGCCCATGCCTTCTAGAGTAAAGGATCCCGCCACTTCCAGCGGTTCGCCGGTGGCCACATACGCTGCCATATCTTCGGCCGTATAGTCGCCGAACACTACTTGCGCCCGGCTGACCGCCTCGACCTGCTGACCGGTAGCCATATCGATCAGGCAGTGCCCGGTCCACAAGGTGCCGCTCTTGCCCCGCACCGCCATCAGCCGCTCCTGCGCAAGCTGCGGGCTGTGGGGCTTGCCGAGCGCCTGACCTTCAAACTCAAATAAAGAATCGCAGCCCACAATGAGAGGCCCGCGACTGGCCGTAGCCATGCCAGACCCAGCACCTATGGCCTCAGCCAAACTACGCTTGGAATGAACGCTGCCGTAGCCCTCTTCCAGGGGGCGCGAGACGATTTCCTGCCCGCTGGCTCGCTCCTCTGTGGCCAACACCTGCGCCAAAACTTCGCGTACAGCCCCCGCCTTGGCCCGCGCTAAAATCGCCACTTGGTCTTGCACTGGCAACGCTTCCTGACTTACTCCTGCCTTGCGAGCAGCATCGGCCAAAGCACGCGGTTCATCCACGCCCGAAGTTCGCACGGTTGGGCGAATGCCAGCCTGAACCAGCAGGCGATGGCGAGAAGGCGACTGCGAAGCAAGAATCACGGGAATAGTCATAGCCCCATTTTCTCCTGCCCCGGCGACTAGCAGTGCGCAACTTGGACCCGAGCGAATCGGGCCCGTTGAGCTTTGTACAGCCGCTGCACACCTAGCGCGTCTTTACCTCTCACACATTCCCATGCATGTATCGGGCAAACGCTACATCTTGTCTGGCGCGCTCACTCCCAGCAGGTTCAGACCATTGGCGATGACTTGCTGCACCGCGTCGTTCAGGCGCAAACGGGCAGCAGCTAGGGCTGGCTCTGGGTTCTTGGCCTTCTCCAGCTCGGCAGTGCGCTCACCGCCCTCGCGGCTCTCCGGGTCGGTCAGCGGCATGGGCACCACGCGCTCAAGGTTGTACCAGCGGTGGTAGGCACCGGCCAGGTCTTCCAAGTAGTGAGCGATACGGTGGGGGCCGCGCTGGTCGGCGGCGGTCTGCACCACGGATGGGTAAAGCGAGAGCTGGGCCAAAATCGCCTCGGCGGGCTCGGAATCAAGCAGACTCAAGTCAGCGAGCGCTGCATCGATACCGGCTGCGGCTGCATTGCGGTCCACATTCTTCGAGCGTGCGTGGGCATATTGCACGTAGTAGACCGGGTTTTCGTTGGTATGCGAGGCCAGCAGGTTCAGGTCAATATCGACGGACTGGTTGTAGTCGGTGCGGGCCAGCGAGTAGCGAGCTGCATCTACGCCCACGGCCTCCACCAAATCATCGATGGTGACGACGTTGCCGGCGCGCTTGGACATACGCACTGCCTTGCCATCCTTCATCACGTTGACCATCTGGCCAATTAGAATCTGCATGTTGACGCCCGGCTCGTCGCCGAAGGCTGCGCACATGGCCATCATGCGGCCAATATAGCCGTGGTGGTCGGCACCCAGCATGTAAATGGCCACGTCTGCCGGGTCAGCCTTGCGGTGGCGCTTGTTGTAGTAGTAAGCGATATCGGCTGCGAAGTAAGCGTAGTTGCCGTCGGACTTGATGACTACGCGGTCCTTGTCGTCGCCGTGCTTGGTGGAGGCGAACCAGGTAGCGCCGTCTTGCTCGAAGAGGTCACCCTTGGAGCGCAGCACTTCGAAGGCCTGGTCCACTTCGCCGTCTTCGTAGAGGCTATTTTCGTGGAACCACACGTCGAAGTTGACGCGGAAATTCTTCATCGATTCGCGAATCTCAGCAAACATCATAGGCACGGCCCGCTTGCGGAATTCCTCGCGCTGGGCCGAATCGCCCTCGCCCAAGTCGTTGCCCTCTTTATCGGCACCGGCAGCAACGCGCGGCAAGCTGAGAATATCGATGCCCTCGGCCTGAGCTTGCTCAATCACACGTTGTGCTATTTCATCGATGTAAGCGCCCTTGTATCCATCTGATGGCGCTTCCTCGCCGTGGGCCGCAGCCACGAGCGACTTAGCAAAGCGGTTAATCTGCTCGCCGTGGTCGTTGAAGTAGTATTCGCTCACCACTTTGGCACCGTTGGCCTTGAGCACGCGGGCCAGCGAGTCGCCGACCGCAGCCCAACGGGTGCCGCCAATGTGAATGGGCCCGGTTGGGTTGGCAGAGACGAACTCAAGATTGAGGGTCTTGCCTGCCATGCGGTCGTTGCTACCGAAGGCGGCACCATTCTCCAGTACGGAGTCCACCACGGCTGCCGAAGCTGCTGCGTCGAGCGTGATATTGATAAAGCCAGGCCCTGCCACTTCCACAGAGGCGATGCCGTGTCCATTGCTCAGCTCGTTGGCTACAGACTGGGCCAAATCGCGTGGATTCATGCCCGCCTTCTTGGCAAGCTGCATGGCGATATTGCTGGACCAATCGCCATGGGCACGATCTTTGGGGCGCATCACCGCCAGCTTCTCAGCCGCCGGTATATCGTCAGCACTCAAGGAGCCAAGCGCGGTCTGCTCGGCCAAGGACTGACAAACGGAAAAAATTTCTAGTGCAAGTGCTTCAGGACTCATACCCCCAGTCTACCCAACCCACTAGCCTCACTTAGCGAGTTTTGCGGTACCAAGGACTTTTAACGCACTATGTATATTCGCGCCCATACGACGATGGTTCCCGAGAACTTTGGGTAGAAAATCAAACTCCGCCCTCAATAAGAAATAAAACAGCGCTCAGGAAGCGACAACAGCCTGCTAGTGACAAGAATTACGTGAAAACACGTTATCCTTCCAAGCGGTTCGCTGTGTCTCTTCAATCTTTAAGTCAATCGCTCGGCTGCTCTCATCCAACAACTGCTGCAAAAGTTCCTTTAACATAGCCACCACCTTCCTTTATTCACAATTTAATTTACGCCACGATATAAACCATGACATTTTTCGTACGCACGCCTGCAATTTGTTTAGATAGACCATATTTCGCAATACGCCAAAACTAGATTAACTATATCCGCGGCGTGTCGTTTTTTTGCCTCTTGAAGCGTTCACTAGTAGTGTGGCTTATACAAAGCAGAGCAGCCCGCTGAATGATTTAACAAAATCATTATTGTGGCTACTCGACACAGGCTGGCAGCATTCTATGCTGCCAGCCTGTGTGTTACTTCCGCTAAGGTTAAGGTTGTATTGAGATATGCTAACCGTTTCAAATCAGATTGACTTCTTAAAAGAAAGAAACGTTGGCTTTGAAGTAATTGACGAAGAAGAGGCGAGCAAGTACCTCACAAATAACACATATTTCTTCAAACTTAAATCTTATTTGAAAAATTACCAAACGGACGCACAGAATAACAGCAAAAAAAGTGAATATATTGAGTCCGAATTTGCCCATCTCCAAGAATTATCAAAACTTGATTATGCACTCAGTCGCCTTGTCCTAGAACTCGCTTCAAATGTGGAACACGCGATGAAAGTACAATTTAATCAACATATTATGAATCCAATTAGCGATATCGATGTTGATGAACTTGCTAATACTCTCCTGAGCAGTAAGACAATTCGTCCTCTCCAGAACCCTTATACAGAATCTCTTTATAATTCGTGTAATCCTAATTTCCATGTCTGGGAATTGTGGGAACTCCTAGGCTTTAACGACCAAATAAATCTATATTCGGCATTCCAGGCAAAAGCTGATATTGGTGACATTGCAACGCGGAATGAGAGGAATAGTCTCTTATTTGTTACACGAATGATACGCAATGCTGCGGCACATGGCAGTTGCTTGCTTGCTAATGTAAGACAAAAAGCTCCTTCTTTAGCCAACAATAAGGGGAGTGATCATCTTATTATGCGTGAAGCAATGCAAATGTGCGAGAAGAAAATATATCAGAAAAACCGCGCAAAAAATTTGCAAATACAATTAGACACTCTTATAGTTCATAATTTTGCTGCTGTCCTTGTTAGTCATCTTCAATTTGTACAAAGTCAAGCCGTTATCGAATACGGCTCTACTAAAGTGGATACCTTTATTACACGAGTGCAAAAGCACCAACAAGGGTATTATGGTCATTCAGGCAATCACCATATAACTCGCAACAAACATATCAATAACACGTTAAACGCGATTATTGAACTTTGCCAAGGATACAAGCAGCAAGCAGCAAAATATAGCCAGATCCCATCAATCCGGTAAATGCAAATGCCCCCCGCTCTCCGGGTTATATGCCAAAACAACTCGTTTTAGCTCCTATAGGTTGCACTGTACCGTACACTTACCGTACACCTTGCCGGTTTTCGCTTTTAATCTTCGACATAAGAAAACCCCTGCAACCGTTGTGGCTGTAGGGGTTTTATACTGGTGGGCTCGAAGGGATTCGAACCCTCGACCTTCTGCTCCGGAGGCAGACGCTCTATCCACTGAGCTACGAGCCCTTGCGAGCTGCCGACGCATTTCGCACCGGCAGGCAACTCTCTTATCTTAGTCCATGCTCAGGTCAACCGATACCACCATGGTGTTCCTCTCTCAACACCACTTACCCCAACGATTGGCTGAGCCACTCCACACTCATACCACCCGTGCGTAGCTCCAAGACCTGAAGCAATTCATAAGCACGACCTCACACGCTTTATCGCATTGCGTGCCGTCCAGCACCCTGCCGTTTGCGCATGATGATATAGCAGCCAGCTAGGCAGCTGCTTGAGGCAATCAGCGTGAGTCCGGCCGTGCGCTTAGCCGGCAGTGCCCCAGCTTTGGTAAGTTTGGCGAAGGTGTAGTACTCGTAACCCTTAGTAATGGTGTACGTTTGCTCTTCGCCTGCCTTGCTCCAGTGTATTTCAACGTCGACTTTGCCGTCGGCGTGCGCTGCGCTGTCTGCTTTCCAGCTGCCGCCGCCGGTGGAGCTAAACCCAGTCACAGCCGTGCCCCCTAGGTTGAAGCCTGTCACGTTGTTGGTGAGTTTGGTTACGGGTGAGGGCTCATTTTTGTTATAGAAAGTGCCGTCGCCGAGTCGACCATCAGCGCTACTGCCCCAGGCATACATGTCACCAGCAGTATTCACAGCTAGGGAGTGGTCGTAGCCGGCAGAAATAGTGGTGAACGTGTTATTGCCTACGCCACTGAGCGGTGTAGGTGAAAGCTGGTCAACGGAATTACCGGTACCCAGCTGCCCGTACCCGTCGTTACCCCAAGCGTACGCACTGCCGGTAGTAGTTAGTGCGAGTGTATGACTCTCTCCCGTGGCTATGCTCGCCGCTTTCGCACTGCCGGGCAGTGTAATTTTAGTGGGTTGTCTACGTGGCGTGGTGTCACCAGTTCCGAGTTGCCCCTTCACGTTAGAGCCCCAAGTGTAGACGTTGTTATCATCGCCGATAGCAGCAGCATAGTCGTGCTGCGCTGCAATCTGTGTGAAGGAAACACCCGGCGGCAGGCTAACGGGCCTGGGATCAGCATGTTCTGTTATGTCCCCGTCCCCCAACCGTCCATTGTTGTTATAACCCCAGGAATACAACTGGCCGTCACTACTTAAAGCAAGACTGAAATACTCACCAGCTGCGATATGCACAAACCTCTTCCCGGCAGGCAGGCTCACTGGGATAGCTGTGTAATAAGTATTAACATTAGTATTGTTCGCAACCTCACCGTAATAATTTACTCCCGTCGCGTACACTTTCCCATCCTGACTCAAAACAAGACTGTGTCTGATACCAGCAGCAACCTCAACAGCTTTCACCCCCGCCGGCAGTATATACTCTTCAGGCTTGGTATTATCACGATTACCGCCGTTAGAAAGCAGTCCGTACCTGTTGGAACCCCACGCATACGCCTTCCCATCACTACCAACAGCCATGGTATAATCCGATTTGGGGCTCGCGGCAATACTAGTAAACGTAACCCCAGCCGGAGTGTGCACGCGCACTGGAGCGCGACGAGTAACGGTAGACTCATCACCCAACTGGTTCGAACTATTATTACCCCACGCATAAATAAGCCCATTAGAACCCAAAGCCACACTATAGTCAGAACCAGCACACACCTGAGTAAACCTAAAACCAGGCTGACCCGGACCAGAAAGCGTCAAATGCGTACCACCAGTAACACGGCCCGCTTGCGGAGTGAGCTTGAACTCAGACACATCCCAACGAGCAGTCAAATTCACACTCGCACGCACGGGCGTGGTGAAATCGAAAGGCTGACCGCTAGCGGTAAACCAGCCAGCAAACTCGTAGCCGGGGCGGATAGGAACAACCGGCCAAGTAGCATGCTTGCCCTGTCCTTCCTCGAAGGTCTGATCCGCGGGCGCATTACCCGGAGCGCCGCCTAAATCGAAGTGGATAGTGAAACTATCGGTGTAATACCAAGACAGGCTTGTGTTGGTTTGTTTCATGCCTGCAATCGTCCAAGATACTGCTACTGAAACGTTGCCAGCAGCGTGAGCGGGACTTGACCCCTTCCACACGCCCGCACTATTAGTACTACCCGTAGCAGCAGTATTGCCGAACTTCGCGTCGGTCACTGCAATAGTGACGAGTTTGCTGGCTGTAGGAGAGTGTTGTTCGGTGTTGCTACCGTTGCCGAGTTGGCTTTCAGCGTTGCTGCCCCACGTGTAGAGGTCGCCTTTCGTGCTGACTGCGAGACTGTGCGAACTACCGGCCCCCACAGAGGCGGGTGTAGCGCCACCGGGCAGGGTTATGCTGATGGGGCTGGTAGCGTTACTGGTTGACCCGTTGCCCAACTGCCCGTTCGCGTTATTGCCCCAAGCGTAGGCTTGTTGACTATCTGTCAACGCTAGTATGTGAGTGCCATGAGCTGCTAACCGTGCGACAGGAGTGCTACCAGCAGGCAAGGCAATCTTTGTAGGAACACCAACACTTGTGGTATTCCCGTTACCTAGCTGGCCTGCACCGTTAGCGCCCCACGTGTAAACGTCGCCAGTACTGCTGATAGCTGCCGAAAAATTGCTTCCAGCACTCATACTGGTAAACACAACCCCGGCAGGCATGGTAACAGAGCGCGGTGCGCCAGTGCTAGCGCCAGCAAAACCGAGCTGGTTACTACCATTGTCGCCCCAAGCCCAAAGCGTGCCATCCTCACTCAACGCTAACGAATGATTATCGCCAGCCGCTACCGCCGTGAAACGGTGACCACCAGGAGCACTAACCGCGACAGGGGTAGTGATCATACCCGTTCTAGGATCATCACTGACTTGGTGATACGCATTAAAACCAGCTGCATACACTTTGCCGTCATCGCCTAAAACAAGCGAGTGACGAGAACCTCCCGCTACCTGCTGAGCACGCACGCCAGCAGGCAACTGGAATACTACCGGATATGTCTTATCCGCAGAACTGCTGTTGCCCAACTGGCCCCAGTTCAAACCCCAAGCATACGCTTTACCGTCAGAGCCAACAGCCAACCCCGTTTTCGAGCTCACAGCGATACTACTAAACGTCACGCCAGCAGGAGTGCGCACCCGCACCGGCATCGTCCTATTAGTATTCGTATTATCACCAAGCTGCCCATACACGTTCTTACCCCACGAGTAAAGATAACCATCCGAACCCAATGCAAGACTGAAATCATCGCCACCAGCAACCTGCGTAAACTTCACATTAGAAGGCCGAGTCTGCTCAATAGACACCGCAGTACCACCAGCCTTAGGACCACGATTCTGCGACATCACAAACTCATACGAATCCCACTTCGCCTTCAACGTCAAACTCGACGTAACAGCCGTACCAAAATCCCAAGGCTCATCGCTCGAAGTAAACCAACCAGCAAAATCGTAGCCGTTGCGACTCGGATTCTCTGGACGAGCCACTGATTCCTTGTACCGTACGTTGCTGTCGGGTATGGTTGGCGAACCTCCGTTCGTATCAAAATGAATAACGAACGTCCTAATCTCCCACTTGGCGTAAAGAGTCATATCGGCATTGACAGGTTCATTAGCCAAATCCCATTGAACCCCTGAAGAAGTGGTCCAATATCGGAAGTCGTAACCATTTTTCGTTGGATTCGGTACCCCCGTTCCGATAGGAGTACCTTTCTCTACCTGGCGCACCGGAATTGCAGTCCCACCATCTGTATTGAACGTAACGTTGACCATAACACGCTGCGACCAAACCGCATAGAAATTCATGTCCGTGTAAGTAACTGTACACGGGAGTGTGACATCAGCTACTGTTGAAGTAGGACTACGCGACCATCCCAAGAACTTATACCCGTTCCTGCTATAAGTGGGGGCGTCAGACTGATTAATTGTACTTTGGTAGACCGCCGTAAATGAGTAATTTCTTCCTGAATTATCATTAGCATGAAATGTTATATTGTATGACCGTATTGACCAGTGTGCGGTTAGAGTAATATCTCCCGTTATTGGATAAGAGGATGCGCCAGTCCACGTTCGCCCTCTATCATCAGTCCAACCTTCAAAATTGTAACCCAACTTATAAATAGGCGGTCCGCTACTCTGAGCATACTCACCATCATGCACATATTGCGTACGTATCGGGCACACTCCGCCGTTGCACTCTACAGTAACTTTCCAGACTCTTACCCAGTTTGCATGCAAAACCATACCCGGATAACCTTTTGCGTGCTGTGTAGGACCATTTTTAGATACCTTGTCACGAAGAAAGTCCCATTTCCGACCGTCATCCGTTAGCCAACCTTCAAAAGAATAACCAGGCCGATACTCTATAAATATGCCACTGCCAGCGACAACGTTAACGCCAACACCAGAAGGCGCGGTTATAAGTGAAGGCCTTAAATCGTCATTGCAGAGATCCCTACTCTGCCACCTTCTGTAATATTCATTTTGAATCGCACTACCAGCCCACTGTCCTCCATTAATATCAAGAGAGCCTGAACAATACCGATACATAATGTCCCAATTAGGGTTTCCTCCTCGAGGCTGTAACCGCTTGCTGTCCATTTGCAATGCGGACCAAGTCTCACGCAGCACGAGGTCTTTCTCAATTTTCCCTGTGTTTATATCCCAGGCCGCACCGCTCTCTGCCTGCGTCCAGGAGAGACTCTTACCCTCTTGGGTAGGAAGCTCGTCATCTGGAGGCATGAACTGGTCCAAAGACTGGTCATCGTCAACATCAATGTCGGGCACGGAAGATGGGGTGGTGCCGTCTTCGGCCACGAAATGCACATGGTGCTTGGCAGCGCGCACATACTGCTTTACCGTACCGGAATAGGTGACTTCAGCATCTTTTGTTTGGACTTTAGCACTGTATGCGAAAGAATATGTTGTGTCTGGCCTTGCCTGTGACCAAACCACGTCTCCCGTGGCTGCATCATATTTGCCGCCGGCCGGGCTAATAGAATCTAAATCAACTTTGGCTCCACGGACTGGTTGCACAGATGAGTCTACTAGACCTGTCTTGAGTCTCACTTCTTGAAGCTGGGCAGGCGCACCGTCGGGCAGTAATATATCGTTGCCCGTAAAACCTCGCTTCTTGTCAGTAGTTAGCTGCGGCAGTAAGGGCGAGATGGGTGTCAGGTCAGCTATGTGATTGCCTGCTAGACGGACCTCGCTCAGCTCACCGAGCCCCTTGAGTGGCGAAATGTCAACGACTTTATTGTCGCTAACATCAAGCGTTTTCAAGTGTTGCAAATGCTCAAGCGGAGACAAATCTGCTATATTCTTATCCCCGGAGAAATTAGCATGAACTAGATTGCGCAGTAAGTTCAAGCCTTCCAACGACGATATAGTAATACCCTGCACATTTAAGTCTTGTATACGGTCGTAGTCTGCATGACTTGCGTGATAAGAGGTGTCATACGTTTTGTCTTGGTCGCCCCGAGTCGCAACGGGCGAGCCAGTTTTCGCTAGCTGAGCTGCTACAGCATCTGCCAGATTGGCGTCAGGAAAGCACTGAGATAGGGGTTCTTTGCCTAATTGGCAGGGAACAGAAGTTTCGTTTGATGCAGACTCGGCATTAGGCCTGGGGGGGGGGGCACGAAAGAATGCCCGCCAAAGTCGCAAGCGTCATCAGCCCAGCAAACAAACGCCAGACAGTACCCCTCAACTTACTCTTATGCAACGCAATAAACCCTTCTAGAACCCAAGCAAGACAAGACAAACCCCGCCAAACACCTGAGCTTTTACGAACAAAGAGTCGAATTCCCCAATCGACAAACTCATTTCAGTATATAGGCTCACCGCAGACAGCAGCAATTCGCATCCGCATTTCAAACACAAACTGTGCAAGTAAACGGCAGCTGGAGTATACCAAGAAAGCTCCGCAGAGAGCTCTCCGGAAAACGCGAACACGAACACGCAACTTTTATCTCAACTCAACAACCACGCTTTACTCAGTCTTCGAACGGGAACGTTTCTTGAAGAAGAGCAGAGTCGGTAAGGCAAGAGAAGACGATGCAATCAACGTTAAACCGGTAAGGCGCTGGCCTGATATAGAGCCGGTTTCAGGTAGCGTCATCGGTGAAGCCCAGTGTGCAGTCAGCGTAGTGTCTCGCATAATCGACTGCGACCAGCCGTTTCGGAACCACTTAACATTAGTAGTATCGTCATACCATCCGTCGAAGAACCAGCCAGCTCTCACCGGATTAGCCGGAGGAAACACACTAGTACCGCTATTGATGAGACGCGTTGGAATCGTTGAAGAGGCCAACGCGCCGCCGTTCGGATCAAAGGTCAGCCGCCACTGGAAGGACCATACGGCATATAAGGTGAATTCATGAGTAGGTGAGGTCTGGTTCAAATGGTCGTAGTTAAACTGCCACGGCATAAATGAACCAGAAACGTTGGGATTTGTAGACCAACCAAGGAAAATTTTATCAGCATCGTTAGGACCGTGGGCTGGCGGTAAAGGATTGGTAGGTTTAGGAATGAGAGAGTCAAACCGCACCTGCACGTCGGAAGGAGTGGAGCGACCTCCCTTGGAGTCAAAATGTACGGTGTATAAATCTGCCTCCCACTTGGCATACAGAGTAAGATCATCGGCCACTATATCGGAAAAGATCCATGCGGAGCCAGTGAAATTCGCGTTTCGATACCAGCCAAGCAGATGGTAACCGGGTTTACTCACAGCTGCACCTGGATTAGAGGCCGGCTGATCTCCCCAAAAAGCCTGCTGTGGCACGGTACCACCGCCATTAGTTACGAAGGTCACATGCACATACTTAGTAAAATGAGCCTTAACTGTCATATCCGCTTGAACTCGATCGTTAACCAAATCCCAACGACCACCCGCGGAAGTCATCCAATAGTCGAATCGATAACCATCTTTTGAAGGATCAGCAATGCCTGCGCCCACAGACAGCCCCTTATCAATAGTCTTAGCTGGAATTGACGCAGCACCATCAGTGTCAAACGTCACCGTCACCTGCTGCACCCAGATGGCATAAATGTCTGTATGCCCCCAGATTCCCCAGTATTCAAACCAATTGGGGTTGGTTGCATTCGGGTTCGTGGACCAGCCTACAAAACGATAGCCAGTGCGCGAATAGCGGGGGATAGAACTTGAGGGAATCGTACTGCCATAGGCAATCGTAAATGAATCAGTGCGCCCGCTGTTGTCGTTGGCATGGAACTTAGCGTTGTAATTGTTGCGCTGCCAACGAGCTTTTAGGGTCATGTTAGCCGTTACAGGAGTGGTAAACGACCATTGCGCGGGGGAAGAATCAGTTGTATACCAACCCTGGAAAGTGTGTCCATTACGAGTTGGATCGTCCGGTTTCGCAACAGGCTCACCATCGTTGACCACCACAGAGGCAGAGGGCATAGCCGGCGCTAAGTTACCTTGGTCTGGATCGAAAGTAACAGTGCGTTGCTCTGACCAGCGAGCATACAGGGTAAACTCCTTGCTCGCAGACAAATCCGAAAGTCTATCGAACGCAAAATTCCAAGCCGAACCAGCACCTGAAGGAGACTTATACCAGCCCAAGAAACGCTTCGCCGGGCGGTCTGCAGGATGAGCGGGAGCAGCAGGCCCATTCGTATTTGGTATGGTCTCACCGAAATGCACCTGCACGTCGGGCTGGGTAGAAGTGCCCCCGTTAGAGTCAAAATGTACGGTATACAAATCACCCTTCCACTTAGCATACAAGGTCATATCTGAGTTGACCGGGTCAGCAGCTAGATTCCACCGAGTTCCCGAAGATGTAGCCCAGTAGTCGAAGCTATAACCCTGCCGCGAGGGGTTTGAGACTCCAGAGCCCACTGGCATGCCAATGTCGACTGTCCGAGAAGGGACAACACTACCGCCGCCGGCATCAAACGTTACTGTCGCCTGCTGCTTCCACACGGCATACAAACTAGTATTCCCCGTTATTCTTGAGGTATTAAAGTTCCAGTCAGGCACGCTTGCTGTTGAACTCGTGGCCCATCCCACGAGGCGGTAGCTATTGCGCGTATAGGTAGGCGCTGAAGAGGTAGAAAGATAGCTGTTGTAAGTGGCAGAAGTTGAAGCAGACCTGCCTGTACCGTCATTGGCGTAGAAAGTCGCCGTATAGGTTCGCGGGGTCCATTGCGCTGTTAACGTTATGTCGCGTGTGACCGTTCTAGAGTTGAGGTTGTTCCAAGTGTATCCGTAATTATCGGTCCAATAAGCAAGATCGTAGCCAGTTTTACTGGGAAGAGATGCCTGGGAACCGATATACGAGCCGTCGTCCACACTGATAGAAGGCATAGCTGTCCCGCCATTTGTGTTAAACGATACCGTCCAAGCTTTAGTCCAGTTTGCCCAGAAGGTCAGGTCACGCGCAGGCATAGTAGTGGGGATAGTTGTAGCCCAGCCGCCGGCATACGTGGACCAGTGGGAAAACTTCAAATGAGGATCCGAGGGGCACGGTCGTCCGCGATATGACGAATCATAAATGCGATCCCCCTCCTTCATATAACTATCTACATAATCTCTACCGCAACCGTTCATTTTGTAGGTTAAGGTGCGATAGACACCCCACCGGGCATACAGATTGAAGTCTATGAGGAAGGTGTACCACTCGTTAGGATCGCTGTGATAATTGGTATTAGTCACCTCGACGGTGTCTCGGTTAAAGTTCCACTTACTACCGCTTGCGGTATACCAGCCAATGAAGTAGTAATTGGTTCCAGACACGCTTGGCTTAGAAAAATAGGACCCGTCTTCAGGAGGGAGGGGGCGTATCTTAGTGCGACGTGTGGGATTGCAGGAGTCGTAATACACAACCGCATCGACTGAAGTCCATCGCTTTGGGGCACCGACTCCTCCCTGCGCATAGGCTTCACCGTGCGCATAATCGCCCCAAGGAGTAGTAATGCATTCGCGAGGTTCCACTCCCCTAGCCTTCATACCAGCTGGAACCCAGTGCTCTTTCAACGTCAAATCTGAAGTAATCTTTTGGGTTTGAGCGCTCCAATACTGGCCATCGTCTGCTTTGACCCAGTCTAAACGCCACTGATCGCGGCGTGGCATCTGGTCCTTGGCTGGCAGAAACTCTGCAAGTGTATGCTCATCGTCAACATCAGGGCTTGGTACAGCAGAGGGGGTCACTCCGTCTTCAGCCAGCAGTTGCACGTGGTGCCGAGCCGCGCGAATGTGGACCTTCTTCGTGCCCGAGAATGGAATAGTTAAGCTCTCCCTCTTAGCGCTGCCACTAAAATGGAAAGAATAAGTGGTGCCAGCACTCACTTGGTCCCACACAACTTCGCCCGTTTTAGGATTATATTCTCCCCCGGCCGGCTGTATCGAACTCGTATCGACAGCGGCAAACTGCGTCTGCTCCCCCGAATCAATGACACCCGTCTTAAGTTTGAGACCTGCCATATTATTGGGCGAAAGCTCTTCCTGCTCAATGATATTGCTCGTCAAACCATCGCCAGTAATCTTCTCCAGCTTGTCGAGCATGGGGAGAATTGGTGTGATGTCGCTTATGCGATTGCCTTCGAGACTTACGTCAGTTAAACCCGGCAGTTCCACTAGGGGTGCCACATTTGCAATCTTGTTGTGAGCCAAATACAGGGTTGACAATCGCTTAAGAGAGGTCAGAGGATTCACATCGACAATATTTTGAGTATTACTGAAATCGGCCTTTTCCAAGTTTTTCAGCAAACCCACACCTTTGAGGTTTGATACTGCCTTGCCGCTTACATCTAGCTGTTTTATCTGGTCGTATTCTTCTTGAGTTGCAACAAATTCCGTAGCCGGCTTCTTGTCATCCTCGCCAGTGAGGGGAATTGGCACGCCATTCTCATATAAAGTCGCTGCTACAGCATCCGCCAAGTTTTCATCAGGGAAACAAATGGCTATAGATTCGATGTTTGGATTACATAATTGAGCAGAAAAATCGTTTGTTTCTGACTCAGCATTTGGCCTGGGGGGGGGGGCACAACAAAATACCGGCCACAGTAGCAAGTGCTACTAAGCCAGCAAGCACCCGGCCCAACTTACCTTTCAACCAACTTCTATGCAATGCAAACAACCCCTTATTGATACTAGACTCAGCAAGGCAGAACTTAGCCGCGCTCTAGCTCATACACGAACAGTCGCATTCCCCAATCGACAAACTATGGATAAGTATACAGGTAAGGCGCTGACACAAACCAGCATGTAGTCAACGTCTAAACTTCAAGTGTGTCAGCTTATGCGTGCCCTGCCGCTAGAATAGACGCATGGATGAGGATAGAGATGACTTTGAGTTTGAGCGGCGGTTTTTTTGCCGGGAGTTTCCGGATGAGCTCAATGACGGCGATGCGCCTACGCTGATTGTGCAAGGGTACTTTGTGCATGAAGACAACTATGCCCTGCGGGTGCGCTTGCAAGGCGAGGGCGTGGACCGACCCATGGGCGAGCGGACCGATGCACTTAATGTGCTCTTGGAAGAGCGCGACCGCTTTACTGCGGCTTCGATGACAGCCAAGGGGCCAGCGGTGGGTGGCACTCGCTACGAAGCTGAACGCCCTCTCGACCCCAGCATTGCAGCCGAACTCGTGGTGCGCGGTAGCTCGCTGATTGTGAAGAACCGCTACGGCATTTGGCTGGGCGAAGACTGGTGGAACATCGACGTGTTTGGCGGAAGCAATGCGCCTCTTATTGTAGCCGAAGTTGAGCGATCTGGACCGGTGACCGACCTAGTGATTCCGCCCTTCTGCGTGACCGAAATCACCGACGATGCCCGCTTCTCCAACGACGGCTTGGCCGAGCACCCCTACTCAACTTGGTCCGACTCCTACGAGCAGGAGCTCCAGCGCGAGGGCAGCCACTTTTTGAAGGGCTTTGGCTCGAACCGGAGCTTGTAATAAAAGCTTGGAATACGGCTTAATACATAGCCGTTGCTAAGCGGCGGCGGGCCCGGGCCAAGCGCGGATCCGCGGGCTCCAGAATCGCAAAATACTCAAGCAAGCGGTCGTGAGCCGGGGCCATCTGGTCTTTGTGAGCCACTATGAAGTCAATAAGGCGGCCGAAGGCATCTTCCACTTTGCCACCTATCATATCCACGTCGGCTGCCGCCAGCTGCGCGTCTACGTCGGCCGGCTGGTCTGCCGCTGCTTGGCGTACTTGGCGCACATCTGCCTCAGCAGAGCGAGCCATCAGCAGAGCTTTAGCGTGCTCCTGGGCAGCGAGCGTATCTTGCGGATTGGACTCCATCACGGCAGCGTAAGCTTGGGCAGCGCCCGCATAGTCGCCCTCTTGAGCCAAACGGTTCGCTATCTGATGCTCCGGCGGCACTGCGCCCTCCGCGCCAGCCCCTTCAGCTTCTTCATCGCCAACTGCCTGCTCGCCGCTCTCTTGATAAGGGGCGGAGCCGGTAATGCCCTGCTGCTGGGCCAGCTGAATCACCTGAGGAATGAGCTGGTCGGTAATCTGCGCCAGTTCTTCGTCTGAGGGCAGGCCCTCCAAAATCGGCATGGGTCGCCCGCCCAAGAGCGCAAAGAGCGCAGGTGCGGCCTGAGCTTGCAGGGCCTGACCAATTTGCGGGTTCGCGGTCACATCAACGCGTGCCAGCTGGAGCTTGCCCTCCTGAGCGTTGACCACATCGGCCAAAGTACGCGCGAGGGGGAAAAGCCTATCGTCGGTAGGAATCCACAGTAACAGCAGCACCGGGAAAGTGGCCGAAGTCTGCACCATAGCTGGGAAAGAGGCCTCGGTGGTATCAATCACGTAGCCGCCCGCTGCTGGCGCTCCCCCAGCTTGGCCCGGCTCGGCATCAACCTTGTGCTTGAGCGCACCCAAATCGACCGCTCCCGCTAGCGAAAAGCCCGGTTGCGGCTGCCCCTGCTGTGCCATCTGACCATCTCCTTGCTGTAACTACTTACGTTTATTACGTATCCTCACAGAACCAAGCGCGAAACGCCTGACTGCTCGCTTCCCAGGAACTGAGCTTAGACCGCTTCGACCTTAATCGGCTGCCTCTCGGCACCCACGGCTTTAATGGGCTCCGAAGACGAAGTGGGCGGCACATACAGAGCCACCACGTTCACATACGTTACCTTCATCGTGCTCGTGGCCTTACCAGCACCAAAGAGGGCTTTCTCCGCGTCGGAAGCTGGCAGCGACTCGCGCCCTTCGCCGGCCTTACGGGTCCAAACGGAATTGATTTGCGCTACAACCAAATCGCCACCATCAGAGGAGCGCATCACGCGAATCTGCTCCGGCTCAGCAGCAAAAGTCTGGCTCTGCTCGCCCTTGTTAGCGTCGATACCCTGCTGCACGGTCTGCGTGAGCTTGTCGATGGAATCGCGCAAGTAATCAGAGGAAAAATCCTTCTCAAACTTGCTGCTTTTACCGTGTGCAAGTACGTCTGCGTAGCGTTCTACGGCTTGCTTGGGTGTAGCTTTGAGACCTTTGTCGTCGGACTGGCCCATCTGAGCGCCAATGGTAGACACCGGGAACTTAGGCAGCTGGGCCCCTTGGAAAAGCCGTGCTACCCCCCAGAGCTTGTAATTCTCGTGGGCAGAGTCCTGGTTCATCACCAGTAAACGCTTGGATTGTTGATCCTCGGTAGTAGTGGTGATAGCGAAGATTGAACGTGGCCAGCCGCTATCGCCGGGAATCACCGTCTGCGCGATATCTTTAGGGATGGCGGTTTTGGGGTCGAGCTTGCCCGTTGCCTTAGCAATCGAAAGCTCACTTGAGCGCACCTGAAGCTGCGGACCAGTCACACGCGCGGTCAAACCGCTGGCATCCTTAGCATCATTCGCTTTATCGAGGGTTTCAATGATGCTCTGGCGAATTTTCTTTTCCTGCTGGGTCGTCAAATCTGGCGAAGCAGTAGCGGAAGAAGACGATGAAGCCGTGGGAGAGCTGGGCTGCGGCACCTGCCCCTCGCATCCTGCCAATCCCAAGAAGCTGACGGCGGTTAGCATCACCACCACAGTTTTAGTTATCTGATTCTTGTGCTGAGTTCGCGTCATCGCCGCTCCCCCTTCTTCTTAGCTGCGCGGGGTTTGTTCTTCCGCCCCGTTTGCAGGCGCTGAGCACGGGTCCGCGAAGGCTGGCTAGCGTTCGAGACTTGCGTCGTTTCATCGCTGATGCCCTCGTCGAGTTCTATCTGAGTGCGGTCGTCGACATCGTCGCTCTCACGGCTTGCTTCGGCATCGTAGTTCTCATGCTCGCCAACCAACTCGGACGCAGCTACGCCGACTGTACTGTCGTCTACATCAGCTTGGCTGGTGTCATCTGAAACTTCCGGTCTGCTTGGCCGAGCCTCGCTCTTCTCATCTGCTTGAGAAGATTCTTCGGGTTCCGATAACTTTGCCTGGCCGCCCGTCTCGGTCAAGAACCGTTTGAGATAGGCCTGGAAGGAATTGTCTGAGCCCGACCCTTTACCGTTTTCAGGAGTTTCTGGCTCGGCCGCCTGAGTCTCAGCCAACTTATTGTCTGAATCTGCCTCGCCCTGCTGGTCGGCCACCATATTCTTAGCGTGCACATCGACCACTTTGGGCTTGCTTTCGGCAGGCTCACTGGACTCGGCGCTGTGGCGAGAATGACGCTCAGCACCGCCCTTGCCCTTGTGCGAGAAGGGAGATATCACCGTACCCAAGGCCTCAAAAATGCCGATTTGCTTGCGCTCTTCGGGCCTGTCTTCCTTCGATTTACGCCGCTGAGAAGGTTCCATAGCGAAGACGGAGGCTGAGAGCGCAGCTAGAAGAGCAAGCAGAGCGCCTGCAAAGTAAAGCGGCATAGCGAAATTCGGCAGCTTGTGGCGCAGCCAGTGCATACGTATCTTGACTTGCGGCTGAGCTGGAGTGCTCTTAGTCTGCTGGTCTTGCCCACTCTTGCTCGCTGGTTCCACGCTAATAATTGCCACCTGCCCGGTTTGGTTTGTAGTCGTTTCTAAAGAGACTGAGGAAGCGCTGCACTTGACTTGCTGCCACATGTCGGAATGACGGAAATCTACTTGATTCTCGGCTTTAGCAGAGTCTTTGCCGGCAATTTTTTCTGATCCGGTCGATAGCTTATCCCAATCGTCTAAGCCTTTAATACGCTGGTAAGTGTGGCCCGATACCCAGCCTGCAGCATCTTGGGCGCTGCCTATGGCCACGCAAATCTGAGACTGCTCACGGCTTGTGCCCGAGCCGGTCACTATCGAAGCTGTGATGGTGGCTGAATCGTCTACTAGTTGGAGCACACCGGGGTCGGTTACGATGTACTGGGAGCGCACCACCGCTTCGGCATCTACCTGCGGGCTGGGCTTCCATAGCGTTGAGTTCAGAACGCCGAAAACGACACAGGCCACTGCCAGCAGGCCAAAGATTGGTGTGACGATGCCACGCATGATCTTGGCTCTGGGGGTCGGTGTGCGTTTAGCGCTACTTGCGTCTTGTTTTTCTTGTGTGCTCATAACATCTTTTATTCTACAGGTCAGTGCTGGCAAGCTGCTGAGAGGTAAAAAATCGGCCGCAGACGGTAGGCTGGTAGTTATGAATTCACATAATTTTCGCCCCATACTCAAGGGCGTTGCTTTACTGAGTACCCTCGCTCTGGGGATGAGCTTGGCCTCCTGCGGTAATCCGCCGAATCCGACCCCCAGTCAGATGAAATCGGATTCGAACCAAAGCACTAAGAAGGGGCCGGCTCTCATTGGTGTTACCGCTGAGGGTAAGCTCGGTCAGAAGCCAAAGATTAACTTCAAGACTCCCTTCAAAGTCACCGATAAGTCTTCTGCTGTCTTGCAGGAAGGCGATGGCGAGGCTTTGAAAGATGGCGATCGTCTGTGCGTACGCAGCGTGGCTGTGAGCGCCAAGGACGGCAAGGAGCTCGATTCCACTTGGGAGAAGGGCGAGCCTGACTGCCAGATTGTGGTAAACGAAAAGTCGTACCCGGCTTACTATGACCAGTTCATCAAGATGAAGGTCAACGGCACTATTGGCGTGGGTATTGACGACAATACTGCTGCTAATAAAGACACCAACTCCTATATTATGGCGCTCACCGTCGTGTCCAAGTCGAAGGCGCTCACTCGCGCTGAGGGCAAGGCTGTTACCGATATTCCTAGCAATCTGCCCAAGATTACGCTCGACAGCACCGGCAAGCCCAGCATTGATCTGAATGGTTACCAACCTCCTGCGGGCAGGCTTGTGGTGCAGCCGCTCATTAAGGGCGATGGTCCGGAGGTGAAGTCGACTCAGTCGGTTTCAGCTCACTACACGGGCTGGCTAGCTTCTGATGGCAAGCAGTTCGACTCTTCTTGGGATAAGGGGCAGCCTGCTGATTTCAGCCTCGATGGTGTGGTGAAGGGCTGGAAGGAAGGCCTGAGCGGCCAAACCGTCGGCTCCCAGGTGCTGCTGGTCATTCCGCCAGAACTCGGCTACGGCAAGGAAGCGAAGAGTGGCATTCCCGCCAACTCCACGCTGATTTTCGTGGTTGACATTCTCTCCGCTTATTAAATTGAAGGGCTGCGGCCCAGATATGAGTGAGGCCCGGAAGCGTTCTGCTTCCGGGCCTCACTTGTTACGAAGTGCTGAGCTCAACCTTGCCGGCTAGTTCAGTCGCTGGCACTCAGGCGTTGACCGTTGCGCTCTGCTGGGCGGTCTGCTTAATCATGTCCGGACGGTAACCACTCCAAGAAGCTTCGTCAGTGACCACGATAGGGGTCTGCTTGAAGCCCTGAGCTAGGAAGTCCTCAATCTTGCTGGGGTTGGAAGTCAGGTCTACTACATCGAAGTCCACACCCAGCTTGGTCAACTGACGCTTGGTGGCATCGCACTGGGGGCAATGAGTCTTGGTGTAGACCGTGACGGACATGATGTTCTCCTAATTCCCTTGATAATACTGAGCTCATTCAGCAAAGTAGACGACCCTCAGCTAGCGGGTCTTCCTGTACTCTACACAAAGTCAGGGATAAGGTAAAACCACAATTGATAGTGGCGTGTCTCGGGGCGAACCCCTATATTTAGTGGCTTATGGAGACCGTGGGCTATAGCCATACGCTCAAAAAAGAATGCGTAATAGCTCACATTTTATGTTTGGAAACTGCGCAGACCGGTTGTGCTCCGATCTGCGCAGAACCTTAGAAGAGAGTAATTTCGCCGCTCTCGGCACCCTTCATCTCTTCATAATCGAGAATCAGGCATTCAAAACCACGGTCTTCAGCCAAGACACGCGCCTGGGGGGTAATGGTTTGAGCAGCGAACATGCCACGGACCGGAGCCAGCAACGGATCGCGGTTCAGGAGCTCAACGTAGCGGGTGAGCTGCTCAACGCCGTCAATACCACCGTTGCGCTTGATTTCAATGGCCACGTGCTGACCCTCGCCGTCGATAGCCATAATGTCGACAGGACCAACGGCCGTTGGGAACTCACGGCGCACCAGCTTAGCGCCCTCACCAATGCGCTCAATCTGCTGGGCCAAATAATACTGAAGGTGGTCTTCGACACCGTCTTTCACCAAGCCAGGATCTTGCCCCAACTCAAAAGACTGGTCAGAATAGACCTCGTACAAGGTAATAGTGAGCACATCGCTTGATTTGCTGGCGCTCACTCGCAGGATTTTTTGCACTCCAGCATCGTCGCCTTCAACTGTAGGCAGGGCACTATCCTCACCGTCAGCATCGGGCTCAAACTCTTTGATAGTGCAGGGAGCACACATCCAATTGAGAGGCTTATAGGAGCCAATTTCGGAGAAAATAAGGCAGGAGGAGTCTGCTTTAATCAACAGCACCCGCTTGGCTCGGGGCAGGCTCGCGTTGAGCCGCCCCGAGTATTGGGCTGAACAATCGGCTACCAGTATGCGCACAAAACCTCACTGATTGGCAGAAGCCTGGTCGTCGGTGCAATGTTCTACAGCAATCGTCAACTTGTTGGAGTCAAACGACACAAAGCCGTCGTCCACCTCGAAGTTAGATCGCTTGCCGTCAGTGCCTACCACCGTGACCGTGCCCTTTTTTACAAGAGTCAGAATCGGCTGATGGTCGGGCAAAATGCCCATAGCACCTTGGGTAGCGGGAATCGTGGCAGACCGCGCCTGACCAGACCAGATAGGCCGGTCAGTCGCTACCACGTTCACCTGCATGGTGTTCTTGGAGGCAGGCATGATTACTTCAAATCCTTCTGCATGTCGTGCCAGTTGCGCTCAAGATCATCGATACCACCTACGCCGGAGAAGGCCTGCTCAGGCACTTCGTCGTAAGCGCCATCGCAGATGCGTGTGAAGGCTTCAATAGTTTCATCAGCCTTGACGTACGAACCCTTGCGGCCGGTGAACTTTTCGGCCACGTAGAAGTTCTGGCCCAAGAACTGCTCAATCTTACGAGCGCGATTCACGGTGGTCTTGTCTTCCTCACCCAGCTCGTCGATGCCAATCAGGGCGATGATGTCTTGCAGTTCCTTGTTGCGCTGCAAGATAGCCTTGACGCGGTTAGCGCAGTCGTAGTGAGCCTGGCCCACATAGCGAGGATCGAGGATTCGAGAAGTCGAAGCCAGCGGATCCACAGCAGGGTAGATACCCTTGGAAGCGATATCGCGAGAGAGCTCGGTCGTAGCATCCAAGTGAGCGAAGGTGGTAGCCGGGGCCGGGTCGGTGTAGTCGTCGGCAGGCACGTAAATGGCCTGGAGAGACGTAATCGAGTGACCACGGGTAGAGGTAATGCGCTCCTGGAGGGCGCCCATCTCGTCGGCCAGGTTGGGCTGGTAGCCCACGGCAGAAGGCATACGGCCCAGCAGGGTCGAGACCTCAGAGCCGGCCTGGGTGAAACGGAAGATGTTGTCGATGAAGAGCAACACGTCCTGGTTCTCCACGTCGCGGAAGTACTCAGACATAGTCAGAGCAGTCAGCGGCACGCGCAGACGGGTCCCCGGGGGCTCATCCATCTGACCGAAGACTAGTGCAGTCTTCTCCAAAACGCCAGCCTCTTCCATCTCGCCGATGAGGTCGTTGCCCTCACGGGTACGTTCGCCCACACCTGCAAACACGGAAACGCCGCCGTGGTTCTGGGCCACGCGCTGAATCATCTCCTGAATCAACACGGTCTTGCCCACACCTGCGCCGCCGAAGAGGCCGATTTTACCGCCCTCAACGTAAGGAGTCAGCAGGTCGATAACCTTGATGCCGGTCTCGAACATCTGAGTCTTGGACTCCAGCTGGTCGAATGCCGGAGGATTGCGATGGATGGGCCAGCGCTCTTTGATTTCAATGTGCTCGCCCTCCTTCTGATTCATGATGTGGCCAGCTACGTCGAAAACGTGCCCCTTAGTCACTTCGCCGACAGGCACCTCGATGGGGCCGCCAGTATCCGTGACCTTAGCGCCACGAACCAAGCCGTCGGTGGGTTTCAAAGCCACCGTGCGCACGGTCGAGTCGCCCAAGTGCTGCTCCACCTCTAGCATGATGGTGGTCAGCGACTCACCCTCAGTGTCGGCGGACTTGCTCAAATTCACGGTCAGGGCATTGTAGATGTCTGGCAGATGGCCCGCCGGAAACTCCACATCAATCACCGAACCCTGCACGCGGGTGACGCGGCCTTCGGTAGCCTTGTCGAGCGCTGGGTCCTGGGCCGCTGTGGTCTGCTCTTGCTGTGCAACCATTGGCGTTCCTACTCTTCCTCTTTGTTCAATGCATCGGCGGAACCGATGATTTCCGTAAGTTCCTGCGTAATCGAAGCCTGGCGGGAAGCGTTGAGCTTACGCGTCAAATCATCAATCAAGCTACGGGCGTTGTCTGTCGCCGTGTGCATGGCGTTCTGCCGGCTCGCGGTCTCCGAAGCTGCAGCCGTCAACAAGCACTCGTGAATGCGTCCTTGAATATACTTGGGTAGGACCGCATCCAAAACCTTATCTGGGCTGGGCTCGAAACTGTAGAGGGCGGTAATATCGCCATCTGCATCCTTCTTGCCTTCCTGAGGAGCTGGTGCATCTACAGCGCCCGAAGCGTCGCTAGACTGAACCAGTTCCAAGGGCAGCATCCTCAGCACACGCACCTTCTGCACCACCATGTTGATGAACTCAGTGAAGACGATGTAGAGCTCAGAAACTCCGCCCTGGTCCGCCGGCTTCATATAAGCATCCAACAAGGTGTCGGAAATCTCCTGGGCTATCGCTACCCCAGGCTTGTCGGTATCGCCTTCCCAAGTCTTGGCAATATCGCGGTTGCGGTACTTGTAATACGAGACTCCGCGCCTGCCGTACACAAACAGCTCAGGCTTACGGCCTGCCTGATCCAGCTTGTCGAGCAGGGTCTCAGTTTCGCGGATGATAGACGAGGTGTAAGCCCCAGCCATACCGCGGTCAGCCGTCAGCGCGAGGACAGCCACGCGCGGATTCTTCTCGTTTTTCTTGATAAGTGGGTGCGAGATGTCGTCGGTATGAGAGACCAGAGCCTGCACGGCGTCGAAAATCGCATCGGAGTACGGCTTCGCATCCAAAGCCACCTTGCGGGCCTTGGCAATATGCGAAGACGCAATCATCTCCTGGGCGTTGAAAATCTTTTCCAACGCCGAAGTAGAGGCGATCCTAGACTTAAATGCGAGCTGTGAGGCCATAGTTTACCGCTCCCCCGCCTTCGACTGCGCGACGAGCTTCTCTTGCTCAACGGGAATCTCTTGAGGCTCTTCGCTGACATCGGAACCATCCAAGGTCTTGCCTTGCTTGGTTACAAAGGTCTTCGCAAAGGCATCAGTCGCCTGGTCCAAAGCCTGCTCCGTGTCGGCAGTGAAATCGCCGGTTTCGCGGATAGTCTTCAAGATATCGGTGTTGTGATCCAAGTAGTCTAAGAGACCCTGCTCGAAGGGCAGCACGTCTTCCAAGTCGAGTTCGTCGAGCTTGCCGTGTGTACCAATCCAAACCGAAACTACCTGATTTTCCATCGGGTAAGGAGTGAACTGGGGCTGCTTTAAGAGCTCGGTCAGGCGGGCACCACGAGTGAGCTGAGCCTTGGAAGCCGCATCCAAATCGGAGGCGAACATAGCGAAGGACTGCAGCGAGCGGTACTGGGCCAACGAGATCTTAAGAGTGCTCGAAACCTTCTTCAAAGCCTTGGTCTGGGCCGCGCCACCGACGCGAGAGACCGAGATGCCGACGTCCACAGCGGGGCGCTGGTTGGCATTGAAGAGGTCGGACTGCAGGAAGATCTGACCGTCGGTGATGGAAATCACATTGGTCGGAATGTAAGCCGAGACGTCGTTAGCCTTAGTTTCGATAATCGGCAAACCGGTCATCGAGCCGCCGCCCAAGTCATCGGAGACCTTAGCACAGCGTTCCAGCAAGCGAGAATGCAAGTAGAACACATCGCCAGGGTAAGCCTCACGCCCCGGCGGACGACGCAGCAGCAAGGAGATGGAGCGGTAAGCCTCAGCTTGCTTGCTCAAATCGTCAAAGACAATCAGTACATGCTTGCCGTTGTACATCCAGTGCTGGCCGATAGCCGAGCCGGTGTAAGGAGCGATGTACTTAAAACCTGCCGAATCAGAGGCGGGAGAAGCCACGATTGTGGTGTACTCCATAGCGCCAGCATCTTCTAGGGAAGAACGCACGGAGGCGATAGTGGAGCCCTTCTGGCCGATTGCTACGTAAATGCAACGCACCTGCTTGTCGGGGTCACCGGACTCCCAGTTGGCCTTCTGGTTGATGATCGTGTCGAGTGCAATAGCAGTCTTACCGGTCTGGCGGTCGCCAATAATGAGCTGGCGCTGGCCGCGGCCGATTGGCGTCATGGCGTCGATTGCCTTAATACCAGTCGCCATAGGCTCGTCTACTGGGTGGCGGTGCATCACGTCGGGAGCCTGAGCTTCCAAAATGCGCCTGCCCTCAGTCTTAATCTCGCCCAAGCCGTCGATTGGCTGGCCCAGCGGGTTGACTGTGCGGCCCAAATAGCCGTCTCCAACCGGCACTGAGAGCACCTCGCCCGTCCTGCGGACTTCCTGGCCTTCCTCAATGCCTGCGAAGTCGCCGAGGATAACCACGCCGATCTCGCGAGCGTCAAGGTTGAAAGCCAAACCAAGCGTGCCGTCCTCAAAGGTCAGCAGCTCGTTGGCCATGCAACCAGGCAGTCCCTCCACGTGCGCAATGCCATCGCCAGCTGTGCGCACATGCCCAACTTCCTGAGTGGGCGTGTCCGACGGCTGGTAAGACTCAACGAAATCGTCGAGCGCCTTACGTACCGCGGCGGGATCAATGGTCAATTCTGCCATGATCACTCCTTATTGTTGTTCTTGTTCAAGTCTGTCATACCTTCGCTGATTTCAGCTTGAGACGGCCATCTGCCGTTTCAACTGCTTGAGCTGAGTCAGTACGGTATTATCGGTCACCTCAGAGCCGTATTCCACGCGCATGCCTCCGATAACCTCTGGGTTTACAATCGCGTTGACGTGGACCGCGTGGCCCAACTTCTTGGAATACACGTCTACGACCTTGACCATCTGCTCGTGGGTCAGTGGCACTGCAGTCACCACCGTCACCATCGTCTCGTGCATGTGAGTCGAGAACCGGTCTACGAGCCAATCAACGGTGTGGAGGAAACGACGACCGCGCAAATCGCGAGTCGCATGTTCCACCAGCTGCATAGTCACTGGCAGCAAGCCCTTCCCCTCTAAGAGCTCGTCTATCAATGCCACGCGCGCCTGGGGCTCGCTGTACTCGTCCGAAAGCCGGAAGAGCACGATGGGATGGTCGATAAGTGCGGAATACACCTGCGCTAATTCGCCCGCCACCGCAGAAGTCTGGTCTACGGCATCTGTGTAATAGGTCAGCGCGTCAACAGCCATATCTTCGACTGCGTTTGCGATGTGCATGACCTTACTCCAGTGGCGACTCGACAAATCACGCAAAATAGCGATAGTCAGGTCGTGAGCCTTGCCGTCAAGCAAATCGTCGACCACCCGGCTCTTGTCAGTCTGAGGTCGAGAGGGGTCGGTCAGTGCCCGCTCTAAGCGCGGATACGTATCGAGCAGAGTCACGAAGCTGAAAAGCTCCTGAGCTATATCGAGCGCGCCTACACCCTCCTTACTCAGAAGAGGAGCAAAAATTAAGCGCGCCTTTTGGTCTGAGACCAGCGATGCTTCTCCTCGCATGTCACCTCCTCCTCGTGTATTGCTTGTCCGCTGCCATCCGCGGGGTCACTCTACCTGTCATCATGCCTTCGACTTGCTTGCATCCTGCTTGCTGGCATCGTCTATCAACGAATCAATCATTGAAGACTGCACCGAGCTGTCTTGCAGTTGAGAGCCCAGAATCTTGCCCGCCAGAGCAGTGGCAAGTGTGCCAACCTCACTCTTGAGCGACACTAGGGCTTGCTGCTGCTGAGACTCAATCGAGCGCTGAGCGTTGGCCGTAATCTGCTGGGCTTCGCTCTCGGCGCGAGTGCGGGAATCGGCCACGATGTGAGAGGCCTCAGCCCTTGCATCGTCTCGAATCTTCGATGCCTCGACCCTAGCTTGGTTGAGCTGGTCCTCATACGACTTCTTCGCCTGATCGGCAGCTTCCTGAGCCTTCTTCGCCTTCTCAATGCCGCCTTCGATCTTGGCTGCACGTTCGTCGAAAATGGCTTGGAACTTGGGCATGAAGAACTTGTAGAAGAAGAGCGCAAGAATGATGAGAATGACCAGTGACCAGAAAATGTCATAGGTCTTGGGAATAAAGAGTTCAATACCCCCGCTAGCCATGCTGGACTTCATCGGCGTCTCCTTTCTGTATTATCTGCCTTAAAACTCGCTTGTTACTAACATCTAGCCCTTACTGCCCGCTTGCTTTCAGCAGCTGCAGCTTGAGCCGATTCATCACTAGGCGATGAAGAGGGCCACGAAGCCGAGCAGGCCGAGCACCTCGATAAGGGCCAAGCCGATGAACATAACCGTCTGCAGCTTGCTGGCGATTTCGGGCTGACGAGCCATGCTCTCCAAGGTCTTACCAACCACGATGCCTAGGCCGATGCCGGGGCCCAGTGCTGCTAGGCCGTAGCCGAGGATGCTGATACTGCCGGAAACCTCAGCGAGAGTGATGATGTCCATGTGTGTTCCTTTCCTATGACCGTTGCCGGTTGTTGGTTCTCTTAGCGAAACCGAAGTATTGGTAGGCCCTACGCTAGCTGCCGATTCCGCAAATCTATAGCCCTTCCGATTAGTCCTCTTCCGGGTAACTCTGATTGATATACACCGTCGTCAAAATAGCGAAGATGTAGGCCTGCAAAGCCGCCACGAACATCTCGAAAGCGGTAAGCGCAAAGCCAAGTGCAAACCAGCCCACACCTGCGAGGGCTAGCAAGTGGTTGCTGGCCTCGATGATGTAGAACTGCGCGAAAGCCAAGCTGATAGCGACCAGAAGGTGGCCTGCAATCATATTGGCAAAGAGTCGGATGGTTAACGAAGCGGGCTTAATCACTACCAGCTCAAGCAGCTGAATGGGGGTCAAAATGATGTAAAGCGGCCACGGCACACCTGCGGGGAAAAGCTCCTGCTTGAGGTACTTGCCCACGCCTTGCTCGCGGATGCCGGTAATCATGTATTGGAAGAAAGCCCAGAGCGCGAAGACCAGAGGCATAGTAATCGTAGCCGTTGCAGCGATGTTGAGGCCGGGCACGATACCGCACAAGTTGAAGACCATAACCGTAAGGAAAATGGTGGTAATCATCGGCACATAGCGCTTGCCGCGTAGCTCGCCCATGACTTCGTAGACCACAGAATTGCGCACGAAGTCAAGAAGCACCTCGATGAGGCTCTGCCATCGCGAGGGAATGAGCTTGGCGCGCGCTGCCGTAATCCCCAAGCCAAGCAGAATGACAACCATGGCAATGAAACGCACGAAAATAATTCTGTTCATAGCGAACGGAGTGCCTTGGAACAAGATTTCCGGAGGCATGAAGTCGTCAATACCGGGAAGCTCCGGTTGAGACGCTGCTAGGGTCAGCGCGCCGCGCCCTACTGCTTGAAACATCTACCGCCTCCTGAAATGGCAATAACGTTTACTATACCGCCAGACGTCGCCATTGTGCTTTTCGTCACATCGTTACGCTGAACTCGCATCCAAGCCCTGCCAGTCTAGGCTCAAGCAGACCGGATAGCAAACCGCAGCCATCGGATTAAATTACACCGATTCGCAACTTTTTGTAAATCGACATGCAAGAGTCAACATCAAAAACCCTTCCTTCGGCGTTTCGCCACGGCCGTAATTTGACAATCGAGCGCAAATCCCTATAGTTGATAGAGCTGCTTACGGCAGCCGTCGCGGGGTGGAGCAGCTCGGTAGCTCGCTGGGCTCATAACCCAGAGGTCTCAGGTTCAAATCCTGACCCCGCTACCAATAAGCCCGGAATCACTAAGGTTCCGGGCTTTTTCTTTTCTCTGCTAGCAGAGGCTTACTCTTGGCTAAGAATCAATAACACCATTACATCGATTTGCAAGCGCTGCCCATTACCCCCTCCCATTAACGACTGTTGCTGTTGATATGAAAAAATCATACAGTCTCTATATCTGTCTGCCCCTTGTAAGATTTAGCCTTATTCCACGGCATAAACTACCCGGTCAGATAGAGGTGCCTTGAGCTGCACGAGTAAAGTACTATGAAGAGCCGGAAGCGTGCACGCACGTGGGGCTTTGGGCAGGGTACCACTCAAGAGACGGATACGCACCTCCTTCGGAGTCTCCTCAACTGTGGCGCGGAAGCCATAGCAACGACTGTCTCCGTTCCCGACGAATGGAATACGCAGCGTTGTGGGAGACACTACTTCGTAGGTCTGCCAAGACAGGCTGTGCTCATCCTTCATGTTGGCAGTCTGCTCAGTATCGGGGCCTCGCTGATTAGCGCCAGTTTCAGGACTCGCAATTGCAGAAGCAGTTGGCGACGGCAGCGGAGCTGAAGAGCCAGCACATGCTGACAATGTCAACAAGAGAACAGCCAGCAAAGCAATAACGCTCAGCAATCGCAAGCACTGATTGTATTGAAACCCCCGCATAAGCCCCTCCATCTAACAACTCTAATGCGTCTCGCTTACCCTACTTTTGCGATTGTCTTGAATATATTCCAGCCACAATGCCGCTTAACTATTAGTATTCAGTTTAACCGACCACTAACTGAGTTTGCAATTACTGATAGAACGGTGTTGGCACGTAAGTGAGTGCCAACACCTCAGATTGGGGCCTACTGAGAGGCATGTTGAGCGCTAGGCCTGGAATGAAAACGACTTCTGATACTGGGTAGGAGCGGAATGCTGGCTCCTAGGGCTGAGAGGCCGAGCAGGCACACGATCATCACGTTTGCACCGGTGAAGGGCAGGG
The DNA here is from genome assembly GCF_033095945.1 of Bombiscardovia apis. Lineage (NCBI taxonomy): Bacteria > Bacillati > Actinomycetota > Actinomycetes > Bifidobacteriales > Bifidobacteriaceae > Bombiscardovia > Bombiscardovia apis. The sequence goes on along the minus strand of NZ_AP026800.1, from coordinate 226,900 downwards.
GGTCTGGCTGCGCTGGTGGGCGCTTACCGTTCCAATCGTCTGGCCGCGATACCACTTCCTCGCCTTTGCATTCGCCCGCCTGCTGCACTCCGGGTAAGTCATCCCAAGGGTCGTCATCTACCACTGGGCAGTCCACTACTGGCTTGCCCGAAGCACCAGCCCTATTGGTATGGCTATCGCCCTCGGCTACTCCGTTGAGCTCGCCGGTAACGTCAACATGCTCGCCGGGTTTGAGCACCAGCTGGCTGAAATCCTGAGGGTATTGCAGATACTCAACCTGCCCGGAGCCAGCTACCGTCGTGTCTTGCAACTGCAAGCCGGTCACGGGCACATCTCCAGTATTCGTAATGCGAAATACAATAGGGGTTCCATCGATAGCGTTCTCAAGCGCTTCAGCAGGGTCATTACGGTCTCCCTGTATAGGCCCGCTGGCTTGGTCGAACTTCTCGATAGTGATAGCAGCTGCGAGCTCCGGAGTCTTGGTTTCCACCTCATTCGAAGGCCGCTGCACACCGTTTACGGTCTCCAAGAACCAGTTCTTTACCATTTGAGCGCTCTTGTAGCGAGTGCATTGCACGTAAGCAGACCAGGCTTGCTCTCCCGTATCTCGTGAAACCAGATCCAAGTAGAGCGCAGTTGCCGCTATCATCAGCTCACCGTTTTTGTTTGCATAAGTAAACAATTGGCCACCAAAAGCGCTTGAGTCGAAGCCTTTGCCTCCTATGCGCTCGCCTCGCTTAGCTAGGAGTTTGCCGTCGGATGTGTGCATATCGCGATTCGCATAGACCGCCCACTGCTCGGTCGGCTTGTCGTGTTCGGCATCATATTTGTCAGCAATGCTCCAATCTGTGATTTTTGGATAAGCTCTGTTGGCTGGCAGCACCGACGAATTCAGGCGGTAGAGGAACTGACTATGCAGGTAAATGGTCTGATGGTTTACGCTCTCTCCTCCAACGTTTACTATCACATCTTTGCTGGGATTGATGGGTTTAAGGGGGTTAGCTACTGTGTTCGTTACACTCTCCCGGCTGTTGGTGATCTGCTTGGCCGTGTTCTTGACCGTATATCCATCCTTCACTCGTATCACTGTGACCGGCAGCACCAGCTGGTATTTCTTACCCAGCAGGCTTTGGTCAATGGCCGGGTCTTTCAAGGGGTCGAGCTGCTGGGTGCTGTAAGCCTGCAAGTCTGCGGGCTGTGGGTCACCTTTGATGGTCTCGCCGGTGGCGGGTATCTCGGTGTCTACGGTCTTGAAGAAGGCATATACGATACCGTCTTTGACTTGAATATTGAGCTTGGAGGTCACATCAGCGCCGGCGGGGTCAAGCACTTGTATGGCTTGCTCGTCGAGCTTGAGGTAGGCCTCGTCGTAGTCGTCGATAGCACCCAAGCGTTGCACCTTATAAGCACTGTCAGTAAGGTCGCTGGCGTCGATACTAATCCGGTAGTACAGGCGGTCTCCCAGCAGAGCGGTCTTGCCATCAATGTTGATAGAGGGATCCTTTTGGGTATCCTCCTTAATCGGATCAATCTTCGGCGGCCGATTCTTCACCTTGTTTGAAGGCGTGACCGAATTGTTAATAGTCAGCCATGCCTGGTTGTCGATAGTGTGATCGGCTGGGGCATCATCTTTGACCTTTGCTTCAAAACGAAGCAGAATGCGCGGATGCGAACCCTTAGGCCAGTTTGCCTGCACCCAAGTGTCGGCGAAGGTGGCAGTGAAGCTGTGCTGAGCATCATCCCATGCACCTGTCCACTGAGCCCGCGGGATTACTTGGCCGGTGTTGAGGTCAGTGATTTCTAGGGTCTGCTTATCAGGCACAGTCTGCACATCGTACGTATCCGAAACCGCAACCTTCGTTACCTCGTAAGCATCGTTAGTAGGAATGAGCGGGTCAACGCGTACCGTGTACTCGACCTTTTGGCCGGGCATAACGGTTTTGCCATCGATACTCTCTTGGCTGCCACCCTGACTCGACTCACCAATAACATCCTTATGAATGGACGGCACGGTGACGCAAATGCCAGGCTGGTTCGTGTCCACAGGCGCGTGGCCTGCCTGCTGCTTGCCCTTGTTGGTTAGGCCCGACCCGTTGGGGTTCTTGCAAGTGTCGAGCTGGTCGCCGGGCTGCTTGCCGTAGTCCTTACGGATACCTGCTGGGTCAAACTTTACTTGGAAGGGAATTAGCATACTAATCTGGCGTGCTGAGCTCATACCTTGCAAGCTAGCCACATAAGCAGGCTTGGGAGTAGCAGTCGCGACCGTACCGTTCACCGTAATCGTGAAATCGTTGGTCACATCCCGGCCGGCAGCGTCGATAGCATCGATAGTGGAGTGTTCAGCCGTGGTTGCATCCTTGTCGTAGATGCGAATATGGCTCACAACCTCAGCCTGCACAATCTTGGCTGTCTGCTTCCAATCATCAGAGAGCACTATGTTCGGCACCCTCGCTAAGTTAGCTGGCATAGTAGCGTTGACTACTGCTGCCACGCGGTCGCCTTGACGGAAGGCCTGATTATCAGCGCCAGTCTGGTTGCTCTTAGACGGGTCGATGACTAGCTTGTAATCCTCAGAATCGCTCATTGGATCGCCGTTTTCTAACCCTACCCAGCTCTTGTCAGGGTTGGGGGTCCACACAAACACCGGCGGCTCGTTAGTAGGCACCTTCTTCTTATTCCACTGCTCATAACCCTTATTGGTCAGCTGCACGAGCTTACCGTTTGTGCGAGTAGCGTCCTTGAAAGTGCCACCGATATAGAGCTTTACCATCTTATCAGTGGGCAAGTTCTCGGTACCAGATAAAACTGCTGGCTTAGCGGTAGCAATAGTGGTTGTACCCTGCACCTTAATAGTGAAATCACCGGTACGGTCAACACCATCAATGAACACGCGTGTCTTAGAAACGTTGCTAAAGTCCACATAAGGGGCTGCTGGCGTCCAATCATCAGCAATCACATACGAGTCCAAATCCTTAGCCAAGCCCTTAGGCAGCTTGCCATTGACCACACCACCGACTTCATCACCGGTCAAGAACACTTTCGTATCCTCGCCAACAGTATTGGTGTGATTAGGATCAGCAGCGCTTAAAGCACCGGCCCGCTCTAATACCCACACCTTGTCAGGCTTGGGAGAGCGCACAAACACAGGCGGATCATTGGTAGGCACACTCTTGTCACCCCAAGTTTCCGAGCCTGAATTAGTGAAAGTCACCCCGTCTGGCACATCAGCGTCTTTCACTGTGCCCGAGATAATGAGCTTGACTACCTTATCGGCTTGCAGATTCTCAGTGGCACCCAAGATGGCAGGCTTAGCAGTAGCGATAGTTTTGGTACCAGACACCGCGATACTGAAATCACCGGTACGGTCAACACCGTCCACATACACCTTTGCCTTGGAAGCATCGGAGAAATCGACGTATTGCGCGGCTGCTGACCAGTCGTCACTAATGGCGTAGTTTGATAGGTTCGCGGCCAATCCTTGCGGCAAGCGGCCGTTCACTACTGAGGAGATAGCGTCTCCGGGCACGAATACGCGATTATCTTTGCCCTTAGCGCTAGTTTTACCCTCGTCTTGAGCTGCTAGACCACCGGCATTATCCAAGACCCACACCTTATTAGGATCAGGTGTACGCACAAACACAGGCGGATCGTTGGTAGGAACCGTTTCATCGCCCCAAGTTTCCGAACCCGAATTCGTCAAACGCTGCCCTGCCGGAGCACTCACATCCTTGACCTTGCCCGAGATAACCAGCTTGACAATCTTGTCTGCGCTCAAATGAGCAGTACCGGCAAGCATGCTGGGCTTAGCCTTAGCGATAGTTTTCGTGCCAGCAATCGTAATCGTGAAGTCACTGGTACGGTTGACACCGTCAACGTATACCTTGACCTTGGAGCGGTCAGAGAAGTCCACGTACTGGGCCGCATTGGTCCAATCGTCGGTGAGGGTGTACGCGGCCATATCACCGGTTAAACCGGCTGGAATACGACCGTTGACCACAGCAGTAATAGGACTACCGGGAATGAAGGTCTTGTTGTCTTTGCCAGCATTATTCGTGTGCCCGGGGTCAGCTACTACTAGGGCACCGGCCTCGTCGACCGTCCACACCTTATCCGGTGCCGGCGGCACCTTCGTAATCTCCCTATGATCTCCAGCTAAACAGTTGACGTTGTCGCCAGACCAGCAAGACTTAGAATCATCTTTAACCACATCCCTGCGGCCCGTAGCCTTCGGATACGTAGGCACATGCAACGTCAACTCACGAGGCTGACCATCAGCCGGGTGGGCCTTAACAATCACCTGCCCTGCTTGTGAACGGTCGATACTAATCTGCGCCACCTGCGGGCCGCCAGCAGCATCAGTAACCTTCACCTTGGAAACATCATCGCGGTCGGCAGCACCGATGAACACATCGGGGTCGGTAATGACCTCATACATCCAGAAATTATTAGACCCAGCCGTCTGAGCGCTAATGCGAGCCACGTACGGCACACCATTGACCACAATCGCGTTCGGGTTCGTGATCGGGCTAGCGTTATCCGCATTCCACAAGGTCTTACGCGGTGCTGGCGGATGCGGCAACCAAGACTCACCCGGCGCATTCTCATCCAAAGAAACCGCAGCATCCATCTGACCCTGCTTCGGCACATCCAACCTATAACCAAACTTGCCAGCCGGCCACACCTGCCAACCAAAATCAGCCGGCGTAAACGAGGGGCCAGCACTGACACCATCATTATGAATACGGGCTGGTTTACTCACTGAACGGGCAGGAGCACCATTATATCCAGCCCACACCAACGTACTCGTACCATTCACATCCTCGCGAATAGCAGTACTAGCATGCGCAATAATCTTATCCGACACCGCCTGCGTACCACCAGCAGTCGGGAAACCCCCCTGCTGCTCAGTCTCCACCGTCAAATGATACTCAGGCTTCGGCGGCTGATACTCGTTATAAGCCATACAAATATTACTCGGCTGACCAGCAACCGCCTGAATCTGATTACGCATCGAATCATGACCAGCGTTAAGCTCACCGGCACTCCAGCCTTTGAGACTGGATGCTGGGTTCATGCCAGCCCAGTTGGCTTCAAAACGGTTCGTAAAGTCAGTTTTGTTATCGCCCCAGGTCACTATCTGGCCTGGAATGGTGCTATCAGATAAAGTGGCTGCAATGCCAACAACACGAGCTTTAGTAGCCGGACCATTAGATTTGTCAGCAATAGCGTTACTGACCGCAGCGCGGCAAGAACGTACGATTGCATCCCTGGAGGCAGGTGAGAAAGGCTTACCAAAACCAGCTTCAATCTGGGAAATCGAATAGTTAATTGAGCCGTCGCCCCACCCTTGTTCAGGCGTCCACGTGGCGGGATCATTCATGATTGTTGTGTTGTCATTAAGATATAGCAAATCGCCTGTGGGTCCAGGTCCACCACCGCCGCCAATGACACCGCCGCCGCCGGTACCGATACCCGCGAAAGCAGCTCCGGCCGGCAGCATAACCGCCAGAGACACTACTGCTGCGACACCACCAGCCCATGCTTTAGCATGCGCTAAGCGCCCTAATTTTCCCTTCACCATAGGTAACTCCTGTTATGGTTATAGGAGAGAGGATTATCCCCTCTCCAAGTTAAGTAACGGCATCTCTCCGCCGGTCCGCCAAGACTTAAAGGCGGAGAGACACCGCATACAATCTAATCAGCAATTCCCAGTAGGATTGCCAAACATTCCAATCGCGCAGCCGCCGGTGCCTTGCTGATGCTCAGTACCAATCCGGTAGTGCTTATCACCAGACCCGCCGGCTGCTGGAGCTGGGGCTTGTGGGGCTGGTTGGCTGGCTTGTGGGGCAGGCTGAGCGGGCTGGTAAGCCGGCTGATACGACTGACCACGCTGCACCGGCACCTGAGCCACCTGCGCTGCCTGAGCAGCAGCCGCAGCAGCCGCCTGAGCATCAGCATCAGCCTTAGCCTGCACATTCGCATTCACCGCATCAATAGCACCCTGCAAGTTAGCCTGAACCTTGACATAATCACCAGGCTGAGCACTATCAACCTTGCCCGCATCAGCTATAGCCTGCTGCAAACTCTCACGACTAGCATTATCTGCTACCTTGCCCTCAGAATCCGCAAGCAACTTCGACCCCTCATCCTGCTTACCGCGCAAACCCTGCTTGGCATCAGCCAGCGCTTTAGCATCCCGCGAGCGTGCCAGCGCATCAGCCGCCCGACTCAAGAGCCCGGCCTGCTTATCCATTGCCTCCTGCGATTGCCGATACTTCTTCGCCCCCGAACGCAAGCTATCTGCCGAATCACTAGCGGCGCACTCCTGCTTCGGCAAAGCTGCCAACTCTCGACCAGCCTTGCGCAGTTGCTCCACAGTTGCCGGATCTGTAACCTGCTCCTCGCCCACTTCACCCAGCTTGGCAGCCTCTTTTTGAGCCTTGCTCAAGCTCTGCGAAGCGGCACGAGCATCCTTTTGGGATTGAATGCAGTCAGCAAAAGCCGTATTTTTCCGCTCATGTGCCCACCACGCTCCACCCCCAACCGCGATGAGAATCAGCAAGACGAGCACGCTGACCACTAATGCGATTCGTCGTCGTTTGTACGAGCGCGGCAAGCTCTGCTGATTCTGGTTTGCCTCGGGCATGTTGTCTTCCATCATTGGTGTCCTCGGTTTGCGCCTTCGCTTTGTGCGACATGCTGTCCTCCTCTATCAAAACACACCACCCGGCTTTTTTATGAATCACTTTGTGTGGTATGTCGATAAGTCTTGCAGCTCGAAGGCACTTTCACCGCATTCCCTGAGCAATGTGGTCGAATGTGCCCTATTACGAGCCAATGTGGATAACTTCCGCGTAGTATTCGTTCCCAACTGCGAGCGCGAGCAGCATTGGGCAAGTGCTTGGGGTACAGTATTGCTTAAAAGTTGCCTAGCGTAAGCACTGAGCATCCAACGATGAAGGAGAAGACGATGGCAGAAACATTCGACGTACTGGTGGAGATTCCTCGCGGCTCCCGCAACAAGTACGAGGTGGACCACGAAACCGGCCGCATTATGCTCGACCGCACGCTCTTCACTTCGATGGGCTACCCCGATGATTACGGCTACATCGAGAACACCTTGGGCGAAGACGGCGATCCGCTCGACGCTCTGGTTATGCTGCCCAACTCCGTCTTCCCCGGCTGCGTAGTTGAGTGCCGCGCAGTAGGCCTGTATCACATGGTGGACGAGGCCGGCGGCGACGACAAAGTCTTGTGCGTACCTGCCGACGTGCGTTTCGACGACATCAAGGACATTGACGATGTCTCCGAATTCCACAAGGCTGAGATCAAGCACTTCTTCGAGCAGTACAAGGCCTTGGAACCCGGCAAGGAAGTTATGCCCGGCGATTACTGGACCAATGCCGAGGCCGCCGAGAAGGAAATCGTCGCAGCCCGCAAGCGTCTAGCCGACCAGCACTAAAGAGCCCAGCGCTCACTTCTATACGCCGACAGACCCGGTAAGCACAGACTTACTGGTGTTCTGCCGGCGTTTCTCCTATTTGAACCACCATTCGCGGGGACGAAAGCGTACCACATTGCGAGACGCATCACCCGTTTCCTGCAAAACGCTATAGAGTAGAGGAACCAACAATGCTTGGAGAAGGTACCTCGCTTGAGTCAAAAGGAGCTACACGATGACAGAACAAGAAAAGATGGACATCCTACGCAAGCTGGTTGCTTTTAAGTCCATAAACGGCCACGAACTGCCAGTAGCGCAATATATTAAGTCACTCTTTGACGCCGAGGGCATTGAATCTGAGATTCTTCCCTTCGACGATGACCGCGCGAATATGGTGGCCACTATCGGCTCCGGCGAGCCAGTTCTTGCTATTTCTGGGCACATGGATGTAGTTGATGTCAATATGAACAATTGGCACACCGACCCCTTCGTACTCACGGAGGCAGAAGATGGCGACACCTACTACGGGCGCGGTTCTACCGATATGAAGAGCGGCTTGGCGGCCATGATTATCTCCATGATTGAGCTCAAGCGTGAGAACACTCCTCTTAAAGGCACGCTCAAATTCCTCGTGACCGCAGGAGAAGAGGTAGGCCAGCCGGGCGCCGAGCGCTTGACCAGCGAGGGCTACATGAAGGGCGTGGATGCGCTCATTATTGGCGAGCCTTCCGGATATGCGGGCGTGTACGCCAACAAGGGCGAGCTCGATCTCAAGATTAAGGTCAAGGGCCGCGCTGCTCACAGCTCTATGCCTGCAATGGGCATTAACGCAGTCGAAGCCCTGCTTGAGGTCTTGGACCAGATTAAAGACGAGATGCACCAGAGAATGGATGGGGTAACGAACCCGGTCTTGGGCGGCACAGTCTTCAACATCGACACCATCCACGGCGGCAATCAGGTCAACGCTATTCCTGCCGATGCTGAGGCCGAAATTAATATTCGCATTATTCCTGAGCTCGACAACGAGACCATTCTCTCCATCGTGAACGGCGTAATTGACCGCTTTAACGCCTCCTCCAAGGCCCAAGTAAGCATGGATGTCGACATGGACATCATCCCCATTATTGGCGATAAGAATTGCCGTTTGGTCAAGCTCGCACAAGAGATTGCTCCGGACCACATGAGCCAGTTCCCACTCTCCGACAAGGAACTAGAGCAGGCCCGCGCTACCGCCAAAATGATGGGCTTTGAATACGTGCCCAATCAGCTGCCGGTCATCGGCGTCTCGGGCGGCACGGATGCTTCCAAGTTCCTCATCGACCAGCCCAACGGGTTCTCCTACCTCACTTTCGGGCCCGGTTCCAACACCCCTCACCAAGACAACGAGTGGGTTTCCAAGGCCATGTATCTGGACTTTATCAACATATACAAGGAGCTGATTAGCCAGTATTTGGCATAACTTTCTCAATAGTACGTGCGAGTGCGCTATAAGCGTAGGCACTGCCAACGATAGAATTATTGTACAGGTAGCAGGGCTCACGGAAGCAAGGAGCGCCATGACTTTTTACTCGTACAGCTATTTGAAGGGGGGCCAGACCAACTGGGGCATCATCAAAATTGCGGTGATTTCTCTCTTGGCTCTGGCCTTCTTGGTCTTCATTATTAAATACTCACGCAACAAGTGGGATCTCAAATATAAGGACCTCTCAATTATTTTGGGAACCCTACTCCTACTTGCAGTGGCCATCCAATACAGCGACTTCACCAACCTGCGCACGGCAAGTGTGCAGAGCGGCCAGCTGACAGTAGTTATTGAAAAATCAGCGAAAAAGCTCGACATTAAGCCCGAAAGCATCGCTATTAACGACACTTCGCGCAATAATGACATGCTGATTAAAACGCCAAAGGGCTACTATTCCCTCGTTTTTAATGGCTCAGGTTCAGAGTTTTTGCTGTCAAAAGTTGATTTATACGAGCCTGACGTAACCGTAGTAGGAGAGTAAAGCGATGGACATCAATTTCTACGTAGATGTGGCCGCCAAACTGGTTATAGGCCTGCTCTTTATTACTCTGCTCATTAATGTTACAGGCAAGGGCAACTTGGCTCCCACCTCAACAATGGACCAATTACAAAACTACGTACTTGGTGGCATTGTGGGCGGCGTGCTCTACAATTCCTCGATTACGATGGCCCAATATATTGTGATTCTACTCATTTGGTCCTCACTCATTCTCGTCACTCGCTATGCCAAGACCCACATTCACTTAGTGGGCAAATACATTGACGGCGAGCCGACCACCATCATCAAAGACGGCAAACTGCTGGTGCGTAACTGCCTAAAAGTGCATCTTACAGCTAAAGATGTGGACTTTAAGCTGCGCAGCGGTGGTGTGAGTGACGTGAACGACGTGCAGCGGGCGATTGTGGAGCAAAACGGCAGCTTTACCATCATTCAAAAAGGTGATAAAGATGTACGCTACCCGATTATTGTAGACGGGCGCACCAATCCAGATGTGCTCGAACTGATGGGGCGCGACGAGGATTGGCTGAATGCCAAGCTCAAGGAGCAGGGTATTAAAGATGTGAGCGATGTATTTATCGCCAAGTACCAGAATCAAAAGCTCAACGTCGTCACGTATTCGGGCCAATAAACAAATACCGCAAGAAGCCTGCCGGTTCCAACTTGGACGGCAGGCTTCTTTGATAATCAGAAGAGATTAAGCAAAACGCGCGAGCCCATCAACGCGAGGACTATCACCACTCCAGAAAGCATAATCGGAATAAGTGAAATGACCAGACAAGACTGAGCCACACGACCGCTTTTGCGCCCGCGCTCAGCCCACCAGCCCCAAGATGAGACGCACAAGCCCGCAATAAGCACAAGTCCAAGGGCTGCCATAGCCAGGAACCAGCGGCCTTGTGAGCTCCAAACGCCTTGGTCAAAACCCGAAGTGTAGTGGGCAACGAGCGCAGGCATGAAAATCCAACCCGAGACACTAATGCAGACCAAACCGCTGAAAATACTACGAGCCAACCCCCGAATTACCTGTGTGCGATGCAGGCGAAGCATCTGGTGGCCGAAGGTGAACACTACCAAAATAGCAAGCAAAACTGCCACTAAATTAATCCAACGACGGACGATGACCCACTGGTCGCCCAAACCCATGCGCCCGCTGACTACGGAAACCATATTCCAGTAGCAGGCACCGATGAGCGAGGCGGCTCCTAATACGAAAGGGAAGAGGCTGTCGAATAAGCTCTCCGCGCCACCCCGGGCCAGTGAATACACCGAAAGGGAAATCACTACGATACCCAAACAGAGCAGATTCATCCAAGAGGTGTACTCCTCCGGTAGAGAGGGTGTGAATGCAAAAGCAGTAGGCACGATAAGTAGAGCCAGCACAATCAGCTGCATGAAGGCAATGGCAAGCGTCGAACGGCTGGAAGTTGAGCCTTCCACAGCCTCTTCATCGAGGGCAGTTTCGTGTGAATAACTGCCCTCACGCTCGTGTGCTTCACCCATGTTGGTCATTGTTTTACGCGCCTCCACAACGGTTTCCCCAGACAATCTCGGTCGTAGCCGGAATTGGCCCAACTAGTCCACAAGACAAATCTACCCTGTTACCATGCCTTATCCCAAGTAATGGTCAGGAATCTCACTTTTCGCACCCCCGACTGTACAATACAACCACACCCTTAAAACAGCTGTTCGCGGTAACGGCAGAAGGAGGGAGCAGCATTGACGGATTTAACCTTGATGACTTTGGCCAAGGATCCGGCTACAGTGCTGCCTGCCCTGGCCCTGCTCTCGCACCGGGTACGGGTCTTACCCCTTGACGCTGCTTCCTTAGTAAAAATGCCGGAAGATACAATTCTCTTTGTGGACGCTTGCGATGATTTGGCTGGCGCTAAAACTATTTGTAATCTGCTCAAGGCTTCTGGGCTCAACATCCCTGTAATTCTTATCTTGCGCGAAGGCGGGTTCACCGTAGTCAACCAAGATTGGGGATTAGCAGATTTAGTGGTGTCCACGGCCTCACCGGCAGAAGTGGAAGCGCGACTGCGACTGGTTTGTGAACGCGGATACCAACCCGAGCTGCCCATGCCAATGGAACACGCCCCTGAGCAGAATGCGAATGGTCAGATACGCTCTGGAGACTTGATTGTGGACCCAACCGGTTACACGGCCCGACTGCGTGGTCAGCCTATCGACTTGGCGTATAAAGAGTTTGAACTGCTCAAATACTTGGTGCAGCACCCTAGCCGAGTGTTTACGCGCGCTCAGCTCTTGCAGGAAGTGTGGGGCTACGACTATTACGGCGGCACTCGCACCGTCGACGTGCATATTCGTCGGCTCAGGGCCAAGCTCGGTGGCGAATATGAGCATGTAATTGGCACTGTTCGCAATGTGGGCTATCGCTTCGACCCAGAAGAGGCTGCCAATGCTGAATATGCCCAAGTCCAAGATACGCCGAACCAGAGCGAGCATAATGAGCACGAGCGTAAAGCTGAGGATTCCCACGCTCGCCACTCTTCAAGCCAAGCTCAGGCACATACACAGACTAAGTCTCATTCCAAACGGCAGACCGGGCAAGGAAAGATAGCGAAGCCTCATGGCGAGCAATAGGCCCGAGGGCAAACGCACAAGGCTGGAGCGTATGCATAGCGAATATGCCATATTGTGCCAAGAATTTCCGCAAGCCGTGTGCGCTCTCAATTTTACGAACCCCTTCGAGCTGCTAGTGGCTACCGTGCTCAGCGCTCAAACTACTGATAAGCGGGTCAACTCGGTCACCCCAGAGCTGTTTTTGCACTTTTCCAGCCCTGAGCAAATGGCGATGGCCAACCCGCAGGATGTGGAAGATATTATCCATTCCGTCGGTTTTTATCACGCTAAAGCTGACCACATCATAGGCCTATCGAATATGCTAATCGATGACTACGCGGGGCAGGTGCCGACCAATATCGACGAACTCGTGAAGCTGCCTGGAGTGGGGAGAAAAACTGCAAATGTGGTCTTGGGTAACGCTTTCGACATACCCGGATTCCCAGTAGATACACATGTGACGCGAGTGACTGGACGACTGCGCTGGCGGGGCGACTGGCGCTCCACCCATCCAGATCCGGTCAAAATTGAGCATGAAATCTGCTCCTATTTCCCACCCAAGGATTGGACTGACCTCTCACACCGGCTCATCTACCACGGGCGAACCACCTGCCATTCGCGCAAACCCGACTGTGGACACTGCCCGCTGGCAGCAACCTGCCCCAGCGCCGAGCTCTTCCTTGGCGCACCCGTGGACCCAGACTCGGTGCCAGTCTACGAAAATGGCCAGCTAGTGAGACAGGAAACAGCGCCATCCAAAGCAAGCTAAGCCTGCCAGCCAACGTTCTCGAATGCAGGGTACTCCATGGTTCACACACCTCCGTGCACCCTGAGGGCTAGAATCAAGGCTATGAAGGAAACTCGCAAACGTCTCAAACCAAGTTTGGTCTTCGTTATTGCCTTGGTAGTGCTCAGTTTGATTGCGGCACTGATTTGGCCCGTAGTCAACCGCTGGCAGCACACCAAAGCAGAAGAGGCAGGCGGTACCGTTCGCATCGGTGCCCGCCAGGCTCCGGCCTCGCTTGACATTCGTACGGAAACCAGCAAGGCAGTCAGCCAAGCTCTGCTGGGCAACGTGTACCAGACAGTAGTGAGTTTAGACGAGCACGGCAAGGTAACTCCTGGCCTGGCCACCAGCTGGGAGCACTCTAGCGATGGCCTGACTTACACCTTCCAATTGCGCTCTGGAGAAACCTTTGAAGACGGTAGCCCGGTTGATTCCAGCGCCGTGCTCTGGTCCATGCAACAGGTGATTGAAAACAAATATCCTGGCTATGAGACCTTCGACAACTTGGCAAAAGTGACCAATCCTTCAGGCAGCGAATTGGTCATTGATTTGAAAAGCCCAGATTCGCGATTGCCTTATCAGTTGGCCACCCGATTAGGCATTGTCTATAATCGCGGGGCAAAAGTCGATTATTCTAGGCAGTCAGCGGGCTCCGGCCCCTATGTGGTGGACTCCTTTAAGCCCGGCGAAGAGCTCGTCTTAAGCAAAAGTAAGAGCTATCAAGGCCCCCACAAGGCCAAAAGCGCCAAGATTATCTTCTCCTATGCAGACCAGTCAAAAGACCAGGTCCAGCAGGTTGCCTCCGGTAAGCTAGACCTTGCCGTTGATTTAAGCGCCCAAGAAGCTGTCGCCGCCAAAGGTATTGGCTCGGGGTTCACTCTTTCGACTGGCTTGAGCGATGAAAATCTAGTCTTGGCCATCAACAATTCTCAGTCTGCCATCACCTCAGATGACCGCTTTAGGCAGGCCATCCGCTACGGAATCGACCGCCAGGCCATCGCCAACTCAGCCGAGGGCACTGCTAAGGCGCTCACCGGCCCTTTGAACGAGCTGAGCGTGGGATACGATGCCAACTATGCGCCCTTCCAATACGATGTGAACAAGGCCTCTTCTTTAGCCTCCTACTTCAATCCTTCCTTCTACGGCGGCCACTTGCGCTTAGTATACGAGGATTCGCTGGGGCAGGCCATTGGAGACGAAATTCGAGACCAGCTGGGCAAGGCTAACATTCCGGTCGAAGTAACCATGCTCAATCATGACGATTTCCAAGATCGGGTAGTCAACAAGCATGATTATGAGTTGACTCTACTTACTATGAGCAATGCGGATGTGGACCAGTTCGCCAATCCCAGCTCTACCATGCTCTTTGACGACCCGGAATGCCAGCAGCTCTTCCGCATGGTGACCGGAGCCAAGTCTGACGATGATTTCGCCGCCCAGCTCAAGCAGTATGCACAGACGATTTCCGAGAAGTGCGCCTCCGCTTGGCTGACACAGAAGACGCCAATCAACGCCTCCTCATCTAAGGTCAAAGGATTCGTCGACAATATGAGCGACTCCTACCTACCTGCTTGGAATCTTACGGCAAACTAGGAAGACAAGCCTTGTGTCACTTGAGCTGAGCCACATTCGACCACATTACCAGCTGAGCTTGCGCCTTGTCACTATTCGCCCATAAACTGGGTCTATGTCTAGCAATCAAGGAATTATTAAGGCCAACCTGACCCCGCTCCCCGACAAGGTGAGTGTGGACGGCTTGGAAGATAAGTGGAGCCAACTCTGGGATGAGTCCGGCACCTACCAATTCGGAGGCACCCGCGAGCGAAGATCAGTCTATTCGATTGATACACCGCCGCCCACCGTTTCCGGCCACCTCCACGTGGGTCACGTGTTCTCATACACGCATACCGATGTTATCGCCCGCTTTAAGCGTATGTGCGGCTTCGATGTGTTCTACCCTATGGGATGGGACGACAACGGACTGCCAACCGAGCGCCGCGTGCAAAACTACTATGGCGTGCGCGTCGACACTTCCCTCAAGTACGACCCCGATTTCAAGCCGCCGTTTGAGGGCACTGAGGGCAAGAAGATTCAGGCCAAAGATCAGGTGCCCATCTCCCGGCAGAACTTTATCGAACTGTGCGAGAAGCTCTCTGGTCAAGACGAGAAGCTCTTCGAAAAGCTCTGGCGCTCGCTGGGCCTTTCCGTGGACTGGTCGCAGACCTACAACACTATTGGCGAGCACCCTCGCCGGGTGGCGCAAAAGGCGTTCTTGCGCAATCTTGCCCGCGGTGAAGCTTACCAGAAGGAAGCGCCAGGGCTGTGGGATGTGACTTTCCAGACAGCAGTTGCTCAGGCCGAATTGGAAAGCCGCGAATACGACGGTTTTTATCACCGCATCGCCTTCCACTTTGCTGACGGCACCCCTCTCCACATTGAAACCACTCGCCCCGAACTCCTGCCTGCTTGTGGCGCTTTAATCGCTCATCCAGACGACGAGCGCTACCAGAAGTACTTTGGCCAGAAGGTCTACTCGCCCCTCTTCAAGGTGGAAGTGCCCATCTTGGCCCACCCTGCTGCCGAAAAAGACAAGGGTGCAGGCATTGCCATGTGCTGCACTTTTGGCGACATGACTGATGTGCAGTGGTGGCGCGACTTGAAACTGCCCACCCGCTCAATCATCCAACGCAACGGCCGTATTATCATGGCTACGCCTGACTGGATTGAAGACGAGCAGGGCCGCGAGCTCTTCGCCTCCATTGAAGGCAAGACTACCTTCAGCGCCCGCAAGATGGTTGTAGATGCCCTGCGTGAGTCTGGCGACTTAGATGGTGAGCCCAAGCCCACCAAGCGCATGACCAACTTCTACGAAAAGGGTGATAAGCCCTTGGAGATTGTGACTTCTCGCCAGTGGTATTTGAAGAACGGCGGCACTGACTCCGCGCTCAATGCCGAGCTACTTGAGCGTGGTAACGAGTTGCAGTTCCACCCAGACTTTATGCGCGTGCGCTACAAGAACTGGGTCGAGGGATTGAACGGCGACTGGTTGGTCTCCCGCCAGCGCTTCTTCGGCGTACCCTTCCCCCTGTGGTATCCGCTCAACGCTGATGGCGAGGCTGATTATGCCCACCCCATCACGCCCAGCGAAGATCAACTGCCCATCGACCCTTCAACCGATGTACCCCGAGGCTTTGACGAGACTCAGCGCGACCAGCCTAGCGGATTCATGGGCGAAAAAGACATCATGGATACTTGGGCCACTTCTTCGCTGACCCCGCAGATTGTGACCCACTGGGCTGAGCCGGGAGAAGAGAACGAGGCCCTCTTCAAAGCTACCTTCCCTATGGATTTGCGCCCGCAAGGCCAAGATATTATTCGTACCTGGCTTTTCTCTTCCGTAGACCGCGCTCACTTGGAAAACAACTGCCTGCCCTGGAAGCATGCGGCACTTTCCGGCTGGATTCTCGATCCTGACCACAAGAAGATGTCGAAGTCCAAAGGCAATGTGGTAGTTCCCGACCAGCCCATCGCTCAGTATGGGGCCGACGCGGTTCGGTATTGGGCCGCCTGCGCTCGTTTGGGCCTAGATGCGACTTACGACGAGGGGCAGATGAAGATTGGCCGTAGGCTAGCCATTAAGCTGCTGAACGCCACTAAGTTTGCGCTCTCCATTGGCCGCGAAGACGAGAACCACCATGTGGGGCAGGCAGCGCAGGCTGCTTGGGATCCGGCAGATGTGAGCGTGGCTCTTGACAAGGCTGTATTGGCTCGACTCGCTCAAGTCATTACTGAAGCCACGCAGGCCCTCCAAAACTATGAGCATTCCAAGGCTCTGGAGACCATTGAGTCCTTCTTCTGGAACTTCTGCGACGACTACATCGAGTTGGCTAAGAACCGTGCTTACGGCAAGGCCGACGAGCAGGGTTCGGCACCAGATGAAAAAGACGTGTTCTCCGCGCGCACTACCTTGGGACTAGCACTCGACGCGTTCGCCCGTCTCTTGGCACCCTTCCTGCCCTTCGCTACCGAAGAGGTATGGCAGTGGATGCACGAGGGCGAGGGCTCGGTCCACAAGGCCGCCTGGCCCCAGGCAGCAGCATATGAGCAGGCCGCTGGGGATGTTCCAGCAGACGTGCTCACTTGGGCCGGAGATGCATTGGCGGTATTGCGCAAGATTAAGTCTGAGGCCAAGGTCTCTATGAAGACCCCCATCCTCTCGGCTCAGCTTGCCGTGGCATCCGAGGGCTTAGCCGCAGTGCAGGCAACCCTGGGAGACATTGCCCAGGCTGGTATGGTCACTGGCTCTATCAAACTGGTAGAAGATGCCCAACTAGGCAAGGCCGCTAGCGCCGAGAATAGTGGCGAAGGCGAGAGTGAAGCTGCTAGTGGTGTGCGCGTGCAAGCCAGCGAATTAGGCGAGCCTCCTGCAAAGAAGCCGCGCAAGCAGTAACGCTCAGCGCGCAAGCAAGCGCAAGAAATAAAACGCAAAAGCCCCGCTTGGTAGCGATACCGGGCGGGGCTTTGTGTGGCCTATGAGCGCTCAGCCCTCAGAGTTTGCACGCTGAGCTGCCTGGGCGTGGCGCTCCTTGGCCAGTGAAGCCACGAAAGCGTGATATTGCTCAGCAATTGCTGGATCTAGGCCAGCCTCAAGTGACAACGTTCGCAGCTGCTCGCGCTGTTCCTGCTCACGGGCAGGGTCTGCCGGAGCGAATCCAGCCTGCGCTTTGAGCCCCCCAACTTGGTCGGTGGCAGCAAAACGCTGGGCAAGCAGCCGAATTATGGCCGCATCCACCTTATCGATAGTAATTCTCAATTGTCTGATAGCATTCGCTGCACTGGCAACTTCCCCATCGCCAAGGCCCATCTGCTCTCCTACTATGGTCTCACTCAGCTTCATATCGTCATGCATACAGCCTCCATTCGCTTTCTGTTCCTACTCTAGCTGGGCTAGCCCCCATGCGAACGCCTAGAAGCAAAGCTGAGAATTTCCTAGGAATTTAGTCAGGGAAAATTCAGGAAACTTATAGCTTGTACGCATAGATTTAAGAGGGGATTCATAATAACTTGAAGGGGAACTTCAGTGAAGCAGAGGAAATTGGGGAACCTAAACGTCTCCAAAGTCGGCATGAGCTGCATGGTCTTCTCTAGAGGACGAGAGCATGTGCCAGATGAGGCTGACTCGATTGCAGCCATTCGAGCCGGCTATGAGGCCGGGTGTACCTATTTTGACACCGCAGAAAGCTACGGCAAGGAAATCTTCCACATAGGCCACAACGAGGAGCTGCTTGGCCGGGCCTTAGGCACCCACCGCGAAGAGATCGTCATCGGCAGTAAGTTTCACATGAATTGGGCCGATGTTAAGCACAGCAAAACGCTATACGATGCCATTCGCGTCCGCTTAGACCGCACACTCAAACGACTGGGCACCGACTACCTCGACTTATATTATATGCACCGTCTCAACGTGGACGTGGCAGTCGAAGACATCGCTGGCGTGATGGGACAGTTTATAGAAGAAGGACTCATACGCGGATGGGGTATGTCTCAAGTAAGTGTCAATGCCATTCGCGATGCCCACAGTATTACGCCACTAACCGCAGTACAAGATGCCTACTCAATGGCTCAACGCCTGTGCGAAGATGAGCTCATCCCCTACTGCGCTCAGGAAAACATTGGGTTTGTGGCCTTCTCTCCCATCACTTCCTATTATCTAGACGACACCAAGCCCAAGGGCAGCAACTCTCCGAATCCGGCAGAGCGAGCTGCGGCCAAGCGCGCCATTCACCGCTGGACCATTAACCACCGGCTCATGCGCATTATCGAGCGGCTGGCCCGGGAGAATCAGGCCACCAATGCGCAGATTTCGCTAGCCTGGATGCTCAATAAATATCCGAATTTGGTCCCTATTCCTGGCTCCAAGCATCCTGAGCGCGTGTACGAAAACCTAGAGGCCGCTGACATTATCCTCTCTGAACCAGAGGTGGCTGAGCTTGACGACATGCTGGCCTATTGCGCTAGGCATGATCCGGAGGTTAACAAGCTGGTAGAAAAGCACAAGCCCAAGCCTTATAAACGCACCATGCCTAAAGCTGAGCCAGTGCAGCTGCATAAAGGGCCGAGTGCGCAAATGCTGGCCAGTCAGATACTCGGGCAGGGCTGCAAGCCCAAAGCTCCGGCTCAAACAGTTCCGGCAGCAGTAGCTCAAGCAGCTCAGGCAGCTCAGGCGAAACAAGAGCCGCAAGAGTTACAAACGGAGCAAACACAGCAGCCGAGCGACAAGCAAAAATAATCGCGGCAGCCAAGAGCGCAGGCAGTACCTGCGTACGCTCCCAGCTCGCCTGCACATACGCCTGAGGGCGGCGCCGTCATAATCAGCGGTGCCGCCCTCAGTAATACAGAACCAAGATTAGTTAGTTCTTTTGCCCCAACATGTTTTGATTGATGGCATTCAAAAAATCGCGATTGGTTGCGGTCTTCTTCAAACGCGGCACCAGAGTCTGGTAAGCCTGCTCGGATTCTAGTCCGCCCAGCAGGCGACGCAGGCGATACACCACAGCCAACTCGTCTGGAGAAGTGATGAGCTCCTCGCGGCGGGTGCCCGAAGCATTGACATCGATGGCGGGGAACATACGCTTGTCTGCCAATTCGCGAGACAGACGCAGCTCCATGTTGCCAGTGCCCTTGAACTCCTCGAAGATAACCTCGTCCATCTTGGAACCAGTCTCCACCAGAGCGGAAGAGATAATGGTCAAGGAGCCACCATTTTCAATGTTGCGAGCAGCGCCAAAGAACTTCTTGGGCGGGTAGAGCGCCTGAGCGTCGACACCGCCGGAAAGGATGCGACCCGAAGCAGGAGCGGCGATGTTGTAAGCACGAGCCAAGCGGGTCATCGAATCAAGCAAGACCACCACATCTTGGCCCAGCTCGACCAGGCGCTTAGCACGCTCAATAGCCAGCTCGGCGACCGTCGTGTGGTCAGTAGCAGGGCGGTCGAAGGTGGAGGAAATAACCTCACCCTGAACCGTGCGTTCCATATCAGTAACTTCCTCGGGGCGCTCGTCTACCAGCACCACCATCAGATGAACCTCAGGATTGTTCTTGGCAATAGCATTGGCGATGTTCTGCAGGGTAATTGTCTTACCCGCCTTAGGCGGCGAGACAATCAGTCCGCGCTGCCCCTTGCCGATGGGCGCTACAATGTCGATAATACGGCCAGTAATCTGGTTAGGCACAGTCTCCATGCGCATGCGCTCTTGCGGGTAAAGCGGGGTGAGCTTGTTGAAGTGGGCGCGGTCGTTCGCATCTTCCACGCTCATGCCGTTCACCGTCTCGATAGATTGCAAAGGCATAAACTTTTGGCGCTGATTGCGGCGATCGCTATCGTGAGGAGGCCGCGTGAAGCCCTGCACGGCATCTCCCTTACGCAGGTTATACTTCTTGACCTGACCCATTGAGACGTAAACATCGTTCGGGCCGGGCAAATAGCCCGAAGTACGAATGAAAGCGTAGGAGTCTAAGACATCGACGATACCTGCTACTGGCACTAATTCGTCGCTTGAGAAGTCTTCACGATTCTCATAGTCGCGGGCCGTACGACGGTTGTTGCGAGCATGATTGCGATCGTTGCGATCGAAACGCTCAGACCTATCGTTGCGCTCAGACCTATCGTTGCGTTCTGAACGTTCAGAACGGTCCGAACGGTCACGACGGTCATAGCTGCCGTGACGGTAGTCGCGCTCGTGGCTCTCCTCGCGGTTACGCTTACGAGTCGGAGGAGTATCCCGGGCCGGTAGTGCAGCCAGAATATCGTCCAAGTCACGCACTTTGCCGCCACCATTACTGCTGCTGGCATTGTTGTGTCCGCGGTCTGACCGATCCTCGCGCTCATCGCGGTTACGCAGGCGGGAATGAGAGTCATTGCTGCGGTGCCGACGGCGATTAATAGTCACCTGCTCTTCGTCAGCAACGGTGTGTGATTCTTTGCGCTCACGAGACTTTGCTTCTGCGCCGTCATTAATGCCCAACACATCAAACAAGTCCCCAACCTGGCCCTTACTAGCTTTCTCGCCAGCGGCTTCAGTATCAATCTTGGCATTCGACACCGATGTCGTCTGCGCTGCCCGCTCAGTAACAGGCTCTTCGTAAGTCCCCCCGCTCTCACTGGCGCTGCTGCTGGCATTATCCGTCTTGACCGGCTTCACGCTCACGCCTGCGGGCGCTTGACCACCAGAGCGAGCTGCCTCAATGGTCTCAATCAGAGCCGGTTTGCGCATACTAGAAGTACCGCGCAAACCTAACTGCTTAGCTAGCTCTTTGAGCTCAGGCAGCTTCATAGTATATATATCTTGGCTTGTTGCCACTGTAAAATGCCTTTCCTACCGCTATAGCACCGTACAAAACGAAATGCCTAGCTTCAAGAAGTTCGCGGATGAACCGCTCATGAATGTTCGATGCTATCCCAGCAATTCGAACTGCTTTAAGACTACAACGCCCCCTAGATTGACGCAACTGCGCCACGCGGGGAGTAACAACGCACAGGCGGTGCTTCACCTCAGTCGTTATGTACAATCATACAGTATTGAAAGTAAAAGTGTGCACATATACAAAGAGCGGCCCCCAAGTTGAACTTGAGGGCCGCTACATGTGAGCTTTACGCTTGCTTCTCTTCGTGGTAAGCCTTCTCGGTATTGACGTTCCACACGTTGTCTTTGTTGGTGCGGCCCGTCTCAATGTTCTTGACTGCTTCCATCGAAGTAGCCATTGAGTGGTCTTGGTTGTTGTAGTGGTGCTGACCGTTGCGGCCCACGCAATACAAGTTACCGAAGGAATCCAGCCAGTTAATCAGCTCTGGCATCTGCGCGTAAGTATCGAAGTAAGCCGGGTAGGCCTTCTTCACATGTTCACGATGAGAGTCCATCACGTCGCCGGGGCCACCAATTACACCCATGCGAGTCAGCTCCTTAATGGCGAAGCTAGTGGCCTCCTCATCCGACATGTTCCAGAAGTCGTCGCCCTCTTCGCAGAAGTACTCCAAACCAATCCAAACGGTGTCGTCAGGCTTCTCAACCATGTACGGGCTCCAGTTGTTGAAAATCTGGAAGCGGCCCATCTTGTATCCGGGATCCTGCACATAAATCCAGCAATCCGGCACGATGGGCGGGTTGCCCAAGGTAGGAATGTCGGTCGTGTTGCGAATCTTGAGATGCTTAATCAACAGGCCCACGGTCACGAAATCGCGGTAGGGCAGGCCGTTAGCAACCCGCACCATCTCCTTGGGAGCGCTGGTTTCGGAAGCAGCAATAGCGTTGACCAAATCCTTAACCGGCATCGAAGAGATGAAGTGGTCAGCCTTGAGCGTGACCCGCTCGCCCTGCTCGTTGACGTAGACCACACCGGAAATCTTGCCGTCTTCTTGCATGAGCTCAACCACGTTGGCATCGGTAATCACCTTGACACCGTGCTCAACGTTGCGCTGCTCAACCGTCTCCCAGAGCTGCCCTGGACCCAGCTTGGGGTACCAGAACTCTTCAATCAGGGAGGTTTCGATGTCGTGAGCGTCGCGCTTCTTGGGCATCATCTTTTGGAAGGCGTTCTTCAAAACGGCAATAATGCTCAGGCCTTTAACACGCTGAGCGCCCCAGTCTGCGGAAATCTCGCGCGGGTGACGACCCCAAAGCTTCTCGGTGTAGCCCTCGAAGAACATGGAGTAGAGCTTGCGACCAAAACGGTTGATGTAGAAGTTCTCCAAGTTGTCTTCAGGCAGTTTATGGAAGATGGAAGCGAGGTAACTAAAGCCGGCCTCCATAGTCATCTTGAATCCCAAAGCCTTGAACAGCCCAGGAGACAACGAAATTGGATAATCCAAGAAATGACGGTTCCAATAAATGCGCGAGACGCGGTGACGCTTAAGCATAACGCGATCCGTCTGCTCAGGGTCTGGACCGCCTGGCTCTAAGTCGTGGTGGCGACCAAGCTTCTTGTCGTCGTATGAAGGGGCACCTTGCAGGGGCAGCACTTCCTTCCACCAGTCCATAATGCGATCGTCTTTGGAGAAGAAGCGGTGACCGCCAATGTCCATGCGATTGCCGTTGTGGCGCACGGTGCGAGAAATACCGCCAAATATCTTGGTGGCCTCAAGCACGGTTACGTCATAGCGCTGGTCGCCGCCATCTTTGACGAGCTCCCACGCTGCTGTGAGCCCGGCGGGACCGCCTCCGATGACTACAACCGACTGCTTTTGCACCATATTAACCTCCTGAAAGTACATGGTGTGCGTACACTCTACCGGCAATACACACCCGCGGTGATAATACTGCTTAACTCGCGGTGAATGAAGTCTGTACAGATAGAGAACGTTCTACAGACTAACATACCTGTTTTACAAGGAATCAGGTATGTCAATATCGCTTTTCTGCACTTCTTCCACGTTCACGTCTTTGAAAGTGACGATTCTCACCTTTTTAACGAAACGGGAGGAGCGATAGACATCCCAGACCCACGCATCCGTCAGCTGCACGTCGAAATACACATCCTGCCCAGCTGAGCGCACATTAAAGTCGACTTTGTTGGCCAAATAAAAGCGCCGTTCAGTCTCGATAACATATGTAAAAAGCTTGATAACATCCCGATATTCACGGTAGAGCCCTAGCTCAGCGTCAGTCTCGTAGTTGTCTAAATCCTCAGCGCTCAACTGTTACCTCCCGAGTTGCGCTTGCCTCCATTGCCCCAATTACGCCACCAAGCGCGCTTAGAACCTTGCTTTTGGCTGGAATCTGAATAAGCCCAAGTAGTGGCGCTGTCTGGCGCGGCAGTCTCAACGGGTTCTGCTGGATGGTCATTGGTCTCTTCTTGAGCAGTTTCGATCGGAATTTCGTCGGTAGAAACCTCTTGTACATGTTCAGAAACTGCCTGTTCAAGTGCGGAAGTCTCTACGCTTTCAGGTGCAACCTGCGCTGCGGACGAGTCTGATTGGGCCGATTGCACGGGCTGAGCTGACTGAACAACCTTACGCTCAGATTCCTCGGCATCTGCAATGGCTCGCTCACTGGCCGGCTGTTCGTCTGAAAAAGCCGTACGCTCGTGATTTTCCAAGGCCTCAGCCACGCCCGGATTGCCTTCTACTACGTGCATGCCGAAAGCATCGAGCGAGCGAATGGGGTCGTATTCATCAACCAAGGCATCCATGACCACTTGGTCTTGGTATTTGCCGCCTTCTTCATCCCAGAGAGCATCACGCGCTGTACCGGAAACCATGAATCCCAAGGATTGATAGACCGAAATCGAGCGCGTGTTTTTCTCGGGCACGGCCACCCAAATGCGGTGTAGACCTAGTCCTACTGGCTGAGCCGCATAGCCGTATGTCATTACGCGGGGCATGGCATCTCGCGAATAGCCGCGGCCGCGATAATCCTTGCCTAAGACCACTTGAATACGGGCTGAGCGCGACCACCCGTCAATGTCAATGAGGAAAATCATGCCAATTAAGCCGCCGGTTTGACTGGCATCGCTCGAGCCGTCTTTGTCGTGGTCAGCCTCGGAAATCATCGCCCAAGCAATTGTGCGGCGAGACTCAGGGTCACCTACTCCTGACTCACGCTGAGCCTGCCCCTTCGACCAGGAAACCGAACGGCGCACCCAAGCGTTAACTACGGCGCGCTCGGCCACAGGCCCCTTACCGGTGATGCCGGTGGAGTTATAAAAAGCTTGTAATTCGTCCATACGAGGCAAATCGGCGATAGTAGCCGGACGCAAATGAACCATCTCGCCGTTGATATAAGGGATGTCTATCTGCTCAGGCAGTTCCCGCTTTTCAGCTTCGCCGCGTCTAGCTCCCCCGGCCGCGTTGTTCGCTGCACCCGACATCTCATCACCTCCAAAGCCGTTGCCACTGTTAGCAACGTTGGCAGTCTACCGCGCGCTCCTCGAAGAAAGCTGGGAGCGCGCGGAACCTGCTTATTGAGCGATGCGCTGCATCACCATTTTGTTGACCGCCTTGGCGTCGGCCTGGCCCTTGGTGGTGCGCATAACCGCACCGATAATGGCACCCATAGGCTTCATATTGCCCGACTTGAGCTTCTCCACGATATCTGGATTGGCCTTGAGCGCTTCGTCGACTGCTGCCTCAAGCGCGCCATCGTCTGAGACTACCTGGAAGCCGTGCTTGCTCACCACTTCGGCAGGCTTGCCCTCGCCAGCAAGCACGCCGGAGACGGTCTGCTTAGCGAGCTTGTCGTTGAGCTTGCCAGATTCGATAAGCTGCTCCACCTCGGCCACGTCTTGCGACGTAATCGGCAGCTCTTGCAGGGAAACACCGCGCTCATTGGCTTCGCGAGAAATCTCACCCAACCACCACTTGCGAGCCCCAGCCGGGCTGGAACCAGCGGCAATAGTCTCCTCAATTAGATCCAAAGCATCCGCGTTCACAGCATCGCGCATTTGCAGGTCGGTAAACTCCCACTCCTGCTTCAAGCGAGCCCTGCGTTCGCGCGGCATCTCAGGCATCTGCTTGGCCAGCTCGTCAATGTGCTCCTGGGAGACATGGACCATAACCAAGTCAGGATCCGGGAAGTAGCGGTAATCGTTAGCATCGGACTTAACGCGCCCACCAGTAGTGGCCTGCTTAGATTCATCCCAATGACGCGTCTCCTGCAAAACTTCGCCCCCGTCTTCCAAGAGCGCTGCCTGCCTACGAATTTCGTAAGTGAGCGTCTTTTCGATACCCTTAAAGGTATTGACATTCTTGGTTTCCGAGCGGGTGCCCAGAGGTTCGCCCTTCTTATGAAGCGAAATGTTCACGTCGGCGCGCATATTGCCCTGCTCCATGCGAGCGTGGGAAATACCCAGAGCGCTCACAATGTCGCGAATAGCACGTACATAAGCGCCAGCCACCTCGGGAGTGCGCTCGCCTGCACCAGCAATTGGCTTGGTCACAATCTCGACTAGGGGCACGCCAGCACGGTTGTAATCTACCAGCGAGTGATTCGCGCCCTCGATGCGGCCGTCGGAGCCACCCACGTGAGTGTTCTTACCAGCGTCATCTTCCACATGCGCGCGCTCAATGTCAACACGGAAAATAGTGCCGTCGTCGAGCTCAACATCCAAGTAGCCCTCGCCATTTAAGGGCTTATCGAACTGCGAAATCTGGTAATCGCGCGGCATATCCGGGTAAAAGTAGTTCTTGCGAGCGAACTGGCTCCACTCAGCGATGTCGCAGTGCAGGGCCAAGCCTAGCTTGATGGCGTAATCGATAGCGGTCTTGTTGACCACCGGCAGGGAGCCGGGCAAACCCAGCGAAACCGGAGTCAGCTGCGAGTTGGGCTCGCCGCCAAACTCGATGTGGGCCGGGCAAAAAAGCTTGGTATTGGTTGAAAGCTCAACGTGAACTTCCAAACCAAAAACGGGCTCGTATTTTGCCACGGCATCGGCATATTTCATCAGTTTTTCAGCCATTTGCATTCCTTACCTTCCGCAGCTTACTTGTTGCCCAGCCAAGGGGTCTTGAGATCGCGATGAATCGGACCGCCCCACTTAGCTTCGAGGGCAGCTTCGAGCGCTGCTGCGGGCTTGTACATGACTTCGTCGCGCATCTGCGGGGCAAAGAACTGGAAGCCGACCGGCAGGCCGTCGTCCGAAAGCCCTGCGGGGATAGACATAGCCGGAGAGCCAGCCATGTTGGCCGGAATCGTGGCCACATCGCTCAAATACATGGCTAGAGGATCATTCATGCGCTCGCCGAACTTGAAGGCGGTCGTAGGCGAAGCTGGGGAAATCAAAACATCAGCCTTCTTGAAGGCCTCTTCAAAGTCGCGAATAATGAGCGTGCGCACCTTCTGTGCCGAGCCGTACCAAGCGTCGTAGTAGCCAGCGGAGAGTGCGTAAATGCCCAAAATAATGCGGCGCTTGACTTCGTCTCCAAAACCAGCCTCGCGGGTGGCAGACATCATGTTGGCAGCAGTCTGTGCCGTGCCTTCTGGCGGCATCACTCGCAGGCCATAACGCATACCATCGTAGCGGGCCAGATTCGAGGAGACCTCAGAGGGCATGATGATGTAGTAAGCGGCCAGAGCGTACGAGAAGTGGGGGCAGGAAACCTCTACTACCTCAGCACCCATGTCTTGCAGGAGCTGCACGCCCTCATTGAAGCGGGCCTCCACGCCGGGCTGGTAGCCATCCCCAGAGAGCTCCTTAACCAAGCCCACCTTCATGCCAGTAAGGTCCATCTTGGCGCCTTCACGGGCAGCCTGAGCCAGTGGCGGCACCGGCTTGGGGATAGAAGTAGAATCTCGCTGGTCGTAGCCGCCGATGACCTCTTGCAGGAGGGCAGCATCGAGCACGGAGCGAGAAACCGGACCAACCTGATCAAGCGAAGAAGCCATAGCGATAGCGCCATAGCGAGATACGCCACCGTAAGTGGGCTTAACGCCTACAGTTCCAGTCAGGGCCGAAGGCTGACGGATGGAACCGCCGGTGTCGGTACCAAGCGCCAGAGGAACCTCGAAAGCACCCACAGCAGAAGCCGAACCACCACCGGAACCGCCGGGCACGCGCCCCGTATCCCAAGGATTCTTGGTGGACTTAAAAGCGGAATGCTCAGTCGAAGAGCCCTGGGCAAACTCGTCGAGGTTGGTCTTGCCCAAAATCGGCATGCCAGCAGCCTTCAGCTTCTCTACAACGGTAGCGTCGTAGGGGGGAATCCACCCCTCTAAAATCTTGGAAGCGGCCGTCGTAGCGATGCCCTTGGTCACGATCATGTCTTTTACGGCCACGGGAACGCCTGCCAACTCAGGCAAATCTTCCGTATCTCCGGAGGCAATGCGCTTATCGAGTGCGTCTGCCTGCTCTAACGCTTGTTCGCGCGAAACTTGTAAGAAAGCGTCAATGCTGGGCTCAGCGGCATCAATTACCTCAAGCTCGGCCTCGACTAGCTCGCGAGAGGAGATTTCCTTAGCGTGAATCTGCGCCGCCATTTGGGAGGCTGACAGCTTTACCAGTTCTTCAGTGCTGCTCATTGCTTACTCCTCCCCTAGAATCTGCGGGGCCACAAACATGCCCGCTTCCGTCTCAGGTGCTCCGGCCAACGCCTCGGCTTGCGTCAGGGGCGTCTGCACCTCGTCGGGCCGCAAATAAGCTTCAAGCGGGATAGGATTTGCGGTCGGAGGCACGTCGTCTCCAGCCACTTCCTGCACCTTAGTAATGGACTCTGCTATAACGTTGAGCTCACCCCTAAGACGCTCGATTTCGCCGTCTGTAAGGGCAATGCGGGCTAAGTCGCCCAAGTGCTCTATCTCTTCGCGTGTAAATGTAGCCATAGTACCCATACTATGCGTTTCGCGTGACACCCGCGTGAAGAATTGATTACAAACAAGAAGCCCTTGAAAACTAGCGGACTAAGCGGGTTTTCAAGGGCTTGCAAGAGCCGGGCAGGTTGGTCAAATGAGCCCAAGCTTACTTAATATCTCGCTTTTCTAACAAGACAGCGCCGATAGCATAGAAGGCTACTACCCAAACTAGGAAGAGCAAACCAGCCTGCCACCATAAGGGGTCGAAACTTTTGGCAGAAATATCTTCGCCACTGCTCGAACCGGCCGCCAGGAACGTAGACATGAGCTGGGTGGGCATCAATTTACTGAGGGTACCAATCCACGTTACATAGCGCATGGCAATCGAGAAAATACTGATGATTGCCGGAAGGAAGAAGTCGATACCAATGAGGGTAAAGACGGCGCCAACCGTCGAGCGGCACAGAGCACCCACGCCCACCGCCATCACAGCGAAACCAACCGAAATCAGCGGAGCTCCGATGATACTCACCCAGGGCAGGGCCTTGTATGCGTGATCCAAGCTCAGAATTTCTACACCGCTCAGTTGCAGGCGCACAATGGCCCAAGAGAGCAGAATGCCCAACTGACTGAAGCACCAAGAGAATGCTGCGACCACTATGGCTTTGGCGGCAAGCATCATGTTGCGATGAGGATTAGCGGTCAGGCTGGCATCAACTGACGATGAGGTGAACTCAGTCGTGATACTCAACACGCCAAAAATGCCCACGACGATGGTTGATATTCCAACGAAGGTGGTGACTGACTGCCACACAGCTTGCGCCGGAATAGCCCGCGTGTGATTGCTGAAGTCGCCGGTCGTTAGATCTAACCTGGCCACTGTTTTCATGGTCCACGCTGCCATTGCGGCACCTGCAGGGAGCAACAGAAGATTGATAATGAGCAGAATCCAAGTGGATTTGAGGCTGGTGAGCTTAACGAACTCACTGCGAATACTGCGCCACAGGCCCACGTGCACATGTTGGCTTAGCTCGCGGCGGGAACTCTGATAGTTGTTTACGGGAGTGGGAGCGGCGGCCGAAGCATTACCTCCCATAACTGGAGCTGCTGGCATCGTAGGCTGGCTCATTGCGCGCCCCCTTCCTCGTTGGTACTACTGGCTTGGTTGCTCTCCGGATTCGCGGGAGCACTCGAAGGCTGCTGGTTGTCGGCAGGCTGCACATAATGCTGCTGCGACTGGACCGGATGCACGGGCTGCTGCTGAATGGGCTGCTGCGTTTGCACCGGTTGCTCTGGTTGAATCAGCTGAACCGGCTGCACTGGTTGGACCGGCTGCATCGGCTCAGGCTGAACAGGTTGAACAGGCTCTGTTTGCACCGGCTGAACCGGCTGCTGGAATTGCTGAGGCTGAACGGTCTGCTGCTGAGGAGCCGGCTGGCCGTAACCCTGCTGGTTTGGCTGCATCGGCACCACCGGCTGAACCGGCTGCGTAGGCTGAACCGGCTGCGCGAACTGACCAGGGACCGCAGGCTGAGTAGCGCCCTGCCCCTGAGCTTGGCCCGGTGTCTGCTGCATCGGCATCTGGCTTTGCATTGGCATAGATGCCTGCATCGGCGCTTGTATGGGCTCTTGCGAAGTCCCCTGAGCGGAAACCAATCCCGGCACCGGCACATTCGCAGTCTTGTATTCCTCTTTGCCGTGAGTCAAGGCCATGTAGGCTTCCTCTAGCGAGGCCTTCTCTTCGCGGAACTCATAAATCACAATCTGCTTATCAGCTGCGATTTGCGCCACCTGAGCCAGTTCCATACCACCCACGCGCAGCACTTGCGCACCGGCAGGATCGCCAGCAGACGGAGGCAACAGCTCCACGCTCACTTCGGGCCCACCCTGCAAAGCCTGCTGCAAGAGCGAAGCCTGAGGCGTTGCAATGCGAATAGTGTGAGAGGAATGCTCAGACAAGAAGTCGGCCACCGAAGTGTGTTCCAAAACACGCCCCTGACCAATGATGACGAGGTCGTCGGCAGTCTGCGCCACCTCGCTCATTAAGTGCGAGCTCAGCAATACGCACCGGCCCTGAGAAGCATAGTAGCGGCACAACTGGCGCACCCACATCACACCCTCAGGGTCAAGCCCGTTAACCGGCTCGTCGAAGACCAAGTTTTGCGGATCTCCCAGCAGGGCGGCCGCAATCGAAAGCCTCTGGCTCATACCGAGCGAGAAAGAACCAGCCTTCTTCTTCCCCACCGCGGAGATGCCGGCAATGGCCATCACTTCGTCGACGCGAGACTTAGGAATGCCGTTGCTATAAGCGAGCGCCTCCAAATGCGAGCGCGCAGAACGATTCTTGTGGGCCGAGCGCGGGTTCAAGACGGACCCAACTTCCGCCATCGGCGAGCGCAGACTCGTAAAGGGGTGGCCATCTATAAGCGCCTGCCCAGATTCGGCGCGAATTAGCCCCAAAGCCGCGCGCATAGTAGTGGACTTGCCAGCGCCGTTAGGCCCCAGAAAGCCGGTGACCTTACCGTCGGCGGCAGTGAAAGACACGTCGTCGATAGCCTTCTTCGCCCCAAAGGTCTTAGTCAAATGTTCAATAGTAATCATACTTCGAGCCTACCAGCCAAGCCCCATATCCGCTCCCCTATCCCCAACCATGACCACATACTGGACACCCACAGTTGGTCTCACCCCAACCCAGACCGAACAGCCAAAAGCTCGCGGCTCTTTCTCCAATTCGCGAGCATTCGGCCACTTTTTCGTCAAAAACGGCACAAATTTCGCGAAAAGTTCCGGCAATCGCGAGCTTTTGGCCGTTAGGGGTTTACGGCGATACACAGAGGAACAGCTGTCTGGCATTGAACCCTTGCAACAGCGACAAAGCCGGGTGGCGTCGACAGCGGATAATGTTACAGTTGAAATTAGATAACTGTGTGCTCAGCTGGTGGTTGGGGAACTGGAGCGGAGTGGAGAGCATGGCGTTTGCCCTACTCATCGCAGTAAAACGTTACAACTTTTGTTAATAAAGGGATTATTACCATGCGTAGTTTTCGGGTTACTAGCTCCGTTTTGCTTGCGTTAGCTATGGCTATTCTTGGGGGGGGGGGCAATTAAATTTAGTTCGCTCGGCCGCAGCTGAACCTGCCCAAAATAGCGCACCCAGCCAGCTCACCCGCGGCGGTGTCCAAACTTCCGAAACCGTAGACGGTTTCACTCTCTCCCCCACTAAAGGCCCAGCAAACGCCAGCGCTACGGCTACTATCACACCGCCTTCTCCGAGCGAAGACATTACCTACACCAGCATTAGTTCAGGAGAGTATCACACCGTCGCAATCGCTTCAGACGGCAACACCTACGCCTGGGGCGCAGCAGGAAATTGCATACTTGGTGACGGTAACATCTATGGCCAGAATGCTACATCAGAGGGTATTCCTGTGCGTATTAAAACACCGACAGGAGTACAATTCACAACCGTCGCAGTAGGTAATGAGCACAGCATAGCCATCGGAACAGATGGAAACATTTACGCATGGGGAAAGCCTGAATGGGGGCTCGGTGTCGAACTCGATGCTGGTTTTGGCTGCGTTCCAACACCCAAGCGCGTTCCAACACCGGCTGGAGTACAATTCACAGACGTAAGCGCTAACTGGTCCAACTCAGCTGCCATCGGAACAGATGGAAATGTCTACACTTGGGGTTTTAACGGCCGAGGCGACCTCGGCGACGGCACAACCACCAACCGAGAATCACCAGTCAAGGTAAGTCGGGCACCACTCCCGGCAGGAGAGCGTTACACCGCAATCAGCGCAGGTCGAAACCATATGATCGCACTTGGCAGTGACGGACGCATATACTCGTGGGGCGACAACGCGTATGATCAACTCGGTACCGGCATGCCAGTCAATTCGCAATCTCAATATCGCGTTACGCCGGGGCGAGTCCCTCAAGGCGAACTCCCCGTTGGAGAGCGTTTCACCGCTATTAGCGCTTCCCCCATGCATAACATCGCTCTCGCCACCGATGGAAACGCATATGCTTGGGGGTTCAATGTCGCTGGCGAGCTCGGTGACGGCACAGAGGGAAACCCCAACGGCACACCGCAGGAGAAGCGCAGCGCGAATAAATATTCACCCGTCAAGGTAAAACCTGGAGAACTTCCTGCGGGAGAACACTTCACTTCGGTTGGTGCCGGTACCTCGCTAACTATGGCAACAGGCTCCGACGGCAACACTTACACCTGGGGAAGGGTCTTATTTGTTAACAACGGAGGTAGTGTCAGCAACCACGTCACACCCGTTCGGGTGGAACGAGGAGCACTCCCTACTGGAGAACACTTCACTTCGGTTTATGTAAGCCTTTCTGGTGAAGCCGTCTTCGCAATCGGCAGCGACGGGCACGCTTACTCGTGGGGAGGCAGCGTGTATGGAGCACTCGGACTTGCAGCCACCACTAGGTCTACCGTTCCTGCACAGGTAGTTACTCCTCGGTATATTATCTTTTGCGTTTCTATCCCCTCCAACTCTAGCTGTAGTACTGCGAAAATCTCTGAAGATCCCATAACCAAGGCATGGAAGATAGACGTGCCTCAAAACGACCCCGAAAAAGTAAAAGTTCGTGTCTATTACAAGATCAACGGTATCGCAGCGGATGGCACCATACATTTAGGTAATGGCGGGTCAGAGGTCATATTCCACTACGAATACTGCGGCACTTATATCGTCCACTACGACTTAGGAGAAGGAAAAGGAGAAGCCTCTGGACCCGCAGACCAAGCTGTCGTGAACGACGAGCTCATGGACTGGCCACAGGATCCTACTTGGGCGGGGCATCAATTCACAGGCTGGTTTAAGAGCGACGGCAGCCCGTGGAATCTTGCGGATCCCGTTACTGGGCCACTCACACTCTACGCCCACTGGGACTACTACAAGTTCACCATCAGCCCAGCCTCCGGACCAGTAACTGGCAACACTCCAATCACTATCAGCGTGAATCCCAAAACCACTAGTTTGCGCTTCACACAAATCAGCGCAGGCACTTGGCACACGCTGGCGATAGGTTCCGACGGCAACACCTACGCTTGGGGAGGCAATGACTACGGCCAACTCGGCAACACCACCACCGACCAGAAAACGCTACCCACCCGCGTGCAAACCCCGACTGGCGTACACTTCATCCGAATCAGCGCAGGACATGACTACTCTCTTGCACTGGGAGATGACCACAATGTTTACTCTTGGGGCAGTAATCAATACGGGCAGCTCGGCAACACCACCAACAACGGCAGCACCACACCCAATCCGGCACCTTCCAAAATAAGCGGCGGCAGTTTGGCGGCAGGATCCATCACGAAAATAAGCGCAGGGAGCACACATGCTATGGCGCTCGACGGTAACGGCCAGATACACACATGGGGAAATAACCAATACGGGCAGCTCGGCAACGCCACCAACAATGGAATAACCGCCGCCAACCCCACCCCTGCGACAGTAACCGGCGGTAGCTTACCTGCCAGCAACAGCCAAATCAGCGCAGGCCAAGAATTCTCCCTGTCTCTGGATTCGCAGGGTCACGTACATGCATGGGGTCACAACATGTTTGGCCAGCTGGGGCACACGATTAACAACGGCACCACCAACCCCAATCCCACCCCTGCACAAGTGGACAACGGTAGCTTATCTTCCAGCACTATCAACCAAATCAGCGCAGGAAGCACACATACGGTTGCGCTCGACAGTGAGGGCCGCGTCCACACGTGGGGCCGCAACATGTACGGCGAACTGGGCAAGACTGCCAATAATGGGAGCAATAACGCAAACCCTGCTCCGGCAGTCGTGACCGGAGGTAGTCTGCCAGTCGACTCTGTCACTCAAATCAGCGCCGGCAGCTGGCACTCTTTGGCACTCGACGACCAAGGCCGCATCCATGCATGGGGTCTCAACAGAACAGGACAGCTCGGCAAGGCCGCAAATAGCGGAAACAGCAATCCCAATCCCCGCCCTGCACTGGTTGGAGGAGGCGCACCCACCAGCAGCAATGCACAAATCAACGCAGGAGGTTCGCATTCGATAGCACTCGACCAAAACGGCAACGCGCAGACCTGGGGTTTGAACTTCAACGGGCAGCTGGGCGACGATACTACCAGCCCGCCCAACAACTATCGTTCCCAGCCAAAAGCTATTACAACCAACAAAATAAGCGTAAACAGCGTAGAGTTCGGCGACTCCTCTCATGCAATTGCGCCCACTTATGACGCAAGCAATGTGCAATGGCATGGCAATACACCGCCGCACGGGGATGGTCTCGTACCCGTAAAACTGAAGTGGTCCCTCAACGGAAGTACCCAGCCTGTCTACACCATCACCCCAGGTTTCTACTACTACGTTTACCTCACCCTACCCACAGCTGGAGCTATTCCTCTGCAACGCCTCACTGGAAGCAGTCTGCTTCTACTCACAGCTCTAGCAGCGGCAGCGTATGGTGTCTGCGAGTTCAATAAGCGGCGCAAATGCAAACGTGCAGCGAACTGCCACAGAGCTCGCAATAAGTAAACGCAGCTCGGTAGCTGAAGTCAGCGGAGACTTTTGAATTTCAGTAGTCTCCATAGCGCATTATGGCCAAAAGCTCGCGGCAATTTCTTTAATTCGCGAGCATTCGGCCACTTTTTTAGGTAAAACGGCACAAATTTCGCGAAAAGTTCCGGCAATCGCGAGCTTTTGGCCATAAGGGCGGGAAACGTGAAAATGCCATGGGGGTAGTTTGCTGGGGGGCGCGGGGGTGGATGCGTCTGGTTATACTGAGACGCATATTGGCAATGCGGGGACCACTTTTCACGCTCAGGCGGGGGCCGAGCAGGCGGAAAAGCGGAAGTTTGCCAGATACTTTATTACTTGCATTCACATAAAGGTAGATACATGCGTCGTTTTCGCACCAGCAGTGCAGTTTTGCTAGCGATTACCTTCATTATCCTAGGGGGGGGGGGCACTCAGTAACGCCCGCCCAGTCCGAGCAAATCCGCTCCAAAACAGCGCCCCAAGCCAGCTTATACGCGGCGGTGGCGGTAATTCCGAAACAGTAGACGGATTCACCCTCTCAACTGTTAAAGGCCCCGCCAACGAAGACGCGCAGGCAACACTTACTCCGCCCCCTCCCACCGGCGTGCGCTACACCCAAATCAGCGCGAACCTACATAACCTCGCTCTTGGAAAAGACGGCTACATCTACGCTTGGGGCTGGAACGGCCACGGGCAACTCGGCGACGGCAGCTCGACCAATCGTTCTCTGCCTGTGCGAGTGCAAACTCCGGAGGGCGTGCACTTTACCCAAATCAGTGCTGGAAGTCTGCACTCCCTGGCTCTCGGAGACGACCACAATATCTACGCTTGGGGCAGTAACTATTCGGGTCAACTCGGAACAGCAGCTAATGCCGGCACACAGACACCCAATCCCATACCAGTTAAAGTAACCGGCGGTAGTCTGCCAGCAGATGCCATTACTAGCATCAGCGCAGACAATAACTACTCCATGGCGCTCGACAACCAAGGCCACGTCCACACATGGGGAGACAACAAATACGGCCCGCTGGGAAACGCCACTAACAGCGGCACCAATAATCCCAATCCCACGCCAACGCAAATCACCTCAGGAAGCCTCGCCAGCGCCACTATCACCAGCATCAGCGCAGGCGATGAGCATGCCTTGGCACTCGACAACCAAGGACGCGTCCACGCTTGGGGGAGCAACACCCGTGGTGAGCTAGGCAACACCACCAACAATGGTCTCCATGTTCCAAACCCCACGCCCACACCCGTTACTACCGGCAGCTTGGCCAGCGCTACTATCACCAGCATCAGCGCAGGAGGATATTTCTCCACAGCCCTCGACAACCAAGGCCACATTCACGCATGGGGATACAACGCTATGGGAGTGCTCGGCAACGGCAGCACCGACAGCACCAGCGCCAACCCCACGCCGAGCACTATCACCGCCAGTAGTCTGAACGGCAGTTTTATCACCAAAATCAGCACGAGCACATACCATGTGGTGGCTCTCGACAACCAAGGACGCGTCTATGCCTGGGGATCAAACAACAACAACCAAATCGGCATAAACAACAGCAATGGCAACATTCTTTCCTCGCCCACGCTCATCACCACCGGCAGCTTAGCTGACAGCGGCATTAGCATAACCGACATCGGTGCAGGAGCAATCCATTCCGTAGCGCTCGACAGTCAAGGAGTCGCCTATGCTTGGGGGTCGAATGTTTACAGTCAGCTTGGAGACGGCAACACTGGCTCATTAGGCAGCGGGAGATACACCCCTCAAGAAGTCTCAGGAACCAAATACGTAGTCAACACTGCCAGCTTTGGCAGCAACGCAGTAACCAGCAAAACCATAGACAGCACCAGCGGAGCCTGGAATATGGACGTGCCCAAAAGCGGGCCGGGCGCAGTCAACGTGACCGTAAACTACCACCTCGAAGGAATCGACAGCGGCGGCCACATCAGCTCAACCAACGCTGGAACCGGCAGCCTCACCTTCCATTACACATACACCGCCATATACAAAGTGACCTTTAACTTAGGTGGAGCCCCCGGAACGCCGCCAGCAGCCCAAGCCGTGTTTACCGACGACTTGCGGCCGGTCAATTTCCCCGACCCCACACCCAGCTGGGAGCACCACTGGTTCATCGGCTGGGCCGACAGCAGCGGCAAACTCTGGGATTTTAGCAAGACGGTCAACAGCAATATGACGCTGACAGCCAAATGGGAGGCTTGGAAATTCGGCATGAGCTCCACCGGCGGCCCTCCCTACGGGGGTGAGAGCGTGAGCATTACATCGCCCGAACCGCCACAAGGCCTGCGCTACACCCAGATAAGCGGAGGTTCCGCCCACACTCTGGCCATCGCCTCCGACGGAAACACTTACGCTTGGGGAAGTAACGGCCGCGGCGAGCTAGGCAACGGCAACAATACCGACAGCAACCTGCCTGTGCGCGTCCACACGCCTGCCGGAGTGCATTTCACTAAAATATGGGCGGACAACTGGAAGTCCTACGCTCTAGGCGACGACAACAACGCATACTCTTGGGGCTGGAATAATAGCGGTATACTCGGCGACGGCACCACTATTGACAGAAACGAACCAGTCAAAGTTAGCCCAGGTGAGCTCACCCCCGGCACCCACTTCACTGAACTCAGCATCGGTCTTGTTCATGTCATGGCTTTAGCCAACGATCACACCATCTACACTTGGGGCAATAATGATGGGGCTGGCATTCTGGGCCAAGGGAGCTTGCGGGGAACAAGGACTACTCCAGGTAAGATACATCAAGGCGAACTCAACCCCGGCACATACTACGTTCAAATCAGCGCAAGCGCCTACACTTGCGCTGCCCTTACCAACGACCACGTTGTCTACACTTGGGGACACAACGGTTGGGGGCAACTCGGCAACGGACAACAAGGAGCAGTATCCGAGCCCAAAAAGATTAGTCAGGGCGAGCTTGACCCCAGCACCTACTACACGCGAATCAGCTGCGGCGGCATACACTGTCTGGCGCTTGCCAATGACAACACCCTCTACGCTTGGGGAGATGACAATAATGGTCGCCTCGGCGATGGTGACCCCAGTAGGAGTAATAAGTTCACACCAGTCAAAGCCAGCCGAGGGGAGCTCAATCCCGGCACATACTTTGTTGACATCAGCTCCGGATGGGAGTTTTCGGCAGGCGTCACTAACGACAACACCCTCTACACTTGGGGAGGCAACGATTACGGGCAGCTAGGCAACGGCGAATCGGGCAGGGCAAACGAAAACCACAGGCTTGTGCCCAGCAAAATTGAACAGGGCGAACACACCCAAAGCAACAAGTATAAGACCGTAATAGCGGGGTATTATCACACAATTGCAATCGACGAGGACGGCAACATCTACAGCTGGGGATGCAACAGTAACGGCCAATTAGGCAATGGCTCCAACGGCACCGGCAATACCTACCCGCCCAATCCCGCAGTCGATAAGACCACGCCAGCAAAAACCGGTAAGCAAAAGCTCGCCGTAACTTCTGTAGCATTTGACCAAACCGAGGCAAACCCGGCACCCGTTTGGGATAGCGCCAAGAAAGTGTGGCAGCTAACCGTGCCAGCCCACCCAGCCGGGC
This sequence comes from Bombiscardovia apis, assembly GCF_033095945.1. NCBI lineage: Bacteria > Bacillati > Actinomycetota > Actinomycetes > Bifidobacteriales > Bifidobacteriaceae > Bombiscardovia > Bombiscardovia apis. Next base: position 188,634 of record NZ_AP026800.1, on the reverse strand, counting down.
TCGTTGATGCAAAAATCCGCTGGACTCTGGGCAGCGACCCGCAAGACGATTACCCCCTGCCCTACACCTACGGCATGATCATGCCCAAGGCCGGAGCCTTCCCCACCCGCCGCCTAGCCGGCCGCGGAATCCTCCTAGCCACCACCCTAACCGCCCTAACCCTAACCACCCACCACCTAACCCACCCCAAGCGCCACCCCCACCCCCGACACCACCCCGCCTAGAGCAGCGGGGGGGGGGCAGGAGCGCTTGAATGCTATTAGCGGGTTTTAGGACTTTTGGTTGGGGCGTTAGCAGGGTTGTGGGAAGGTATGGTTGAGCCGCTGGTGGCGGGGCGGCCGCCGGCGGAGTTGTAGGCTTGGCGGGCGGATTGGTCGTTCCAGGTTTCGCCGGCTAGTTGGCCGTGGCTGAGCATAATCTCGCGTTGGGCGCAGGAGGCTACTAGGGCGTCGTGGGTTACTACGATGAGGGTAGTGCCCTGCTCGTGGAGCTGGCGGAAGATCTCGAGCACTATCTTTTCGTTAACTTCGTCTAAGTTGCCGGTGGGTTCGTCGGCCAGAATCAGCTTGGGATTGTTGATTAGCGCTCGGGCCACGCACACTCGCTGCTGCTCGCCGCCGGAAAGTTGGCCGGGCAAGTGGTGGGCGCGCTCGGCTAGGCCAACCCGCTCCAGCGCCGCCAAAGCCTGCTGCTCGTCGACCACAGAATGATAGTACTGGGCCACCATAACGTTTTCCACCGCGGTAAGGTGTGGCACTAGGTAAAACTTTTGGAAGACTAGTCCTACGACGTCTTTGCGCACGTCTGCCAGCTGGGCCGAACCCATGTCTTCCAAGCGCTGACCCTCCAAGAGCACCGAGCCTTCGGAAGGCGAATCCATGCATCCAATAATGTTCATCAGCGTGGTCTTGCCCGAGCCTGAAGAGCCCACTACTGCCAACCACTGCCCCGCCGGCACGGAAAGGCTCACACTATCCAAAGCGCGCAAATCTCCGTATATTTTGGAAACACCTTGCAGGTCGAGCAGCATACCGGAGCCCTGCCCTGAGCTCTGCGCTGAACTCTGTTTTGCGTCTACCTCCGTTCCCGGCACCAAAGCCGATTCTTGCTCCGCCGAGCTCTTCTGATTCTCGTTCATCTGCTGCTCCTCTGCTCTTATTCTTCCGCTTAGTTACGCTCTTTATAACGATTACCTATTCTTGACTCAATACCAGAGCCGGATCGATATGGGAAGCCCTCCACACTGGCTCTATAGAGCCAAGGAGAGCCATGATAATGCTTAAAGCGACTGCTGCCAGCGCCAGTGGCCAGCTCAAGCCCAAGGCCCGCCCGAAGACTGACGAGCACAGGAGCCGGGCGAATGCGTATCCAATCCCAACGCCGAGCACCCCGCCCAGTAGCCCGTAACAGGCCGACTCCACGTAGAACTCGAAAGCCAAGCCCGACGAGGACGCTCCCAGGGCCTTGCGCAGGGCGATTTCACTGCGCCGTTGGGAAACAATAGAAGCCATCGTGGTGCCCACTCCCACCAAAGTGAGAACCAAAACCACTAGGGAAACCTGCCAAAACAGGGTTTGCAACATGGTAATAATGCGATTGTCTGCCGACGATATTTTCGTCACTGTCTGCGCTTTGACGCCCATACTGGTCATCTCGTTGATAGCGGTGGCAATGGCCGCGAGATTGCTGCCCATAGCACTAGAAGAATATTCGATAACGTCGGTGCCGCGCTTGAGATGGGTGAGCGCCTCCAAGTCCGGCAGGCTGGCATAGACGATTTGATCCTCGCTACCGCCGGTCTCCACAATCCCCGCAACGCGATACGAAGCCTTGCCCAGCACCTTGTCTTTCGTCCACTGCCCGGCTTGGCGGTTGGAGCCGTCGTCAGCTTCCAAATAGCGCACTTCGACCGGGCCGCCCACCTTGAGCCCCATAGCTTCGGCCACATCCCGGCCAACCATGACCTGCCCTTGCTTGGGCCAGCTGCCCTCCACATTCCAGTGGTGGTTGAGCTCGCGAACTTGGCCCGCCGAGATGCCAGCCATCAAGTAGGAAGCAGAGTTAATTCGCACGCTTTCGTAGCGGTACGTGGCAAATTTCGTAGGCCCCTTGGCCTCCACCATCTCTGTAGTGTGGGCCACCATAGGCGCAGCGATGTCGGTGCGGGCTTGGTCGGGCCGCTCAATGGGGGCTACTACTAAGTTGGCTCCGTAGGAACGCATTTCTTCGTTCATCTGCCTGGGCACTTCTAGGCATACTGCAGCCAAGCAGAAGAGGGTGGCAGCGCCGATAGCCGCGGCAATGACCGCCATGAGGGCCCTGCCTCGACGGCGGAATATGGTACCGGACAGCATAGTGAGAAACATGCCCGCATTGCCCATGCCCTTGTGCCGATTATCAGCGCCCATGAAGCACCTCCGCAGGTCGTAGTCGTAAGATGTTACGAATGGCCGAAACTGAAGCCAGCAGTACCGTCAGAGCCAAGAGGGCGAAGACCAGCACGAAGACCATAGGCCGCATGGCGATACCCGAGCCGAAGACTACGTGCCCCACTATTTGCGCCATTCCCACGCCTGCCAGCGCCCCCACGATGGCTCCAACCAAGCTCATGAAGGCAGTCTCCGCTAAAGTGAGCCGGTAGACTGCGCCGTCGCGGGCACCCAAGGCTTTGAGGAGGGCGAATTCGGCAGAGCGCTCGGAGATGGAGGAGGCCATTAAGTTAGCAACGGCAACGGCTGAGGAGATAAGGCTGAGCACGGTTACTAGCATCATCACGGCCTGCGTTTTTTGCAAGACATCGCCTTGTAAGGCGGCCACTTGCCGCACTTGCTTGGCCACAGCGCCGGGTATAACTTCCTCGATTTGATAGGCAATCGAGGAGGGATAAGCGGTGCAATACCAGGTTTCCCACTCGTCTTGCGTGAGGGAAGCTGGGTTGCGCGCGGCCTTGCGGGCTAGGTCGTTTTCGGGAGTGGTGAGGGCCTTGACTTCCACCCGGCTCACCTGGTTAGGCAGGTTTGCTAAGTCTTGCGCTAAGGCGCTGGGCAGGTAGACGGAGGAGGAATCAGCGTCGCCAGAGTCGAAAATACCAACGATGCGCACACTCTCCTTCCGCTGGCCTAGGCTCAATTCGAGGCTGTCTCCTATGGTTTTATCGCCCAGTTTGGCTGCCAAATCCTTGCCAATGACGGCTTCTTTGGCCTGGTCTTTGGGCCATCTGCCTTGCAGTTTCCACCAGGGGCGGAGTCCTTCGATGCCTTCTTGGCTGGATTGGCCGCTGTCAAGCTTGACGGTGTGGTGGAACCAGGTGCCCACTATCGGCGCGGTTTGGCCGTTGACTTGGGCCGAGATATCGAGGCGGGGCGCAAAATCGGTGATGTTATAGGCCCAAAAAATAGTTTTGATTTTTGCTACGTCGGACTCTTTTAATACGGCCGTGGGTACTGCTTGATTCGATTCAGAGGAAGAATCGGAAGAATCGGGAGCGCTGTCAGCACTCGGGTTTGCGCCCGCGTCGGCAGTGGTATATAAGTCAGAAACCACTGCTTCGGACTTGGGCTGGACGGTAATATTTGAGCCGTATGCCGAGAGCTCGGCGTTGAGTTTGTCTCCCGAATCGAAGACCACGCCCAGCATAGCCACAGCCACGCAAGCGGCGAGGCCCACGCTGAGAGCAATGAGCAGTCGTCGACCCAACTGCCGGCTGAAGGAGCGCCGAATCATCGTGAGAAAAAACATGCAGACCTCCTATCACTTAAAGTGCGAAGACAAAGCATCCAAAGTCGCGGTTTGGATGACAATGCTGCCAGCGCTAGTGGTGTAGTCGAAGGGAATGGGATTGCAGCCGCCTTTGAAGCCGATAGTGGCTATATTGATGGCCACATCGCACCTTTTGCAGATGATGACACCGTCTTTTTCGTAGTAGCCAGCTGAGCCGCAGTTTTCGCAAGCGTCGAGGCCGAGCCCATAGGATCCACCGTTTTTCTTAATGATAATAAATCGCATTACCGTACCGTCTTTGGCCTTGTATTCAAAACGGTGGAGGTGGCCATCGTCGACTTTGGAGAAGGGAATGACCGCTTTGCCGTCGCTGAGCGAGTAGGCCTCGGGCGGGGAAAGCACCGGCGTTTTGCTTGCTTGCGCAGGGCCAACGGTGAGCGTGAGCACTACACTCACAACGGCGAGAACGCTGGCAATAGCAGCCAGTAGGGCCTTGCGGCGAAAAGCCTTGCTCTTGCGCATTTGAGCGGGAGTAGGCGCTTGCCCATCGCCAGCAAATCTAGCGGCAGGCGAGCGCAAACCGGCAATAAAACTGGCTACTGCCGGTATGAGGAACACGGCCACTTGGGCCATAGCGAGCCAATTATTGGCGTTATACAGAATCGTAAAGAGGCGGAAGGGGGTGCCGTGCAAGCGCAGGTCTCCCACCGTTTGCATGATGGCAAGCAGGCTGGTCGCGTGCTGAGTGAAGATGAGCGCCATGAGGAGCACTGCTGTAAGGGTTAACAAGCCGCGAGGGCAGCCGGTGCGCAAACTGCGGAAAATCAGAGCTACGACGATGGCAGCGGCGATACCAAGTAGGAAGCCCAGAGCCCGCATCAGCATCTCGGAAGTGAAAGCAGGCTCGCCAGTTTCCACAAAATTAGTCAGGTGAAGTATGACTTCGGGCAGGGCACGGAAGACCGTCATACCGATGGAGAGACCGGCTACGAGGTTGGCAAGAGCTAAAGCTCGGCCCGAGCGCGACCAGTCGCGGGTGGCTTTACCGCTGGACACGATCATCGCTAGGGCGAGCACGTCGACAATGACGCAAATCACAAGCGTGGGATAGTTGACCATAGTCCTGCGATTGATGACGCTTGCAGCTCTTAGGCCAGCAAAGACAAGGGCTCCTGCCAGTCCTAACCCCAGCCCCAACAGTCGCAAGCGAGCGCTGGCAGGCTTCTTTTTGCCCTCGCCTGCCGACAGAAGCACCCCGTATATCATCACGAGCAGGGCGGGCGCCAGTACCCCCGGCAGCACAGAAATTACTTGATTCAGCATGCCCACCCTCCTTCGTATCGTTGCTCTATTATTTGAGCGTAAATCACTGCTGTACTACGTATTATCGGCCGTAACTAGTGCTGTACTAGTGGTTATTTCCGGAGCAGACACCCGCAGTTTGCGCCCGCCCCGCATGCATCACCACTCGTGAGGCGTGTAATCCCAATCCCAGTCCACCACGATAGGCTCAGTCCAGAAGCGGCCCTTGACGCCGGTGGCTGGGTCCACGTGGAGCATCCAGCCCTGGCGTTCCGGGGATTCGATCGTGTAGGTGAGCTTGTAAGAACCAGCCTTCTCCATCTTGATATTGGAACCATAGTGGGGGCCGTCAGAGGCGTTCATCTTCATAAACGTTCCCTCCTGATGGTTATTGGGATCGTTCTTATCTACGATGCTGTATTTGACGGTCAAATCAGGCACAAACTCGCCGGTAGCATAGCCCAAATCGTTGTCTTTGGCAGCGTGAATGTCGGCTTCCAAATGCAGGCTAGCATCCGCAGCGCTGAGTCCCATCGCCGGAACCATGTCGATAGGCTGGAAGAAGACGGTGCCGATGGTGAGCGGCCCTTTCTGCTGGTCTTCAGGCGGAATGGGAATCTCTTCGAAGGCCGGCTTACCATCTTCCTTCTTGTCATCCTTCCCGTCTTTGCCGTCCTTCTTATCGGCTCCCTGCGAGCTGGAGTCGGGCCCCGAAGCCTCGCGCACGCCTTCGCTTTTGGATCCTCCGCAGCCAGAGAGCGCTAGGGCGCCGGAGAGAACTATCGCGGCGAGCGCGGTCAGTTTTTTGGTGCTCATAGTGGTTTCCTTTGTTCATTCTGTGTTTCAGAAGGTGGATTAGATACTGCTGTTGCCGTGGCCGTTTGAGCTGGCGCAGCCGGGCGCCGGCTCTTGAGCCAAGAAATAAAGAAGAGCGCAATCACCAGAATGAGGGCCAGTATTTGAGCCCCTATGCTCTGCTTATAGGGGTAGAGCCCCAGCCAGTCGCTCGTAGGCACGCCCGGCAGATAGGAGGCCGAAATGAGATCGCCCTCGATGAGCGCATGCACACCGCCGCCCGCAAAAATGACCACCATGAGCGCCATAAGGGCCGAGGTGATGGCGAAGAAGGGGCGGATGGGAATTTTGACTGATGTGAAGCGAATAAGTACGAAAATAATGACTAGCAAGACGGCCGCGGCGCCGAATCCCGCCCATATTTGAGAGGAACCGGAGGGGGCCATAGCAAAGATAGCTTGGTAAAACATCACGGTTTCAGCGCCCTCGCGGAAGACGGCGAGGAAGGAGAGCGCAGCCAGAGACAGCACGCTACCCTTGGAAATTGCGGAGGCGGTTTGAGATTTGATGTACTCATTCCAAGACTGGGTTGAGGCCTTGGAGAGCATCCAATTACTGGTGTAGAGCAGCATGACCATAGCCACAAGCGCCACCACGCCTTCGAGAATCTCCTGCTCGGGGCCATTGCCGTTGAAGAGCAGACTGAAGAGGAGGGCCACCACGCCCGAGGCAGCTAAACCGGCGGCGATACCCCAGTAAATAGGCCCAATCTTGCTTTTGTGCCCAGCCTTTACCAGGTAGGCGATGATGGCGGCCACTACTAAAATGGCCTCTAAGCCCTCGCGCAGGAGCACCACGAACGCCTGCCCGAATGCGGAAGTGAGGAAACTGGTGACGGGATTGACCTCGCTCGCCGCTCCCCCGTCTAAAATCTTGGCATCGGTTACGAGCATGGCCTGCAAATCGCTCACCAGCGGCTTAATTTCCTTGGCATCTTTGCCGCCAGACATCGCCATGCGGGTTTGCTTAAACTGGTATTCCACTTGGGAAACGCGACTGCCCGAAATGGCATTCATGGCAGTTTTTTCAAAGCCCAGCTTTTCGTAATACTGATAGTAGGCTTTGTTGACTAAATCAGCGCCCGCCCGCCCCTTACCGGCCGCAGCTTGTTCGTATGCATAGTCCAAAATGTTCGTCATGTCATGGGCCACTTGGGTCCACGTTTTGTTTCCCTTGCCCGAGTCCTTGTTCTTCCGCGCCGCATCTATGCGTTTACGCTCGGCCAAAGTCTGCGCCTCAATCTGCTGCGCATAAGGCTCCGGCTTGGGCATTCCTGCTGCCGAATCTAGCTCTTGCCCCAGCTGAGTGAGCGTTGCTTTGAGCGATTCCGCATCGCTCGCTACGCTCTGCCCACTATCGCTAAAGTAGGCCTCGCCTTGCAAATTCTGAAATTGGCGGTCAATCGCATACCTGCGTTCGGGAGCGGAAAGTTTTTCAGCAAGAGCCCGGGCCATATTGTCGGCTACGAACACGCTGTTATAAGCCGCACCAAAGTCGGAAGAGGCACCGGCGTAATCGCCAGAAGAATAGGCAGCTTGGCCAGCTTCTATGTGTCGAACGGCAGCTTGAGCCACTTCGGACCAGCTCGAATAGTGCGCGGTCCGGATTGGGGCGGGCGAGGGCATGGCGAAAGCTGGAGTTGGGGAGGCAGCGAAAGTCAAAGCAGTAAGGCCCGCGATGACCGCTAGCAAGAAGGTCAGCAGCAGACGCAAGCAGGAGCGACGGCCCAGCAAACGGCAGCGTCTAACCTGTGCGGAGACATCACCTCCCGCGGTCTTTCCAGGAGTTTGAACTCCATGCTTGCCTTGTGGCCAGTTCATCATATTCCCTAGTTCGTTGGTATGCCCAGCTGCCGCATGCAGAGAGCCTTACACGTTAATCTAAAACAGGAAATCGCAGAAAGATAGACTTGACTTTTTACAGAAAACCGTCAGGATGCTTAGCACTGTCTGTTTGTTTGCTGAGAACGCTTGAAACACAGCCCAGACACAGGGGTTTCACAGAGAGGGAGCTCGGGCCTAAAATCACCACACGCCGCTTTCGACACGCCGATTGGGCGCGGGATTGCGGCGATTGGGCGCGAATAGCAGAAGGGCCACGGGATGACTTGCACCCCACGGCCCTTCTCATTCGGCCTTGCGCAGCCTTACGCAAGACTCAACGCTCGCCTCAGCTTAGAGGAACTGGCGCATGAGCTCACGCAGAGGCGGCAGCTCGGGAATGCGGAACTGTTCCTTCATATAGCCCAAGCCAAACTTCATGTAACCCTCGGCCTCGTCCCAGATAATCTTGCCGGGCAGTGGGGCTTCGTCGGTGGAAGCGCAGTTGATAATTACCGGCTTCGTGGGGTTCTTGTACTTTTCGATAGCAGCGTCAAACTCCTCGTCGGTAGCAACATTCACGCCGATACCGCCGCAAGCCTCGGCAAACTTGGCAAAGTCGATGTCTGCCAAATCAATGCCGTAGTTCTGCTGGCCCACTGCCTGCTGCTCGTACTCGATGAAAGCGAGCATGTGGTTGTTCAAAATGACCACAACCATAGGCAAATCGTACTTAACCGCGGTCACGAAATCTTGCATCACCATAGCGAAAGCGCCATCGCCGCAGACCGCATATACTGGGCGATCGGGCATGGAGGCCTTGGAGGCGATAGCCCCGGGCAGAGCGCAACCCATGGTACCCAACCAAGCGGAAATGGTGTACTTTTGCGTGGACTTAGCCGTAATAAAGCGAGCGCCGAAGGAGGTGGAAGTGCCCACATCTACCGACCAAACTGCGTTGGAGGGCGCAACTTCGCTCATCTTGGCGAAGGTGCGGGAGGGCAGCACGCCCTTGTGAGACTTGGAAGTGACGTCGTTCATCCACTTGCGCCAAGTATCCATATTCTTACGGCAAGCCTTGAGCCAGCCGGTTTCCGCAATCTGCTCGCCGCGAGCGTTGAGCTGGGTGAGAGCATCCCTAGCGTCGGCGACCATGCCAACCTCGACTGCGTGCCGCTTGCCGATGCGGGTGGGTTCAATCTCAATCTGGATGGCCGGAATCTTGCCGTTCAGGTAGGGAGCGTAAGGATAATCGGTGCCCACCAAAATCAGCAAGTCGGCATCGAACATGGCCTCGTAAGCGGGCTTGGTGCCCAGCTTGCCCACCTGACCCAGAGCGTTGGGGTGGTCGTCGTCAATCGTACCCTTAGCAGGCATGGTCTGAATGAAGGGCAGGGAGTAGCGCTCCACGAATTCCTTAGCCTCAACCTGCGCGCCCTTAGCACCCATACCGAAGAAGGCGACGGGCTTCTTGGCAGCGTGAATCATATGCAAGGCCTTGTCAATGTCTGCCGGATTGATGGCGGGGTGCGACTGGTGGAAGAGGTCTGCGGTGGGCTGGAAAGTGTCCTCGATTTTGTGGTTGGGCACGTCATCGGGGATGGTCAGCACGGCCACGCCCTGGTGGAGGTAAGCCATGCGAATAGCCTCGTCCATTACTGCGGGCACGGTCTCGGGGCTGGTAACCAGCTTGTTATATACGGCTACGTCGTCACACAGCTTGGGCAGGTCTACCTCTTGGAAGTAGCCGGTGTTGAGCAGGTGAGACTGGATTTGGCCCACGATAGCAACGACGGGCACGTGGTCCATCTTGGCATCGTAGAGGCCGTTGAGCATGTGGATGGCTCCGGGGCCGCCGATGGAGAGACAGACACCCACCTTGCCGGTGAGCTTGGCCTGAGCGGCGGCGGCCAGTGCGGCAACTTCCTCGTGGCGCACCTGCGTGAACTTAATCTTGTCGCGCTGGCGGTAGAGGGCATCGACTGTTGTGTCGACGGAATCTCCGGGCAGACCGTATACGTTATCGATGCCCCAGGCTTCCATGACCTGAACCATCTTGTCGGCAGCATTAATTTTTGCCATAGTTATATCAACCTCAATTGTTTAGAACAATAACTGTGATGGCTTCACCATAGCACCGAAAACCCGCTCAAACCCACGCTATTCCGCCATTTTCCACCCCCCAAACCTATGACTTTTATCACAGTCTATTAGCTCACATTTTGAGCATCTTGCGGCGCAACACCCGTGTAAGCAAGTCTCAAAAAGCCTAGTTCGTCAAAAACTGCGATTCTTAAAGCGAGCGGCGATACAACCAATTATCTAGCAGGAATAGTTACGGTGAGCTGCCCACCCAAGGCATGAATAGCGCTCAAAATAGTGCTAAATGCAGGGTCGCCTTGTGCGCTAAGTGACTTGTAAATGCCCTGACGGGTGCACTGAGTATCGTTCGCAATATCCGTCACCTTCTTTCGGGCCCGCGCTGCCACGCCCACCTCGCGCGCGAAGAAAGCAGCTCCCTGGCGCGGATCGTCAAATTCATTGGCTTCTTCAAGCGCCGCATTCAAGTAATCCGCGATGTCCTCTTCATTATTCAAATAATCTTCAGGCCTAAATTCACTAATGGTTGTCATAACCTTGCCTCCTTCTTCAACGCTATTGCTTTTTCGATGTCGCGTTGTTGGGATTTCTTATCTCCACCCGAAAGCAGAATAAGTAAAACAAGGTGTCCGACCGCTCAGTTGGCCACTGTTACCAGCTGTTTTACATACTCTACTTCCCCAAACTCGAAGCGGCGGGAGCGAAAGTGGCTGTAGGGAATCCCATACTGTCAGTAATGTGGTCAAACACATAGTCAGGTACAGCACCGTACAAGGACTGCACCAAATTAAACACATCAAGCTTCAACTTGTGAGCACTTTCAGAAGTTAGTACCGATTCAAAATCAAGCAAAAGAGCCGCCAATGAAGTTCCCTTCGACGGGTCCACACGGGCACAATACAAACGCTCATCGTGAGCACAAATATTGCGGAAGTCTTTAATATGGTTGTATTTTTGCTGCAAATCGTGAAAGTAAAAGCGGGTACCGTCATCGTGGTCAAAGCTGTACTGTCGAGAAAACTCGCGAGCTATAGCGTTCCTGATGCTGTCAGACTGGTAGCAGAAAAATTTGAACATAGTACCCAAGCTCAAGCTATTTGCGAGCACCCACATCGGCACATGCTGGTGCTTAGCCACGTAAAACTGAATATAGTCTTTTTCAAATCGGGGTCTTCGGTGCGGCGGCAGTCCTATCACATGCTTGAACGTGTCGATAAGATCTTCCACTTTATACTTGTACCAGTTCGCCAAATGGGAACGGTCTGCCGTAACTCGATAGTTCTTGGCTTCAAGATACGGATACACATCATCGGGATACGCTTGCGTAAATACATAACTGCAAATAGTTCTCAGCTTGGCCTCCGCCTGCTCACAATATTTGAATATCAACATGCGCAGGTCGCGGTCAAAACAGAATAAAGTATAGATATGCTGGAACTGGGCGCCATCTCTATATTTATCTTGCTGATTGATGTTGGTTTTCAAAAACAACGGCTTGTACCCATTAACTACTTGGTAATAGCCTTCCCTCGCCAAGACACGGGCAGTATCTTCATCGCATTCAAGACCTCGCTCTCGGAGTATGCGCACTTGGTCGCTGAGAGTGGTAAACGGCTTGTCCAAGTTAGGCTCCTTGACGAAAAAACCGCCAAGCAGGTAGAGCCTTGGCGGTTAATGGGGCTCGCCGTCCGTATCGCTACGAGTCCTAATCACACTATTGATTGTATCTGAAACCACGGCGCCCGTCAAAAAAATCTGGCGCCGTCTTGGACAAAAATACAGAAACTGTTTTTGACAAAATAAAGAAGCTGTTTTTGAATCTGGCGCAGCTCAAAAAAATACATGATTGGAATACAAAGTTGGGATTGCTTTGGCAAACGATGGTAGAGTGTTGGGTATTGGAATATGCGCTGCGGGCTTGCGCGGGTTGGGGAACCTGTCAGGAATTGCGTCTCCCTGACCTGCCCGGGTACTCGCCCTCACCGATGACACTGGGGCCAGCAACCATCAAGCACTCGCCGGACACTTATGCAACGCCCTGGAAATGGAACAACGGCGGCACTGAATACGATTACTCCTCCCCAGCAGGCGGCAGTTACAACTCTGGCGACGGCACTTATCAGTGGGCACACACACTCCCGGGGGGGGGGCACACATACGCTTTCAACGGCACCGTCACACTTCCCAACGCCAGTCCTGTACCATTCAACGGGTACATTAAGCAGCTCGTTAAAGGGTATGCGGTGGTTATGTTTGAGCCTCAGGGAGGCACCATGCACTCCAACGACACCGTTAGCTTGAACGCAGCAGGACCAGTAGCCGAACCGTCGCCGGCACCGACTTACGAAGGCAACCGGCTCGTTGGCTGGTACACCCAACCCACCGGCGGCAACCGCTGGGATTTCAGCCAAAACGTCACCGGCAGCATGACCCTCTACGCCCGCTGGTCCCCGGCCTTCACCCTGCCCAAAGCCGGAGCCATCCCCCTCCAACAGTGAAGCGGCGGCGGGCTCCTAGCAGCAAGCGCCCTAGCCGCAGCCACCTACGCAGGCCACGAAGTATCCAGCCGTAAAAAGCAGCAATCACACTCCGGCCGCCACTCCCACAAAGTAGCTAGGAAGTAGCCGCAGAGTAGACAAACGCAGCATCTAACCGAAAACCGCTAGATTTTAAGACTCCGGCGGTTTTCGGCGTTTTACCGGGTATACCGGCAGAACCATCGGGAGTGCTCTGGGTTCGAAAGTAGCGGTCACGGGCGCGCGCATTGAGCTAGCATGCATGCGAGCATGGGCCAAACAAACGCAGCACTGTCGGTCGCAATGATAATTTTGTACATCGCATGTATAAAAAATTGTACATTGGATGTACAAACTTTTACTTTTTTGGGCGGGAATGGGTATGGGAAGAGCCGCGCTGGTTGGGGCCAGGGCGGCTCTTGGGTGCGAAGCGGGCGGGCGCATCAGTGGGATGCGGGGCCGGCTTGCGTAGGTTAGGCAGTTAGCTTAGGGCGTTTGGCCGTTGGCTAGCTGATTTAGGCTCGCGGATTACTTGTTGCGTGAGCCGCGGAAGGGGTTGGAGGAGCGCTTGCTGCGGTTGGTGCGGTGTTGGAAACCGGCCGACTGGCGGCGCTCACCGTGACCGCCGTGCCCACCCTGGCCGCCTTCGCCGCGGTCATCGTAACGGGGGTTGCGCGACTTGCCGCGACCACCTTCGAAGTTGCGCGAACCGCGAGACTCGAACCCATCGCGGGAATCACGGGAATCACGAGAGCCGTGGGAGTCGTGCGAACGGTAAGAGTCGCGGGATTCGTAGGAACCACGCGAGCGCTGGCCGCCGTCGGAGCGACCCTTGTAACCGCCCTTACCCTTGCCGTAGCTGCGGTCGCGGTCGCCACGTCCACCGCGCTCACTGCGCTCACCACGATCGTAACGGTCACCACGGTCTCCACGACCGCCGCGGCCTTCAAAAGGACCGTCGTGACCAAAATCGTCGCTGCGGTTAAAATCGCGGCCCTTGTTGCGTCCGTAGCCGCCGGAGCGCTGGCCCCTATCCTCGCGGAAGTCGCGCGAATCGTGGGAGCGATACGAACGGTTGCCGCCCCTGCGGAAGTCGCCGCGCTCACCGCCGAAATCGTTGCGGTCATTGCGGTCACTACGGTCGTTGCGCTCACCGCGTTCGCCACGGTCATAGCGGTTACTGCGGCGCTCACCAGCGAAATCATCGCGGTCATCACGACGGAAACCGCCCTTGTGGAAGTCATTCCTGCGCCCGCCGTCACGTCCGCCATCACGACGATCTCCACGACGCCCGCCATCGCGACGCTCACCGCCACGATTGCCACCGCGCCCGCCGCGGCCACGGCCCGAACCGGAACCGCCGGTACGCGCAGGCCGCAGAGGAGCCAAAGTCCAGCCTTCCACGATTGGCGCAGTCTCGCCCACCAGGGCCTCAACCTCGCCAGAATCAGCAGTCACATGCCCCACCGGCTTAGCGTCGATGTGCGCAATACGCAGCAAACGCTTGGTATCCCGGCGCTGGTTGGGCAGCACGAGCGTCACCACATCGCCAGCCTTGCCCGCGCGAGCAGTACGGCCCGAGCGATGCAGGAAGGACTTGGGGTCTGCCGGCGGATCCACCTGGACCACCAAATCGACGCCAGAAACGTCGACGCCGCGCGCAGCCACATCGGTAGCAACCAGCACGCGCACTTCGCCGCCCGAGAAGGCGTTCAAGTTGCGGTCACGCTGGTTCTGCGACAGGTTGCCGTGGAGCTCAGCCGCGGGAATGCCCACCTTAGTAAGGTTGTCGGCCAGCTTCTTGGCCTGGAACTTGGTGCGCGTAAAGAAGATGCGCTTGCCCATGCCGGAGGCCAGCTTGCGCACCAATTCGTGCTTATCACCCTGAGTAGTCTCAAAAATGTGGTGGGTCATCAGGTCCACCTGCTGGGTGGCGGAATCCACCTCGTGCACCTTGGCGTTGTGCAGGTAGCGCTTCACCACTGCGTCGACACCGTGGTCCAAAGTCGCGGAGAAGAGCATGTGCTGCCCGTCCTCGCGCACCTGGCTCAAGATACGCTCAACTGCGGGCAGGAAGCCCATGTCGCTCATCTCGTCGGCCTCGTCGAGCACGGTAATTTCAACGTCGTCTAAGGTCAGCAGGCCCTGGCGGAGTAAGTCCTCCAAGCGGCCGGGGCAGGCAACCACGATTTGGGCGCCGGAACGCAGGTCGTTCACCTGGCGACTTTGGCGCACGCCACCGTAAATGGTGCAAGTTTCGATGCGATAGGCGCGGGCCAGAGGCGTTAACACTTCGTCAATCTGGTTGGCCAGCTCGCGGGTCGGGGCCAAAATCAGGCCGCGGGGAGCGGGCAGAGCGCGGCGGTCGCGGGCCGAGCGGGTATCGCGGTGGTCATCCGCACTAGCAGCCAAGCGAGCCACCGTCGGCAATACGAAGGCCAGGGTCTTGCCCGAACCCGTGCGCCCACGGCCCAAAATGTCTCGGCCAGAGAGCGAATCGGGCAGCGTATCTTCCTGAATGGGGAAAGCCGTGGTCTTGCCGTCGGCCTTGAGCACCCGCACGAGCGGCTCTGGCACGCCCAACTCGGCGAAAGTCTTGTGTGATTCTTGGGCGGAAGCAGCGTTTGCCTCGCTCGAATCGACGTCGTTGGCGGCGAAATCTTCTGTATATTCTGCTGTATTTTCGTTCAATTCATTCACTTCTAGGGTATTCATCTGATCCATATCTGCAATTGCTGCACTGGTTGTGTTCGCAGCTGAATGGCGCGATTTTGAGCGCACTTCGCCCAATTCGGGCATAACAATAGTTGACAATATCAACCTCTCACCGAGTGAAATCTGCGCGAGGCTACCGGCTGGCAACCCGCGGGCCGCGAGCAAAGCAAAGAAATTCGCGGAAGATTCCCGGCAATCAGAGCATTCAGGCGACGATTGGCCCATTCCAAAAAAAGCCTCGCAAAGAGGCAGCAGAGCCAACCCAACCACTTTAGCACGTGGCCTTGTCGAGTGATTCGCTTGAAGCTATAGCTCAGGTTCTGCGTCTTCGGGCACTGTTAGCAATCCAACCTTGTCCATTGTTTGGAGAAAGCGGTCTTCGAGCTGTTGAGCATCAATAAGCGGGTCGCTTTGCGTTTCCAACAAATAATCAAGCTGCCGAATATCCTTGTATTCAAAAGCTCGCTGGAGCATTGTCCGCGCAGATTGGTTGAGCTGGGCCCAGTGCTGTTCGGCAATAAATGTCAGGTCAAACAAGTCACGAATTTTGTCGCGAGACATGTAGGCTGCACATTTTTGTTCGCATAATTCGCTGATTGTATACGTTTTAATCCCCGAAACAACAGCAATCACATCCACATCAACGACTTTTCTTCTATGCGAAAGTTCCACTTTAAGCGGGCGCTGGGGATTGCCGTAATCGACGAATACCCGCTGCACGGTCGGCGTATCTTTCCCAACCCTATAAGCGAATCCTGCAATGTGACAGGCTTGCTCAATCGCCTGAACAAAGCGCTTGCCAGATACTTTTGCCCGCTCGCAATCAAGGTCTATATCTTCCGAAAAACGGTCGAGCCCATAACACTCCATGAGCGCAGTTCCGCCCTTAAGAATGAAGGGGTTGCCCTCCGGTGCCGGAGCATTGAGACTGCGAAGCATGTGCTCTATTACAGCTTTATGGGCATCGATATTATGTGCACACATAAGGCCGCCTTATTCTTGCCGCAATAGTTGGGAACGCTTGAAAACGAGCCAGCTGGTGAGGTACTCGCGCCCCATAAAACGGTCTATGGCGGGCCAGTTCCCCCGCTCTCGTAAGGCCCAGACTGCCTGCAAAATCTCGGGCGTGTGGCTTTCGTTGCTGATGAAGTTCTCCCGCATTCCTTGCGCGTCCGAGAAATAGCCTTGCTCAATAAGATCCAGGCACGCGCGCACATGGTTAGCTGTCGGCACAATGCCGCGCCCGGGCACGTCTTCTAACCCCACGCCCTGGGCACCAAAAGGCGAGCGCTCGGTATCGAGAATCATCGGCCGCTCCCAGTCAAGCGCCGAATAATGCCAGTCGCCGGGCGTATCGTCGCGCTCGCCCAGGTTCAAAGCGTTCAAACCAGTCACATACTTCATCATCACCTCCTCGCCGTAGTCTCCCCATTCTACTGCCCAGCTCGCTACTTATCTACGCCAGCGAAACCACTGCGATGTCATCTTCTCGATTATCTACGAATGCGGCGAGGATAGTTTAGTAGTTTGGCTTATTGCTATCGAATCGACAACAATCATTTCTTTCTTTTTTCTCTTCTTTTTTCTCTTCTTTTACGAATACTGTTCGACTGCTCATATTCTGCATAAACGATGGATTAAAATGAACGCTAGTTTCGAGGCGGGTCTGTGCATGGGGCACTACATGTCATTTGCCCAAGTTTCTTATCCGAAGGAGGGCCGCGTGTATCTGTCATTCATTCGGTCGGTCCAGCTAATGACATCGAAACTATATTCACCGATAACCAGAGAATTGCCCGCAACTACCTTGAAACTTCAGCAGTCATGAAGCATCCTACACATATGGTCCTGAAGTTAACTCCAGCCAAATACGCGCACCCGCGCGAAACTAGCAGCGGGCCCGATTCCGCGACCGCTCCGTCTCGCCCCCCCCCACCATTGATTACGTCTACAAACCACCACCCCCAAACCATTGATTCCGTGTAAAACCGAGCACACCTATACCATTGATTCCGTGTAAATGAGCTCCCCTCCACACCCTTGATTCCGTGGTAAGATAGGCCAAAAAGGCCGGTATTACAAGGAAAAGGGTGGGGACCATGAGCACGTCAGATAATCAGCCTATACTGCACCGCAAGGGGTATCAGCGCCTGCTCACGTGGAAAGAGCAAGAGCAAGGGCAGAGCGCGCTGCGCATAGAAGGTGCCCGCCGCGTCGGCAAATCAACTCTGGTAGAGCAGTTTGCCCAGCGCGAATACCGCTCATACATTCTCATCGACTTCTCAACCATCAGCGACGAAGTCAAAGACATCTTCCGCAACCAGCGCACCGATTTGGAGCGCTTCTTCACCTACCTCTCCGTCTATTTCAACACCCCCCTTCACCAACGCGATTCGCTCATCATCTTCGACGAAGTGCAGTACTTCCCCACCGCCCGAGCGTTCATCAAGCAGCTGGTCGCCGACGGCCGCTACGACTACATCGAAACCGGCTCCCTCATCTCCATTCGCCAAAACATAGACGGCATCCTTATCCCCTCCGAGGAAGACGCCTTCCGTTTGAACCCGCTCGATTTTGAGGAGTTCCTCTGGGCCCTGGGCGAAGAGCCCCTAGCGAGCGCCATCCAAGACTCCTTCCACGAGCTTCAGCCCCTGCCAGCAGCCATCCACCGCAAGGCCTCGCAACTGCTGCGCGAATACATGCTGGTGGGCGGCATGCCCAAGCCGGTCGCGGACTATGCGGCAACACACGATTTTGCGCAAGTCGACCGCTCGAAGCGCCGGATTTTAGATCTCTACCGCAACGACGTCGCCCGTTTCGCCCGCGGATATGAGGCAAAAGTCACGTCAGTCTTCGACCGCATACCCGAGCAGCTTTCTAAGCACGAGAAGCGGTTCAACCTCGCTTCCCTCAGCAAAGACGCCCGCATGCGAGACTACGACGAAGCCTTTTTCTGGCTCTCCGATGCTTGCATCACCAACAACTGCTACCGCGCCGCCGACCCCCACGTGGGACTGCGCATGGAGGAAGACAGGGCCACGCTGAAATGCTACATGGCAGACACCGGCCTGCTCGTCAGCCAAGCATTTCCCGCGGGAAGGGGCGAGAATGCAGCCAATGAAATCTACCGCGAAATTCTCTTCGGCCAGCTCAACGTCAACGAAGGCATGCTCGCGGAGAATTTGGTCGCGCAACAGCTGCGGGCGGCAGGGTACGACCTGTTCTTTTATTCGAGCAACAATCGCAGCAAGGCAGAACAGACCATGGAGATTGACTTCCTCCTGCCAGCGCCCTACGCTCAGGCCAAGGCGAAGCTGCGCGTGAGTCCGGTTGAAGTGAAGTCGACTAGTCGCTATGGCAGTAAGTCATTGGACAAGTTCAAGGCTCGGTTTGCTAAGCGCGTGGGCACGCAATATGTCATTCACCCCAAGGAGCTGAGCCAAGCGGGAGACCGCGTGTACCTTCCCCTCTACATGGCCCACTGCCTCTAGCTGCCGCTGCTCCCAAACCCACGCCGGCCCCTCGCGCCGAACCGCTCTTACGCAGAGCTTAGGTTGGGGGAATGCGGCGGAAGTAGTTTGCGAGTTTGGACATGGGGTCGGGGCGTGCTTATAATGGGAATAGTAATACTTATTGAGAATACTGCGCGCTTGGGTTGGCTTGGGGAAGCTGCCGCAGCAACATCGCTTTCTTACGTTAAATCAGGGGTTACACCATGCGTCGTTTTCGTTCAGCCAGTACGGTTGTACTAGCGCTAGCTATCTTGGTCCTGGGGGGGGGGGCAACTCAGCCTAGCCCGTCCAGCCCACGCTGACCCGGTAACCGACGCCCAAGGCTTCTCCCTCAACCCCACCTACGGCCCTTCAGGAGGCGGCAACGATGTCGCTATTACACCGCCGTTTCGTACTACCCTCAAATTCAAATCTATCCATTCTGGCAACGCACACAACTTGGCATTCGACACAGATGGCACACTCTGGGCATGGGGCGAAAACACATTTGGCAATCTGGGCAACGGCACTTTTACTAATTCAGCCAATCTCCCCACACGAGTACGAATTCCCGACGGAATCACATTCACCTCTGTAAGTGTGGGTTCTTGGTTCAACCTAGCCATCGACTCAAACGGAAATCTCTGGTCTTGGGGATATAACAAGTCCGGTGTTTTAGGCGACGGCACAACCGTTAACAAGAACATACCCGTGCGAGTACAAGCGCCAGCAGGAGTAAGGTTCAAAAGCATCAGCGGCGGCCAAGAGCATGCTTTAGCAGTAGATATTAATGGAACCCTGTGGGCTTGGGGCAACAACCGATATGGACAATTCGGCAACGGAACAGCAAATGGCGGTAGCAACGACGAATATCCAAGCGCAACCACCCCGATAAAAATACCGACAGGCGTCAAATTTACAACCGTCAGTGCTGGATTCCAGTATTCGATGGCGCTTGATGATAGCGGAAACGCCTACGGATGGGGTTGGAATGGCGAAGATTATGATGTCGGCTATTTAGGTACTGCCAACACGAGCAGCGACAAGGTACTCACCCCCCAACTAGTACTCGGTGGCATCCATTTCAAAACCATAACCGCAGGAGGATGGTTCAGTTTCTTGACGGCAGGCATCAGTAAAGACAACGGCAACACTTACACTTGGGGTCACAACTATGCTGGCGCGCTCGGCAACGGAACAACGAACAGCAGTATCAGACCAGAAAAAATCACCACACCAGTACCCTTTACCGATATCCAAGTAGGTTCTACTCATATGCTCGCACTCGGCACCGATAATCAAGCCTATGCATGGGGCGAAAACAGCAGCACGAGTATCAATAACCCCACTATTGGTTTGGTAGGTAATGGCACCAATGTTGACCAACATACTCCAGTAGCAGTTGACCATCCGGCCAACGTCCCAGCAGACTACCAAGTCGCTAGCATCTCCGCAGGAATTATCATCTCCGCATACATCGGTAGCGACGGACGTATCTATGCTTCGGGTCCCAACGCCTACGGACAGTTAGGCGACGGCACCACCATTAACCGTCTCAGTCCAGTCCGGATCGCGAACCCCAAAATCGCAATCACAGCAATCAGTTTCGATACTACTAACGCAAAAGGCTTCACCCACGACACAGTCATTGGCATATGGCATGTAAAAGCACCGGCCCACCCAGTAGGCAAAGTTAAGATTCGCATTAGGTGGACACTGAGCGGAGCTTCTCAAACAGTCGCGATTCTGGACTATGAATACAAAATCTCCTACACAGTCCACTTCGACTTGGGAGCTGCCACAAGCCACGCTACTCCTATTCGCGATCAATCCATAGTAAGCGGCGAAACCGCGGCCTGGCCCGACCCCAACCCTGCTTGGCCTGGTCACCGTTTTGCTGGCTGGTTCCAGGGCACTGTGCCTTGGGACTTCGGCACCGACCCGGTTAACGCTACTATGACCCTCACGGCCCTGTGGGACGACATCAGCTTCACCCTCAAACCTCAAGCCGGACCAGTCAACAAGAACAATCCCGTCACCATCACCGCTAACCCCCAGCAGCTCAAGACTCGCTTCACCCAAGTCAGCACCGGCATAACGCATACGCTGGCTATCGGTAGCGACGGCAACACCTACGCTTGGGGCTACAACGGCTACGGCCAATTCGGCAACGGTACCACCACAGACCGCAACATTCCCACCCTCATCACCCCGCCCGCAGGCGTACGCTTCAACCGAGTCTTCGCCGGCATGAACGCTTCCTTCGCCTTCGACACCACCGGCCGACTCTGGGCTTGGGGCAACAACCAATACGGCCAGCTCGGCAACGGCAGCAGCATCACAACCGCCCCGTTCGCGAAAACCACGCCCGTACAAGTGCACGTACCCGCAGGAGTCACCTTCACCCACATCTACCCAAGCTACGACTTCACCCTGGCCGTCACCAACACCAACACCGTCTACACCTGGGGCCAAAACGACAGCGGCCAGCTCGGCAACGCAGACAACACCCTCGCCCCGCAATTCGAACCCGTACCAGTCAACCTCAACGGTGAAACCGTAAAACAAGCCGCCGCCGGCACCCACCACGCCATGATTCTCACCAACAGCAACAAGCTCTACACCTGGGGCTACAACGCTACCGGCCAGCTCGGCAACGGCACCACCACCAACCAAGTCACACCACGAGTAGTCACACCCCCTGCAAGCGGCCCCTTCACCAGCATCGGCGCAGGATACCAATCCTCATACGCTCTCGACAGCAGCCAGCACCTCTACAGCTGGGGAGGAAACCCATCCGGCGAACTCGGACTAGGCGACACCAGCAACCGCACCACACCAACCCGCATCCCCTCACTCGCCAGCCGGAGCATCACCAAGCTCTACACCAGCACAAGCTCCTACTCCGCGTTCGCCACCGACTCCACCGGCAACACCTGGGCCTGGGGACACAACCAATACGGACAGCTGGGCACCGGCAGCCCCACACCCGCCAGCAGCAACAACGGCGGCATCCCCACACCAACCAACATCACCAACAACCTACCCGCCAACACCACACGCATCTACACCAGCGCATGGCACACCATAACGCTCGACAACACGAAAAACCTGTGGCTCTGGGGCGACAACCAATGGGGCGAACTCGGCAACGACACCATCCCCACCGGAGTTGGCAACACCAACGCCCACTCCTACACACCCCTACACCCCACACCCCTCCCCATCACAGTAACCGGCCTCCACTTCGGCAGCGAAGCCGGCGAAAACCTCACCTACGACGCAACCAACCACAGCTGGAAAGCCAACACCCCGCGCCACACACCCGACGAAAAGGTCGAAGTCAAAATCCACTGGACCATAGACGGCACCACCCAACCCGACTACAGCGTACCCAACGGCTTCACCTACTACAGCCTATTCACCCTGCCCAAGGCCGGAGCCATCCCCCTCCACCGCCTCGCCGGCAGCGCGATTCTGCTGCTCACCGCCCTAGCCGCCACCACCTACGCTGCCCACGAACTGAGCAAACGCCGCAAACGAATCCGGGGCAGCCACACGCACCGGCTTAGTCAGTCTCAAACCATTAGCTGACAGCAAGCCCCAAGAGAAGTAACGCCCCGCCATTACAACAGCGGGGCGCCCCTTATGCGCTAGAGTTCATCTCGCATGTTAAGCACCACTGCGCAAAGCAGCATGGTTACCATGAGAGGTATAGCCTGCGCGGCTCCCATACTCGCTATAATCGTGTTCGCACACGTTGTGAGTACGATAACCGCGCAAGCCTCCATAGCGCGGTTCGGTTTATTTGGATGACCCATAATAGGTCCTCCCTCTTATCTGTATAGGCTTTACCCGCCCGTTTGAGCGGGCAGGCGCAGCTATCATCGCACGATAGTTGCCGCCACTGTTGAGCCTACAGGAATGAGGTTTGCACCACGCACGAAGCAGAGCACACTGATGTTATACTGATAAGCATCAGAAGGGCACATCGCACTTCGGGTAGGAGCTGCTGCTGGTAAGGCGGCTGGGCTCCGCATTATCCGTTGGTGCCTTTTGTGATCGGGCTCCATTATGGTCCGTGTCTGTATAGGGCGTAAGGGTCGGCGGCTGATTATTCAGCTACCGGCCCTTTACCTATATGCTGCGAGCGCTGTTGGCTCAGCAGCGACGCACAGCCCTATTCGCCGAAAATTACTGCGCGGAGCGCCGGGCTAGGGCGGGGAGGTCTACTCCCAGTAGGCGGGCCTCTTCGGCGGTTGGGCCGGTGATGAGGAGGTCGCTGTGGCGCAGGTCGGCAACCTTGCGAGCGCCTAGGAGCGACATGAGGGCGCGCACTTGGCTAGCCCAATCGTTGATTTCGTCAACTAATCCGCTAACTCCATGGGCTGTCAAAGTAGCGAGGAAGTGCCCCGAAACTCCCACTGCTTGGGCTCCCAAGGCTAGGGCTTTGACCACGTCAAGCGGACTGCGCACCCCACCAGAGGCCAGCAAAGCCACGCCCGGCACTGTCTCCGGCTGGCTTGCAGTGAGCAGGGCTAGCACTGTT
This sequence comes from Bombiscardovia apis, assembly GCF_033095945.1. Lineage (NCBI taxonomy): Bacteria > Bacillati > Actinomycetota > Actinomycetes > Bifidobacteriales > Bifidobacteriaceae > Bombiscardovia > Bombiscardovia apis. The sequence goes on along the minus strand of NZ_AP026800.1, from coordinate 165,566 downwards.
GAGAGGCCCCAATTATCCATGTACCAGTAGTCGCGGTCGGTTCGGCGCTCGTTTTCGATGACCGCAAAATCGGTGCCTCCCCGCCCGGAGACGTCAACCGTTGAAATGCCCAAAGAGGCCAGGAGTTCGATAGTGGGGCGACTGAGACCGAAGCCCACTTCTTTCACGACGACCGGCACCGGCACCGCTTCAGCAATCGCACGAATGCGCTCGGGCCAAGTGCCATAGTCGCGGTCTCCCTCAGACATGACCGCCTCTTGCACCGGGTTAATGTGTATTTGCAAGGCCGAGGCAGAGAGCATATTCACGGCCCGCACTGCCTGCTCTGGGCTGACCGTGGGCCCCACATTAGCAAAGACGAAGCCGCTCGGATTGCGGTCGCGCACGGTAGTAAAAGTCGGCTCTAGCTCGGGCCTGCGCAAGGCAGCATGCTGGGAGCCGGTGGCCATAGCGAGTCCGGAAGCCGCCGCAGCCTGAGCCAAGAGCGAATTAATCTCGCCCGCTTGAGCCGAACCGCCGGTCATAGCGTTGATATAGAAGGGCAGCGGCCACTCCTCGCCACACACCTGCGTGGCCGTGCTCACACTAGCTTGGTCTACCGCTCTCAAGGCATGGTGCACGAAGCGCATATCGTCAAAAGCGTTGCGCTTAGGGGCTTTCTGCTGCTGCAAGGCCAAGCGAATATGGTCATTCTTACGCACCGAATCGGGGTTGTGGTCCAAGCTCGAATCGAAGAGCGGCTTGGAAGTGCCTTGCTCGCTGCCCATGTTTACTCCTCTTCCTGAGCTGTTGCCGCGCAGCCGACGCCCCAAGGCTCCAAGGCAGCCAGAGGCGGCCCGACTGTGAGCGGCAGGGGCTCGATGCCAGCCCGGCTCCAAGCGGCAGCAATAGCGCTCATCTGGCCTATGGCCCTAGACTGGGGCTGCTTGTCGCAAACGATGGCGATGCCGCAATCCCCGCCGCCCGCGCCCGAAGATTTGGCCGCAGCGCCGCGAATAAGAGCGCTCTCCACTAGCGTGCGCAAAGCTGGGGTTTCGATGTCGGTGTCGGTCAGGGCAGAAAGGCCGCGCAGGAGGGAGCGGGCCTGAGCCACGTGCTCACCGATAGCGCCAGGCTGCCCTGCTTCTAAACTCTGGGCCAGAGCGTCGACGCAAGCGTCAGAAGCCGCTAGGAACCGTTCGTATGATTGGCTTTTGCCGTCGGCCGAGCCCTGCTTAACAGATGCCACCAGCGAGGGAGTGGAAGCGGGGCTTCCGGTCCAGCCTACGAACAAGTGCAGGAGCGAATCGGGGCCGAAAGCATCTAAACGGTGTATCTGCAAGCCTGGCCAAGGCTGCGTAATCAACTGCGATAGCGAGCTGGAGCCCACCTGGGCGCGCACCCAGCTGCGGTCGGGTGAGCAGAACCGGATGCATCCGCCGAAGAGACTGGCCGCCAAATCGCCGCCGGAACCCAAGCTCTGGGCGCGGCCGGTAGCCAAATATGCGAGTTTGTATGTTTCGAGCGGGCTTAATTGGAGCCCATACCAGTCGAGTAGAGCGCGCACTGTCGCTACCGCCACTGCTGCCGAGGAGCCGAGGCCATACTTTTTGCCCGAGCCCGAATCTAGCTGGCTACTGACGGCAATATCGTAGGAGCGAAGAGCCAGCCCGCGCTCGACTGCGAGTTCTTCAACACTTTGGGCGGCGGCCAGCAAGTAGGAGGGTTCGCCAAGCTGAGTGTCGGGAGTGAGCTTCCCATCCTCGCGATGCCAGCTCATGCTCGCTTCAGGATGGCCCTCCGATTCGATGCGCCCGCGCTGAGCGTCGACTGGCTGCTCCTGCGAGCCTTCGCCTGCCGCTCTGCCGGTAACTTGCGTTGTCAACGTGCGGTTCACGGCCACGAGAATGGCTGGATGCCCCGGCTCTACGACCGCGTATTCGCCAGCCAAGTAGAGCTTACCTGCTGCCTGCGCTTGTACTGTCTCGACCGCTTCGTTCATCTTCCAACCCATCGTTTACCAAACCACTTCACACCAAACCATTCATGGACTTAGTCCACCAATATCGTGATGCTCAGCTTCGCCTGTTCCGCCACGCTTTCACGCGCGCTCAACCCCAGCAGTGCCCGAGTGAGCGCCTTCATTTCCCAGCATTTCCAAACCCGGACCAGGCCTATGCACCTGAATATTGACCCCCGGAAGCCGCCCCCGCAGCTCCTCAGCCACGCGCACCGCCTGAGCCCCCGAAGTCAGCACCTTCATATTGGGCCCGGCATCCATAGTGCCCCAAGCCGGCAGCCCCTCAGCGCGAATCTGGCCCACCGCTTCCATAGCCGAAAGGGTGTCTGGCAGCCAGTAGCATACCGCCGGGCGCGAAGCCAGCATGGCCGCATGCATACCCATAGCATTGGCCTCAGCAATAGCTCCCAGAGCTTCCAAATCCTCATATTGTATGGCCTTAAGCGCATCTTGCAAGTCCAACCGGCTCTGCTCAACCCAAGCCCGGTAGAGGGGTGAAGTTTGCACAGTGCGACGCATGCCTTCGCGGCTAGAAATCTGCTTTTCCTGACCCGAAATGAGCACTACTACCAGCGCCAAATCCATATCTGATTCCACGGGCAGCGCGTAAGAGGAAGCGTCATCGCTGCCAGCCTGCCACTGCACCAGCCCGCCGTAGAGCGAACGACAAGCCGAGCCCGAGCCCCGCCGAGCCAAACGCGAGAGCTCCTGCCGACCCAAGTCCAAGCCCGCAGCAGCACTAGCCGCCCCCGCTAAGGCCGCAAAAGCCGACGAAGAAGAAGCCAAACCCGCCCCATAAGGAACAGTGTTGTAAGAGTTCACGCGAGCCGGGGCATCGATGCCAGCGCGGCGGCGCACAATGTCAAGAAAACGCGAGACCCTGGCCAGCGCTTTGCCCCCCTGAGGCTGATCGTCAATAGTGAGCTGGTCCGGCCCGTAACTCTGGGCCAAAAACTCGACTTGTGTACGAGTGGAAAGCCCATCAAGAGTAAGCGAAAGGCTGGAAGTAGTGGGGATTATGAGGTCTTCGTCTGCCTTGCCCCAGTATTTAATGAGTGCAATATTCGCATTGGCCCGCGCTTGGCCTCGGCCTAGCACTGGCTCAGCTTCGGAGCTCAACGTACTCCGCTCGGCAAGGGTAGCCGTAGCCGCTGGTTGACTTCCAGCTTGCACATCCGTACTCCTGCCTGAATTTTGCCGCACTCTTCTCACGTTCATACTTCACAGATTAGCCAGCAGACTGCCCACCCGTGCCCCAATAGGTCGAAAGCTGACAGTATCCCCACTAACTGAGTTTGCATTCTCAGCTTAAAGAGAAAGTCCGAACATTATTTACCGTTCAATTGTAAACCACACTGCAGCAGCGAGCAGCCCAGGATATGAATGCAAAAACCTTAAGCAACCATGTGGTGAGTCCAAACCTCTTGCGCACCAGCAGCAAGCAGAGCCTCGCTAATTCGCTGCGCGTCGCTCTCATTGGCTGCCAGAGCCAGCATGCAGCCTCCCAATCCGCCGCCCGTAAGCTTGGCCCCCAAAGCTCCGGCCGAGCGAGCAGCACTCACCAATGCGTCAAGCTGAGCATGGCCTACTTGTAGGGCATTGAGCAACTCTTGAGCCTGATTCATACTGGCCCCCAAAGGCTCCATCTGCCCAGTTTCCAAATTGCCAATAGCGCTACGGGCCTGGTCTCCCAGCGATTCGAGCAGCTGCTCCACCACTTCAGGCTTAGCCTCCAAACGAGAGCGCACACCTTCTACGGCCTCGCGCGTCGAGCCAGCCACGCCCGTATCTGCGATAACCAAATATCCATTTCCTCGCAATTGCACCGTGCGCATGGCCCCGCGCTCCAGCTCGACCGGCAGCTCACCAGAAGTTGTAGCCGCATCCAAGCCTGAGGGGTGGCCGTGAGTGATTTTTTCGGCTTGATTAGTCAGCTCTAAGAGCTGTTCATGGGAGGCGCGCACGTCGTAAGCATCGAGCAGGGCGCGCACTACGGCACCGGAGGCGGCAGCAGATGAACCAAGCCCTCGCCCGGCCGGGAAGTCAGATTCAGTGCGAATACTGAAACGCTGGTCGCTGTGTCCCAAGAAGTCGAGCGTCACTTCCACTGCCCGACGTAAGCCCCCAAACAGTTCTCCCGACTCGCTGAGCGGCCCCTCGTAGTCGAGAGCACTGAGCTGTGGTTCCTGATCGGAGGCAATTGGCTGAGCCCAAGCCCGCATTTGCAAATCGTGAAGCGGCAGAGCCAAAGCCGGGTGCCCGTAGACCACCGAGTGTTCGCCCATCAAAATCGCCTTGGCCCAAGTTTGACCGTAACCTTCGTGCACCCCGTGCAAATCTTCCCCCGCGATAGCAACCATGCTGCTCCCTCTCTCGCTTCTTGGAACGCTCGCAAGCACCTCTCGGCCGCGAGCGCATTATGCTCCACAAGCGATTCTAGAAGTTTTTACCTACTCATACCGCTCAAAAAGATAGAGATATTGCACAGATTCGCAAGCGGCTCGGCCTAATTGGCTTGCGAGAGGCGCTTAAGGAAGCTGGCTTTGAGCCCGCACACGTCCACATCCACACAGATAGTCGCATTGGAAGCCACTGCTGCGCTTTCACTGCGACTGAGTGAACGAATAGGACTCATAGTGTCAGCTGCGCCTTCCGCCACTTCTCGGCGCACATCGAAGTTAGCTACTGTGGCCCCCAGGGTCAGATTGCTCCCAATTTCCACTTCGACCTGAGCTCGGCGAGTGGTAAATAGCCCTGGTTCCAGTAAGTACATGGCAGCAGACGAGCTATACAAGCGCATGCCCGAACCCGGTTTATCATTGGCCTGCCGGCGCAGTATTTTCACTAGCAAAGCACCCACTCGACCCGAAGCCGCAATAGTAACTAAGTCCTCTTCTTGCAACCGTACCTTACAACCAACTTCGAGCCCGGCCATAACCAACGGCAGCTCAGAACGGAAGACAATGCCCGCCGCTTCAGGATCACACACGGCATTGAATTCGCCATAGACCGTGGCATCACCGCGACCAGTGGTACCAACCATCATCACAATTTGCTCAATCCTGCTCTTTACCTCAGGAAAGGCCGTGAGCAACAGAGCTATGTTAGTGAGGGGACCAAGCGTGATGATAGTTACAGGCCGTTCGCTCTCCATCAAAACCCGGCGCTCTTCCAAAACAGCGCTTTCAACAGTAAGCAAAGAACGGTGAGGGGTGGGCCAGTTCGCAGTGTCGAACACATCAAGGTCGCGACCTTGTTTCGAGAACATATTCGGCCTCATGAGCGGAGACGAAGCTCCCTGAGCTACGGGAGTTTGCTGACGTAAAAAGGTAAGGAGCTTTTCTATGCTTTGCGTGGCCTGCTCCACAGGCACTTCGCCCGCGACGCTAGCTACAAGCTTTACGTCAACGCTGGGGTCTGCATGGAGAAGAGCTATTGCTACTGCGTCATCAATACCGGGGGCTGTGTCGATAATGATAGGACGTGCATTCATGTGTCACTTCCTAAAGTCCAATAGCAGAAACGTGTGTCTCTGCTTACAAGAAAGGGGGAAAAGTATTTCGGAAACTATTTTCTCATGATAGGCTAGCAGTTGTTGCCAAAGCTGTCAACAGCCCTTTTTCGAACAGCTATTAGCGCAATGCGAACATACTGGTACTCGCACATAGTCCAGAGCCGCCAGCCGTCGGCAAAGCCGTCGTCCACGCTAGTATAGAGAGGGGGGGACTGGCGCGCATATCAGAAAGAACAACCGTCCTATGAACATTAGAGAAATTGCCGAGCTTGCCGGCGTCTCTACCTCAACCGTATCGAAAATCGTCAATCACAAGGACGATTCTATTGCCGATGCCACCCGCGAGCGCGTCTTAAAAGTGGTTAAGCAATACCACTACCGCCCCTACGCTTCCGCCAAAACAGAGCAGCGCAGCTGGCGAATCGGCGTGCTTTTGCGTGATTCCGTTTCCATGGACACCACCATCGACGGCATCATCCAAACCGCTCAAAAGCGCGGATACACGGCGCTGACCTACAACAGCTTCAAAAGCGCTAAGCAGGAGAATCTCAACATCCAGGCAGCCCTCGCCCAGCATGTCGACGGCCTTATTTGGGAACCGGTCAGCGGCAAAAGTCTCAAATCAAACTCCAGCAGCCCCAGCATCGATATTCCCGAGCTCACCATCGGCCCCTTAGGCGACGACGAATTCACCATGCTCCCCTACGAACAAGCCGCATACAGCCTCGCAGAAGAACTCATCAAACGGCAACACAGCAAGATCGCCTGTCTGCTCAGCCCCGGAAGGCGCACCCAGAGCTTCCTCAACGGCTTCAGGCGCTGCCTCTTCGAGCACAATCTTGAACTCAACGACGACATGATTTTTTACGAGATTAACGACCGGCTCATGGCAGCTGTGAGCGAACACCGTATCACCGGAGTTGTTTCTTCTCACTACCAGCACGCCCTTGAGCTCCTACAATTTGCTTCCCGTCTACACTACCGGGTGCCGCAAGATTTTTCCATACTGAGCGTTCGCAACGATACCAGTGAAATCCTGCGCTTCCCCGGCTCCAGCGAAGTGTCGTCTTACACCATGCGTAACGCCGACTTCGGTGCTTACTTGTGCACCCGTATGATTAACGCCATTGAACATGGCCGCAAGGAAGCGCCCGGTTTTAGCCAGAGTTTCCACTTGGGCAACGAGCGCACCATTGCTGGCCCCTTCAATCAAGAACGGCGCAATATTGTTGTCGTAGGCAGTGCCAATCTCGACACTTATTTCGTGGCCCCCACCCTGCCCAGACCTGGCACAATAGTAGATTCTCAGAGCTTGCTCTCCATCCCTGGCGGCAAAGGCGTTAATCAGGCTGTGGGCGTAGCCAAGCTTGGCCAGCCAGTCTCACTCATCGCCAATGTGGGCGCAGACAGTGCAGCGGACCAAATTTATCACTCACTCACCGACAACGGCGTCAACACCGACGGCGTGCAGCGTAAGGCCTACAGCGAGACTGGCAAAGCCTATATTTTCGTGGACGACACCGGCGAGTCCATGACCACGCGCGTAGCCGGAGCCAACGCCCTACTCAATCCCAACGACGTAAGTAGCATGGACAAGCTCTTCGACCATGCAGCTTACTGTCTTATCCAAACGGTAGTGCCCCTACCCGCCATCGAGGAGGCCTGCCGGGTTGCACATGCCCACGGCGCACAAACCATCGTAAAGCCCTTCTTCTGTGCCGAATTACCAGACAATATCTTGAGCCAGTGTGACATCCTTGTACCCAACCGCAAGGAACTCGCGGCTCTTTGCCCCAAGCCCGCCAGCCAAGACGACAAAGCTAAGGAGCTGCTGGCCAGGGGCGTTGGCACAGTTATAGTCACCACTGGCGAAGAGGGCTGCGTGCTCTACCAAAACAGCAAGCGACAGCCCTTCCCCACTACTCGGGCAAAAGTCGTAGATGACACCGGTGCCAGCGATGCTTTCATCAGCGCGCTAGCTTCTTACTTATTATACGGACGATCGCTCGGTGAATCCATCAAAATGGCCAATCGCGCAGCGACTTACTCCCTATCCCGAGAAGGTGTATTGCCATCTTTGGCTGAGCGTCATCAAATAGAGAAAAGTACCGAACTCTAATCCAAGCCCCACAGCACTAACGATTTTGACTGCGGCAGCGATTCAGCATTACCGCCCGGCAGCTCCGCCAAGGCTTCGGCGCGCATCTGAGTCTGATGCCTCCAGAGCCGTGCCCGGCGGGAGCGCTCAACTTCAATAACTTCACCATTAGCTCCGGCTGCGAAAATGTTGGCTCCCGCGGGCTCACGCATACGACGAAGTTGCCGGCGCAGTTGTCGGTTTTCTTCGGCGAGCGCCAGAATTCTAGTCACACCAGCTAGGTTAATGGACTCATCTTGGCTCAAATGCTGAGCTTGGCACAGGCGGTCGAGATCTCGCAAAGCATAGCGGCGAGCCCCACCACCGGTACGCTTGGGTACAATCAGTCCCAAACGGTCGTATTGACGAAGGGTCTGCGGGTGAATATCTGCCAGCTGGGCCACCTGCCCCACGCTAAAAACTGGCAGGTTGATATCAATACCCCGCTCGTCAATCTGATCTAAGCTCGCTCCGCCCTCAACCAAAGCCCGAGCGCATGCTAAATACGTCTTACGAATCTGCATATCTACTGCTGCCATACTCTCACCTCCCAGCACTTGTGCCAGCCCCCCCCCAAGGGGCGAGCGGTTGCCGTATATACAAGTCGGGAGTAGGGCCTTAAGCGGCTTCCTACTCCCGGACCCTTATTCAGATTTTCATTCGTTCATCTGCTACTTGGCTCCCGAAGTCTGCACTAGCCTTCGCAAACTCCTTCATAGCATGCTTAGCAGAGAGGCTGAGTTTGTGGGGCATGCGGATGGAGAGCGAAGCTACTAGATCGCCTGCGCCCCGCCTGTCCTGCACTCCCAGCCCACTCAAGCGCACCTCGTCGCCAGTAGATGAGCCTGCCGGTACCTTAACGGTCACCAGCTCGCCATCCATATCGCGCGCCTGCACCTTAGCGCCCAAGGCAGCCTCCGAAGCGGTGACCGGCAGCGTCATCACTATGTCTTTGTCTCGCATAGTGAAGCGACTACTGGGTTCCACAGCAATCTTCAAATACAAATCACCGTTGGCGCCACCGTTGACTCCGGCATGCCCTTTGCCAGCCAATCGAATCTTTTGGCCGTCTTTGACTCCTGCCGGAATGTGGGTCTTGAACTTGCTGCCGCCTGCGCTCAAGGAAACCGTAGCTCCCTTGACTGCCTGCCGGAAGGTCAGCTTGACGCTAGACGTCCGGTCAGCGCCCTTAGCTGGTCTGGGCGGCTCGGCATAGTCGCTGTAGCCGGCACCGCCAAAGTTTCCAGCACCGGCAGCACCACCACCGAAAGCCGAAAAGAGATCAGAAAGATCTGGTCCTCCCCCGCTATTGGAGAAGCGAATCCTGCTTCCACCAGAGTTGCCAGCACCGCCGCCAAACATCGAGCCGAAGATGTCCTCAGCTGAGAACCCTCCTGCTGAGCCAGCAGAACCGCCCGCAAAGCGCGCACCCCCCATGCCAAACTGGCGGATAGCGTCGTACTTCTTGCGTTCATCCTTATTGTTCAACACATCGTAGGCTTCGGAAATGTCCTTGAACTTCTCTTCAGCTTCCTTTGTCTTGTTCAAATCTGGATGATACTGGCGGGCGAGCTTGCGGTAAGCCTTGGTTATGTCCGCATCGCTGGCATCTTTGGAGACACCGAGGACTTTGTAGAAGTCCTTATTGAGCCATTCATTCTCAGCCATCTATGTCTCCTTTCTTCATCGTCTTGTTGTATTAGTTACTTGATTCAGATGCCTGTCGATGCTGCTACTGCTCCTGAGGAGAAGCCACTACGACTCGGGCGGCACGAATAACGCGATCCCCAATCTTGTAGCCGGCTTCTACAACGGTATCGACCGTCTCTTTGCTGGCTTCTGAATCGGGCTTATGCAAGATGGCCTCATGCTTAGTGGGGTCGAACTCTTCGCCTTTTTCGCCAAACTTCTCCACGCCAAACTTCTCGAAGGTCTTGTCAATCTTGGAAGCCACGGCTTGGAAGGAGTCGTTGAGCCCATCGTGCTCGCGAATGCGATCAATGTCGTCAAGTGCGGGCAGGAGGGCCGTCAATACGTCGATAATGCCGTGCTGACGGAAGGTTTCTTGCTCCTTGGCTGTGCGGTTGCGGTAGTTGACAAACTGTGCGCGCTCTCGCTGGAGAGCGTCCAAGTAGTCTGCCGCTTCCTTCTTGGCCTGTCCCAATGGTGTCAAGCTTTCCTCTTGTCCGTCTGCCTGCTGTTCACCTTCAGCAGCCTTGGCAGTCTGACTCTGGTCACCTTGCTCCTGGCCCTGAGCTGATTGCCGGGCTTGACTCGTCTGGTTGTCAGCCTTGGCATGCTCGCCGGAATCACTACTTCCGGCGGACGCCGGGTCGCCCTTGAGCGACTCGGCGTCCGACATGCCATTCAAATAATCGTCCTTATTGAAGGCAGGCATATCACTCGCCATCCTTCTTCTCATCGTCGTCCACGACTTCGGCATCTACCACGTCGTCGTCAGACGAGCTCGGAGCAGAGTCAGCGCCAGCAGCACCCGCAGCATCTGCACCCTGCTGAGCGTAGAGGGCCTCGCCAATCTTCTGAGCGGAAGTCATCAGCTCGCTCTGAGCAGACTTAATCTTCTCCATGTCGTCGCCCTTGAGAGCTTCCTTCAGGTCGTTAACCTTGTCGGTTACTTCCTTAGCAACATCCTCAGAAATCTTGTCTTTGTTGTCAGAGACCAGCTTCTCGGTTTGGTAAGCTGCGGCTTCAGCGCTGTTGCGCACATCTGCCTCTTCGCGCTTCTGCTTGTCTTCAGCCTCGTGTGCCTGAGCTTCCTTAACCATCTTGTCGATCTCATCTTGAGGCAGTGCGGAACCGCCCGTGATGGTCATCGACTGCTCCTTGCCAGTGCCCTTGTCCTTAGCGGATACGTGCACAATGCCGTTAGCATCGATGTCGAAGGTGACCTCAATCTGGGGCACACCGCGAGGAGCCGGAGCAATACCGGTCAGCTCGAAAGTGCCCAAAGGCTTGTTGTCGCGGGCGAACTCACGCTCACCTTGGTAGACCTGAATCAATACGGAAGGCTGGTTGTCTTCAGCTGTGGAGAAGACTTCAGAGCGCTTAGTGGGAATGGCTGTGTTGCGGTCAATGAGCTTAGTCATGATGCCGCCCTTGGTCTCAATGCCCAGCGAAAGCGGGGTCACATCAATCAGGAGCACATCCTTACGGTCGCCCTTAATCACGCCAGACTGCACAGCAGCACCAACAGCCACAACCTCATCGGGGTTCACGGTCTGGTTGGCTTCCTTACCGCCAGTCAGCTCCTTCACCAGTTCCTTGACGGCCGGCATACGTGTGGATCCACCAACCAGTACGACGTGGTCGATATCTTGCACTGAAATACCAGCGTCAGAGAGCACGTTGTTGAAGGGAGTACGGCAGCGACCCAGCAGGTCAGAGCTCATGTCTTCAAAACGAGCGCGGGTCAAAGTCTCGTCCAAGTGCACAGGAGTACCGTCAGGGGTCATAGCCAAATACTGCATGGAGATGCTGGTCGAAGTGGAGGAGGAAAGCTCCTTCTTGGCCTGCTCAGCGGCTTCCTTCAGGCGCTGCAGAGCAATCTTGTCCTTCGACAAATCAACGCCATACTTGTTTTTAACTTCGCCGACCAGCCAGTCGATAATCTTCTGATCCCAGTCGTCGCCGCCCAGCTTGTTGTCTCCGTTGGTAGCCTGCACCTGAATGGTCGAGAAGCCGTCGTCGTCCTTGCCAATTTCGAGCAGGGAAACGTCGAACGTACCGCCGCCCAAATCGAAGACCAAGATGCGCTCGTCTTCCTTGCCCTTTTCCAAACCGTAAGCCAAAGCAGCTGCGGTGGGCTCGTTGATAATACGAAGCACGTTCAAACCAGCAATTTTGCCGGCGTCCTTAGTGGCCTGGCGCTGAGCATCGTTGAAATAGGCAGGGCAGGTAATGACAGCATCGGTAACTGGCTCGCCCAGGTATGCCTCTGCATCCCTCTTGAGCTTCATCAAAATCTGAGCGGAAATCTCCTGAGGAGTCCACTTCTTGCCATCAATATCAACCGTCCAATCAGTGCCAATATGGCGCTTGACCGAGCTAATAGTGCGGTCCACGTTAGTAACGGCCTGACGCTTGGCAACTTCGCCCACGAGAATCTCGCCGGACTTGCTGAACGCCACCACTGAGGGCGTAGTGCGAGCGCCTTCTGCGTTGACGATAACGGTGGGCTCGCCACCTTCAAGTGTTGCAATGCAGGAATTCGTAGTTCCTAAATCAATGCCTACTGCACGTGACATATCTTGCCTCCTGGCTTATGCGCGTCACACCTTAAGAGCAACGCTTATTTATACGCTTACTGCTCGCATTTGCCGCGGCCACGATTCCTGTATTCAAGTCCTCGTATCGACCGCTCTAAAACTTGAGCCTACATCACTCAACTTCGTAAGGCAACTTTTTATTCCCACAGTCAACAAGTTTTTTGATTTTTTGAGAAAGGCAAGGAAATACCCCAATTAGGTACGCTAATGCCAGCATCAGCGTACCTCTATAACCGCATACGGCATGTGCGCGAGCCTGTCTGCACTTCCTCGTGTACCACGCACGCATATCTCTACTGACTTCAGCGATTCCACGCCTTCAAGACGTTATCACCATGATAGCGGGAAAGCACTGCATAGTGGGCCGTATCTAAGCGAAAACGCTGGGCTTGAGCCGCATCCAGCCCCATCCACTGCGTAGTCACTATGCGTAAAATATGGGCATGAGCCACAAACAACACCCGGTGCCCAGCCTCAACCATAGGCTGCGCGTAACGCACTAACCCCATAGCTCGCTCGGCCACTTCTTGTAAAGATTCGCCACTATTGCCTGGCACTACAACGCTCCCACCCTCCGGCAACGGGGCTTGCCAGACGCCACCCAAGCTCTCGTCGATTGACTGCGGGCCATCACTCCATAAATCCCAGCCCCAGCCCAGCATTTGCGCCACCTGGGTAGGCCTGCGCCCCTCGGCCCGGCCATAATCCCACTCAACCAAATCGTTGAACGTCCGCACGCCGGGAAAACCCGCTAAAGCAGCCGTCTCTTGAGCCCTGCTCAGTGGACTAGCAAACATATAGCCTTCGTCAAAACCTTGAGGAAACTCGGCTGCCAAACGCTCGCCCGCTGCCCGAGCTTGCTCCCGCCCGTCGCTCACCAGCGGCAAGTCCGTGCGCCCAGTATATTGACCCGACCTACTCCACTGCGTCTCGCCGTGCCGTAAGAGAACTAAACAGCCTCGTTGTTCAGCCTCTTCGCCCGACAAATCTCCTGTATGTTCCATGGGTTTACCATAACATTGGCCCAAGTCGTCGGCAGCCGAACTCTTGCATGGGGACTGTGCCATAATAGGGGTATGAGCCAAGCGGATGGAAGCCAGTTAAACGCTACTGCCGACAAGGCGGTAGCCCAGTTCCAAGCTATAGATGAGAAGGTCAATGCCATGCGGACACAAGTGAGGATGGATCCCGACTCACTGGGAGACAAGCTGCTCAAGTTTGCCATTCCTAGCTTGGCAGGTTTAGTCTTCGGCAGAATTTTTAAGTCTGTTTGGGATAAAAATGTGAGCAGGAGCCGGGGCGGTATTGAGGGCAACGATAGCGGCGAGCAGCAAGAAGGATTCATCGCCAGCATCGTGTTTGCGGGCCTGTCTGCGGCATTCGCAGCCGTAGTCTCTCAGGTCTCTAACAAGGGCTCACAGGCCCTAGTAGACCGCCTCCACAGCCGCAAATAAGGTCATTTTCGCCCTTACACAGTTGCGAGCGCAATTAAATGTAAGCAATATCGCATACTAAAATGCTTAATTGACCACATTTGACTTGTATTTTTCTCTCTTGCGTAGTCACAATAGATGCATGACAGATTCCACTATTGCATCGCCGGATCTTCCGGACAACATCTCGGCCGAACAAGAGGTACCTAACAGCACTATTCAAACACTGCTTGAGCGCCGCACTATCCGTGCCTTCGACAGCACGCCTATTCCTCCAAAGACGGTGGAATTGCTAGAGTTGACGGCCCAACACGCAGCCACCAGCCGCTATTTCAACGAGTGGTCCGCCATCCGCGTGAGCGACCCAGAGCTCTTGGCTACTATCGCCAAGGAATCCCACCAGCCCTACATCGCTCAGGCTCCCCTGCTCTACATTTTCCTAGCTGACCAGAGACGTAATGCTGACCTTATCGCCGCCGAGGCACCCGAGGTGAGCACGGAAGACGAGGGCTTCATCTTAAACACCAGCTATGCCTTCTTGCAGGCGCAAAACGACGCCGTTTTGGCTTTGCACGCCATGGAGACGGCAGCCAATTCTCTCGGACTCGGTTGCGTCATTTTAGGCTCAGTCATCAACGACCCCGATACGCTCATTGACTTGCTTCAGCTACCTAAGCTGGTCTACCCCGTCTTGGGGCTAGCCATCGGCAAGCCTGCGCAAGCGCCCGATCCCAAGCCTCGTATGCCTCAGCGCGCACAGATTTTCACCAACAGCTACCAGCGGGCCAGCCAAGACGAAATTCGCCAAGCTCTCGACGAGTTCGACCAGAGAGTACTCAAGTATTACCACGACATACGCCACGTGGATGCACCCCGCAAGACCTTCAGCCAAATCATGGCAGACAAGGCGCTGAGTATCAAAGACAACCACTCACCGATGGCACCCTCAATTGAGCGCCAAGGCTTCGATTTGAGCAAATAACAAGATTTTTACAGCTTTGGGGCGCTCTCATATTGCATGCGAGCGCCCCAAAGTTCTTATGAGATACGGCTGAGTTTTCTTACCACCCACAGCATGGTTCCAAGCTGGAGAACCACAAGTTTACTTGCGTCGAGGTTTAAACCCACGTTTGCGCGAGCGCGGCTTAGCTGGGCCCCGGCTCACCGTTGGCAAATATCCTTCAGGATCATGGCTGGTTAAGTGCCAAGAGCCGCAGTATTGACAACGATAAACCCACAGCTGGGCCCCACGCTCAATCAAACTAAGATCGGCCGCGCGCTGGGCTGCCAGCTTGTCGTGGTACATAATCTTAGACGTGGAAGCGCAGCGTTTGGGCTCAAAATAGTGCATACTACTAACGCTCCCTCCCGGCTTGGCTTGCCCTTCTAGTGTATGTCAAACCGAGACAGCAGGAGGCCAACTGACGCTTAGGGAAGGTCGTTGCCGGCAGCGGTATAGAGGTCATACCACTCTTGAGCACTGAGATTCACGTCGCCGCTCGCAGCCATCTGACCAATGCGCTCAGGAGTCATTGATCCCAGCAGCACCTGGAAGCCGGCAGGATGTCGCAGAATCCATGCCACAGCAATAGCGCTCGGCTCCACCCCATACTTACTTGCAAGCTGCCCCAACTTGGCATTGAGCGCGGGGAACTTGGGATTGTCGAGGAATACTCCTTCAAAGAAGCCATATTGGAAGGGGCTCCAAGCTTGGATGCTCATCTTCCGATCGGGTCGCAATTTCTGACATAAACCACCCCTGAAGACAACGAATAGCGGCCACTCACATGCTTGCTTAGCAGTGAGTGGCCGCTATTTTCAGCCTATCGAGCAATCACTTCTTACTTTGATACCGGATTTGCTTGGAAACAATAGTGCACCAAGCGTGGGCACTACACTGTCTGTGCTTGGCTGCTTATTAGCTGGTATGTCAAGCCGTGTGAGTGAGATTACTGAAAGGCTACATATATGTGGAGAGGTCCTACCAAACGTGTTGTCTGATAGGACCTCTCCTTAACGTGTGATGCGGCGGTGTGCTACTCTCCCACACCCTTCCGAGTGCAGTACCATTGCCGTGCTGGGCCTTAGCTTCCGGGTTCGGAATGGAACCGGGCGTTTCCCCCAGGCTATGACCACCGCAAATCTTTAATTATAACCAATAACCACTGGCCACTGGGTGCTGGTAAGAGAACCGGCTAGTAGACGCAAAGTATGACAACTTTTCACTATTTCATGACTGCCCGCAGAACGACCTTGATACTCATATCAACCAGTATCATCTGATAGAAATAATGCTCTTACTGAACCACACCCAAACAAGAGCGTGGGATTGTGATTACCCTCAGCCATTAGTGCCGGTCAGCTTCACCCCTTACAGAGCTTCCACATCCGGTCTATCAACCACGTGTTCTACATGGGGCCTCACACACGTCAAAGCGTGTACGGAATCCTTATCTTGGAGGGGGCTTCCCGCTTAGATGCTTTCAGCGGTTATCCCATCCGAACGTAGCTAACCGGCCGTGCCACTGGCGTGACAACCGGCATACCAGAGGTTCGTCCACCCAGGTCCTCTCGTACTATGGGCAGGTCTCCTCAAGATTCCAACGAGCGCAGAGGATAGAGACCAAACTGTCTCACGACGTTCTGAACCCAGCTCGCGTGCCGCTTTAATCGGCGAACAGCCGAACCCTTGGGACCTGCTCCAGCCCCAGGATGCGACGAGCCGACATCGAGGTGCCAAACCATCCCGTCGATATGGACTCTTGGGAATGATCAGCCTGTTATCCCCGGGGTACCTTTTATCCGTTGAGCGATGCCGCGTCCGTACGCCGGCACCGGATCACTATCTCCGACTTTCGTCCCTGCTCGAGCCGTCACTCTCACAGTCAAGCTCCCTTATACGATTACACTCGTAACCCGATTGCCAACCGGGCTGAGGGAACCATTGAGCGCCTCCGTTACTCTTTAGGAGGCAACCGCCCCAGTTAAACTACCCGCCAGGCACTGTCCCTGACTAGGATAACTAGTCGAGGTTAGAAGCCAGACAACAACAGAACGGTATTTCACATTGCAACTCCACACAAGCTAGCGCCCATGCTTCACAGTCTCCCGTCTATCCTACACAGTCGTTGCCTAACACCAATACCAAGGTATAGTAAAGGTCCCGGGGTCTTTTCGTCCTTCTGCGCTTAACGAGCATCTTTACTCGTACTGCAATTTCGCCGAGTTCCTGGTCGAGACAGTGGGGAAGTCGTTACGCCATTCGTGCAGGTCGGAACTTACCCGACAAGGAATTTCGCTACCTTAGGATGGTTATAGTTACCACCGCCGTTTACCGGGGCTTAAATTCACCGCTTCACACCCGAAGATGTTAACGGATCCTCTTAACCTTCCGGCACCGGGCAGGCGTCAGTGCATATACAGCGGCTTACGCCTTCGCATGCACCTGTGTTTTTGGTAAACAGTCGCTACCCCCTGGCTTGTGCCACCCCCAAAAGCTCCACATGCAAGATGCTTCACCCCCAAGGGTCTCCCTTATGCCGAAGGCACGGGAGCAATTTGCCGAGTTCCTTGACCAGGATTAACTCGATCGCTTTAGTATACTCTACTTGACCACCTGTGTCGGTTTAGGGTACGGGCGGTATACACACTCACGTTGAAGGTTTTCTCGACAACAAGACACACCGGATATCGCAACATTACGCTGCCCATCATCACGCCTCACGTACAAGCCAGACGGATTTACCTATCTGACACGCCACACGCTTAACCACGGATAACCACCACCGCAGTCCGGCTCTCTCATTGTGTCACTCCCACGCTGCCATCCCCACATCCACCAAGAACCACAACAATAAACAACAATCCGAAAACCATTGCCACCATCATGAAGACTCAGCTTCCATAGTTCAAGCTTGACGCATGCATGCCGGTACGAGAATATCAACTCGTTCATCCATTCGACTACGCCTGTCGGCCTCGCCTTAGGACCCGACTCACCCAGGGACGACGAACGTTGCCCTGGAACCCTTAGTCATTCAGCGGACGGGATTCTAACCCGCCTTTCGCTACTCATGTCTGCATTCTCACTTCCACACAGTCCACAACAGGTTTACACCGCTGCTTCACCCCGTGCAGAACGCTCTCCTACCCAACAACCAAACGGCTGTTGCCGCGTCTTCGGTGGTGTGCTTAAGCCCCGCTACATTGTCGGCGCGGAGCCACTAGACCAGTGAGCTGTTACGCACTCTTTCAAGGATGGCTGCTTCTGAGCCAACCTCCTGGCTGTCTATGCGACTCCACATCCTTTCCCACTTAGCACACACTTAGGGACCTTAAACGACGATCTGGGCTGTCTCCCTTTCGACGACGGAGCTTATCCCCCGCCGACTCACTGCCACGATACACTTCACAGGTATTCGGAGTTCAGCTGCCCTCGGTACCCCACAAGGGCCCTCAGGCATCTGGTAGCTCTACCCCCTGGAAACAATTAACATGACGCTGCACCAAAATGCATTTCGGAGAGAACCAGCTATCACGGAATTTGATTGGCCTTTCACCCCTAACCCCAAGTCATCCCCTCAGTTTTCAACCTAAGTGGGTTCGGTCCTCCACGCGGCCTTACCCGCGCTTCAACCTGCTCAGGGCTAGATCATCCCGCTTCGGGTCCAGAACACGCAACTCAAACGCCATATTTCAGACTCGCTTTCGCTACGACTCCCCCACACGGGTTAGTCTCGCCACGCATCACTGACTCGCAGACTCATTTTTCGATAGGCACGCCATCACCCCCAAAAGAGGCTCTGACGGATTGTAAGCACACGGTTTCAGAAACTATTTCACTCCCCTCCCGGGGTACTTTTCACCTTTCCCTCACGGTACTCGTTCACTATCGGTCAAACAGGCATATTCAGGCTTACCCAACGGTCTGGGCAGATTCACACGAGATTCCACGAGTCCCGCGCTACTCGGGAATAACTATCAGTAGACCATATGCAACCAACTACGGGGCCATCACCCTCTCCGGCCAGGTATTCAATCCTGTTCATCTCACACACGGTTTTATCACTACTGCTAGAAGCGTCGGCCCCTAGACAAGTCATCCCACAACACCAACATCGCAACCCCCGACGGGTATCACACAACACTGGTTTAGCCATCCTCCGCTTTCGCTCGCCACTACTCACGGAATATCTTTTCCTGCAGGTACTGAGATGTTTCACTTCCCTGCGTACCCCCCGCACAACGGCGGTACCAGCCCATAACAGCTGGTGGGTTTCCCCATTCGGACATCCTCGGATCAAAGCTCTGTCGGCAGCTCCCCGAGGCTTAACGCAGCCCCACACGTCCTTCATCGGTCCTGTCTGCCAAGGCATCCACCATGCGCCCTTACCAGTAACCACAACACCAATCACCAATAACAACACACAACCTATCAGACTACAATCAACACAACAATCAAGATCACTACAAGCAATCAACCAGACTCCATTAAACAGAGCCCGGCGAAAAAAATCATACAACAAACAAACAATAAATGTTCGCTTGCTCGCGTCCACTATCCAGTTCTCAAACCACCACCACACCACAACCAACCACAACACCAAACAGTGAAACAGTCAATCATGAGCAGAAACCCGACCACCAAAACAGCAGTCCGGGAACCCAACAGCATGCCCATACCACACAGCTTCTTATCTTTCCGCATCAGTACACCCACACCCAACCACCAAACAGTGACCGTTGTGAGCACGACCCCAACCAAACAGGAAGAGGAATTTAAAATCTCCGTAGAAAGGAGGTGATCCAGCCGCACCTTCCGGTACGGCTACCTTGTTACGACTTAGTCCCAATCACGAGTCTCACCTTAGACGGCTCCCCCCAGAAAACTGGTTAGGCCACCGGCTTCGGGTGCTACCCACTTTCATGACTTGACGGGCGGTGTGTACAAGGCCCGGGAACGCATTCACCGCGGCGTTGCTGATCCGCGATTACTAGCGACTCCGCCTTCATGGAGCCGAGTTGCAGGCTCCAATCCGAACTGAGACCGGTTTTAAGAGATCCGCTTCATATCACTATGTCGCATCTCGCTGTACCGGCCATTGTAGCATGCGTGAAGCCCTGGACGTAAGGGGCATGATGATCTGACGTCATCCCCACCTTCCTCCGGGTTAACCCCGGCGGTCTCTCGTGAGTTCCCGGCATAACCCGCTGGCAACACGAGACAAGGGTTGCGCTCGTTGCGGGACTTAACCCAACATCTCACGACACGAGCTGACGACGACCATGCACCACCTGTGAACCTGCCCCGAAGGGAAACCACATCTCTGCAGCAATCAGGAACATGTCAAGCCCAGGTAAGGTTCTTCGCGTTGCATCGAATTAATCCGCATGCTCCGCCGCTTGTGCGGGCCCCCGTCAATTTCTTTGAGTTTTAACCTTGCGGCCGTACTCCCCAGGCGGGATGCTTAACGCGTTAGCTCCGACACAGAACCCGCGGAACGGGCCCCACATCCAGCATCCACCGTTTACGGCGTGGACTACCAGGGTATCTAATCCTGTTCGCTCCCCACGCTTTCGCTCCTCAGCGTCAGTAACAGCCCAGAGACCTGCCTTCGCCATTGGTGTTCTTCCCGATATCTACACATTCCACCGTTACACCGGGAATTCCAGTCTCCCCTACTGCACTCTAGCCTGCCCGTACCCGGCGCCAATCCACCGTTAAGCAGTGGACTTTCACACCAGACGCGACAAACCGCCTACGAGCTCTTTACGCCCAATAAATCCGGATAACGCTTGCGCCCTACGTATTACCGCGGCTGCTGGCACGTAGTTAGCCGGCGCTTATTCAACAAGTACACTCACTCTCGCTTGCTCCTTGCTAAAAGCGGTTTACAACCCGAAGGCCGTCATCCCGCACGCGGCGTCGCTGCATCAGGCTTTCGCCCATTGTGCAATATTCCCCACTGCTGCCTCCCGTAGGAGTCTGGGCCGTATCTCAGTCCCAATGTGGCCGGTCACCCTCTCAGGCCGGCTACCCGTCGAAGCCTTGGTAGGCCATCACCCCACCAACAAGCTGATAGGACGCGACCCCATCTCATACCAGTAAACCCTTTCCCAACTCTCCATGCGAAAAGTTGGAACATTCGGCATTACCACCCGTTTCCAGGAGCTATTCCAAAGTATGAGGCAGGTTAGTCACGCATTACTCACCCGTTCGCCACTCTCACCAAACAGCAAGCTGCTTGGATCCCGTTCGACTTGCATGTGTTAAGCACGCCGCCAGCGTTCATCCTGAGCCAGAATCAAACCCTCCACAAAAAAATGTAAAAGGCCAATCTAATGACTCTTCTATAAAACTGACAAGAACCAACCCCCAAAAAGGAGATTGGCCCCACAAATAAACCCGACACCAATTAAACACTCTCATGTACCTACAAACGTAGGCCAGCGTCAGACTGACAATAAAAAACTATAAAAAGTAGTACAAACACACTATTGAGTTCTCAAACCACAGTCACATAAGCACTTGAACTTACCAATTTGAAGCGGAAGTTGCAGTGCCAAGCGGCAAGAGATAAACTTACCCAAAAGGGAGCGGAAACGCAAATCGGCCCCCGGGAAAGTAGATAAAGTCCAGTAATAACAAAGCCTTAGCGGCGTGTCGTTACAACGGTGTCATTTGCCTCGGAATAGCAGCAATACGGCCAAGATGAGTCAAAAGAATAAGTGAGAAGCTTTTCCTCCGGGCGTTTCGTGGCTGCGGTGAGGTGGTAAGACAGGAATATGAGCACACATATAGCAGTACTAACTGGAGCGGGCATCTCAACTTCGGCAGGCATACCTGACTTTCGAGGACCAGATGGAGTGTGGACCAAACACCCAGACCAGATGCAGGTTTATGACATTGAAGCTTTTTTGCATAGTAAGGCAGCGCGCGAATACTCCTGGCGTTGGCAGAAGGAATCTCCGGTGTGGAAGGCGCAGCCCGGAATCGCTCACAAGGCCCTAGCAAAGCTGGAGGAAGCGGGAATGCTGAGCCTGCTAGCAACGCAGAACTTTGATGCCTTGCACGAGAAGGCAGGAAATTCTCCGGATGTTATCGTGAATTTGCACGGAACAATAGGGAGTTCGCACTGCATGACTTGTGCAGCCCCCTACCGGACGAGCGACATAATGGACCAGCTCGACCAAGTGAGCGATCCACATTGCCGGCGCAAACTTCACTACCAGGGAGATTTGCCTTGCAACGGGCTAATCAAAACTGACGTGGTCTACTTTGGCGAGGCACTGCCCGAGGGAGCTATGGAGAAAAGTCTGCGATTGTCCACGCAAGCAGACCAGTTGTGGGTGATTGGTTCGACTTTGGAAGTGTTCCCCGCCGCATCGATTGTGCCGGCGGCTGCCCAAGCGGGAGTGCCCATCACCATTATGAATATGGGACGCACGCGATACGACCGGCTGGCCAAGCGGCTTATCCGCGAACCGATTCAAGATGCGCTACCCAAGCTCGTTGAGGAAACAATCGCAAGCGAGCAGGCAGCCTAAGCAGAGGCGATAACTCATAGCTGGCGCCAAAAGAGGCTGGCAGCAAAACACCCCCGGCTCGGTGAAAACACTCAACCGAACCGGGGGGCTTTGGGGGATAGCTGCGAACGATTCAGTTACTCCTCAGTGGGAAGGGTAGAAGTGCCAGCGGCCAAATCGCGCAGCAGCAATTGAACTGCCGAGGGGCCTGTCATGCGCACGCGAGCCTTGGTATCTCCGGGGCCAATCTTGATTGACCACGAATTTTGCGGAATAACTGAGAACATGGTTTCGTCGGTGGCATCGTCGCCCACAGCCAGTGTGAAATCGTACTTGCCACTTTCAATGAGCGGCTGGACGGCCTGACCCTTACTCGTGGCAACCGGGCAGACCTCTAAAACCTTGGAATTGCGCATGACCATCAGACCCTTGCCAGATACAACTTGGTGAAGGTGGGAGGCCAAGCGCTCATCTTCGCAGGCTGCCAACTTGGGGTCGCTCATACGATAATGCCAGGCCAAAGCGTCGGACTTGACCTCTACGAAAGACTGGGGAACGCGCTTAACTGCTTCATCCATGATGGGGCGAATCTGCGGTTGCCACACTGCTGGATCAGGCAAAGCATCGTTGCGCTGCCAACTGCGCTCGTCTTCAGCAGCGATGGCGCTACTTGTCGAAGTGGCGGGGCTGGTCGGTAGCGGTTTATACCAAGCGCCGTGTTCTGCGATAAGACCGATGGGCAGATCGGAGAACCACTCGTCCATCGTTTCGTGGCTACGACCGGATACTAGGAAGAGGTCGACGCCGGGCTGGGAGCCAATATCTCGCAGCATCTGACGCAAAGCTTTGGTGGGTTGCGCGCGTTCAGGATTGCGCACCAGCGGGGTGAGTGTGCCATCGTAATCGCACAAAATCAAGCGGCGCTTGGCTTGCTCCCATTGGGAAACCATCTGATTCCTGGTCTCCATGCGGATACGCTTTGAAGTCATACCGGCAGTGGTGACCTGGCGCAAGGTGTCCAAAAAATCGAGGCACCAGTTTTGGGCAGTGCGCACTTTGAGGCGGGCCTGCATACGCATATTGCCAGCGCGGGTCTTGCTGGGGCTGATTTCCAGAGCATCGTGCAAGGCCTCGCAGACCATGTCGATGTCGTAGGGGTTAACAATGAAAGCGTCGGTGAGCTCGCCGGCAGCACCGGCCATGTTAGAGAGCACGAGAGCGCCTTCTCGACCGTCGTGACAGGCCAAATACTCCTTGGCTACCAGATTCATGCCATCTCTAAGCGGGGTGACTAGGGCCACATCGCCGGCCGCATAGATGCCGCAGACTGGCTTGATGGAGAGGGAACGTGTGATGTAGTGGATTGGGGTCCAGGCCAAAAGCGAGTAGCGACCGTTGATTTTGCCCACTAATTCGTCGACTTGCGACTTGAGCTTACGGTATGACTCAACGTCTTCACGCGAGGGAGTTGCCAGCAGGTAATAGGTAACGTGACCCGTCCATTCCGGATATTTTTCGAGCATGCGTCCGAAGGCTTCCAGGCGCTCGGGCAGGCCCTTGGTGTAATCTAGGCGGTCTACGGAGACGATAATCTTGTTGTCTCGCTGGCCAACAGAAGATGCCGCCGAACTGGCCAGCATGAGCTCCGGCACCTCTTCTTGATTATGGTGACTCCACCAAGAACCATCACGGGAAGCAGCTTCGGCAGCAGCATTGCCCTCAGCTGTGACGGAAGAACGGTAATGACTGCGATTCTTGCCAGCAGCAGTTTCAATCCCCCGACGCATGGCCTTGGCCAAACTCGAGCGAGAAGTACGGGCGTAGAGGTTGTAGTCGATGCCAATAGGAAAGGCGTCTACAGCTGCGCGATGACCATCTGGAAGATCAACAACCGAGTCATCGCCCACCGAAAATTCAGGGGCAAGTCGGCGGATACAGGCCAAGAAGCTCGTAACAAAGTCCGTAGTATGGAAACCCACTAAGTCGGCACCGAGGACACCTTCCAATACTTCATGACTCCAAGGCAACGAACGGAAAATCTCCACGCTCGGGAATGGCACATGGAGGAACCAGCCGATGGAGGCGCTGGGGAACCGCTCGCGTAGCATCTTGGGCAGGAGCATAAGATGGTAGTCCTGAATCCAGATAGTGTCGCCCTTGGAGAGCAGCGGCTCAATGACTTGAGCAAACTTCTTGTTGACCTTGCGGTACATCTCCCAATCACTGGGGTTGAAGCTGGCCTCGTGGGAAAAATCGTGGAAGAGCGGCCAGAGCGCATCGTTAGAAAAGCCAGCATAATAGCCGTCAAGCTCGTCTTGGCTAAGGAAAATGGGAACGCAGCGACGCTCTTGGTAGGCCTGCTTAATGCCTTCCAAATCCTCGCTCGAATACTGATCGGGATCGATGCCTGACCAGCCAATCCACAAACAGTCGCGGTGAGACTTATGGTATGGGCCAATAGCAGTGGCTAGACCGCCGACATTTTGACGCAGGGAATAGGAACCGTCGGCAGCAGTGTCGAGGGAAACAGGCAGACGGTTGGAAACGATAATCAAACGTGACACAAGACCTCTCCTTTGCCGGCTATCTTGCGTCTGATACGGCACAGGCTGGTCGGCCCTTCTTGCGAGCGCAGCCCAAGCCCCTCACAACAACGAGGGCGAACACCCGCATCTGCTTTCCATGCTACAAGCAGACTGACGTGTTCGCCCTCAGAAGGTATAACTTGCATTTATCCCTAAGCCACGGTAGGAATCTTTTGCTCCTTGGCCTCTTCTCGGTGAATCTGGAAAGCCAGCTCAGCCAGATGAACGCCCTGAACCACGAACTCGTGGGTGCGGCAAACGTAATCGTTGTCGCGACCCAGCTGAGCGATGTAACCGTTGATATAGTCCACTTCTGTAGGGCGGCCTGCAGTCAGATCCTGATACATAGAGGGATAGTGCAGGGGGTTGGAAACGCGGCTGGAATACTCGATAGCGTCAATCTCTTCTTGGCGGGAGCGGGTCATCTGATAACCAGCGCGCTCGCAGGCATCGTAGGCTTCGTTGACCAGCTGAGTGACCATCTTCATGGCACCGGGGAAGGAGATGAACTGGCCCATGCGAATCTGATACATGGTGCATAAGGTATTCGCTACCGAATTGAAAATAATCTTGGCCAAGCAAGTGCCGTGGAAATTCTGGGTAATAGTGGGGTTGAAACCGGCGGTTTGGAAGTCGGCTGCGAGAGCCTTCTCCACCTCGGTAATCTCCTCGGTCATGGCACACATCTCCATAGAGCCTGCGCCGGCCTTGCCCATGAAATCAACGTCTCCCGGACCATTGAGCACTGTAGCAACCAAAGCGGTACCGCCGTAAATGCGGTCTTGGGAGAAGTACTGGCTCAGCTTTTCAAAATGGCCCCAGCCGTTCATAGCAGAGAAGACGACTTGGTGGTCCTTAAAGAGCGGGGCACAACGCTTGAGCATATCTTCCAGCTGCATTTGCTTCATGAAAACCATCCACACGTCTGGATCGCCCTCATACTCTTCAGGAGTGTAAATATTGATGGGAACTAAATGACGGTTGGCATGGTCGCGAGACACATAGACGCCACCCTGGCTGCGCACAGCATCAATGTTGGGCTGCCAAGTATCGATGTAGTCAACCTCTACGCCTGCCAGCTCTTGCAGCAGAACTCCGTACCGATACCCCATAGCGCCAGCGCCGATCATCGTATACTTCATCGTTCCGCCCCTTTCTAGACAGGACAGGCCACACCCTTTGGCCTGAAGCTGGGCGCTGCGGCTTAGGAATGCCACTTGAGAACGCCCAACGGTTATATGGCAGTATGCACGAAAGAGCGGGTGGATAGGGGTGAATTGTCCAGATGGTGGACAATTAGGAGTTGGTAGGGGAAACTACGCAGGCAATGCTTAGCGTCGGGAGTCAAAAAAGTCTTGCAAAATGGCGGCACAGCGCACTTCTTCGACACCACCCACGACTTCGGGTTGAGCGCCGATATGGGGGTCACGAGGCAGATCCCAAACCGAGCCGCAGGCACCCAACTTGGGATCCCAAGCGCCAAAGACGATGCGGCCCACGTGGCTGGCCAAGGCAGCGCCCGCACACATAGGGCAAGGTTCTAATGTGACGACAAGCGTGCAATCGGCCAAATTCCAAGAGCCAGCTGCCCGCAGCGCCTCCACTTCGGCGTGGGCCAAGGGGTCGTGCTGGACTTGACGGCGGTTGTAGCCCTGCGATACGAGCTGGAAACCATCGGGGCCCACAATGACTGCACCGACTGGAACGTCGCCTTCAGCAGCAGCCAGCGCGGCTTGAGCGAGGGCTTGGTTCATAGCTGGATGCCAAGGGCTCGGCGAAATGGAAGAGTTCACACTACTAGTGTGACACAGGCAAGCGGGTATGCAAAAGGCGCCGCCATTACGACGACGCCTTTGCTGCTCGTTATATAGCTATCTCAGCGCAGAGCTGCGGGCTTAGGCCCTGTGTCGCAACTCAGATGCCCGAACGGAGCATAGATGCGATAGAGCGGCGGGTGTGGTGGATGGCCGAGCGCGGGCTGTGGCCGTGGCGGGCGAGGAACTGACGAATCAGCTTGTCTCCCTCGGCGAAGACCAAAACCGTGAGACCTACTCCCAAGCACAAAGCCCACTGCTGCAAGCTCAGAGGTGCCATACCCAAGACGCCTGCCAGAGCCGGCCAATACATGGCGCCAGCGTGGATAGCGAGCGCTACCAATGAGGCCAGCAGGAGGAACTTGTTGTCGAGCGGATTGAGCTGGGCAATCAACTTAGTTTCCGAGCGAGCAGACATGGCAACGAAGAAGTTGAAGAGCACCAGCAGGGTTAAGGCCAAAGTACGGGCCTGAGCCAAATCCATGCCGCGAGTGACGCAGACGTGGAAAAGGACCAGAACGCAAGTGGCCATCCATAGACCGCACACCGCCACTCGAGACCACAGAGTAGTAGAGAGCAGGCCTTCTGTACGCGAGCGCGGCGGGGCCTTGAGTTCTTCGCCATCTCCCGGCTCGAAACCTAGGGCGATATCTTGCACGCCGTTGGTGACGAAGTTAATCCACAGCATTTGCAGGGGCAGGAAGAGCAGGGGCATGTCTGCGATAACGTTGACGCCTACTGCAATCATGGCCGCTGCAGCCGTGGCCAAGAGGAAGTACGCCGAGCCGCGAATCGCTTTGAAGGTGACACGACCCTGACGGACGGCCTGGGTGATGGTGACGAAGTTGTCGTCGGTCAAGACCACATCGGAGGCTTCGCGCGCCACATCGGTGCCGGACTCGCCCATAGCAATGCCCACCGAAGCGGCCTTGAGAGCAGGAGCATCGTTGACACCGTCGCCGGTGACTGCCACGACTTCGCCTTGATTTTGCAAGGTTTCTACGATACGCAACTTGTCTTGCGGAGAGACGCGTGCGGCAATGGAAGTTTCGCGCAGGCGGGCTGCCAGCACTTCGTCGCTCATACCCAGCATCTCGGAGCCGGTAAGGGCCTGGCCGGTTGATTCCAAGCCGAGGCGCTGACCGATTGCAGCAGCGGTAACGGGGTGGTCGCCGGTAATCATGATGACACGGATGCCGGCCTTTGCGCAGTCGGCAATAGCCTCGCGTACACCCTCGCGCGGCGGATCGAGCATGCCTTCCAAGCCGAGGAAGGTCATATCGTGAGCCCGCTTGTGTTGGTCGATGTCTTCGCCTGCGGGAATAAGCCTGCTGGCAACGCCGATAACACGCAAGCCTTGGCTACCCATCTGCTCGTAGGCCGCATGAATTGCTGCGATGTCGAGCGTTTGGGGTGCCCCGTTAGCATCTTGCATCGCTGTACACATGGCCATTACTGCGTCGGGGGCGCCCTTGACATACTGAGTCAAGGAACCATCTTCGTTGCGGCGGATAGTCATAGAGTGCAAGAGCTCGGGCTCGTAAGGCGTTTGCAACTCGATAGTGGACTGCAATTGCTCAGCGTTGACCGCTCCGGCTTCATCTGCTGCCCGGGCCATAGCCATGTCGACTGCATCTCCTGAATAGACAGTACTGCCGTCCTCTGCAATCGAGCGCTGGGCCTCATTGGTGAGGGCACCAGCCTTGAGCAAAGCCTGAGCCGCTGGGGACTCACTAACTTCAGTAAGTTGTTGGACCGAGCCGCCGCCGAGAGCTACTTGCTCCACACTCATGCGGTTTTGGGTGAGCGTACCCGTTTTATCAGAACCGATAACCGTGATGGAGCCCAACGTCTCTACAGCAGGCAGGGATCGAACAATCGCATTGTATTGGGCCATGCGGGAGACACCCAGAGCCATTGCCACCGTGAGCACGATGGGCAGGGCCTCGGGCATCGACGCGACAACGAGGGAGACAGCGGACAGGAAGGCCTGCGCTGGGTTGCCTTCGAGAATAGTGCCGCCGATGAAGACGAAGACCGCCACCAAAATGACGGCGATTGCAATCCCGGTCTCAGCCCGCTTGAGAATCTTTTGCAGCGGAGTCAATCCCTTGGAAACGTGGACTAAATCATTGATTTCGCCCAGCTCAGTATCGGCACCAGTCGCCACAACCACGCCTTGACCGCGGCCAGAGGTGACCATAGTGCCAGAGAAAGCGACGTTGGTGCGGTCACCTAGGGCCGCATCGCTCTCAACTGCGTCCGTGCCCTTGCGAGCATCCTCACTCTCTCCAGTGAGCATAGATTCGTTAATTTTCAAGTGGATGGCATCGACCAAACGCAAGTCGGCAGGCACACGGTCGCCAGACTCAAGCAAGACAACATCTCCGGGTACCAAATCAGCCGCATCGATAGTAATAGCATCGCCCTCGCGCAAGACGCGGGTAGTGGGAGAAGCTAGTGAAGTCAAGGCCTCCACCGCTTTATCGGCCTTAGACTCCTGCACGTAACCGATGATGGCGTTCAAAATGAGCACCGCAAAAATGGCACCCGCATCGACATAGTGCCCGAGGAAAATGGTGATAACGCCGCACACAATGAGCACGGCAATCAAGGGGCTGGTGAACTGCTCAAGAATGAGCTTCCACTTGGGTTTGCGCTCGCCCTGAGCCAGCGCGTTAGGACCGAAGAGTTCCAAACGGGACTGCGCTTCGGCTCCGGTGAGGCCTTTTCGACCAGTTTTGAGGATGGCCAACGTGCCTTGAACGCTCAGCGCATGCCAAGAGGTGTCTTGATTGGCTTGCACTTCCCCTGCTCCCAATCTCTCGCTGGATTGGGATTGCGCGCTTACTGCGCTCTTACTTACTCGTGATTCTTGGTGGTTACTTGGCTGATTAGTTGACTTAGTCAAGTTTTCCGACATAAAATGAGCCGGCCTTTCTGTGGGTCGGTTGTACCTAATTTTGTGGCTTATGCACTAATCAATGCAAATCGCTGGATGCTTATTCCCAGCTCCATATAATGGTTACAACAGTATTCTGCCAGCTTATACAAGCTGCAACCAGACTTTGTGCGCTTTGTTAGCCGTATCTTCACGTGGCGAGTAGAAAGCACAATGAGCCAGCGATAGAAGCGGCGACACTCTGGAGCACATGTAGGGTTAGGCAGAGGGGGTACATCGCGCGTCTGCCAGCAGGGGCGCACACACAGAAAGGCTGCCAGTGGAACTTCTGATTCTCATTCTCAGCATTATGGCGGCTGTGCTCGTCTCCTCCTTCTTGAGCCGTTTCATACCGCGCATCTCCACTCCCCTAGTGCAGATTGCCTTAGGCCTAGTAATAGCACTCTTACCCATGTTTCCGCCCTTGCGGCTGGACCCGGAACTCTTTATGGTGCTCTTCATCGCGCCCTTGCTCTACTACGAAGCACACACGATTAACAAGGCAGAACTGGCGAAAACACTCAAACTTTCGCTCTCGCTAGCCATCGGCTTAGCAGCCTTTACCATGCTCATGGTGGGAGTGCTACTCCACGCGGTCTGGCCCATGTATCCACTCGCTGCAGCCCTCGCCCTAGGCGCAGCTTTGGGCCCTACCGACGCTGTAGCAGTCTCATCAATCGGGCAAGATGCGGATCTGAGCAGTGGGCAACGCTCAATACTCTCGGGCGAATCACTCTTCAATGACGCTACGGGCGTAATCGGCTTCCAGTTCGCCATTTTGGCTGCGGTCACCGGAGCATTCTCGCCAACTAGCGCCATTAGTAGCTTTGTTATCGCTTTTGTGGGTGGTATCGCCTTTGGCGCTGTCATGGGTTTCACATCGAATTGGATCTTTGAAACCGCCCGCCGCTTGGGCTGGGAATCCATGACCACCCGCATTTTGATGGAACTCTTCCTGCCCTTCCTCATTTACTTAGTCGCAGAAAACTGGCTAGATGTCTCTGGAGTGTTGGCCGTGGTTACCACCGGCCTCCTCGCCCGCTTTGACCACACAGGGCTGGGCCCCAACACCTCCAAGACCAATATTGTCTCAACCTCCGTATGGAAGGTGCTCTCATTCAGCTTAAATGGAGCAGTATTTGTGATTCTGGGTATGCTGCTGCCGGGCGCGCTTGTAGCCACTTGGAGCGATAAAAAAGTCAGTAATCTTACCCTCCTGGCCACTATTGCCCTCGTGGCGTGCACCGTAATTATAGTGCGTTTTGTATGGGTGACTGGAGTGCTCTTCTTCGCCACCAACCCCGAGACCGGTAAACATGTTCCTATGAACGCTCGCCGCCTGCGCTCAGCAGCAGTGATGACCTTGGGCGGGCCGAAGGGCACTATTACGCTCTCGCTGGCGCTTACCACCCCTTACCTACTGGCATCGGGCGACCCCTTCCCCATGCGCAATGAGCTCATTTTCGTGGCCGCAGGTGTGATTATTGTGACCCTGCTCTTGGCAAACTTCGGCCTACCGCTGCTGGCACCAGCCAAAAACGAAGGGCCAGAAACTTCCAAGGTGGAGAAGTCGATCGAAGTGTTGCGACGTACCGTACGTGAACTTTCTGCTCACACCGACGAATGCAATCGCCTAGCTGTGCAGCATGTCATCACCCTCTACAACCAGCGCATTGCCCGTTTGAAAACGCAAATTGGGCTGTACAATCCGCGCGAGCCCCAAGCCCTACAGCTGCAAACCCTGCAATGGGAACAAACCTATATGGAAAACAAGCTGGAGGAGATTCAAGAGGAAGGCAAGCAGCAGGAAGAACCCACCGACAGCTCAAGCGAGAGCTCTGAAGCGGGGGCAGCTACAGACGAAGAACTGGCCTATTCGCAGGATTCGCGCGAAAAAGCAGCCGAACAGATCCTAGAGCATATCACGAATTCTCTGGCCCACTTGGACGAGGGCAGTGAAGTTAAGTGGCACATTCACATTGCCATGCGACGGGCTCAAGGGCTGATTCGCCACCTAATTCACCGTCTCCGGCATGTGACACCTAAAGTTTCGGAAAACGAAGTCTTCCTAGCTTCGCGCGATTTGCAGGCCGAACTCAACCACCACGTGGTCGAGCAGCTGTACGCTGAGCTGGGCAAAGGGCGCTTTAAGACCGAAGACTTGCTTACCACCATCATTAACCACCAGCTCATAGAATCTTCAGCAGAAGGCAAGACTGAATTCGGCGAGGCCTCAGAAATGCGCGACTCAGTCGAAGAAGTGAAGCGCGAAGGGTATGCTACTGAGCTCTCCGTAATTCAAGACATGGTCGAGGCCGGCGAGATTTCGCGTAGTTGGGCGCGCGATTTGCGACGCAACGTATACGTAATGCAGGTAGACAACGACTCGGTACTCTAACCTGAGACTGCGCAAACCCCAAGCGAGTGCCGCATTCACATAAGTCCGGAAGAGACGTCTATGTCTGCCAACCACTGGCGGATGTCAGCCAGCTCAGACATAGACACGGAATGGTCTAAGTTGTTGTAGGACTGCGAGCGCAGCCACACATGCTCGTCGAGCCAAGCTGCGAACGCATGCGACTCATAGCGGGGCACTACTTGGTCTGCGGTACCAAAACCGTAGAATACTGGCTTTTCTAGGGAAGATAGGCGCTCGTCGGCTGGCGCAGTGCCCTCCACCGAGCCCGGAGCCAAGAAACCAGAGAGCGCAATTGCAGCCCGGTACCGCTCGGGATTGACGCGCATGAGATGGGCAGCCAGCATGCCTCCCTGCGAAAAGCCCATGACCACTACTTCGCGCTCGGCAGGCAGATTCTTGGCGACCCATTGGTCGATGGCACTAGCAGCAGCAAAACCGTCGCGGTCCAAATCGTCGCCTTGGGGCAAAGCCCGGTGAAACCAACTGTATCCGGGGCCAAACATGCCGCGATCAGAGCCCGGCACTGTAAGCGGGGCGCGCAGGGAAACGTAATCGTTGTAAGGGGCTATGTAGCGCATCAGGTCGGCAATGTCGTCTTCGTTGGAACCCCAACCGTGGAGGAGCAGGAAGATGGGGCGACGCAGGTTGGCCTGCCCCCCTTTGCGTGAATACTTGGCCGTTCTTACTTCAAGGGGCTCGCCCGCGATGCCCGGCACGATTACTTCGCCTTCATTATCTTGGCTCATACTATCTCACGATAGCGCTTGAGTAGCATTTTTGCACAATCGAACGGCAGCAAAGCAAGCAATATCACATATAGAAAAACGCTAGCCATCTCGCTTGGTCAAGCAAAACAGCTAGCGCTCATCTACCTTATGCATTAGCTCAGGAAGGCAAGCTCTTTCACTGCGCGAAGGAAGGCTCCCGAGGGCTGCACTTCTACGCCATCATTGGAGAAGCTGAAACCATCATCCGAATCTTCGTCGTCGTCCCAGTCATCCCAATCGTAGTCAGAATCGCCATACTTGCCTAGGCCACCCCAATCATCGCTGGAATCGCCGCCAAGCGAATCAGGCAGCTTATTTTTGAGGGAAGGCTTGGAGCTGTCTTTGAGCGATTCGCCCTCCTTGGCCTTACTCACAAACTCGTCCAAATCTGCGGTATCGACCTTAACGCTGTTGAGCTCGTCGATAGAGACATTCAAGGAGACAAGGCCTTTGATTTTGAAGGTCAAAGACTTCATATTGTTATTGCTGTCCATATCGAGCGTCATCTGGAGACGGCGCGCAATCATCTCGCTGGGCATCCTAAAGCTGGCACCCTCCTTGAAGACTTCGCGATATGACTGCCCGAATGAGCTAAACATGTCGTTGAGATAGTCGCTCAAATCGGGGTAGGCCTTGCGGTTGTCGAGCATGTACTGGCTGAAAGCGCGAATCAGCTGCTCAAAATCAACGGAATACTCCAGGCGCGTGCCCCCATCCACCTTCTCGGTAGTTATGTCAGGGAAGACAGCTTCTTTAACGTCTTTTTGGTCCAAAGTCTTGGTAAAGAACTTATTCATCGAAGCCTGCGATTGCTTGGAAACAGCTTCGGTCTCGCTCTTGGAATATTTATTCTTTGTATCAGAATCTTTGCTGCTGTCGCTATGCGTGAGTTCGTCGGCATACTGCTTCTTCAGCTTTTTGGAACTGTTTTGGAGGAGCTTGCCCGCCTCTGCGAAGTTCCAGTGGCCGCCCTTGATGATGGCCTGCTCGAACTCGTAGAGGGAAGCGCCATCGTAGCAAGTGCTAGAGTCTGCTTGAGCTGGCAGACAGTTAAATTCGATATCTTTAATACTGCTGTGCACATCGGCCGCGTCTAAGTAAGTGTAATCACCATTACCGTTGCCATAGAATCCGCCATTGTTCCAGACGAGACGGAGATTGCTATCGCTGGTCTTAACCGTGAAGTCTGCAACAGACTTATCTACGGAACTGCCGAGCGAATAGTAGCCTTTAATATTGAGAGTTTCATCTCCCTGCATACCATGCGCGCTAATGCCCACCTTTGCGGATTTGGCCTTGGGAATGTTGCGCATAGATTCTGCGGTGACCGCGAAAGGATTCTTGGGAGCCATGCCCAGCGAAACTGCAATGGCCTGCATGTTGGGCGCAATAATGGCCACAGCGATTACCACGACGGCCGCAATAATCGAGAGAATCCAGGCAGCACGGCCCTTCTTAGTGCGCCAGCTGGCCTTGAACTGTTCGGCTACCGTCGGCTGCACTTGGGCAACCATCAGTGGAGTTGGGGCCGCTGCCATATTGGGGGCCTGCCCGGGCATTGGCTGCTGGCCTTGAGGCTGGAATTGCGGCTGAGCTTGGGCCTGGTACTGAGGCTGCGACTGATACTGGGATTGCGCATTGGCTGGCGCATACGGTTGAGCAGCAGGGGCGGTGGAGCTGGCCGGAGTTTCTTGCGTCAGCGGTGCTGGAGTTGAAACCGGCGATAGCGGATTGTTTGCTGGTTCTTGGGGTTCCACATCTTCGAAGCCAACGGGAGCCACATAGGGCCGGGGATTGAAGGGTTGCTGACTAGCCGAGGGCTGCTGGTACGGCTGAGATAGGTCCGCTTGAGGCGCTTCAAACTGCTGAGTTTGCTGATTGTCATTCAGCTCTGGCGACGGCTGGCTGATGGGCTCAATAGTTTGCGTGGGCTGTTCTTGTGCCGACGCTGAAGAGCTCGAAGTTTGCTCTTCAGGAGCGGTCGAATTAGGCGCAGCTGATTGAGTATCTTGCACATTCAGCACCTGCGTCAGCTCTTCTGGATACTGCTCCGGTGTCTGGTTAGCCCCTGCATTGCCCGGCATATTATCGTCGTTCATAGCTCTTCCTCAAGTCTGTCGAAGTCCCCTACTTATCTCTCATTTTTACCGGTTGAGTCCGACAGATTATAACCTTATGTCAATGCGCAATCACATAGCAATACCATAACTAGGTATTCAAAAGGAAAAGAGAACACACAACGCTTGGCATTATTGCCAAAGCCATGGAGCGGGCGACGGGAATCGAACCCGCCTCTGAAGCTTGGGAAGCTTCCATTCTACCGATGAACTACGCCCGCAGTACTAGTATGCACCGGTCACTAAATCGGTCACATATTCAAAATTATACTAACAGAATATGAGCTACGACACGAATTATACGAGTGCTAACTTGCATTTGTGCATACACCAAGATATCAGTTATGATAAGACTATATAAACAGGGGATTACGAGCACTTGGTCGCTCTCTGCTTTGTTGTGTCGAAGGGGAATCACACACACTGCACAAAAGGCGATAGCAAGTGGCGTTCCAGCGAGTTCTAACAGTAGCAAGGTTATTTATATGCGCGCTTTTCGCACAGTCGGTGCCGCGACATTAGCGCTGTCTATCAACGTCATAATCCTGGGGGGGGGGGCATCGAACTTGCCCAACCTGCCCACGCTGACCCGGTCAAACAGTCTCCGTCTCAGCATCTAACGCGCGGTGGCAACGGGTCTTCCGAAACAGTAGATGAAGTAACCCTAAGCCCCATTCACGGCCCCGCCAATGCTGCGTCCACCACAACTATTACGCCACCCGAACGCGCTAGCGGAGCAATTTATACGCAGGTAAGCGCTGGAGAGGATCACACACTAGCTCTCGGCAGCGATGGCCATGTCTACTCTTGGGGCAACAACACTTACGGCCAGCTCGGTACCGGCGATTCTGGATTATTTGTAGCTCATCCTCGTATGATTAAAGCTCCTATTAACACACGTTTTACGCTAGTGAGCGCTGGAGCCAACTATTCCCTAGCCCTCGACTCTGGCGGCCACATCTGGAGCTGGGGTGTCAACGGAAACGGCCAACTAGGCATTACCGCTAACTCTGGCAATATGAATCCCAATCCCAACCCCACAGACATCACTTTACAGGGCCGAACTCCCAGTTCTATGCGCACCATCGTCGCAGGCGCGACTCATTCGATGGCCTTAGACAGCCTCGGGCAAGTTTGGACCTGGGGAAACAATAGTAGAGGGCAGCTCGGGCGGGCGGGGACAGGGCAAGATCCCACACCTTTCAACATCACCAACCAAGGTGGTTTGCCGTCCTCAATTATTCAGATCAGCGCGGGGCGCGCGCACTCCATGGCCCTAGACAGCAACGGACACATCTGGACCTGGGGCAGCAAGGAGCGAGGCCAGGTGGGCGACGGGCACATGGATTCCAACTTGGCTAGCTCCTACCCCACCCCAATCGATATCACCACGTCCAACAATCTGCCAACGAACATGACGCAAATCAGCGCAGGGGGCTCGTTCTCCATGGCCCTAGATGGCAACGGACACATCTGGACCTGGGGAGACAATACTAACAAGCAATTAGCCTTCGTTCCCACCCCTATCAAATTGCCTCCGCCCCCGCCTGGCAGCCACCAGGAGGAGTATGAGAGGATGGTAGCTCCCTCGCCCACAGACATCACCGCAAAAAATGCGATACCAGCGAATATGACCAGCATCAGCGCTGGCCACTCCTATTCTATGGCTTTAGACAGTAACGGACACATCTGGACTTGGGGCAGCAACAGCACTGGGCAGCTGGGAACAACCAGCCCAGACAATATAGTTCCAACCGACATGACGAGCTCCAGCCATCTGACCAGCAACGTCAGCCAAATCAGCGCAAGTCATAGCATCAACAGCCACTCTTTACTCGTCGACCGTGACCACCACATTTGGGCTTGGGGCAACAACAAAAAAGGCCAGCTCGGCGATATTCAAGTTCCCCTTACTTACAGCACATCTC
Source organism: Bombiscardovia apis (assembly GCF_033095945.1). NCBI lineage: Bacteria > Bacillati > Actinomycetota > Actinomycetes > Bifidobacteriales > Bifidobacteriaceae > Bombiscardovia > Bombiscardovia apis. Next base: position 129,100 of record NZ_AP026800.1, on the reverse strand, counting down.
CTTCGCGCGTAATGGAACCCAAGGGCGCTACCATCAATGGGGTCAACTTTGGTGGCACCACGGCCACCGCGAATACCGTCGACCCAACAACCAACATGTGGACCTTAAATGTACCCCTCCACGCAGCCGGCAAAGTCAACGTTGTAGTGGAATGGAGTATCGTTTGGGCCAATGAGAACGGTATGCTCGCTACCGATTTCCCCACTTCCGCCACCCTTCACTATGAGTACATAGATGTTGGCAACCCTCCACCTGGTTCGCACCTCGTACGCTTTGATTTGGGGGGCGCCCCGGGAGCAGCACCCGCAGACCAATACTTAGACGGGACCGTACAAAAAGCCCAATGGCCCTCGACTGTGCCTACTTGGGAAAATCACTGGTTTATTGGTTGGTACGACAGCAGTAACCAAGCCTGGGACTTTACCCAGAGCGTTACTGCGAATATGACCCTCACAGCCAAGTGGGAAGCCCGCAGCTTTTCTATCGACCCCACTCAAGGACCCACCTCCGGCGGCAATACGGTCTCCATCACAGCGCCGAATCCTCCTAGCCTCACGTACGCGCAGGTCAGCTCAGGCGGCACCCACACCCTAGCGCTGGGAACCGATGGGAACTTGTATGGTTGGGGATCAACGTATTCCGGAGAACTCGGCGAGTTTATGGGAATAGCCTACTACCCTATCCGAATAAAAACCCCGGCGGGGGTGCAATTTAGGCAGGTTGCAGCAGGACAGTGGTTATCGCTAGCCCTAGATAGCAGAGGTCACGTCTGGACAATGGGTTCTAATACTGTCGGGCAGTTGGGACTCGGTACTATCGATGACGATAACCATCGTCAGCCAGTAGATATCAGTGCACTTGGCAAACTGCCTACTAATATAGTGCAAATCCAGGCAAGCACCTTATATGCAATGGCCTTGGATTCCGCTGGTCACGTCTGGACATGGGGCAGCAATCAAAACGGGGAACTAGGAAATGGTAGCCAACCCAGTCAGCCTATTGCAGGAGGGCGCAACGATCCCACAGACATCACGGGCCAGGGTGGGTTACCTGCTGGAATCGTTCAAATCAGCGGTGCAGCCGGTTCACCTCTTGCTCTGGACAGCGCTGGGCACGTTTGGACTTGGGGAGTGGGCACGCTCAGGAATATGCAAGATGCGGGAATTCCAGTCTCCTTAAAGCCTGTGCCCGTAGATCTTTGCGCTCTAGGCCTACTGCCCGCTTCCATAGCCCAAGTAAGCACAGGCGACATAGCCCTCGATAGAAATGGTCACGTCTGGACATGGGGAGATAACTCCAACGGCCAGCTCGGCAATGGCACAGTTTCTCCCAGTGTGGCCCCTTGGGCCCGACCCGCTGACATAACAGCACTCGGTAAACTCCCTCCCTCCGTGACTCAAATCAGCTCAGATTTCAATAGTTATCTGGTCCTGGACAGCGCGGGCCACCTGTGGACTTGGGGCTGGACTGACAATCGATTAGGCTACTCCAGCAGGTATGACTCACCTACTCCTACCGATATCACCGCACTCAACCATCTTTCGACTAACATCATTCAAATCAGCGTAGGGCATAGTATGTCAGCAGTACTTGACAGTAACCACCACATACTTACTTGGGGAGGCTCTAGTTACCTGGGTAAAGAGCCATTCGCTCCAACAACTAACCCCTACATAGCCTCCCCTATCGCATTGCCAAAGGTTGTGGTGCAACAGGTGGACTTTGATACTACGAAGTCTACTGATGACCCTAGCTGGGATGAGACCGCAAAGGTGTGGAAGGTCACAGCACCCCAGCATTGGCCCGGAACAGTCGACGTGCACATCCGCTGGGCCCTTGACGGAGATGGACAATCTGACTACATCTTGCCCTACTCCTTCATTGGCAGTGCAATAGCCCTTCTTCTGCCAGCCGCAGGAGAGCTTTCCAGGCAGAGGACTGTCGCTGTCGCCACTTGGGGGCTCGCTACCAGCGCCGTACTCGTCTTGGTCTGCCGCCAGCTAGGCTTACGTCACAAGTTCCCTAATTTGCAAAATGGTCGACACAAGCACTGATTGTGCCCCCAGTTGAGATTGTTGCTGGGTTGCGATCTCGCGAAGTGTTGCACTATACATTGAACACGAGATTATGCGAGCGCTGCGCTGGTAGTGAGCGTGCCTACTTAAGCGATGCGCGCGAACTAGCATGGAAACAGAGGGCAACCGTCAACCGACGCCAGTTGTCACTGGAGGGTGCAGCAATGGATTCAATGGACGATATGCAGGGCATGAACATGGGGCAGCCTGGGCGTGAAGACCATACGGGCGATATGGGCAGCATGAGCGGGATGCGCGATATGGGTGATATGGGTGGCATGGGCGGCATGGGTGATATGAGCCACATGCAAGGTATGGGCGCTATGGGCGGCATGGGAAGCAACCATAATATGAAGATGCCGGGCAAGAATGGCGGCACTGCTTCGGACAGCATGATGCACGGCGGTCAGATGATGCATATGGGCAATCTCAAGCGCAAATTCTGGGTTTGCTTGGTAGTTTCCATTCCCGTGTTGCTGTTCTCTTCGATGGCTGGCATGAGCTGGTGGCCCTCAATCCACTTTCCAGGCTCAGACTGGATTGCGCTCGCAGCGGCCACTTTCCTCTATTGCTACGGAGGCGAGCCCTTTTTAAGAGGTGCCGGGGCTGAGCTGCGAGCACGCAAGCCGGAGATGATGACCCTCATCGCTCTTGGCATTACGGCCTCCTACTTTTACAGCCTTTACGTGTTTATCTACGGAACTTTCGTAAACCCGACCAGCGGTTTAATGGGTTTCTTCTGGGAATTGGCCACGCTCATCGACATTATGCTTCTGGGCCACTGGATTGAGATGAACGCTCTTATGGGGGCCGGTAATGCCTTGCAAAAGATAGCTTCCCTCCTGCCCAGCTCCGCGCATGTAGTCGACGAGCAAGGCCATACGCATGATTTGCCGCTCGCTCAGTTGCGCGCGGGCCAACAAGTGCGCGTATTTGTGGGCGAGAAAATTCCCGCAGACGGCAGCGTCTCCCAAGGAGATAGTGACGTGAACGAAAGCTTGGTGACTGGCGAATCGAAATCGGTGCGCAAGGGCGCGGGCAGCAAGGTAATCGGGGGCTCAACCAACGGCAGTGGCACCCTTACACTCACCGTAAGTGCCACCGGCCGCAGCGGCTACCTGGCGCAAGTAATGAACATGGTGAGCTCAGCACAAAGCGAGAAATCGCAAGCGGAGAGCTTGGCGGACCGGGTGGCGGGCTGGCTCTTTTACGTGGCGCTGGCCATCTCTATCGTGGCCTGCGCGGGCTGGCTGATCACCGGCTCCAGCTTTAATTTTGCACTCTCGATAGCGGTGACTGTGCTCGTTATCGCCTGCCCGCACGCGCTTGGATTAGCCATTCCGCTCGTGACGGCCCGATCCACCTCAATCGGTGCCCAGCACGGCCTGCTTATTCGCAAGCGGCAAGCCTTAGAAACGGCGCGAAAACTCGATGTGGTTTTGCTTGATAAGACCGGCACGCTCACGCAGGGCAATTTTGCAGTCAGCAGCTACTGTTCGCTTGATTCACAGCTGAGCGACACTGACCTTATAGGGCTCTTTGCGGCGTTGGAGCAGGATTCTTCCCACCCGCTAGCCGCTGGCATAGTTGAAAAAGCCAAGAGCTTACATGTTTCGATTCCCTCGGCCACCCAAGTAAAAAGCATTGCAGGAACTGGGCTGAGCGGACTTGTAGACGGGCGCGAACTGCTGATTGTGAACCCCGCCTACTTGCGCGACCACCACATGAGTGCGCCGAGCGAGGAAGGCCAAGAAACGATGAAAGAGCTCAGCACTTCTGGTCAAACCGTGAGCTACCTTTTGGAGGGCGAGCGCTTGCTTGGATTTGTGGCTCAGGGCGACCAGGTGAAAGCGTCGTCGGCTCAGCTAGTTGCAGAGCTCAAAGCCCAAGGCATCCGGCCGGCGATGGTGACCGGCGATAGCAAGAGCGTAGCTTTGGCCGTGGCCCGGCAGATAGGCATTGAGCAGGAAGACGTGCATGCTGAGCTCAGGCCCGAAGAAAAGCAGGAAATCGTGCGCAGCTACCAGGCTGACGGGCATGTGCTGGCGATGGTGGGCGATGGCATCAACGACGCTCCCAGCTTAGTGCAGGCTAATATCGGCATTGCCATTGGTGCGGGCACGGACGTAGCCATTGACTCCGCCGACGTGGTGCTCGTGCGCTCCGATCCCACCAACATCATTGACTACCTCCACCTAGCGAAGCGAACCACCCGGAAAATGGTAGAAAACTTGTGGTTTGGCGCCGGTTACAACATAGTTGCGATTCCGCTGGCGGCGGGCCTACTGGCCCCAATCGGCATAATCTTAAACCCCGCAGTGGGAGCGCTCCTGATGGGATTGAGCACCATCGTGGTCGCCATCAACGCTGAAAGTCTGCGGTAAACGGTCCATCTATTCGCGAATTTCACCGGAGTAGAGCTGGGTGCGCACTACGGTGGCGCAGGCACCGAGCAGGGCTGCGTCTTCGCCTAAGCTCGATCGCAAAACCATTACGCGGCGACGAAAATCAGCGGAAACAGCTTCGTTGAGTGCTTCCTCGACGGCCGAGATGAAGGTCTGATTGACCACTTGAGCCTGCCCCAAAATAGCAACTTGCGACAGGTCAAGCAAACCCACCGGCATCGAGAGCGCAGAGCCCAATAGGCGCCCAGCTTGCGTCAGTATTGCCTGCGCGCGTCCAGGTTCCTTTTCCATTTGTGCTGCCAACAAAGGCACCGAAATACACGATTCCAAACGCCGCTGGCCTCCGGACTCAACCTTGACTTGGCCAATCTCACCGGCAGCCCGGTTGCGACCTCGAACCAGCTCGCCTCCTACTAATAGCCCCGCACCCAAGCCTTGAGCCATGTGGACGAGCAGCAGGTTCGAGCCACCCGATCCATACTGTTGCTCGGCCAAAACTTCACTATTGGCATCGTTTTCGACCGAGATGAGAGCAGGTTCCAAACCGGCCCGATTAGAAAGGAAACGACGGAAATCAACATGGGTCCAGCCAAAATTCGCAGTGTCGTCTACCACGCCCTCGGCGTTGACAATGCCTGGACTGGCCACGCCCACTCCCAAAATCGGTGCTTGCGCGGCCGCCATAAGTTCTTCGCACAATTGGCCTACAAGTTCAAGCTGAGCCTCTTGCGTATGGGCTGTGCCCAGCGGAATCTCGCGCCGAGCTGTCACTTGCCCCAACAAATTCATTACTGCACCGCGAAAAATGTAAGGTGCGGAAAGGTCTAAGGTGACTATGCTGCGACTGCTGGGATTGATAGCGAGCAACTGGCCGCGCTTGCCTGGACCGGCAGACGCACTCGGGCCTCGCTCTTGCAAAAGTCCCTGTGCCACTAAATCGGCGACAATATCGGAAACGGCCACGCGCGTAAGGCCAGAAGCCCGCGCCAAATCGGCTCTTGTAAGCGCAAGATCAGGATAAAGCAAGTGTAATAACACGGCCCTGTTGTGACGACGTACCGACTCCGGTAGAGCTTTAGAAAGACTCTTAACATTACTGGTCATAGTAGGCATCCGTATCCACTCCATACCGCTCTGCCACATCGGCTGCGCGCTTACAAGTTATTCTACAGCAATCCCCAGCTACGAGAACACTTAGCAACTATACCGATAGATTTTCAATATCGATTTTTCTCAAACCAAATCATATATGTATACTATCTTTACAAATAGGTGGTATTCTATTAGTAGACTTAGTAACAAGAGCGGCAGGACGTACACACCGCTATAAGAACTCACCGTAGAGGAAGGAATCCGATGATGGAAGCATCAAACCCGACTCCAATCCTGTATACCGCTAAAGCTGGCTGAATCCACCATGACCACACAAGATAGCGCACGAAAACAAGAGCGCAAACAATCAGCAGGCAAGAGCCCGGTTGAGCAGAGGGTCGGGGGGTTGCGTATTGGCCTCGATATAGGCGGCACCAAAATTGAGGGCGTTGCTATAGACGCTGCTGGCCACACAGTGGCAAGTACGCGCAAACCCTCGCGCCCTGGCAATGAACAGGTAATCGAAGACTTGGCCCAGAGCGTACGCGAACTTCAAGCGCAGGCTGGAAGCGAGTATTCGCAGGAGGCCAGCAGCCTAGGCATTGGCATTCCAGGACGAGTGGACAGTGTTAGCGGAACGGTCTGGGATGCGGTGAATTTGCATATTCGCAAGGTGGAACTAGGCACCGAGCTCAGTCGCGAACTAGGCATGCCCGTAGGCATCGAAAACGACGTAAACGCCGCAGCTCTTGGCGCGTACGCTGATTCAAAGGTTCCCACAATGGTCTTTATCAACCTAGGAACCGGCTTAGCGGCGGGCATTATCCGCCAAGGACACATTGACCACGGGGCCAGCGGAGCCATAGGAGAAATAGGGCACATACCCGTCGAACTCCACAGATTCGCTTGTAAATGCGGTCAGCAAGGCTGCTTAGAGACCGTGGCTTCTGGCTCAGCGCTGGCTAGGCTCTGGCCCCAGGCCAATCCGCCACTGCCAGACATCATCCGGCGCTCGCGCGAGGGAAACCTCCAAGCCGAGCAAGTCTTGAGTATGTTTGCACAAGGTGTGGCTACGGTCATACAAATCGTGGCGCTCAGCATTGATCCTAACACCATCGTCATCGGTGGTGGACTCACAAAAACTGGGCCGGACCTGCTGAATGTGGTCAACACAGAGCTAGAGCGGCAGGCGGCGAATAGTCATTTTATCGACTCGCTTAAGTTACCCGAGCGCTTAAGTTTAGTGCCAGCTGAGCGCGCTATCGGAGCTATCGGAGCTGCCTTGGCCGGAGCCCAGCAAGCCAAATCAGGCGCACTGCCGGGTAAATAAAAAGCACCTACCAACCAATTTCAACCACAAAAAGTAGTAGCACAACAGTACTCACACAATAAGGAGTAAACATGGCAGAAGTGATTATCGTTTCCAATGAAGACGAGGCCGGGCGCATTTACGCAGACTGCGCCGCCCAGCTCATCGCGGCTAAACCCAACTGCATACTGGGGTTGGCAACCGGCTCCAGCCCGCTAGCCGCATATAAAGCGCTGGCTGCGAAAGTAGAAGCTGACCATATCGATGTCTCGCAAGTGCGCGGCTTTGCCCTCGACGAGTACGCCGGATTGGACCCCAAGCACCCACAGTCTTACCGCTCCACCATCGACCGCACCGTCGTAGAACCGCTAGGGCTGAACCCAGAGCTGGTGCACGTGCCCAACGGCAACCTCGACACCATCGCTACGGCGGGCCGCGAATACGATGCCGCGATTGAGGCAGCTGGCGGAGTTGACATGCAGATTCTGGGCATTGGCACCGACGGACATATCGGATTCAACGAGCCCGGCTCCTCGCTGGCCTCGGGCACCCGCATTAAGACGCTGACTGAGCAGACCCGCGTCGACAACGCTCGCTTCTTCGACAACGACATCAACCAGGTGCCCACTCATTGCATTACGCAAGGTATTGGAACGATTCTGAAAGCTCGCCAACTAGTTCTGCTTGCTTTCGGCGCAGGCAAGGCCGAAGCGGTTGCCGCGACGGTTGAGGGCGGCATCTCCTCCTTCTGCCCGGCATCGGCCCTTCAGCTCCATCCACATGCGACGGTCATCGTTGACGAAGCAGCCGCCGCTCGCTTGCAGAACCGCGACTACTACAAGTGGGCATACGACAACAAGCCAGCTTGGCAGGGCATCTAAGCGCGAGCTTCACTCACACAACCTGTGCGCGCCCTCAATGTGGGCGCGCACATCGATGGGCGAACAAATAAGGACAGGGAGGCCGATATGGCAGCAGCGTTTGAAAAGCAGGCTTACGAGGTTGAAACGGCACTGCACGAGCCAGCCCGTTCATTCGTTATATACAATGCCCGCCGCATTGACGCGCGCGGAAGTGTAGACCAAGCTTGGGTCATAACCACCGGTACAACGATTACCGCTACTGGTCAGGGCAAAGAAGCCCTTGCCGCAACACTCAGGGGCTTAGGCTTGCCGGCCCTACCAACTCAGGCCCGCGAAGGTACCTCCACTCCCGGCGCACCTATTGCGCACGATTCCGACAGAACTCGCTACATCGACGCCCAAGGCCAGCTCTTAACGCCTGGCTTCATTGACATTCATGCTCACGGCTCTTGGCAGCACTCCTTCGACGACGGCCAAGAAGGTATTCGCGTGGCCCGCGCTGGGCACATGCTCCACGGCACGACCCGCCAAGTGTTGAGCCTTATCACCAATCCTCTCGACGTAATGAGCGCCAACCTACGAGAGGTTCGTAAGGCCACGCAGGCCCGGCCAGACGTGCTGGGCGCTCACTTAGAGGGGCCTTTTATTGCTTTATCTCGCAAGGGAGCCCACGACCCGCAATGCTTGCGCAACCCCGATTCTGCGGCTCTTGACCAGCTGCTTGAGGCTGCGGATGGTTGCATACGCCAGGTGACGGTTGCTCCCGAGCGAGAGCATGGAATGGAAGCAATTGAGCGATTGAGTGCCGCCTCAGTAGTACCCGCAGTAGGGCATTGCGACGCTGATTATGAGCAGACCTGCCAAGCTTTTGATGCTGGCGCTCACATATTGACACATATTTTCAACGCTATGAATGGGATACACCACCGGCATCCGGGACCCATTCCGGCTGCAATGGAGGATGCGCGCGTCACAGCCGAGCTCATCAACGACGGGTTCCACGTGCAAAACCCCGCTGTACGCTTGGCTTTCGAGCTCTTCCCCCACCGGATTGCCCTCATTACTGACGCTATGGAAGCCACGGGCTGCCCGGATGGGGCTTACAAGCTAGGTTCGCTCGATGTAAACGTTGAAGACGGGCATGCCCGATTGGTTTCCAACGGCGCTATCGCAGGCTCTACACTCACCCTTGACGTAGCCGTGCGCCGGGCTGTGCAAGCGATCGGCCTGAGCGAGCCCGCAGCCATCGAAGCAGCTACCGTCACCCCCGCCCGGTCCCTAGGCCTAGACCGCCCGAACCCTATCACCGGGGCTCCCCTAGGCCTCATATCCCCCACCTACGCCGCCGACTTACTGCTACTAGACCCCAGCACTTGGACCCCCGAAACGATCATCTGCGCCGGCCGCCAGATCCGCTAGCACTGCGCCCGAAGTATGTGCCAGCTATCTGACGGGATTGGCTCGACAGCAGATCTGAACTAGTGAATCTGGGTGGGTTGTTGGGATTGGGATAGGCGCATTTCTTGGGACATTTGCATGAGGCGGGCTATGCGGTCAGAGGTTGGGGGGTGCGTGGAGAAGAGCTTGCTGAAGCCTTGAACCGAGAAGGGATTAGCAATCATGAGCGCGGCGGCAGACTGGGTACCAGCGGTCTGAGGCATGGGATTGGCCTCGGCGCCCGAAGTAATCTTGGCTAGAGCACTGGCTAGCGCTTCCGGATCGCCTGTGAGCCTTGAACCATCTTCGTCAGCATCGTATTCGCGTGTGCGAGAAATTGCCATCTGGATGAGCGAAGCACCTATTGGCACCAAAATCGAGCTCGCTAAGACACCGATGAGACTTAGAATGCCGCTGTCTCTGTTGCGACTATCGTTGCCGCCACCAAAATACATGAGACCGTAACCCAAGTAAGTAATCACCGTCGCCATAGCGGAAGCAACCGCCGAAGTGAGAATGTCATGGTTGTAAACGTGCATGAGCTCGTGGCCGAGCACTCCGCGAATTTCGCGCGCATCGAGCATATTTAAGATGCCCTGGGTGCAGCACACGGCTGCGTGACGTTCGTTGCGGCCAGTTGCGAAAGCATTAGGCGAATTGGTGGGTGCTATATAAATCTTGGGCATGGGCTTACCTGCGCGGCTTGAGAGCTCACGCACAATCTGGTAGAGCTCCGGAGCCTGCTGCTCACTGACCGGCTGCGCACGCATAGAAGCAATCGCAATACGGTCGGAGAACCAATACGACAAGAAAGTAGTAATCAGTCCGATGGCTATGTAGATGCCGAAAGTGCCTGAGCGAGCGCCCGTGAGCCACCAAATCAGCATAATGACGGCCCACATCAACGCAAAGAGCAGCGTAGTCTTGAGACCGTTGAAGTGCCCATGTACCTTAAATTTCTCGTTCATAGGCAAAACTCTAGCCGCCAATCCTGATTTCTGCCCGCAGACGAGCCTTTGCTCCTCAAGCTAGCGGTCATCCGAACGATACGAAACCACAAAATCTTGCATTTTGCACCAAAACGGGAGTGAAGGAGTTTGCATTTTGCACATAAATAGTGTTTAAGGTTTACATTTTGACAACAAGCCTGCCGAAACGCTGAGAGCACAGGGTTTTGGCAGGCTTTAGCCGAGCGCCGGGCTAGCTGTGTGATAGGCGGCGGAGTTGGTCTGGGTCTACTACCTTGATGTGTTCGCGGCCTGCCTTGGCTCCCTCGGCACGCTCATAAGCGTCTACGCGCAGCCATCCAGCGAAGTCGATGGGCCGCACGCCTTTGGCCTCTAGCAGGCGGTCTGTGGAGTCCTCAGCGCGGTCTGGTGCCAAACGGCCGTGAGCATTGCTGGCTGCCAAGTCGGAAAGCATATTCGAGACGGTTTCCAACGCGTCGGACTTAGTGGAGCCGATCAGCCCTACTGGTCCGCGCTTAGCCCAACCGGTGGCATACAAGCGCGGCAGGGGCTCTCCGCCTTGGCTGGCCGGGGCCGAGCAGATGCGGCCGTGGTCGTTGGCCAGCGTGTATGCGCCAAAATCGTAGGGGATGTTGCTCACTTCGGCAGGCTTATAACCGATAGCGTGGTAGACGGCCTGCACCGGGTATTCGCTGTATTCGCCGGTCTCACTCATGCGGCCGCTGGCATCGACTCGCGTGTGCTCCACCCGAATTCCGCTCACCTTACCATCGGTGCCAAGGATGGCTGAGGGCATCTGGTAGAAGTGAATATAGTACTTGCGATCGGCGGGATTGCCCTCAAAGTCGGTGCCGCCCTGAGCTTCCATCTGCTCAGCCATGTCTCGAATCGTGTAAAGCTCGGCTAACATTTGCCGAGTGAGCTTGTCTTCGTTGGCCTGGGCAATCGTAGCTTCGTCGAGTTCAAAGTCGGCTTGGTCAATGATAATTTGCACACCTGGCAGCTTCTCCAGCTCACGCAGCTCTTGAACAGCAAACTTAGCTTGGGCCGGACCTCGGCGAATGAACATGTGCAGCTCCCGGGCGGGGTTGGCAGCGATGCCCTCGTACACGTTGTCAGGTACATCGGTAGGCAGAAGGTCATTAGCTTGACGCATCAGCAAGCGTGCCACGTCCATAGCTACGTTGCCGCCGCCGATAACTGCAACCTGGCGAGCCTCAAGCGGCCATTGCAAAGGGGCAGTTGGGTAGCCGTCGTACCACTCCACAAAATGAGCAGCGCCATACACTCCATCGAGCCCGTGGCCTTCTATCTCCAGCGGGCGATCGTCGGTCGCACCGGTAGCAAAGAGCACCACATCATAGCGCTCTTCCAGTTCCTCTAAGCTAATATCTTTCCCGAATTCCACATCCGCGTACAGGTGCAAATCTGGGTTAGAGAGCGTTTTTTCAAGGGCCCCGGCAATATATTTAATACTGGGATGGTCGGGCGCAACCCCGTAGCGAACCAGGCCAAAAGGCACGGGCAACTTCTCGAAAATATCTATGCGTGCGTCCGTGCCCAGCCCCAGCTCTTCGCCCTGCTCGGCCAGCTGCCGGAGCAAAATATCAGAGGCATATACTCCTGCAGGCCCCGCCCCGATAACGGCCACCTTGAGACGGCTTTGCGCTTGGCTTTCGTTCACATTCATAGATTCACTCATACCTACCAGCCTATCGCAATACCTGCCTCGCCAAAACCCTCAGTTGACCGTTTAGTCGCGGTTAAGGAGGGCGGTTAGGGCCCAGAGGATGGAGATTACGTCGATGGCTTCTTGCGCGAAGGCACCTACAACTACTGGGATGAGGTTGAAGGCAGCGGCAATCATACCGACAGTAGCTAGGCTCAGGCCGAGCACTACAGATTGGAGCATGACGCGCTTAGTGCGGCGGGCGATGGCAATGGCGTGAGGAACGCTGGCAATGTCGTCGTTCATAATCACCGCTTGGGCCGATTCCGAAGCGGCAGTAGTAGTACCGTCGGTAATGGCCATGCCTACGTCTGCAGCGGCGAGCACGGGAGCATCGTTTACGCCGTCGCCTACCATCATGGTCACTGACTTTGTGATGGATTCTCCAACGAACTTAGAAATCCACTGATCCCACTTAGGTTGCTTATTAGGGTTGAGTTTGGAGGACTGCTTGATAATGTTTGCCTTGTCTTCGGGAAAAAGTTCGGCATGCACATCTTGGATGCCTACTTGCTCGGCGATAATGCTCGCTGAGTCCATCTTGTCTCCAGTGAGCATGGAAAGGCGGTCTATGCCCATCTCCCGCAACTTCTGCACTGTTTGAGTGGCATCATCTCGGGGGACATCTTTCATGACGATTCGCGCGGCTAGGCGGCCGTCGATAGACACGTACGCGGCCATTTCGTCGGGCGCCAACTGAACGAATGGGTTGGAGAGCTGCTTGTCTTTGCTGCTGCCTTCGAGAACATAGTCCAGGCGTCCGACGCGCACTCGTTGTCCATTGACGCTGCCTCGCACACCCTGACCGGAATCCTCGGAAACTCCCTCAGCGCGGAAACCAATAGGCCCACTTAGTGTGGACAGACTTGAGTTTTCTGACTTGTCGGCGGATGCCTCTTGCAACTGCTGTTGAGCTTGGTTACCAGCTGCTGAGATACCGTTGGAGAGAATGTGGACTGAGTAAGATTCCACCGCTCCGGCCATTGCTAAAATCTGCTGCTCGCTCAAATCTAGCCCACCCTGCTCGGAATCTTCTGGCTTGTCTACGTGAGTCACGCGAGGGCGTTTGACCGTGAGAGTGCCTGTTTTATCGAAGAAGATATGTGATACACGTCCCAAGTTTTCAATAACGTCTTGAGTTTTAATCAGAATTCCGGCCTTAGCCAAGCGTCCTGAGCCTGCCATGTAAGCGACAGGGGCTGCGATGAGCAGGGGGCAGGGAGTAGCAAGTACAAGCACTTGGGCAAAGCGGGTCGGTACACCTGAGATAATCCATGCAACGCCAGCAATGATGAAGGCTAGTACAGTGAAGGGTACTGCGAGCAAGTCGGCAGTGCGTACTACTGCAGCCCTAGAGCTTTGGGCTGAGCGTACCAACTCCAAGATGCGCTGATATTGCGAGTCGCGCGAAATCTGTGTGGCTTCCATAAGGAAAGTGTCGGAACCGTTGACCGAACCCGACATCAGCCGGGCGGAGGTGAATACCTGCCGGGGCACTGGTTCTCCGTTGATGTTAGAGAGGTCTAGGGTGGCTGAGGGCGAGATAAGCTCGCCGTCTACTGGCACGGTTTCGCCCGGTTTTACAACTAATACGTCACCCAACTGGACTTGGTCGACGGTGTCTGTGGACCAGCTGGCACCTTGGAGATTACCACCATTGTTAGCCAGCCGGGAGGCACTGCCTCGAGCACCTGCCACTATGTGAGCTGTTTGCGGAGCAGCTGAGACGAGGGCCGTAAGGTTGGAAGAGGCTCTGGACTGGGCGTATTCCTCAATAGCGGCACCAGAGTAAACCATGAGCACCACGGCCCAGGCGGCCCAGTATTCTTTCACAGCAAGGGTGGAGAGAATGGCCACGACAGCCAAGATGTCGACTCCCACATGGCCTTGGCGCACGTCGTCTATCATGCCGCGCAAGGTGTCTACTAGGGTGACAGCCACTAGGATAGTGGCAATCCAGCGGGCAATGGGCTGGTGTGAACTCCAGAGCAATCCCATAGCTAGACCACACAGGATGGTAATGAGCAGTAGGGGCACTCGCTTGGCGAAGGCTAGTACTTCTTTCACGCTTCCTCCTCAACATGCTAAAAGTTCCATCTTACTCCTATTTGCGCATTTGCGAAATGCTCTTAGGTCTAAGCATAGAAGGTCTCTACGAACGCAAAAATGAAGAGAGCCGAACAGTTTTAACTGTTCGGCTCTCTTCAGCTCATACATGGAGTTATTTAGCCGCGTGTGCCGGTCGGGAGTATTCATTCCGAGAATTACTCCGGTAGGTGTAGACGAGTCCAGCAAACATAATGCTTACGCCAGCTACCAGCATCCACATAATACCTCGGCCACCGGTTAAGGGCAGAGCACCCACAATTGCAGGATCCTTCTGGTCCTTACGCCAGTTCACCAGCGCGAGCCTAATTTCCTCGCCTTTAGCGTTTTTGAAGGGGTTCGTGCCGTTCGTAGGAATGTTGGGAGTCTTATAATCCTTGAAATTAAGGCCGCTGACATCACCGGCAATTCCTTGACCGGCTGCTTCCAATTCACTCCGGGTCTTTCCAGCGTAGGAAATGAAACTAATCGTCTCGAAGGAATCCGACGGTCCCTCGTAGGTCAGTTTCTCGGGATTGTTGACAGGATCTACCGGCTGACCTGGGTCATAATTCGGATTGTCATACACTGGCCGAGTGTACTCGAGAATACCAAATTGAAGCTTATCAATATTCTGGGCAGTATTCGCATACACGGCATTGGTAGAGGAATCAATTATTGGTAAGCCAATAAAAGTGACTACGCCGTCCTTGTTGGAACGAGCTTCCAAAGCATGAACGCCGCCAGTACCTGAGGGCTTGATATCTGAGTCCACGTGATACTGGCCGTCATCGCATAAGAACTGGTTTTTAGTGCCTGTCTTGGTAATGCGGAACACTGCTCCGGATACACCCGCCAGAGTTGTGTTGCCATCGACCTTGTTGCTCTTGGCGAATTGGAAACCCGGTGTGGGCAGAGCTACATTGAAGCGCACAGGAGCCTTGGAGTAGTTATCGATATTATCGGAAGCTACGGTATTGGTTAAGTATCCTGCGGGATCTGCTTCTCCGGAATTAACGTGAGCACTTTTAACGCCAGTAGTTGACTGGTCCAAAAGCTGAGTGTTATAGGTTATAGTCAAGAAAATATCCGTGTAGGTATGTCCAGGTTGGTAGCGACCAGCCAGAGTTCCTATGCTTTCAGCTATTGAATAGTTTCTAAAGGTGTATACCTTGCCCCAGCTAGTAAAGTCGTGGTTGGTATCTGCAGTATCTCCGGAAGCGGGCAGCAAATCGCCTGTTGCGCTACCGTATGTGTTACGGCCAAGGTTGCCCTCAAGGGTATCAACGGTATAGCTGCCAGCGGGATTACTCGCTCTGTCATCCAAATCTTGACTAGCAGGCTGACCATTATCTGTCCAGTTGAGTTTTACCTTGACGCCCGTCTGGCCGTCTTGAGCCATGGGCTGCCTATCAGCAATCTTTAAAACATCAACGTTGGCGGCAGCTCCACGAATTTCGCCCAAATCTAATTTGCCATCGCCGTTCAAACTGCTGCCTAGATTGCCGTCATACAGTTTCTGAGTAATCTCCCAAGTTATCTTGTCTCCAATTTGAGCAACTTTACCTGGTCGAGTTACGCTCCCATCAAAGTTAGTGACCTTAACAACTTTTTTACTGAGCTTAGACTCAAGCACATTCTTGGGGTATACGTGCAGGTTGTAGACGAAGCCATCTTCAGTGGTCGGAGTGCCCACCACATTGCCCGCGCCATCCTTAGTGGTCTTTGTGTTGGTTGCTCGGTAAGGAATGTCGAAGATAGACTTCTCGGCTATCGAGTAGTTGATATCAGTTTCAGAATTATCATGACCCAAGTAAGGATTGCCTGTTGTGAGCTCTTCTAGAAGGTAATAGTAAGCAACACCAGCGCCGTTATCTTTGGGGAAGTTAGGCACAGCAGCACCGCCAGCGGTGACATTCTGCCAGAAACCAATGCCCGTACCAGTACCGTTTTTAATAGTACCCGTGGCATCAGTGGTACCGCGGTAAACCGGAGACACCCTGTTGAAGGTAGTAGCTTCCTCATTGGGCTTCATGCCACCAGCAGTTACACCAGGTTTGGGCTCGACCCTAGTGAGCTGGAAAGGAACGCCAACGCCGGGCTCTCCCGAAGGTGCAGAGTTCTTGTCTTTATCAGCACCGGTAGCTTTAACGCCGCCCTGCTTGGTAAGCAGCTTGGTTACAGTCAGCTTGCCGTTTTGGGTAGCACTGGTACCAGCAATGAACTGGTCGACCGTGTCGTAGGTGTAAGTAATGGTGTCTGCGTGGGCAGCCGGCAAGACGGCCAGAACCATAATGGTCGCAAGAACCAAGCTCAGGAGCCCTACTACTTTGGCTCTACTCTTCTGCCAAAGCTGTTGTGAATGCTCGTGCATAACACACCCTTCTTACCAATACCTCGTACACTTCCAACTCCCCGGTCGGAAGTTTCCCCAACGCTTTCTCAGGGCCACCACTAGAATCCCCTGCAACCCTGCGCAGCTGGCAGGGCACACTAGTGCCGACACTCTATTGATTACTTTAGCAGGCCTCGACCATAGTTCCAAATACCAAAGATGTAAGTTCGCGACGCTTACACACACCAACTAAACAAATGCTTGCACCGTTTCGATAGGTGCGTTATTTGCTCGAACGCCGATGCCGCACCTGTTGCATCCGCGGAGTATGTATGTGCTTCATCCCATAGGACGCAACCATAAGAAGCAATCCCGCTATCAAGAAGATGGCTACGCCCCGGCCACCAGTGAGCGGTATGGCATTCACCGTGCCAACTGGCTGTATCTCGCCCTTTTCCGGGGCCCAGTTGATTACTCCCAGCGTAATGGAATTTCCGTCTGTATCTTTATGCGGCGAGGGATTGGCAATATTAGCGGCGAATCGACCAAAGGAGAAGCTGCCCTGCTGGGTCAAACCCGACTTATTAATGGTCTTACTCACCTGCAGTTTGCTCAACTTTTCGCCAGCAAAAGCACTAAAATCTACCATGCCAAAAGGAACAGTAGGGCCCTCATACTGGGTAGAGCCGACCAGAGGCGGGTGCGATTCAACTAGCTCAAACCTTAAGCGATTATTGGCAGCAGAGGCCACTGCTGGAGCACCGGAATCGAAGAGCGGCAGGCCCACGAAAGTTACGACACCATCGGTATTTGAAACGGCCTCAATAATTTGGATGCCTGCGCCAGCCGCCTCGCTCTCCTTATAAAATTTGCCGTCAGCGCACAAATAATTATCAGGATTACCGGGCTCCGTCAGTCGGAATTTGGCACCGGGCAGACCAGTGGAACCGCTCAAATCCGTGACTACAAACTGGAATCCTGCTGATAACAAGCGAGACTGGGCAGTGAAATCTTGCCCCAAGAAGGAACCGCTCGGAAGGTCGCGAAAATTGGTGTGAGCCTCATTGACCAGTCTGCCTTGCGCACTGGCTGCATTACTGCTCGCTGTGGTAAGTTGAGCGCTCAATTGAAGCCGGAGCCGCACATTCGATACCTGACTGGATGCGGGATGATGGTTGAGCGTATCGATTACATCGTCTGTCGCGCTTAAGGAGCATGATACAGAAGTGATGCCAGACGAAGTTGTGCTGCCGCAGGAGACACCGGATCGGGCTGGCGGGCCAGTCAAAAGCATGGACTGAGGTATACCGTCTTGATCCCAGAGCAATTCGAGCGAGGGGCCGGAGCTCAGGCTCAACACTGAGGGAAGCTGGTCAGCGAAGGTGAAGTAGGGGTTGGTGCTGTCTCCAGATGCACGGAGGTTTGCAATCTCGGCGAGGTCAAGCTTGCTGTCGGCGGGGATTGGAGTGGGATCGACGTAAAGCTTTTGTTCGATGGCGTAGGTGATGATATCGCCAACTTTGACCACCTGCGGGGCATCCGCATTGCCATTAATGGACACTGCGCGCTTAGTCAAATCGCCCTTGCTATCAGCGGCAACGTTTTTTAGGAAAATACTGACCTTATAGACAAGACCGTTGACCGTTTTGTCATTACTATCTTTGTAAGACGCTCGGTGAGGCAAGTCGAAAATGCTGGGCTCAGATCGCTCATAACTGGCTTGACCGGTAGAACCCGGGGCCGCGTAGGGAGAATCAGTCTCAGTAAGCAAATAGTAGTGCTCGCCATCGGGAAAAGCGCCGACCGCCGTAGTGGGATTACCAACCGAATCGGTGCGTTTCCAGATGCCGTACGCCGCATCAGAGCCGCAGGTAATCTGCCCCACATTGTTAGTAACGCCCTTATAAACTATGGGAACGCCGGCGGCATCTTTGACCAGCTCGTAAGTGCTGGGCGTGCCCGGTTTCATAGTGTCAGGCTGGGCCGAACCCGCGGGCTTTACCTCTTGCAGAGTGAAGCTCACACCCACGCCTAGAGGCTCGGAAGTTTGTATGTCTTTGCGAGAGCCGGTCGCGGCCTTGCCGGGGTGAGTTGTAAGCAGTTTAGTGATGGTGAGTGTGACTGCGGGTTTGGGGCCTGTTGAGCCGTCTGCCACGAAGTCGTCGGAATTATCGTAGGGATTGGTGGCAAAAGCCACGCAAGGAGCAATCAAAGTGGACAGAGCCAACAAGATTGCGAATAGCAGTGCAGCTGCGCGGCAGACCTCGCGGGGCAGCCCGGCACTGCGACCACGGCGACTCGACTTCCCAACAGTAGACCAGATGCTCATCCCCAAACCATCCCTTTCCATGCCCATGACAGCAGCATCACTAGCGCAAGGACCCCATACTCACGCCTATGGCAACACTAGCATTCGCCGATAGCACAGCGGGTAAGAGCGCCAAGCCTTCACCACTCGTTCGCCGCTATGTATGGGCTAGATAGTGTTGAGCATTCACCAATACAAGCGATATATAGGAAGAAAGCGAGGCGACGCCCAACGCAAACGCTAGTAATTTCGTCTGTCGTGGACGTAAAAGGGGCGGTGCGCGAGCTATTACGCCCATGCACCGCCCCTTTTGATTCACCAGCTGACCAGCCGAACTAGCAAGTGCTAGCGCCGGAAGCTGTGATTATCACTGGCCGAAGAAGTAATCGAACGGGTCGAAGAAGCCATCGCCGTCGTTACCATTATTATTACCATTGCCGTTGGAGTCACCATTCGAATCGCCGTCGGAATTACCGTCGGACTTCTTCTTACTGCGGCCATTCGGATCGGACTTCGGAGTAGCGGTCACTGCCTGCTCTTCTTGGTCCATCGTGACGTTCAAATCCAGAGCCTTGCCATCGCGAACCACCGTAATCTTAGCATTCGAGCCAAACTGGGCAGCGCGTACGAAGCCTAGCAGCGAGTAGTTGTTGCTGACTGCCTGATCGTTGAAAGCTACGATAGTGTCGTTGGCCTTAATACCGGCCTTGTCTGCCGGGCCGCCGGAATTTACCTTGACTACCTTGGCACCACCGCGAGTGACACCGTCTGCCTCAGCATTGCCGGACTGAATCGTGATGCCTAGGGCCACGTGCTTGACCTTGCCATCCTTGATGATTTCGTCGCCGATACGCTTAACCAAATTGGAGGGAATGGCGAAACCGATACCGATAGAGCCTGCCTGAGCCTTGCTGTTGGTGGTGGAAGCAATCGAGGAATTGATGCCTACGACCTGACCAGCAGCGTTAAAGGTGGGGCCGCCCGAATTGCCTTGGTTAATGGCGGCGTCAAGCTGGATGGCGTTGGTTACCACTGGGTTGCTGCCGGACTCGTCCATAACCGAAACGGGGCGGTTCAGAGCGGAGATGATGCCAGTAGTAGCTGTGTTTTCGTAGCCCAGCGGGTTGCCAATAGCCATAACGCCTTCGCCGACTGCCAACTTGTCGGAATCAGCAAATTCAACTGGCTTGAGGTCTTTGGCGGAATCTTCGAGCTTAATCACTGCCAAATCGGCGGTCGAATCAGCGCCTACAACGGTGGCCGTATATAGCTGACCGTTGGAGAGGGTGACCTGAATCTTTTCAGCGCCGGAAACCACGTGGTTGTTGGTGATGACATGGCCTTGGTTGTCGACGATAGCACCGGAACCTGCGCCCACACCATCTTTGACCTGCACCTGGATTGAGACCACGGATTCCGATACCTTCTTAGCCACGGCCTGCCAATCGGGAGCTTGGCCCGCCTCAACCTTGGCCGAGCCAGAGCCGGAATTATTGGAATTAACCGAACTCAGCGACGAGGAAGAGGGAACCGTAATCCAACCGTTCGAAATAGCTGCCCAACCGAGACCGAGCATAAGCGCTGCGGAAAGCACAGCGGCAATGACTGCGGTCCAAACAGTGCGAGACTGCTGGTTGCTGACGCCCTGAGCAGGGTAGGGCTGACCAGGCTGAGGCTGCTGACCAGGCTGACCGCCGGCCGGAGGGAAAGAACCGGGAATGCCGGGGCCACCTGCCGGAGCTGGCTGCTGAGGCTGGCCGGGCTGATTTTGCTGACCCTGCGGGCGCGAAAATACGCCAAAAAGCGGGGATTGACGGCTCGCGTTATTGCCCTGCTCGCTGGAATTGTCGCTTGCGGGAGCGCCGAAGATGAAGCCGCCGCCATTGCCATTGCCGTTTGCGCTGCCTTGCCCGTCTACTGGCTGAATGGGCTGCGTAGGCTGCTCGCCCTGGGCAGGGTTTCCATTATTCATCTGCGTAGTTGGCGCATAAGCTCCGAAGAGGGGGGCCGGCTGGTAGGGGGCATGCGAATCAGCGGGCGTGGGAGTTGAGCTCGCGGGCAAAGTTGCTGCCGATTCAGGCGAATCTGCGGAAGTAGTGGGTGCCATGTGTGCACTCTCACCACCTTGCTCGCTGGAATTGATATCGCCGTTCACATTGCTTGCGCCAGTTTGCTCGCCGACAGTGCCGGAGGGCTGCGAGTGCAGCGAATGCTCCGAATCGTGGCTGTCTTCGTGGCCCGACTCCTGCTGCGATGCATTGTTGGAATCGCCGCTCGCCTGATTGGGCTGCCAAGGCTGCTGGCCTCCCTGCCCGTTCCAGGGGTTAATGTTCTTATCGTCCGCCATTACTGCTCCTTCACGCTTTGCACGCGTCTCGCCGCCGCGCCTCAACTCGCACATCACCGAGTCACTGCGATGATTATACGTGCCAACGGCCGCGCTTCACGCCACCTTTGCTATGTGTATACAGTAAAAACAAGTATTCTGAAAGTTTTCTGAACGTTATCTGGAACTCACCATGAACTTTGCCGCATATTTGCATAAATTCACTGCCAGCGCAGGCCAAAACGCCACTGCTACCGGGCTTTCGCTAGAGTTGTGAATTATGAGTACAAGTAGCGAAACTTTAGCTGGCAACCCCGGCACATTCAGCTTTGAGAACACAAATCGTCTCTCCTCAACTGCCGAAGGGCTGGGCAGAGACGGGGCGCGGTACGGGCGAACCGGCATTATTCACACGCCACACGGCGATATTCGCACGCCCGCCTTCATTCCCGTGGCTACCCAAGCCGCCATGAAGGCAGTCTTGCCTGAGCAGATGCGCGACTTAGGAGCTCAAGCGCTGCTTTCCAACGCCTTCCACCTCTTTGAGCGGCCGGGCGAGGAAGTGCTCGACGAAGCAGGCGGCTTAGGAAAGTTTATGGGCTGGGATGGGCCTACTTTCACCGATTCGGGCGGATTCCAAGTGCTCTCGCTCGGTGCCGGTTTCAAAAAGACGCTCGCTATGGACGTGACCGGCATGAAGTCAGACGATGTGATTGCTGAAGGTAAGGAACGCTTAGCTTTTGTAGACGAAGACGGAGTGACCTTTAAGTCGCCGCTCAACGGCAATGAGCACCGCTTTTCGGCTGAGATTTCGATGGGCATTCAGCACAAGATCGGCGCAGATATTATGTTTGCCTTCGACGAGCTGACTACGCTGATGAACACACGCGGCTACCAAGAGCGCTCGGTGGAACGCACCTTCCGCTGGGCCAAGCGGTGCGTGGCAGAACACCAGCGGCTTACTGCCGAGCGGGCAGGCAAGCCCTACCAGGCGCTCTACGGAGTGGTACAGGGGGCCAATTATGAGGACCTACGGCGGCGGGCTGCTGGGCAAATCGCCTCGCTTGACTTTGATGGCGTGGGCATCGGCGGCGCTATTGAGAAGCGACTGCTAGGGCAGACCTGCGCTTGGATATGCGACGAAATGCCTGAATCCCGGCCCCGGCATGTACTCGGCATTGCGGCCGTCGACGACATTTTTGCTGGCGTAGAAAACGGAGGTGATACCTTCGACTGCGTCTCCCCTGCTCGCTGCGGGCGCAACGGGGCCGTGTTTACACGAGACGGACGATGGAACATTAAGCGCACCCAGTTTAGGCACGATTACACTCCCATCGAGGCGGACTGCAGCTGCTACGCCTGCCAGCACTACTCGCGCGCTTACATCTGCCATCTGCTTCACGCCCACGAATTCAACGGTTTCACGCTGGCCACGATTCACAACGAGCACTTCTTCGTGCGCCTCCTCGACGAAATCCGCGCCTCAATCGACGGCGGTTACTTCGACGAGTACAAGCGCGAAACCCTAGCTCGCTTCTATGCCAATGGATCCAGGGGCTAATAAGACAAATGGCTGAAAACTCGCAACCCAATTAGAACGGTGCGAGTTTTTGGCCGTCTCAGCGGAAAAGTGGCCGAAAGTTCGCGGCAAAAATCTGAAATCGCGAACATTCGGCCATTTTTGATGAAAAAATGGCACATTTTTGCGCGGCGGGCTGGGCAAACGCGAACATTCGGCCACTGAGCTCAGCGAACGACACGGCCGGGCGCGACAAAAGTTGCAGCGGGCGCGAAAACAGAGTAAAATGGCTGATTGCTTGCGAACGTGGCGGAATGGTAGACGCGCTGTCTTCAGGTGGCAGTGAGCTTATGCTCGTGAGGGTTCAACTCCCTCCGTTCGCACTCTTTTCTTTAGAGCTCTTTGCGTTTAAACCACATGTGCACTCTCGGGTGAGTTCTATAACGTACAAGCGTTGCTAACACTCCTTTCAAAACGACTATACAGCAGCGCAATTTCGTCATATACCCATATATTTTAAGTTATATTCCATAACAATGAGCTGATTCCCAGCACAGCCCTCACTCGCAAACCAACAGTTGCCCGTCGCAAAGAACGAGTTCGGTAGCACGAAGGCCCTCTAGGGTGGAGAACCAGCAGGCCTTGTGTTGATATGAAGGGCCGAAGCCCTAAGATTTGTGCCCTATTTTAGAGTAGAGCGTTGATGATGTCGGTTACTTCGCTAGGTTTGGCGTTGGCAGGCCTTCGTTGTCGGAAACTACTTGCGTTTGCATAGCCCCTACTGCGCATGCACGATCCATGGCCCCTGCGAACGAAGCGCTCTCCAGCAAGGCAGACAGCAGTCCGGCAGCAAAGCCATCGCCCGCGCCCACGGTGTCGACGATGGTGGAAACTACGAAAGCGGGCACATATACTGAGCGCTTGCCGTCGGTAGCATAAGCGCCGCGCGGACCGTCTTTTACCACCACGTATCGGGCACCGTTGTCGATAAAGGCCTTGCCAATCTCTTCGACGCTCGACACGGAGAAGAGCTCCTCCCCTTCGCCAATGCCTGGCAGCACCAAATCTGCCTGGGAGCTCAAATCTCTGAGCGTGGAACGCATGGTTTCTGCGTTCTCCCACAGGGCTGGGCGCAAATTGGGGTCGAAGGAGAGGAAAACGTGCTCGCGGCGGGCATGTGCCATAAGCGCTTGCGTGGCTGCTGCGGCCGAAGCTGAAAGCGCTGGCAGAATGCCCGTAATATGCACAATCGCGGTGCCCGATAAGTCTAGGCCTTCCACATCTTGCGGGTTGATTGCCGAGGCTGCGGAACCTGAGCGCCAGTAGGCAGTGGCTGGGTCTCCCTTGGTCACTTTCGACTTGAGCATGAAGCCGGTTGAGTGATGAGGGTCCACGGTGAGAGCGGAATCGTCTATACCGTGCTGCTGCAAGAAGTGGTGAATCTTGATACCGAATGGGTCTTGGCCCACATGCGCCACATATTGTGCTTGGTGGCCTAACCGAGTCAGTCCTACAACCACGTTGAGCTCAGCGCCGGCTATGGATGCGGAGAATTCGTTGACATCTTGCAAGCTGCCGGTGCACTCGGCCGTGAAGAGTGCCATCGGCTCCCCCACGAGTAGCACAGAGCCTTGCCGGGGGCACCCCTGAAACTCTTGCGGCGCAAAATCTTGGCCTTGGACCTCGGAAATTCCTTTAGCGACATCTTCGTCTGTGGCTTCATCGCCGTTATAGTGCGCAGGCATGCGTAGACCCCTCCTCTCGAGCATTGAGCGAGACTATATAAGTTCAGACTACGAACTATTGCTCGTTGAGGCACAAAACTTGCACTTTGTTGCAGCGCAAGCGAGAGAAGGGGTCTGCGTGGTTTAGAGCTGGGCTAGGGAGCTATATCGATGCGGCTAGCCAGCGGCGTTGATACCGAAGAAGAAAGCGATGTGGGAATCGAACCAAGAATAGCCCAAATCGAAGGTGGGCAGGAAGCCGATGCGCATCATGAGACCAAAAGAGGCCCAGGCAAAGAAGACAGCCAAAACGGCGAGGAACCACCAGAGTATGGTTAAGCGACGCTCGCGAGCTCGCAGGGCTTTCATGTCGTTGGGGTTCTTCCTGCTCCAGGCCGGCGTGTGGCGGGCCTTAGGGACGCGAGCATCACCGCGACGATGACCTCCAGCCATTGGTTGAGAAGGGTCTTGCTGACCGGCTGCCGGATCTGCACCTGCCGCTGGTGAAGAATGGCGCGAAGCAGAGTGCAGAGGAGTTGACGACATAGAAGTTTGGGCCTCCGGGGAAGAAACTGGATAAGACTGGGCATTTGACACCGGCTGCTCTACTGGCACCGGTTGATTGGAAGCGATTGGCTGCGCTTCATTGGTGGGCATATAGGCTTGGTAGCCGGGTGCGAATTGAGATTGCGGCTGGGCCTGAGGCTGCTGAGGCTGCTGAGATTGCTGAGGCTGCTGAGATTGCTGCCCCATTGCATCGGGCTGAGCCTGGAATTGAGGCTGAGCCTGGAATTGTTGGTAGGAAGCCGGCTGCGCAACAGGGGCAGGCTGTTGAACTTGGGCAGGAAACTGGGTTGGGAACTGCGGTGTCGATGTAAAAGCGGCTGAATCTTGCTGCGGTGCGGCGTAGGGCGAAACCGGACTGGGCTGGGCCATCGAAGACTGGGCTGAGCCGGTCGTTTCCCAAGAAGCAGACATTCTATCGTTGTAAGCTCCGGATACTCCTTCACTGGGCAGAGTGCTCGGAGTGGAGCTCGAAGTAAAACTCGGAGTAAGGCTCGGAGCCATCGGAGAACTCGGGGCAATGGGAGAAGAAAATGCCGGCGTAGTTACCGCTGCGGGAGTGCGCACACCGTCGTCGTGCAAGACGAGTTGGGGCACCTGCAAGGCAGCATTGCTCAAAGCTCCGACCGCAGGACCGACCCCTAAGCGAGCCGCACTATAAACACTTGAATCGCTCTTCGCAAAAGCGGCAGCAGCAGCGGCAGCAGCCTTCCCAAAATCTTGAGCGTCCTGCTGGACGCCTGCGCTAGTTGGTTCTCCAAACGAACTATCCGAAACCATGCCTACACCCCTTGAAACCCCTCGTATTCGTCGCGGGCGCATTTGCCCGCTCAGGCTGTTACCACCCTACTATAGCTGACTGGCAGCAGAGAACCCAGTAAGTTCCCTGCTGCCAGTCGCCTAAGGCTTACGAATTCGGATGTGCATCGTCTGAATCCAAGCCAGACCTAGCTAGAGCCGCTAGGGGTGCCGAGCCCTTAGCGTCACCGCCTCCGGCATCTCCTGGCGGAGCTCCGGTCGCCGGGTCTACGTAAGCAGTTGCACGGCCAGAACCTGGGCCCTGGGTGGGCAGCGGCCAGTCGCCACGGCCAGGATCTAGACCGTAAGAACGGCGGATTTGCGCTATGGCGATTCGGCACTTACGCCGCTTCAGCGTCACCACATGCATGAGCATGGCATCGATAAGCAGAGCCAGAAGAAAAATCCAGAGCACCCACTTAGGCGCACCGGGCGGCTGCGTTGCCGGAATATCTTCGCCGATAAAATGCCCGCGCACAATCAAACGGTGAGAATTGATACCGTAAGGAGTACATGTAAGCAAAGTCACATAATTACGGCCCTCGACCGGCTGCAGGTTGCGCACGTCGTTGGGCATGATGGTCTTAATCTGATCAATCTCGTAACTCATGCGGTGATCAAGCACACGAATCTGAAAAATATCACCCTTTTTCATCTGGGTCAGATTGTCGAAGAAGATGTGGCCCACAGCGCCCGTATGACCCGTAATCACACCGTGCAGGGTGGGATTGTCTGTCGGAATATGCGTTGTGGCAATGTGGCCAGTGCCCTTCAAAAGCGTGTCGTCGTTGGTGCCGTGGTAGACCGGCTGCTTCACAGAAATCTTGGGGATTTCAACGTAGGCCATCATGCCTTTGCCGTCTACGTCTAAGGTCTTGTTGTATCGCTCCACAGGGGACTTAATTTTGTGGTATTTGAAGGGGTCTCGAAGGGTTGGCTTACCGAGCTCAACGTCGTACTTTTTTGCGTCTTGCCACATGGCCGCTTTTTGCGCCTCGGTCAGATTCGACACAATGGAATCGTATGTGTCAATCGCCTTGGAAGCTGCCTGATAGTTGAGATAAGCCGCCGTGAGCGGGTAGAGGAAGATGCCTAAGCCAATGAGGAAGATGAGTACGTCTACAAGCGTGCGCCACTTCACAGAGCGGCCGGCATGCCCGGGCTTGTTGCCCTTTGCCCGCGATGGCTTCCCCGAGGACTTGGGGGTTGCTTGCTCAAGCTTAGCCGACTTACCGCCAATTTTGAAGCGGGAGCCGACCTTGCTAGGACTCTTACTCATGGCGCTCCTTGGCCCTGGTCTTGCCCCGGCGCGCGCGCGTCCGAGCAGTGCTGCTAACTTGCTGCTTTCGCAACCACACGTAAGCGGCCCCCACCACACACGCAGCTAGCGGAATAATAGTTACCGCCAACATAGACGGCGAACGAGTCTGCTGAAGTTCAGGTTTATCAGTAGTAACCGAAACCAGCTCGCCCGACACCAAGAGACGATGGTCATTGACCCCCTTGGGCGTGCAAGTCAGCAAGGTCACGATGGTTTTGTCTTTCTGCGGGCGCAGAACATCGACCTGATCGGGCCTAACCACCTCTATGCCGAATACCTTGTAATTATACGTGGTATTAAGCATACGTACTGAAAATTCGTCGCCTTTATGTACCTTATCCAAGTCGTCAAAAACGTGCAAATTATCAAGGCCCGTGTGGCCGAACAGTACCGAGCGGGTGCCTTTGACCTGCGAAGGCAGTGCCGTGTTGGGCAGGTAGCCCACGCCTCGTGTGAGCGAAGCGTTGACGTCTCCGTAGTAGATTGGCCCCGAGAAGTCGGCCTTGGGCACGCTCAAGTAACCCACCATGTCTGGGCTCACGCGCTTCAAAATTTCGGTGTAATCAGTTGTTTTGACCGATTCGCTGGCCTTAGCGTCCGCGGGCTCACTGGCGAAGGGGTCGAGAGCCCCGCCTGAACGCATGTGCTCGTCATATTCGGTAATATCGGCTAGGGTTTTTTTGACCGTGCTTTCGCTCAGTTTGCTCACAGCTTCATCGTAATCGTTGGCAGAACGCACAGATTCGTGACTATTGTGATTTTGGGCCACCAGGCTACCGCTAAAGAGCACATAGCCTAAGGTAAACATACACACTAGGATGACCGCAATGAGCACGGACCAATCCATTTTCGTAGCCGGCCCGCCGCGATGGCTGCCTGCCTTGCGCTTCGTTTTGTTCTTAGCTTGAGCAGTTTGCCTTACTGCCGCATGCGCTTCCTGATGTGCTGCCACTGTGGGCGCGCTCGATACCGCAGGCGTGACGGCGGGTGTTGATGCACCAGTTGCTGTTGGCTCACTGCCTGCGGGCGAGGAGTAAGCTGACGGGAAAGCGGTCGGTTCCGAAATAGGGCTGCTTTGGATGGGCTGACTGGCTGGGGCAACTGCACTGGCTGCGCCAGTTACATCGTAGGTTTTACCAGCGTTTTTGCGCGACCTTGCAGAAGTCTTTTTATGCTTGCGCTCGGCTGAATCGCGAGTTATGCCCTTCTTTTTCCGGCCACTAGCAGCGTGTTTCTTACCAACTTTATTGTTCTCGTCTTGCGCTGCAGGCGCGGAATGCTTGGGTTTGCTGGGCTTAGACTGACCCGGGGTTTGCGGGTTCTGAGGCTGCGCTTGATGGCTGGGGCTGGATGCCTTGGGCTCGTTGAGGGCATGCTTGGGCTCACTTACGCCGTCAGAAGCATGTCTAGCCATTGCACCACCTTACGTTGATATCTGCCTTGTAGCACTCACATTTCCTTGGAATAACCGCGCCCCGAGCGCTCTACAGCACAGTTAAGCATAGTTTCCTGTTAGTACACCACGCGCGTAGCGTAACTTACGCTCAATTCTCACCTTGGGCGCTCGAAATGCTGCCAATATGGTGAGTGCCCCTCACTTCGTCTGCCAGAACGGACAGCTTTATGAGCGTACTAGGCGGGCAATGGCTTCAGAGGCTTCCTGCATTTTTTCGTCGGCTTCATCTCCGCCCTTGGCAGCAGCTTGGCGCACGCAATGGTTCATGTGGTCATCCAAGATGTTGAGAGCCACCGATTTGAGAGCGCTTGACGAAGCTGCAATCTGCGTGAGCACGTCTATACAATAGGTATCATTCTCCACCATTTTCTCAATTGCACGCACCTGCCCTTCAATCCGGCGCAGACGTGTAATGACGCGCTTTTTGTCTTCCACATACCCTGTCATAAAGCCTCCCGACTGCTCTTGCATACATCTTACTGAGAATCGCTCTTGCCAAGTATACCCCCCGGGGGTATATTGAGTATGCAGATTCCTTCAGAAGGGGGCATATCATGGCCAACGCAGTAGTCGTCATCCTCGCGATTGCAGTCACAGCAGCCATTGCTTGGTACTTTTTTACGCCCCAACAGGCAGCTCAAGCCAGCAACGAAAACGGCGTGCAGACCGCCCATATCAGCGTGAAAGGTGGCTACTCTCCACAGCTAGTGGAGGTGGAAGCCGGGCGGCCAGTTCGCTTAATATTTGACCGCCAGGAAGACGGAGAATGCTCCTCGCACGTAGTATTTTCCGACCTAGGCATCGACCGCATGCTGCCAGCTTTCGCCGCAACCACGCTCGACCTAACCCTGCCAAAGCCTGGCGATTACCCCTTCGCCTGCGGCATGAATATGCTCCACGGGATGCTGCGAGCACTGCCAGCACAAGGCCAGGGCGCAAGCGAAAATCCAGCTGTCGAGTCACACGAGGTCACGAGCCCCTACAATAGCCAAGCCCGTATTGAGAATCCAGCCCCACTAACGCTTTCTGCCGATGATGCCGAGAGCGAAGAGAATGAGCGAGACAAGGAGATTCGATCCTTGACCCGTCGCTTTATCGTGGCCTTAGTCTTTACGCTGCCGGTCTTTACCGCTGCAATGTTTGGCATGTTTATCCACATGCCCGCTTGGCTCATGAGCCCTTGGACGCAGCTAGTTTTGACACTGCCGGTGATGTTCTACTCGGGCTGGCCCATTCACCGCGTGGGCTGGCTGGCGCTCATACACCGCGCGCCGGAGATGAACTCGCTCGTAACCCTGGGTACCGCAACCGCTTTCCTCTATTCGCTCGTCGTAACGGTAGCGCCCGGTCTGCTGCCTATTTCGGCCCGCAATCCTTACTATGAAGCTGTGGGCACGATTATTACTTTGATGCTGCTGGGGCAGATTTTCGAGGCTCGGGCCCGGCGCGGTACTGGCGATGCGATTCGCTCACTCATTGGGCTCCAACCCAAGACCGCTTCCGTAGTACGGGGTGGAGGCAGCGAGCCTGAGCGCGTGGAAGAAGTGCCAGTAGAAGCTGTGGCGGTCGGCGACACCGTCTTGGTTCACCCTGGCGAGCAGCTTCCGGTAGATGGAACTGTCATTTCTGGCTCTTCTTCGGTCGACGAATCTATGGTGACCGGCGAGGCCATGCCCGTGCTCAAAGAGGCTGGCAGCACGGTGGTTGGGGCCACCATAAACGGCACCGGATCCTTGCGATATACGGCCACGCAAGTGGGGCAAGACACCGTTTTGGCGCAGATTATTCGCCTGGTCAAGAGCGCCCAGTCCTCCAAGGCACCCATCCAAAAGCTGGCCGATAAGATCGCGTCCGTTTTTGTGCCCGCAGTTATGCTGATTGCTATTTGGACCTTCGTAGTTTGGTGGCTCCTAGGGCCGGCACCCAAGGGCGTAAATGGTATTGTGGCAGCGGTTTCCGTATTGGTGATTGCCTGCCCTTGCGCACTTGGTTTGGCCACACCACTTTCGGTCACCATCGGCACCGGGCGGGGCGCGCGCTTAGGGGTGCTCTACAGTTCAGCCGACGCTCTGCAAAAGGCGTCATCAATTGACACCATTGTGCTCGACAAGACCGGCACTATTACTGTAGGCAAGCCTGAATTGGCAGATGTACTCGCCGCTCCCGGCTTTACTTCCAAGCAGGTCTTGGCTTGGGCCGCCGCTGCCGAGGGCGATTCGGAGCATCCCCTGGCCCGGGCTATCGTAAGCGCTGCGCATACTCAAGGGCTAGCTTTGACTCAGGTCAGCGGTTTTTCATCGATCACCGGGGCTGGTGTGGAAGCGCATCTATTTACGAGTACTGGCGAAAATGCGAACCAAACACACGAGCACGATGGCACGCAAACCGCAGTATTAGTAGGCAACCGAGCCTTGTTAGCAGGGCGGGGCATTGAACTCGATTCCCACGAACCCGCTGTAAGCAGTGCCGAAAACTGGGCCGCGCAGGGCAGAACTACCGTGTATGTGGCGGCAGACGGGCGCTTAGCCGGAGTACTGGCTATCGCAGACCAAGTCAAACCCAGCTCAGCGAAGGCCATCCAATCCCTAAAGAAACGCGGTATCGCTACTCTCATGCTCACAGGCGACAATGAAGGTACGGCAGAAGCCGTCGGTACGCAAGTGGGAGTGGAGCAAGTGGTCGCTCAAGTACGCCCGGAAAATAAGGCACAGATAGTGAAAGCCCTGCAAATGCAAGGGCGCACGGTTGCGATGGTTGGAGACGGCATTAACGATGCTCCTGCGCTGGCCCAAGCAGATGTAGGTTTCGCTATCGGCACTGGCACCGACGTGGCCATCGAATCGGCAGACCTGACGCTTGTTTCCGGTGATTTGCTGGGCGCAGTGACCGCCATCGACCTCTCTGCCGCCGCCATGCGCAATATTCGTCAGAACCTCTGGTTTGCCTTTGGATACAACGGTTTGGGCATCCCTATCGCCGCCGGAATTCTCTACCCCTTCATCGGACTCCTCTTGAACCCGATGATTGCCGGGGCTGCGATGGCTTTCTCCTCACTCTCAGTGGTGCTCAACGCCAACCGCCTGCGAGTGAGCCAGCTGCAAGCCCAACCGGTTAAGCACCCAAAGCCGCTAAACTCGGAAGAGGTAAAGGCCCTAATTCCAAGCCCAACACCGGCAGCAGCGCAGGCCTCAGCTCAGGCACCGGCCACAGCCGCGAGCGCCACTCAACCTGTAAGCAACAGCAATCAACCGAAAGGAAACTCAACCATGGAAGCAAATACCGAGATTGCAAAGGTCATTGACCCAGTCTGCAACATGAGCATCGACCCCAACACGGCCGCCGCCACCCGCGAATACCAAGGCAAAACCTACTACTTCTGCAACCCAGGCTGCGCCGAAACCTTCGACTCCAACCCCGAAGCAGTCCTCAACAAGTAAACACCGCCTGAGAAGCCGCGCCCGCACCAGCCCGCGCGGCTTCGCCATATCTCAAGCCGAGACAATCTCCGATGCCAATTATCAGCAGTTAAAATCGGCCAAGCGAGGATTATTGGTTATCCACGCCGTAGAATGTCAAAAGTACGGAACTTTGAGGAGGGCGCATGAAACTGGCCGAACTTTCGCGCGAGAGCGGGGTTTCTGCTGCCTCCATTAAGTATTATCTGCGGTTGGGGCTCTTGCCTGCGGGCGAGAAGGTGAGCGCACGGGTGAGCGAATATAGCCCGGCGCATCTTAAACGTTTGAGGCTCATCACTAACTTGGTGCACGTGGTGGGGCTGAGTATTGCGCAAACCGAGCAAGTGCTGAGCAGCATTGATCAGGCTGACCTAAGCCTAGAGGGCGCTATCGAGCAGGCCACAGTGGCACTGCCTTCAGCAACGGCGAGTGAACAAGCTGAGGACAGTAGGTGCAGGCTGAGATGTAAGCGGGCCGAAGCCAGCGACCGCAAGCAGTTGGCGGCAATCACTGAGGAGCTGAAAGACTGCGGTTTTGACGATGTACCAGACTTGGAATACGTGCGCCATTTGGAGCGGGCGATTCTGGCGGCCCGGGAGGCGGGCTTGGCGGTAGATCAGCAAATGCTAGCTAAATACTCGGCAGCTGCGCGCACCCTGGCCAGCATTGATTTCGAGCACATCCCCACCGACGACCGCGACAACGCCATCGACATTTCTATCTTGGGAACGGTAATGCTGGAGCCGATTATCCTAGGCCTGCGCCGCTTAGCCCACCGGGAGTTGATTGCGCACGGACTCCCCAACTACAAAAGCGAATAAGCGGAGCACGAACGCTCAAGCCTAGGCTGCTATACTAATTACTAACAAGGATAGTTTTACTATCCATTATGTATGAGGAGACTACCATGCAAGCAACGCGAGCACTCATCGTTTACTGCCACCCTTGGTCCGGCAGCTTTAACCACGCCATTTTGGAAGCAGTCAAAAGCTCGCTCGCACGCGACGGTGTGCCTTACGACCTCATCGACCTGCATGCTGACGGATTCCAACCAGCCTACGACCAAAAAGAGCTCTCCCTCTTCAGCAAGGGCGAGACCAACGATCCGCTCGTCAGCAAGTATTTGGGCCTGCTCAAGGGCTGCGATATGGTCATTTTCATTACGCCGGTCTGGTGGAACGAGATTCCAGCCATGCTCAAGGGATTCATCGACAAAACCATGAAATCTGGCGAAGATAAGGCCTACACCGAAAGCAAATTCGGCATGCATGGCCACCTAGACAACATTCGCAAGGCCTACGTAATCACCACGGCTTCCGCACCCCGCTTCTACCTACGCTTCATGGCAGGCAACGGCATTCAAGGCCTCTTCATGAACTCAACCCTCAAGCAGCTCGGAATCAAGCGTTCCAAGTGGATCCACTTCGGCCGCGTCACCAGCGCCACCCCAGACCGCCGCAAAGCCTACCTAACCCAGCGCGCCGAAGCCCACTACACCATCTAACCCCGCAAGCGGAAAGCAAGCTCCCTGCTTAGCGACTCTTGCTTTCCGCTTATTACTATAAAAATCCAGCGAATACCAGCGAATTCCCCCGCATCTTAAGAAGAAAAGCAAACGGGAAGTTTCAAACTTCCCTCACCATCAGACCAGCATCACCCAGTTGCAGCAAATACGACTTTCTGCAACAAGACACCGAATGTAATAGACCCTAGTCTTGCGCCACAGTAGCCACAAAACGTCGCTTTTTATCCGAGTAAGAACCTTTGGCAGCAGTCAGCAGACCATCTCTCACCATTGGCTTAACATAGCGCCGGCTGGCGTAATATTTTCCTATCCCGAGCAGCGCAGCAATATCTTCAAGCGTCTGCGGCGTACGACATGCATCTAGAATGATCGCATATTTCGACTGTCTCTCAGGCAAGTCAAGAACCGGCACGCCCGCTGGTTGACCGCTGTTTTCAATAGGCAAAGGCTCGCGCGCGGCATCTATCGATACCGGCGATTGTGCAGGCGTATGGTAGAAGCGCACAGTGAACGAAGCTTGACGGTCTACAAATTCAACGGGCCGATAGCCCCTTGCTTCAGCTTCCTCACGAATCACAGGAATACCCGAGTGACGATTTTCTGCCACGCGTTGAATCTCCAGCAAGCTAACCAAAGTTGGATTGCGGGTCTGGCTGTTCGCAAAACCCAAATCGTTCACGCTCTGACCGCCGTACACTCCTCCGGGATTCCAACATTCCAGCCGGTCTGCAAAGAGAACCAATCGCACCGGTGTTCCATTACAATACGGCCCGTAGTCTCGGTGCATGAGCGCGTTCGTAAGTATCTCTCTGACCGCGGTTTCAGGATATTCCGGCACATCGGTCCGCACGCCGTCTTGTATGAGCGTTTTTGTCCGAGAATTTCGGCGCACAAAAGCCATAGCGTCCTCAACCATACGTTCAACACTGCCCTCAAAACGCTTGCTATCGAGAAAACGCTCCCCTTCTTCTCCAGACGAGAGCGAGGTGCCAGCCACAGCCACAGCAGTGATGCAAAGATTCGGGTAGACCTGCTGAGGATAGTCGCCCAAAGCCATAAGCCCCGCCAAAGTTGGTCGCCCCTGACGGGTGACCCCAGTCAGATTCAAAATCTCATTTTCGGCCCGGCGAGCCAGCAGAGGTCTGTCATCCTGGGCCCGTTGAAGAAAATCGGCTATCCTATTAGCAGCCAACATCCCAACTTCTGCTTGGGGATCTACTGCTACGTCGTCTCGGCGCCCATCTTTGAACGATTCGATTTCATAAAGCTCTGTGGGAGTCATGTGCGTATCCGCATCACCAACGCGCGTATACGACCCGCGCATCACCCCCATTGTTTCACGATAAACAGGCCTTTCGCTCATAGGCCGGCCTTCGACATACGCGCAGACTACCGTCTTTCCTTCAACCTTACTGCTACTAAACTTCGGCCTCACCTCAGGGCACATCTCTTTACCCTGATCCGTTATCGCTTTTTGCAATTTCTGTGCATCAAATACTCCAGTAACAGCAAAAGCCAATCGCTCGTCTAATCCAAAAACTATAAAACCGCCCTCGTTTTGATTCGAAAACGACGAAAGAGAATCGTACACTTTCGGGGTGCCTTGACCGGCAGCTTTGACTTCAACAGTTTGATCTTCGCACTGCTTCCGCTGAATCTGGCGTACTAAGTCTTCAAGAGAGTTGGTACCTACCGTTTCTTCAACGCTCATTTCAGTACTCGCTTTCCACTCTCAGGTTATTCCAAACCTATTAACAGGTGTACAGGCCTCTATCAATGTATCAATCTCAGACTACTAATTAGCAATTGTAACACCCGAATTATCACTCTTTATTGCAAAAAAGCCTCTAATTATCACTTCGCAGTGCAAATTAGTAGGCTGATTGTCACTAATTATCACTTTTGGTGTGACAGCGTGACAGCGTGACAGTGTGACAGCGTGAATCTTGCTGCGTTAATTAGCAATGGGAGCGTAAGGGTCGGCTAGGAACTTTAGGGTGGATTCTAGATAGGGCTTGAGGATGGGGTTGGGCATGGTGTAGAGCTCATGGCCGGCTCGGGGAATGCGGACGAGCGAGATGCTGCTGCCGCCGTTGCGCACTTGGTTAACGAAGCGGTTTTGAGGCTTGGGAAGCACGAATGAATCGGGGCTGGCTTGGAATACCAGCGTTGACGCCTCCACGTGCTCACACAAGGCCGGCTTGAGTACTTGCCGAGAGAGCGCAATGGCCTCGCGCACCCAGCCGTAAGTCGCGGCAGAAGTCTGGAAATCGGAGCTAGAGGCGCGCTGCTGGTGAATCCAACGCAGGCGGGCCGGGCTAGCGTTGCCAACGGCGCTCTCGTCAAATTCGGGGCTGAAGGGATGGTGACCAGGCACCTTGCTTTGCCCCTTCCCGGCCGCACAGGCCGCTTCCATCACCAGTTGCGCCACCCCAAGGGGCAGGCCAGTTTTGGGCGCAATCATTGGAGAAGAGAGCACTGCGCGGTCAATCAGCATGGGGTGGCGCTCCAGCAGCGAAGCCGCGATCCCACCGCCCATCGAGTGCGCAAACAGGCAGATGGGCTGATCGCCGCCATAGACCGCCGCCATTTCCTCGCAGAAAGCCGCCAAATCTTCAACATAGCGCTCGTATGAATCTACCCACACCAAGTTGGGGTCATGCAATCCGCGCCCTGAAAGCCCGTGGCCCCAATGCTCCAAGATGCAAACCGTGTAGCCGGAAAGCAGAAAATACCAAGCCATTTCGTTGTATTTGCCAGCAAACTCGGTAAAGCCGTGCGAAATAACGATAACGCCCCGGTGGCGACCCTGAGAACCGGGCAGTTTCAGCTCATCGAAGCGCTCAGCCTCGTAGCAGACATAGTGAAGGCGGTCGGGCCCGGTAGCATCGGCAAAATCGGCTTGTACGGCAGCTGAGGCTGAGTTCGACTGCGAAGACTTCGTCTCGGCTGCTTCCGGACTATGCGAGCGCATCCACCCCTCACGCTTGCAGTGCTCCAAGGCAGGCATAACCGTCTGGCGCATGGTCTGCTCGTAGCGCCCCTCGTCAATCAGCTCAAACTCCATACTCCCCAGCTTACCCAATTCCCCCGAGCAGATATCGCAATCCAAGAATCGGCCATAATCCTTATTGACCGTGCTTATGGTCATTCTTTCGAACATACCTACTAGCAAACAACGGTGTTATTTGGGGGGAATATAGCGATGATAGACTAGCAGCATTAACAATATGAGGGGTCGGCATATCTGCGGTTGGGGAACCAGCGGTGTGCCGAAGCTCTAGAAACTTTACTTAATTTGAGGCAGGCTTAGCGCTGTTCGCGCACTACAAGCCCGCCCGGAGGGCATTATGCACAAGGCGCGTTCGTTTAACACCATCGTTATAGCGATGATTCTATTAATCCTTGGGGGGGGGGGCACTCCATTTAGTTAAGCCCACCAGCGCCGACCCGCCCAACCAATCTCAAGGTTTTAGCATCACCCCAAAGTCGGGGCCCGCAAACTCAAATAACCCAGTAACCATCAATCCCCCACACGCCATCGCAGGCGTGAGATTTACCGTGGTTAGCGCACTTAGCAACCATGCACTAGCACTCGGCTCCGATGGCAACGCGTATGCGTGGGGTTCAAACGCAGTCGGGCAACTCGGCAACGGCACCAACATCAGCAGCACCAAGCCAGTAATGGTACAGACTCCTGCTGGCGTGCGGTTTACAAAAATCAGCGCAGGCTGGGAGCATTCAGTAGCGTTAGGAGACGATGGCAATGCGTACGCTTGGGGCATTAACAGCCGTGGCCAACTCGGCACCTCATCTTTACGCTCCAGCAATCGCCCAGTAAAAGTCAGCCCGCCAGCATATACAAGATTTACCGACGTTATGGCCGGGGGCTGGCACTCCTTCGCCACTTGCAGCAATGGCAGCACCTATGGTTGGGGCCACAATCTTGAAGGTGAGCTTGGAGCTGGCACTAATATCGATGCAAACTATAACCTAGTTCGGGTGTTGGCCCCAGCCAATGTTTCTTTCGTCAATTTCAGCACAGGCTGGGATCACACAATTGCGGTCGGCAGTGACGGCAACACCTACGCATGGGGTTACAACGCGACCGGCCAGCTCGGAACCAGTGCCGGCAATAAAAATGTTCCCACTCGAGTTACCGGCATTCCAAGTGGAGTCAGATTTACGAGCGTTAGCGCAGGCAACAGCCACTCTCTAGCCATAGGAAGTGATAGCAACACTTACGCTTGGGGAGACAACTCTTGGGGCCAACTAGGTATAGGCACTTCAAGTGGCACCTATCGAACACCAAGAAAAGTAACACCCGCTCCAGGCGGTTACGTGTTTACCAGCATCAGCGCCGGTAACAACCATTCTCTAGCCATAGGCTGGGATAAGAAAGTCTATGCTTGGGGCACTAACACTTACGGGCAATTAGGCACCGGCAACACAAGCTCTAGTTACAAGCCAACAATGGTAGATACAAACGGTGTAGACATCGTTCAAGTTAGTGCAAGCACCGGAAACGGCAGTACAAGCATGACTGGTACGAGTAATTTCGGCTACTCATTGGGAGTAGATAAGTATGGCAATACTTACGCTTGGGGCAACAACCAATACGGGCAATTAGGCACAGGAACATCTTCTTTCAGAGAAATCAAGCTTGCCCGCGTCGGCGGCAATATCGCGGTCACTAGCGTTACTTTTGATGGAATGGCTGGCACTAAGGTATCTAGCAATGATGTTATCGGGCTATGGAATGGTAAAACGCCTCTCCACCGGCCCGGCAAAGTTGAGGTAATCGTTCAGTGGACGCTCAATGGCGTAACTCAGCAGGCAGCTAAGCTCAATTATCGCTTCCTCGACCGGTTCACCGTGCAGTTCGATACAGGTGGGGCACCGATTAGTAAGCCTGCAAACCAGTCTCTAAACGAAGGCAGTCAAGTCGTATGGCCATCACCTACGCCAGCTTGGCCCGGACACAATTTTGCCGGCTGGTTTACCGATAATGGAACTCCCTGGAACTTCGACTCCCCTATCACGCAAAATCTCAACCTCACAGCCCGGTGGGATAGCGTAGCCTTCTCGCTCAACCCCACAACAGGATCGCGCAAAGGAAATACTGCGGTCACTATCACCGCCAACCCAAACCAAAGCAAAATACGCTTCGTTCAAATAGCGGCCGGCAGTAACTTCACTATCGGCCTAGGTTCGAACGGACTCGTATACGCATGGGGAGCCAACGATAGAGGCCAGCTGGGAGACGGCAGCAACTCGGACCACTCCACCCCAACCGTAGTCCACCTACCCGCGGGCACCACATTCAGCTCTATTGCAGTAGGAGACAAACACGCCCTCGCTATCGGACGTGACAACAAAGTCTACGCTTGGGGAGCCAACGACAAAGGCCAACTCGGCAACGGAGCATACAACGACTGCTCAACGCCAGTAGTATTCGCCACACCGCAGGGAGCAAACCCCGCAAAAGTCGCAGCAGGCAGCCAGCACAGCCTCGCGCTCATGAAAGACGGAACCATCTACGCAGCAGGCATGAACAGTAAGGGCCAGCTTGGCGATCAATCCCTGATTACCCGAGCAAACCCGGTCAAGACCTACTACAGCGATAGTTTAGGCTTTACGCAAATCGCAGCAGGCAAAGAACACAGCCTCGCTATAACCGACGATAACGAAGTCTACGCTTGGGGAGCCAACGACAACGGACAGCTAGGAATTGCTGGCACAAACCAGCTCACCCCGCAAAACGTGACCGGGCTTTCCACCCGCGACATCACCCAAGTAGTGGGAGGAGACAATTACTCCGCTGCCCTCGACGAATCTGGGCAAATCTACACTTGGGGCAACAACAGCGCCGGGCAACTCGGCAACGGCACCAATACCAACACGAGCACACCTATAGCAATCAGCTTACCCGGCAACATGAAGGCCAAAAGCATTAGCGCCGGCTCAAGCCACATGCTCGCGCTCACCAACGCGCACACCATCTACGCTTGGGGAGCGAACACTAACGGCCAACTCGGCATTGGCAGCACCAACGGCAGCAATTCACCAATCGCCAGCGCCGCGCCGAATAGCGTCACCTTCTCCACTATTGAGGCCGGAAACTCGCACGGCTTAGCAACCAGCACGACAGGTGAAGCCTATGCTTGGGGCCTCAACAGCAACGGACAGCTCGGCGACGGCAGCACTACCCAACACCAGAACCCCACTCCGGGCAGTGGATTGCTCATTACCATCACTGCCGCAAAGTTTGATCAAGCAAACGCGACCGGAAACATGAGCGGCGTTGGCACTTGGTCGGGCACAACCCCAGCCCACTCTCCCGGCACAGTGCCAGTCAACATAGAGTGGAATCTGGCAGGTGAAACTCAGCCAGCTCAAACACTCAGCTACACATACGAAAGAGGAACCATCTACGTTATCCGCTTCAATTTAGGCGGCGCTCCCGGTAACGCCCCCGCGGACCAGACTTTCGAAGAAGGGGAGGGCAAACACGCCACATGGCCCACTCCACCCACAAGAGCTGGATACGAATTCGCTGGCTGGTTTACCGGCGGTCAACCCTTCGACTTCACCACGCCCGTGCGCGCAAGTGCGAATTTGACTGCTCGTTGGGATGTGTCTGAGTTCAAACTCACTCCGCAAGCGGGTCGTGTTACTGGCGGCACGCATTTAACACTAACCGGCCCGGGCCAGCCTGGTTTCAAGTTCACGCAGGTGTGTGCTGGTTCTGACTATAGTGTGGCTTTAGGTTCTAATGGGCTTATTTATGCGTGGGGTAATAATAGTTCGAACCAGTTGGGTGATGAGTCTACCGTTACTCGTCGCGCTCCAGTGCGCGTGCACACTCCAGTTGGGGTTACGTTTACTAGTATTGCCGCGAGCCCCAAATCGGATTATACCATGGCTGTTGGTAGTGATGGGAAGGCGTATGCGTGGGGTTCCAACAGGTACGGACTGCTTTCTAACGGCGGTAATCGTGATAATACCAAGCCTGAAGAGTATATACTGCCGGCGGGGGTGAAAGCTGTTGAGGTTGCTGCTGGTATCAGACACAGTCTTGTCTTGAGCCAGGATGGGAAAGTGTACGCGACGGGAGTAAATTATTACGGCGAGGTTGCGAACAATACTAATGTTAATACTTATTACACAGCTATCCCAGTGAGCCTGCCTGCTGGGAAGACGTTTGTGCATATCGCAGCTGGTGAGTATTTTAGTCTTGCTTTAAGTAGTGACGGCCAGTTGTATTCCTGGGGTTATAACAACAATGGACGGCTGGGGGACGGGGACATAACAGAACATGCTGATCCCAGGCCCGTTAGCCTGCCGCCGGGTGTTTCCTTCACACAGATTGCAGCGCAGCACGACTATGCTGCTGCTATCGGCGATGATAACAACGTCTACACTTGGGGTTCTAACGTGAAGGGGCAACTCGGAACTGGTGACACCACGCCACGTAGAAAACCCACTAAAATTACACTGCCCGGCAGTGCGAAAGCGGCGAGCGTAGCCACGGGAGAGAGTCATACACTCGCACTAACTACTACCGGCAGTGCGTACGCTTGGGGTAACGACTGGTACGGGCAGCTGGGTACCGGTAATTCCGTTGACCAGCTTTCACCTACACCGCTCAGTGGCGTAGGCAATAACACGTTCACCACTATTTCTGCCGGCTACGACCACTCCCTAGCTGTGAATACTGCTGGTGACATGTATGCCTGGGGCAGTAGCGCTGATGGTCGACTCGGCGACGGCACTTTCTATAACAAAAATGAGCCCTCACCCGTAACCAAACTCACTAACAACGTGACAGGCTTCGACCTAGGGGGCACGGCTGTGACTGGGTTTAGCTCCACCGGCAGCAGCAGCTGGAAAGCAGACAGCGCAGCGCACGCCGACGGCAAAGTCGATGTAGAAATACACTGGAGCAAGGCAGGCGAAGAACAAACCTACACCATAACCAAAGGTTACGAGTACTACACCTTCGCCAAACTTGCTAAAGCCGGGGCGCTACCGGCTAAGCGCAGGGCTGGGCTCACGCTGATTGCTTCAAGCAGCTGCCTGGCAGGCTGCTACATCATCATGCGCAAACGGCAGGGCGCTGGACGGCACGTGATGCGATAAGAACGGCCGAGTCCGCGGCTTGAGCAAGGTGTGAGTAGCCACAAGTTAGCGGTTTGTTTAGGTTTGAGGTGCTGTCTGCGCTGGTAGTTTTCGCACAGACAGCACCTCAAACTGTATTGCTGTTCGCTCTTTCACAGCATCTTCTGCTTCGGCTAGCTGCCCAGATATCTATCTGCTCAGCTGTTTTATTGCTTTACTTCATCGGCACTCTGGCGCTTTGCCGCGCTCTGGCGGTTCGCAGCGCTCAACACTGCTCGGGAAACGGCGGTGGCAAGCGCTACGGCCAGAGTCAGCGGCATGAGGGCCGGGGCTTGCAGGTGGCAGACCTCGAAGACCATCATGAGGGCCATGAGCGGGGCTTGCTGGGAGGCGGCGAGCGTGGCGGCTGCACCGATGACGGCGGCCTGCCAGAAGTGGATGCCGGGCACAACGAGGGTGCTCAGCAGGGCAATAATTACTCCCAGAGCAGCACCGATTGCTATTGACGGAGTTAGGGTGCCGCCGGAAGCACCCGCGCGGATAGTGAAAACGGTGGCAATAATCTTCCACACTGCCATCGTTGCAAACAGCAGAACTAGAGTCCACATGGAGCGGCCGGAAGACCCGGAAAAACTCAGCACGCTTGAGGATGTAACGTTCATGGCGGTCTGAGCGAGAGCACGGCCGTTGCCCATAATCTCGGGCAAAACCATGGCCACCACGCCGGTGAGAGCAGCAACGGCCGGCAGCTGCCAAAGGATGGCGCGACCAGTTGTTTGATGGGATTCAGCCCAAGAGGTTAAACGCTTGAAACCGGCGCCCAGCAGCCCAGCTAGCGGGCCGGCCACGAGCGCAAACAGCATAGTCCAGTGCGAAAAATCTTGCGAACCAACCATATAGTAAGCATCAAAACCGCGAATGGAGCCGCCCACTAGGGCTGAGATTGACGACATACCCAAGCACACGGCAATCGTTGCTAAGTCAACTGATCCCAAGAGCACTTCGACGCCAAAGAGGGCGCCGGTCAGGGGCGAAATATAGATGCCTGCGAAGCCAGCTCCGGCCGCTGCGGCCACCAAAAGCGGGCGGTCGGCCTCGGTGAGCCCCAGCTTGCGCCCAACCCGGAACCATACGCCCCCGAGCAGAGCGCCGACCTCACGGGGAGCCACCTCTCGACCGATGGAAGCACCAGTCGCCACTAAGAAAATCTGCGTCACAACGTGGACTACAGTCTGCCAAACCGGCATCCAAGCGCCCTTAACGGCCTTGCCCACCGAAGGCACTTTGGCAGTTTTGTTGCGCAGCAGGTACCAAATCACAGCTGCGATAACGCCGCCGACTACAACCGAGGCCAAGCGCCGCCAAGCGGGTGCCAAGAAGGGGCCGGCCAGGGATGGGCTCTCTACAAAGCCAAGAAAGACCTGCTCGATTACGTCCAAAAAGCGCGAGAGCAGCCCTGAGGAAACGCCCGTAAGCCCGCCCAACACAAGGGTGGAGCAGGCGAGACCCCACCCGCGCCGCATAGTGCGCCCTGGGGCGGGTTCTGGCGAAACGACTGACTCTGCATGTTCTATAGTGCTACTCACAGCTACCAATCTAGCTAAGAGAGCAGCCAAAACGCAGGCGGGAGGGCGTGCAAACAACGCCTAGAAGCTTTATAACGATTACCACCGAGCGCAGAGTTACACCTAGAAAAACGGGCGGGCCCGAGCAATATCAGACCCACCCGCGCAAGCGTTCTAGCAGCAGCGAAACTACCGACTCAACTCGATAGCAGCCCAAGACACGGCAGGCAGCTCGAAAGCTAGCTGGCCATCGGCTTCCACCTGCACCGGCAGCTCCACGGGCTTCACACGGTAGGGCTCCTGAGCCGAATTCGTGGCGTGAATATCAGCATCGTAGAGCACCTTGGCCCCACTGACCCGCACCGCCGCGTCACCAGCTCCGCCCGCAAGCGCGCCTACATCCACACGCACCTGGTGAGCAGATTCCACATCGCGATTCACCATAAGCAAGACCCCGCTGCCGGACTCCTGATCCCAAGAAGCCACTGCTTTCAAGGCATCCACCCGCCCGTAGCTGCTCGTCTCCAGCTTGGGACTGCTCACGCGCGGCACTACAATCGAACCCTTAACCCGCTGAGCTGCCTCGGCGAAGGGATAGAAGATGGTCTGCTTCCAAGCTGGGCCGCCCTCCTCGGCCATAATCGGCGCAATCACATTGACCAGCTGGGCACGCGAGGCGGAGCGCACCCGGTCAGCATGACTCAAGAGCGTAATCATCAGCGAGCCCTCTACCACCGCGTCGGCCACCGTGTAAATGTCTTCCAACTGGTGGGGCGCCTGCGGCCAAGGCTCGGTATGGAGGCCCTTCGCCTGCTGCCGCTCATTTTCCTCACCATTCCATACCTCTTGATTCCACACGCCCCACTCGTCGAAGGAGAGGGCGATGTCTTTGCTACCCTTGTTGACCGCGCGCGCATCGTCGGCCGCAGCCACCACGGTAGCGATGAAGGCTTCCATATCTTCGGACGAGGCCAAAAAGTCTTGCAAACTGGCAGCTCCGCGCTCATAGTAGTAGGCATGGCAGGAGACGAAGTCCACGTGTTCGTAGGCCTGAGTGAGCACTGTACGCTCCCAGGAGCCGAAGGTGGGCATGTGGGCGGAAGAGGAA
Organism: Bombiscardovia apis; assembly: GCF_033095945.1. Lineage (NCBI taxonomy): Bacteria > Bacillati > Actinomycetota > Actinomycetes > Bifidobacteriales > Bifidobacteriaceae > Bombiscardovia > Bombiscardovia apis. The sequence goes on along the minus strand of NZ_AP026800.1, from coordinate 85,012 downwards.
CCGCAAGCCACGAGTTCCAAGCCCGGCTCTACTAGCTTCATGGCGTGGGCCGCGCGCTCTACTGCCGCCGCATATTCCTCCTGGTTCATGTGGCCAACTTGCCAGGGGCCGTCCATTTCGTTGCCGATGCACCACATGGAGATGCCCATGGGCTCGGGAATGCCATTACGCACGCGTCGGTCCGCTAGAGCCGTGCCCGGAGCACCATTCACATATTCAAGTTCATCGAGCGCTTCAGCCAAACCGCGGGTACCCATGTTGACTGCGAGCATGATTTCGGTGCCAGCCTTGCGCGACCAGCGGTAAAAGTCGTCGATGCCCATTTGGTTGCTTTCGGTGGCATGCCAGGCCAAGTCGCGGCGCACCGGGCGCAGTTCGCGTGGCCCCGTGCCGTCTTCCCAGCGGTAGCCGGAAACGAAATTGCCGCCCGGGTAGCGCACGCAGGTTACGCCCAATTCCTTGACTAAGTCCAGTACATCTTGTCGGAATCCGTCTTCATCAGCGCTGGGATGGCCAGGCTCATAAATGCCGCCATACACACAGCGGCCTAGGTGCTCTACGAATGAGCCAAAAATGCGCGCGGGTACTTGCGCTTTGGGTTCCACACCTGCGAAGGAGAGCGCTGCCTGCTCTGCCTGATCCGGGGCTACCGCCTGTGCTGCCGAATCTGCCCGGCTTTCGCCCACTCCCGCTTGCTTGCTTACCATATATTCATTGCTCCTTTGCATGATTGAACTAGTCGCATACTACCGTGTATATCTTAGTTCCATATTGGCTTTACAACGATTACCGCGTGGCTCCCGACTCAGCTTAGCCGGGAGCCCGATTCAGCCGTTCGCGCTCTCATCTTCGAAAGCCCGAAAGCTCCTAGTCTCGCGATTGCACTCCTAGCGCCTCATAGAGGAAGTCGCGCTGCAAAACCAGCAAATGCTCGGCCACAACTGGGTCGTTGGTCATGTGCGTAATGCCCGTGAGAGGCAGCACCGTATGAGGGCGGCCCGCAGCCATCAGCGCTTGGGAGAGGCGCAGCGTGTTGGCCACCGAAACGTTGTCGTCCGCAAAGCCGTGAATCAGCATGAGTGGGCGGCGGAGTTTGGGCGCATCGTCGATTATGGAATTGCGGCGGTAGACTGCCGAATCCAATCCCAAATAGCGCTCGGTGTAATGAGTATCGTAAAGGGTCCAATCGGTCGGAGGGGCACCAGCGCAGGCTGCATGCACCACCTCAGGCGCGCGCAAGACCGAGAGCGCAGAGAGGAAGCCGCCGTAAGACCAGCCAATCATCGCTACCCGGCTCAAATCGGCCTGGGGCACCAAATCTGGCAGGGCTTGCACCGCCGCCACTTGGTCGTCCAAAGTCACCTGAGCCATCTTCTCAAAAATTGCCCTATCCCAAGTGGGGCCGCGACCAGTAGTGCCGTGGCCATCTGCGGTGAGCACAATGAAGCCTTGGTCCGCCCACCACTGCGCATCCCAGTAGTAAGACTGACTGAACACTACCTGCTGGAAACCGGGTCCACCGTAGGGCTTAAGCAAGACAGGCAAGTGGTCCTCGCCCTCCCAGGGGCTGCCGACCGAGGGGCGCACAACTGCGGCAAAGAGCTGGTCCTCACCCAAGCGCACAAAGTCCACATTCGGTGTGAAACCGGGCTGCGCGGCCTGACTGTGCAGGTGGGAGCAGACCTCGACGCCGGCCTTGGGCTGCGATTTACCACTACAAGCCAGGGCATCGAGCTGGGCACCGGAGGCCAGCAGGGTATGCCAAGCGCACACACCCGGCTCCTGCATAGTCTGCCCGGAAACCACAATCCCCCGCCCAGCGCGCGAAGCGGTCCACATGCCAGGCCGCGAGTTCAAAACTTTGAGGCTGCCGTCGTAGCCAAAGCGCATCAAATCGAAGGAACGCGGGTCGGAAGAGACCACTGCGAGCGCGTCGCCTTCCCCCAAATCTAAGACTTCGCGCAGCTGGCAGCCGGCCGGCGAAATCATCTGCCCGTCGAGCCCTAAGCGGGTGGTATCCGTATTGAGGTCTACGAGCGCTTCTGCCAAGCGGCCGTCGGGCGTGTAGGCAGGCAGGCCGGGCACGAGGTCCAGCCATTGGGGGTTGGAGTGGGCGCTGAGCACTTCTGTGGCAAGAACGGGCAGCTGGCTACGGTTGGCAAAGTCGAGCACGCCCGGGTCACTGGCTTCGGGGGATTCATCGGAGCGGGTAGGGTGCTCCACATCTACGGCCAAAATTTGGTCGTCGGTCTGCCGGCGGTTCTGCACCAAAATCAGCGGTCCGTGCCCTGCCTGCCAACGGGCCACTGCCAAGTATTCAAAGCTTTCATGGGCCCACTCCACCTGCGAGAGTCCGGCAGCGCTCCCGTCCGTTTTGAGCTTGACGAGGAAGAGGCCGACTTTTGCGTTGGCGGTTAAGGCCTGCGGATAACGGCGGGCGGCGGCGGGCTGGCTGGGATTGGCTGGGTCACTCAGGTACCAGACAGGCTCGGCGCTAGCGTCGAAGGCCTCGACCAGCAGGGCATCGGATTGGGGCGACCACCAGAAGCCCTCATAGCGGTCCATCTCTTCGCCGGCCACGAACTCAGCTAGGCCCAGCTTCACATCGTCGCTTTCGCCTTGGGGCAGCGCGAGAGCCAAACGCATCGTATCGGGCTCGCCATCAACGCCAATGGTCACAACTACTAGTTCGCGGCCGGTAGTGTAAGCCACGCGAGTGCCGTCGGGCGAAAGCGTGGGGTTCACAATATTGTGGACTTTATCAAGCATTTGCGCATCTTGGCCACCCAGAGCACGCACGCTGCCGCCCAAGCCGTCGGAATCCACCTGCACCAGCCACAGCTGACCGCCCAAGGCAAAGACCACCCGGTGGCCCGCCCTATCGGTGCTGTAGGCCACAATTCCCTGACCACCCTCACGCGAGCGTTCACGACGGGCTTTCTCCTCGGCCGGAACTGCCTCGTCTGCACCCTCACCCAAGAGTTGGCGCGGGTCTGCCAGCAACACTTCCTTATGCTCGCCGCTGGGATCAAAAGTGCTCATCCACAGACTGGTTTCAAAGTCTTCAGGGCCGCCGGAGCGCAAGAAGAAGGCACGCTTACCGTCTCCCACCGCCCGAATCGAGCGCGGGCTGCCGAGGGTAAAGCGCAAGGTGCGCGCCTTGGCCTGGGGGTAGTCAGCGATGTGTAGCTGGGCCTGCTGCTGCGTCTGCTCTTCGGCCTGGGTCAGCGCCGCCTGCTCTTCAACCTGTTCCGCCATGCTCTCCTGCACTTTCCGCTGCATTTTGCGCGCTCGGCAATACTTGCCTGCCCCTTCTCATCGGGCAACCTGCAAGTTTCGTTCTCGATATACTGTATGGCCCGACCACCCCAAAGTGGGGATTGTGCCCAAATACTGGTCCACGGATTGAAGAAATTGCAAGCATTAGTGGAGTTTTTCGGCTTTTTAGAGGCTCATGCGTAGGATAGAAGGGTTAATAGAAAGGGATGACTATGAGCGTTCTCGATCGTTTTGAGAAGAGCGTTGAAGGCGCCGTGAATGGCGTATTTTCAAAGTTCGGCTCCAAAGATCTACAGCCCGTTGATCTATCGAGCGCCCTTGAGCGTGAGATTGACGCGCAGGCCATGCCCGTCGGTCGCGACCGCACAGTGGCGCCCAACGAATACCGCTTCAAGCTGTCTACACCAGACTTTGACCGCATTGAGCAGTGGGGTTCCGAAGCGCTAGCCAACGAGCTAGCCGACAACCTCACCAAGTATGCGGAAAGCCAGCACTATGCCTTCGTTGGCCCGGTTGTGGTGATTTTTGAAGAGGATTTGGACTTAAACAAGGGCGATTTCCACCTGAGTTCCGAGTCGGTACAGGGCAATGCTGCGCCCGTTACCTCCAACGAGGACTCTAAGGACTGCCCGGTTCTGGAGATTAACGGCCGCCAATACTTGCTTACGGCTCCCACTACGGTGATTGGGCGGGGTTCTGCCTGCGACATCGTTATTGACGATCCGGGCATCTCCCGTAAGCACCTCCAAATCGATGTCACCGACAAGGGTGTCATTGCTCGCGACCTTGGTTCCACCAACGGCACGTATGTGGAGGGCCATCAGGTCCCCGCAGCCACGCTGCTCGATGGCAACACCATTACCGTAGGCCGTACTCGTATCCTTTACTCCCCCTCTTCTCAGGAGCAAGAGGGGGAGTAAGCCCAGACCTTGAAGTAAGGTCGAATTACTTATGCTGACCGAACTGACTTTCGCCATTTTAAAGTATGGCTTTTTGGCACTGCTCTGGGTGTTCCTATGGCTTGCGATTCGTTCTTTGAGAAAAGACATCGAAACGTTTAGCCCTAAAGTATCGCGCACCCAGCGCAAGCGTCAGCGTGCCGCAAAAAAGGCAGTTCCGCCAGCCGCTCCAGCGCCTGTTAGTGAACAGCCCGCCGATTCTCGTCGGGGTCGAGGCAGCTCAAGTCGCACAAACCCAGCCCTGCTTGTGGTCATCGACGGACCACTTGCCGGCTCCTCGCTGCCCCTGAGCCAGCAGCCCATTACCTTGGGCAGGGCCAGCTCCAATTCGCTGATTTTAGACGACGAATTCGTCTCCTCCCATCATGCGCGCGTCTACCAAGACCCGGTCTCTGGCGAGTGGGCCATCGAAGATTTGGGATCTACCAATGGCACTGTTGTAGCCGACCAGCGCATTCAGGCTCCCACTATTTTGCCGGCCGGCGTGCCCGTGCGCATCGGTGCCACCACCTTTGAGTTGAGGTAGGCATTATGACTACAACAACCGCATCAACTTCTACAAATACTGGCTTGTTCATTTCCTCCACCACCATCTCCGACATTGGCTACGTGCGCTCAGACAATCAGGATTCCTCCTTCGCTGGGCAGCATCTCATCGCCATGTGCGATGGCATGGGTGGCCACGCAGGCGGCGACACGGCTTCAACGATTGCTATTCGCTCCTTGGCTCACATTGAGCACGACGACCAGGGCGGCGATGTGCAGCGCCTCGCTCAGATGATGGAAACCTCCGTGATTGCGGCCCACGACGCGATTGTTGGCAAAGCCAACCGCGAGCACAGCTTGGCTGGCATGGGCACAACCGTTACAGCAGTGGCTCTTTCGGGCGGCTACTGGGTGCTGGCGCACATCGGAGATTCGCGCGCCTACCTTTTGCGCAAGGGCCAACTCCTGCGTATGACCCAAGACCATTCATACGTACAACACTTAATTAATACGGGCCGCATCTCGCCTGCCGAAGCCAAGAGCCACCCCCAGCGCAACGTCGTCATGCGGGTGTTGGGCGATTTCGACATCGACCCCCGCCCCGATATTGCCATTCGCAAGGCTGAGCCCGGCGACCGCTGGATGCTTTGCTCCGACGGCTTGTGCGGAGTGCTCGAAGACTCCACAATCGGCCAAACGCTGGCCTCTGTAGCCGATCAGGGCGAGTGCGCCCAGCAGTTGGTTACAATGGCACTCAAGGGTGGTTCCACCGACAATGTGACCGTCGTGGTAGGGGATGCCACTGACGCTCAAGATGCCTCGGCTCTAGAACTTCCCCAGCAGACTCCTCTCATCGGTGGCGCCGCTTCCTCCAACTTGGAAGCCCTTGCAGACATCGTGCACCAACCAGTAGCAGCAGCCCCCAAACTGCGCGAATCTTCAACCACTTCTCCGGCCAAGCGGGCCGCAGACTTGGCCCAGAGTATGCAGGATTCCGGCAGCGGTCAGCAGACAGCGCAGGCCGAAGCAGCAGATAAGGCAGGCGAATCTGAGGCAGTAGCAGCTGGCGAAGATGAACAGCGATTAGCCCAGCCTTCAAGTTCTCGCGAAGAAGCTGGCGAGCGCGATGTACCCGACACCGGCGAAATTCCAATCGTCCGTAAGAAAGACGGCTCTGCCACTGCAGACCCTTACGATCCAGACGTGGCCAAGGCCATCCGCCAAGAGCACGTGCAGCGACGCAAGCAGGAGCGAGCCCACAAGCATCACTTACGCCTAGCCGTAGTGAGCGCTATGGTGGCCGTGCTGGCAGTCTTGTGTGGCAGCAGCTATGGTGCTTACTACTGGAGCCAGCAGCAATATTATTTGGGCGAAGATCAGTCTGTAGTCACTATTTATCAGGGCGTGCCTACCAACGTCTTTGGCCTGAGCTTGTCGCATCCCATCGAGCACACCGACATCAAGGTGGGCAACCTACCGCAGTCTTGGCGAGACCAGCTACGCCAAGGCATCACGGTCTCCAACTACGACCAGGCCAAGGACCACGCCGATTTGATTGGGCAAGAGTCTCGGAGCCTGCCCAAAAACGGCGATTCCAAGAGCAGTAGCGAGTCAAGCAAGAGCGCCCAGCCCAGCAAGATGCCCGAGACCAGCAGCAGCCCCACCACTTCGCCTACAATGAGCGATTCGGCCCAGAATCCCAACGGTGCCCAAGCTAGCGCCAGCCCCGCTCCTCTGGCCGAGGGGGTGGATCAGCAACCATGATTCTTACCCGCTTACGTCGTATGGGATTACTGCTCTTGGCGCTGTTTATCGGCTTCATCGGTTTCTTCCAGATGTTTGCCCGCACCCGCGGTAGCATTCCCGCCGAATACGTGCTATTGCTAACCATCACAGCCCTACTCTTCATTGCGCTTTGGGTGGTTCTGGAAATTTACCAGCCCTATGCCAGCCAAGTAATTTTGCCTTGCTTGGTGATTTTGAGCTCGCTCGGTGTCACGATGATTGCCCGTATTGATATGCGCAACGCCAAGGTCGGTTCGCCCACGGCAGTAGGCGTCAACCAGCTTATTTGGCTCTGCCTGGCCTTGGTTTTATGCGGCGCGCTAGCCATTGCATTGAAGGACTACCGGGTCTTGCGCAAGTTCTCCTACGTAAGCATGGTGGTGGGCATCATTCTTCTCCTCTCCCCCATGATTCCGGGCTTTGGCCGCGAAATTGGCGGCGCGCGCATCTGGGTGGGCATCGGTTCCCACACCCTGCAGCCGGGCGAATTTGCCAAGCTCTTTCTCGCTTTCTTCTTCGCTGCATACCTCTTCGACCACCGCGATCAGCTGGCCGTAGCCGGCAAGAAATTCCTCGGTATGCGCATGCCTCGTATGAAGGATTTGGGGCCGATTATTGTAGTTTGGGCACTCTCGCTGGGCGTGCTAGTCATGCAGCACGACTTGGGCACCTCGCTCATGTTCTTCGCTATGTTCGTCTCCATGCTCTACGTGGCCACTGGCCGCAAGTCATGGATTGCTATCGGCGCAGTTTTCTTCATCGCTGGCGCAGTAGCTGCCACCTTCCTTTTCGCCCACGTAGGCGCCCGCGTCGATGCTTGGCTTCACCCCTTCAGCCCTGAGGAATACAACAAGGCTTTCGGCGGCTCCGGCCAGCTGGTACGCGGTATTTTCGGCCTCGCAACTGGTGGTCTGCTAGGCACCGGATTGGGGCAGGGCCACCCGTGGATTACCCCTCTGGCCAACTCCGATTTCATCTACTCGTCTGTGGGCGAGGAGCTCGGACTCACTGGTTTGCTCGTAGTCTTAGCTCTTTACTTGGTCATCGTCTCCGCGGGCATGGTCGTTGCTATGAAAATCCAAGACGGCTTCGGCAAGCTCCTCGCTTCCGGTTTAGTTTTCACTATGGCGTTCCAGGTCTTCACCGTAGTGGGCGGCATCACGCTCGTTATCCCTCTGACCGGTTTAACTATGCCATACATGGCAGCGGGCGGATCATCACTTATCGCTAACTGCCTCTTAGCTGTCTTGCTAATCGTCATCTCCAACGCTGCCAACCGACCCGCGCCAGAAGTTTCCTCGGACACCTTCCGCTATGAAGCGCTAGCTGTGTTGCGCGAGCATGAGATTGGGCAGCAGCGCGAAGAACAAGAGCTGAGCGAGGCTACTCCCCGCACTAGTGAAAACTCTTCAGCTCAGGAGGTTAGCTATGAATAAAGCGCTCCGTCAGCTATTTACTGCCGTTATTGCCCTCTTCGTTGTCCTAGGTCTTTCGTCTACTACGATCATGGGGATCCGAGCCAACGCGCTCAACAACGACCCCCGCAACACTCGCGCTCTTTATGCTGAATACGGCGCGCCTCGCGGCTCAATCCTAGCTTCCGATGGCACTATTTTGGCCCAATCAGACCCCATCAACGACACTTTCCAATATCAGCGCGCCTACACGTCCGGCCCCCTTTACGCTCCCGTAACCGGCTACTATTCAATTACCAACGGCAGCGACCGCGGCATAGAAAACTCGCGCAACCGCCTACTTTCGGGCCAAGCCGATAGTCTCTGGTTCGACAAGATCCGGGCTCTCTTTACCGGCGCACAAAACAAGGGTGCTTCCATCGAGACTTCGATCAGCCCCAAGCTTCAGGAGGCCGCTTACCAAGCCTTGGGCGGGCAGTCGGGCTCTGTAGTGGCGATTGAACCTTCGACCGGCCGAATCTTGGCTATGGTTTCCACGCCCTCTTACGACCCTAATACGCTGGCCACGCACGACACGAACGCAGCCGTCCAAGCCTATAACGACATTGCCCACCAAGAAGACAATCCCATGCTGAACCGTGCCACCTCCCAGCTCTACCCACCCGGGTCCACCTTCAAGGTCATTGTGGCAGCGGCAGCTCTAGAATCGGGTAAATACCACGCAGATTCGCAGATTCCCGCGGGCGCTGCATACACACTGCCGGGCACATCAGTTAACCTGACCAACGCCACGGCAGCAGGCAATGGCTACAGCGGCAAAATCGCCATGCAAGACGCGCTGGCCTACTCCTCCAACACGGCTTTTGCCCAACTCGGCGTGAGCTTAGGCGGCCAAAGCTTAGCTGACCAAGCCAAGAAGTTTGGCTACGGTTCAACGATTACCATCGATGGTACAGATTCAACCGGCCAGCCCATGAAGGCCACGGCTTCCAAGTTCCCTGCCGACGCCACGCCCGACAAGCTCGCCCAAGCCTCCATCGGCCAAGGCGACACCTTGAACACACCCCTGCAAAACGCAATGGTGGCGGCCGCGGTAGCCAACGGCGGTAAGCTCATGCAACCCACGCTGGTAGACCGCGTGCGCTCCTCTGACTTAAGCGTCTTAAGCGAAGCCTCGCCTTCCGTCTATTCCGAGCCTTTCTCCGAAGATACGGCCAAGGCGTTGACTGCGATGATGGAAGCAGTAGTCACCAAGGATTCGCCCAACTTACAGATTCCGGGGGCTCAGGTGGCCGCTAAGACCGGCACCGCGCAAATCGGCGTAGGCAACACTGCCAACGACGGCTGGACCATCGGTTTCGCACCGGCCCAGCAGCCCAAGATTGCAGTAGCCGTAGTAGTCCATTCCACCAATACGTTCGGCGCTGCCTCAGCCGGGCCTATTATGAAGCGAGTCATGCAGGAGGCGCTCAAATGAAACTGATTGAAGGACAGCTCGTTCACGGACGTTACCGTTTGGACCAGCGCCTAGCTCAGGGCGGCATGGGCGAAGTTTGGAAGGGCTTCGACATTCAGCTCAGCCGCGTGGTAGCCATTAAGGCCCTGCGTCCAGACCTAACCAACGAAGAGTCACGCATCCAACGCTTGCGGTCCGAGGCCCACAATTCCGCTAATTTGGCCCACCCTAACATCGCGGCGCTCTTTGGCTACTATGAACACGACGGCATCGGCTTCATCATCATGGAATACGTGCCTTCAGAGTCACTAGCCGACGTATACAAGCGCCAAGGAACTCTCGACCCCACCGAGCTTCTGCCCATTTTGATTCAGACCGCCCGCGGCTTGTTTGTGGCCCACTCACACGGAGTAATTCATCGCGACGTAAAGCCTGCAAACATTATGGTTTCTCAGACCAGCGAGGTGAAAATTACCGATTTCGGCGTCTCCTACTCTACGAACCAGGGCCAAATCACCCAAGATGGCATGGTAGTCGGCACGGCTCAATACATTTCACCCGAGCAAGCGCAAGGTTTGAAAGCTACTCCGCAGTCTGATATTTACTCGCTAGGAGTCGTGGCTTACGAAGGCCTGTGCGGGCACCGGCCCTTTACCGGCGCTACGGCCGTCGATATTGCCGCCGCCCATGTCAACGACCCTGTACCGCCGCTTCCGGACTCGGTAGACACGCAGCTTTCGCAGTTTGTGATGTCGATGCTAGCTAAAGAGCCAGCTGACCGCCCGGCAGACGCACTCGTGGTTTCTAGGACTTTAGCTAAGATTGAGCAGCGGATACTCAACCGACAATTGGCCGAGACCCAGTTGCTTGATCAACGCAAGCCCTTACCTCGGCGAGTGACTAGTGAGCCCCATAAGCCCACGCTTCCACCCGCTAGGCCAGCTTTGGTTTACCACCCAGCAAGCGTAACCAATTCGGCAATAACGAACCTGATTACCGGAATTAATGCAAGAGCACGAATCGTAACCGACAATCCTCGGACAGCAAACGGAGGGGATTCCCTATGAGCATCGCACTACCAGCTTCCCTAGCGAACGGACGCTATGAGATTGGCCAGCTCATTGGCCGCGGCGGCATGGCCGAGGTGCACACTGCCCTCGACACCCGCCTAGGGCGCACTGTTGCCGTGAAAATTATGCGTTCGGATTTAACCAACGATGAGATCTTCCTCAGCCGCTTCCGCCGCGAAGCACACTCGGTGGCGCAGCTAAACAACCCCAACATCGTATCTATTTACGACTCGGGCGAGGAAGTGCTCACCGATGAAGCCGGCAACCAGGAACGCGTACCCTATTTGGTGATGGAATACGTGAAGGGCCAGACCTTGCGTGCCATCATTAAGGCCAACGGCGCCCTGAGCCAGCGCGATGCCGAGCAGGTGATGATTGGGGTCTTGAACGCCCTAGAATACTCCCACCACATGGGCATCATCCACCGCGACATCAAGCCCGGCAATATTATGATTTCCGAGCAGGGCATCGTCAAGGTCATGGACTTTGGAATTGCCCGCGCGCTCGACGACTCGGCCGCTACTATGACTCAGTCGCAGGGAGTTGTGGGTACCGCCCAGTATTTGAGCCCTGAGCAGGCCCGCGGCGAGAACGTCGATATGCGTTCCGACCTGTATTCGGCAGGCTGTGTGCTCTACGAAATGCTGACCGGGCGTGCCCCCTTCAACGGGGATTCGGCCGTTGCTATCGCCTACCAGCACGTCTCCGAAGTTGCGACTCCGCCCTCGGCTATTGTGCCCGGACTGCCCAAGATGTGGGACTCGATTTGCGCTAAGGCTATGGCCAAGGACCGCCAGAACCGCTATGCGACGGCGACCGAGTTCAAGAACGACATCATGGCCTTCATGAATGGCGGAACCCCCGTGGCTGCTGCCTTCAACCCGCTTACGGACTTGGCAAATATGCGCGCACGCAAGGCTGCCGAACAGGAGGCCGCTACTTCCACGCTCTCGCCCATTGACGAGGCAACAGCAGCGACTCAAGCCTTCGCCCCACTGAGTGAAAGCGGCCAACAGCTGGCCGGAGTAGCTGCACAAACCGCTACCCAAGCCCGCACCCGCAAAGCTGAGCAAGATGCTAAAAAACGCAAGAAGAAGATTGTTATCTCCTCCATTGCCTCGGCCCTAGTGCTGATTTTAGTGGCCTTGGGCGCTTGGTCCTATCTCAACCGAGACAAACGCGACATGGCTGCGGTGCCGGAGATTAACGCGCAGATGTCGAAGCTGCTGGCCAAAGAGAAGATTACTGCCGCTGGCTTCCAGTATGCGGAAGAGTCCGACCCTGATTCGGCTGAGCCTGAGGGCACTTTCACCAAGCAGAGCCCCAAGGCCGGTTCCAAGGTCAAGAAGGGCTCCACAGTCACGGTTTGGTTCTCTTCGGGCCCGCAGTCTACCAAGATTCCAGATGTGAAGAACCTCACCCAAGAGGACGCTCGCAACAAACTCGAGAAGGCAGGCTTTAAAGTAAGCCCGTCTGCTTCAATCGAGGACGCGGGAGACGTGGATAAGAACCGCGTAACCCGCACGGATCCGGCCAGCGGTCAGTCCGCTCCCAAGGGTTCCAGCATCTTGCTTTACATTTCTTCGGGCATGACCAAGGTGCCGGATGTGGCTAACAAGAAGCAAGACGATGCACGCAACATGCTTCAGCGCTTCACCGTTACCATCCAAAAGCAGCATTCCGACACGGTGGCCAAAGATATGGTCATCTCTTCGGACCCAGCTGCGGGCACGTCAATTGCTCAAGGCTCGATGATTACGCTGACCGTCTCTGACGGCATGAGCTTGAAAGATGTAACCGGAAAGACGCTGAGCGACGCTAAGAGCCTGCTGGGCGGAGTTAAGATTACGGTCAACGGCCCCTCCGATGACAACTCGGTAGTGACCGGCCAAGATCCCAAGCCCGGCAGCACTATCGACAAGGACAAAGACACCGTTACCCTCACCACGAAAGAGGGAGCTGTAGCGGTGCCGACCGTAGAAGTGGGCAAAACCACCTTGGGCGAGTACCAACAGAAGCTATCTGCGGCTGGTTTGAGCATGAATGTTACCGGCCCAACTGATTCGAGCGCACTCGTGCAGTCGGCCAGCCCCCAGGGCAATGTGACTAAAGGCAGCATCATCAAGGTGATTACGGTCAATCCGTCGTCTGGCTCAGGCTCCAACCCAAGTCAGAACCAAAGTCCAAATCCAAACCCAAGTTCGGGCAGCTCGAATTAAAGGCTCCGGCTGGGTGGCGCAGGGCAGACAGCTTCGGCCTCAAGCTCGGCTCCACCCGGCCGGGAACTTTCCCAGACTCAGCCCAGAGCGTCTTTTCACCGCCTTGGCTTAGTATCTATGAGTTAACCGCTGTATACCTACGTACTTTTGACGTAAGAGGAGGATGGCATGTGCGGCATTATCGCATTTAGCGACCGCGAAATCCTGGATAAGGACGTTACCATCCAGGCCATGATGAAGATGATTCAGCATCGCGGCCCCAACGAAGAAGGCTCCGGCTTCTACACAAACGAGCAGGTGGCCCTAGGATTCCGCCGCCTCTCTGTAATCGATTTGAAGTCGGGCAAGCAGCCGATTTTTAACGAAGACGGCTCCGTCGTTATCACCTTTAACGGCGAGATTTACAACTTCCAGACCCTGCGCAAGCAGCTGGTCGACGCTGGCTACAAGTTCAAAACTAAGGTAGACACCGAAGTGCTCCTCCACGGCTACGAAGAGTGGGGCATGGATGGGCTTTTGAAGCGCGTGCGAGGCATGTTTGCCTTCCTCATTTGGGATGACAATACCAAAACCCTGCTGGGTGCCCGCGATTTCTTCGGCATCAAGCCGCTCTACTACTACCGCGAGGGTTCCACCTTCATTGTGGGCTCCGAAATTAAGGCCTTCTTTAAGGAACCGCATTTCAAGCGCGAGCTCAACGAAGCCGCCGTCAAGCCCTTCTTAATGAACCAATACAACGATCTCAATGAGACCTTCTTCAAGGGCGTCTACCGCTTCCCGGCTGGGCACTGGTTCGAGCTTCAAGGCGATGATTTCCAGATTCACCAGTATTGGGATGCCCAGTATGAGGTGAATTACCAACGCTCTGAGGCCGAAACTGAGGAGTTGATTGACCGCGCTGTGCAGGAGTCAGTCGAGCTCCACACCGTCTCCGACGTGCCGGTGGGCTCCTTCCTGTCTGAGGGCGTGGATTCCTCGTACGTCACCTCGCTCCTGCGGCCGCAAGAGGTCTTCACCGTAAACTTCGACGAAGGCCCCTACGATGAAGTTGGCCCAGCCCAAGCCTTGGCAGACCATGAGGGACTTCACTTCAACAAGGCCACCGTCTCGGCAGACGAAGCCTTCCGCGACTTCGCCGAGATGCAATACCACTTGGACGAGCCTGATGCCAATCCTTCAGTAATTCCCCTGTGGTACCTGTGCCGATTGGCCCGCCAGAAGGTAACGGTGGTGCTCTCCGGCGAGGGCGCAGACGAGCTCTTTGCTGGCTATATTAACTACGGCGACCACTCCGGCAACGGCTTCATTCGGGCGTTGGCAGACGGCTTGGGCAAACTGCCCGCAGGTATGCGCCACGGCATCGGCCACGCGCTGGCTAAAATGCCTAACTTCCCGGGCAAAACCCAGCTCTACACGCACACCGCGGACCCAGCTGAGTACTACACCGGTCAGGCCTACGCCTACGACACGGTTCAGCCCACGATGTTTACCTCCGGCCAGGCCAACAACCTCTTGCAGCCCCAGTACCGCAACGATTTGACGGTCAACAGCATCTATCAGGAAGACTTCGCGAAGGTCAAGGGCGCCGAAGATGTAAAGCAGATGCAATACATCGACCTCCACCACTTCATGCTCAACGACATCTTGCAAAAGGCCGACAAGATTTCGATGGCTCATTCGCTGGAAGTGCGCGTGCCCTACTTGGACCGCGAAGTGGCTGAGCTGGCCAATTCCATCCCCTCGCGCATGCTCTTTAACCGTCACAATTCCAAGGCTATCTTCCGCAAGGCAGCCCGCCGCCACCTGCCCGACGAGTGGGCTAAGCGCCCCAAGCTGGGCTTCCCGGTGCCGATTAAGTCTTGGCTCCAGCAGGAGCAGTATTACAAGCAGGTGCGCGCTCTCTTCGAGGAGGAGTGGGTTTCCAATATCTTCGACCAGACCCTCATCTTGCGCTTGCTCGACAACAATTACGAGGGCCGCATTGACGGGCGTCGGCAGGTGTGGAACATCTTCACTTTCCTCACTTGGTACAAGATCTACTTTGTGAACTTTGACCAAGCAGTGAGCCAGTATGAGCATTTGCAGCCAGATGTGCAGGCGTTCGTAGACGAAGGCAAGCTGGCTTAGGCTAAAGATCAAACCGCCGTTAAGGCACCCAGCAGGCTCTCTGCGAGGCTTGCTTTCAAATACGTAAAGGGGCCAGGAGATTGTCTCCCGGCCCCTTTTGGGCGCTTATAGACCGCTTTTTGACCTATTGCCAGCCAGCGGCACGTTTGCTAGACGGTTGGATAGTTGGAAATCGCCCGCATGAAGGGCACATGCGCCGCCATCCAGGGGAAGACCCACTCGAACATCACACTGCAAGCTATGAGTGCCAGCAGCAGTATCAGCACCACCCGCACCGGCTTAATGCCGGACTGGTGGCGGGTGAGCCAGCCGTAGAAGCTCAAGTAGGGCTTGGGCTCGCGGCCATCGGAAATGGCCTGCAACTTGGGGTAGCGCCAGGCTACGAACGCTGCCAGATAGATGATGATGTAAGCAAAGAGCAAGAGAGTCATCGTCGGCAGCAGGGAGCCCACCTTGACCAAAGGCGAAGGCTTACGCTCGTTTACGAAGGTCACGCCATCGTTGTTTTT
This sequence comes from Bombiscardovia apis, assembly GCF_033095945.1. Lineage (NCBI taxonomy): Bacteria > Bacillati > Actinomycetota > Actinomycetes > Bifidobacteriales > Bifidobacteriaceae > Bombiscardovia > Bombiscardovia apis. Next base: position 69,707 of record NZ_AP026800.1, on the reverse strand, counting down.
AGCGGCCAGCTCTTGGGGCACACCGTCGGAGACCTTGGCCCAGTAGCTGAATTCGCCCCAGCTAATCCAGCGGTGGGCTGCGGAAGCATACTTGGGCTCGCAAGTAGTGAGCGTAATCATCGGCTTGGTTGCAGCACTCTCGGGCTCCTGCGGGTTAGGCGCAATCACCGACACATCTGAGGGGTCCACGATTTTGTGGGAAGTGTAGTGGTACACATACCAGTAGTCTTGCGTGCGCACAATGATGGGGTCGCCATCTTGGAGCTTGTCCACATTTGAGAGCGGTTCACCGTAGCCCGCTCGGTGGCCGGCGAGCGCAAAGTTGCCTATCTGCGCCGGCATCTGACTCTGCGAATAGTGGCCAATACCGCCGTATGCCAGCAAATCAGCAGACGTACCCTCTACTACGTTGCGCTCCCAAGTGGCGCCGAAGCGTGGCACATACAGCTGGGCCACGAGATCACCCCGGCTGGCTGACTGAGGCTGGATGGGTACGTCGCCCTCCTGTTTGGGAGCTACTTTCTCTTCCCCGCCCTTGGATCCAGCGGGTGCTGACCAAGAAGAGGTCTGCTTCGTTTCCATCTGCGCATGCTGGGCTTGCACTCCGGTCCACCACAGTTGCCAGACCACGTAGAGCGCACAAAGCAAGGCTAGCGTGGCGAGAATTTCGCCCACAATGCCAGCCACTCGCGATACGCCACCCTGCCGGCGGCCATGGTTGGTCTCCGGCGAGACGTGTTTACTCGTTTCCGACAGGTTCTCGTTCATTGCTGCGCTTTCTCATCGACGGTCGCATATTGGAGCGGCTGGAGCATGGAGGTCGCCTGCGGGAACTCGAGTTTATCCGAGCGCTCCAGCTTCCACCCTAATCCCAAAGTGGCTACATACTCCTTGTATATCCTCACCGAAGGCGAGTCATCCAAGGCAGCAGTCATCTTATTAACTGGTCCAATAGCTGCAATAGTAAAAGGCGGAGAGTACTTTCGCCCGTGAAGCAGGAGCACGTTACCCACGCAACGCACCGCGGTAGTAGGCAAGACGCGCTGGTCTTGGATCTGCATAGACTCGGCCCCGCCAGCCCATAAAGCATTGACCACGCTCTCCACATCTTGCTGGTGAATCACGTAATCGTTGATGTTGGCAGTGGTACCGGTTGCGTCCACTTTCTGCTGCCAGAGAGGCGAATCGTTGAGCGTCACGCTCACGCCGGGGCCTCGTACCGCTTTGAGCACAGTGCCTGAGCCTGCGTCTTCACTCACTTTTGAAACGTCTTGATTGTTAGTGAAGTTTTTGAGTGAATCTATTTGCGTACTCATCTGGTTGATTTCCCGACGCAGCTCGCGCACCTTGCTTTCGCGCTCTTCCAACAGTCCGGTGGTATCTGAGGTGGTGGTCACGGTGCGGTTCACGCGCACGTTGATGGCCAGCATATAGCCCATCAAAGCAAGTATGAGAGCCACGCTGACCGTGCCAAGGACCGAACTGCGGGCGCCATGCTTGGCTCGCGGTTTGGCACTTGGCTTGCCCTTACCCTTCGGCTTTGCCCCCACCATGCGGTTCCCTTCTTCCGCTTGCGATATAGTTACTTTCGAGTGTAACCGGTACTATGTCTTTATAGACTATTGAAGGAGAATATTCTCATGGCAGAGCGCGAAGTCCACGAAGGCGGCGTGTCCGAGGACGGTGAGCTCAGCGAGGTGCAGGGGGCTGCTTCTGAGGCTGGGGAGCTGAAGACGGCGAATGCGAAGGCTGAGTCGATTGAGTCGGAAAAGGTTTCGGAAGAAGCCAAGGAATCTGAGGATTCTGCCGATTCGGACGAAGAGTATGGCATTTCGATGGACAAGGTCGAGGCCATTTTGAATCAAGATGTGGATACGAAGCACATGACCCCTCAGATGCGGCGTATTGTGCAGCGCCAGGCGGAGAACACCAAGCGCGTTGAGGAAACCATTAAGGGCACCAAGGCTAACCCGCGTTGGTTCGTGCCGCTCCTCCTTACGCTGATGATTCTGGGCCTGATTTGGATTGTGGTCTACTACTTGGCTGCCACCATGGGCCACACGAGCTTCCCCATTCCTAACATCGGCCAGTGGAACCTGCTAGTTGGCTTCGGCATCTTGCTGGTTGGCTTCTTTATGACGATGTGGTGGCGGTAACAGCGGGCTTCTAGGCCTCGCCGGTTACTTTCTTTGTCGTATCAACAGACCCCGTGCAGTAGCGGGGTCTGTTTTTGTATGCCCTCGGCTATGCGGAGTATGCGGGATACGCGGGATATGCGGGAAGCGGGATACGCGAGGCCGGTGCTTCGTGCAGCCGTTCGGTGCTCAGTGGCCGAAATGTGCGCACTTTCGCTCCCAAACGCGAACTTTCGGCCATTAAATCGGCAATTATGGCACATTTTTGCGCATTTCTTCGCCAGAACGCGAACTTTCGGCCACTGACACTTTTCAGCACGGCCGCATAGTGGACGAGACACGGTTTTGCACAGACATAGTTGTGCACAGATACGGTTTGCGACGGCCCGTTGGAGCGTGTGCACAGTGCATCATGGGCACGGTTCGGCACAAACATGGTCCTGCACCGGTAGTTTCGCCTGATTGTGAACCTGCCTTCTGCTTGTGCACAACTTGGGCCGTTACCTGACTCAGCGGAGTGGCTTGTTGGCGGGGCTGAAGAGACTTATCCACAGTTGTGCACTGCTTATCCTCTACTTATCCACACTTTTACCCACAGTTGTGGATAGCTTACAAGCGTGTAATTCGCAAGATGTGCACAGGGGCTCAAAGCGGCTCAGAATGGCAGATTTACACCACTCAACGGGTTCTGTCCGAAGCAGAAGATGGCGAGCACTAGCAAGATAACCCCTATAACTAGTCCACTTATCCACATTCTGGCCGTCAGAGTTTTCCCCCGTAGGAAACCGAGGCCGGAAATGAGCATAAGGGTGAGGAGTCCGCCGGTCACAAAACCGCCGACGTGGTCCTGCCAGGCAATGCCGGAGACGAAGAAGGGCATGGCTAAGTTGATGCCTACGAACACGAGCATGGAGCGAATATCGGTGCCCGAGCGCTTGTAGACCACCAGCACCGCGCCGAAGAGGCCGAAAATAGCGCCCGATGCGCCAACGGCGGAGACCATCCAGCCCTGAGGTTGAATCACGGCAGCGACGAGCATACCAACGCTGCCGCCAATGCCGCTGAGCATGTAGAGCGCCAGGTAGCGCCAGTGGCCCAGCATCCGCTCCAAAACTGGCCCCACGGCCCAGAGCGTGAGCATGTTGAAGAGCACGTGGGTCACATTGGTGGCGTGGAGGAACATGGAGCTGACGAACATCCACGGGCGGTGGCTGGCCAGCGCGGGAATGAAGGCGCCGTTGCTGAGCATGCGCGCGTAGAAGGCCGGGTTGAGGTAGTAGCCGTAGAGTTCGAGCAGCCACACGGCTACGCAGATAACGGTGATGGCAGCCGTGATGACCGGGCCGCCGTCTTGCCAGTAGAAGCGCAGGTGGGATTTGAAGCGACTGGGGCGCTGGGGACCGCGCGGATCCGGGGAGTTCTGCGGCTCCGGACCACCAAAGGGATAATACTGGGCCTGATAGCCCTGCGCCTGCTGCCCGTACTGAGGCTGCTGGTACTGGGGCTGGGGCTGCTGCGGATTGGGCGTTGAAGAAGAGCCATCATAAGTCATGCCCCCATCCTACCGGTCAGCCCCCAACCGCGCTCCCCCTACCCCGCCAAGCAAAAGGCCACCGGTCTTTACTGAACCGATGGCCTGACTGCACATTTAACAGAGGACGAACAATGAACGCCCTATCAGTAGGAAGTCCAAAGAAGCGTCAAAGTACAATACCCGCTTAAAGCGCTTCTCAGTGGACTGACTCCCCACTAACATTTTCATTATATATTCTCGGCGGCTATTTCGCAAAGACGGATGCAGCTTGTAGCATAGATATTACCGCTCAAATGTTAGGTACTTCTTGGACGAAGAACCGAATCACACGAGTGGTCGGCCGGGTCAACCGGCCCGGCTGCATTGTATTAACAGAAAGGTGTCATTATGACTCCTAGCAACAATGAGCCGGGCTCTTCCGGGTGGGGGACTGTGAAGGTCATTCCGATGGCCATTCTCGCTAGCAAGGTCGATTCGGCTTCTGCTGTGGTGCTCTTAGGCGCGGTCGCTTTTAGCGGCTTCGCTATGAGCTGGTTCAATACCCGTTCTTAGAGCGGCTGCGGAGTCTGGCGCAGTTTACGGCTGCCTGGGCACCGCCCCGCTTGAAACGTGCGGTTTTGCCCTCTTTTTCTATCTCACACTTGGCAAATCACAGCCGTGTATCCGCCTGGCTCTCAGCCTCATAGCAGCAATAGCCTACGCAACCACACAAGCCAGCACCCACCACAATCGCAGTAAGGGGCACCACCTGCGGGCAGCCAAATCATCAAACAAACTTGCTTGGGGGGCATCGCTTCGCCCGGTTATGCCTCAAGTGAGCAGCAGACGCACGAACAAAGAGTCGCAGGCCCTCTCCCTCCGAAAGAAACCTTAAACTAGCAACGCGGAAGGGTGGATTACACAAGTTTGTAGTTCACAGCTTGGAGCCAGGCCACTAACACTGCTAAGCTGACAATATATGTGTCAAAAGGCAGTGCGGAAGGTTGGGGAATCGGTAACGCACAAACCTTGCAAAACCTACATGAGATAAAGTGGTCTACCGCGTCGCGTGCGTTATTAGAGACCACTCGGAGGCTATTATGCACCGCTATCGCCCAGCTCGCGCGCTCAGACTCGCGCTAGCTCTAATAATCCTTGGGGGGGGGGCTCTTCAAAGCGTTCAGCCCGCCAAAGCTGACTCCTCCTCCGCACATTTTCGACTCAGCCCATCGGCCGGATTAGAAACTGGTGGCACCCCCCTCACCATCACACCGTATACCGTAAGCGGCGTAAGATTTACCTCAATAAGTGCGTCTCTCTACCATACGCTGGCTATTGGCGATGATGGTAACGCATACGCTTGGGGCACGAACGGACATGGTCAGCTCGGCAACAATACTACAGCCACCCATCTTAAACCAGATAGAGTGCATACCCCTCCTAATGTAAGATTTATCCAAATTGGCACAGGCGATTCCCAGAATTCGATTGCGCTCGGAAACGACGGCAACGTTTATACTTGGGGATACAGCAAAGAAGGGCAATCTGGTTTAGGGTCTAAAGGTGGCCGCTCAGTGCCCGCGAGGGTGCCGCTGCCGTGGGGAGTGGGCCGTTTCATCCAAATCCAAGCCGGAAACGACTTCAACATCGCTCTCGCGGACAATGGCAGAGTCTACTCTTGGGGATGCAACTCAAGGTTGATTTACGATCCTGGGCAAAAGACACCCTACGGAAATCTTGGCGTCGGCGACAATAAACACCGTTATGTTCCCACACCAGTTGTTGGCATACCAAATCACGTGCGTATCACCAGCATTAGCGCAGGCTCATACAGCGCATATGCTTTAGGCAACGATGGCAACATCTACGCTTGGGGGTTCAACGATTATGGACAACTTGGCATTGGCAATTCCACAGTATCTCTTACAGCAGCACCGGTGCGCCCGCCAGCAGGCCTGCGATGGACGAGTCTCACTACAGGAGGAAACAACACATTCGCTACCACCAATAATGGGGTAAGATACGCTTGGGGCGCTAATGGGGGCTTGTGGGGTAATGGTTCTAAAAATGGGAGTTCTCGGCCAGTCGTTCACAACATCCTTATGCCTCCCGGCGTTGGAATTACACAAATGAATTCAAAAGGAGCCCACACGCTTGCTATCGGCAGCAATCAGAAAACCTACGCATGGGGCTCGAACCTAGTAGGCGGCCTGGGTACTGGTAACACCGTGGAGTCTACCGTTCCAGTTGAGGTACGTGTGCCCAACGGAGTAGCTTTCATCAGCGTTGCCACTAGCACTCTCTCTTCTTTCGCTATTGGCAACGACGGCGGCGCTTACGCTTGGGGCCGTGGACGTAATGGGCAAATTGGTGACGGACACATGCAAGATCGGCTGACACCCGTGCGAGTTGGCGGCCGTCTCCACATCGAACGAGTTATCATAGACGGTCAACTTACCCCGGGCACATCGGAAATAGTGTCTGGCATATGGAGAGGCAGTACTCAACGCCACCAGCCCGGAGATGTGATTGTAAGCGTCGAGTGGACCCTCGACGATATTTTGTATCCTGCCGAGCCCCTCAGGTACACCTTCCTCGCTATCTACACCGTCGCATTCAACCTCAGTGGAGCTCCCGGCAATCCGCCCGGCAATCAATACATCGTCGTCGGATCAAAAGCCTCACCACCCGGCGCACCCACTTGGTATGACCATCACTTCACAGGATGGTATCTCGATGGTCATCCTTACAATTTCAACGAACCAGTCAATAGACACATGACACTTACTGCCGGGTGGGAATACTACAATTTCGCCCTCACTCCCAATACTGGCCCAGTAGAAGGCGGCACCCTTGTTACCATCACGGCAAACACGATACACACCTTCAGCCAATTCAACCGAAAACTTGAGCCACAACCTGAGGCAGAGCACAACGACGCAGAGGCAGAACATGACGACGCAGAGGCAGAGCACAACGACGCAGACTCCCAGCCTGACCAAACCGTAGAAGCTGCCTCAGTCGAAGAAGGTGAGAGCAAAACAGAAAATGAGACAGAAAATGAGACAGAAAAACAAGCAGATGACAAACAAGACAACGACTCTAAGCGCGAATCAGACACTACAGCAAAACGCCAAACTCCGAAATTTGAGCCGCGCACACCTGCAAATGTTGTCATTACAGGAGTCACGATAGACGGGCAAGCCCCGCAAACCGGGCCAACCTACAACCCGCTGCACGACGGCTGGGACATCACCACCCCACCCCACATGGCAGGACCGGTAACTGTCACCATCTCTTGGACCCTATCCGGTGTGCCGCAGAACAACCGCGAACTCACTTACACCTATACATCGCTCATCTTGCCAGAAGCGGGGAGCACACCCATAGAACGCCTAGGGGGAACAAGTTTGCTGGCTTTGGGTCTTGCAGCGACAACTTTTTATGCAGCCTTACACCAGCGCAAGCGTCGCCAACACAAGACAGCCCAACATCGGCAACTACTGCAATAATTCGGGCAATTCACCCAGCCGATTCAGAAACTATCGCCTCATGAGAGTGGTATGAATGCACTCGGCGGAGGGGAGGGGGGGGGCAGGTATGCGCACCTACCCCCCCTGCCTACCTCATGAGGAAGCAAGCGATCTCAATTAAGCGCTTTGGAACTTATTAAAACTGAGCCTAATGGACATTCGCAACATCGCGAGGCGGGCGAATTAGGGAGAAAAATGGCAAAAGGTACACGCAACCGCCACATTGTTTCGATTAGACTGGGAAATATAGAAACCGACTGTGCGGGAGGTCGGCGCGTTCGTTGAAAGGAACCAAGATGGAGAACAAATCTTCAAACGGCTGGAAGTTCTTCGCTCTGCTTTTCGGCACTCTGCTGGCAGCTGTGGTGGCTCTGTTCGTTTACAAGCAGCAGAACCCCGAGTACGATCCCTGGGAAGAGCCTTGGGAGAATTCCTCTTCGCCAGTCGACCTAGGCCTGCCGGGCGAGGGTGAGTCCGAGGAGTCCAACGGCTCCGAAGCTGGGGGCGAGGGCGCTTCCTTCGCTGCCGAAGCCATCAAGGACTAATCGAGCCTAACCGGCCGTGCGCTGGTTGTGTAATCGTATCCCCACGCGGTCGAGCCCGCTAGCTCTCGCGTGGGGTTTTTCATGCCCGAATAGGCGAAGCCAAGGCTGGCGCGCGCTCGGGCTGAGAGCAGGGAGTAGTCATGAGCGCTATACGTGAGCAAGATATAGACGAGGGGCGGCGGGCCTTCCTCACTTGGCGAGATGAGGCGAAAGCGCAGGCAGCACAGGCTGAGAGCAGCGATGAGAGATTGAGCGTGAGCCCGCAGCTGCCCCGGCGAGACATGGCGATGGCCGTGCGCTATTCCCTGCACATGCTAGAGATTAAGGCGCCTGGGCCGGGAGTGGAAGTGCGTGTGGCCCCTTGGAGTGCGGTAAAAATACTCGACGGCCCGGCTTCGGACCCCCACAATTTGACGCCGCCAGACGTGATTGAGCTCGACCCAGACGTGTGGCTGCGCATGGCTGCTGGCGTGAGCTCTTGGGCCGAGGAGAAGGCCGCTGGCCGCATTAGCGCAGTTGGGGAGCGCGACGACCTCCACGAACTCCTCCCGCTGGTCTGAGCGATAGGCTGAGCGTTGGCCTGAGCGTTCGTCTCGGTAGCGGACTCAGCACTGGCCTCAGTACCGGGCTGAGCAGCGCGTCAGCATCATACAACAATCGTTGATATACAAACGGCCGCCCGCCTCCCTACGGAAGCGAGCGGCCGAATAGTATACCTAACTCAGCGCTAGACTCAGGCAGCTCAAGCAGCTTTGGCAGTTTTGGAGGACTTGGCCGCGGTTGTATCCGCTCCAGCCTTGGCCTTCGCAGAGGTACTCTTGGCCGTGCGAGTAGATTTCGCAGCGCTTGCGCCCGTCTCGCTCTTCTCAGCCTTAGCTGTTTTTGTAGTCTTGGTGGCTTTGGTGGCCTTTGCCTTGGAAGCAGCTGCCGTCTTCTTGACCGCAGTAGTCACTTTCTTAGCCGCTGCGGCAGTTTTCTTAGCAGCAGACGAAGCAGCAGACGACTTCTTGGCAGTTGCAGACTTAGCAGTCACGCTCTTAGTTGCCGTCGAGGCCTTGCTGGTCTTGGACTTAGCCTTAGTCGCAGTCGAAGCAGCTTTTGCCGTTTTCACAGCCCCAGCAGCCGACTTCCCAGCTTTTCCAACCTTTGCCACGCTTGCGTCTTCCCCCGATTCAGCAGACTCAGCAGCTTTAGCAACTTGAGCAGAGGCAGCCGAAGATGACTGCTCAGCCGAGGAAGCAGACCCGGTCTTGCTTACGCTTGGCGCAGCAGCCGGCTTACGCTTTCCCAACGCCGTCGGCACCGGAATAGGAATAGGTTTGCGACGTTTAGGAACGACTGGCATCTCGCCGGAAGTAGCCTTAGCAGCAGCCTCGGCAGCCCAGCGGGCATAGTCGTCTAAATCGTCGTTTGTTGAAGGCGCATCAGTTGTGTCCGTAGCTGGCTCAGGCTTCTTGCTATCCGCAACCTTGCCCTCGCTCGCGCTAAACTGCTGCTCGACTACCTCGAACACATCAGTTTCGCCCTCGCTAGGCCCCTGGCTACTCAACTCTTTTTGCAGCTGATTGTAGTCAGTGTCAGTTGTCAGATATTTGAGCTTACGAGCTATTTTTGTCTGCTTAGCCTTCTGACGTCCGCGGCCCATCCGACCCCCTTCGCCAGTTTGTGCTCTTGAGCAACGTGTCTTTTATATATGCATTACTTTCGAGGGTACCACCCACCGTGGTTGTCGGCTGAGACTTTTACGATAAAAGCAACATTTAGTAACACTTTCGCCTCACTTTTTTTGCGGGGCGCGCACTAGAGGGCAGGGCCATGGGTAGCGAGCAGCAAGTGACGGCAGCAGGTAATGAGGTCAGCGCCAGCTTCGTAGCGGCGAAAAAGCGCTCCGACGCGGTAGAGGCCAAACTCGATGCCAAGCCCAGCGATTTCACCATGCTCACCGGCGACAGGCCTACTGGGCGCTTGCACTTGGGCCACTATTTCGGCTCCATCAAAAGCCGGGTGGAGATGCAAAACCGGGGCGTACACACCAACATCATCATCGCCGATTACCAAGTCATCACCGACCGCGACACGACTGAGCACATGGAAGACAACGTGCTCAACATGATTCTGGACTACATGGCCGCCGGCATCGACCCCGCCAAGACCATGATTTTCACTCACTCGGCCGTGCCCGCAGAGAACGAGCTCATGCTGCCCTTCCTCTCGCTGGTAACTGAGGCCGAGCTCCACCGCAATCCGACCGTGAAGTCAGAGATGGAAGCTTCGGGCCACGCACTCACCGGGCTCCTGCTCACCTACCCCGTGCATCAGGCCTGCGATATCTTGTTCTGCAAGGCCAACGTGGTGCCCATCGGCAAAGATAACCTGCCGCACGTGGAGCTTACGCGCACAATTGCTCGGCGATTCAACGAGCGCTACGCTCACAAAAACCCAGTCTTCCCCGAGCCGGCGGCGATTTTGTCTGACGCTCCCGAGATTCCGGGCTTGGACGGGCGCAAAATGAGTAAGTCATATGGCAATTCAATTATGCTGAGCGCCACTGCAGAGGAGACGGCCAAGCTGATTAAGAAGAGCCCAACCGACTCTGAGCGCCGCATCACCTTCGACCCGGTGGGCCGACCGCAGGTTTCCGCTCTGCTAACCACTGCCGGGCTAGTAACCGGTCGCGATCCGGCCGAGATTGCCGAGGAGATTGGCGATGCGGGCGCGGGCACACTGAAGCAATACGTGATTAGCGCAGTCAACGACTTCTTGGCACCCCACCGCGAGCGCCGGGCCGAACTGGCACAAGATATGGATACGGTGCGCGATGTGCTGGCCGAGGGCAACAAGCGCGCCAATGCTGTCGCCGAGGAGACGCTGGACCAAGTCCGCTCCGCGATGGGCATGAAGTACTAGCCCAAACCCCTCAGTGGCCAAAAGCTCGCGATTGGGCCGACTTGTCGCGAAATTTGTGCCATTTTTGACGGAAAAACGGCCGAAAGCTCGCGATTCCCAGATTTGGCCGCGAACTTTCGGCCATTTGCGTTCAGTGCACTCAACACAGCAGCAGCCAACCTCCCCAGGCTAGACGTCGTAGCGCCAAGCTCGGTCGGTTATGACTCGGGCGGTGGCGAGGCCGATGGGCAGGCAGATAATGACCATGAACGCGCGGAAAATCCAGTCCATAGCGCTCAAAGTGTTGAACTGTCCAAGGTAGAACATGGCGCGGTACATGTAGAGGCCCGGCACCATGATCACGATAGCTGGCACAGTCAGGCAGATGCGGGGGTAGCCCACTTCCGGAGGCAGCCAACCGCGGCGGACTGAGGAGCGCCAAGCGGTGGCCAGCATACCGGCTAGGAAAGCGCCGAGGAAGGCCGCCATCTCGGGGGGCACGCCCATTAAGTCTTGCATTTCCAAGCGCATTGTGTCGGTAATAGCGCCGATGATGGCCGCAACTAGGGCCATACGTTGAGGCGAATTGAACAGCACCGAGAAGCCCCAGACCCCGCAGAAAGCGGCGAGCGCGCGCAGGCCGGCGGTGGTGCCCAAGCTCAGGTTGAGCGCGTCGAATCCCTGCGGGTTGAGCTGCACCATGCGCGCCACTACCCAGCCGCCGAAAGTGGCAACCAAGATGATAGAGAGGGCGTAAGTGAGGCGCTGCACGCCCGAGGGGAAGTCCATTTTGGCAATATCTAGGCCGCCCGTCACCAGCGGGAAGCCGGGGATAACGAAGAGGATGGCGCCGATGTAGGCGGTGTCATGGCGCAGAGCAACTGGGTCGAACAGTCCGGCCAAGCGAAGGGTGCCGATGCAGGCGAGCGCGGCGATGATGACCGCTACGGCGGTGACAAAGAACTGGTTGATACGGCGGCCCAAGAGGCTGCGGCGCACGAACTGGCCGATGCCCGCACCCACGAAAGCGCCAGCCATGTCGTAAAGACCGCCGCCAAGAAGGAAGACGAAGGACGCGCAGGCCACGGCGGCCGAGAAAGCCGAGAAGAGGGGCGAGTAGAGCGGTTTGCGGTGTTCGATAATGTCGAGCCGCTCGTGGGCTTGGCGCACGGTTACGCCGCTCAGGCGCTTACTCACGGCCGCTTCGACGCTCTGCGGCTGGTCTTGGGAGCTGGGCTGAGAGCCGGGCTGAGAATTAAGCTGATACTGCGCCGAAGTATTCGTTTGGCTTTGCGACTGCGCCTGCACCTGATATTGAGTCTGCGCCTGACCTAAACCGCTAGTTTGCGGTTGAGCCTGAGCTTGGAGTAAAGCGCCAGATTGCTGCTGCACCTGCGCCGAATCCTGCGCAGCCTGCTCGCCCGCGCACCCCTGCTCCTTGAGCTCTCGGACCATTTTCGCAGCTTTGGCAACCCGCCGCTCCTGCACTTTCGCAGCGGACTGTGCAGCCTTCGCCGCCTCCATTTCTTGCGCCCGACGCACCGCCCAATGAGCCTTGACCTGGTCCAAATGGTCCACAAGCTCCTGCGAAATATCCGCCGCCTTGTGGTAAGTGGAGCCCTGCCCGCAGTTGACCGCCAGCCAGTCAGCAAAGTGCTCCAGCAGCCAGATACGCTCTGTGTTTACGCCAGTCGTAGGCAAATCCACTACTTCGGTCACGCGCTCGGTGCCGTCGGTGCAAGTGGCCTCGATGTCAGTCAGGTTCACCTCGGCCCGCACGTGCACTCCCAACGGATACGCCACGCGGTGCATCATCTCGCGCACACGGAAAGAGCCCGTGCCAGAGCCCAAATCGAGCATGCCCACACGCATAATCACGCTCGCCTTAGCCGCCACGCAGGCCTCTTCGAGCGGCTTGTCGTAGTCGCAAATAATGTCTTTCATATTCAGCGGTATATCCCGGTCCAGCCGGTCCGACGGCCGCCCAGCTTGCTGAGCCGACTCCACCTCTTCCGCCCGCCTACTACCTAAGCCCACAATCACTGCCGAATTCCCTATACTTGCCCGCCCGCGACCTCGCGCCGGTGGGGCATCATTGTTGAGGGCAAGCGAGTCTGCACGACCCGTTCTGCCGTGGCGCTGCTTACAAACCCGTAGCACCCACCTCCACTTTACAACTGCCGCCGACCCACCGCCTCACGCCCGACGAAGCCGCCCTACTCGGCCAAGCGCCGGGGGATGCGGACTTGGTTGAGCGCGCCTATGAGCGGAGTGCGCAGGCGCAGCTGTTCGTAGTTGATACGGATGATAGCGCTAACACCTGCCCGGCGAAGCAGCCCTTCACGCTCGCGCTCTTCCGCCACCACCTGCCGAACGTTGCGCCCCTCAGCCATCTCCGGGCTCACATACTTCGCCGTGCCGTCAAACTCCAACACCACCGTGCGCCCATCCGCCAAAAACCAAGTAAAATCCACCCGCGCCAGCTTATTTGCATCCAGTGGATCGCGGAACTCCCGCTGCAACTGAGGCAGCTGAAACCCCGCCTCAATAATGGCTGCCCTACAAGCCGACTCTCCCCCGTTCTCACTCCCCGCATTCGCATACCGCAGTAGCTTTCGCACTGGTTCGCAACTTGCACGGACTTCGGCGCACTGTCGCTGTATATCCTGCACAGTCACCGCACCTTGCCGCAACGCGGAATCAAAAATGGCCAAAACTTGGTCAAACGGATAAGTAAGTGCGCAATCTACCAAAGTCCGCGATAAACCCGTTATTCTCAGGTTCTGAACTCGCCAGGCCTGCACGCGCACCATTCTTACATAATGCAGTTGCGCACAGGTTCGTTCGCCCTTCGCGCCCCGTTTCGCCACCCCTGCTACATACACGTCATTCTTTCGGTGAAGAGTCCACGAATAGTCAAGTCCCCAAACCGAGGCCGCCGTTATATTCGCAAAGACCCAATTTGGGTGCATTCTACCAAGAGCCCGAGCTAGGTGCACTGACTGCTGTCGAGGATCGAGCTGATGCCAATAAGTAGCTCTTGCATACACGTTTTTGTAAGGAGAGACGAGCTGCCCCAACTCTCGGAGCCGCCTCAAAGCCTTGTAGTCAGCGTTATTCCGGCCAAAACAGCATCGCTGCTCACGCTCAGATTGCGCAATAAGAGCGTTTATGCGTGTATGACTTTTCATATAAGGAGCGTAAACCCTAGACTCGTTCCATCGGTCATCAAAACAACAATGTGGTCGAATGTGACCCGTTGTCCACAAACTTAGTGGCCGAAAGTTCGCGATAGAAGCATTCCCAGCGCAAAAAAGTGCCATTTTGGGAGCAAAAACGGCCGAAAGTTCGCGGTCTCAGGTTTTTATCGCGAACTTTCGGCCACTAACGGATTCGCGCTGAATCGAGGAGCGAGAGGGGAGGTTGCGCGGATGACGGAAGGTTATCGGGGAAGTGGCGTAAATTGGGGGTATGGCGTTATGGCTCAATATTTTGCTGGTTTTTGTTTTTCTTCTGATCGGCTCGGTCTTTTCGGGCACCGAGCTGGCGCTGGTTTCTTTGCGCGGCTCCCAGCTTGACCAGATGGAGCAGGAGGACGCACGCGGGGCTCGGGTGGCGAAAACGGCCCGCGACCCCAACACCTTCCTCTCGACCGTGCAAATCGGCGTAACGGTTTCCGGCTTCCTTTCGGCCTCATTCGGCGCCTCCTCCATCGCACCGTCGGTCGACCCCATCGTGCGCTCCTGGGGCGTGCCCGCGAGCTTGGCCTCAACCCTGACCACCATTGCGCTCACCATTATTATCTCCTACTTCTCCATCATCATCTCGGAGCTAGTGCCCAAGCGCATCGCCATGCAGCGCACCGAGCAGATTGCCCGCGCCGTGGTGCCCGCTATCGACGCGTTTTCCAAAGCCTGCAAGCCGCTCATTTGGCTGATTGCTAAGAACACGAACGGTTTGGTGCGCCTTTTGGGCTTCGACCCCCAGCAAACCGACACCGAAGTGAGCGACGATGAGCTGCGCGTGCTGGTTTCCTCGAATACCAACCTCAGCAAAGACGAGCGCATGATTTTGGGCGACGTATTCGACGCTTCGGAAACGAGCGTAGCCGAGGTGATGCGCCCCCGCGCCGACGTGGTCTTCATTAGCGGCGACATGACACTGCGGGAGGCCGCCGACTTTGTGCGTAATGAGCCGTATTCACGCTACCCGGTGACTGGCCGCGATTTCGACGATGTGTTGGGCTTTGTGCATGTGCGCGACCTGCTCGACGTGCGCGACCCAAATGCCAAGACTGTAGCCGACGTGACCCGCCCCGGCATTGCGCTTCCGGGCACTTCGAAGCTTTTGCCCAGCCTTGAAAAGCTGCGCATGCGGGGCATTCACTTGGCCGTGGTAATCGATGAATACGGCGGCACGGACGGCATCGTCACCCTTGAGGACATGACCGAAGAGCTGGTAGGAGACATTCGCGACGAATACGATTTGCCCAGCGAGAAGGGCGGCCCTAGGCCCGATAGACAAGCGTTTATAGACGGCATCGCTACTGTCGAGGGCGGCATGACCATTGAAGATTTCGCCGATATGACCGGCATCGAGCTGGAAGATGGGCCTTACGAGACGGTGGCGGGCTACTTCTTGGCTCACACCGGCAAGCTGGGCGAGGTAGGCGAGGTGCTCCATTCCGACGACGGCTACGATATGGTCGTCACGAAGGTTGATGGCCGGCGCATCGAGACACTGGAAGTGCGCAAACGCGGCAGCGAGGAAAGCGAAGACAACGCAGAATCCGCGGATTCCCCGTCAGAGTAACTTAAGGATTTTAGCACTTTTACCCGCATAACATGAATTCTCGCGTTCAGTAAAAAGTATGCGGATTCACACTTGCTAAGTTGACTTCCAGCGCGAGTCATCTAATCTTGTAAGTAGGCCAAGTCGCTCAGCGACCGACCAGCTGTCAGGCCAAAAAGCCAGTCCGGAATCGATCCGGCAGACAGCAGACGAAGGAGTAGTCATGGCATTAGAATTCACCGTTCCCGGACTAGACGCGGCCGCCTGCGAAAAGGCAGTTGAGATTTTGCAGAGCCGCTTGAGCAATGAGCAAGAGTGCGCACTCGTCTTGAAGCACGCTCACTGGAACATGAAGGGCAAGAACTTTATCGGCATCCACGAGATGATGGATCCTGAGGTCGATTCCGTGCTCGCTATGGCCGACGAAACTGCCGAGCGCATCGCTACTTTGGGTGGCCAAGCCGACGGCCGCCCCGACGACATCATCAAGAACCGCACTTGGAAGGGCATCGAAATCGCTGGTCGCCAAGAGGCTCTGGACTATCTGAAGGCCCTGAACGACTACTACACTGAGTTCATCAAGGCCGACCGTGAGGCCATCAAGGAGCTTGACGAAGTCGACGGCATCTCCTCCAACATCATTCAGGATCACGTGCAGGAGCTAGAGCATTTCCAGTGGTTTATGCGCAGCCACCTCATCTGATTCCCAGATTTTGAGCGCATAAGCGTTCCTCTTCTTCCTCTTAAAGAGCTAGCGGTCATCCCCGAGCGCTAGCTCTTTTCTGTTGCGAGCGCTACTGAGCACCATGCGCAGGGTTGCGCTCATAGCAATAGCCACAATAATGTGAACTAGCATAGAAGTTATCCACACCTTTATCCACCGATTGTGGCTTACTGGTCAGACGATAATGTGCTGATTGAGCTCTTTGCGCAACATTCGCCACTGCGGCAAGTAGGAACTCATCAAACTTTGGAACAGCGCTCCATGCCCCGAAGCTCGCAAGTGAGTCAGCTCGTGAACCAGCACGTATTCCAAAAACTTTGGATCGAGCCAGGCCAGCTCAAGATTGAGCCGAATACGCCGGGTTGCAGGCGTGCAAGACCCCCACCGAGTCGTCATACGCCGCAAACTAATCGCGCTCGGTCCCCGTCCCACAATTGGCACCCACTTATCAAGCAAGGCCGGCAGTTGCTGCTCGATTATCAGCTTCGCCTCGCGCAGGCGCTCCTCGCTAGTAGTCCCTTCGGCCAAATTCGCCGGCTGCGGCCCGGCAGAACCTGGCCCAAGCGACTGAGCAGAGCGGGCAATACGGTCTTGAGCGCGTTCTATCCAAGCCTGCCGCGAACTTATAAATCGGCGAATTTCCGCCTGAGACAACCTCACCGGCGCAGTAATTTCCACGCGCCCGTCCGGCGGTTTCACCCGCAAATACACGTTTTTGACACGCTTGCGCACGAGTAAAACCCGCTGAGAGCCCACTTGCAGCCATTCGCGGGAAACTTCGCCCTGAGAAGAGACCCGTTTGCGGGCAATAGCGCAAGAAACCAGCATTGTTCTATTGTCTCTCAACCCTATGATTTCTAGGGATACTGCCCGCTGCGCCAGTACCGCTATTCGATACCACACGGCGAGACACTCGGAAAGCTCGTGCGAGTTGACTTCTGCTGCCTATCTGGTAATCTGACTGGTTGTGTGATTACTTATCACGCGGTACGGGCCCGTAGCTCAGCTGGTTAGAGCGCATCCCTGATAAGGATGAGGTCGGAGGTTCAAGTCCTCCCGGGCCCACGCAGTACATTTGGGGCTATGGCGCAGCTGGTAGCGCATCTGCTTTGCAAGCAGAGGGTCGCCGGTTCGAACCCGGCTAGCTCCACAAGCAGGGTTTTCGGATGTTTTCCGGGAGCCCTTTTTGTTTTTCACATGCACAACTTCGCTGTTTGGATAACCTCACAGATGTTCAGAGGCACAATTACGGATTCACACAATACTCGAGAATTACAGCCGATTAGGCCCATTTCTGCCAAGGTGTCTCATTTTCCCCCGACCAACAGCTTGTTTCCACCGCATCGCGGTACTCCGCGCCACGAGCAGCCACTCAACGCATGCTCCTAGGGAGCAGTTAGGGAATTGACTGGTAATCAGCCGCGACACAGCAACAACACGCGAAATCAAGAAGGAGATGTGTTCCAACAACTACCTTCCCCGCGAATTCTTAGTATCGAACCAAGGAATCTGTTCAAGCGCGCACGACACGGCTCTACCCCGCGAAAACACTAGGGATAAGGTATGGTTGACAACAAAGCAAACGGTAAAGATGAGTAAGTATTTTCTTTACTATGCTTAACCACACACGCGAGTTTTCCGTATCGCGCTACACTGGGGGAGAAACAGTTGTACACAATACTCACTGCGAAAAAACATCGCAGCTTGAGCAAAAGAGCCTTGCAGTTATCTGGCGTGCTCCTTGCTTCAGCTTCATTATTCACTGCGGCGGTTCTTACCGCTTCACCCAATTCAACTCCGGCCGCAAATGCAGGCAGCTTAGTTAAGTCAGGATGCACAGCAGTTCCGACGCAGGCTTGGGGAACATCTTCTTGGTCGCTAGACACCTCCTGCACATTGCACATCGGTGCTGGCACCACGGCAGATTCTGTTGGAGCTAGTGCACCTTGGGGCCCAGCAGGTAACGCCGATTATTCAGCTGACATCACTTCCGTAGTATTTGATGATCCAGCTAATACCCATTTGGCAGCTAACTCCAGCGCTCTTTTTGAGAATCTCAGCAACGCTACCACTATCCAAGGCATTGACCAGGTTGATACATCTGCCGTCACCAACATGTACAACATGTTTGCTTTTAGTGGATTTAACGCCCTCGATTTGCACCAATGGAATACCGGCAATGTGACTATTATGCAGGGCATTTTCCAAACCGCTGCAGCCTCTTCTATCAATGTAACCGGCTGGGACACAAACCGAGTTACTGATATGAATAGTGCGTTCGCCACGACCACCAACGTAACCCAATTGGATCTTTCTAGCTGGGATGTTTCCAACGTCGCTCAAATGTCAAATATGTTTTATAACAGTGGTGCAACGAGCATTAATGTAACTGGTTGGAACACTCGCAGCGTAACTACCATGTCGGGCTTGTTTAATGGCAGCCATGTCAGCCAGCTTAATGTAGCAAACTGGAATACCTCTGCGGTAACGAATATGCTAGGCATGTTCTCCGGCACAGATATCGAATCTTTAGATGTATCCGGATGGAACACAAGCGCTGTCAATCCTGCAAGAATGGCGAACATGTTCCCCCAAGGCCTGAGCACTATCGTTTTAGGAGCTAATGCTAAGTTTACCGACGATGCATTCTCCTCTGTTGCACCTTCCGTTCCTGGTGGCAATGGGCACTGGTCTCGCCAAGGCAATAATACGGGTATTGCCTCGCAATGGTGGGTCTCCTCGTCGACCGGCATGGCTGCCAATAACGAACTTGCTGCTCGCTCGCGGGCAGGTGCGGCAGGCACATATTCGATTCAGCGCTCAACTTCTGTGAATTTCGACGGCAACGGCAACGGCTTAACCATTACCGGCGTTCCTAACTCAATACAGGCGCTGTGGCCTGACCAGAATGGCGCTCTTATTCCATCGTCAATCCCAACTGAGTCCAGCAACGCGAAGGTGTTTGCTGGCTGGGATACCACTTCAAACGGCACCGGCATAAGCTATCAGCCCGGAGATCGCTTCCTGACTCAAGAAACGCCTCAGACGCTGTATGCGAAATGGCAAGCGGCTTCAGTTCCTAGTCCGAACCCTACGCCTACGCCTACACCTACACCTACACCTACACCCACTCCAAACCCCACTCCAAACCCTGCTCCAAACCCCACACCGAACCCTGCTCCAAACCCAGGGCCTTCTCCTGTGGTTGAAACCGTTGAACAGGTGTTTTACCCCAACAGCGCCGATGCGACTGGTACGGTTGAGCCAATCGAAGTTCCCACCGTGGGCGGGCTACAAGTTTTCCCAGCAAACTCGTTCACACGCATCGGCTATGTGTTCGTCGGATGGTCGGCTACTGCTGACGGCTCCGGTAAAATTTATCAGCCCGGCGAACCTATACCCATTTCCTTAACCCGCGCAGATTCGGTGGTTTGGTACGCCATCTGGAAAGCTGAGACCCCAGCTGCCACAGTTACTCCAGCCGATCCAACCGACCCAGCTGCACCGGCTGCACCTAACCCAGCAAACTCGGCTGCTCCATCTGATAGTGAAGCGAATAGCGATAAGAAACTCACTGCAGATCCAAGCAAGCACGAGACTAAACAATCATCAAGGCCTCGGGCAGCAACCAGTCAGCAGAAAGAATTAGCGCGCACAGGCGTAAACGGACTTGTGCAAGTCTTTACTCTTCTCGCAGTTGCTTTAACGGGCTCAGCTGCCCTTATGTTTGCCATCTGCCGCAAGGGGCAAGACAAACTCAATAACTAAATAGGCGTGACACAAAAGCCCCTGTGAATGAAAACTGCTAACCATTCATGGGGGCTTTTCGCTACCTCAATCGGTTACTTTTGTGATGTTCGACCAAAAAACCAATATCCCCACCGGTCTTTTGTAAAGAATGCGATAATAGATCAGTGAGTGAAAAATTGTATGAATCTGTTAATGAACTGCCTAGCGACGAAGATCTGAAGCCTCTGTTCCCCGGGCGAACTTTTATTTCTACCGTGCTCGATGCTGTCGATAGCAAAGACACGATGACCGGCAAGATGACTGGCAAATACCTGCAGCGCGCAGTCATGGCGGGCCTCTTCGTGGGCATTTTCTTCACCGCATTCTTCTACATCGTTGGCCAATTCGCCTCAGACCCTGCCAATCCGGGCCTCAAACTGGCCGGCCGCGTGATCGCCGCACTCACTTTCGGTTGGGCGCTCGTGCTCATTTATTACACCAATTCCGAGTTGCTCACCTCTAACATGATGGTGGTCACCGTTGGCGTTTACCACAAGCGCCTAGGCTGGCTCCACTCCCTACGCATCCTCGGCCTATGCCTTTTGGGCAACCTGCTGGGCGCACTCATAGTGGCGATTATCTTGCGCTTCTCCTCCATCATCTCGGGCCCAACTATGGACCAAATGCTGGCGGCAGCATCAACCAAAACCGGCTATGTGATGGGCGGCTGGCACGGCATCGCCGACCTCTTCGTGCGCGGCATCCTCTGCAATTTCTGCATCAATATCGCTATGCTCATGGTCTACAACGGTAAGCTTTCCAACGATTTCACCAAGTGCACTATCATGGTCGTGGCCGTCTTCGTCTTCGCTTTCTGCGGATTCGAGCACTCGGTCGCCGACTCGGCCCTCTTCCTCATTCTCGGCATGTACGGCAAGGTCAACGCTTGGCAGGCCATCGCCACTGTCGCAGTAGCTATGCTCGGCAATTTCGTAGGCGGCGGCATCCTCATAGGCCTCAACTTCGCCACCATGAACGACGAACGCCGCTACTCCCCCGAAGCCCTCGCCGAGTAGGCTACCCATCTTACTTATACTCAAGCTCACTCGTCAGGAGGAAGCGGGAGTGGATCGTAAAGGTAGTGGTCAACCACGGGACCCACAATGCGCCCAACTTGCTCAACCGACATAAGAGCGAGAGGTTGGGCATCGAGCACGTACCGCACAACAAGTAGTCCCAACATTTGCGTGCCGACAAGCATCATTCGCTCTTGGACATGATCCACTCGCAGATTACGAATTTGTGGCGAGACCAATTGCTTACTCACAAATTCCACCATCATTGACCTCATGTGCTCGTCACTGCCGACATCGCGAATCATTGCCAAATAGAGTTGCCCAAGCTCGGACCCCCCTATGAACTCTAGGAATGCACGAACGAAACTCTCTCCGGTGTGCACAGCCGCAGTTGCATCTTCACGCTGTAGCCTATCAAGCAAATGGCTTTCGCCGATAATCTCTGCCACAGTAGTTGCAAATAACTGATCTTTCGAGCCAAAATAGTAGTGCACCAGTTTTGGATCGCAGCCAGCTTCGCGCGCAATTCCTCGCATGGTGACATGGTCAAAACCTTTGTCAGAGAACTCTTTGCGCGCAGCTGCCAAGATATCCGTATACGTCGTGGACGCTTCGCCAGTCTTTGGCCGGCCCCTGCGATGGCCCTTCGTCGCCGTCTCTTGACTTTGAGCAGTCAGACGCAGTTCACCATCGTCCTTCTGAACTTTCGCCGTCATTGAGAATCACCTTTCGTGCGAAATACCGCCATGTTACAGCCTTGCTAAATCCGTCGTATTGCCGTCAGCTTAGCAGATAATCACAATATTCACCACGTGAAGAATATCGTGCTATTCTATTATTCGTCACTCGATGAATAATAGACGAATGCTTGCAGTGAGCTTCGCCGAATCACCCAAGGAGGTGCCTAGTGAAGGCGCTGATAGTCAAGGAATTCCGCGAGCTCTTGCGAGACAAACGCACGCTTGCCATGCTCATAGCCATGCCCGTTTTGCTGCTATTCATTTTTGGATACGCAGCCAACTTCTCTGTGGACCGAGTCAAAGTCGCCGTCATCGGCGAGCAAGCGCAGAGCTACCAAGAGCGCATCGACAAGCTCCAGGCCGTCAAAGAGGGAGTTACCATCGTCAGCACGAACCCTGCGCGATCTGGGCAAAACGATGCCGAACAGATCTTCCGCGACCGCAAGGCCGATGCCGTTATCAGTGTCAAAAGTGACGCAAAATCCAGCGACCAGCTGGCCGATCAAGCCGACATTTATATCGACGGTTCAGGCCTCTTCGCCGCTCAATCCGCCAAGCGAGTTTTCCTGCAAATGAACGCAGAAGACGTGCAGGCCGGCATGAAAGAAACCCGCACCAAAGCTGAAACTGCTCAAAAAACCGCCATGCAAACTCAGCAGCAAAGCATGCAAAACTACCTGAAGCAGATGCAGGAATACCAAGTTCAGGCTCAAGCCGCCGCCCAGCAAGGCCAGCCAGCACCGCCAGCGCCTCAAATGCCGCAGGTTTCACAGCCCCAACGCTCCGGCAATTCCGACCCAACGACTGCCTCTGTCAGCGCCAAAACCGACAACACCAAGGTCCTCTTCAATCCAGAGCTCAAGACCTCATTTATCATGATTCCCGGCCTCATCGGACTCATCATGACCCTCATCGGCACGATGATTACCAGCATCGGCCTCGTCCGCGAGCGCGAGCAGGGCACCCTAGAGCAGCTAGCCGTTATGCCCATCCGCCCCGGCGCGGTCATTATGGGCAAAATTGCACCCTACTTCTTGCTGGCTCTGTTCGACATGGCCGTCATCACTGGCTTAGGCATGTGGGTCTTCGGCCTGCCCTTCAACGGCGATTTCTGGCCCTTCCTCCTGGGCACGGTCATCTTCCTGTTCGTAGTTCTAGGCCTGGGCATTTTTATCTCGACAGTATCACAAAACTCGGGCCAAGCCGTGCAGCTCGCTATGATGCTGGTCATGCCTCAAATGCTCTTAAGTGGCATGATTTTCCCACTGGAATCGATGGCCTCGGTCATCCGTTGGATTGGCTACTTACTACCGCTCACATGGTTTAACGAACTGACTCAGGGGACTATGCTCCGCGGTGCTTCTTGGGGTTCCACTTGGATGCCGCTCCTTATTTTAGCTGCCGAAGCCGTGATTATTTTCAGCGCTTCCACGCTCAAACTGCGCAACCTACTCACTCACGGAGGCGGACGGTGAACGCACAATCGGTAACACTCAAACAAGTCAGCGTCACATACCACGGTTCAACCAGCCCGGCCCTCAACCGCTTTACCGGAAGCCTTGTGCCTGGTGAAGTTACGGCCTTGACCGGCGGCGATGGCGCAGGCAAAACCACCCTGCTCAAACTGCTGGCGGGCCAAGTTCAGCCCAGCGATGGCAGCGTGGAGGGCCTTCCCGGCAAAGAACGCCTCGGATACCAGCCTGCTGATTCTGGCGTGTGGCGCGACATGTCTGTCATAGAAAACATGCGCTTCTCGGCGAGCATTTACCACATGTCTGAGGTATTGGCTCGCCCGCGCATTCAGCAGCTTCTGAACGCTGCGAATCTTGACTATGCCCGAGAGCGCACTGGCCGCAATCTCTCCGGAGGCATGCGTCAGAAGTTGGGCGTCATTATGGCGGCTCTGCACAGACCAGACCTGCTCCTTCTCGACGAGCCCACCACCGGCGTAGACCCCACCAGCCGCGAGGAAATCTGGACGCTCATCTCTGCTGAGGCGGCCGCAGGCAGCGCCGTAGTATTCGCCACTACTTACTTAGACGAGGCCGAGCGCTCTTCCAAGCTGTACCTGATGAACCGCGGAAAGGCGCTGGCCTCTGGCACGGCAGTGCAAGTGCAAGAACAGGCTCCCGGTCAACTCTGGCAGGCGGGCAGCGCTCAGGGCAAAGAGCTCAGCAAGTACTCCCTCTTTGGCACCAGCTTGGAAGAGCGACCGGCTCAGGCCGCTTTCCACAACTGGCGGCGGGCCAATACCGCTTACATTTGGACCAATCCGCAAGACCACCGGCAGCCAGCCGACTTCACCAAGGCCAGCTTCGACTTGGAAAACGCTAGCATCGCCTTCCTGCTCGAAGACGACGAGCGTACATCGCCAAGTCAGCAGAGCGGGCAGCAGCGCAGTCAGCCAGAACCAAACGGCACAAAGTTCGCGGCAAAACTTCCGAATCGCGAACATTCGGCCACTGAGACAGAGAAAATGGCACAAAGTTCGCGGCAGAACGCTCGAATCGCGAACATTCGGCCACTGCCGGGTTCAACAGCCGCTAATCAGAGCCTAGCCGCGCCCGCCGGCACTCCTCTCCTGGAGGCAAGCAGGGTAGTTAAGCGCTTCGGCGACTTTACTGCTTTGCATGGGGTGTCTCTAGACGTGAAACCGGGCGAAATCGTGGGCCTCATTGGCGGCAACGGCGCGGGTAAGACCACGCTGATTCGCATTCTCCTCGGCCTTGAGCAGCCAACGGAGGGTTCGGGCGGGCTCTTCGGCAAGGCTCCCAGTCTGGATTCGCGCAGGCACATCGGCTACGTACCGCAAGGCATGGGCCTCTACCCCGCTATGTCGGCTCAGGAGAACATGAGTTTCGCTGCCAGCATTTACCAAGCACAACCGAGAGGCTGGGTGGCTGACTATGCCAAGCAGTTAGGCAAACTCCCAGTGGGCCAGCAGCCGCTCGGAGCTCAACGCTTACTGGCGTATGCGATTGCAGACGAGCACGAGCCCGAACTGCTTATCCTCGACGAGCCCACTTCTGGCATGGACCCGGTCTCGCGCATGAGACTCTGGCGGGAGCTCCATCGCAAGGCAGACCAAGGCTTGGGCATACTCGTGACCACACATTACATGGCCGAAGCCAGCCAGTGCGACCGCTGCGTCATCATGGCTCGGGGCCAAGTCAAAGCGGAGGGCACTGTGGACCAAATCATCTCCGGGCACACTTCACTCAGTTTGGAAACCGCCAATTGGGAGGAGGCATTCAACCAGCTCAAGAGCGCCGGCCTGACTGTTTCGCTCGACGGCACGACCTTGCGCCTGCCCGACGCCGACCCAAGCCAGGTTCAGCCAGTACTACAAAATGCAGGAATTGAAGCTCAGATGAGCTCCAGCAAGGCTACGCTGGAAGAGATACTGACTTTGGTCAGCGGAGACGATTCCGGGAAGTAAATGTGCCCGAAATCGAGCAATGCGACACTCGGTAGCGCGAATTGGTCGTGATGTTTGTCACCAAATTGTTGTCCAAAGCCCGCTATTTTGCTAGGGTTCACAGCAGATAACTTTTGTTGGACTAGAGCAGAGTATGGGACATGATTAGCAAAGACCTTTTGAAGCTACCGGGTGCCGATTTGCGGCGCTCCATCACTATCGGCGTTCTCCAAGCAGTGGGTGCCCTAGCTGAGATTTTTATGCTACTCCTCGCCATCTTCGGTTTGGGCCAACTCTTCGGCCTCGGAGCCCCTATCTGGATTGCCATTTTCGTAACGGATCCACTCACCGCCATCATCTGGCTCCTGGCCTTAGCAGCGATTAAATGCTTGTGTGTGATGGTCGCCAACCAAACCGCCCTCAAAATCAGCGGCACTATGGGCGAAGCACTCTCCCAAGACCTCTATCTCTCCCTCTTCAACCCCGAGCAAGAGATAGAGCAGGCAGACGAAGCGAGTGAATCTAGCTCCAATCAAAGTATGGCCATGCTCTCCACTGAGGGCATCAAATCGGTCTGCACCTATTTCACCACATACGTGCCCGCCCTAGTGCAAACCCTACTCATGATTGTCGTTGCAGCCCTCGTGCTCATTCCTCTCAATTGGGCTGCTGGCATCATCGTCATCCTCGGCATGATAGCTCTGCCTTTCTCTGCAAACATGCTGCGCTCCAAGGAAATTGCCCAGCAAGTGGCCCACATGAAGAAGTACGACCACGTGGGTGTGCGCTTCGAAGAGGCCCTGCGCGGCTTGAGCACCCTCAAAATCTTCCATGCTGACCAGCGCGAGGCCGAAAAGCTGAGCGAAGATTCGGAAGGCTTCCGCAAGACCACGATGGAGCTACTCGCAGGCCAGTTGCGCAGTCTTATCGGCTCAGATACGGTGATTTACCTAGCCGTCATCCTCGCCACCGTCGTCACCATTCTTATGGGGCGAGCCAACCCCTTGGCGCTCATGACCGCCGTGGCCATTGCCGCAGCAAGCGTGCGCCTCTTTACTCCCGAACGCCAGATGGTCTACTTGACCCACGCCGGCACCGTAGCACTCAAGCACGGCAAGGCCATTATGAAGGCCCGCGCCAACCGCTCTTCTGAGCGCACAGCAGCGAGCGCTCAAGCAGGCACAGACGCCCCGCAGACCTTCTCCCGGTTGACCGATGGAATTCACCTGCAAGACCTCTCCTACACTTACCCCAGCGGCTTCCAGGCTCTAGAATCCATCAATCTTGACCTACCTGCTCAGGGCCGCTTCGGCCTCGTTGGCGCTTCCGGCTCCGGCAAGAGCACGCTAGCTTCCTTACTGGCGGGCCGTTTAACCGGCTACCAAGGCTCGCTCACTATCGACGGTCAAGAAATCTCAACCCTAGGCCAAGAGCAGCTGATTGGCATCGAAACTCTAGTTAAGGGCAGCGACCACATCTTCACCGGCAGCGTGCGCTCCAATTTGGATCCGGCAGGCATCGGCTATTCCGACGACGACCTCATGCAGGCGCTCTATAAGGCTGATTTGCAAGACCTCGTGGCAGACCGCGGCGGCTTGGATAGCCCCATCGAGCAGGCCGGCAGCAACCTTTCCGGCGGCCAGCGGCAGCGGCTCTCGATCGCCCGCGCTATCTTGCGCCACTCTCCGGTCTACATCTTCGACGAAGCTACCAGCGCCGTAGATCGCGACCACGACCAAGCCTTGTCGGCTCTTATGGACGAACTGGGCAAAGAGGCACTCGTCGTTACGATCACCCACCGCTTGGCTGGCGTGCGCAATGCCGATCGTATTGTCATGCTTGACCAAGGCCACATAGTTCAGTCTGGCACTTTTGCTGAGCTTACCGCCCAAGATGGCCCCTTCGCCCAGCAATGGCAGGAGCAAAATCAGCTTGAACTCCTAGCCAGCGCCAACCCGCAAACGTCAGCAGCAACATATTCAAGCCAATCGGCAGCAAGCCAGGCTGAGTCAGAGCCCGAAGCAGAAGCCGCACCAGCAGGCGCTTTCGCCACGATGAAGCGAATGGCCCAGTCTATGCGCCCCCTCATGTCAATCGAGCTTAAGGCCATCGTGTTTGGCACCCTCGGCCACCTGTTCTCCACCTGGTCGATTATGTGCGGCGCAGCGGCCGTTATCGGCTTCTTCACAACTGGCACCTCCCTCAGCCGCTATTGGCAGGCTCTGGCCCTTGCAGCGGTCGTTATGGCCCTCCTACGCGGTCCAATGGCCTACGAAGAGCAGCTCTTCAACCATCAGATGGCCTTCTCTACCTTGCGAAACATCCGCAATACCGTCTTCGACAAGATGCGCACCCTGGCTCCGGCCAAGTTACAAGAGCGCGGCCGCGGCAACCTCGTTACCGTCATCACCAACGACATTGAGTTGCTAGAAATTTTCTACGCTCACACGCTCTCCCCCATCACCATCGCGGCGCTCACAGCAGTCATAAACACTATCGTCTTGGCTTTCCTCAGCCCCCGTTTGGCTCTCGTAGCGCTGATTTGCTATTTGATTATTGGCTTAGTCATTCCACTCCTGTCTGCCAAGCCCACCTTCCGAGTGGCTCTGGCCGAACGCAATGCTCAAGGCTCCCTGCATTCCCTGCTCTTAGAAACCTTGGAAGGCCGCCGCGAGCTCATCGGCCTGGGTGCTTCTGCTCAGACCCGTAGCCGCTTGATTGATGCCACTGACAACATGCTCGACGCTCGCTCAGACACCGAGTTCAACAACGGCTGGAACAACGTCTTCACCCAGACCGCAACCCTGCTGGCCCTCACCGCTTTTGCGGCGGCAAGCTGGATTGTGGCTCTCGAAGGTCAGATTGCATTCCCGGCCCTGATTGTGGCCTTCGTGGGCTTTGCCTCTTCCTTCGCTCCGCTGGTATCGGTGGCCCGCCTCGGCTCCGGCCTCCAGCCCACTTTGGCTGCGGCCCGCAGAGTCTTCTCTCTGATGGACGAAAAGCCAGCAGTGCAGGAGCTTGAAGAAGGCACTCAGGTCAGCGAGTTCACTGGCATCAGCGCCCGCGATCTCTCCTTCGCTTACACCACAGCCGAAGGCTCCAGCAAGCCCATTCTCGACCAAGTGAGCTTCGACATCACCCCCGGCACAGTCGTGGGCGTTCAAGGCGACAACGGTGCCGGTAAGTCTACTCTTATTGACTTACTCATGCGTTTCCGCGAGCGCTCAGGCGGTCAACTCACCTTCTCCGGCGAGCCCATCGACAGCATTCGCACAGCCGATTTGCGCAACCTAGAAACGCTAGTAAGCCAAGACACCTTCATCTTCAGCGAGTCTCTGGCCAGCAATATCGCCGTCGCGAAGCCCGATGCCAGCCTTGAAGAGATTGCACAGGTAGTTGAACAGGCGCGCTTGGGCGACGTTATTGCCCAGCTCGATGGTGGCTTAGACCATGTGCTCACTGCCAACGGCGCCGAACTTTCGGAAGGCCAAAAGCAGCGTGTAGCTGTGGCCCGCGCTTTCCTCAGTGAAGCTCCCTTCCTGGCCCTAGACGAGCCCACCAGCAACATGGATGCCCTATTAGAGGGTCAAATCATCGACGCGCTCGTCTCCAACCAGGCAAGCAAGACCTATCTGATTGTCTCCCATCGCCCGGCAGTTCTGGCCCACGCCCAGCAGCTCCTCACCCTCAGCGAGGGCAAGCTGGCACCGGCCCAACAGTAGCAGCAGTAGTAGTAGCCAAAACAAAAATAAGAGCCGCCCCGCTGATCAACGCAGGGTGGCTTTTGTTATAACTCTTGGCGCACAACCCGCAGCTCGCTAGGAATGCCGCCCACTCAGGCAACTACTGCAAGGCCTGCTCTATCGGCGTATCTCCATGAATAATGCGATACACACGCCCCACGCTAGCCGGCTCGTCCAAACTGGCGGCAAGCATCTCGGCCACATCCTCAATCGCAATAGGCCCGGCCTGCTCAGGGTCGGTTGCCACGCTGCCCCGCCCGGCAGTCTCAACCAAAGCGCCCGGCTCCACAATCGTGTAATCCAATCCTGAATGCATAAGATGATCGTCGGCAAAATACTTGGCAGGATAATAGTCCGGCAGCTGGTCGATTACCTTCTTCACCCCAGGCTCATCCCAACGCTCCAAATCCGCAGCGTAGAGCGCCCCCAGCAGCACATACCGCTTAATTCCTGCCCCTTGAGCCGCTTCCATCGTCTTAATCGCGCCCAGAGCGTCAACGTGTATCACATCGGCACCGCGCGAGCCGGCAGTAAAAACAACCGCCTGTGCCTGAGCCTGCAAGAAAGTGGCAGTCATGGCGTTCAAATCGCCAGTCATATCAAAGCCTTCCGCTTCAACCTGCCCGCTAGTTTTCACCTGGTCGAAGTGGCGTGCACAAGCCACTACTGTGTGGCCCCGCTTGGTCAGCTGCTCAATCGTAGCTTTTCCCACACGCCCACTGGCACCCACTACAATAACCCGCATATCCGCTCCTTAAGTTAGGGCCACTATTGCTTCAATTATCCTCCCTAAGCCCCTGCGAGCGCCGCTTTGCGCCCTACGTATAAGCCCGCATGCCGCGGCTGCTCTCATACGCTAGTGGGGTCACCCATGCTGTATGGATGCCCCCACTAGTGGTGCGAGATTGAGATGTGAACCCTTACGGAAGCCGGCTCACGAACTGGCGCAAAGCCCGGCTGGCGAGCGCCTCATCGGCTCCCTCAAGCTCGAAATGCAGGTCGTCTGAGCAGCAGGCGCCAAGGTTCATCAAGTCAATAATGCGCTTGGCGTTCGCCCTCTTACTGCCCTTACCTCCCTTACCGCCCTTGCTTACGCTCACAAACACTGCTGAGCGATAGTGAAGGGCCTGCTCAGCCAGCAGCGCGGCCGGCCGAGCGTGCAGACCTCCCGGGTTCTTAAGCGTCACGGTAAAAGTACAAGTCACTGTTGCTGTCCTTTCCTCCGCGCGCTTTTATGCAAGCTGCCCAAGCGAGCTCATCGGCCGTTGTCGAACTTGAAACCGGTGCACTCTTCGTATTCGCTGACCATCTGCTGCCAAGAGCTTTCGATGTTGTCAGTCAAGCCGAAGAGACCAGAACGCCCGATGACGTACACGTCGGGGTTGGAGTCGGCAATCATCTTCCAGTGAGCCTTGTTGGTCGAACCATCCATCTCGATTTCGTAGCCGTAGCCCTTTTCTTCGCGCAGCTGGCGCAGTTGGGTAATCTTATCCAAGCAGCCGGCGAGGAAGCGCTGGCCCGCAAAACCGGGGTCAACGGTCATGACCGTAATCTTGTCGAGCAGGTCGATGTAGGGCAGGAGGGTGTCAACCGGAGTCTCGGGGTTAATCACCATGCCAGCTTTCAGGCCAGCGTCGTGAATCTGGTCAATGAGCCTGAAGGCTACACCGTTCGAGACCTCAGCGGGCATGCAAATCATCTCGCACTTCACGTCGATGAGCTGCTGCACCCAGAAAGGCGCGTCAGTGACCATCAGATGGGCTGACATGGGCAGGTCCGATATCTTACGCGTCTGCTCGATAAACCATGGCGAGAGGCTGATATTGGGCACAAAATGCCCGTCCATAATGTCGATGTGGTACAGGTTTACCTTGTTGTTCAAAAAGCTAATCTGCTCCTTGAACTGGTCCAAGTCCATCGTCATCAGAGAGGGAGCCAACTGAATAGTACGCGTTGTTTCTTGCATAAGTCTTTCTTAATCTTTCTCTACTATCTAGTGCATAAAGTCTGGCCCCGGAACATGAACCGGGGCCAGTAGGGCTTACATCACCTGAATGTCGTCCAAGTTGAGGTCATCCTCTTCCTTGACGTTGGCTTCGTCTGCCAGAGTTGCGTCAAGAGGCACATTCTTCTTGATGATGGCGTAGACCACACCAGTTACGAAGACGTTGCCTGCGATGGCCAGCAAGCCGACCCACCACTTGGCACCCATCGTGGGGAGCATGAGGAAGCCGCCGAAGGGCACGGTTGCACCCTTGCCGTCGGAAAGCGTCATCAAGATAGCGCCTTCAACAGCGCCACCCATACCGGCAGCTACTACACCGCGGACGATGTCGTTCATCACGATCGGGATGGAGCCCTCAACGATGTTGACCACGCCCATAGGCACGGCAGACTTCAGAGTCTCTACCTCATCGCGGGTGTAGATGTTCTTGCGCAGGAGCTTGGCCACCAAGTAAGCGAAGCCGAAACCGATGGGGGTAGCGGTGTTGGTCAGCTGGAGGGCAGTGACCGGGCCGTTAATGCCCTGAGCCTGCAAGGTGAGCGCAAACGCGAAGGCCGTCTTGTTGATAGGACCGCCGAAATCGACGATACTCAAGACACCCAGCACGAGGCCGAAGATGAGGTTGGAAGCGCCGTTCATCGAGGTCAGCACGTTGGTCAGCCAGGTGGTGAACCAGGCCACGGGCGTACCGATGATGTAGACCATAATCAGGCCGCTGGCCAGCGAAGCTAGGAAGGGCACGATGAGCGTGGGCATCAGTCCCTTAGCCCAAGAAGGCACCTTCACATACTTCAAAACGGCGAAAGCGAGCCAGCCTGCAATGTAGCCGCCCAAGATGCCGCCGATGAAGCCAGCGGAAATAGCGACGGATGCCAAGCCGGTTACGAAGCCGGGAGCAATGCCGGGCTTACCAGCAATCGAGAAGGCGATACCGGTCGAGATAATCACAGGGAGCAGGCCCAGAGCTTTGCCACCCAAGGTTGCCATTGCCTGGAAGAAGTCGAATTCTCCCATGACCAGAGCATCCTGCGCTTTGCCGCCAAAAGCCATACCGATAGCGATGATGAAGCCAGCGCCGCACACGATAGGAATCATGTAGGAGATGGCTGTGAGCAAGTGGCCCTTAAAGTTGGCCTTTTTCCAAAAGTTGTTCATTGGGGGGACTTCCTTGTCTAGTTAATGGACTACTTCCCAGCAATCTCATGCAGCTTGGCAATGAGCTTGTTGGGAGACTTAATTGCGGTGTCGGTAGAGACCTTTACTACTTTCTTGCCTTCGAAGCGCTCTTCGTTGGCAATTTTGATGTCAACAGCTAAAATCACAATGTCAGCGGCGGCAATGTCTTCTTGGCTCAACTCGTTTTCGATGCCAATCGTGCCCTGGGTTTCGACCTTGATGTCGTCTCCCGCAGCTTTGGCAGCGTCTTCCAACTTCTGCTGGGCCAAATATGTGTGTGCAATTCCAATAGTGCACGCACTCACGCCTACAATCTTCATACTGTTCTCCTTCTTATGCCGCTTTCGCGCTTTACTTGTTCAGGGCCTCGACCACGTCGTCCACGGTCTGGGCTTTCAACAGGGCTTGTGTCACATCATCTTTTGCGAGCTTGCGGGCAAACTGCGAAAGTAGCTTGAGGTGCTGCTGGGAGCCTTCATCGTCAGCGCCCACAGCGAAGAGGGCCACCACTTTGGCTCCGGTGTCGTCGAGCGACTCCCAGGGGATTTCGTGGTCGAGAATGGCGATGGCGATGGCATTGCGCTTCACAGTGTCGGAACGTCCGTGGGGAATGGCTACGTGCCCCCCAATGCCGGTGGCTCCCTGTGCTTCGCGCTCGTGAATGGCATCGATAAACTCGCTGACTGAGTCGACGTTCCCCTGCTGGTGCAAAAGCTCAGCCAGCTTAGCGAAGACCTCTTCTTTGGTCTCCACTTGCAGGCCCGTTACGATGGCCTTGCGGTCGATGGCTTCACTGAGTGATTCAGTTTCCACTGTCATTCCCTTTCCATATCTATGATTTGGCGTACATCTTCGCGCTGACCGCTGCCGAGTGCGCTCGACACCCTGCTGTCAGCAAGTTTTCGATACCATTGGCGCAGCGCTGCCACATCTGCGAGCGCGGGCTGGGTAGGCAAAAGTGTCACAATAAAGCGCTCGATAGCCTCAGCGCCCTCCCAACCGCCTATGGACTGGGTTAGTTTGATCATGATGACGGCGCTGTGCAACACGGTGTCGCTTTGCAAGTGGGGGTTGGCTAGTTGATCGCTGACGAGCGTGCTGCCAATGTTTTCGCGCTCTTGCAGCAATTCCGGCACTTCATGCGCATCGGCCACCAGCCCTTGCTTTTGGGAGTAAGCGGCAATCCAAGCGAAAAGATCTGCTTTGCTTCGTATGTGGGCAGCCGACTCAGGCTCCCAAACTATGAGCCATTTCATCGGTTGGCCCCCTGCCTGCGCAGCTGGTCTACCTTACGTTCTAGCCGCTCTTGGTCTTCAATCGTGAGCATGGCGGAGACCACGAGGGTAGGTACAGTAATGCTTTCTGGTAGGCCTACGGTAGAGACCACCAATTCCACTTCCGGGTGTAGGGAGAGCGTGCCCTGCAAGTCGCGAGTGGCCACGGTTTCCACGATGTGGAGCCCAGAGAAACGCTTTTCAATCTTGGCTTGGAGGAGCTGGGCAGTGCCTAAGCCCGTCGTACAGACCAGCAGAATGTCTACCGGAATGCGCATATTTTCTACCGCTTGCGCGAAGTAAACGGTGATGAAACCTACTTCGGCATCGTCAATAGGGTTGAGATCGAAGCGCTCCACGGACTGCTCGCTGGCACTTTTCACCGCTTCAAAGAGGTCTGGGTATTCTAAGCGGATTTGCTCTAAGAGGTTGTTGTTAACCTTGATGTTGTTTTGTAGGCGGTTGAGCAGGGGCTTCATGTGTTGGGAAAGACTGGCGAACAGCGCTTGCTGGTCGATACCCTCATAATGCGGGTCTGCTGTGACCCTGTCGATGAGGTAATGGGTGAGGTCTCCCACCATTTGCGGCATTTGCGCAGTGTCTGGCTCGGGCTGACGGTCGTCGATACGTGAGGACGTTAAGTACTGGTAAAGGTAGTAGATCTCTACTTCGGGCAGTTTAGCGTTGAGGTAGGCGTTAAGATTGTCAATTACACTTTTGCACACGTTCGCAATCTTGCTGTGCTCGTCCAAGGCTTTGCGCATCTCGGGCGTGCTCTCGCCGTCCATCAAGCTGCCCACCACCCGGTAGCGTTCAATCATAATGTAGAGGTGGGTAAAAATGTTAACCCGATAGGGGTAAGGAATTTCGGCGTGGATCAGCTGCTCAATCAAGTCCAGCTGGTGGTTCACTAACGCCGCGTCACGCTGCTGCACTCGGTGGTTAGGCTGAATGAATCGCCCGGAGTCTTCGCCCGCATCGTAAGAAAAGAGACCGGTAATCGCCTTGCGAATGTTGGCTTCGCTGCCTTCGACCCACACGTAGCCGGAGGTGCGCTCTAGGGAGAGCTGGAACTTGTCAAGCAGCATGCGCAGGGAGCGCAAGTCTGTGGCCATTGCGGAGTCGCTAATGCAGTATTTGCCCCACAGGTCTTCGAGCCGGTAACGGTGAGGGGCTGTCATGAGCAGATGTTTGATGATTTCGTCGCGTCGCTCCACCGAAGTGAGCCGACTTACGTCAATGTCGCCCTGCTTGTGTCCACGGTTATAGCGCAGATAGCGGTCTACGTTGAGCTGGTAGCCGCGGCCGCGCATGGATTCGACCACTGGTTCCCGATACTGGGTATTGACCTGTTTTACAAGACGAGAGATTGTTTTGGTTGAGACCTTAAGGGCATCAGACAACTCGGATCCGCGCACATAATCGCGCCGGTTGAGCAAATACTCAACCAAAGATCGCTTCATGTCGGTCATCATCGTCCAGCCTCCTTACTTATTCCAGATTACCGAGAGAACGGCGGAAATACGGGCTTCCTCGTACATAATCAGTTCCTTAGCTAACGGACATTCTTCCCACTGTGAGCGAATCTCCATACCCCTTGAAAAGCTCCTGTGGCCCACTTAGTACACGCGCAAGGTGTATGGTCTGCACACAAGCTCAACCAAAGCGATCTGCTTTCATCGCAGTCATCTATGGTGAGAGTATGCAATACGAATTAAGGACTTATACTTTATCCG
Organism: Bombiscardovia apis; assembly: GCF_033095945.1. Lineage (NCBI taxonomy): Bacteria > Bacillati > Actinomycetota > Actinomycetes > Bifidobacteriales > Bifidobacteriaceae > Bombiscardovia > Bombiscardovia apis. The sequence continues at coordinate 34,683 of NZ_AP026800.1, read as the reverse complement.
ATGAAGCCAGCGCTGAGACCTATTTCCGTGTCCATTGGGAGCGTCATATAGGAAGCCTGTCCAAGTACGGCATTGGCGTCGACCATGTCTTCCTCAACAAGGCGAACCACCAAGTCATCGCTATCTGCACATATCCCGATGGCTCTGACATTCAAGCAGCAGACGAAGCATATATGCATAGCCCGGAATTCCACTCAGACATGGAGGGTTTCCCGATGGATTCCATTGTGAGCGTCGAACCCTGTATCGTAGAGTCCGCTGATTTCCTTAAATAGCAATAAAAAAAAGCCCCGCCGAGTTCTGCCCGGCGGGGCTTTTCAATATCAAGATTCAAAAACGATACTCCATAACGATTTCCTCGCCATCCTTCTCACCATTGGGCACAAAACCAGCTTTGCGGTACACATGCTCAGCGCGGTCATTCCCAGGCATATAGGAAATCTTCAGCTGCTCGATGGCCTCGTCAGCAGTAGCCTCGTCTATCAGAATGCGTAAGGCTTGGCTCCCATACCCTTTATTGGCAAATTCCTCGGGTATGAGGATTCTCCATATATCGCGCACTGGCTTGTCTGCTGAATCATGCGTCATCACAAAACCAACGAGTTTGTCGTCATCATACATAGCCCGAGGATTGCTGGTGCCCTCATTCCGGTACAGCCAAGCTTCTGCGATAGACAAGGCATTATCCGGTACGTACCCTTCCCCCTCCGGCCGCTTCAGCTCCAGCACAGGGAAGAAGTTATCCTTAGTAATCGCTTCCAAACGCACCATTGCAGTCCCTTTCGCCGTTTCACCGACCCAACCAGTATTCATCCAAACACTATCAGAACGCTTCCATCACAGCAAAGTAAGAACAATAAACAGCTCAGGTAATTACATACTCAGCTTCCGCCTACCTGCGTCAGCATTAGGTGTTGTGGTGTGTACGCATACGGAAGGCTTGTGTGTTGGGTTGTGTGAGTGGGTATTAGCTCGTGTCTGTGCTCACAAGTAGACAGTGGTAAAACATACACACACCAGAAGGCCTTACCAAACATGACGCAGTAACGAGGCATACACACACCAAAGAAAGCCGACTAAGTAAAACGCTCACAATGACTCAAAAGAATCAACACCAAAGTCCCACTCACCCTCACCTCAATACGGATAACACACCACACCTAAGACCATTCAAAGCAGCCCACAAGCCCGCACACACGCCCACACTCATGAACCTACATATCGGACCTACACTACTTACACTCACACCACTACAAACAGTTCATCTACAACTCACATACCCAAACACACTCATATATGTGGAGAGGTCCTACCAAACGTGTTGTCTGATAGGACCTCTCCTTAACGTGTGATGCGGCGGTGTGCTACTCTCCCACACCCTTCCGAGTGCAGTACCATTGCCGTGCTGGGCCTTAGCTTCCGGGTTCGGAATGGAACCGGGCGTTTCCCCCAGGCTATGACCACCGCAAATCTTTAATTATAACCAATAACCACTGGCCACTGGGTGCTGGTAAGAGAACCGGCTAGTAGACGCAAAGTATGACAACTTTTCACTATTTCATGACTGCCCGCAGAACGACCTTGATACTCATATCAACCAGTATCATCTGATAGAAATAATGCTCTTACTGAACCACACCCAAACAAGAGCGTGGGATTGTGATTACCCTCAGCCATTAGTGCCGGTCAGCTTCACCCCTTACAGAGCTTCCACATCCGGTCTATCAACCACGTGTTCTACATGGGGCCTCACACACGTCAAAGCGTGTACGGAATCCTTATCTTGGAGGGGGCTTCCCGCTTAGATGCTTTCAGCGGTTATCCCATCCGAACGTAGCTAACCGGCCGTGCCACTGGCGTGACAACCGGCATACCAGAGGTTCGTCCACCCAGGTCCTCTCGTACTATGGGCAGGTCTCCTCAAGATTCCAACGAGCGCAGAGGATAGAGACCAAACTGTCTCACGACGTTCTGAACCCAGCTCGCGTGCCGCTTTAATCGGCGAACAGCCGAACCCTTGGGACCTGCTCCAGCCCCAGGATGCGACGAGCCGACATCGAGGTGCCAAACCATCCCGTCGATATGGACTCTTGGGAATGATCAGCCTGTTATCCCCGGGGTACCTTTTATCCGTTGAGCGATGCCGCGTCCGTACGCCGGCACCGGATCACTATCTCCGACTTTCGTCCCTGCTCGAGCCGTCACTCTCACAGTCAAGCTCCCTTATACGATTACACTCGTAACCCGATTGCCAACCGGGCTGAGGGAACCATTGAGCGCCTCCGTTACTCTTTAGGAGGCAACCGCCCCAGTTAAACTACCCGCCAGGCACTGTCCCTGACTAGGATAACTAGTCGAGGTTAGAAGCCAGACAACAACAGAACGGTATTTCACATTGCAACTCCACACAAGCTAGCGCCCATGCTTCACAGTCTCCCGTCTATCCTACACAGTCGTTGCCTAACACCAATACCAAGGTATAGTAAAGGTCCCGGGGTCTTTTCGTCCTTCTGCGCTTAACGAGCATCTTTACTCGTACTGCAATTTCGCCGAGTTCCTGGTCGAGACAGTGGGGAAGTCGTTACGCCATTCGTGCAGGTCGGAACTTACCCGACAAGGAATTTCGCTACCTTAGGATGGTTATAGTTACCACCGCCGTTTACCGGGGCTTAAATTCACCGCTTCACACCCGAAGATGTTAACGGATCCTCTTAACCTTCCGGCACCGGGCAGGCGTCAGTGCATATACAGCGGCTTACGCCTTCGCATGCACCTGTGTTTTTGGTAAACAGTCGCTACCCCCTGGCTTGTGCCACCCCCAAAAGCTCCACATGCAAGATGCTTCACCCCCAAGGGTCTCCCTTATGCCGAAGGCACGGGAGCAATTTGCCGAGTTCCTTGACCAGGATTAACTCGATCGCTTTAGTATACTCTACTTGACCACCTGTGTCGGTTTAGGGTACGGGCGGTATACACACTCACGTTGAAGGTTTTCTCGACAACAAGACACACCGGATATCGCAACATTACGCTGCCCATCATCACGCCTCACGTACAAGCCAGACGGATTTACCTATCTGACACGCCACACGCTTAACCACGGATAACCACCACCGCAGTCCGGCTCTCTCATTGTGTCACTCCCACGCTGCCATCCCCACATCCACCAAGAACCACAACAATAAACAACAATCCGAAAACCATTGCCACCATCATGAAGACTCAGCTTCCATAGTTCAAGCTTGACGCATGCATGCCGGTACGAGAATATCAACTCGTTCATCCATTCGACTACGCCTGTCGGCCTCGCCTTAGGACCCGACTCACCCAGGGACGACGAACGTTGCCCTGGAACCCTTAGTCATTCAGCGGACGGGATTCTAACCCGCCTTTCGCTACTCATGTCTGCATTCTCACTTCCACACAGTCCACAACAGGTTTACACCGCTGCTTCACCCCGTGCAGAACGCTCTCCTACCCAACAACCAAACGGCTGTTGCCGCGTCTTCGGTGGTGTGCTTAAGCCCCGCTACATTGTCGGCGCGGAGCCACTAGACCAGTGAGCTGTTACGCACTCTTTCAAGGATGGCTGCTTCTGAGCCAACCTCCTGGCTGTCTATGCGACTCCACATCCTTTCCCACTTAGCACACACTTAGGGACCTTAAACGACGATCTGGGCTGTCTCCCTTTCGACGACGGAGCTTATCCCCCGCCGACTCACTGCCACGATACACTTCACAGGTATTCGGAGTTCAGCTGCCCTCGGTACCCCACAAGGGCCCTCAGGCATCTGGTAGCTCTACCCCCTGGAAACAATTAACATGACGCTGCACCAAAATGCATTTCGGAGAGAACCAGCTATCACGGAATTTGATTGGCCTTTCACCCCTAACCCCAAGTCATCCCCTCAGTTTTCAACCTAAGTGGGTTCGGTCCTCCACGCGGCCTTACCCGCGCTTCAACCTGCTCAGGGCTAGATCATCCCGCTTCGGGTCCAGAACACGCAACTCAAACGCCATATTTCAGACTCGCTTTCGCTACGACTCCCCCACACGGGTTAGTCTCGCCACGCATCACTGACTCGCAGACTCATTTTTCGATAGGCACGCCATCACCCCCAAAAGAGGCTCTGACGGATTGTAAGCACACGGTTTCAGAAACTATTTCACTCCCCTCCCGGGGTACTTTTCACCTTTCCCTCACGGTACTCGTTCACTATCGGTCAAACAGGCATATTCAGGCTTACCCAACGGTCTGGGCAGATTCACACGAGATTCCACGAGTCCCGCGCTACTCGGGAATAACTATCAGTAGACCATATGCAACCAACTACGGGGCCATCACCCTCTCCGGCCAGGTATTCAATCCTGTTCATCTCACACACGGTTTTATCACTACTGCTAGAAGCGTCGGCCCCTAGACAAGTCATCCCACAACACCAACATCGCAACCCCCGACGGGTATCACACAACACTGGTTTAGCCATCCTCCGCTTTCGCTCGCCACTACTCACGGAATATCTTTTCCTGCAGGTACTGAGATGTTTCACTTCCCTGCGTACCCCCCGCACAACGGCGGTACCAGCCCATAACAGCTGGTGGGTTTCCCCATTCGGACATCCTCGGATCAAAGCTCTGTCGGCAGCTCCCCGAGGCTTAACGCAGCCCCACACGTCCTTCATCGGTCCTGTCTGCCAAGGCATCCACCATGCGCCCTTACCAGTAACCACAACACCAATCACCAATAACAACACACAACCTATCAGACTACAATCAACACAACAATCAAGATCACTACAAGCAATCAACCAGACTCCATTAAACAGAGCCCGGCGAAAAAAATCATACAACAAACAAACAATAAATGTTCGCTTGCTCGCGTCCACTATCCAGTTCTCAAACCACCACCACACCACAACCAACCACAACACCAAACAGTGAAACAGTCAATCATGAGCAGAAACCCGACCACCAAAACAGCAGTCCGGGAACCCAACAGCATGCCCATACCACACAGCTTCTTATCTTTCCGCATCAGTACACCCACACCCAACCACCAAACAGTGACCGTTGTGAGCACGACCCCAACCAAACAGGAAGAGGAATTTAAAATCTCCGTAGAAAGGAGGTGATCCAGCCGCACCTTCCGGTACGGCTACCTTGTTACGACTTAGTCCCAATCACGAGTCTCACCTTAGACGGCTCCCCCCAGAAAACTGGTTAGGCCACCGGCTTCGGGTGCTACCCACTTTCATGACTTGACGGGCGGTGTGTACAAGGCCCGGGAACGCATTCACCGCGGCGTTGCTGATCCGCGATTACTAGCGACTCCGCCTTCATGGAGCCGAGTTGCAGGCTCCAATCCGAACTGAGACCGGTTTTAAGAGATCCGCTTCATATCACTATGTCGCATCTCGCTGTACCGGCCATTGTAGCATGCGTGAAGCCCTGGACGTAAGGGGCATGATGATCTGACGTCATCCCCACCTTCCTCCGGGTTAACCCCGGCGGTCTCTCGTGAGTTCCCGGCATAACCCGCTGGCAACACGAGACAAGGGTTGCGCTCGTTGCGGGACTTAACCCAACATCTCACGACACGAGCTGACGACGACCATGCACCACCTGTGAACCTGCCCCGAAGGGAAACCACATCTCTGCAGCAATCAGGAACATGTCAAGCCCAGGTAAGGTTCTTCGCGTTGCATCGAATTAATCCGCATGCTCCGCCGCTTGTGCGGGCCCCCGTCAATTTCTTTGAGTTTTAACCTTGCGGCCGTACTCCCCAGGCGGGATGCTTAACGCGTTAGCTCCGACACAGAACCCGCGGAACGGGCCCCACATCCAGCATCCACCGTTTACGGCGTGGACTACCAGGGTATCTAATCCTGTTCGCTCCCCACGCTTTCGCTCCTCAGCGTCAGTAACAGCCCAGAGACCTGCCTTCGCCATTGGTGTTCTTCCCGATATCTACACATTCCACCGTTACACCGGGAATTCCAGTCTCCCCTACTGCACTCTAGCCTGCCCGTACCCGGCGCCAATCCACCGTTAAGCAGTGGACTTTCACACCAGACGCGACAAACCGCCTACGAGCTCTTTACGCCCAATAAATCCGGATAACGCTTGCGCCCTACGTATTACCGCGGCTGCTGGCACGTAGTTAGCCGGCGCTTATTCAACAAGTACACTCACTCTCGCTTGCTCCTTGCTAAAAGCGGTTTACAACCCGAAGGCCGTCATCCCGCACGCGGCGTCGCTGCATCAGGCTTTCGCCCATTGTGCAATATTCCCCACTGCTGCCTCCCGTAGGAGTCTGGGCCGTATCTCAGTCCCAATGTGGCCGGTCACCCTCTCAGGCCGGCTACCCGTCGAAGCCTTGGTAGGCCATCACCCCACCAACAAGCTGATAGGACGCGACCCCATCTCATACCAGTAAACCCTTTCCCAACTCTCCATGCGAAAAGTTGGAACATTCGGCATTACCACCCGTTTCCAGGAGCTATTCCAAAGTATGAGGCAGGTTAGTCACGCATTACTCACCCGTTCGCCACTCTCACCAAACAGCAAGCTGCTTGGATCCCGTTCGACTTGCATGTGTTAAGCACGCCGCCAGCGTTCATCCTGAGCCAGAATCAAACCCTCCACAAAAAAATGTAAAAGGCCAATCTAATGACTCTTCTATAAAACTGACAAGAACCAACCCCCAAAAAGGAGATTGGCCCCACAAATAAACCCGACACCAATTAAACACTCTCATGTACCTACAAACGTAGGCCAGCGTCAGACTGACAATAAAAAACTATAAAAAGTAGTACAAACACACTATTGAGTTCTCAAACCACAGTCACACACCCAGCTAGGAAGCTATCTCGAAGATTTCTCACTGCTGAGCGGCAGCAAGAGATAAACTTACACGAAATCGAAGTCAGATGCAAGTAGCCCTCCAGAAACCCTTGTAAAATATAGGATTAGCGGCGTGTCATACTTTCCCTACTCTGCTCTGTTTAGCCCGCACAGCACTGTGAATCACACCCAAAAAACTTAACAACCGGCGTGTTTAGCCTATTTTTCGCGACACAGCTTCTCCACTACTTGAGCAAAACGACTAGGCTCCTCCCACTGCGGGCAATGAGCCGAGTGTTCAAACCACACTAAATCATGTTGACTGCTCAAACCCTGGGCATACTGCTCCACTAAGTAACTCGGTAAGTGACGGTCGAAACGGCCTTCCACAAAAGCGACGGGCACGTCAAAAGAACGAACCGACGAAAAATCAACTGCATCCAACTCTTCATCTAAACGAGCGTGCGACTGACTCGACCCTAAAAGCAGGCCTTTTATCCCCCGCCACCCGTAATCCGATGACTGTAAGAAAGTCGAACTTCTGGCAACATCTCGACACAGCCCCTTCGCTATGCCTACCTCTCCCAGTTCGCCAACATACAAGAGCACATCGGCCAACGCACTTTCTGAACCCAAAAGCTTGCCTAACCGCGACGGCATTAAACCGGATGCCGAATGGGAACGTGCCCTATGACTAGCATTCATGTCGATAACTTGCCCGACACCGATGAAACGCCGAATAAGTTCAGGATACTGGCGAGCTATCTCTAGCCCCAAAACACTGCCCCAAGAATGACCCAATACAGTAATAGGAACTCGTGGGTAGGCTTTTCGCAAGCGTTGAATGAAAGTCACCACATCGCTCAGCATAAGAGCTATGGTGATATCTTCGCCAGCCCGGAAAGGGTAATAAGACAAGCCGCAGCCACGCTGATCAACATTAATAAAACGGAACCGCTGCTCAAGAGCCGCATTGTAGCGCTGCGTTAAAGGAATACTCGCGCTACCCGGTCCCCCATGCAGGTATAAGAGAATAGGAGCCCGCTGCGGAGCCGGATTCATGGAGAACACTAAGCGGGTGCCATTGATAGAAGTACTGTACAGAACAGAACGAGACGGAGGCAGAGGACGACCAAACTCGTCGTGCGCCGCAAACGGTTTATAGGTAACGCGCATAGCAACCTCCTTGATGCCTCTCAGAAAACAAACTAGCACACTTAGCACAAGGGAATCGGCATTTGTGCCAGTCAGCGAAGCTCCTCCGCGACATACAAAATATGACGACATGCAAAAACAACAAATTAGGAAATAAAAACAACAGGTTATGAATTCAACTAGAAAAAGTAGAGACGGATGCGTTGTAATGAATCTTGACATAAAGGTGTGTCGGCGTCGCTAAAGGCCGTTACGCCTCGCTCGGGAGACAGGTCGGTTGCGACTTTCAACCTGGGTGGTGCGCTTCGAGGAACGAAGCATACACTTGTAGCTTTAGCGCAGAAAAGAAAGCACAACACCGAACATGCTCGACATCAATATGAGCGATGTATTTGCTGTTTTGAAGTCGCTGATACCAGAATTTGTGGCCATCGGCGTTCTACTCATCTTGGCAATCATCGCCACCATCGCGGTAAACAAACGTACCGTAAAGCAAGTAGCTAACCGCAAACTTATCCATTCCGAATCATGGATCGTGGCCTTAACGGGAACAGTCGTGGCAGTATCTCTTATGCTTACTGGCCCCATGGCAACCATTATGGACAACACCAGTGTCGAAAAGCGTAAGCTAAGCGACACTACCGTGGCTGCCGCAAACACGCTCGCAGAAGAGACCCAGAATGAGGCAATTACCCTTCTGAAAAACGAGGATTCGGCGCTGCCGTTGAGCGCAAAGAAGATCAACGTCTTTGGTTGGAGCTCCACTAATCCAGTTTACGGTGGATCGGGTTCGGGCTCAATTTCCGATCAGTACCCGACCGTTTCTTTGCTGGAAGGTATGAAAAAGGCTGGGCTACAGACCAACAGTGAGCTCAGCTCCCTTTATACCAAATATAACGACAAGCGCCCTAAGAACGGGATGTTCGAGGTTGACTGGTCCCTGCCCGAATTGCCAGTGGAACAGTACCCCTCCAAGGCCGTTACAGATGCTAAGAACTTCTCAGACCAAGCTATCGTCGTCATCGCCCGTGTAGGTGGCGAAGGTTCTGATTTGCCAACAAACATGAAGGCAAAGAATGTGACCTACACAGACAACTCCAAGCAATACCCGGACTTCAAAGAAGGTGAGCATTACTTACAGCTAAGCCAAAGCGAGCGCAATATGCTCGATATGGTTACCAAAGACTTCTCTAAAGTCACGCTGGTATACAACGGAGCCAACACTTTCCAATTTGATTTCCTCCAAACCTATCCTCAGATTAAGTCTGTGGTATGGTGCCCGCCGGCCGGTCAGAACGGTTTCACCTCTCTAGGTCGGGTGCTGACAGGTAAACTCAATCCATCTGGCAAGACCTCTGATACCTTCATTAAAGACCTCAAGCAATCCCCCACTTGGAACAATTTTGGCGACTTTGCTTACGACAACGTCACAGAGTTCAAGATTAAGAGCGAATACTCAGGGCTTGATGTGGAACCTCACTTCGTGAATTATTCTGAAGGCATCTATGTTGGGTACCGTTTTTATGAGACAGCAGCCAAAGAGGGCATCATCAACTACGATGACATGGTTCTTTACCCCTTCGGTTACGGTCTGTCGTACACAAAATTCGAGCAAAAAATGGGACCTCTTATCCACAAGGATTCCAAGATTTCCTTTGATGTAAGCGTGACCAACACAGGCTCCAAGGCCGGCAAGGATGTTGTTGAAAGCTACTACAGCGCTCCCTATACTGACGGCGGCATCGAAAAAGCCTCTACCAACCTCGTGGCTTTCGAAAAGACCAAGTTGCTGCAGCCCGGTGAATCACAAACCATCACGGTTTCCTTCAACGAATCCGACATGGCATCGTACGACGAGCACAATGCTAAGTCTTACGTCTTGGAAGAAGGCGACTATACCATCTCCATCCAGTCTGACTCTCATCATGCTCTCGACAGCAAAAATGTAACCATAGACAAGAGCATTACATACGATGGAAAAGGTTCTGACAAGCTGCGCACAGGTGACAAAAAGGCCGCAACGAATCTCTTCGATAGCGTTCGCGGAGACAACGTGACATACCTGTCCCGCGCCGGTCACTTCGCCAACTATGCCAAGGCCACTGCGGCTCCGGCAAGTATGTCAATGAGCGACTCGGTAAAGGCTCGCTTTGTAAACAACGGCAACTACGATCCCAAGAAGTTTGACAAGGCCTCGGATAAGATGCCCACCACCGGAGCCAAAAACGGTGTAACGCTCTCTGATCTCTACGGCAAGTCTTACGACGATCCTTTGTGGGACGAACTCCTTGACCAGCTGTCCGTGAAAGATATGGACAACCTCATCGCCAACGGTGGTTTTGGAACTTCGCCCGTCAAATCTATTGGTAAGCCCAAGCTTATTGACGCTGACGGACCAGCTGCATTGAACAACAATTTCACCAAAATTGGTTCTATCGGCTTCCCCTCCTCCACCGCATTGGCTTGCACTTGGAACACAGAGCTAGCTCGCCGTTTCGGTGACATGATTGGGCAAATGGCGCACGACATGGGCATCACTGGCTGGTACGCTCCAGCCATGAACATGCACCGTTCAGCCTTCGGCGGCCGCAATTTTGAGTACTTCTCGGAAGATGGCCTTCTTGCTGGCACTATGGCTTCTAACGAAGTTGGTGGTGCGCAAAAGCACGGTGTCTACGCTTACATGAAGCATTTAGCACTCAACGATCAAGAGACCAACCGTACCAATATGCTCTGCACTTGGGCCGACGAGCAGGCTATGCGTGAGATATTCCTAAGGCCTTTCGAGATGAGTGTCAAAGACGGTGGAGCTACCGGCGCTATGAGCGGTTTCAACTATTTGGGATCTCTCTACTGCGGCGCTAACAGCGATCTTCTCAAGAAGCTTCTACGCAACGAGTGGGGATTCCGTGGAACAGTAGTCACTGATTACTTCGGCAACTATGATCTCTTCCAGAATGCTGACCAAGAAATTCGTAACGGCAACGACCTGATGTTGGCAACCTTGAACGTGACCAACCATGTTTCCGATCAGTCAGCAACCTCGGTTAAGGCAATGCGTGAAGCCTGCCACAATATCTTGTATACAACTGGCAACAGCTGGATGTATGCTGACGGCAGTCCCAAGGTAAAAATCCCTGCATGGCGTATGGCCATGTATGCCGTATGGGCACTCACTGTCGTGCTAGTCATTTGGACTGAATTGGTAGCGCTCAAGCGGTTCAAAGCCCGGCGTAAAGCTGCTGATTTATCTGTTTTGGAACAGGTAGCCGACAACCCTATCGAGGTTGAACTAACAAGCCAGCCTAATCAAGAGAGCGACAACGAAAAATAACCGCATCATAGGGCGATTTAGAAAACATCAGAAAAGCTAACGCTTCGTCCCAGCCCTATCAGCACAGCGGGTGACACCACTTAGTGAGTGTCACCCGCTGTGTTATATGCGATCATCATACGGATTATGCAGACGAAATGACAATTTATGCACAGTGACCCAATCAAGCTTCAACGACCACGGATAATGGAGAGGAGATAATAGTGCAGACCAGCTCGTCATATATATGATGGGCTACGGCCACACTATGGAAGCGATGAGGGTTCCAGAGAGATCCCGCCTTATACGACAACCAGTTAGTGGCCGCAAGGGGAAGAGATAATATGAAAATCAAGGATCTGACATTGCTAGAGCGAGCTTCCTTGCTCTCTGGGCGATCCATGTGGGACTCGCGCGGCATTGAGCGGGCCGGTATTCACAGCTTTGTCTTGAGCGACGGGCCCCACGGACTCCGCCGCCAGATGGGTTCTGGCGATAACTTAGGCATCGGCGAATCGAAGCCCGCTACCTGCTTCCCAACCGCCGGAACTGTGGCCTGTTCGTGGGATCCAGAACTGGCTGAAAGCATGGGACGGGCCTTAGGCGAGGAAGCTCGCAGCTTGGGTGTGAATGTAGTGCTCGGGCCGGGTATGAACATCAAACGCAACCCCTTGTGCGGCCGAAACTTTGAATATTATTCAGAAGACCCCCAAGTGGCAGGACACATGGCAGCGGGCCTGATTCGCGGCATTCAATCCCAAGGCGTGGCCGCAACTCCTAAGCATTTCGCCATGAACAGCCAAGAACTACGACGCCAGGCATCGAACTCGGTAGTAGACGAGCGGACTCTGCGCGAACTCTACCTAACTGGCTTTGAAATAGCAGTACGGCAGGCTCGCCCCTGGGCTTTGATGACCTCTTACAACATGGTTAATGGAACCTATGCCAACGAGAATAAGCATCTCCTTCAAGACATTTTGCGCGACGAATGGGGATTCGATGGCATGGTGGTCTCTGACTGGGGAGGTTCCAACAGCGCCATCGCGGCAGCAGCCAACGGTTCTTCCCTAGAGATGCCGGAAGCTGGTTTCGACTCCATGCGTCAGCTGGTCGCAGCCGTGCAATCTGGCGAATTAGCCGAGAGCGACCTCAATGCTCGCGCTGAAGAAGTGGCTAAATTAGCTAAACTCACCTATGACCCTCACATGAACCGAGAAGGGCTGCTAAGCAAGGAGCAGCAGCGCAAGCATCACGATGTGGCTCGCCACATTGCCGAAGGCTCAGCCGTGCTCTTACGCAATGAAAACAACTGCTTGCCCTTAGCTGCTGGCAGCAAGGTTGCACTTGTGGGAGACATGGCCAAAACACCGCGTTTCCAAGGATCGGGCTCCTCCAAAGTGAACGCTACCCAAGAAGAGAGCCTGCTTGAGCTCATGCAATCTGAGCACAATACCGGGTTAGAGCTAGCAGCCTACGCACAAGGTTATGACCGCCACGGCGAACGCAATCAGGCACTTATCGATGAGGCTGTGCAGGCCAGCAGTGGAGCAGACATAATCGTTGCCTGCCTAGGCCTCGATGAACGTAGTGAGTCTGAGGGATTAGACCGCTCCACAATGGACATTCCTCAAGCGCAAACCGACCTTCTGACCGCCTTGCATAAGACGGGTAAGCCAATCGTAGTGGTCTTAGTTGCGGGTTCCCCAGTAAGTACGGACTGGATTGATAACTGCGAATCCTTACTCTACATTGGTCTCGCAGGTCAAGCTTCCGCTTCAGCCACCCTCAACTTACTGACCGGCAAAGTTAACCCTTCAGGGCACTTGGCTGAAACATGGCCTATTGCATACGACGACTGCCCTTCCTCGGATGCATACCCGGAAACTGAACGCGATGTGGTCTACAAAGAAGGCCCCTTCGTGGGCTACCGTTATTACCTCTCAGCGGATGTGCCTGAGCGATTCCCCTTCGGCTTTGGTCTCTCCTACACGCATTTTACTTACTCCAACATGAGTGCAGACCGCCAAGGTGTCACTTTGAACGTGACTAATGACTCAGATAAGCCCGGCGCTACTGTAGTACAAATATATGTGAGCGCCCCCGAAGGTGGAGTATTGCGCCCAGTACGCGAGCTCAAAGGCTTCACCAAGGTAGCCCTTGATGCGCATGAAACCCGGCAAGTACAGGTAAGCTTTGACCAGTACACCTTCCGCCACTGGGACACAGACAGTAATGCTTGGCAGTGCGAAAGCGGCGAGTGGACCGTGATGGTGGGCTCTGATGCCCGCAGAATAGAGCTCTCCGCACCAGTGGAAATAGAAGGTAGTGTAGAGCCCAAACCGGCCGAACCTGCTTTGGGTCACTACCTGCAAGCCCAAGTAAAAGAGGTGAATGAAGAAGAGCTCAACGCCCTCTTCGGATACCCAGTAGTGCGTCAAGGAAAGCTCGATAGCTTCGGTCCAAACGATCCAATCTCTTCTTGGAAAGACTCGAAGTCTGGTCTAGCCCGCTTTGTGGCATCGTTCTTAACCAAGCGCGAAACCAAACAGGAAGCAAAAACCGGCAGTCCTGACCTCAATACTCTCTTTGTGCTCAACATGCCTCCTAGGGCTATGGCCAAAATGACCAACGGCATGATCAGCACGCAGATGGTGGATGCAATCGTTCGCATACCGAATGGCCACGCGTGGAAGGGCATCGGTGGATTTATTGCCGGATTCTTCCGCAATTCTTCGGCCAACCGCCGCACCAGAAAGGAACTCAACCATGAGTGAACAGAGCAAGAACACCAGCCCGGCAGCCAAGCAGTCTGCCAGTGAGGCCCAAGCCTCTGTTTCTAAGCACGCATCCGTACGTTGGTGGCAACAGTTTAGTACCCGCCACCCCGAGTTGGCCCAGTTCGTGGTTTTCACCGTACTTTCCAACGGTATCACCATCTTGCAGTTGGTTTTGATGCCCGTCTTGAAGGCCATATTTAACGGCACTTCTCTAGTAAACGTCTCCTTCCAATTCTGGAGAATGGGCACAACCGGTGGCACACCTTACTACCTCTTCGACTACGCTGCAGGAGCTATGAACCAAGGCGGTGGCGGTGGCTTGGCCTACTTCCTAGCGGTAGAAATTACTTTGCTCATTGCGCAAGTTATCAACTTCTTCCTTCAACGCAATGTGACCTTCAAATCTAATTCCTCTCCTTGGGTTGCAGCTTTTTGGTATCTCATCGCCTATATTGTTATCACAATCGTCGCGGCAGGATTACAGGGCTGGTATAAGGATCCGGTCTACAACTTCTTCCAGAACAGCTTGGGCTGGGGAACCACAGGTACGACCATCGCAGACTTCGTAACCATGATGATTAACGCACTCATCTCCTTCTGGGTCTTCTACCCCATCTTCAAGGTCATCTTCAAGCAGGAACCTGACGATGATTCCGTCCAAAGCAAGTCAGCAGTAAAGCAGTAATCCTCACCCCACCATTTTCAACCCGCCTGGGCTGTTACCGCGCAAAAAGAGAGTAGACTTCATACGTTCGGTAGCAGCCCTTTCACGGCGCAACCGCGCAGAAAGGGCACTATGACTCAGACAGCGCACACAGTCAGCAGCGCAGCTATGACTGCATCAGAACGCCCCTCTGCGGCCCCCGTGATTACTTTCGTTGTTCCCGCCTATAACATGGCCAATTACCTTGACCGCTGCCTGCGTTCCCTGCTCTCCAGTCAAGCTACAGACATTGAAGTTATTGTGGTAGATGACGGTTCACAGGATGCCACGGCCGCACTCGCAAATGGCTGGGCACACAAGCAGCCAGGGATTGTACACGTCATCAGCCAAAGCAACAAAGGACACGGCGGTGCAGTCAATGCCGGACTAAAAGAGGCCCGTGGCTTATATATTAAAGTCGTCGATGCAGATGACTGGGTAGATGCGGACTCCCTAGCACGTTTACTGCCTATTTTGCGCCAACAAGCCCAAACGCCCTCCCCTGTCGACATGTTTGTAAGCAACTATGTGTACGAAAAAGAGGGTCGCTCCCACAAGCACGTGGTGAATTTTCGTAGCGTAATGACTCCAGGCCGACTATTAACGTGGAATCAGCTCAAGCCATTTGGCATCGCGCAATATATGATTATGCACGCGCTTATTTTCCGCACCGACGTATTGCGTGAGGCCGCGACTCACCTGCCCGAGCATACTTTCTACGTCGATTTCATATACTCGTATCAACCGCTTCCTTACGTGCGCACACTCACCTACTTGGACTTAGATTTATATCGATATTACACCGGCCGCTCAGGGCAGTCCGTAGAGACCGCAGTGATGATTTCGAGAGTTGACCAGCTCCAGCTCGTCAATGCTCTTATGGTGCAAGCAACACCCGAGAAAGGCAGCGTTCCGGAAGGTCTCTACCGGTATATGATTCACTACCTATCCATCAACTGCACGGTTACTTCAGTTTTTCTTATCTTGTCTAAACAAGCAGAAAATTACAGGGCAAAAGAACAGCTTTGGCGGAATATGGAAGCAAACCGCCCACACATTGCTCGCGACGTAGAACGCACACTGCTGTGTAAACTTATCAATATGCCCGGCCAACCTGGGCGCTTGGCTGTACGCTTAGGATATAAGCTCGCAGAAGCTGCTGTGGGGTTCAATTAGAACCTTTCCACTTCCCCACTCCCTCTTTATGGTCTTAACCCTTCCCAGCGCCCTTGGAAGCCTATTCACCGTGTACTTGACTGAGTTTGCCTTGCACCCGAGGGAGCAGGACGCACAGATTAAACCAGTGATCTTGCGTCGTAATCGAAACCTCTCCCCCATACTTGTGCGCGATATGTTGAATAGATTTCACCCCATATCCGTGCAAGCCCTCCCCCTGCTTTGTGGTCTTGAGTTCGCCATCAGAGCGCCACGATAAGTCCGTTGTGAAATAGTTTTCTACACGGATGAGCGCGAACTGATCACTGGCATAGAGCGCAATGCGAGCTAACCGCTCTTCTTTGTTTGCAACCTGCTCCAGAGCCTCAATCGCATTGTCTAAAGCGTTACCAAAAAGAGTCGAAACATCCATCGCACTCATACCCTCCAGCAGACTGCCATCGGCAACGACACTTAGGCTAATCCCCTCTTGAGCACAAATGCGCTCCTTCGTAGAAAGCACTACATCTAGAACAGGATTGCCTGTGTGTTGCTGGGAACTATACTGCTGAACCAAGGCTTGTAATTGCTCAAAATCATGGGATTTAAGCTCAGGATCCAACTGCATCCGTAAGGCAGCAATCTGGTGTTTTAAATCATGAGAGATACGGGCCATAGCGTCGAGATTTTCCTTGGACCGCAGGTACTCCCGATGCTCACTATCAAGACGGGCATCGATGGAAGCCAATTCTGCATTTGCTTGATTCTGACGCAGCTGCTCCTGTTGTGCATACAAAACAGCAAAACCGCACAAATCAACCAAAGTACGAATATAGAACACTTCGACACCCACACGCCCGGAAAAAGGTGTGTTTGTGGAAACGAAGCTTAAGTTCGACATAGCGAACGTAACTACTGCAATTACTAATGAAATGAAGACCGAGCGCCGGGGGAGAGGGAAATTAACGTTGGAGAAGTTGCGTTTTTCCGCAACCCACGCCGCTAAACCGCAAGCTCCATATATGAACACCAACAGAATAAGAGAGACAAGAGTGAAATGAGAGCTAATTTTAGAGCGGAAGAAGGAATCTAACTGCCAGTGAAGGGAAGCGGCCAGCTCTGCCAGCACAAACGCACGGACAACTAAATATAGGCCACTCAATGACGATACACCAGAGCCAAGCACTATGAGCGCATACATCATGGCTACAGCTATACACATGCTAAAAAGCCAAAAAGCAAGGGGGAGTGTGCCTGCCCAATATTGCACACCGATTAAAGCCGCGAGGCCAACCACCAGGCAAATCGCTGTCCGCGCAAGCGGTACCCTTCGCCGTGCTGCTAGAAGGTATACCAAGCAAGCGCCCCACTCGCTTATGGCTGTATAGAGCCGAGGGATATCTGGTAGTGCGTTGAGAATTTGAGTATTCACTCTTGACCGCCTATGTAACTGGCGAGCGCTTCTAGAAAAGTCTTCTTACGCGGTCGACTCACGCGCAAATGCTCACCGGTAGACATGATGGACTCCTGGTCTTCTACGCCCACAACATGGGCCATATTGACGAGATAGCAGGAGTTCGAGCGGAAAAAGCCTTTACTCTCGAGCTGGCTTTGCAAGTCTTTCAGTGCAGTGTTGAGTGTTAAATCTCGGGAGAGGGTATGCATAACGCTGGTGTGGCGTACCGACTCTACATACACAATGTCATGTAAGGTCACTCGAGTAGATTTACCAGCCTCACCCACAATAATAGATTCTTCTACTCGCCCACGCACTTGAGCGATACTACGCTTAATTTCTTGACTGAACGCAAACCAGGGGAGCGGTTTGAGTAAGTAGGAGAGTGCTCCCACTTCGTAACCGTTAATTGCGTATTGGGGTGCTGAAGTAATGAATACGATAACTACTGACTGATCCTTGCGGCGCACCTGACGGGCTACTTCCACGCCATCTATTGGCTTCATCTGTATGTCTAGCAAAAGAATGTCGTACAGGGGAGCATAACCGTCAACGAACTCTAGGCCATTGGTGAAAGTTGCTGTCTCGAAGTGTTCACCTTGCTCTAGCGAATAGCGCTCTAAGTAGCTGGCTATGCGTTGGCAGCTCGCTGGATCGTCGTCTACGACTGCCACCCGAATTGCGCGCATTGACTAAAATACTCCCTCTGCACTGATTGGCATTTCATATTCACATGGTCAACAGTCGTTAGGAACATTCCATACGATCCGCACCTCATCTTTATTATCCCATACAAACCGAAGAAACACGAGGAATTATTTAAGAGCACAAGATAAATTCAAAACGAATAACAGCATCGTTACAGTCGATTTACCATCTTGCTGATCGCCTCGTTTCCATCCCACCAAACGCAAAAGGCGACCGCAAGCAATGAAGCTGCGGCCGCCTTGGGAATTGCTAGGAATCAGGCAGTACCCATAGGCAGGAATACCACCATAGAGAGCACGAACATGAAGACCAAGCCCGCCACCATAGGAACAGATGTGCGCTTGACAAGCTCCATCGGGCTCTTCTTAATAGAGCCGGAGACGATCATGATAACTGCCGAGACCGGGGAGACCGCACGCAAGAGGTTGCCTGCCAAGCCCATAGGCACGGAGACAGCCAGCACGTTGATACCAGCGGCCGCAGCCAGAGGAACCATAAGCGGCACCATAGCGAAGAAGAGAGCGGTACCAGAGCCGGAGAGAATCACGATGAGGGCAGTGAGTGCCACCAGGATGAGAGGGAGCACGAAGCCCATACCCGAACCGTTGGTGGACTTCATGACTTCCTGGAGGGAGGCGATAATGCCGATAGACTGCAGACCGGCCACGAAAATCGAAGCAGCTACCAAGAGCGCGACGATAGGCATAGCGCCACCCATACCGGTGAAGAAGGTATCAGTGCCCTTGAGGGTTTCCTGGCCCTGACGACTGCGGATAAGTTCGCAAATCACGGCTACCACGAAGGAGAGGATGGAGGCGAGCGCTACCGAGAGGTTGACCTTGGAACCAGTGATGGCATTGCCTGCGAAGACTGCCAGCAGAATGAAGATAGGCAGGAGGGGAAGCAGGGCGTAGACGGTGCGGAAGAGCTTGCCGCCTTCGGGTGCTGCCTCTTGAGCGGTCTCAATATCAATCTGCTCCAGCGAGACGCCGCCAGCCTTCTTGTCGAGGTACTTCTGCCAGAAGTAGTGCACCACAGCAATGACAATAAGGGTAGGAATCGAAATCAGAGCATGATAGCGGAAGACGTAATCGCTGGTGGTCAAGCCTGAGAACTGGCTGGTCTTGGCCAGCATGCCGGCGACTGCCACGTTGTCCGAACCTAGAGGAGTGGGGACGATGGTGGCGCTGGTGGCGATAACGGCTCCGGCAGAGAGCGTGCTCATGCCAGCCTGACGCAGGATGGGGAAGAGCGTTGCCAAAAGGATGATGGAGAGGTTGGAAGCGCTAGGAATCATCAGAGACAGGAGATTGCCTAGCAAGAAGGTGATGGGAACAAGGATATAAGTGGACTTAATCCTCATAATCGGCTTGGACAGCACCGAAACAGTTACCTTGTTGGCTCCAATATGGGACATGTACGAGGTGTAGCCGCCCAAAATCAAGATGATAAAGCCAGCGGAAGTGAGAGTGCCCAAGAACTGGTCAGCAACTGCCTGGAAAGGATCCAGCCACTTGATGCCAGTGGTTTTGAAGCCTTCTACGGAGATTTCCTTGCCCATAAAGAGGGCCACATACATAAGGACAATGCCCATGAGGAAGAGGGATATCTTAATATCCATCTTCTTAATCAGCATCCATACCACCACGGCAACGGCTAGGAGTGCTGCAATATAAGCAACAGCGGTCATGTAACTCTTTCTCTCTTTCTTATTTCTGTTGGCACTAGTATTAGCGGCACTTGGACATGGAATCCAGGAACCAAGTCCTGAATGCCTGACCATCGATGTCTACTGCCACTGAAGTATTGGGCTCGCGCTTGAGGTAGTTCTTCAAATCTACCGCAGTGCAGCCAGCCGTGAGGGAGCCGGAAAGCTCAACGCCCACGTATGCGTCTTCAAAAGTAAAGAGCTCGGGAGCCAGCAAGCAGGCCACCGCGCAGGGATCGTACATCTTCAAACCAGTGTTGAAACTGCCGCCGCGATACTTTTTAAACAAGCCATAAGCCATAGTACCCACCTTGCCCATAGCAGGGAGCTTGGCAGAATCCTCGGGCAGCACTAGCGCATCCCAGCCCACGTTGAGGCCGGCCATAGTGATAGGAACGCCCGATTGGAAGACAATTTCGGCTGCTTCGGGGTCAACGTAAATATTGAACTCGGACATAACGCCCTTGTTGCCGCGGGTAGTAGAGCCGCCCATGAGGACGATGCGCTCAATATTATCCTTGACTTCGGGGTAGGTCTTGAGCAGGAGGGCGATGTTGGTTAAAGGACCGATGGGCATCAGAGTCATCTTCTGGTCCGAAGCCAAAATGGTGCGACGCATAGCATCGACGGCGTTCTCCTTGAGCAGGAGAGAAGTCTTGGGCTCGGGGAAGTCGAAACCTTCCATGCCTGTCTTGCCGTGGATGTCGCTGGCATCCTCGAAGGGGCGCAGCAGGGGCTCGGCAGCGCCCTTAGCTACGGGAACGTCACACTCGTAGTAAGCCATCAGACGTAGGGCGTTGGCCGTGGTGGTCTCAACGCCGACATTACCGGCTACCGTGGTGATGAGCTGAACGTCTAGTTGATCGGAAAACAGCGCGATTGCAATAGCAACTGCGTCGTCAATACCAGGATCCGTGTCGATGATTACTGGTTTCTTACCCATGAAGCACCTTTCTTCGTTGACCGCTGCGGGTGAAAGCCTGTGTAACAAAGAACTTCCTACCAGGCTCTCGCGATACGAGGAAGCTCTCATGTCTAAGTGAACAGTATACACAATAAAACGTTTAATCAAAAAACGCTCCGAGCATTTAGATTCCTAGCTACGACTAGAATAAGACGAATGGCTTCGCTCAAATCTTCACTCACACAACCAGCTCCTTGGCTGGCTCGACTCATGCTAGTCTTCGCTGCCGCCGCTTGGGGAGCCGGCTACACCTTCGAAAAAGTAGCGCTGCGGCAGATGAGTGTGCAGTGGATTATGGGCGTTCGCTTAGTCATCGCAGTGGGCATTCTCACGCCGCTTATGTGGGGCAAACTCAAGCGCAGCCACTTACTCAGCATGCTCGTGCCCGGACTTTTGCTGGGCGTAACCTATTGGGGCGCTTTTATGTTCCAAATGCAGGGATTGCGTACCATTGGGCCCGGCCGTAACTCCTTCTTAACCGCTACTTACTGCGTGCTCGTGCCCTTCCTCGTATGGGCGCTCACCAAAAAGCGACCCGCTTGGCGCAACTTTATAGCCGCACTCTTGACCATCATCGGAGTTGGTCTCATCTCTTTGAGTCCAGACGATTCAGCCAAGCTCGCCTTGAGTTCTGGCGACCTGCTTACACTCGTTGGGGCTGTATTTTATGGGTCTAACATCGTGCTTGCAGGCGGGCTCGCAAAGAAGTTCGATGCCACCGTGCTCACCTATTATGAGCTGCTCATTGCGGGCGTGCTCTTCCTCTTCGGGGCCTTCATCAGTGAGCCCGTGCCCGGAATGCAGGCCTTCCAGCCGCAAGTAATCGGGGCACTGGCCTACCTCATTATTATTTCAACAGTGCTGGCGCAGAATATGCAGAATATCGCCTTTTCACAGGTGCCCGCTTCGCAAGGTTCGCTAATTTTGTGCACGGAAAGTCTCTTCGGCATGGCTATTTCCGTCATTGTTCTAGGAGAAGAATTGACCGCCGCACATATAGCCGGATTTGCAGCCATCTTTATCGCTATCGTCGTCTCCGAAGTTAACTTCAATCCGCGGCGACGTGTGGGGAAACAGGCAAGCGAAGGCTCTGGGGAGTCTGAGTAGGCATGCTCTCATCTCGCACCCGCTACCGCCATGAGCGTTTAGAGCGAGGGGAGAAAGCCGGCGGCATCGCTGATGGCAAGCTCGCTGCATTCAGGGATTGTTCATAGGGCAAATAGCTGGTCTCTTCGAGTCCGTAGCCATCACCTTCGCTGGGACCCTCGTAATTGCCTGGCATCCCATAATAATCGGCAGGCGGGCCAAGCTCGGGGTCTGCAGGAATTAAGTCGTATGGCATCTCGCGTTTGAAAAGATAGAAGATTAGCAGGAAGAAGGCCACCAAGTCGACGATGCTGCGGAAGCTGCCACTCCAAGGGCCGAAGATAGCCAGCACTAGTGCTGTGCGAAGCAGGTAGAAGAGAGCACGCATCCAGCCGTGGCGAGGCTTGGTTTCAAAACTCATATGGGTAAAGGCGCCGCCCAAAGTTTGACCTCTCCGGGCCAGAGGAATGAGAAGCTCAAAGAGTAACAAGCAGCCCACCTGCATTCCCATAACGAACACGTGGAGGCTTTCAGGGTGAGTTGAGAACTTGCCAATACCATAATCACCATTGGAGCGGTGGGTGGCCATTTTGTTGACGAACACTACTAGTCCGAAGCCTAGCGAGGAAGATATTGCATATGACAGCACGAGATCGACTGCCATTGCCACGCTGCGATGCATAAAGGAAGGGTTGAAGACCACTTCGGCAGCATCGGCCTTGCGGGGTGGGAATATCCAATTGACTAGCCCTGCGAAGATTAAACCAATGATGGCACCTGAAGTATTCCAAATAAGATCGTCAACATCAAAATGGCGGTAAGCGCAGCCAACTAAGCCGAAAGCACCAGTCAGCTGAGCTGTCTCAATCATGAGCGAAGTGAGGAAACTGGCGGGTATTGCAAGGTAAAAGCGCCATCGGAATACCCTGCCCATAATAAAGCCTAGGGGCACGAAGAAGATGATGTTGAACACGATTTGGAAGAAGGCTTCACGGCCGCCAGTGGCCAAATCAGTGAGAAATTGTAAGGGGTGAAGCTGGGCCGGATAGTGGTGGGTGGCACAGAAGAGAGCTCTGTTGTCAGGCATGGGCCACAAAGTGAAGAAGACCAAAGCCAGCAAGTATAGAATCACCAAGTACGCGGCTAGAGCTGAGCTGAACCGCAAACGATGGTAGCGGTGGTAAATCAGTGCCAAGACCGGCAAGGTTAGCAACAAAGATACGAAAGGCCACATCGCGATGGACATGGCAAAAGAGGAGCTAAAAGTACCGATGTATTGGAACATAGTTTCTAGTGTACGGTTTGAGATAAACGAACGCTCTCATACCCTGGTATGACGAGGGAATGAGAGCGTTACTACTAAAAGTTGCGATTAATCGTCTCCTAGCGTGACGTGGATACCGCCCACGAGGGATCCGACCACGTTGTAAAGGAAAGCACCAATCGTGGCTAAGACAACCACTAACACTATCTCAAAAATAGAGAAGATAGTTACCGAGCTGATGACGGTACCCAAGCTCAGGACCGAGCTTAAGTCCAATCCACCGGCATCGAGCCCAGTCTTGGAGACCATCTGGGTGATGTTATCAAACAAACCGATAGTGTTGAGCAAAACCCAGAGCAAGCAGGCAGCAATGACCTGAATAATACCGCCTGCAATCGCGAGGAGGAAGGACACCTTGGCCACGGACCAAGGCTCAACACGAGTGAGCGAGAGCTGCATGCGCCGGGCGCGAGGAACCTTAGCTTTGCCCAAATTATTGGGATTGACCGCAGCTTTAAAATCAGCAGATTCCTCGAACTGGGAGGCTGGCTCGTTGGCCCTAACCACCCGAGTAGGAGCAGCATCGGAGGATTTGCCCTTAATTCTTCCACTAACCGTGGTCTGAGTTTGCCCTGCCGCACCCTGCGACCGCTGCCTGGCCGAGACACGAGGGATGGCCTCGGAAGAAGCTGACGCAGCTAATCTCGGTTCGCCAACACGCCTAGCTTCCTTAACTTTGATTGGTTTCATATTGACTGAAGTGGCATCAGATTGGTCAATATCTATCTTTTGAGCCACTGCCAGCTTAGCTTTTGGGTCATTTTTGCTCTGCTTTGCAGCAGGCTTGCCTGAAGCCTGACTTGCCTGAGCTTTTTGCGGCTTTGCTGGGCTTCCATGAGTAGCCTTTGCAGCTTGCGTTATCCTGGCCTGAGTCGAAGCTCCCTCTTTCTTAGTTCGCGATTCTGTGCTGCGACCAGACGTTTGAACGGCAGACTTCTTCTGCTGAGCCACAGCCCGAGCAGCGGTCGATGTCTGAGTCGGCTTCTGAGCTTGCAGCTTCGCCTTTGGTACAGATCCCTGACCATTTTTCGTCTGAGTTTGCGCAGCCTTGCTCTGCTGGGACTCCGACTTTGCACTACTGAGAGTGCGCCCAGTACGTTCCTCGCCCTGCTCGGCCTTCTTGACCTCGGCTTTTTCGCCACCTTGTTGGCTCATCGGTGCTCCTTGATTTCTACCCAAGACAAACCCCACACGCTTGGAGCGCTGATGCTCCTTACTGTAGCGAGGCTACCAGCTTTAGGGCGGTAGTGCAGCAGCGACACTCGCTTCTCCACACTACCGCCGGACTCTGCCCTTCTTACTACTTACTCAGCCTGCTCAGCTTGAGTTGAAACTGCCTGCTCTTCGCTGGTAGTCTCAGCGGCGTTTTCTGCATCAACTTCGGTCTCATCGTCTTCTCGCTCAGCATTACGAGCGACAGAGAGAATTTCATCTCCCTTATCTGGTTTGGCTAATGTGACGCCCTGCGTGTTGCGCCCAGTGCGCTTAACCTCAGCAACGTCGGAGCGAATTACCTTGCCGGATTTCATAATGGCCATGACCTGATCAGTTTCGCTCACTACCAACGCTCCGACCAAAGAACCGCGGCCCTCAACCATAGCTATGGCCTTGACACCGTAGCCGTTTCGACCTTGGAGGCGATACTCAGACAGAGCAGTGCGCTTGGCAAAACCTTCGTCGGTAACCACAAGAAGGTCTTCGTTCGAATCCTCCGGCACCACGTCCATGCTCAGCAATTCGTCGTTTTCGCGGAACTTCATGCCTTGCACGCCAGCAGTTTGGCGGCCCATCGGACGCAAGGTTTCGTCGTCGGAGGGGAACTTCACGCTCATACCTTTGCGGGAGACCAAAATAATGTCGTCTTCCTTATTGCACAAGGCAGCGCCCACGAGCTCATCGTAAACTGGCTCTTCGCCTTCGCCGTCTGCACTGGGCTGAGTAAGCGGATTGCCTGCTTCGTCTTCCATCTGGACCAGGCGCACTGCAATCAAGCCACCCTGGCGAGGAGAATCGTACTCAGACAAGCGAGTCTTCTTGACCTTGCCACTGCGAGTTGCCAATACCAAATAATCAGCATCATCGTATGCGTGCAAGGAAAGTACTTGCTCGATTTGCTCACCCGGGCTCAATTGCAAGAGGTTGGCTACATGCTGACCCTTGGAATCACGCGAACCCTCCGGCAATTCATAAGCTTTAATACGGTAGACGCGACCCTTGTTAGTAAAGAAGAGTAACCAGTTGTGGGTCGAAGTCAGGAAGAAGTGGTCGACCACGTCTGCTTCGCGCAACTTGGTACCCTTGATGCCCTTGCCTCCGCGATGCTGGGCACGGTATTCATCGGCCTTAGTGCGCTTCACGAAGCCTGAGTGCGTGACGGTAACGACCACGTTCTCATCGGCAATCAAATCTTCCACATTCATCTCACCCGAGTAGGGCAGAATGCGGGTGCGGCGCTCATCGCCATACTTCTCAACAATTTCATCCATCTCGTCGCCCACAATGCGGCGCTGACGCAGGGGGTCGGCCAAGATGTCGTTGTAATCCTTGATCTTACGCATGAGCTCTTCGTGCTCGTCAAGAATCTTCTGACGTTCCAAAGCAGCCAAGCGGCGCAACTGCATAGCCAGAATTGCGTCTGCCTGTACTTCGTCCACATCAAGCAGGTTCATTAAGCCCGAGCGAGCGCTCTCCACATCTTTGGACTTACGAATGAGGGCGATGACCTCGTCGATCATGTCCAGAGCCTTCAAATAGCCCTGAAGGATGTGGTCACGATCCTCGGCTTCGCGCTTCAAATACTTGGTGCGGCGCTCAATTACGTCGAGCTGGTGGTTAACCCAATGGCGGATGAAAGCATCCAAACTCAAGGTGCGCGGCACACCATCGACCAAGGCCAACATGTTCGCACCGAAGGTCTGCTGGAGTTGAGAATGCTTGTAGAGGTTGTTTAATACAACCTTGGGCACTGCATCTCGCTTCAAGACGAGTACCAAGCGCTGACCAGTACGACCTGAGGTTTCATCGCGCATGTCGGCGATGCCTTGAATCTTACCGTCGCGCACACCCTCGCGAATGGACACCACCAGGCGATCAGGATTGACCTGATAGGGCAGCTCGGTGACTACCAAGCACATACGGCCATTGATTTCCTCGGTGTTGACCACTGCGCGCATGGTAATCAAACCACGACCAGTGCGGTAAGCCTGCTCAATACCCTTATGACCCAAAACCGTTGCACCAGTAGGGAAGTCAGGGCCCTTAATCACAGAAATCAGTGCGTCAAGGAGTTCTTCCTTGCTGGCATCTGGGTGTTCCAAAGCCCAATGCACACCCTGAGCCACCTCGCGCATGTTGTGGGGAGGAATATTAGTAGCCATACCCACAGCAATACCCGCGGAACCGTTGACCAAAAGGTTAGGGAAGCGGGAAGGCAGGACGGTTGGCTCTTGGGTCTTACCATCGTAGTTGGGGATGAAATCGACAGTGTCTTTGTCGATGTCACGCACCATCTCCATAGCCAACGGATCCATACGGCACTCGGTGTAACGCATGGCGGCTGCGGGATCGTCGCCGGGGGAGCCGAAGTTACCTTGGCCGTCGATAAGCGGGTAGCGCATGGACCAAGACTGAGCGAGACGCACAATAGTGTCGTAAATGGCGGAATCGCCGTGGGGATGATACTTACCCATAACGTCGCCAACCACACGAGAACACTTATTATAGCCGCGATCTGGTCTATAACCGCCGTCGTACATAGCGTAGATAACGCGACGGTGCACCGGCTTCATGCCATCTCGCACATCTGGCAGCGCACGCTCCACAATCACGGAGATGGCGTAGGACAAGTAAGAGTCCTTCATCTCCTTTTGCAGGTCGATAGGCTGAATACGCTCACCCTTTAAGAGGCCGTAGTCGGTGTTGTCCATCTCCTGCGGGCTCAAGGGTTCGCGCGAACCGTCGGGAAGGTTAATCCCGCCGAGCCCTTCCTCGTTGTTATTCGTGTTGTTCTCGTCTGCCACGGTAAGTCCTTAAGATTACAAATCAGATGAAAAGTTAGGTCGATGCTCTCTAAGATGGGGCAGACGGTTTTTAAATCGCCCGCCCCAGACAAATCAGGCGTCTACGAAGCGCACATCCTTGGCGTTGCGCTGAATGAAGAGCCTGCGGGGTTCTACTTCGTCGCCCATAAGCATGGTGAAGGTTTCGTCGGCTTGAGCCGCGTCTTCAATGTGAATCTTCTTCAAGATGCGGTGGTCGGGATCCATCGTAGTTTCCCACAGCTCCTGATAGCTCATCTCACCCAGACCCTTGTAACGCTGGATGCCTTCGCCCTTGGGCAGCTGACGACCCTTATCTTTACCCTCTGCCAGAACACGGTCGCGCTCTGCATCGGTGTATACGAAGTCGTGGGGACCCTTGGTCCACTTGAGACGATAAAGAGGGGGCATTGCCACGTATACATAACCGGCGGTAATCATCGGGCGCATATAGCGGAAGAAGAGCGTCAGATTGAGTGTAGCGATGTGAGCACCGTCCACGTCGGCGTCGGCCATGATGATGACCTTGTGGTAGCGCACCTTGGAGAGGTCAAAGTCCTCACCATAGCCGGCACCAACCGCGGTAATAAGTGATTCGATGGTGTCAGACTTCATCATGCGATCGAGAGAAGCGCGCTCCGTGTTCAAAATCTTGCCTCGCAGGGGCAAAATAGCCTGAGTCAGGGGATTGCGACCCTGAATAGCTGAGCCGCCTGCGGAATCGCCCTCGACGATGAAGAGTTCGCACTCATCAGGGTCGTTGGACTGGCAGTCCTTGAGCTTGTCGGGCATGCCGGCCGTCTCAAAAATAGACTTGCGACGGGTAGATTCGCGCGCCTTTTTAGCAGCAATACGGGCCCGAGAAGCATCAATACCCTTTTGAATAATGGCTTTTGCTTCGCTAGGGTGAGCATCGAACCAATCCGTTAAACGCTCGGTCATCACGCGCTGCACGAAGGTCTTGGCCTCAGGATTGCCCAGCTTCGTTTTGGTCTGGCCCTCAAACTGGGGGTTGGTCATCTTGACTGAAACCACAGCGGTTAGGCCCTCGCGCACGTCGTCGCCGGAAAGGTTTTCATCCTTATCTTTTAGGATGTTCTTCTCACGAGCGTAACGGTTGACCATCATCGTAAGCGCCGCTCGGAAGCCCTCTTCGTGGGTACCGCCCTCGGTCGTGGAAATGGTGTTGGCGAAGGTGTGCACCGACTCGGAATAGGCGCCCGTCCACTGCATGGCAATTTCAGCAGAAATACCAAGATGCAAGTCCTCGGCCTCAAAGTCGATGATGTCATCTTCAACAGGAGTGGCTTTCTTAGTGGTGACCAAGAAGTTCACATAGTCACTAATACCATTCTCATAGCGGTAAGTCACCGTCTGCTCACGGCTGGCTGGCTCATCTTCACCAGCTACTTCGTCCCCAGCTAAGTCAGGCTGACGCTCATCGGTTAGTGTGAGGCGCAGGCCCTTGTTGAGGAAGGCCATCTGCTGGAAGCGAGCGCGCAAGGTCTCAAAATCGTAGACGGTCGTCTCGAAGATTTCGGAATCTGGCCAGAACGTAACGGAAGTGCCCGTTGCCTCGTCTGGCCCCAGCGGCTCGTCCTTGGATAGGGGAGCCTGTGGATGCTGGTTGAGGTAAGTCTGATGCCAGTGGAAGCCCTGCCGGCGCACTTCAACCTCAATGCGAGTGGAGAGAGCGTTGACCACGGAAATACCCACACCGTGCAGACCGCCGGAAACTGCATAGCCGCCGCCACCAAACTTGCCGCCTGCGTGGAGCTTAGTCATCACCGTCTCAACGCCGGAAATGCCTTCGCCGGGCACTTCGTCGACAGGAATACCTCGGCCGTTGTCGTCTACGCGAATGCCGTTGTCTGGCAGAATAGTAACTTCGATGTGGTCTGCATAGCCTGCCAGCGCCTCATCGACTGAATTGTCGACAATCTCATAGACTAAGTGGTGTAAACCCCTAGGACCGGTTGAGCCGATATACATACCCGGACGGATACGCACAGCTTCAAGGCCCTCAAGCACGCGCAAATCGCTCGCATCATAATGTTCTGGAGCTAGCGAATCATCTAATTGGGCGTTTCCCAGCTGACTTTCTTGGATATTCGAAGCCCCATCCTGCATCTGCTCGTCAGGACGCTTAGCATCCTGCGAATCTTGAGACAAGTCCGTATTACGCTCTGCCACAGAGATTCCTTCCTAGACCCTAAACCTCTTTACAAGGGTCAAAATTTGGTTCGTACGCTCTAAAACGCCTAAAAAAGGCCCATGCACACGTTTAACCGTTTACCCTTATTTTACCAGCCGCACGCGACGAAAACCGCTCAGAAAGCAGTCTACGCACAAATTAGCCTTTGGGATTGGCCCAGCTGCGCCGAACGAAAGGATGGTGAGAGAACTGCTGACTGCGCGGTCCTGTCACTATTATTTCTTCCACTGGCATCTGTAAACGCTCTGATATCTTTGAACGCAACTGTGGCACCATATAAGTCAGCTGAGTCGCCCAAACAGTAGTGCGAGCTTGAATCGTTAAGCGCCCCTGCTCATAGGAGGTCACCGTTGAATGCTGGGCAATAACTGGTCCGACAACCTGATCCCAATGACTACTTAATTGGGCAATTTTGAGGTGAGGAGTCCAGCCACCCTGCTGCGCGATACCTTCCAAAACCGAAGATAATCCGTTGGGATCGCGGCCAGGCTTACCAAACGCTTGCCAAGCCAGCTGCGAGCGCTCTTCTCGTTCCTTGCGCGAGTTGGAACGCTTGACGAACCGACCAAAAATCTGTGCTGGCAACTTGCGCTGATCCAAGCGGAGCTCTGCGGCAATCGGCCGTTTCATAGGTGTATCTCCTCAAGCCGTTCCCGATGGACTTGAGCCAATCGAGCCAAATCAACGAGATGGGCGCTGTCGAGCTCAGGTACATCGCTAGCAGCGGCAACGGTAATCAATACTTGGTCTTGAGACTGGGCAAAGTTGAGAATTTGCGAGCGCCTGTCTGGATCGAGCTGAGCAAATACATCGTCTAAAACTAAGATAGGCTGCACACCGTTTGCCTGGGTTAATAGCTGATATTCTGCCAGCCGTAAAGCTAAGGCTAAGGTCCACTCTTCACCATTTGAAGCGTAATCTTTGGCATCCATACTATTTAAGATGAAAGCTATATCGTCCCGCTGTGGGCCTATGAGATTTTGCCCGCGAGCCAGTTCGCCTGGATAAATGCGTTGAAAATGCTGGCTGATGAGGGCTGCACTCTCCTGACTCACCCCAGATTGCACCACCTCCTCGAATGAGGGTTGGTAAGTCAAGGCCACTTCTTGGTCGGAGCCCGCGAGCTGGCGATAGATGGTTTGTAGGGGGTCTTGCAGCTGCTCAATAAGACGCATGCGCCGGGCAGTTAATTCCATACCTAACCGGATGAATTCGCCAGTCCATACCTCAAGAGTACTTAAAGCGGCTTCATTATTAGCTTGCGACCCCGAATCAGCTCGTTCTTGCGCCCTAGAAAGTTGTTTAAGGAGGGCACCGCGCTGTTGGGCTATATGGGACACATTTTGCTTCAGCTGATAATAGCTTGGATCTAGTTGTGATGCGCTTTGGTTGATAAATGAGCGCCTACCACCCG
Organism: Bombiscardovia apis; assembly: GCF_033095945.1. NCBI lineage: Bacteria > Bacillati > Actinomycetota > Actinomycetes > Bifidobacteriales > Bifidobacteriaceae > Bombiscardovia > Bombiscardovia apis. Next base: position 3,825 of record NZ_AP026800.1, on the reverse strand, counting down.
GATCGCCAGTGACTAACCGCTGATCTTCCGGCGAAAAGGTAACGGATGGAATTTGCCCCACTAAATCGCGCATATAGAGGGAAGAACCACCGTTAATCCTGCCTCTGTTGGCCCCGCGGAGAGGAACAGTGACCTCGTAAGTAGTGGTTTGGCCCTCAGATTGGGCGTTGGCCCGCACAGTGGCCTTGTTCTGACCGCGCTGAACAAGTGGAGCTGACGACGAAACTCGGTGACTAGACCCGGTTGAGAGTAATTCCACTGCTTCAACGAGGTTGGTTTTGCCCAGACCGTTGGGCCCGAGCAAGATGTTAACGCCTGGCTCCAAATCGAGCACTAATGACTCCCATGAGCGGTAGTGATCTACAGCCAGGCGCGAAATGTACACTTCTTACTTCCCTTGTCTTACTCAGCCCTTGTAGGAGCGGCTCACGACTCTGCTCTTCGTGAGCGAGTCTCAGACGTTGAACCTCATGGGTACGAGCAGGTAGCGGTAGGTCATCGATTCGTCGGAATCTGCTTCCTGCTGACCGTTAAATTCCACGGCCTTGACCGCGGAGGTCATCTTGATGCGCACGAATGGCTCACTAATGGCTGAGAGGCCTTCAATTAGGTAAGTGGGATTGAAAGCTACGGTGATGTCTTCGCCATCCATATCAATTTCGAGCACTTCGTGGGCCTGAGCTTCATCAGCAGCACCAGCGCTTAAAGTAATTTCATTGCTGCTAAAGACCATACGGATGGGGGCGGAGCGCTCGGCCACAAGGGCTACGCGCTTAATAGCGTCGAGCAAGGCTTGCTTGCCGACAACTGCTTGGATGGGGTATTCGTCTGAGAAGAGGCGGTCTACTGCTGGGAATTCGCCGTCGATGAGCTGGCAGGTGGAGACGCGTCCGGCATTTTCAATGCCCACAATCTTAGGGTTGTCTTGGTTGAAATCGACTACCACGTTCTGGTGCTCATCCAATGATCTAGAAATGTCACGCAGAAGAGATCCGCGCATAAGTAATGTGGTTTCGATATCTGCGGATTGCGGGGTCCAAGTGAAACTGGCTTGGGATAGACGGAAACGATCCGTGGAGGTCATGACAACCTTGTCACCGGTGATTTGAGTTTTGATGCCGGTGAGGACTGGGCGATTTTCTTCGCGTGAAACGGCGACGATAGCTTGAGAAATGGCTTGGCTGAAAGTTTGAGCATCGACCTGCCCCAGTTGTCCAGGTAGTTCTGGCAAAGCTGGGTATTCATTATCGGGCATCAACTGCATGGTAAAGGTTGATTTCCCTGAGGTAATAGTGATTTTGGAACCTTCGGTGGCCATATAGGTTTTCTCTGAAGGCAACGATTTGGTGATGTCAGCAAGTAACTTGCCCTGTACTAGGACCGAACCGGGTTCGTCGATGCCAGCCTCTATGTGGTGGCGAGCTGAAGTTTCGTAGTCGAAAGCGGAGAGCTTAAGTGTTCCGTCAGTTGCCTCTAGGCGAATGCCTGCGAGGATGGGAGTTGCTGGACGGGCTGGGATAACGCGAGTGGTCCAGGCGACAGCGTCGGAAAGAGCCGCGGAGTTAATTTCTACTTTCATGTGAGCCTTCTTGTCGATGTGCAAAGTATTCGATGTTTTCATTCTAGCGGTCTTGGCGAGAGCTTAGTGAGAATAGCTTGGTTTGGAATTGATAATGAGAATGAAGAAAAGTTGTAAGACGTAAGTAGTCATATACATAAGCACGGTGGATAGTGTGGATAAGTGTTTGAAAGCCCGGCAGAACGCCAACGAAGGATCCGAGAAGATGAAGAGAAAAGTGTGGATAAGTGTGGATATTCTCATAAGTTATCCACTGTGGATAAGTAGAATTTTAATTGTCCACAAAAAATGTGATCCTATTCCCATCTTACGCACGGGTTATCCACGGAATTTTAGCGGTTATGCGCAGGGTTTGCCCACATCCGTGAATAAGTCTGTGGATAACTTTCTTTCTTTTTATCCACATATAGGCGTGTCGCTTAATTAGATTGGGGCTGCTTGAGACGAACAGTCAACTCCATAACATAGTTATAAATCTCGCGCTTTTCCTGCATCTCGTTAGAAATTCGCGTATAGGCGTGCATTACTGTGGTGTGGTCCCTGCCGCCGAAAACCTCGCCAATGTCTACCAGAGACATAGAAGTCATCTCACGGGCCAGATACATGGCAATCTGGCGAGCAAGAGCGATGTTCTTGGTACGCGTGCGGCCCACCAAATCGTCGAAAGTGAGATGGAAGTATTTGGCCACCTGAGAAATGATGTCAGTGGGCTTGACTTCTACATCGGTTGCAAAATAATCTTCCAGCGTTTGCTCGGCTAAAATCCTAGTAACTGGCTGATTATTCAAGGATGCAATCGCTGTGACGCGATTCAAAGCACCCTCAAGTTCTCGAATATTTTCGGTGAAGCGCTCAGCAATAAGATCGAGGACCTCGTTTGGTACTGTAATCCCGTTGATGTTGGAAATCATCCGTAAAATAGCAACGCGTGTCTCTCGATCCGGAGGCTTAATATCTACGGTCAGGCCTGAATCAAAGCGTGAGATAAGGCGCTGCTCGAAGCCTTTGAGGTTTTTGGGCACCACATCAGATGCAATCACAATACGCTTATTGGCATCGTGTAAGGAATTAAAGGTATGGAAGAATTGGTCTAAGGTAGCTTCCTTGCCGCCTAAGAATTGAATATCGTCAATAAGGAGTACGTCTACCTGCCTATAGCGGCGGTTGAATTCAGCTATCTGGCCTTGGCTGCGATTTGGATCCTGCAGAGCCTCGATGAATTCGTTGGTAAATTCCTCACTGGTGACGTAGCGCACCTTTAGATGAGGGTCTTTAATCAGGGCATAGTTGCCTATGGCGTTGAGCAAGTGGGTTTTGCCCAGTCCCGAGCTGCCGTAAATACACAAGGGGTTGAAATCGCGGCCGGAGCCCTCAGCCACTGCAAGTGCGACGGTACGGGCGAAACGGTTGGAATCTCCGGGCACAAATGTCTCGAAAGTTGCGCTCTTATTGAGGTGTGTTTCCGGATCTTGCTCCACCCGATTTTGACCCATTGAAAATTCTGGAAGTGGGAAGGACTGCCCCGAAGAAGCTGATTCTGTTGGGACCTGACTAGAAGCGTAGGGCTCTTCGGTATGAGTCTGTTCGGTATAAGAAGGAGTTGAGAAGGACTGCGAAGAGTAAGGCTGAGCGGTGGGCTGCACCTGGGGAATCTGCTGACTGGAGGCTGTCGAGACTACATGTTGCTGCTGGATGACGGGCTGAGCCGGCTGAGCTGGCTGAGCTGGCTGCTGAACAGGGGCGCTGGTTGGCGCGGAAGTCGTGTTGGCCGACGAAGACACTTGGAAAGCAAAGGGATCGAAACTGCCTTGCTGCGCTGGGGCAACAGGTTGAGATGTGACACCTGGCTGGGCAAAGTCTTGGTTTGGAGTGGCCTGGTTCGATTGAATCGACTCGCTTGGTGGGGCCGTAGCGAGAGTCACCTGCTCTGTTTGCGCTTGGGCTAGAGTGGTTTCGGTTGCTTCAGGGCGGTTTTGGACGATTTTGATGGCCGGAATCATGTCTTGTCCGGAAACCATTTTGAGAGCTGCGAGTAGGGGTTGACTCAAATCAGTTTGAACTGCTTCTTGGGCCGCGCGCGAAGAAACAGCGAGCACAATTGTAGTTCCGAAAACAGCTTCGGGAGTAATGTCTGCCAACCAACCCTTGTCACGGGCAGTCAAAGCGTCGCTGAATTTGAGAACCTGAGAGGCGGCTGTCCAGATTTGCCGGGCTTCTTGCGTAGGATCCAGCTGATCTTGAGCCAT